>NZ_JBQFUM010000004.1:0-389616 GCF_056539185.1 Ruegeria sp. BC6
TGCATGATGACCACATCCGCCCAGACATGGGCGTCGATCTCGGCATTGATGTCGTATCCTTCGGCAACCGTGGTCACGCGCACCTCGTGGCCCATGCCGGTCAGCGCGTCCTGCGCCCGTTGCACCAGCGACGCATTCAGGCGGCCAGGTGCGAATTCATAAGGCTGCGTACCGTTCACGATCAGGATCTTGCTCATGTCCATATCCTTGGTTTTGAAACTGCTTGCCCCTTGACTTCGGTCGGGGTGAAACCGAACTTGAGAACAGTAGTGATGAATTGCAACCAGTTTACTTTTTGTAACCTGTGACTGGACTGGAGAAGGTGATGCGTGCCCGTATCGAACAGGACGACCAAGGCAAGCGGCAAGCAGTGGATGCGTGCAGCGAACCATGCCCCATCGAGCGCGGCATGCGGATCATTGGTGGCAAGTGGACCGGGTCGATCCTGTGGCATCTCAAAGACGAGCCGGTACGATTCAATGACTTGGCCCGGATGATCGGTGGCGCCAGCAAAAAGATGATCGCCGAACGCTTGCGCCAATTGGAGCAACAGGGCCTGGTGCACCGCCAAGTGCTCGAAACCTCACCGGTTTCGGTGCAGTACTCCGTGACCGACCGTGGACGCACCGCGCTGGGTTTTCTGGACGAGCTGCGGAAGTGGAGTGAGACCTTGCCGGATACGCGCGCCTGACTCGTCAGCGGTCCTTCTGCAGCGGTCCCGTGGTTTCCCGTGCGATGAACCGGGCTGAAACTTCGGACACGACTACCGGCATGTCAGGGTCTTTTATCCTGTCCAGCAGAGTACGTGCGAGCTTGCGGCCCAACCGCTTTGGCGAAACCGCCATGGTACTGAGCGCGGGAATTGCGACCGAGGCATCCTCGGTATCGTCAAATCCAACAATCGAAACATCCCGCCCCGGCTGCAACCCAGCCCGCATCAGGCCGAAACACGCCCCCAAAGCGACCATGTCGCCATTGCAGACCACCGCCGTGACCTCAGGATGGGCGTCGTGCAATTTCAGCATCTCCTGCATACCCGCACGCTTGGTGTCAGGTGAGGGCCAGATGATCGGCGGCCCCAAAGACAAGTCCTGCAGCGTACGCTCATACCCGGCTATGCGCTGCTTTCGAACGGGGTTCATGCCGATGCCGCCGAAGAATGCGATGTGCCTGTGCCCCAGTTCCGCCAGGTGATTGGTCGCGGTCGCGGTCGCTTCGGCATTTCTGATGCCCACATGATCAAAATCAGGGCTGACATGGCGCAGAAAGGTCACCGTGGGCAAACCATGCGTGCGCAAGAGTTGAAGGGTTTCTGCCGTGGTCTCCAGCGCAGGCACCCACAGCAGGCCGCCGCGTCCGTTGCGAATGAAATCCCGCAATTGCTTGCCCTGCCGGTCCGCGTCGTCGCGCGTGTCCAGGATCGAAACCAAATACCCCTCGGCCTCCAGCAACTCGACCGCGCCGCTGACCACTTCGGCGTTGAACGGGTTTGCGAACTGGTTCAGAACGAACCCGATCTCCCGGTTCTCGCCTGATCGCATCGACGCCGCGCGCGAGTCCGTGACATAGTGCAAGGCCTCGGCTGCTTGCAGCACTTTCTTGCGGGTCTGCTCGGAAATCCGCCCGGTGCCGCGCATCACCTGGCTTACCGTCGGGATCGAGACTCCGGCGGCTTTGGCGACACTGGCGAGGGTGGGTTTGGCGGGCATTGCTCGGACTTCTGATATATCGTTGCATCATCAAAATGCCCAACTCACTGAGGCATTGCAACGAGCAATTCCCACAATTTTCTAAAGTTCGGGCCAGCCGATTGGAAAATATTCGTTGACGCTAGATATATCGTTATACCATGCTATTGACATCGCCTAGGGTGAGTCGTCGCACGACAAGCACAGAAAACCGACCTCACCGGGCAGAACGGGCAAAAGGCCCAATCGAAACTCTGGGAGGAGTCCATGTCAATTCAATCCAAGCTGGTCGGTGCCGCATCCGGCCTTGTTCTGGCCCTGGTCACAAACGTGGCGCAGGCCGAGGTTCTGTTCTGGTCGACACAGGCCAAGCCGGTCGAAGAGGCGCAGGCCATGCGCGAACAGGTTCTTTCAGGCTTCGAGGGTGGCGTGGATTACCAGCCCAATGACGGCGGCCCCTGGCTGACGCGTCTTCAAGCCGAATTGCAGGCCGGCTCGGGCACGATCGGCGTTCTGGGCGCGCTGCATGGTGATTTCTCGGCCATGAACCCCGATGACCTGGTCGACCTGGATGATCTGGGCATCGCCTCGGCCTCGGACACGTTCAACGAACTGGCGACGCTGGGAGCAGGCAGCCTGCAATACATTCCCTGGATGCAGGCCAGCTATATCATGGCGGCCAACAAAGAAGCGCTGCAGTACCTGCCCGAAGGCGCAGACATCAATGCATTGACCTATGACCAGCTGATCGAATGGGCCGCCAACGCCCATGAGGCAGCGGGCGAGCCGAAATTCGGCTTTCCGGCCGGGCCCAAGGGCCTGAAGCACCGCTTCTTCCAGGGCTATCTGTATCCGTCCTATACGAACGGCGTGGTGCGGACCTTTGCCAGCGACGATGCCGTGACCGCGTGGGAAAAATTCCGCGAGCTGTGGACGCATACCAACCCGGCCTCGACCAACTTCTCGTTCATGCAGGAACAGCTGTTGTCGGGCGACGCCTGGATCGTTTTCGACCACACCTCGCGTCTGGCGCAGGCCTTCAACGAGCGGCCTGATGACTTCGTGGCCTTCCCGGCCCCGGCGGGCCCGACCGGGCGCGGCTTCATGCCGGTTCTGGCTGGGGTTGCGATCCCCAAAACCGCACCGGACATGGAAGCGTCCAAAGCTCTGGTTGCCTACATGATGAAGCCGGAAACCCAGATCGCCACGCTGCGCGCGACGAACTTCTTCCCGGTCGTCGCGGTTGACCTGCCCGACGACCTGCCGCCAGCCGTAAAAGCCGCAGGCGACGCGGTCGCCAAGATGAGTGGCTCGGCCGATGCCAACCCCGGGCTGCTGCCCGCGGGACTGGGCGACAAGGGCGGTGACTTCAACCGCGTCTATACAGATGCGTTCGAGCGGATCGTACTGGGCGGTCAGGACATCCGTACCGTGCTGGACGATCAGAAAGGCGCGTTGCAGGCGATCATGCAGGAGACCGGCGCGCCCTGCTGGGCTCCGGATGCACCTTCGGACGGTCCGTGCCCCGTCGAATAAGGGTCTGACCCGATCCTGACACCGGGCTTGACGCAGGCCCGGTGTCCCCCCCGAACTCTTTGCCCGAAACCACCGGAACTTCCGCAAGGAAAGGAGCGATCTGATGAACGCTCGAGTGTTGCCCTATGTGCTGATCCTGCCTGTGACGGCGTTTCTGTGCCTGTTCTTTCTGTATCCTTTCGTCCTGGTCGCCAAACAGGCCTTCAGTACCGGCGACGGATTCACGCTGGACAATTTCCGGCAGGTGGTAGGGTACTGGAAATTCCCGATCTCGCTGCAGAATACGCTGCTGCTGGCGGCGGCGGTGGTTCCGGTGCAACTGGCGCTGGCGCTGCTGATGGCCACGATGGTCAACAAGATGCAGCGAGGGCGCGACCTGGTGCTGTATGTCTGGACCATCCCACTGGGTATCTCGGATCTGGCCGCGGGCATCATCTGGCTGGCGATCTTCGAACAGTCGGGCTTCCTGAACTCCATGCTTTCTGGGCTGGGCGTAGTGGACCGGCCGGTGAATTTCCTCAGCTATCAGCACCCCGGCGTGGTGTTCCTGGCCATCGCCCTGGCCGAGATCTGGCGCGCCACGGCGATCATGCTGGTGATCCTGGTCGCCGGGATCGGCCTGATCCCCAAGGAATATTACGAGGCGGCCGAGGTCTTTGGCGCCTCGCCCTGGAAACGCTTCACCCGCATCACGCTGCCGCTGCTGCGCCCGTCGCTGCAGACGGCACTGGTGCTGCGCGTGATCCTGGCCTTCGAGGTCTTCGCCGTGGTGCTGGCCCTGGGCGGCACCCTTTTCCCCGTCCTCATGAGCGAAACCTACGCCTATCAGTTCGACCTGCTTGACAGCGGCGCAGCGGCGGCGATGGCGCTGATCATCCTCGCCATCTCGATCGGGTTCACCCTGATCATCCTGCGCGCCCTGCGTGTCCCGAAAGGAGCCACGATATGACGACCGTCACGACCGATGTCGCCGCGCCCGATACGCGTCGGGCCGGACGCTATGTCTACATCGCCGCGGTGGTGCTACTGTGCGCCTGGGTGCTGGTGCCGCTGTATTTCCTGCTGATCAACACGCTGTCTTCGCCGGAAACGGTGAACAGCTTTCCCAAGCCCTTCATCCCCGAATTCGACCTGGGGAGCCTGGGGTTCTTTGCGGGCTTCGCGGGCATCCTGACCGCGCTCAAGAACTCGATCCTGGTGGCGGGTCTGACGATGATCATGTCGATCCTGATCGGCGCGCCGGCAGGCTATGCCCTGTCGCGGTTCGACTTTCGCGGGAAAGAGGCGTTCCGCCTGCTGATCCTGCTGACCCGCGCCTTTCCGCTGCCGCTGCTGGCACTGCCCTTGGCGGTGATGTTCATCCAGACCGGGCTGGATGACACGGTATTCGGCCTGTCGCTGGTGCACACCACGCTGGCCATCCCGTTTGCGGTGCTGATCACGTTCTCGCTGTTTTCCGGCATCCCGCTGGAACTGGAAGAGGCCGCCTGGACGCTGGGCTGCACCCGGCTGACCGCCTTCACCAAGGTGGTGCTGCCACTGATCCTGCCGGGGATCACGGCCTCGGCCATCTTCGCCTTCGTGATCTCGTGGAACGAGGTGTTCGCCGCCGCCGTCCTGACGATCGAGAACCGGACCCTGACGGCCTTTTTGCTGCAGAACCTCGACACCTCGCCGCTGCATCTGAAATTCGCGGGCGGTTTCATCCTTGTCGTTCCGGCACTGATCTTCATCTTCGCCGTGCGCAAATACCTGTTCGCCATGTGGGGCATCGCCAACCGCTGACGGCCCCAAGGAGTTGGAATAATGGCAGAAATTCAAATCAAGAATGTCGCGAAACGCTTTGGCAGCTATCAGGCGCTGCACGACATCAACCTGACCATCCAGGACCAGGAATTCATGGTTCTGCTAGGGGCCTCGGGCTGCGGCAAGACCACGCTGCTGCGGATCATCGCCGGGCTGGAGACCGCGACCGAGGGCGAGGTCTGGATCGGCGGGCGCCGAGTGGACCACCTGCCGCCCAAGGATCGGGGCATCGCCATGGTGTTCCAGAACTATGCCGTGTTCCCGCATCTGACCGTGTTCGAGAACATCGGGTTCGGCCTGCGGATGCAGAAACTGCCCAATGACGAGGTCAAGCGCCGGGTCGAGCGCACGGCGGGTCTGATGCATATCGACCAGCTGCTGGGGCGCTATTCGGGCGAGCTGTCCGGCGGTCAGCGCCAGCGCGTCGCCGTGGCCCGCGCCCTGGCGATGGAGCCCGACGTGATCCTGATGGACGAGCCCCTGTCGAACCTGGACGCGCTGCTGCGGATGGAGATGCGGGCCGAGCTCAAAGGCGTTCTGGCCGAAAGCAACACCACCGCCATCTATGTCACCCACGACCAGGTCGAAGCCATGAGCATGGCCGACCGGATCAGCGTGATGCATCAGGGCAAGATCGTTCAGGCGGCCTCGCCGATCGAGGTCTACCGCAACCCGGCGGCCGAGTTCGTGGCCGGATTCATCGGCAATCCGCCGATGAACTTCCTGCCCGCCACCCCGTCCGGAGACGGCAAATGGACCGTCGCGGGCCAGATCCTCGACGGGCCGTCCCGAACCACGCCGCTGCATTTCGCCATCCGCCCCGAGGATCTGCGCCCGGCCGACACGGGCCTGGCCGCCACGGTCAAGGTGGTCGAACCGTTGGGCGCGCACCTTCTGGTCACCTGCAGCGTGGATGGCGCCTTGTTCCGCGCGGTTCTGGACAGCGATCTGACCGTCCGCCGCGGCGACACCCTGACCCTGGCCCCGCAGCCCGACCGGGTGCGCTGGTTCGACCCCGAAACAACCCTGGCCGTGGCCTGAGGAGCGCGCAATGAAACAGGATCTGATCGAACAGGCCCGCGCCGTTCTGGCCCGAAATGACCGGGGCGACTACACGGTGCCCACCCACGGCCTCTATCCGTTCCAGTGGAACTGGGACAGCGCGCTCAGCGCCCTTGGGTTCTCGCATTTCGACGAGGCCCGCGCCTGGCGCGAGATCGAGACCTTGTTCCGGCATCAGTGGGATGATGGCATGGTGCCGCATATCATCTTCCACGAGATGAATGACGGCTATTTCCCAGGGCCGGATGTCTGGGCCACGGGCCGCGCGGTTCCCACCTCGGGCATCACGCAGCCGGCGGTGGCCGGGTTCGCCGTGCGGCGGATCCATGCGCGGGCCAAAAACCGGGCGCTGGCCGATGCGCAGGCCCGCGCCCTGCTGCCCAAGATCCACGCCTGGCACCAATGGTTCTATACCAACCGCGACCCGCAGGGCACCGGTCTGGTCGCCATCATCCACCCGTGGGAATCGGGGCGCGACAACTCGGTCGATTGGGACGCAGCGCTGGCCCGGGTCCCGACCGAGGGCGTGGCCCCGTTCCAGCGTCGCGACGTGGCCCATGCCAACCCGGCGCACAGGCCGACCGATGAAGAATACCGCCGCTATATCTGGCTGGTGCAACATTTCCGCGGCCTTGGCTGGGACAATTCCAAGCTACATGACGCCTCGCCGTTCCGGGTCGTGGACCCGGGATTCAACGCGATCCTGATCCGCTCGTGCCTTGACCTTGCTGCGCTGGCCGACGACTTGGGCGAGGCCGAGATCGCCAGCGCTTCGCGCGCCTTTGCGCAGGCGGGCATCGCGGCGATGGACGCCCTGTGGAGCGAGACCCGCGGGCAATATCTGTGCTTTGATCGGGCCACCGGGGCGCTGATCGACAGCCCCTCGATCGGCGGCTTGTTGGCGGCGTTCTGTCCCATCCCCGAGCACCGCGCGCAGGCCATCGCCCAGCGGTTGGACGCCATCGGAGCCGCAGTCCCGTATCTGGTGCCCAGCCACGACCCGGCGGCCCCTGAATTCGACGGACTAAGGTACTGGCGCGGGCCGGTCTGGCTGATCGTGAACTACATGATCGCCGATGGTCTGAAACGCGCGGGCCAGACCCGGATCGTGCAGCGGATCGTCGACGACAGCCTGCGCCTGATCGAGCAAAGCGGCTTTGCCGAGTATTACGATCCAGTCACTGCCGAACCCTGCGGCGGCAGCAGCTTTACCTGGACGGCCGCGATGGTGATCGAGATCCTGAACGCGGAAACCACCCCGGCATGAACGGCGCTGCACCGGTCCCCGCCCAATGGATACCGGACTGACCGATGGCGGGACCGTCCATTGTTTCCGCCCCCGGGCAAGCGGACTGGGTCGAGCAAGCCCTTCTTGCGGAATTGCGGGCCACTGCGCCCCAAGGGGTCAATGACAGCATCACGCTGATTGCGCAGGACGGCGAGGGCCGGGTTGGCGGCCTGCATGGCGCCACCTCCTATGGGTGGCTGCTGATCAAGACCTTGTGGATCGACCCGGCCCATCGACGCCGCGGTTTGGGTCGGCAGTTGCTGGACCACGCCTTTGACGAGGCGCGCCGACGCGGGTGTCATTCTGCGTGGCTGGACACATCCAACCCGGCCGCCACACGGTTCTATCAGGCTTCGGGCTTCGAGCCCTTTGGTCGCCTGGCCAACACGCACACGCAAAACCCGCCCGGACATTGCCGCTGGTTCTTGTGGCGCCCTTTGCCGTAGCCGTGGCCACGCCGCCCTCACAACCGTTTGGCCGGGTCGAACACCTGCTGCCACCGCTGTGCATAGCGGGATCTGTCAGCCTTGGGCGCCAGGACGGGAACCACCGGAGGCGTACCCGCCAGAATCGCCTCGATCGATTTGCGCCACGCCTTGGGATCGGACCCGCACGGGATCACGCCGCTTGCCCCGATCCGGTCACGCAGACCGTCGACCATGCTGACGATGACCGGACGCCGCGCCGCGCGCGCCTCATCCGCGACCAGCCCGTAGGCCTCCCATCGCGAGGGCATCGCCACCACGTCCACGACCCGATAGGCTTCGGCCGGGTCGTCGGCGTGGCCCCGAAACTCGATCCGTCGGTCGCCTGCGGCCAAGGCTGCAAGGCGGTCGCGCTGGCTGCCTTCGCCAAAGATCACAAGCCGTGCATCGGGGTTGGGGCACATGCGAAATCCTTCGATCAGCAGATCGAAGCCTTTCTGCGGCTCGAGCCGTCCGATCGCACCGATGACCCGGGCCGCCTCGACCGGCCCGGCTGCGCGCGCAACTGCGCTCAGGTCAACCTGCGGCGAGATCACGCTCAGTTTGGATGCCGGGGCCAACCGACGTTCGGCCATCCAGCCGGCCTGCGCCTTGCTGACGGCGATGACCTGATCGAACAACGAATAGGTCACGCGCAGCATCGCAAAGAACCGCCGCTTGTGCGGCACGTTCAAGGCGGTGAAAGACCGGGTATAGCTGTGTTCGACATGCACCAGCCGCGTGGTGGGATGCATTGCCCGCAAGGCCGAGAAGGCCGGCAGGCAACGCCAGCCGGGGGCGATGTGGCACACGATGACATCGGCGTCGAAACTGCCCCAGCTGAAGGCGGTCCGCTTGACCGGGCGAACCTTCTGGTGGACTTCGTCGGCCAGTTCGGGCAGCTGCGCAAGATGGTCGAGCATACGCATGACCCCACCGGCCGTGGTGTCATCAACAAGGTGAAGAACGGTGATCTTGGACATTTGGAAACCTCGGTTCAGATGGAAGTCTGGCGGCGCATGAGGCGACCGGCTTGAACAACAGGCGCTGGCCCGACCGCGCGCAGGGCTGCGGCCGCGATGATGGTGGTCAACGTTTTGGCGGGTTCTTCGATCAGGGGCCGGGCGCTGGTTGAAACCGACCGCTGCGCAAGCTCCCAAGCCTTGTGCGCATCCAGATTGCTGACCGCGCGGCGCGCAAGATAACGCAGCTGGTAGGCACGCGCCGCCGCCTCGTGCCGGGCAAAAAATTCGGGGTTCAGCGGACGCAGCTTGTCGGCCATCCTCTCCCACGCTTGCAACTGCCGGTCCAAGGCCGCCGACAGGCCGGTCGCATGGATCCGGTAGCGGGTCAGTAACCCCGGCACGCCTGCGATCTGCCAATCCGTCGTCAACATCAGCCGCAGCCAGCATTCGATGTCCTCGGACTGGCGAAAGGTTTCGTCGAAGACCCAGTCGCGCTTGGTCTCGAACGCCGGACGGTAGGCCAGATCCAGCAAGGCCGATTTGCGCATCACCGCTGCCGATCCATTGCCGATCGGGTTGCGTTTCAGGACATGTGCCGCCGTCACGTCCCGCAGGCGTGGCGACTGGCGGACGCGCATCAGCCGACCACCCTCGTCAATCATGGCACTGCCGGAATAGCTGATCGCAACGTCGGGTTCGGCCTGCAGGTGGCGTACATGGGTGGCCAGCTTTTCGGGCAGCCACAAATCGTCGGCGTCGCAAAAGCCGACGAAATCTCCCCGCGCGGCCGCGATGCCGGTATTGCGCGCCCCAGCGAGGCCGCGGTTTTCCTGCCGGATCACCCGCACTTTTGGGTCGGTCGCATGGGCGCAGGCAATGGCGGGGGTTTCGTCCTGCGAGCCGTCATCCACGATGATGATTTCGAAATCATCATGGGTCTGCGACAGAAGCGAGGCCAGAGTCTCCGCCAGGGTCGCGGCGGTGTTGTAGGCGGGAACGATGATGGATGCCTGGGGCATTTTGGGTCTCCTGGTTGGGATCAGCGGGCAAACAGCGCTTGACGGATCGGGCGGGGCAGGGCGGGGGCCAGTGCCGCGCCAAGTGCAGTGGGTACACCGCGGCGGATTGGGTTGAGAAAGCTGCGCGCGCTCAGCGCCAGTCCGGCGCGGGCATAGGCGCGGGCCATCGACGGTTCCGCGCCCAGACGCAGCGCGCGCCGGGCCAGGTACCGCAAATAGATCGCCTCGGACGCGGGCGACGGCGCAACGCCGTAGCGGGCCGCCGTTGCAACCGCCCGAGCGCGCCCGGCCCGCATCGCCTCGAGGTCCGAAGACAGACCGCTGCCGCTGGTCCGGTACCAGACCTGCAGGCGGTCAACCCCGATGATCACGTGGCCTTCGCCCGCCAAGCGGATCAGCAGCTCGAGATCTTCGTTGTGGACCGCAGCCGGGTTCAGCCCGCCGACAGCAGCGAACACCTGGCGGCGCACTGCAAGGTTCGACATCGTGCACACCGCGTTTTCCGCCAGCAGGTCAGGAATGGTCAGGGGATCGGTGGGAACCGTTGAGCGCGTCGGACAATCGCCGGGGGTTTCGGAAAAGAAACCGATCTGGCCAAAGGCCGCATCAATGCTGGTATCTGCAAACAACCGGTCCAGTTGGGCCAGCTTGTCGGTGACCCACAGGTCATCCGCGTCGCAGAACGCGAGGATGTCGCCGGTGGCCACAGTTGCACCATGGTTGCGCGCAGAGCTGGGGCCGCGATTGGGGTTGGCCTCAACCCGCACCCGGGCGTCGCGCGCGCAAAATTGCCGGACAACTTCGGTCGTCTGGCGCGAGGGCTTGTCGCCCACGCAGATGAGTTCGAAATCCGCAAAGCTCTGCCCCAGCAGGCTATTCAGGGTGGCGGCAATGGTTGCCACGTCATTGTGGAAGGGAACGATGATGGAAAACCGGGTCATTGGGCGCGGGCCTCCTGAGTGATTGCAGAACCCCGCGGCAGCAGCGCCCAGGATGCGGCCAGCATGATGGCGCTGCAGGTGCAGACATACCCGACGGCGACGGGCATCAGGCCCAGCGACGCCATCAGGGTCGTGTTGGCGATCAGGCCCACGGCCAGAACCGTGCTGACCCGCAATTCCGTGACGGGGCGGTTTTCCGACCGCAGCCACCCGGCGACCGCCGACCAGATCACCGTCGGCAGGGCTGCAAGGCACAGAACCGATACCGCCGGGGCGATCTCGACCCAGCCCTGTCCCAGCAACAGCGGCACATAGACCGGGGCCAAAGCCGCCTGAAGCAGAACCAGCGGCGTCAGGATCAGCAGCGACAGGCCCAGCCCGTGGCGCAGCGCCCCGTGCTTGTCCTTGGCCGCGCACAGATGCGGGAACAGAACGACCGAGAAGGCTTGCGTGAACGAAGTGGCCAGCCCAAGCCCCGCATTGAAAGCCATGAAATAAATGCCAAGCGCCTCGGCGCCCATCATGGCCCCCACCACCAGCTTGTCTGCCTGCAGGCGCAGAACCTTGACCAGCTCGACGCCCAGAACGGCCCAGCCGTAGACCACGAAAGGTTTCAAGGCTGCAAACCCGGCCTGACGATCAGGCGACCACCGACGCAGGCGGCGCATCAGCACCAGCCAGACAGGTGCAGTCAGCAGGCGCGGAAGGACCAGCGCCAGGGGCGAAGCCCAGACCACCGCCAGCAGCGCCGTCAGGGCGTTGGCCCCCACGACTTGCCCGCCGGCGATCGCGGCGGTCTGCTGCAGCTTGCCCTCGCGCATTGCCAGTGCGGCCTGAACCAGGCCCGCCGGCATGAACAGGTATTCCCCGGCCAGCACCGCCAGCAGCATCGCCAGCATGGTGTGGCCCATGATGAACAGCGCCGCCGCGACCGCCAGTTGCAGCAGGCACAGCCCCGAGCACCAGACCCAGAAGATGCGGTGCGCCGTGTTGCACCGCTGTGCCAACTCCTCGGGCGGGGCCTGAATGATACGCTGGTTCACCCCGTTCTCGGTCAGCGCCTTGAGGATGTCGCCCGCCGCCAGAGCCGCTGCGGCCAGACCGATCGCTTCGGGGCTGAGGGTGCGGGCAACAGCCACCACGACGACCAGGCGCGAGGCCTTGGCCGCCACTTCGGACGCGGTGTAGGCCAACAGGTGCCGCAGAAAACCGGATTGTGCAAAGCTGTGCGTCATGACGCCTTAGTCCCGAAAAACAGTTGTTGGTTCTGTTGTACGGGTGGCCAAGGCCTGTGTCCCGGACGCGGTCGGACGGGGCAGGGGACCGTTCGGAGAGGGACCTATCCGAATGGGACAAACCGCCATCCCGATGCCGGACTGACGCAGGGCGCGCGGCGCGGTTTATCTTCTGTGACAGATCAGGAGATGAAAATGACCATGAATTTCAAGACCTTCCTTATTACGGCCGTCAGCGCCTCGACCCTGCTGGGGTGCAGCAGCATGCAGACTCCGCGCAACATCGAAGCCGTATCGCGCGGCGAAAGCTATCAGGCGCAATATCGCGAACCCGGACGTCGGCGGGGCGATACGCAATTGCTGCAGGCCGCGGCGATGAACGGCCAGAGCTGCATGCCGCAGGCCGGCGATCAGGGCGCGAATGCCTATGCGAAATGGTCGCAACCGGCACTCAGCCCCTTGCTGGGCGAGAAACTGTCACGCAACGACATGGTCCAGATCACCATCGAAGGGGACGACCTGCTGAGCGACGCTTATGTCGTTTCGCGTGACGGAGACCTCAAGCTACCCTACCTGCCGCCCGTGCGCTCCCAGGGCCGCACCACCGAGCAGGTCGAACAAGAGGTGGCCCGCGTTCTGGTTGCGGCCCAGTTCTATGACGCCGAACCCCGCGTGACCGTGCGGGTCAGCGATTTCGCCTCGGTGACAGTGGGTGTGCGCGGCGCGGTGTTCGAGCCGCACTCGGTCGAGATCGGCGGTGTTCCGGGCGATTCCCTGGACCGTCGGCGCCAGGGCGCGCTGGGGGCCTCGACCGAGGGGCGCAACCTGTCGGTGGCACTGCGGGCCGCGGGCGGGGTGCGGCCGGATGCCGACCTGTCAGCCGTCGAGCTGCACCGTCAAGGGCGCATCTATCGCATGGATCTGCGTGGTGTGTTCGAAGGATCGGACCCGACCGACATCATGCTGTTGACCGGCGACCAGATCGTGGTCAACAGCCGCGGGTGCTTTCAGGACGCGCTGATGCGCCCCAGCCCGATCAGCCCGCCTGGCGTGACACTGTTTATGTCGAACCTGACCCAACCCGCTGCGGGCAATGCAGAATCCGCCATCGGACGCGACGTGCGTGAAGTGCCCTATGGCACCCGTTTCCTGCAGGCCGTGGTTGACAGCAACTGCGTCGGCGGGTCGAAAACCACGAACGCCAACCGCAGTGCTGTACTGTTCACGCGCAACCCCGTAACCGGGTCCTCGGTCGTCATCGAGCGCAATATCGAAAAGCTGCTGCGGCGCGGAGATCGCGACGACTTCGATCCCTATGTTCTGCCGGGTGATGCCGTGGCCTGTTACGACAGCAAGGTCACCGGAGTGACCGAAATCGCCCGGTCGCTGGGCATCGTCGGGGCCGCCGCGCTGCTCATTCCTTGATCGCGCTGGGGGCGGGCAGGGCAGCCTTTGCCCGCTCCCAAACCTCGGGCAGACCGGTCAACAGGTCGGCGACCTGCTGATGGTCTGCGGACTTTGCGGCCATCTCGATCGCAATCAGCGCATCACGGAACCCCATCGCACCAAAGGTCGCCGCACTTCCCGCTAGCCTGTGACACTCCTGCGCGACCTGGTCCAGATCGGCTTCAACCCCGTCCAGTCCGGCAAGCTGAGCGACGACGGCATCCCCTTCGGACAGGTACTTGCCAAGCAACCGGTCAAAGACGTCGGCGCCGAGGCTGGCGCGCAGATCTCCGATATGATCCGTTTCGTCCTCGGACCGGGTCGAAGCTCCGGGGTTGGTGACCACCGACAAGGCCTTGCGCAAGGCATCCAGGGCAATCGGCTTGCCGACAAAGGCCGTCATACCGGCGGCGCGGAACGCGTCGACCGCATCAGGCAGCACGTTGGCCGAAACGGCAATGATCGGTATCTCCGCCGAAGGCCCGCCCCCGCTGCGGATGTGGCGCGTGGCCGTCGGGCCGTCCATGACCGGCATGCTGATATCCATCAGGATCACGTCGAACCGATGCGCTGCCGCTGCGTCCACGCCGAGTTGGCCGTTCTCGGCAACCGTCACCCGGTGACCGTCCAGTTTCAGCATGTTGCAGATCACTTCGCGGTTGATCTCGTTGTCTTCAACCACCAGCACGTCCAACGGCTGGGCGTGCTGAACCTTTGGCTGGTCACTGTCTACGTTGGCGTCCAATTCCGCGTCCTGCAGCGGCAGACGAACCCAGAACACGCTGCCCGCGCCGGGCGTGCTTTCAACGCCGATCTCGCCGCCCATGGCCTCAGCAAACCGACGTGCGATGCCCAGGCCCAGACCGGTACCGCCGGTGGCCCGACCGATGCTTGGATCGCTGGTGTGAAAATCATCAAAGATGACGTCGACCTCATCCGGGCTGATACCGATGCCCGTGTCGATGATGCGGAATTCAAAGATGTTGACGCCTGCAGCGGGGCAAGGCTCGGTTACTTCGACCTCGATCGAGATCCGACCGTTTTCGGTGAACTTGATGGCATTGCCCACAAGGTTCAGAAGAATCTGCCGCAATCTTTGAGCATCGGCGGCGACGCAGGGGCGCGCATCGCCCACCCATTGCCAAGAGATGGAATTCCCCCGCGAGGCAGCGTTGCCGCTTTGACCGTCCACAATCTCTTGCAGGATATCGTTCAGGTTCGAGGGCTGCAACGCCACCGACAGTTTCCCGGCCTCGAACCGGGCGATGTCCAGAACGGTGTCGACGTGGCTCAGGAGGATCTGGCCCGAGATTTCCATGTTCTCGACAAACCGTGCCTGTTCCCGGGTCGTGCGGGTGTTTTTCAACAGCGTGAGGTTGCCCAGCAGCCCGTTCAGCGGCGTGCGGATCTCGTGGCTCATCACGGTCAGGAAATCGGCCTTGGCCTTTTCGCCGGCAAGGGCCTGGTCGCGGGCATGGATCAGTTCCTGCTGCGCCGCCGCCTGCTGCGAGATGTCGCGGACAAAGCCGATGACGATTTCCTGATCGCCCGCCCGGGCCGACTGCAGCGCCAGTTCGACCGGGAACTGCTCGCCATCCGCGCGCATCGCCTCCAACTGGACACGGCCTTTGCCGACGACATGACGTTCTCCACCAGACTGCATGCGCACCATGCCGGCGCGATGTGCCTCACGCAGATGCGGCGGCACGATCAGGTCACCGATCGAGCGCCCCCGAGCCTGATCCGCCGCATAGCCGAATATTGCCTCGGCGGCTGGGTTGAACTCGATCACGTCGCCCTTGGCATCGACCACGATCACCCCGTCCAACGAGGTGGAGAGGATCGTGTTCATCCGTTCATTCGCCTGCCGCAGGGCCCGGCCGCGGCGCGTGGCGCGCCGGTTGACCACCAGAAGATAGGCGCTGACGGCGCCCAGGGTCAGAAGCAAGGCCCCCGACAGAATCGCCAATCGCAGCAGGTTTGCCGCGGTCTGGGTGCGCTGCTGGTCTGACTCGGTGGCAAAATACGAGATGCCGGAAACGGCCAACGTGCGGACATGCGGACCGATCTCAAGGGCCGCGCGTTTCAGATCGTCCAGTTGTTCGGACAGCTCGGCATCCGGCGCGTCGATCAAGGGGATTGCGGCGTTCAGGTGCCGGGTCACCCGCTCCAACGGCAGGCGGAACCGGTCATCCTGGCGCAACGGCTGGAACACACGGGATTGGGCCAGCGTATCGACACGGCTGTAAAACAGATCGAACCGCCGGCGCACCAGATCCAACGTGCCATTTTGCGCGTCCTGCGCCGCCGACGCGGTTTCCAGAGCGTTCAGGTAGGACAGATAGTCGACCTCGACCTGCGACAGCGTCCATTGGACATTGTCCGAAGGCGCCGCTCGCCGGTCGTTGAAATCGGTAAACACCTGCGCCGACAACCACGCCACCGCGACCAGACCCAACAAAACGCCGAAGCCGATGAGCCCGAAGACCCATCGGCGGCGCAAAACCTGCGTATCGGTATCGCCCAATCCGAGCCTCATCGATTGTTCACTGCGCTTTACTCATTACTGCACTCATTCCGGTTGCAAGCTATTTAACGACCTCGAGGCGATCGAGTTGCCAGATGCTGCGCGAATAGGTCACCTCGGTCTGGTATTTCGGGTCGCTGTCATAGGGGTAGACGATCCACAGCGGGCCTTTCTGCCGGCGCGACATCTCGGCGCCGTCCATCTCGTAGGCTACGATCGGGTCGCTTTCGGTGACCGAGTCCACGGGGATTTCAACCGCATAGTCGTTGATCGCCGTGGCGCGGATCATGCTGCCATCTGCACCGACTGCCTTTAGCACCACAGACAAAGGCACGCCGACAAACGTGTTCTCACCTTCGGTCCAGATCGTCGAGGTCGCAAGAGTCCGCGCGGGCAAGGATTTCAACATGTCCATGTCGAACCGCGCACCATCCTCTGCTCCGGGCTGGGTCAGGTTGCCGGTGATCGTCAGAACCACCTCTCCGGTGGGTTCGGCCAGATCCTGGGCCTGTGCCTGGCCCAGGGTCAGAATCATTGCCAGGGCTGCAAGTAAAATCCGCATGTCATTCTCCTACTGTCCAACTGCACAAGATCAGAAAGCGTGACCGGGCAACAGACGGGAATCGGGATAAGCACCTATCCGAACGGATAGGTGCCCGCCGTTAAGCGGCCGGGCGCAGGTGGCCCATGCGCTGTGCCACGATCCGCTCAAACCCTTCGCGCAGCTCCGACCGCTGCAGAGCAAAGACCGCGGTGGCCTCAAGATATCCGGCGACCGAGCCGCAGTCGAAGCGTTCACCCGCGAAGGCGTAGCCCGAGCAGCCAGCTGTTTCGATATCGGCAGCGATGGCGTCGGTCAGCTGGATTTCATTTCCCGCACCCGGTGCCTGGCCGGCCAGACGATCAAAGATCGACGGCTGCAGGATATACCGCCCGACGATGCCGTAGTTCGACGGCGCCTGCTCGGGGCTGGGCTTTTCGACCAGGCCGCGCAGCTTTTGCACAGGCCCGGCCTGCAGGGCGATATCGACCACCCCGTAGGACCCGATCCTGTCGGACGGCACGGATTGGGTCGCAACCATGTGGCCGCTTTGGTCACAATAGCTTTGGACCATCTGTGACAGGGCCGGGCGTCGGGCGCTGATGACGTCATCGGGAAGGATCACCGCAAACGGCTCATTGCCCACACACTCGCGCGCCAGCGACACGGCATGGCCCAATCCACGGGGCGCGTCCTGCCGGACAAAGCAGTATTTGCCATCCTCCAGATCGGCGCAGCGCAGGTTGTTCAAAAGCTCGGTCTTGCCACCATCCTTCAATTTGCGTTCAAGCGCCGTATTCCGCCCAAAATAGGCCTCGAGCGCGGTTTTCTCGGGTGACGTGATGAAGATGAACTCTTCAATCCCGGCCGCGCGCGCCTCGTCGACGGCATATTGGATCAGCGGGCGGTCGATCAGGGGCAGCATTTCCTTGGCCACGGTCTTGGTCGCGGGCAGAAACCTTGTGCCCAGCCCAGCGACGGGAAAGACGGCTTTGCGAATCTTGGTCATATCAATTCTCCTTGGGTATTCTCAGTAGGCGCCGCGGCCGGACACGACGGCCCGCACGGTCATGGCAATCAGCATCAGATCCAGAAGGGCCGAGCGGGACCGCACATAGGCCGTGTCCAGATCGATCATCCGGTCAAAGTCGATGGCGGCCCGGCCCGACACCTGCCACAGGCCGGTGATCCCGGGGCGGACGGCCAGGCGTTCAAGCGCGCGCGGCGGGTATTTGGCGACCTCCTCAGGCAGGGCAGGGCGCGGTCCGACGATCGACATGTCGCCCTTGAGGACGTTGAGGATCTGCGGCAGCTCATCCAGCGAGAAGCGGCGCAGAAGCTTGCCCACCCGTGTCACACGCGGATCTTGACGTGCCTTGAAGCACACGCCTGCGCGGTCGGACTGCGCCAGCAGGCTGGCCCGTAGTGCTTCGGCGTCGGTGGTCATCGAGCGGAACTTGTAGACGGTGAAGGGAACCCCGTTCCTGCCCACTCGCGTCTGCCGGAACAGGGCCGGGCCGCGGCTGTCCAACCGGACAAGCGCGGCAATTGCCAGCATTGGAAGGGCCAGAACCGTCATGGCCGCCAGCGCAACGGTCAGGTCAAGACTGCGGCTGGGCGTCAGCCCGCCAAGAGCCCGGGCGACGCACCGTCCCAGAAATTCGAAATTTCCGATCAGATAGCGGCGGGCCATGCGGCGTGGCTCCATCGCCAACCGCCACCCCCATTCCATCCGGACCCGCCGAACGACCCCAGGCGCCCGCCGGACGTTGCCCGCCAGAAAGTCGAACAACGCGCCGACACCCAGCACCAGGTTCGGGTTCAGCCGTGCGCGGTGCCGCGTAATCCACAGTTCTTGCAGCGGAACGCCGATGGCCACCAGCAGGATATCTGCGCCGGATTGGTTGATCTCGTCCAGGGCTTCGTCCGTCCGTTCGATGCCAGCAAACCCGTCGCGGCAACCGGCAATCCTCAGGCCGGGCGCCATGTCTTGCAGGCGCGCTGCCGCGGCCTGTGCGGTGCCGGGCGTTCCGCCCAGCAGATAGACCGACTGCCCCAGCTTGGCCGCGCGCCGGACCAGGCGCGGGACAAAGTCGGTTCCGTTCAGGTTCTCGGCCAGGTGTTCGCCCTGCATGACGGCGGCAAGCTCGACCCCGATCCCGTCGGGCAGGACGAGGTCGGCTTGCGTCAGAGCTGCTCGGTATTGGTCATTCTTTGCCCGGACATTTGCGCAATGGGCGTTCAGGAAAAAGACGGTCCGGCGGTGACCATCCAAAAGCGTGGTGATGACCGGCCCGGATTCTGCATTCACCACCGGCTGCCCGAGGATTTCGGTGATCGGCAGCGCGGTGCCGAGCGTGGTGTGTGCGCCGTCGAAAAGGGCGTGAGCGGCTTGAAAGTGCATGGAACTCTCCGAACATGAACTGAACTGTTGCTCTGAACCTGCCCGTTGTGCCGGCACCGCAACAGACGAGCATCGGGAGAGCGCGCGGAGAAATCGGCTGACTGACACGGCCCGGATGCGGCACCGCGTGGACATCCGACCAGCTGCTCCTATCCGATCGGGTATCTGCCTGTCCGTTCGGTAGGCTTCACCGCCAATCATCAATGGTTTATTAACCTTTTCAGGTCTGGGTGGAGGCACATGGAGTTCATTGATGAAAGTTCTTATCGCCGACGATCACGAACTGGTTCTGGACACGCTCGTCGCCTTCATCGAGGCCGCAGGCGGGATCGAGCCCACCACCGCGCCGGATTTTGCGACCGCAAAGGCAAAGATCGAATCCGAGGGTCCGTTTGATCTGGTTCTGCTGGATCTGAACATGCCCGGCATGAACGGGCTGAGCGGGTTGGAAACCTGCATTGGCATGGATAGCGCGCGACATGTGGCGCTGTTCACCGGCGATGCCTCGCGCGATCTGGCTGAACGTGCACTCGAGCTGGGGGCAGCCGGGTTCGTGCCCAAGACTTTGCCGGCCAAGTCTCTGGTAAACGCCATCCGTTTCATGGCCATGGGCGAGCAATATCTGCCCGTCGGTTTCATGAGCGCCGAGCAGCCGAACGACGCGCACCCGATGGCCAAGAAACTGACCGAGCGCGAGCGCCAGGTCCTCAAAGGTCTGACCGAGGGCAAGTCGAACAAGGAGATCGCCCGCGATCTGGACCTGTCCGAGCCGACGATCAAGCTGCATGTGAAGACGCTGTACCGCAAAGTGGGTGTCAGCAACCGCACCCAAGCCGCGATGGCCGCGCGCGAGGCGGGCTTGTTCTGACCCGCGCCCATCCTTTCGGATAGGGGGCCTGTCCCAACCCGCCCCGGCCTAACCCCTTGCGCAGCGGACAGCCCAAGCCGCATCCGTATATCAATCCTGTAAGAGAGGATTTGATATGCCGAACCAGATTTCCGACAACCAACAAACGCTTGCGCCAAACCGCCCTTGGG
The DNA here is from genome assembly GCF_056539185.1 of Ruegeria sp. BC6. Taxonomy (NCBI): domain Bacteria; kingdom Pseudomonadati; phylum Pseudomonadota; class Alphaproteobacteria; order Rhodobacterales; family Roseobacteraceae; genus Ruegeria; species Ruegeria sp. BC6. Next base: position 19,961 of record NZ_JBQFUM010000004.1, read on the forward strand.
ACTGGGCGCGCATCAGCCGCACGGACATCCGGTCGCTGGGATGGCGCCGCGTTCTCAAGGGCGGGCGGCTGACCGATGCGGGACGGCTGCCGCGATACGTTGCGTTGTTTCTTCTGGGATCCAGCTGCATCTGGGCCCCGATCAGCGGGTATCTGGCAACCGCGCCGGTCAAATACGCATCCCACGCCTCGTTGATCCTGCCGGGGTCGGGTGCGTCGGCCTCGGTCAATCTGGCCAATATCGGCCAGGCCTCGTCCTACGCCAATTCGGCCTTTGCAAACGGGTCGATCAGCCCCACCGAAACCTACAAGCGGCTGTTGTCGGCCGATCGCATTCTGGATGCGGCGGCGCGCGCAGTCGGGGCCGAGCGCGATTCGTTCGGCAAGCCGCGCATCCGTCTGGTGGACCAGACCAGCCTGATCCATATCGAAATGGAGGCCGCCAGCCCGGGGGACGCGCAACGCCACGGCGATGCCCTTGTCGCTGCGTTCTTTGCCGAGATTGACGCCTTGCGCGCGGACGAGATCGCCACGCGCGAGGCCAGCAACAGCGGCGCAATCGACGACTATCAGCGCTCGGTTCGTGAAACCCGCGCTGCGATCGAGCAGTTGCAGCGGCAGAGTGGGCTGCTCTCGGCCGCCCAATACCGTGAGCAGGTGGCCGCGAATGACCGCGCGCGCCAAACGCTGCGGGCCGAGGAAAGCACGCTGGCCCGGCAGGCCGAGCGGGTCGCGGCGCTTGAGGTCGCGCTTGATCTGCCGCCGGATGCCGCCGCGGTCACGCTGAAGCTGTACGCCGACGCGCAATACATGTCATTGCTCAAGGATGTTTCGGCCGGCGCGGCCAAGCTGGCGCAGGCCGATGCCAATTACGGGCCGCGCCATCCGGTCTATCGCGCAGCGCGGGACGAATATGAAGGCGCACGGAAGGTTGCCGTCCAACGCGCGGCCGAGGTGACCGGCCTGTCGGTCGAGCAGCTCTCGGGTCTGGACCGCGCCCCCGAGGGAGAGCGTGCGCAGTTGCTGAGCGAGCTTGTCCGCGAAAACGCCTTGCGCGCGGGGCAGGAGAAGCATGTAATAACCCTCGCCGCACAGGTCGCGGCCGAAACTGCGCGCCTGTCCGCGCTGGCGCCGGTGGCGGCCGAACTTGAAGACCTTCAAAGGGATTTTGCCGTGGCCGAAGCCGTCTTTGCCTCGGCCATCGCCCGGTCAGAATCAAAAAAGACAGATGTCTATGCCTCGTACCCGCTGATCCAGGTGCTGGAAAATCCGTCGCTGCCGGAACGGCCGTCTTCACCCAACAAGAAGCTGTCGATCGCGGCAGGGATTGCCGCCACGTTGATGCTTCTGATCGGGCTGACGCTGGCATGGGTCCGCAACCCGCTGATCTCGCGGCTGTTGAAAGACGCAGGCGAGAACAAGGCATGAGCCAGGCCGCGCCGCAGAACCCGGCCGAGCGGCTTGTCTGGCGCGCGCTGGTCTGGACATGGCCGTTCTATGCCATCGGCGCGCTCTATGTCGTCGGGCCGGTACTGGGATGGTCCCTGGCGGGGTTGGCGGCGCTGGCCTTGTATCTGGGGCCGGCGATTCGTCCGGAGCTGCGGGCCACGGGGCCGGTTCCGGCGCTGGCTTGGCTGTGGATGGCCGGCATGTTGTTGATGCTGTTTGCATTGTGGGCCGGCCATCTGGATTGGGGGCTGGGGCTGGGCAAGACCATCAAGTCCTCGATCGGCTGGGCCAAGGGCTGGGCGCTTATTCCATTGTTCATTCTGGCCGGGGCCGTGCTGCCGATCCGGCGCGAGGTTCTGGTGCGGGGCCAGTGCAAGCTGGGACTGTGGACCTTGTGCCTTGCGCCCCCGCTGTTGGCTGCGCCTTATCTGGGCCTGCCCAGCCAGATCTTCACCTCACCGCTCAAGGCGGTCGGTGGGCCGGGCCCCGAGTATTTCTCGGTCTATCTCTACACAATCGACCCGGCCAGTTGGACGCCCCGGTGGCAGTTCTTCGCGCCGTGGTCACCATTTGCCGCCTTGCTGGGGGTATGCATGGTCCTGTTCGCGCTCGAAGAACGGCACCGGGGATGGATGGCCGTCGGTCTGAGCGCGGGTATTCTCATGATCCTGGCGTCGAAATCCCGCATGGGGCTGGTCGGGCTGGTGGCCTGCACGCTGGGGCCGCGCCTTTTGCCGCTGGTGGCGCGCAGCATCGGATGGTTTCTGGTGTCGGCCGTGGCGACGGCGTCCGCGGCGTGGGGGGCCGCCGTGATCGATCTGGGCAACCAGGCGCTGCAGAATTTCAAATCGGCCCGCGCCGACAGCACCCGCGTGCGCGAAACCCTTCAACGCATCGCCTATGAGCGCTGGCAATCCGACGCGGTGCTATTTGGTCACGGAACGGTTCAGCCCGGTGCGCATTTGGTCGAGTACATGCCCATCGGAAGCCACCACACTTGGTACGGGCTTCTGTTCGTCAAGGGCATCACCGGCTTCGTGGCTTTTATTGTCCCCTTCGCCGTGCATTTCGGCGTGGTGATCACCGACGCGGTCCGCTCGGCGCGCGGACGCTTGCCGCTGGGCCTGCTGATGACCCTGCTGCTGCTGACCTTCGGCGAAAATATCGAGATCGAGGCCTATCTGCTCTGGCCTGCGCTGCTGATGCTGGGGTGCCACCTGCGCGAAATGACAGGGACCGGTGCTCAGCCGAGCGCGTAACCGGCCCCGCGCACGGTGCGGATCGGGTCATCCCCCCCACGCACCGTCAAAGCTTTACGCAAACGCCCGATATGCACGTCGACGGTCCGGGTATCCACATAGATGTCGCGCCCCCAGACCCGGTCGAGCAATTGTTCGCGACTCCAGACCCGGCCTGGCTTTTCCATGAAGGTCGACAGCAGCCGAAACTCGGTCGGACCCAGCTTGATGTCCTCGCCCGCGCGGGTCACGCGGTGCGTTTCGGCATCCAGGACGATGTCATCGTATTCCAACCGCTCGCCCACGGCTGCGGGGCGGGTCCGGCGGAACTGGGATTTGACTCGGGCCATCAGCTCGATCACTGAATAGGGCTTGGTGACATAGTCGTCGGCACCTGTCTCCAGCCCGCGCACCTTGTCGACCTCTTCGGATTTTGCCGAGAGCATGATCACCGGAATGGCACGGGTCGCCGCGGTCATCTTCAGCTGGCGGCAAATCTCGATCCCGGAAACGCCGGGCAGCATCCAGTCCAGCAGGATCAGATCGGGCGGCACTTCCTTGATCTGCAGCAGCGCCTCGTCACCGGTTTCGGCCTGGCGCACGTCAAAGCCTTCGGCCTCGAGGTTGTAGCAGATGATCTCGCGCTGTGCGGGCTCATCTTCGACGACAAGGATCGATGGCGTTGGCATCACAGGACCTCGGTGGTTTCCGTCGGTGTCTTGTCGAGGCGCGGTCGGTCATCATCAGGCAACTGCCCACTGACAAGGTAGATGGTCTGCTCCGCGATCCCGGTAGCATGATCACCGATCCGCTCGAGGTTTTTGGCCACGAAATGCAGATGCATGCCCGGGGTGATATTGCCCGGGTTCTCCATCATATGGGTCAGCAGAGCGCGAAACACGTTATTGTACATCGCATCCACATCAGCGTCACGTTCACGGATGGCCTGGGCCTTGTCCGCGTCCCGCTGGATGAAGCAATCCAGGGCATCCGCAATCATGCTCTGCACCAGCTGGGCCTGACGCGCTATGGCCGATTTGACTTCGTCCAAACTCGCCGAGTCCGCCAGGGTCACGGCACGCTTGGCGATGTTTTTTGCATGGTCCCCACTGCGCTCGAGCTGGTTGGCGATGGTGAAGGTCGCCAGGACCACGCGCAGGTCGATGGCCGTAGGCGCGCGCCGCGCGATGATGTTGGCGCTGTCGTTCTTGACCATCTCTTCCAACTCGTCGATGGCGCGATCGGCCTTGACGGTGCGCGCGGCGAGTTCGACATCCTTGTCGCACAGTGCCCGGATCGCGTCCGACAGGCAGTTCTCGACCAACCCACCCATGCGCATCAGATGCGCCTGAACAGACTCGAGTTCCTGATCAAAAGATCGGACGATGTGCTTGTCCTTCATGGCGTCCTGGGTCATCCGATTCTCCCGGTGATGTAGGATTCCGTGCGCGGGTCTTCGGGATTGGTGAAGATGTGCCCCGTGTCCCCGTATTCCACCAAGCTGCCGAGGTGGAAGAACGCCGTTTTCTGGCTGACCCGAGCCGCCTGCTGCATCGAGTGCGTGACGATCACCACCGAGAAGTTCAGCTTCAACTCGTCAATCAGTTCCTCGACCTGGGCGGTTGCGATTGGATCCAAAGCCGAGCACGGCTCGTCCATCAACAGGACCTCGGGTTCAGTGGCAACCGCGCGCGCAATGCAAAGGCGCTGCTGCTGACCGCCGGACAAGCCGGTGCCGGGCTCGTGCAGGCGATCCTTCACCTCATCCCAGATGGCGCCACGGCGCAGGGATTTCTCAACGATCTCATCCAGATCGGCTTTTGTTCTGGCCAGTCCGTGGATCCGGGGACCATAGGCTACGTTGTCGTAGATCGACTTGGGGAACGGGTTCGGCTTCTGGAACACCATACCCACCTTGGCACGCAGCTGCACCGGGTCGATCCGTTTGTCGTAGATGTCTTCGTTGTCGATCCGGATGTCACCTTCGACCCGGCAGACGTCAATCGTGTCGTTCATCCGGTTCAGGCAGCGCAGGAACGTGGACTTGCCGCATCCGGACGGGCCGATGAAAGCGGTTACCGTTTTGTCGAGAATGTCTACCGATACGTCCTTGATTGCCTGGTTGTCGCCATAAAAGACCTGGACGCCCTTCGCCTGAATCTTGATGGCGTCGACGGCGGCACTCGGCTCGATCTTGCTCATGTCGTTCATCATGATGACCCCTTTGCGCTTACCAGCTGCGCTCGAATTTGTTGCGAAGATAGATCGCGATTGCATTCATTGTGACCAGGAACCCCAGCAGCACCAGGATCGCGGCCGAGGTCCGGCTGACGAAGCCGCGCTCGGGGCTGTCGGCCCAGATGAAGATCTGCGTGGGTAGGGCGGTGGCACTGTCGAACGGGCCAGCCGGGGCCGAGGTGATGAACGCGTTCATCCCGATCAGCAGCAACGGAGCAGTTTCCCCCAAGGCCTGCGCCAGCCCGATGATCGTACCGGTCAGGATGCCGGGCATCGCCAGCGGCAGCACATGACCGAACACCACCTGGTGCTTGGACGCACCGATGCCCAAGGCCGCCTCGCGGATCGAGGGCGGCACGGCCTTCAGCGCCGCGCGGGTGGCGATGATGATCGTCGGCATGGTCATCAGCGCCAGCGTCATGCCACCCACGAACGGGGCCGAGCGCGGTAGCCCGAACCAGCCGATGAACACCGCCAGCGCCAACAGGCCGAAAACGACCGACGGCACCGCGGCCAGGTTGTTGATGTTGACCTCGATGAAGTCACTGACCTTGTTCTTGGGCGCGAATTCCTCAAGGTAGATCGCCGCGCCGATGCCCAGCGGAAAGGAAATCACGAAACACACGAACAGCGCCCAGAACGACCCGATCAGCGCGCCCTTCAGGCCCGCCAATTCGGGGAACCGGCTGTCGGCATTGGTGACCAGGCCGGTGTTCAGCGGCTTGCTGATCACGCCTTCGGCCTTGAGCTGATCGAACCACGCGATCTCGGCATCGTTCAACCGGCGGTTCTGCTCGGGCGTGTCGCGGTCGATGGTGCCCTTGTTAAGCTGGTCATACGGGTCAGATACCGGCACGGTCATCGTGATGGTCTGCCCGATCAGCGCTGGGTCAGCCACCACCCGGTCGCGCAGATCAAACTGCGCTCCGTTGGACAGAATGCCCGACAGGGCCTTGCGGGTAGCCCGATCGCTGGTGTCCACCTCGGGCAGCAACTCGGACAGCGAGGCTTGCAGCACGTCCTTGAAACCGCCCCGCGGCAGCTTTTCGGGCTCGATCTCCTCGGGGTCGACATAGACCTCGAGCGTGATCTTGGTCTGGGTGAACGCCTGGTATCCGGATGATACAAGCGAGGCCACCAGGATGAACAGCATCAGAAATGCAAATCCGATGGCGCCCAGGCCAAGGCCCTGCAGTATCTTCTGCTTGCGGTTGCGGCGGGCCAAGCTGGCGCGCACGGCGTCGGCGGTGTCTCCGCCTTTGGGCGAATTGTTTTGTCCTGCGGTCAGGTCAGCCATGATTCTTGGCCTCAGTCATAGGCTTCGCGGTACTTGCGCACGATGCGCAGCGCGAAGACGTTGATGATCAGGGTGACAACGAACAGCATCATGCCCAAGGCAAAGGCCGCCAGCGTCTTGGGGTTGTCGAACGAGGTGTCGCCGATCAGAAGCGTGACGATCTGCACGGTCACCGTGGTCACGCTGTCCAGCGGGTTGATGGTCAGCGAGGCGATCAGGCCCGCCGCCATCACCACGATCATGGTTTCCCCGATCGCGCGGCTGACGGCCAACAGGATGCCACCGACGATGCCGGGAATGGCGGCGGGGAACAGCACGTTCAGAACCGTCTCGGCCCGTGTCGCCCCCAGTGCCAGCGCTCCGTCGCGCAGAGATTTCGGCACGGCTGACAGGGCGTCGTCGGTAAAGGACGAGATGAACGGGATCAGCATGATGCCCATCACGCTGCCTGCGGCCAGCGCCGTGTTGGGTGACACGGGAATGCCCAGCGAGGCTCCGAAACTGCGCATGGCCGGGGCCACGACCAGGATCGCGAAAAAGCCATAGACCACGGTCGGCACGCCGGCCAAGATCTCCAGAACCGGCTTGGCCACCGCCCGCAGGCGGTCGGGTGCGAATTCGTTCAGGTAGATGGCCGACAACAGGCCCACCGGAACCGCGAGGAACAGCGCGACCACGGTGATGACGATGGTGCCGAGGATGACCGGAAGCCAGCCAAAGGCACCTTCGGCCGCAATCTGGTCCTCGCGCAGAGGAATCTGCGGTTCCCAGTTCAGGCCGAAGAAGAACTCGGTGATCGGCACCATCTCGAAAAAGCGGATGGATTCGAACAGCAGCGCGGCAATGATGCCGACGGTCGTAAAGATGGCGACGGTCGAACAGAAGATCATCAGGCCGGAAACGATGCGTTCCACACTGTGGCGGGCGCGGAATTCGACGCCGACACGCGACCGGGCAAATGCCACGATGGCCAGTGACAGAATGACAACGATCGACAGCAGAACCCATCCCGACATCTGATGCAGTTCAAGATACCGCTGGGCCGCGTCCATCTTCCACTGTTCCGGCTCGCCGAAAATCTGACCGCGCGAGATCGACTTGATCTCGGCCAGCACCAATTGACGCCCGCCAGTGTCCAATCCGTCAAGGCTGCCGGCAGGCAGGCCCGACATGACCACATGGTCGATCACCGGCCCCTGCAGGATCAGCCAAAGTACGATCAGCACAAAGACTGGAACCAGCGTGGACAGAAAAGAAAACAACCCGTGATAGCCGGGCAGGGAGTGCAGGGACGTCCCATCTGCGCGCAGACCGGCCGCAGCCCGTCTGTTCAGCAAATATCCAAGGATACTGACGCCCAACAGCGCCGCAAACACGAAAGTAGTCATCTGCCCCCCAGGCACAAAAATGGGCTGCCCGGTTTCGCGGCCGGACAGCCCTATGAATTGCAAATCTTACGACTTGGGTTCCATGTTCTGGCCGTCCAGGATTGCGTCCTGCAGCTCTTCACGGCGCTCGTCGGACAGGCCAACCAGACCACGTTCGGCCAGGTAGCCGTCGGATGCCAAAGCATCATCCGACATGTATTCTTCCAGGAACTCGTCCAGGTTCGGGATCACGCCGCGATGCGCGTTCTTCACATAGAAGTACAGCGGGCGGGACACCGGATAGGATTTGTCGGCGATGGTATCGGCATTCGGCTCGACGCCTTCGATCGTGACCGGCTTCAGCTTGTCCAGGTTCTCGTACAGGAACGAGTAGCCGAAGATGCCTACGGCGTTCGGGTCCGCCTCGAGGCGCTGAACGATCAGGTTGTCATTCTCGCCCGCTTCGACGAAGGGTCCGTCGGTGCGCATGCGCGAGCAGTTTTCCTTGACCCATTTCTTGTCGAAGTCACCGCTCTTGACGAAGTCCAGCTCTTTGCAGCCTTCATGCATGGCCAGCTCGACGAACGCGTCGCGGGTGCCCGAGGTCGGCGGCGGTCCATAAGCCAGGATTTCCACGGCCGGCAGGTCGGGGTTGATTTCGTTCCAGGTCTTGTACGGGTTGTCCTTCCACTCGCCATCAACCGGCACCTGGGCGCCGAGAGCCATGTAGATGTCGGCCAGCGACAGGTCCCAATCCTGTTCATTGCTGCGCGAGATGGCGATCGACAGGCCGTCGAAACCGATCAGAGCTTCAGAGATGTCGGTCACGCCGTTCTTTTGGCACAGCTCGTATTCCGAGGCCTTCATGGCACGCGATGCGCCGGTGATGTCGGCAGTGTTTTCGCCGATGCCTTCGCAGAAGATTTTCATGCCGCCGCCGGTACCGGTCGATTCGACGATGGGCGAAGCAGCGCCCGTGTTGTTGGCGAACTGCTCGGCCACGGCTTGGGTGTACGGGAATACGGTCGACGATCCGACGATACGGATGGCGTCGCGCGCCGAGGCAGCGGACGCGGCGATCGCGGTGATTGCCAGAACCGAAGCGGTCAGTTTGATGGTGGTCATGGTCACTCCTGAGAATCAGCTTTGGCCGCCCCCTGCGGCCTTGTTGAGTGCAGTAGTCCGGGCGTGCGAAGCTTATGTAACGCTTTCGTAACAGTTTTATGACAACCCACCCGGGGCGGTTCAAAAATTCGTCTGATCCAGATACGCGGCTTTCGGCAACCGTTTGTGCACGACCTCAAAACACCAGTTGCGACAAGGTTTTGCGTCCAACGAACAAGTGAATGGACTCGGGGTCTGTTTCAGGGAATCGTTTAGTCCGATCTTTTTTCTTGCTGCCACGGCAAGGCGACTGGAGGTGCAGACATGCTGACCAGAAGACATTTTGTTGCGACTTCGCTTGCTGTTTTCTCGCAACCGATTCTTGGCGCGACATCGGCCGAAGCGTCGACCGCATCTCAATGGGCGGCTTGGGACAGGCAGGTGACGCCGGCCAACTATGACCCGGCCACCTCGAACCCTTGGGGGCTGAATCCCCGGTTTCTGCCGCAACGGGTCGAAACCAACCGGTCGCTGGTGCCCGGTGACATTCACGTGGATGCGGTCGCGCGCTACCTGTATTTCATCGAAGAGGGCGGAACCGCGATGCGATACGGCGTGGCGATCGCCCGTGGCAATCTCTACGAACCCGGGACCTACACGATCCGGCGCAAGGCCAAATGGCCGCGTTGGACCCCGACCGCGGACATGATCAAACGTGATCCGCAGGACTATGCGCAGTTTGCCGACGGAATGCCCGGCGGACCCAACAACCCCTTGGGCGCACGCGCTTTCTACCTGTTTCAGGGCAATCGCGACACATATCTGCGGATCCACGGAACACCCTATTCCCGTTCTATCGGCGGGCGGGCAAGCTCAGGCTGTGTGCGCATGGTCATGGCCCATATCATAGGCCTGTATGACCGGGTGCAGCCGGGTGCGACGGCACATCTATACCCACCCGAAAGATTTGCGACTGCCAGCAGCTGATCCGTCACGCCCGGGCGCAGATCGGGCGGCCATCGGCGGTTCTCAGCGGTAGGTATGTCGTTTCGACCGGACCCACGTAACGATACCAGTAACAACCGTCTTCGGGCATGATCCGAACGGCGGTCAGGTCCTGCCCCGGCGCGGCGATCTCGACCACGCCTTCGGGCACTTTGGCAAGATCACCGGGGGCTTTGTCGCCGGACATCGACGCTGTCTCGGTACAGGCGGCAATCAGGGACAGCGCGCACAGCCCAATCAATGCTTTCCTCGTTGTCATGCCGCACCTTTCCGATTCCCAAGTGATTCTCTTTGCGTGATACCCTCGCATCCAAGCGATCCCGCTTCAATTCACCAAGGATCCGTCGCCATCCATCGTTGCCCTGTTGCCGACGGAGCACAGCCGCAAACTGCTCTTGCCCTGACGGGATGGTTTGCTTGGTGTGCAGGGATATTCCGCAGAGGGCCTTGACCTTCCACTTGCTGGAACCCTTATGTACAGGGTCGACCGGATAATCGTGGTGACGACATGGCCAATATTTCACATGCCAAATTTCAGGTTCAGGGGATGAGTTGCGCGTCTTGCGTGGCCCGGGTTGAGCGTGCGCTCAGCGCGGTTCCGGGCGTCGACTTGGCTGCAGTAAACCTGGCGAATGAGAGCGTCCAGGTGGATTTCCATGCTCCGGCTGATGTCAAATCCATCGCACAGGCGATGGAGGCGGCGGGCTATCCAGCCGTAACCGAGGCCGTCACGCTCAACATCCAGGGCATGAGCTGTGCTTCATGCGTCGGCCGGGTCGAGAAGGCTTTGCTTGCCGGGCAGGGCGTGCTGGCGGCGTCGGTCAACCTCGCCTCGGAAAGCGCGACCGTCCAGTTTGCAGCGGGCGCCACGACACCCGAAGCGATTGCTGCACTGGCCAACGCGGCCGGGTACCCGGCGACGCCGCGCAACTCGGCTCAGGCAGCGGCGCAGGATCGCAAAGCTGACGAAATCCGCAAACTGGCACTGCGAACGGGGTTTGCGGCGCTCTTGGCCTTGCCGGTTTTCATCCTTGAAATGGGCGCGCATGTCATTCCCGGCATGCATCATCTGATTGCAAGCACCATCGGTCTGCAAGCCAGCCACTACATTCAGTTCGTCTTGACGACACTGGTCCTGTTCGGGCCCGGTCTTCAATTCTACACCAAGGGCTTTCCAGCACTTGCCAAGGGTGCGCCAGACATGAATTCGCTGGTCGCTTTGGGCACGTCGGCGGCTTATTGGTTCTCGCTGATCTCGACCTTTGCGCCCGAAATCCTTCCGACCGGCACGGCCAATGTCTATTACGAGGCGGCCGCGGTCATCGTGGTTCTGATCCTGCTGGGCCGCTTTCTTGAAGCACGCGCCAAAGGCCGAACCGGCGAGGCGATCCGCAAGCTGGTCGGCCTGCAGGCCAAAACCGCGCGGGTCGAACGGGAGAACCGCATCGTCGAACTGCCTATTGATCAGATCGCAGTGGGCGATCTGGTTCACGTGCGGCCCGGCGAAAAAATCCCGGTCGATGGCTCGGTGCTGAGCGGCAGTTCGTATGTTGACGAAAGCATGATCACGGGTGAGCCCGTTCCGGTCGAGAAATCCTCTGACGCAACCGTCGTAGGCGGCACCGTGAACGGTACCGGAGCGTTGACCGTCCGTGCCGAAAAGATCGGAGCGGATACGATGCTGGCGCAGATCATTCAGATGGTCGAACAGGCTCAGGGCGCGAAGCTGCCCATTCAGGGCTTGGTTGACCGTATCACCCTTTGGTTTGTTCCCGCGGTGATCGCGGTGGCGGTCGTGACAGTCCTTGTTTGGTTGCTGTTCGGACCGGACCCGGCACTCAGCATGGCTCTGGTTGCCGGGGTCGCGGTGCTTATCATTGCCTGCCCCTGCGCAATGGGTCTGGCTACGCCGACATCGATCATGGTGGGCACGGGGCGCGCTGCGGAAATGGGCGTTCTGTTCCGCAAGGGCGACGCGCTGCAGATGTTGCAGGAAACCACTGTTATAGCGGTGGACAAGACCGGCACCCTGACGGAAGGCCGCCCGGAACTGACTGATCTTGTGGTTGCCCAAGGGCTGGATGAGGACGCCGTCCTGCGCCTGGTCGCAGCCGTCGAGGCCACTTCGGAACATCCGATCGCCACCGCCATCGTGCGCGCGGCCGAGACACGCGGCCTGAATCTGCCGAAGCCCGAGGATTTCAAGTCGATCACCGGCTATGGGGTTCAAGCGGCTGTCGAAGGGCACAGCATCCTCATCGGTGCCGATCGTCTGATGGAGCGCGAAGGCATCGACATCAGTGCGCTGTCAGATCACGGCGCGTCGCTGGCCGCCAAAGGCAGAACACCGCTCTACGCCGCAATCGACGGAACCGCTGCCGCCGCAATCGCGGTGGCCGACCCGATCAAGCCCAGCACACCGGAGGCCATCGAAGCCTTGCACGCGCTGGGGCTCAAAGTGGCGATGATCACTGGCGACAACAGGGCGACGGCCGACGCCATCGCCGCACAGCTTGGGATCGACACAGTCGTCGCTGAAGTCCTGCCCGAAGGCAAAGTGGCTGCGCTGAAAAACCTGCGTGTGAACGGCGGCAAGTTGGCCTTTGTCGGCGATGGGATCAACGATGCTCCGGCGCTGGCGGCCGCGGATGTCGGTATTGCCATCGGCACCGGGACCGACGTTGCGATCGAGGCCGCAGACGTGGTGCTGATGTCGGGCGATCTGATCGGCGTGGTCAACGCCTTCGACATCAGCCAGCGCACCATGCGCAATATCCGGCAGAACCTGTTCTGGGCCTTTGGCTACAACACGCTGCTGATCCCGGTGGCCGCGGGAGTTCTCTATCCCTTTGGCGGACCCTTGCTGTCCCCGGTTTTGGCGGCTGGCGCCATGGCGCTGTCCAGCACGTTCGTCTTGTCAAACGCATTGCGGCTGCGTTGGGTCAAGGCGGCCCGGCCGCCGAGCGGATCCGACCGCAAACCGCAGACCATTGCACACGCACCCACACCCGCCGAATAGGAAAGGAGCCGCCATGAACATCGGGGACGTCGCCGAACGCTCGGGTTTGCCGGCCAAGACCATCCGGTATTATGAGGATATCGGTTTCATCAAACCCAGACGCTCGACCAATGGATACCGCCATTTCGACGAGAAAGAACTGCACAAGCTGGCGTTCATCGGGCGCGCGCGGTCGCTGGGGTTCACCATCGAAGACTGCCGCTCGCTTCTGGCGCTGTACGAGGACAAGCACCGCGCCAGCGCGGACGTCAAGCGGATCGCCAAACAGAACCTCGAAGAGATCGATGCCAAGATCGAAGGTTTGAAAGCCATGCGCGAAACACTGTCGCACCTGATCCAGGAATGCGCCGGAGATGACCGCCCGGATTGTCCGATCCTCAAGGATCTGGGTCGCGACTGACAGGATAGACCCGAGGCACCTTCGGGCGCTTTCCCTTGATCGCGACCACGGTTCTGTCCTAGGCCATGCGGCAGGTGCACAGGACGCGTTGTTACGAACGTATCGTCTAGGCCGGGCGAAAGACGGCAGAACCGTAATGATCTACGAGGGCTTTGGGCCACCCATGCAAGCAGCCACATGACAATCACTGACTGGACCCAGCGGTTCCACGGAACCAGCCACCTGCCCGATGCGGTACGCGCCCGGTTGCGCGCGGCCGCGCGGATCGTGAAGTTCCCGAACGGGGCCCAGGTGTTCGGGCCCGACAATGTGCCGGACAGCCTCATGTTTCTGTACGAAGGCCGGATCCGCGTTTCACAAAGCTCGGATACGGGGCGCGAAATCGTCTTGTATCGGGTCGAAGCCGGCGAAAGCTGCGTGCTGACCACGGCATGCATGCTGGCCGAAGAGGCCTATAACGCCGAAGGCATTGCTGAAACAGATGTCACCGCGATCGTCCTGCCCAAGCCTGCCTTCGACCGCCTTGCCGCGGAAGAGGACGCGTTTCGCGATTTCGTGTTCCAGGCCTATTCCCGCCGATTGATCGACCTTCTGCGCGTGGTCGATGACGTCGCCTTCGGCCGGATCGATGTCCGGCTGGCGGAACGTCTGCTTGCATTGGCCGATTCCGCGAACGAGGTGCAAGCGACACACCAACAACTGGCCAGCGAACTGGGAACCGCGCGTGAGGTTGTCTCGCGGGTGCTGCACGACTTCCAGAAACGCGAGTTGGTTTCGCAATCCCGGGGCAAGATTACGCTCACCGACACAACGGCTTTGCAGGCTTTGGCCCACAGCACCTGATTTTTCGGGAATCTTTTCGGCATTCGTGACATTGTCACTGAAGAGACGCTCCTGGCGTCATATATGCCATTCAGAAACCTGAATGTGGAGGGCGATATGACCAACAACGTCGGAACGATCGACCGCACGCTGCGCGCGGCTCTTGGGTTGGTCCTGCTGTACCTTGCAGTCTTCAGCGGGCTGGCCCTGTTCGCCGCACCACTGTTCAAATATGGCGCTGTGATCATTGGCATCATCATGCTGTTGACCGCGACCATGAAATTCTGCCCGGTGTACACGCTTTTGGGCATCAAAACCTGCAGGACCAGATAATATGGAAACCGTATTCACGCCTTTTGCATCCTTTGGCGGCGGCCTGCTGATAGGCTTGGGCGCAGTGTTGTTGATGTTGGGCCTCGGCCGCATCATGGGTGCCACCGGGATCATGTCCGGTCTGGTCTTTCCTGACAGCGGGTCCGAGTTTTCCTGGCGGCTGGCGCTTGTTGCCGGAATGATCGTTGCGCCGGGTCTGATCTACGTGCTGACCGGCTCCATGCCGGCTATCGAGGTACCGATCAGCCCGCTGATGATCGTGGTCGGCGGCGTCATCGTCGGTCTGGGCGCCAGCCTCGGCTCGGGGTGCACCTCGGGTCACGGCGTATGCGGCCTGTCGCGGTTGTCGACCCGGTCCCTGGTTGCCGTTCCGACCTTCATGGTAACTGCCGCCATCACGGTTTTCGTGATCCGCCACGTATTCGGAGGGTGAGGCAATGAAACTGTTCCATACGTTCCTGACCGGCCTTGTCTTCGGCACAGGCATCGCGATCTCGGGCATGATGAACCCGGCCAAGGTGTTGAACTTCTTCGATCTGGCCGGAACCTGGGACCCCAGCCTCGCCTTCGTTATGGGCGGTGCGCTGGTGGTGACATTCATCGGCTATCGCCTGATATGGCGACGCGCCGCGCCGCTTTTTGCGGACCGGTTCCAGATTCCGGGCGCAAAGCACATCGACATGAAGCTTGTCGGCGGCTCAGCCTTGTTTGGCGTGGGCTGGGGCATCGCAGGATTCTGCCCGGGCGCGGCAATTCCGGCCCTGGGCACCGGACGGTGGGAGGTTCTGCTGTTTCTGGGCGCGGTCGCCGCCGGGCTGGCCCTGGCGCGCATTCTGCAAGGGCAACCATTGATTACACGTTCGGCCAAGGCCTGAGCGTCAGAGAGGAGGCACGATTATGACCGACCAAAAGGCAATCGACACCCACAACCAGAAAATGGCTGACGCAATCGCGACACCAATTTCCGCATATCCGGTGGATCTGAGCGTCAAACCCAAGGTTCAGGGCTTCTACGACGAGGCCACGGCGACGATCAGCTACATCGTTTCGGACCCGACATCCAACGCCTGCGCGATCATCGACAGCGTGATGGACATCGACTATGCCGCTGGACGGATCACCTTCGAACATGCCGACCTGCTGATCGCCGAGATCGAAAAACAGGGCCTGAAACTGGAGTGGATCATCGAGACCCACGCCCATGCCGACCACCTGTCGGCGGCGCCCTACATCCAGCAGAAGCTGGGCGGCAAGATCGGCATCGGCGAGAACATCAAGATCGTGCAGGAAGTCTTCGGCAAGATCTTCAACGAGGGCACCGAGTTCCAGCGCGACGGAAGTCAGTTTGATGCACTGTTCACCGACGGCATGACCTACAACATCGGCAACATGACCGCCTTCACCATGCACACACCGGGCCATACACCAGCCTGCATGGTGCATGTGATGGGCGATGCGGCCTTTGTGGGTGACACGCTGTTCATGCCCGATGGCGGTTCGGCCCGAGCCGACTTTCCGGGCGGAGATGCAGGAACCCTTTACGACTCGATCCAGAAGGTGCTGAGCCTGCCGGACAAAACCCGCCTGTTCATGTGCCACGATTACGGTCCCAACGGTCGCGACATCCGCTGGGAAACCACGGTGGCCGAGGAAAAGGCGCACAACATTCATGTGGGCGGCGGCAAGTCGCGGGACGAGTTCATCAAGATGCGCACCGAGCGTGACGCGACGCTGGCGATGCCGACCCTGATCATCCCGTCGATCCAGGTCAATATCCGGGCGGGTGACATCCCGACCGACAAGGACGGCAACCAGATGCTCAAGGTTCCGGTCAACAAGATCTGACCGCAGGAGACAACAATGGAAATCCGAAAGATTTCGGGCGCACTCTCGGTGTCGCCACAGGTAACGCTTGCCGATATCCCGGCGATCAAGGCCGCGGGCTTCCGCGCCATCATCTGCAATCGCCCCGACGGTGAAGGGTCCGACCAACCGACATTCGAGGAAATCGAGGCCGCTGCAGAAAAGCTTGGCATCGAAGCCCGGTACGTTCCCGTCCAGACTGGCCTGGTTCGGGATGAGGACGCGCAGGCCTTCGGTCAAGCCCTGACCGAACTGCCAGGTCCGATCCTGGCCTATTGCCGGACGGGCACGCGCTCGGCCACGCTTTGGTCGCTGCACGAGGCCGCGCAGGGCCGAGCCTTGCCTGACATCCTGACCTCAACCAAGGCTGCCGGATATGACATGAGCGGCGTGGCCCGCCGCATCGCCAATGGCGGCAAGACGCCCACCGACACCGGCGACGCGTCCTTTGACGTGGTGATCGTGGGCGGCGGGGCAGGGGGCATCGCCACCGCCGCCAGCCTGCATGCGCGTAAATCCGACCTGTCGATTGCCATCATCGACCCGTCCGACGTGCACTATTATCAACCCGGCTGGACCCTGGTGGGCGGCGGCGTGTTCACGCCGGAACAGACGGCCAAGACCATGGGCGCGCTGATCCCGCGCGGGGTCAAATGGATCAAGGCCGCCGTGGCCGCGTTCGAGCCACAGAACAACGCCGTCATTCTGGATGGTTGCCGAGTGGTCAAATACGACCGTCTGGTGGTGACTCCGGGGCTCAAGCTGGACTGGGGTGCGGTCGAAGGGCTGGAGGAAACGCTGGGCCGCAACAGCGTGACCTCGAACTATCGCTATGACCTGGCGCCCTATACCTGGCAGTTGGTCGAAGGGCTGAAGGTGGGACGGGCGCTGTTCACCCAGCCGCCGATGCCGATCAAATGTGCGGGCGCGCCGCAAAAGGCGATGTATCTGTCGGGCGATGCGTGGGTCCGACGCGGGGTTCTGAAGGATATCGACATCCAGTTCATGAATGCGGGCGGGGTGCTGTTCGGGGTCAAGGACTATGTCCCGGCGCTGATGGAGTATGTCAGGAAATACGACGCCACGCTGAACTTCTTCCACAATCTGGTGGCGGTGGACGGGGCGGCGAAAACCGCCACGTTCAAGGTCGCCAAGCACGACGAGCAGCCCGAGCAGGTGACGGTCGAGTTCGACATAATGCATGTCTGCCCGCCGCAGGTGGCGCCGGACTTCATCCGGGTATCGCCGCTGGCAGATGCGGCGGGTTGGGTCGATGTGGATCAGTCCACGCTGCGCCACAAGAGCTTTGACAACATCTGGTCGCTGGGCGACGTGATGAACGCGCCGAACGCGAAAACCGCGGCCGCTGCCCGCAAGCAGGCGCCGGTGGTGGCCGACAACATCGTGGCCGATATCGAGGGCCGCGGCCCGGTGGCGGCCTATGACGGTTACGGCTCGTGCCCGCTGACGGTGGAACGCGGCAAGATCGTGCTGGCCGAGTTCGGCTATGGCGGTGTCCTGAAGCCCAGCTTCCCTAAGTTCCTGATCGACGGCACCAAACCCAGCCGCGCGGCCTGGGTCCTCAAGGAAAAGCTGCTGCCGCCGGTCTATTGGTCGGCGATGCTGAAGGGCAAGGAATGGATGGCCAAGCCCGAGCCGCTGAACGTGGCGGCCGAATAGGTCGCTAGGGCTTCTTGCCCTGCGCCATCCAACACCCGCCCTGTGCCCTCTTGAACGTGGAACCGATGCACAACCTGTTGCGATACTTGCCAATTCTGGATTGGGGCCGCCGGTATGACCGGGCGGCGCTGTCCAATGACCTGATCGCCGCGGTGATCGTGACGATCATGCTGATCCCACAATCGCTGGCCTATGCGCTGCTGGCGGGGCTGCCGCCCGAGGCGGGTATCTATGCCTCGATCGTGCCGATCATCCTCTATGCGATCTTCGGCACCAGCCGGGCGCTGGCGGTGGGTCCGGTGGCGGTGGTGTCGCTGCTGACCGCATCCGCCGTGGGGCAGGTGGCTGAACAGGGCACCGCCGGCTATGCGGTGGCGGCGCTGACACTGGCCTTTCTGTCGGGCGGGTTCCTGGTGTTGCTGGGTGTGTTCCGGCTGGGCTTTCTGGCCAACTTCCTGTCTCATCCGGTGATCGCGGGTTTCATCACCGCCTCGGGCATTCTGATCGCCACCAGCCAGTTGAAACACATCTTGGGGGTCAGCGCGCATGGCCATACCCTGCCCGAGATGCTGGGCTCTATCTTGGCGCATCTGGACCAGACCAGCGGGATTACGGTGTTGATCGGCGCACTGGCCACGGCTTTCCTGTTCTGGGTGCGCAAGAACCTCAAACCCGCGCTGCGGCGCATGGGCGTACCGCCGCTTTTGGCCGATGTGCTGACCAAGGCCGGGCCTGTGGTGGCGGTAGTGGCAACCACGATGGCGGTCTGGGCCTTCGGGCTGGACGCGCGCGGCGTCAAGATCGTGGGCGAGGTGCCCCAAAGCCTGCCTCCGCTGACCCTGCCGGGGCTGTCCTCGGACCTGATCGGCGCGCTGCTGGTGCCCGCCATCCTGATCTCGATCATCGGCTTCGTCGAAAGCATCTCGGTCGCGCAGACGCTGGCGGCCAAGAAACGTCAGCGCGTCGATCCCGACCAGGAACTGATCGGCCTGGGCGCGGCCAATCTGGGCGCCGCCTTCACCGGGGGCTTTCCGGTCACCGGCGGATTCTCGCGCTCGGTGGTGAACTTCGACGCGGGCGCCGAGACCCCGGCGGCCGGTGCCTTCACCGCCGTTGGGCTGGCGGTTGCCGCACTCTTCCTGACCCCGCTTGTCTATTTCTTGCCCAAGGCGACGCTGGCCGCGACGATCATCGTGGCGGTGCTTAGCCTGGTGGATTTTTCAATCCTCAAAAAGACCTGGGGCTATTCACGGGCCGATTTCACCGCCGTCGCCGCTACAATCGTCCTGACCCTGATGGCCGGCGTCGAAGCAGGTGTTGCCAGCGGCGTGGCAATCTCGATCCTTCTGCATCTTTATAAGACTTCACGTCCACATGTGGCCGAACTGGGGCTGGTGCCGGGCACTCAACACTTCCGCAACATCCTGCGCCACAAGGTCCAGACCGACCCCACGCTGGTCACGTTGCGGGTGGATGAAAGCCTGTATTTCGTGAATGCCCGCTTCCTCGAGGATCTGATCCAGTCGCGCGTGACCGAGGGTTGCGAGATCCGCAACGTGGTACTGATGTTCTCGGCGGTGAACGAGGTCGACTTCTCGGCGCTCGAAAGCCTTGAGGCGATCAACCACCGCCTGCGCGACATGGGTGTCGGGCTGCACCTGAGTGAGGTCAAAGGCCCGGTCATGGACCGCCTGAAGCAGTCGCATTTCCTCGATGAATTGAACGGGCAGGTGTTCCTGTCGCAATATGACGCTTGGCAAAGACTGACCGCGCCTGACCGGATCACGTGGGCCGCGGAATGAGTTCTGATCCCTGAGCCGCGTAATCATGATTATGTAAAGTTTATTCCTCACGCTTGATTGACGAATTGCAACCACGCATGATCCGTCAATGGGGTTCACGGTCAAAACATGGCTGAACGATCTTGGTCTGGGCCAATACGCAGAGACCTTTGCGGAAAATGACGTTGATGCACGTGTATTGCCTCTGCTGACCAATGACGATCTCCGAGAGCTTGGAGTCAGCCTCGGACACCGCAAGGTTATTCTGGCTGCCGCCCGCGTCCTGTCTGATGAACAAACGCCCGAGCAGCCAACATCTGACATCGCAGCAGCCGCAGCCGAAATACGGCCCGACACGGATGGGCAACCGTCGCGCGCTCCGGCCGAGCGGCGCCATCTGACGGTCTTTTTTGCCGATCTCGTCGGCTCGACCGAATTGACCAACCGGATCGACCCCGAAGACATGCGGATCCTGTTGCAGCGATACCAGGATTCCGTTGCAGGTGCCGTCAGCCGGTATGGAGGATATGTCGCAAAATACCTTGGCGACGGGCTGTTGGTCTTTTTCGGGTGGCCCCGCGCCTATGAGGATCACGCCATTCGGGCCGTCAAAGCTGGCCTCGAAGCCGTGCGAAGGGTCCGGCAGATGACGACGCCCGACGGAACCCCGCTTGCCGTGCGTATCGGCATCGCCAGCGGCGACGTGGTTGTCGGTGACGCAATCGGTGAAAACTCGTTCGAAGAAGGCGCCATGACCGGACCGGTGCTGAACTTGGCCGCCAGGTTGCAGGAAAAAGCCCCGGCAAACGCCGTCGTCATGCCCCGTACAGACCTGACAGGGTCACTGGATGGCGTGTTCGAGGTTTCATCCTTGGGCAGCGTGCCCCTGAAAGGCTTCGATGCCGCGCACGACCTGGTTCAGGTCGTGGCTGAACGCAGCGCCGAAAGCCGGTTTCACGCGGTTCGCGGGGATGGTGCCCACGGGTTCCTGATCGGCCGCAGTTTTGAAAAGGGCATCCTTCTGCAATCCTGGAAACACGCGCAGGACGGCAAAGGCGAAGTGGTCCTGCTGTCAGGTGAAGCGGGAATCGGCAAGTCGCGCCTGATCGAGGAGTTTCTGCAGGACGAAAGCGTGGTCCATCAGGCCGACATCATCAGACTGAACTGCTCTCCCTATCTCACCAGCAGCCCGTTTCACCCGGTTGCCGAACGGATTTCGCAGGATGCGGGCGTCGACCCGGATTTTGACGACGACAGGGTGCAGGAGAGTGTTCACGACATGCTGGCCCAGCGGCAAGGACTGGATCTGGACCTAGTTCTTCCTGCCTTCGCCGCCTTGGTCGCCCCGCGCAGCACCTTGGCCCAGCAGGTCCTGCAACTGTCGCCCCAGGAACAGCGAGACCTGACGATCCAAGCGCTGATCACCACGGTAAAGGCCCGGGCCGTCCAACGTCCGGTCATCCTGTTTGTCGAGGATGCCCATTGGATCGACGCCTCGACCCACGCGTTGCTGGACCGTTTCAAAGCGTTGTGCGTCGACCTTCCCCTTCTGATCGTGATCACGCATCGCCCCGGCTGGGAAATGCAGAAGACCGAAGGGGACAGCCATGTCCAAACCCTGCATCTGGGGCGACTTGATGCCGAGCAGGTCGCCCATCTGGTGCAACGTATCTCGGGACGCGATCCGGATCCGGAATTGGTCGACCTGATTGTCGAAAAAACCGACGGCGTGCCGCTTTTTGTCGAGGAACTGACACGCGCCATACACGAAACCGGCGGGGTCGGTGTGAATGTGCCCTCGTCCCTGAGCGGAGCGTTGATGGCCCGGTTGGACGCCGTATCGCCCGACGCCAAACAAACGGCTCTTGCGGCGTCGGTTATCGGGCGCGAGTTCGAACCGGCTCTGCTTGCCGCGTCGATGCCGGAAGCCCCGCCAGAGCTCGACACTTGTTTGGCTGAGCTGTGTCGCGCTGGTCTGGTCTTTGAAAGCGGGCACCACAAAGGGCACTATGTATTCCGCCATGCGTTGATCAGGGACACCGCCTATCAGTCCATGCTCAGCAGCACACGCAAGGCCCAACACGCCAATGTCGCCCACGCGCTGATGCAGTTGCGGTCGGCCGAGATTGAACGACGCCCCGAGTTGGCCGCCCGGCACCTGACCGAGGCCGAAGACTGGGCTGCCGCCTATGACCGGTGGCGCGCGGCGACAGAAATGGCCCTGTCACGGTCGGCCAGCCAGGAAGCCCTGGCCAATGCGACGGAAACCCTGAAGGCCGCGCAAAAACTGGGCGACGAAAAAAGTCCTCAGACGATCGTTGGGAACCTTCTGCTTGGGCGCAGCTACGACAGCGCAGGCAGGTTGCCGGAAGGCATCGCCAAACTGAAGGAGGCTTCGGACGCCGCCCGGCACTCAGGCCGGACGGACCTTGCTGCCGACGCGGCACATCACTTCGCCGATTCATGCATGATGGCCGGCCAAAGGCACGGCCAGGCGATCAGCCTGTGCCTCGAGGCATTGGACAGCCTGCCGCCGACAGATGAGGTTCGGCGGTGTCGTCTGATGGCCCAGATCGCCCGCGCCTACATGTTCATCGGCGACTTTGCCGAGGGCACCAAATATGGCCAGCAATGCATGGAACTGGCCGCCCGGCTGGGGGATCACAAATCCCGGTTCGCCGTCATGATGACCCGCTTCGGCGCTCCTTTCGTGGCGCGCCAGGGCGAAGATCGGCTGAACTGGCGCAAGAACCTCGAATCCATGCACGAAGTTGCGGAAAAGCTTGGAAACATCGATCAGGGTCGCGACCGTACCCTCAGCCTGTTTGTCGGTGCCGAGATGGCGGACCGCCAGTTGGTCGACACCTCGTTGAAACTGCTGACCGAGATTTCGGACAAGGACAACCACCGACAGCTGTACTGGGTCCAGATCCATGCCCGTGCAATGGTGGCCATCCTGGATGGCAATTTCGAACGCGCCGAGACCTATGCGAGCGAAGCCGTCAAAATCGGGCGGCAGACACACGGCGCCCATGTCGAGGGTGTCTACGGCGTTCAGATGTTCACCATCCGGCGCGAGCAGGCCCGGTTGCATGAAGTGGCCCCTGTGATCAAACGGCTCATGTCCGACAGTCCCGGCGAAACCAGCTGGAAACCCGGATTCGGCCTGATAGCCGCCGAACTGGGGTTTCGCGAGCCCGCCGAGCGTATTCTCAATGAGATCGCGGACACCGGTTTTGACCTGCCTCAGGACGCGATGTACTCGACCACCCTGTCCTATCTAGCGGATATCTGCGTCGCGGTCGAGAACACACACCATGCCCAAACGCTGATCGACAAGCTGCTGCCCTACCGGGACCTGACGATCACGGCCGGCGCGACAACCGTCTGCACCGGATCCGCGGCCCGGCGGCTGGGAGCACTGGCCGCCGTGTTGGGTGATTGGGACACCGCCGACGAACTGTTCGAAACCGCGATCCAAGTGGACACAGCGATGGCCGCACCGCCGTGGATCGCCCACAGCAAAGCCGCGCGCGCTTGGGCTCTTCGCCGTCGCGGTCGCGCTCAGGATCTGCGCTCGGCCCTGTCGCTTGAGGCCGAAGCGTTGGCAACTGCCCGGGAATTGGGTATGGTTTCCCTTAGGTTAAAACTTGAAGGATCCGCGTCTTAGACTCCGAGCACATGCGCAGGGGGGTGCATAATGCCAAGGTACATCATCGAACGGAACTTCGCCGAACAGCTTGAGCTTGGCGACGATGACAAGGTAAAGATCAAGGAAATCAACGACGAAGAAGGGATCGAGTGGATTTTCTCGTTCCTGAGCGCGGACAAGCGAAAAACCTACTGCCTGTACGAGGCGCCGGACGCGGAAAGCCTGCGCAAGGCGGCCAAGCGTCTGAACATTCCGGCTGACGTCATCACGCCAGTTGATCGGATCGATCCCGGTATCTTCGCCTGACACGACCAAATTTGCATTGCGCGCCCTTCGCTCGAATGGGGCGCGCAACCCATTGCCCGAGGCAGCACCGCAGGAAACCTGTCCACCTGATCTGGAGGACTGATCATGTTTGACCTGATAACGCTGAACGGCAGCACCAAATCCGTGGACCAAGACGCGCTGGACGCTTTGGACGCGTCGCTGCGTGGATCCGTCTTTCTTCCCGGCAGCCCCG
The DNA here is from genome assembly GCF_056539185.1 of Ruegeria sp. BC6. Taxonomy (NCBI): domain Bacteria; kingdom Pseudomonadati; phylum Pseudomonadota; class Alphaproteobacteria; order Rhodobacterales; family Roseobacteraceae; genus Ruegeria; species Ruegeria sp. BC6. The sequence continues at coordinate 43,728 of NZ_JBQFUM010000004.1, forward strand.
AATACGATAGTGCCCGCACCACCTGGAACAGCATCGTCGACCGCAAACCCGGCTTTGTGATCCGGGCGCTCGGGGCCAGCGATGTGCAAAAGGCCGTGAATTTCGTGCGCGAAGCGGGGCTGATCATGTCCGTCCGCTCGGGCGGGCACCAAATCGCCGGACATGCCGTGGCCGATGATGCGGTGATGCTGGACCTGTCGCGGATGAAATCGGTGCATGTCGACCCGAAGGCGCGCACCGCGCGTGTGGCGCCGGGTGCGGTTCTGGGTGACGTGGACCGAGAGACGCAGGCGCACGGGTTGGTGGTTCCGACGGGCATCAACTCGACCACCGGGACCGCCGGGCTGACACTGGGCGGCGGCTTTGGCTGGACAACGCGCAAGTTCGGCATGACCATCGACAACCTGATCTCGGCCGAGGTGGTGCTGGCCGATGGCTCGATCGTGACCTCATCGGAAAGCAGCCACCCGGACCTGTTCTGGGCCATTCGCGGCGGTGGCGGCAATTTCGGCGTGGTCACCTCGTTCGAGTTCCGCCTGCACCCGCTGGGGCCGCAGGTGCTGTCCGGCCTTGTGGTGCATCCGATCGAGCAGGGCCCCGCCCTGCTGCCCGAATACGCGCGGATCGCTGACACTGCGCCTGACGAGCTGACGGTCTGGACGGTGATGCGCAAGGCCCCTCCCCTGCCCTTCCTTCCCGAAGACTGGCACGGGCGCGAGGTGCTGATCTTTGCCGCCTGCTATGCCGGGCCCATCGAAAACGGCAAAGCCGCGATGGAGCCGCTGCGCGCCCTCGGGGACCCGATCGTGGACGTGATCTCGCCGCACGCCTTCGTCGACTGGCAAGCCGCTTTTGACCCCCTGCTGACCCCCGGCGCGCGAAACTATTGGAAAAGTCACGATTTTGATGCCCTGCCCACGGATGCAATCGCAGGGCTTCTGGACAGTATCTCGACCCTTCCGGACCCGTCCTGCGAGGTGTTCATTGCCCATGTCGGCGGTGCGATGGCCCGGGTCGAGGCTGCGGCGACAGCCTATCCCCAACGCTCGGCCCATTTCATCATGAACGTGCACGCCCGTTGGGAAGATCCGGCCAAGGATGACACTTGCATCGCCTGGGCACGCGCGCTCTATGACCGCATGACGCCGCATGCAACCGGCAGTGCCTATGTCAATTTCATGCCAGCAGACGAGGCCGATCACCTGTCCGGCGCCTACGGGGCCAATGCCACGCAGCTGTCGCGCATCAAGGGGCGGTACGATCCCGGCAACCTGTTCCGGGTGAACCACAACATTCCGCCTGCGTGACGACTTGAACTTCTTGCAGTGTCTGGCATAGACCGCGACCAACTGGACAGGGTCGGCGGGCAACACTACCGTGGGCCCGACATTCCCAACAGGAGACCCAGATCCATGTCCAAGATGCTTTCGATCGCGGCCGCAACCCTTGCGTTCACCGCAACTTCGGCCCTTGCGGACGGGCACTGCGCCGCGGGCAAGACCCTGACCGAGGGCAAGTTCACCGTGGCCACCGGAAACCCGGCCTATTACCCGTGGGTGATGGATGACGCGCCCGAATCCGGCCAGGGCTTTGAAGCCGCCGTCGCCTATGCCGTGGCCGAGGAGATGGGCTTTGCCGCGGATGACGTGGTCTGGGTCCGGTCGTCCTTTGACGAGGCGATCCAGCCCGGCGCAAAGAATTTCGACGTGAACATCCAGCAATACTCGATCACGCCCGAACGCGATCAGGTCGTTGATTTCTCGGCCCCCTACTACACCGCACCGATGGCGGTTCTGGTCAGCGCAAACGCCGTTGATACCCCGCCCACGCTCGAGGCGCTGAAGGGCCTGCAATGGGGCGCGGTCGGGTCGACCACCGCCGTGCCGAAACTGGCCAGCGTGATCCAGCCGGATGCCGACCCGCTGCTCTATGGCGACAATGCCGATGTGAACGCGGCCATGACCGCGAACCAGATCGACGCCGCGCTGTTCGACCTGCCTACCGCCCTGTTCCTGAGCGCGGTGATGATCGAAGGGTCGAAGGTGATCGGCCAGTTCCCTGCCGATCAAGGCGACAACCCCGACCAGTTCGGCATGTTGATGGAGGAAGGCAATCCGCTGAAATCCTGCGTGGATGCGGCCATCGCCGCGCTGACCGAAAGCGGCAAGCTGGCCGAGATCGAGGCCAAATGGCTGCAGGACACGACGGGCGTTCCGCTGATCAAGTGATATGACACGAAACAGAACGGCGGGCCCGACCCGCCGCGAACTTTTTGAGGCGCAGCAGCGGCGGCGGTCGATCCGGATCGCCGCGACCAGCACCGTTTTGGTCGTCGTGGCGCTGATCGTGCTGGTACCGCTGGCGCCGGGCTGGGCCAAGGTCCAGCAGAGCTTTTTCAACGGCGAGGTTCTGGTCAAGACCTTCCCGAAGCTGCTCGAGGCCTTCAAGATCAACGTGATGATCTTTGCCTGGTCGGCACCGGCGATCGCTGTGCTGGGGCTGCTGATCGCGCTGGCCCGCGACACCAAATCACCCGCGCTGTTCCCGTTGCGCGTCTTCGGCGCGGCCTTCACCGACATCTTCCGTGGCGTGCCGGTGATCCTGACCGTCTATCTGATCGGCTTCGGCATTCCCGGGTTGGGCCTGACCCGGCCGTGGAACTCGCCCTATATCTGGGGGTCGCTGGCGCTGATCCTGACCTACTCGGCCTATGTGGCCGAGATTTTCCGCTCGGGCATCGATAGCGTGCATCACAGCCAGCGCGCCGCCGCCCTGTCGCTGGGCCTGACCGAAGGCCAGGTTATGCGCGACGTGGTGCTGCCGCAGGCCGTCCGCAACGTGGTGCCCTCGCAGATGAACATGCTGATTGCGCTGCAAAAGGACGTGTCGCTTCTCAGCTTCATCGGCCCGGTCGAGATCTTCCGCCAGGCTGGCGTGTTCAAGTCGCTGCTGGCCAATTTCACGCCTTACGTGGGCGCGGCGATCATCTTCCTGATCGTCACCATCCCGGCGACGCGCTATGCCGACCACCTTATGGCCAAGCAGATGAGGGAGCGGCGTTGATGTCGAAACTGAACCTGCGCAACGTCGTCAAACGCTTTGGCGACCGCACCGTCTGCGACGGCATCGACCTGACCGTTGACGAGGGGCAGATGGTCTGCCTGATCGGCGCTTCGGGGGCGGGCAAATCCACCGTTCTGCGCTGTATCAACCTGCTCGAACCGATCGAGGATGGCGAGATTCTGCTGGACGGGGTCGACATTTCGGCGCCGGGTCTGGATCCGCAATCGGTGCGCGCGCGCATCGGCATCGTGTTCCAGAGCTTCAACCTGTTCCCGCACATGACGGCGCTGGACAACGTGATGCTGGCGCCGCGCCGCGTGCGCGGCCGCACGCGGGCCGAGCTGCTGCCCCAGATCGAAGAGATGTTCGAACGCTTCGGGCTGGCCGACCGGATGCACAACTATCCCGACCAACTGTCGGGCGGACAGCAGCAGCGCGTCGCCATCGTGCGGGCATTGGCCATGCAGCCCGAGGTTATGCTGTTCGACGAGATCACCTCGGCTCTGGACCCGCAATTGGTGGGCGAGGTTCTGGACGTGCTGCTGATGCTCAAACAGCAGGGCATGACGATGGTGATGGCCACCCACGAGATGGGCTTTGCCCGGCTGGCCGCCGACAAGGTGTGTTTCCTGCAGAACGGCCGCATCGTCGAGGAAGGCCCGCCCGAGCAGCTGTTCGACCACCCGCAGCAGGACGCCACACGGCAATTCCTGGCGCGCGCGCTCAAGTAAACGCCGACGTCGGATCAGCAATTCAACATTGCACGGGCCGGACGCCAACTTCGTGCTAGACTCCAGCGCATTGCCATATGCTGCTGGAGGTTCGGAATGCGTCTTTTGTCCCTGTCTGCCGTGAGCGTTGCTGCCGGTCTGACCCTCGGCAACATGGCTTTGGCCCAACAGATCGCGGACACGATCTATACCGGCGGTCCGATACTGACGATCGATGACGCCAGGCCCACGGTACAGGCGGTCGCGGTCAAGGATGGGCGGATCATCGCGGTAGGTGAACTGGCCGAGATGCGCAGCCACCAGGGCGACGACACGACGATCTTTGATCTGGACGGGCGCGCAATGCTGCCCGGTTTTGTCGACAGCCACGGCCACGTGGTCATGGGCGGTTTGCAAGCCTTGTCGGCGAACCTGCTGGCCCCACCGGATGGCAAGGTCACCGACATTGCCAGCCTGCAGGCGGCGTTGTCCGCGTGGACCGAGGCCAATGGTGACACGGTCAAAGCGATGGGGATGATCATCGGCTTTGGCTATGACAACGCACAACTGGCCGAACTGCGCCACCCTACCCGTTCCGAACTGGACGCGGTATCGCGCGACGTTCCGATCATGATCATCCACCAATCGGGCCATCTGGGGGTGGGCAATTCCAAGGCACTTGAACTGGCCGGGATCACCGCAGAAACCGAGAACCCGCCCGGAGGTGTGATCCGAAAGGACGAGGCCGGCGAGCCGAACGGCGTGTTGGAGGAATACGCATTTTTCGGCGCCTTGGTGCCCCTGCTTGGCAGTGTCGGCGAAGACGGGCTGCAGACTTTCGCGCGCGCCGGCAGCCGGATGTGGGCGCGCTTTGGCTACACCACCGCGCAAGAGGGGCGCACCTCGGGCGCGGCGGTTCAAGCCCTGCGCCGGGTGGCCGCGGACGGCGACCTTCCCATCGACGTCGTGGCCTTTCCCGACGTTCTGGAATCGCGCGACTTCATCGAGTCGGACGCCTCGCGCACCTATGCCGACGGGGTGCGAGTCGGCGGGTGCAAGCTGACAATCGACGGTTCGCCGCAAGGGTTTACCGCGTTGCGGGATCGGCCCTACTACGATCCGGTCGGGGATTACCCGCCCGGCTATGCCGGATACGCCGCCATCACGCGCGAACAGTTGCAGGATGCGGTGAACTGGTGTTTCGAGAACGGCCATCAAATCCTGACCCATTCCAATGGCGAGGGGGCCACGGACATGCTGATCGCTGCCATCGACGAGGCGCAGCTGACCTATGGCGATCCGGGCAACCGGCCGGTTCTGGTGCACGGTCAGTTCCTGCGCGAGGATCAGGTGGCCAGCCTCAAACGATTGGGCGTGTTCCCCTCGCTGTTTCCGATGCACACCTTCTACTGGGGCGATTGGCACCGCGACCACACGGTCGGGCCGGTCAATGCCGACAACATCTCGCCCACCGGCTGGGTGACAGAACGCGGCATGATGTTCGGTACGCATCACGACGCGCCCGTGGCGTTTCCCGACAGCATGCGGGTTCTGGCCGCGACGGTCACCCGGCGCACCCGATCTGGCGACATCCTGGGCCCGCATCAACGGGTCGATGTGATGACGGCGCTCAAGGCGATGACGATCTGGCCGGCATGGCAGCATTTCGAGGAAGACCAGAAGGGATCGATCGAGGTGGGCAAACTGGCCGATTTCGTGATCCTTTCGGATGACCCGACCGCGGTTGACCCCGAAACGCTTGCCCAGCTTCGTGTGGTGACCACCATCAAAGAGGATGCGGTGATCTTCGACGCCGATACGGCGGTCAAGGAGGGGCGACTGGACCGACGCCCCCTTGCCCCTGATCCGGTGACGGCACATCTGCTGCTGCATGCACTGTATCAGGGCATGGATGTCGAACGGCCTTGGCTGGCACACTTCACGCAGCCCTCGACCGAGTGAATCCGCTTTCCGAGGTGGGGCAATAGAGATACCGTCGCCACATGGTGCTTTTTCTGACCCTTGTTGCGACAATCGCCGGTCTGGTGGCCTGGTATTTCTGGTCGAAGTCCAGGGCCAGGGCCGCGCTGCTGCAAACACCGCTGAGCGATGACGAGCGGCGGACCATCCATGCGATGGTACCGATCCTCGAGCGGCTGCCTGCCAAGCTGCGTGCCACTTTGGAAGGCAAGATCAACCTGTTCCTGAATCAGGTCGATTTCATCGGCTGCGACGGTCTGGAGGTCACGGACGATATGCGTCTGTCGATTGCCGCACAGGCCTGCCTTCTGGTCGTCAACTCGGACCAATGGTACGACAATCTGACGACGGTCCTGATCTACCCAAACGCCTTCAAGTCCCGCCAACAGCGGCACAGTGGCTATGTCGTGACCGAACAAGAGATCATCCGTACCGGCGAAAGCTGGGATCGGGGGCCGGTGATCCTGTCCTGGGCGCACAGCCGGCAGGGCGCGGCAAACGATCATGACGGACACAACGTCGTGTTTCATGAATTCGCGCATCAGTTGGATGATCTGTCCGGAGGCACCAACGGTGTGCCCGTACTGGCCAAGGGTCAAAGCTATGCCGAGTGGGAGCGTGTTTTTCTGGCCGCGTATGACGCGCATCTGCACGCGGTCGAGACGGGCCGGCGCACGGTGATCGACCCCTATGGCGCCACCGGACACGAGGAGTTCTTTGCCGTCACTGTCGAGCTGTTCTTTGAACGTCCCGAGGCCCTTAGGGATACCGCGCCCGAGTTCTACGGACAGCTGTCCAAATACTTCCGGCTGGATCCAATCGAATGGCCGAAACCGTCCTGATCCGTGATCAGAAATCCAGACCCAGATCGACTGTCCGATAGGAATGGGTCAGCGCCCCGGACGAGATGTAGTCGACCCCGGTGGCCGCGATCTCGGCCACCGTGGCCACGGTGACATTGCCTGACGCCTCGGTCACCAGATGTCCGCCCACCATCGCCACGGCCTCGGCCAGCATGTCCGGTGTCATGTTGTCCAGCAGCACCACATCGGCGCCGCCGGTTTCCAGAACCTCGGCCAGCTGGTCCAGTCGGTCCACTTCGATCTCAACCTTCATCATGTGCGAAGCACGCGCCTTGACCGCCCCCAGCACCGCTCGCACGCCGCCGGCGGCGGCGATGTGGTTGTCCTTGATCAGGATCGCGTCGGACAGCGAATGGCGGTGGTTGAACCCGCCGCCATGCAACACGGCCAGTTTCTCGACGATCCGCAGGCCCGGCGTGGTCTTGCGGGTGCAGGTGATGCGCGCCCTGGTCCCGGCGGTCTGCGCCACCAGCCTGGCGGTCAGGGTCGCCACCCCGGTCAGACGACCGGCAAAGTTCAGCGCCACGCGTTCGCCAGACAGGATCGAGGCCGCGCTGCCGGTGATCTCCATGAGGGTCTGGCCCTTGGTGCAACGGTCCCCGTCGGCCACAAGCGGCGTGATCTTCAGCGTCGGATCCACAAGCCGGAACGCCAGGGCCGCCACCTGCATGCCCGACACAACCGCATCCTCGCGCGCGTTCAGCCGCGCGGCATAGGTCACGCCCGCCGGGATCACGGTGCGGGTGGTGATGTCGCCACACGTGCCCAGATCCTCGGTCAGCGCGGCGCGGACCATCGGTTCGAGGATCAGGTCGGGGACAGTGGCATGATGCATGTTGCGGTTTCCTTGAAGATTTTCGACCGCAGCGCCACGGCCTCGTCCAATGTCAGATCAGACCGCCGCCCCGGCCTTTCGGCCGTATCCGGACAATCCGACCGATAGTGCGCGCCGCGGCTTTCGGTGCGCATCAGCGCTGCTGCCGCGATCAGCGTGGCGGTTGCGGTCATGTTGCGGAACAGGTGCGACTGCCCGTGCAGCGACTCCAACTCGGCGATCCGGCCCAAGGCGCGGCGCAGCCCGTCGGCGTCGCGGACCACGCCCACGCCATCGGTCATGACTTGGCGCAGTTCGGCTACGGCTTGGGGGTCGGGCTCGGTGCCGCCCGATGGCAGGCGCAGCCGCACCTCGGGCGCGTCGGCCACCGTCAGGGTGCCCGCAATGTCACGGGCGCAGGCGCGGGCAAAGACCAGCGCCTCAAGCAGACCGTTCGAGGCCAGCCGGTTCGCCCCGTGCAACCCGGTCGAGGCCGCTTCGCCACAGGCCCAGAGCCCGGCCAGCGAACTGCGGCCGTTCAGGTCGGTGGCCACGCCGCCCATGTGGTAATGCGCCGCCGCCGCCACCGGGATCGGTTGGGTCACGGGGTCGACACCGTTGCGCAGGCAGGCCTCGGTCACCGCCGGAAACTGACTGCGGATCGCCGCGCCGATCGCTGCGCGCGTATCCAGCGCGGGCCGGTTGCCGGCCTTGGTTTCCAGATAGACGGCGCGCGCCACGACATCACGTGGGGCCAGCTCGGCATCGGGGTGGATGCCTTGCATGAACCGTTCGTCGTGGCGGTTGATCAGTACGGCGCCCTCGCCGCGCAGGGCCTCGGTGGCCAGCGGCATCGGGTCTTCGCCCACGTCGATCGCGGTGGGGTGAAACTGAATGAACTCGGCATCGGCGATCCGAGCTCCGGCCCGCGCGGCCATGCCGATCCCCTGCCCGCGGATCCGTGCCGGGTTGGTGGTGCGGGCATAGAGCCCCGCCGACCCGCCCGTGGCCAATACATGCGCCGCCCCGCGCAGCAGCACCGGTTCGGCCCCCGGCGCATCGGTCGGCGCCAGATATACGCCCGAGACCTTGGCCCCGTCGCTTTCCAGCCCCACCGCCAGCGCCCCTTCGATCACCTGGACCGAAGCACGCCGCCGCAGCTCGGCGATCAGGGCGCGCATGATCTCGGCACCGGCCTGGTCGCCTTTGACACGCACCACGCGGGCCACCGAATGGGCGGCCTCCTGCGACTGGATGAACCCGCCATCGGCGTCCCGGTCGAACCCAGTGCCCAGATCGGAAAGGTCCAGAATGTGATCCCGCGCCGCGCGGGTGACGAACTCGGCCACTTCCTGCAGGACCGACCCTGCACCGGCGCGCATCGTGTCGCGGGCATGGGCTTCGGGGCTGTCGGACGGGTCCATCGCGGCCGCCACCCCGCCCTGTGCCCAGGCCGAACTGGCACCCGAGCCCAGCGGCTCGGGCGAGATCATCACCACCGGGTGCGGGTCGAGCTTGAGCGCGGTATAGACCGCGGCCAGCCCGCCGCCGATGATGACCACCCGAGGGGTCGAGACCGTCTGCATCGCCCCGATCAAATTCCCAGCTTGCGCGACAGGTCGATCATCCGCTGAACCGAAAGGCGCGCTTTTTCCGCCACGTCGGGGTCAACCTCGACCTGACCGGTCATGGTGTCCAGCGCATACAGCACCTTTTCCAGCGTGATCTTCTTCATGTAGGGGCACATGTTGCAGGGGCCGACGAAATCGACCTGCGGCAGCGCGTCGGCGATGTTCGACGCCATCGAACACTCGGTGATCAGCATCGCCTTTTCGGGCTGTTCGTCGGTGACGTATTTGATGATGCCGCTGGTAGACCCCGAGAAATCGGCCTCGGCCACCACGTCGGGCGGGCATTCAGGATGCGCGATCAGGCGGGTGCCCGGGTTCCATTCGCGGAACTCGCGCAGGTCCTGCGCCGTATACTGTTCGTGCACGATGCACGAGCCTTCCCACCAGACCACGTTCTTCTGCGGCACGTCGCGCGCCACATTCTGCGCCAGGTACTGGTCGGGGGTCATGATGACCGTGTCGCTGTCCATCGCCGCCACGATCTGCGCCGCGTTGGACGAGGTGCAGCAGATGTCGGATGCCGCCTTCACCTCGGCCGTGGTGTTCACATAGGACACGACCGGCGCGCCGGGATAGCGGCGGCGCATCTCGGCGATGCCTTCGGCAGTGATCGACTCGGCCAGCGAACAGCCGGCCTCCATGTCTGGCATCAGAACCGTCTTTTCCGGGCTGAGGATCTTCGAGGTCTCGGCCATAAAATGTACGCCGCATTGCACGATCACGTCGGCCTCGACCTCGGTCGCCTTGATGGCCAGTTGCAAGCTGTCGCCGACGAAATCGGAAATGCCGTGATAGATCTCGGGCGTCATGTAATTGTGGCCCAGGATCACCGCGTTGCGTTCGGCTTTCAGTTCGTTGATCGCCTTGACATAGGGCGCGTAGATCGCCCAATCCGCTGGCGTGACGACACGCGACATGCGGTCGTAGATGTCGCTCAGGCTGGCGGCCAGCTCGGGCGACGGAGTCAGATCGAATTTCTCGGCAAGATGCGCGCGCTGCGCGGGGAGGTCAAACACTGGACTGGTTTTCCGCCTGTTGAATAGGTGGCCTCGTTCTTATGGGGTTTCCAAACCGTTTTCCACAGTCGAACCGCGAAAAAACGCCCCGAAATTCATCGGGACGTTGGGCCACGTGACCAAATATCGCGGACAGGCCGGAGTCACCCGGCGTCAGGCACCTCAACCGTGCACCAGACACAGTCATGATCCGAGAGCGGCTTGGCGTCAGCGGTCAGCGACGAAAGCAGACCCCGGTCGCGGCAGATCAGCCCCTTGCCGGCGAACCAGTCCAGCTTCATCACCCGGTCCGGGTGCGGCGTGATCAGGCTGGGCCGGGTGGTGTGGCCTTCGGTCGTGAACTCCCAGGAAAAGCCGCGCTGCTCCGCCAAAGCAAACAGGGTTTCCCGGCGCCAGTCGAAATCCGGTGGCAGGTGGTTGCCGGTATTCAGATCGCCACCGATCAGCACCGGCACCCCGGGCGCAAACTCATCGAGCGCATCCAGCAGAAGCTGAAACTGCATATGGCGATGCGCCGCCGCAGCATTGCTTTCCAGATGGGTGGAGACCACGCATACAGGCCCGTTCTCGGTCGCGACTTCTGCTGCAATCGCCATTCGGCCACCCAGCCGCGGTTGTTGCGGATCCGACGCCCCGGACTCGGCCGCAAACCAGTGGCCATGGTCGTCAAGACGGATCATAGCCACGCGTTTGAACGGAACCGAGGACAGAATCGCGTTCCCGTGCCACCCGAGGGTGTTGAAATCATCCTTGCAAAAGGCCCGCTCGGTCGGACCGCCCAGATCCAGTTCGTGGAACTCAACTCCAAAGGCGTAGGCCATACCCAGCTTGTCGGCCATTTCTGCCGTCGTGTGACGTTGACCGGTGCGGGACATACCGTGGTCCACCTCGGACAGCAGAACGATGTCCGGGGTCACAGCCGCCAGGTGGGCTGCGCTTTCTTCGGGGAACAGGCAGCGTTCCACATTCCAAGCCGCAGCCGAGAAACGTGCACCCAGAACGTCCCGGGTTGCGTTTCCGCCCAGTTGCACCGCGTTCATCGCCGGTGTCTGCGCCATCAGGGCGCGGTGCGCCTCGGCCGTTCGCGGCGCCGCCAATATGCGGTCTCGGACATCATCCGAGACCGGCGGCAAAGACGACACGATGTTCGTGATCACAGGGCTTTTCCGGTTTCCGGGTGGAACAGGCTGATCGCGTCGGGCTTGAGTGAGATCCGCGTTTCTCCGGGCGCGGCTTCGACATCCTTGCCCACGTGGATCGTGAACTCCTGATCTGCCAGACGCCCGTGCAACAGGCGGTGCGCGCCAAGCTCTTCGATGATGTCGACGTGAAAGGCGATCGAGCCCTCCGCCCCGATCAGTACATCTTCGGGTCGCACACCTACAGTCACCGCGCCAGACCCTTCGGCCGTGGCAAGCACCGTGTCGCCGTTGATCATCACGCGGCCGCCCTCCAGACGTGCGCCGATCAGGTTCATCGGCGGAGCGCCCATGAAGCTGGCCACGAAGGTCGAGGCCGGGCGGTGATAGATCTCGGCCGGGGTGCCGATCTGTTCGATCCGGCCCGCGTTCATCACGATGATGCGGTCGGCCATGGTCATCGCCTCGACCTGGTCATGGGTGACGTAGATCGAGGTCACCCCCAGACGCCGCTGCAGCGCCTTGATCTCGATCCGCATCTGGTTGCGCAGCTTGGCATCGAGGTTCGACAGCGGCTCGTCGAACAGGAATAGCGCCGGGTCGCGGACGATGGCCCGCCCCATGGCGACCCGCTGGCGCTGACCGCCCGACAGCTGCGAGGGCTTGCGATCCAGAAACTCGTTCAGGTTCAGCATCGAAGCGGCTTCGGCCACCTTGCGCTCGATTTCGTCCTTGGGCGTCTTTCGATTTTTCAGACCATAGGCGATGTTCTTGCGCACGGTCATATGCGGGTACAGCGCATAGTTCTGGAACACCATGGCGATGTCGCGATCGGCCGGGTCAACGTCATTCATGACGCGGCCATTGATCGTCAGTTCGCCTTCGGTGATTTCTTCCAGGCCGGCCACCATGCGCAGCAGAGTGGACTTGCCGCAGCCCGACGGGCCGACAAGAACCACGAATTCGCCATCACCGATGTCGAAACTGGACGGGGTCAGCGCCTCGGCGCCGTTGGGATAGATTTTTCGGATGTTCTTCAGGGATACCTGAGCCATTGATTCTGCCTTACTTGTCGGATTCCGTCAGGCCCTTGACGAACCAGCTTTGGAAAAAGATGACGACCATGACCGGGGGGATGATGGCGATTATCGCCAGCAGGTTGGCCCGGCCGTATTCGGGAATGCGGTTGCCCTCCAGCACCTGCGTGATCTGCTTGATCCCGCGCACCAGGGTGAACATGTCCTCTTCGGTGGTGATCATCGTGGGCCACAAATACTGGTTCCACCCGAACACGAACATGATGATGAACATCGCCGCAATCATCGTACGCGACAGCGGCACCAGGATGTCGATGAAGAATTTCACCGGGCCGGCGCCGTCGATCCGCGCGGCCTCGACCAACTCTTCTGGAACCGAGCGGAAGAACTGCCTGAAGAAGAACGTGGCGGTGGCCGAGGCGATCAGCGGGATGATGAGGCCCTGATAGGTGTTCAGCATCCCCAGCTTCTGCACCACTTCGTACGAGGGCAGAATGCGCACCTCCAGCGGCAGCAACAACGTGGTGAAGATCACCCAGAAAGCCAGCGTGGCGAAGCGCAGCCGGAAATAGACGATCGCATAGGCCGCCATCATGCCGATGATGATCTTGCCGAGGGCAAAACCGATGCCCAGGATGAACGAGTTTTTGAGCATGTTCATGCCCGTGTTCTGGCCGGAAAAGCCCGAGGCCTCGAACATTGCCTTCTGGAAGTTGGGGCCAAGTTCGTCCCCGATCGTCAGGCTGGGTCCGGTCTTGATGACCTCGACATCCGGAACGGTCGTCATCTGGAAGATCATCAGCAGCGGCAGCATCATGAACAACGATCCGACGATCAGGATCGTGTGATCAAGGATCGTGGACAGTCGGATGCCGCGCTTTCGTGTTTGGGTGGGTGAAGTGGCGGACGCCATCGCAGGGGTATGTGCTTCGGTCATTGTCTGCCCTCCTTACGTGTAGTGGATGCGGCGCTCGACCAGCCGGAACTGGAACACCGTCAGGGCCAGAACCAGAACCATCAGAACGACCGACTGCGCCGAGCTGCCACCCAGGTCGTTGCCGCGGAAGCCGTCCACATAGACCTTGTAGACCAACGTCATCGGGTTGTTGCCCGGCTCACCCTTCACCATCGTGTCGATCACACCGAAAGTATCAAACAATGCGTAGGTGATATTGATGATCAGCAGGAAAAACCCGGTCGGCGCCAGCAGGGGGAAAGTCACGTCCCAGAACCGACCCGTGGATGAGCGGTTGTCGATCAAAGCCGCCTCACGCACCGATCGCGGGATCGATTGCAGGCCAGACAGAAAGAAGATGAAGTTCACCGGAACCTGTTTCCAGACCGAAACGATAACCATCGCGGTGGCGGTGTCATTGAAATTCACGCCCAGTTTGAAATCCCACCCGATCGAGCGCGCCAGTTCGGTCAATGGCCCCCAGCTCTGGTTGAACAGGATCAGGCCGATGAAACCCGCCACCGGCGGCGCCACGGCGTAAACCCACATCAGCAGCGTGCGATAGGTCTTGGCGCCGCGCAGCACATTGTCGGCCTTCACGGCCAGCAACAACGCGATCGACAGCGAAAAGAACGTGACCAAAACGGTGAAGATCACCGTGAACCAGGCAATGCTGAGATACTCGGAATTCCCGGCAAGGTCGCTGTAGTTGTCCAGCCCGACGAAGGTCGACCCAAACCCGAACGGATCCTGCAGGAAGAACGAAGACTGCACCGCGTGAGCGGCAGGCCAGTAGAAAAAGACCGCGATGATCAACAGCTGCGGCAACAGCAGAAGAACCGGCAGCCAGCGAGTGGAAAAACCAGCGCGTTTCATGAAAACTCCGAAAAAGGGAGGACGGTCGCACTTCTGCGACCGCCCGTTTCTTGGCGAGTGGGATCAGCTCTGGGTCTTTGCGAAACGCTCGAGCAGACCGTTGGCTTCGTCCTCGATTGCCTTGAAGGCGTCCTCGACCGAGGTTTCACCCGTCAGGATGCGGCCATATTCGCGGTTCATCACGTCGCGAATCTGGACGTAGAAGCCCATGCGATAGCCCTTGGTGTTTTCACCAGCAGGCAGCGACAGCTGCTTGATGCCGACTTCGGCGGCCGGAGCACGGTCATAGTGACCATCGCCCTTCGCCATTTCATAGGCGGCGGTGGTGATCGGAACATAGCCGGTCTCGCGGTGCCACATGTACTGGGTTTCGGGCTTGGTCAGGAACTCGAAGAATGCCGCAGTGGCCTTGTTTTCCTCGTCGCTCTTGCCGGCCATCGCGAACAGGGCCGCGCCACCGATGAAGGTCTGCTTGGGTTCCTTGGTCACAGCTTCCCAATAGGGCAGGAAGGTGGCCGAAAACTCGAACGGCAGGTCCTTCTTGGACAGGCCGCCGAACGAACCGGACGAGCCCAGCCAGATGGCAACCTTGCCTTCTTCGAACGGGGTCTGGTTGTCGCTCCAGCCGGTGCCGTACCATTCGAAGAACCCGTTGTCCTTCCAGTCTTTGACGGCGCTGAAGTGTGCCTTGATCGCGTCGTTGTTGACAAGAATCTTGGTGCCGTCAGCGCCTTCATAGCCGTTGTCGTTGGTGGCAAACGGCAGGTCGTGGCGCGAATGGAAGTTCTCGGTGAAGATCCAGGGCAGATGCGACTGCGACAAGCCGATATAGCCAGCCTCTTTAAGCGCGGGCGCCGTCACGGTCTGGAACTCTTCCCAGGTTTTCGGCGGCGTCACACCCGCTTTTTCCAGCGCATCGACGTTGTAATACATGATGGGCGAGGACGAGTTGAACGGCATCCCGATCATCTTGCCGTCGCTGTCGGCATAGAAGTAGCGAACGCCCGAGATATAGTCCTCGATGTCGAACGCAACGCCGTTCTGCTCCAGCAGGTCCTGAACCGGAACGGTCGCGCCCTTGGCGCCAATCACGGTGGCGGCGCCGGCGTCGAATACCTGCAGGACGTTGGGCTGTTCACCCGCACGGAATGCGGCGATGCCGGCGGTCAGGGTCTCTTCATATGTGCCCTTGAAAACCGGCGTGATCTTGTAGTCGTCCTGGGACGCGTTGAAATCCTCGGCAATCTGGTTGACGGTGTCACCCAGGGCTCCTCCCATGGCGTGCCACCACGTAATCTCGACTTCGGCCGAGACCGTATTCGCCATCATCGCGAACGCGGCAGCAGCAGCACCTGTTTTGACGTTTATCATGTAGTTCCTCCGATTCATGTTGCGCCCCTACGGGCGGGCCAAAGCCCTGGAAACTATGGGGTATTTTCCCCGATGACATATTTCACATCCAGAAAAAGGCTGACACCTTTCGCAAAATGTGCACACGTGTTCACTAGCTTCCAACCGTGACAGTTTGATGAAAGATTCGATTCATTGCAAGAATGTTGAAACCCTCTGAACAGGCGGAACGCGAAACGCATGTGTAGCGAGAGAAACAAGGACGCAAAACGCCCGCGGCGCGCAACGGCCCAGACCGTTGCGGACCTTGCGGGCGTCTCGCGTTCAGCTGTTTCGCGCGCTTTCACGCCCGGTGCCTATGTCGATTCCGAGAAGCGCCGACGGATCCTCAAGATCGCAGCCGATACCGGGTATCAGCCGAACGCCCTGGCCGCTGGCCTCAAAGCCGGGCAATCGAATTTGGTCGCCGTCTTCGTCGGCAACATGCGCAGCCCATACGACTCGGCCTTTGTTGGTGAACTGGCCCAGGCCCTGAGCGGGTTGAAGAAATGGCCCATTCTGATCGACCGAACCGGAGCCAACACGGATCAGGCGCTGCGAGAGCTGCTGCGCTATCCGTTGGACGCATTGATTCTGCGCGGCGGCAGCATGTCCGAAGAAATCGTGGACAGATGTGCGCGGTTCGGCATCCCGATGATCTCGTCAGGCCGTCCCGTTCAAGGGCCCCGTGTCGACAATGTCTGTTGCCGCAATGCCGATGGCATGACCATGATCACCGACTTGCTGATCAGCAGGGGGCGGCGCCGGTTTGGGTTTCTCAGCGGACCCGAGGAGTTCTACTCGTCTTCGCGGCGTCGCGCCGGGGTCCTCCAGGCGCTGGATCGGGCAGGGCTTGACCTCGTGGCCGAACACCCGACTGATTACTCGGTCGACAGCGGATACGGCGCCGCGCGCAGCCTGCTGTCCCGCGCCTCTCTGGATGCGCTTGTCTGCGCCAATGACGCCACGGCGATTGGGGCGCTTTCGGCCGCACGCGATCTGTCTCTGAACGTACCCGGCGATTTGGCGATTGTTGGCTTCGACGACATCGCCATGGCGAAATGGCCGACATTCCGCCTGACGACAGTCCGGAACCCCATCGACGCCGCCGTTGACGCGATCATTGCGCTGCTGGAGCGTAGGCTCGTCGATCCCGGACGTCCGGAAGAGAGTATCTTTTTGGACCCCAGCGTCATCGAACGCGGGACGCATTGAACAGCCGCGTCAATCGAGAAGCCTAGGCAGGGCCACCGGCGAACTGCTTGAGCTCCACCCCGCTCTTCTGGAGGGCACGGCGGACACCTGCCGCAATCGACACCGCCGTCGGCGTGTCTCCGTGCAGGCAGATCGTGTCGATGCGAGTCGGGATATGCTTGCCGCTCTCAGTGATGATCGCCCCGGCCTTGACCATCTCGACCATGCGCGCGGCGGCCCGGTCAGGGTCGTGGATCACCGCGCCGGGCAGGCTGCGGTCGACCAGCGTGGCGTCATCGTTGTAGGCGCGATCGGCAAAGATCTCGCAGGCCACCGGACAGCCCAGGTCTCGCGCGGCGCGTTGCTGGGCGGTTCCGGCCAGAACCATGATGATCAGATCCGGTGCCACCGATAGCGCCGCCTCGTAGCAGGCCCGTGCCATCGCCTGATCCTCGGACGCCATGTTGGCCAGCGCGCCGTGCAATTTCAGATGACGCACCTGCCCGCCGGCCGCCCGTGCCATCGCCTGCGCCGCGCCGACCTGATAGCGGATCAGGTTCTGCAGCGACGGCAGGGGATAGTGCATCCGCTGACGCCCAAAGCCGTGCAGATCGGCAAAGCCGGGATGCGCGCCGATGCTCACGCCGTTTTCGACCGCCTGCGCCATCGTCGTGGCCATCACGTCCCAGTCGCCCGCATGAAACCCGCAGGCCACGTTGGCCGACGTCACGATCTTCAGCAGCGCCGCGTCATCGCCCATTTTCCAGGGGCCAAAGCTTTCGCCCATATCGGCGTTCAGATCGACTTGATGTGCCATGGCACAGGCTCCTTTTCTACAAAACGTCCTCTTCGCGGGCGATGGCGCCGCTGATCAGTTGATAGGATAGCAGGTCGGACATGCTGCGCGGATCGCGGATCAGCGGGCGTAGCGCCCGGGGTAGCGCGGCGCGGGCTTGCGCCGCGGCGCGCTCGGCAGTCACCGCTTCGTCCAGCGACACGAAACGGAACCGCAGGTCGGCCCCGACCGGGGCCTGCGCCACCTTGGGCAGGTCGCAGGGCAGAACGGTGCCGATGCGGGGATAACCGCCGGTGGTCTGGCACTCGGCCAACAGCACGAAGGGCGTGCCGTCGCCGGTGACCTGGATGTCACCCGGCACGATGGTTTCCGACAGCACGCTGCGCCCGCCCGAGACATGAAAGCCTGGTCCGTCGCTTTCCAGCCGCACGCCCATGCGGTTGGCGCGCGCGTCCCGGCGGAACGTAGTGGTTTGCAGCCGCTCCAGAACGTCGCCGGCGAACAGGTCGGTCTGGAAACTGGCCACGATGCGGATTTCCCCGCCCGAGAACCGGTCCTCGGGGTCAAAGGTCATGCCGGTTGCACCGCCCGCGTCCAGGCCGATCGCCAGCCGGTCCCCCGCCTTCAGCACGGCTCCGATCCCAGCCGTCAGATGCGCCGAACGGGCGCCAAGAACCGGGTCGCCCTGCACCCCGCCGCCGATGCTGAGGTATCCATAGCTGCCGGCTACGGCCGGCCCAATGCTGAGCCGGGCGCCCGCAGGCAGGAGGTGCGAGGCGTTCCAGACTGCGGTCGCGCCGTCGATCTGCGCCCGCATCCGCGCGCCAGTCAGGGCGATGCGCAGATCCTGATCGGCCTGGAATTCGCCGCCCATACCGGCCATTTCCAGGGCGGCAAGACTGTCGGCCTGTCCCAGCAGCGCTGCGCCTTCGGCCAATGCAAGCCGGTCCACCGCACCACCGCGCGACAGGCCCATGTCCAGATAACCGGGTCGCCCCATGTCCTGCACCGTCAGGCCGGCCCCCGCGCGCAATATGGTCAGATGCGCGCTCATGCCAACGGCTCGCAACTGGCGCCGCCGCGCGGATCGCTGCGCATCCGCGCCAGCGTTTCCGGGTCGGTGGGGGTGAACTGCACCTCATCCCCGGGGCGCAGCAGGAAAGGTTCTTGCATATCGGGCTGGAACAGACGGATGGCGGTCTGGCCCACATGCTGCCATCCGGTCGGCGTGGTGACCGAGAACAGCACAAGCTGCCGCAGCGCCACCACCAGCGCACCTTCGGGTACGCGCGGGGTCAATTCCTTTTGCCTTGGAATGTCCCAGGCGGGCGGCAATTCACCCAGATAAGGCTGACCGGGGGCAAAGCCGATGGTCTGCACACGCACCCGCGCCTGGGACAGCGACCGGATCGCCTCGGCCTCGGACAGGCCCGCCGCCTGCGCCGCCTGCCCCAACTGCGGTGCCAGATCCGTGCCAAAGACGGTGGGCACCCGCCAGAACCTGCGCCCGCCGGGCAGGTCGGCCGCGTACCAGTCGCGCTGGTCCAGCAGCGCCTGCACCTGCCGGTGCAACGCGTCATGCGTCAGGCGCAGCGGATCGAACCGGACGAAGGCCGAGACCAGTGAGGACGAGGTTTCCTCAACCCCCGCCCAGCCCTCCGCCTCGAGCGCGGCGCGAAAGGCGAGCGCAGCCCGGTTGGCCGGTTCGCTGAGTGCGGCGGCAAAGCTGATCAACAGCCCGTCCACCCCGGCGGTTCGTATGATCGGAAAATCCTGCATCGCTCCCGTCACATCTGGTTCGGCAGATAGGTCACGATGCCGGGAAAAGCCACGATGATCACCAGCGCCACGATCATCAGGAAGAAGAACGGCAGCGCCGCATGCGCCACCCGCAGGATGTCGCGCCCGGTCAGCGATTGCAGCACGAACAGGTTGAAGCCGACCGGCGGGGTGATCTGCGACATCTCGACCACGATCACCAGGAAGATGCCGAACCACAGCGGGTCGATCCCCGCCTGCATCACCATCGGCATGATGACCGAAGCCGTCAGCACCACGACCGAGATCCCGTCCAGAAAGCATCCCATGATCACGAAGAACACGGTCAGCGCCGCCAGCAGCGTGAAGGTGGACAGGCCCAGCGACCCGATCCATTCCGCCAGAACACGCGGAATGCCGGTGAAGCCCATCGCCACGGTCAGGAACGAGGCCCCTGCGAGAATGAAGGCGATCATGCACGAGGTCACGGTGGCCCCCATCAGCCCATCGACGAAACTGGCCCGGGTCAACGTGCCCTCGCGCCAGGACAGCAGCAGCGCCAGCACCACGCCCACGGCGGCCGCATCGGTGGGCGAGGCGATCCCGGCATAGATCGAGCCGATCACACCGACGATCAGCAGGATCACCGGCACCAGTCGGCGCGAGCGACGCAGTTTTTCCGCGAAACTCGCGCGGATGTCCTCGGTGGGCAGGTTCGCGCGGTTGATCAGCGCCCAGATTGCGACATAGCCCACGAAAAGCCCCACCAACAGCAGGCCCGGCAGAACCCCTGCGACGAACAGGCGGGCGATGGATTGCTCGGTCGCCACGCCATAGACGATCAGGATGATCGACGGCGGGATCAGCAGGCCCAGCGTGGCCGAGCCGGCCAGCGTGCCGATGATCATCTTCTCGGGATAGCCGCGGCGCGAGAGTTCCGGGATCGACAGCTTGCCGATCGTGGCCGCGGTGGCCGCCGACGACCCGGACACAGCCGCAAAGATCCCGCAGGCAAAGACGTTCACATGCAGCAACTGCCCCGGCAGCCGGTTCATCCAAGGCGACAGGCCGGTGAACATGTCCTCGGACAGGCGCGAGCGGAACAGAATCTCGCCCATCCAGATGAACAGCGGAAGCGCTGCCAGCGCCCAGGAATTGCTGTGCCCCCACAAGGTGGTCGCCATGACCAGCCCCAGCGGCGCATCGGAGAACAGCGCCATCGCCGCGATCCCGACCCCCAGCAGCGAAAACGCCACCCACAGGCCCGACCCCAGAAAGGCGAACAACAGAACAAGAAGAATGATGGAAAGCGTGGCAATCGACATCTGCTGGCCCTATTCGCTCAGAAGGTTTTCGCCCTTGCCGTCCCAGCTGGGCGCGTGGCCCGCCAGCAGACCGACAAGTTCGTCGACAAGGGCAAGAGTCAGGATGGCCAGTCCCAGCAGGACCGGCATCTGCACGATCCACAACGGCACCGAGACCATGCCCGGGCTGCGGTCGCCATATTCCAGCGACTCCAGAACTAGCAGGCCCATATACCAGGTGGCATAGGCGCTCATGGCCAGGGCAATCGTCACCACGCAGATCTCGGTCAGGCGGCGCGGCCGCTTGGGCATCCGCCCGATCAGCAGCGTCACCCGGATATGCCCGCCGGCGCGCAGCGCATAGGCCAGCGCCAGAAAGCTGGATGCGGCCAGAAAGAATCCGGTGAAATCGGCATAGGACGGGATGGTCAGGCCCACGCCCTGCCCGGTCAGCGCGGCCCAGATCTTGTCGGCCAGGTTCAACCCGACCTGCGCAAAGACCAGCACGACGATGGCCAGAATGAACAGCGCCGCCAATCCGCCGGCCGCACGATAGATGAAATCAAGACTGCGCCGCAGCATCGCCATCCCCTCCCCTTGTTGTCGAACCCGGCCGGGCGTTTGGCGCCCGGCCGGTTCGGGTCGTTTACTGCTGATAGGCCTGCAGCAACGCGGCACCGTCCTCGCCGGCGTTGGCCTTCCAGTTTTCGAGCATCTGCGCGCCGATTTCACGCAGGCCAGCCATCAACTCTTCGGATGGCTGTACCACGGTGATGCCGTTTTCCTGCAGAACTGCGGTCTGCTTGGCGGTCTCGGCCTGGCTCATTTCCCAGCCGCGGGCTTCGGCGGCGGCGGCAGCCTCGAGAACGGCGGCCTGGGTCGCGTCATCCAGACGGCGGAAGGCGCGCTTGTTCACCACGACCACGTTTTTGGGAATCCAGGCCTGGATGTCGGTGTAGTGGGTCAGAAAGTCCCACGCCTTCGAATTCACCCCGGTCGAGGGCGAGGTGATCATCGCCTCGACCCGGCCGGTGCTGAAGGCCTGCGGAATATCCGGAACCTCGACCTGCGTGGGCGCGGCGCCCGCCAGGTTGGCGAATTCTTCCAGCGTGGCGTTGTAGGTGCGGAACTTCAGGCCCGCCAGGTCATCCACGCTGTTGATTTCCTTGGTGGTGTACAGGCCCTGCGGCGGCCACGGCACCGCGTACAGCACCATCATGCTTTGCTCGTCCAGCAGACCGTTGATCACGTCTTTCTGTGCCGCCCACAGCTTTTGGGCGTCGTCATAGTTGGTGGCCAGGAACGGCAGCGAGTCTGCGCCGAAGGCCGGGTTGTCATTGGCCAGCAACGACAGAAAAAACTCTCCGACGGGCACCTGGCCGCTGCGGACTGCCTTGCTGATCTCGGGGTGCTTGAACAGCGAACCTGCGGAATGGACCTTGATTTCAAGGGCGCCGTCTGTGGCCGCGGTCACGTCCTTGGCGAAGTCGTGGATGTTCACGGTATGGAAGGTGGCGTCCGGATAGGGCGTCGGCATGTCCCAGGTCTCGGCCTGCACCTGCATGGCCAACCCGGCCAGCGCGGCAACCGCGCCACCGGCAAATTTCATCATTTTCATTTTGGCTCTCCCTGCTTGAGTTCTGGCGCAGAAGCTGACTCAACGTTTACGATTTGTCAACGTTTTGTTATCGTTTTGACCAAAACGCTGAAAACTGCAAAGGTCAACACGTTGAAAACACACGCGCTTCATGCCAAAACACTGATAATTTCTCAGCGTTTTGCAGATCAAAAGGCCGCAATATGACCGATTCTTCCCCCGACACACGCCGCATCGTTTCCTCTCGCCACTTGGCCGAGGGCGAAGGCTGGGAACTTTCCGAACTCGAATTCGGCCTGATCATTGTCTATAATGCGTTCTCACGCTGGATGACCCGTTGCATGGCCGCAGCCGGGCAGGCCGATCTGGGACCGCTCGACATCCTGATCCTGCACAACGTCAACCACCGCGGACGCGACAAGCGCCTGACCGACATCTGCTTTCTTCTGAACATCGAGGACAGCCACACCGTGAACTACGCCCTGCGGAAACTGCTGAAGGCTGGGCTTCTGACGTCGGAAAAGCGTGGGAAAGAGGTGTTCTACCGCACCTCGCCCGAGGGAGTGGAGCTATGCGACGCCTACCGGAAAGTTCGCCAGCAATGCCTGCTGGAAGGGCTGTCAGCCACCGACCTGTCGGGCCCGGATCTGAGGGACCTGGCCCGCGATCTGCGGGCCCTGTCCGGCCACTATGACCAGGCCAGCCGCGCGGCGGCGTCTTTGTAGCGCCTTAGCATCCGCCCACGCAGCATGATCGGTAAGAAATAAAATGGTGCGGGTGGAGGGACTTGAACCCCCACGCCTTGCGGCGCCAGAACCTAAATCTGGTGCGTCTACCAATTTCGCCACACCCGCAACACGGCGCCGACGCGCCGAATGGAAGGGCTGATAACAAACCTTTTGGACAAGCGCGAGAGGAAATCTTGCCGTCTGCGGCGGAATATTGACCCTCGTTCGGAAACAATGGAAATGACCTAGGCGAGGGGAAGATCGACCCGCGCAACGGCGCCAGAATGTTTGGCATCCGGCTTCCCGGTTTATTTTTATCGCCAAATGGATTTCTTGACGCGGAAACCCGTCGTTTTCGGAGCGAAACAAAGCGCCATAATTGTTCTGTTTTTGGACACATTCCAAAATTTTCAAAAATTGCTAAATTCTCGCTGACGTTGTGGATCACATTGGGACGTCTCGACCACCCTTATCAACCTCGCACTGAACCAATAGCAATGCGGTCCCTCCGCCTTCTGCCGTGGCGTGAACTCATCCTCTGATCTGGTTTTCCGTTTTTCATTTATTTTACAAAACACTAACCATCAGTCGAATTCATCACGACAAAACAAATCGCACGCCGAAACACACCCCGGTTTCAAACCCGGCGGTCCTGTCTATTTTGATTATTACATCCTGAAGTTGCGGCATTGTCATGCAACGGTCACCATAATTGCGCCACATTTCAAACGCCAAAATATCTCAATCACGTCAAAATAACACCGCGATGAAGGTAATTCTGTCTACCAAGGAGTTAATGAGTCTTTTTCGCCTTTTCGGCACCGTACGAGTTTTTTGCTCAACTCCAGTACAAGGGTCTCAGTCGTGACCGAACAGATCAACTCCGCTGCCACCGAGCAAGACGTCGTCTTTCTTGCAAGAGAAAGCTTTGTCGGCGAGCTCAAAAACCTCAACCAGCAATTCCCGAACACGGGTTTCGGCATTGCCCTGAAGACGCATGAGGGCAACGAATACCTGTTGGCTAATGCGCGAATGCCCCTTCCATCGGCCAAATCCAATGGATTTCCAACCGGACGTCGGGTCGCGCGCCTGGACAATGGCACCCGGTTCAGCTCGATCGAAGTGCTGGCCGATTCGCGGGCCTTCGACACCATCTCGCCTGGAACCGAGGCCGAGATGCTGGGCAACGCTCTCGAACTGATCGCCCGGATCGACAGCTTTTCAGGCATGGCGCCTGCCAGTTTGACGGAATCCGAGCATACCCAAATCGCTGCAACCGGAACCGGAGGCTGAACATGGCCCGCAACGACCACCTTTTGTCCGTAGGAAACGAGGCATTGGCGCCGATGTCGGAAGCCATGTCCGCACTGACGACACAGATCGACCAACTGACAGAGGTGGCGGATGCGCGCTCGACTGCGCGGCTTGCCACGCTCAAGACCCGTATGGAAAACTTCACCGCCAGCGTCACTTTCGTCGGCCAGGTGAAGGCGGGCAAATCTTCGATCGTCAACATTCTGGCCGGTCGGCCTGGTCTGCTGCCGTCGGATGTGAACCCGTGGACCTCGGTTGTGACCACGCTGAACATCAACACCCGCATGCCCGGTGAATACAGATCCAAGTTCACCTTCTTCGAGCAGGAAGAATGGGACAATCTGATGGTAGGCGGTGGCCGTTTGGGCGAACTGGCCAATCGTGCAGGCGCCGATGACGAGATGGAGGACATCCGCCGTCAGATCGCGCAGATGAAGGCCAAGTCCGAGGAACGCCTAGGCAAGCACTTCGACCTGATCCTGGGCCAAAGCCACCAATACGATTACTTCGACGAAGAGCTGATCCAGCGCTATGTCTGCCTGGGTGACGAAGACGATCCGGACATCAACCCGAAAACGGGCCGGTTCGCCGACGTGACCAAAGCCGCGGAATTGTACATGGACATTCCGCAGTACCCGATCGCGCTGAAACTGTGCGACACGCCGGGCGTCAACGACACGTTCATGGTGCGCGAACAGATCACTCTGCGCAGCCTGCGCGGATCGGAAGTCTGCGTCGTGGTCCTGGCGGCAAGCCAGGCGCTGACCACGATGGACATGGCGCTGATGCGGATCATCGCGCAGTTCGAGAACCGGCAGATCGTCCTGTTCGTCAACCGGATCGACGAGCTGACCGACCCGGTCAAGCAAGTCCCCGAAATTCGCGACCGGATTCAGGATACGCTCAAGCAAAACGGAATCGACACAAGCACCAGCGTAGTTTTCGGCAGTGCGCTGTGGGCCGAAGCCGCGCTGACCGGCAACCCCGATATTCTCACCGACGACTCCCGCCAGGCCCTCAACACGTTCTATCTGGCCGCCGGCTTTGGAGATCAGGCCGCGTCGCTGGACAAGATCTGGGCCCTTTCTGGTCTGCCTGACCTGCTGTTGGCCATGAACGAACGTATCGCCCTAGGCGCAGGCACGCGCCTTCTGGACCGTGTCCGTCACCGCGCCCGCAACATCGCAAGTCAGATTCGCGCCACCTCGGTCGCCAAGAGCCTGTCGGGCGGAGACGGCGTTGTTCGCGATCTTGACGGCGTGTCACCCGAAGATGCGATCGCCACCGCCGCAGCCGAATATGACAAGAAAGCTGCTGCACTGACGACATCCCTGCGCGACAAGGTGTTGGAACGTCTGGCTTCGGCCGAGGCAAACTTCGTCAAACGTGCCACGGACTCGTTGATCGCGCATCTCGAGCAGAACGGCGAACAGGGCACCTGGCAATACGACCCGGCCGGGCTTCGCACCCTTCAGAAGGCCGCCTATTTCAGCTTTGCCCGCGCAATGCGCAAGGACGCCGGCGCGCTGTATTCCGCAGCCGCCGCGGATGTCGAGGCCCTGTATCAGAAGCTTCTGGGTAACCACTTGGGCGAATTCAGCATCGAGGCGCCCATTGTGCCGCGCGTACCGCCGCCATTGGGCATTGGCAGAACGATCGCGCTGGACCTTCAAAGCACATGGTGGCGTCGCTGGTGGCAACGCCGGAAAGGGTTTGAAGCCTATGCGGCGGACTACACCCGCCTGATCGCATCAGAAGCCAATTCGATCACCAAGGATCTCGAAGAAACCCAGATCGCAGCCGTTCTGGAAAATGTTCGGGCCGTCCTGTCGGATTTCATGCGCGAGCAGCAGGAAACCCTTCTCAGCATCTCGCAATCTGCCGAAAAGGCACCGGGGACCGCCCCGGACCTGATGGCCGGACTCGAGCCGAAGAAATCTCGTGACGAAATCCTCGGCGACATCCTCAAAGACCTCAGCAACGAAGCAGCGTAAGAAAGCCATGGCAAAAGATTCACAAATCCGCTTCGTCTCTCCTCGGGCATGGGAACGCATCGAGCAGTGGTCCCGCCGCAAACCGGTTTTTGCGCTGATGGGAGAGTTCAGCGCCGGAAAGTCCACGCTCATGAACTTCCTGCTGCGCAAGCAGGCCCTACCGACGCAGGTGACGGCCACCCAGCTGCCGCCGGTTTGGTTCAGTTGGGGCAACAAACCGGCTTACGTTCAGCGCCATGACGGGACCACTTCTCCGATTGGTTTGGACGAATTGGACAAGGTGGGCGTCAACGACGCGCAGTTCATCCGTATTTTTCTTGAAGCGGACATTCTCGAGGCCGTCGACCTGATCGACACGCCCGGCATTTCAGACCCCAAAATTCAGGCCGATGTCTGGCGCCGAGCGGTGGGTCAGGCCAACGGAGTGCTATGGTGCACCCACTCGACGCAAGCCTGGCGCGAGACCGAACGCGCCACGTGGGTTTCGTTGCCTGAACGGCTTCAGCACAACTCGCTTCTGTTGGTCACGCGCGCGGACGCACTGGATCTGAAAGACCGTCAGAAAGTGCTCCGTCGCATCAACCGCGAAGCGGGGCACCTGTTCAATCGGACAATCCTGTTTTCCGCCCGTGACGCGATCATCGCGCGTGACAAAACGGGCGACGCCGAGCTGTGGTCGCGCAGCGGCGGCGGCAAGATGATCGACAGCTTTCTTGAGATCACCGAGCAGATCATGGATAGCCGTGCGGAAAAGCTTGCCCGCTACCAGATCGACAAAAGCCTCACCGGCACGCCCCCGGTTCAACCGGTGCGGCCCGAACGATCCGATCGCCAGACCGCAGCCGAAGAGCCCGCGCCTTTCAAGTTGACCAACCCGCTGGATCAGGGTGATGGATTCGAGGCGGTCCGGAACTCGGACGATGTGATCGCATCCTTCCCGGTTCGACCGGCCCGGGTGGAGCGCCGCGGCGAGTCGACCGAACGCGAGCGGATCAACCCAGATGACGCCGACCGCTTGCGCGCCGAAATGACGCCGGTGCCCGATGACGATTTGCGGGCCTTGTTCCGGGACGAGGATGAGGATCGGCTCAGCGTCGCCGCAACTTCGACTGCGGTGACTCAGCTGGACGACGAAGACTTTGACCAGGTCGATGACGATCCGCTCGATTTCGAGGACGACGAAATGCTGGTCGCAGACGCCGATGACCAGACCAACGATCAGGGTGCCCAGGACGAAGACCTGCTGGCCACGCTGTCAGAACGTTTGGTTGGCGAGTCCCC
Source organism: Ruegeria sp. BC6 (assembly GCF_056539185.1). Lineage (NCBI taxonomy): Bacteria > Pseudomonadati > Pseudomonadota > Alphaproteobacteria > Rhodobacterales > Roseobacteraceae > Ruegeria > Ruegeria sp. BC6. The sequence continues at coordinate 71,167 of NZ_JBQFUM010000004.1, forward strand.
CGCGCCGGCAGCAGACGAACAGGACGAGACCCCGGCACCCAGTGTCGAAGACTCGGTCTCGTCCATTGCTTCGCTGTTGTCCCAGCAACAGGGTGACGATGCCACGACCTATGAACCTGAGCCGGAATCGAACGGCCTGGTTGCGGCACAAACCTCTGAAGACCAGGAACCCGAAGCGCCTTGTGAGCAGGTCGGCGAAGGCGAAACCTCGCTTGAACACCTTTTGAGCGTGCCGGCAGGAGCTCCGCTTAGCGCGGCGGCGATGTGGCGGGAAATCGCGGCCAGCGAAGATATTCCCCAAGACGTGGACGGGCTGCACGCCGTGTTCCAGGCCTTTCTTGAGGAGTTCGACAAGATCGCTCACGAGCACACCGGGCGCGACGAACAGGACAGGATTCAACCGGTGCCAAATCCGAAAGACAGGGCGGAGTGGCATGTGTTGTAACCGGGCCTCAAGGGACACGCGGGAAACGATAAACCGTTTCCCGTCCCGAACGGCAATGCTACTCAGCGGCGCGACGGTTTCGAACCGCTGCGCCTTTGGGCTTAATAAGGGATAACAGAGCTTTAGATGACGATTGACGCCGCATTGACCACCGCCATGGAGACCATTCCCGACTGCATCGCCGCGGGATATGTCGACATGGAAACGGGCATGCTTCTGGGCATGTCGGCAACCGGGACCGAGGATGACGTAGCTTTGGAAACCCTCGCCGTTGCGGTGGCAAATCTGTTTCAGGGCCGGGGCGTTCAAGCATTCGAAGCGCTGTTGGCCTCGGCCGGACTACAGGATCCGGAGAACCCGGGATTTGGGGAAATCTCGGTGTTTTCGAACGACCGGCTGCACATCTTCATGCGGACCCGGGCCTATCCGGAACACGTGGTCTGCTACATCTGCCGCGACAGCGCGAATATCGGGCTGACGCTTACGAAATCACATCTCAGCCTGGGGCCGGTAGCGGCCGCAGTTTAGACGGGACCAGAGGGGGTCACGGCATGATGGCGACAGACATAATCGACATGCTCGAAAACATCGAGCGGTCTGCGACGCCCCGTTTGTCGCCGGCCGTTCGGTTGACCGGGGACACGGCCGAGGCGCGGCGGGTCAGCATACTGAACCTGATCCAGGGAACGGTTCTTCCAAGACGCTTGGAGTTCAACACCCAGAACGGAACGATCCTGGCGATCGAGGTGAACAGCTCACGGATCACGGATGTTTATTCGGCGAGCACCGGCGCCCTTCCGGATTTCGAAACCGAACCGCGCGAAGCGCTGATCGAAAAGCTGGCGCGGCTCGTGTCCGACCTGGCAGCGATCGCCCCTCCGATCGAAGTGGTGTCTCTGAAACCGGACGGGCCGCTGGAGGCGGATGACGTCGGCATCACTTTCAGCGAGATGCAGAAAGCCTGTGCCGAGCTCGTTCTGCCGTCAGAGCCGCGGGTTTCGGTTGTCCCGGATCCCGTCGAGGACACGAAAGAGCAGGACAGCGCTGAAAGTGCAGAACTCAGTGTAGCCGCGGCTTTCTTCGACGGCGCCGAGCGGTTCGCCATGGGACGTCTGCTGACAAGTGCCGAGGGGGCGACCCACCAGTTCGATGGCGTGTGCGCCGATGGCCAGCCTCTTCACCCTTCGGATGATCTGTTGACCCGGTTCGCACAGGACCTGGCGGGATGGGATGCGGACAATACCGGGCTGCTCGAACAGCCGCAACTGATCGTCATGCGGCCGTCAGGTGGCAAGGGCGCGGGTGTCGCTCTGGTCCGGGATGGTCGCAATACAGCCGCCGCCGTACATGACGCGCGCAAGCTGGGTGCCGTCGTCAACCTGTGGAAATCTCTGCGGGAGTCGGTCTGATGACACCGCTTTCGCGACAGTTGAAGTTAAGTTTTAAGCAAATCTTGGGTACCAGTTTTTAGGGTAGTGTTATGAGTGAAACCAACCGCCGGGAATTGATCCGGATCGCCAGCGAAATGAAAGAGGTGAGCAATGACGAGACCTGTCAGTTCATCTCTCGCATCGTTGACGATCTCAGCGGCCTGAAACCGTCGATTGCATTCGTCGGGCAGATCAAGGCCGGCAAGTCCCGCCTGATCAACGGCTTTACGGGACAGGCAGAATTCCTGCCGTCGGACGTGAACCCGTGGACAACCGTGATCACCGATATGCATTTCGGACATCCCTCCGGGCGCACATCTGGGGCCGAATTCCATTTCTTCGACAACCGCCAATGGCAGGCGCTGATCGCCGAAGGCGAAGAACTGCGCAACATGTTCCCCGACGATGAGGACAGCTATAAGCGCGAGATGATCGAGGAGCAGGTCGAGGCGATGAAGACCCGCGCTCGTCTGCGCCTGGGGGACAGTTTCGCACAGTTGATGGGTCAGCATCACGACCTCGAAGAACTGACGTCGGATGATCTTGCCCGTTATGTCTGTGCCGGGGATGATCCGACCGACGAAGCCGAACATGATCCGGGCTCGGACCGGGGTTTGTACAGCGACATCACCCGCAAGGCCGAGGTATATTTCGATCTGGGCCACTTCCCGTTCCCGCTGACCGTGACCGACACGCCCGGCGTCAATGATCCGCTGTTGATCCGCGAAGAGATCTCGCGCCAGTACCTCAAGGAATCCGACTTTTTCGTCGTGGTTCTGTCCGCGCACCAGGCCCTGTCGCGCGCCGATTTGAAACTGTTCCGGCTGATGCAGGCGCTTGAGCTGGGTCAGATCGTGGTCTTCATCAACCGGGTCGACGAATTGGGCGGCGGTGCGGAAGACGCGGCGAAAGTGCGCGCCGACGTTTTGGACGGGTTGGAAAAGGCGCTGGGGAAGTCCAGCATCGACGTTCTGATGGGCAGCGCTCAGTGGGCGCATTACGCATTGACCGGGGACGAAACCGGCGTCAACCACGATCACATCCTCGCCTGGCTGCGGGCGCATCCCGAACAGATGAAGCAGTACCTTGCCGGCGTCGAAGAGATCAAACGCGGCCCCGGCCCCATCAGCCGCGAGGCGGTTCTGCGGTATGCTGCGATGATCGCCTCGGGCTTGCCCGACCTGCGCCGACATGTCACCACTGCGCTGACTGATGGCCCGCGCAACGAACAACTGCGTATGGCGTGGCAACATCTGAACGGCTTTGCCCAGGGCGAGCTGGAGCGCAGCAAGGCCCGCCTCCGCGCTCTGGAAGAGGATGGCCAACCTTCGGACGACGCGGCTGGCGAGAATGACAAGACCCTCGCCGAGTTGCGCAAGCTGGTATCGGACAAAACCGCAGAAATCACCCGGGACATGGATGATGTTCTGGCAAACCTGCGCGGTGTGATGGATGACACCGTGGCCGAAGCCGTCGTATCGGTTGTGCGCGGTCCCGACGGGCAATCCCCGTTGCTTGCCAAAGGTGGTGCAACCGAACTGAACTTTACGCCGTTGCGCGAACGCATGCGCGAATTGGCACAGGGTGCGACTCAGGTCATTCGCCAGCGGATGCTCAGCGAACTCTATGCCATCGACATGCAGGCCAACGCGTCCCTGCGGTCCCTGCCAGGCTGGCAGGAGCCGACCGACAGCCGTATGAACACCAGTGCCGTGCGCTGGTTCCGTCCGGACACCACCGCTCTGACCCGGGGGATTACGGTCGAGTTGCGTGTGAACTGGTTGTCGCGTCTGATTTCGCGGAAATCCGTCGTCTCTCGCGCCGAGCGCATGATCGTGCAGGAATTCGAAATGATCGGAGATGATCTGATCGATACCGCACGCGAGAACCTGCTGGAGCGCTTGAACACCGCTCTGGACCATTTCCTGGCCCTGCTCGCCGGGCATCTTGAAAACCGCACCGCGACGGGCGAGACGTGTGAGCGCACCCAGGCGCAGGTCGATTTCGACCGCGCACGCCGGATCGTGGACGAATTGCAATCGACCTTTGGTGCTGAACACAGCGACGAACGACAAGCGGAGGCCGCCGAGTGATTGAATTTCCCGGAACCGAGACGGAAGTGCGTCAGCTTGACCGTTTTCTGACCGCAACCGAACGCCTTCCGTCCACGCCCGAGCTGGACGACATGCGCGCGCGGGCACAGTCCCACGCCGAGCGTTTGTCAAACGCGGTCTCAATTGGTTTTGCCGGGGAATTCGGCGCCGGGAAGTCCAGTCTTGCCAACATGCTCGCCGGAGCTGACATCCTGCCCACGGGTCCGCAACATCTGAAATTGCCTTTGGTGATTGTCACCTATGCGGACACGCCTGAAACGACCGTTGGGTGGTGGGATCGCGAGCCAAAGGTTTATTCCGGCATCGCGCTGGAAAAGGCTGCGGCCGACAATCCTGATTTCATTTCGGTGGGACTGAACACCCCTGCCCTGCGCGAAATCTCGTTGTTCGACCTGCCTGGCTCGGGCGCGCTGGACGACACTTACAAACAAACGCTTGATTTGTTGAAATTCGTCGATTGCGCCATCTGGTGCACAAACGGAACCAACGCCTGGCGTGAAACCGAGCGCCATTTGTGGGCACAGGTCCCGCAAAACCTGCGCGACAACAGCTTGCTGGCCGTCACTCACACGGACCTGCCCCCTGTCCGCGACGCCCTCGATCGCGTTCTGTCGCGGTTGGAGAAGGAGAAGTCGGGCATGTTCCGCGCGATCGTACCGATCGGGACACCGATTGCCGTTCGCGCCATGGCGCAAGAGCCGGAACCGGACTTCGCCTTGTGGGAAACCTGCGGCGGCCAGAACCTTGCGGAGAAGGTGCTTGAAATTGCGTCGCATCGCCGCCGAACGGATCTGGAGGCCGCGCGGCAGGACCTTGCCGCTGACTTCCTGCCGTTCTTGGAGACATTGACCGGCGCGGGCGAAGCCGCAGTCTCGGACACCAGAACGGTACAGCCCAGTCTGGAATCTGCGCTGCCGCCGCTGGACAACCCGATCCTCGAAGACTGGCTGGCGGCGATCGCCAGCATTTACGAAGACCTGCGCGACAGTTCGGACATCGAACCGGCCGCCTTCCTGCAAAGCTGTCAGGAAATTGTCGAGGATTTTGCTGAACGGCTGGAAAACGGGTCCGAGATCGATCCCGAAGCCGACTGGATTCCGGGCGAGTTCGAAAAGGCCACCGACCTGCTTCTGCTGCTTCAATTCGAGAGCGGCGAAGGGCCACTCAAGGATGCGATCAGCATACTGGCGCAGCTCAGCGACAACCTAGCGTGGGCCGGCAGCACGGTCGCTTCGGCCCCTCCGAAGACCGGAACCTGAGTCATTCCCGCAAAGATTGAGCCGCGGCGCGGCGAATCGTTAACACTGGGATCATGATTCCATTGTTTCGAATCCGTGGACCATGGGTCGTCTGGCGCCCGGACTGAATCCTTTTTGTTCGCCGGGTGACACTACATATATGTACTATATCAGCTTTTTTATCAATATATTGATCTGCGCCCGAAACCGTTCTCAGTGAAGCCACGAGGCGGCCCCATTAAAGTCAAATTTGAAACGTCTAACCGTTCTCAAGTGTCCTGCGGTTGTGTTGGTTGTGTGTTCGCGGGCTGATTGCCCGGTTATTTTGGCCGCAAGTTTTTGGAATGATGGGCGGGAAGAAATGAACCACAACCAGGCTGTCGGTGCATCGCACGACGAACCTCAAATTCAAGGTCTGCAACCGGGCGCGAAACTGCTGCGCGGCCAGTACGAAATTCTTCGCTTCCTCAGCAATGGCGGGTTCGGCATCACGTATTTGGCGCGTGACAGCCTGGAACGCGATGTGGTCATCAAGGAATGCTATCCGGGTGCCTTGTGCCGCCGCAACGGTGACCTGGTCGAACCCAATGATCCGGCCTTCAAGGACGACCTGCGCGCGATCATCGACCTGTTCATTCAGGAAGCCCGCAACCATGCTCGCCTGGTCCACCCCAATATCGTCGACGTGCACCAGGTCTTCGAAGACAACGATACTGCGTATATCGCGATGGACCTGATCCGCGGATGCGATCTGCTGGATTACATCGAGGACCCCAAGACCGAAACCGGCCCGGACTTTATCGTCCAAGTCACCGAAAAGATGCTGTCCGCGGTGTCGTTCATCCACCAAAGCGGGATGCTGCATCGGGACATTTCGCCCGACAACATCCTGATCGACGAAAACGGCGAACCGATCCTGATCGATTTCGGCGCCGCGCGCGAGCAGGCTGCCAACCAATCGGCGGCCCTGTTGACGCTTCGGGTGATCAAGGATGGGTACTCGCCGCACGAGTTCTACGTGCGCGGCTCGGAGCAGGGTCCCAGCAGCGACTTGTATGTGTTGGCGGCAACGCTCTACCACGCGATCAGCGGCGAGCGCCCGATCGACGGCCAATCGCGCTTGAATGCATTCAACAACGGACAGAAAGATCCCTATCAGCCGCTCACCGGCCGCTTCCAGGGTTACCCCGATGGCTTCCTTGAGGCGATCGACAAGGCCATGGAGGTCCACGCGACCGACCGCCTTCAATCCGCACTGGACTGGTTGCGGATGTTCCGCGGCCCCGGTGTCGAATTCGACAGCTTTGCCTATCGCCCCGTTTCGGTAATCGTGGCCTTGGACCGCAAGGACGAAGAGGCCGAAAAGGCCCGCATCAAAGCCGAAAGCGAAAACGCCGAAGCGGTTGTAACAGCCCTGCTTGCCGGTAATTCCGATCTAGCTCTTGGGCATGGCGAAAAGAACGACGACGGTCCGGCAAGTTTTGCCCAGAAGGACGAGCCCGCAGCGGCAGTGGATACGGTCGTCCAAAAAGGATCGGGCGGCAACGGCAAGTTGATCGCGGGTGTCGCCGCAATCGCGATTCTGGCCGCTGGTGGATTCTTCGTGATGTCCGGCGGCTCGACCGAGACGAACCCGGAACCGATCCAGACCGCGACGCCCACCGAAACGGCCGAACCTGCCGAAACGCAGACGGCTGAACCAGTGATCGCACCCGAAACGACCAAGGCAGAAGAAACCGCAGCAGCAACCGAAACAGAACAGCAGGTGGCAGAAGACCAGCCTGTCGAGCAGACCGCAGCGGCTGTCACACCGCCGGCGGTGGAAACACAGGAAGAAGCGGCTCAGCCCGAAGAACCTGTCGAAGTGGCGGCGGTTGCACCGAGCGCTCCGGTCAATCTGGCCGAGACCCAAGTCAGCTATGCCCATTGGGATGTCAAAATCCCGTTCTCGACTTCGCAGCGGCGCGCCTCGACCGGAAACATCATCGCCATCACTGGTGTGGATGCCGACCAGGACATGTCCACGATCGGTGAATGGGTGCAGCGAGGCGCGGCGATCTATACCCTGAACGGCAACCCTGTGCGCGCCGGAACGACGCTTGCCGCACAGGTTCTGGACAACCTCCAGGTTGACCCTGACGGCTATATCCGTGTCGCGGCGCGGTATCGCCCCATCGGACAGACCCGCGCGCAGAACGGTCTGCTGGCCCTGCCCGCAATCCGCGAGTTCGGGCTGGCCAACGGTTACTCGTTCGAAGCCCGCGGCGCTGATTTGCCCGAATGGCAGACGGTTGTTGCCGGAGCACCGGCCGCAACGGCAGGTGGCCTGCAGACCGGCGACATTCTTGTCCGCGAGACTGTCTCGGGAACTGAGATGATTGCTGCCGACAGTCTGGATACCGCGCTGAACGCGTTGGTTTCCGAAAACAAGCCCGAAGCACGGTTGGTTGTGCTTCGAAACGGGGCGGAAACAACCGCCGTGATGCCTTTGGCACGGGAGTGATCAGGCCGGTACGTATGTGATCCGCCAGTTTGTGTTTGCTGAGGAGGATGCCGCGTTTTGGCCCTCCTGGTGGGGACCGGCCCGCCGCGGAAGATAAGAGTGTTTCAGGTTTCCAACTTCATAAGTGCCGCTGCGCCATGCGCAGAGGTTCGTAGCAGCCCCACGGGTCACCTAAGCCCGTGCAAGTAGTCAAAAGGTGTCGACACCATGTTCAAATACAAAAGCCCACTCAGCCGGCTTCTCGAGGGTGCCGGCAAAACCAAAGAAGCCGAAGGGTCGGAACCCGAAGTCGAAACGACCGACAAGGCCGAGCCGATTGCGGACTTCAATGCACTGCGCCAGGCTCTGGCTGGTGGAAACCTGAGCACGGACAGCTACGAGGAAACCGACGAGCTGATTCCGGAAGAGAAGATGCCCGATTTCGCCGAGACCGAACCGACGGTGGAAGAGGCAACAGAAAGCGAAGAAACAGCCGAAGTCGCGCCTGAAGCGCCGGAAGAAGCCGAACAGGTCGTGACGCTGCACGTTGCGGCAACCGAAGAAGAAGAGACCATCCAGTCGGTCATGGCCGAAACTGCCGAACCCGATCTGGAGGAAGTCCAAGAGGAAGTGGCCTCGGCGCCGACGCCGTTCGAGCTGCCGGAACCCATTGCAATCGAAACTGCCCCGGACGAAGCAGCGGTAGATGCCGAACCTGTGGCCACCGAGCCCGAAGAACCCGAAGCCGCTCCGGAAGCAACCGACGCGCCGGCCTCGGATCGTCGGTCGCGCGTCAAGACCACCTTCCTCGGGTTCGAGCGCCCTGACACACATGTGCAGGAACTGATCGAAACCGCCGAGCCGGTGGCCAAAACCGAGACCGCAGGCGCGACATTCCCGGTCGGTTGGCTGGCAGTGACCAGTGGCCCCGGCCGGGGGTCCAGCATAACACTGACCGAAGGGCTGATGCAGATTGGCCGCAACGATGACCAAGCTATCCAATTGGATTTTGGCGACACCGGGATTTCACGGTCGAACCACGCCGTGATTGCCTATGATCCCGAAGACCGCAAATGCTATCTGGGCCATGGCGGCAAGGCAAACCTTGTGCGCCTGAACGGCAAACCCGTCCTCAGCACCGTGCCGCTGTCCAGCGGCGACCTGATCCGCATCAGCGAAACGTCGCTGCGGTTCGTGGCCTTCTGTGACGAAAACTTCGACTGGCGGGACGCATAACGGATGCTGGCTACTCCGGCATATGACATTGCACTAATCCTGGATCAGGGTCAGCGCGACACGCAGGAAGACGCGGTTGCCTCGCGGGTCTTTGACGCCGCCAACGCCGGTTATGTCGTGGTGGCAGACGGAATGGGTGGTCATGCCGCGGGCGAAGTGGCCTCGGATCTGGTGGTCAAGTCCTGGTGCGAAGTGCTCGACGCAGTTCTGGAGACTCCGGAATTGACGGAGAATACGCTGCTGGATGCGCTGCCCATGGCCGCAATGCAGGGCAACGCGGCCGTGGCGGGGTACGGCGACGACCAGCAACAAGGCTTCAACATGGGCTCGACCCTGCTGGGAGTTCTGCTGCTGGGCAACAAAGTGTTCTGGATCTCGATCGGCGACAGCCCATTGTACCTGTTCCGCAACGGCGTTCTGTCCCAGATCAACGAAGATCATTCGATGGCACCGGTCATCGACGCACAGGTAACCCGAGGGGAGCTGTCCGAAGCCGAAGCGCAGTCCCATCCCGACCGCAACCAGCTGACCTCGGTCATCATGGGCGCGGCGATCCCCAAGGTCGACTGCCCCGAAGACGCACTGGAACTGACGACCGATGACATCCTCATCCTCGGCAGTGACGGGCTGCAGTATCTGGGCAACCACGACATCCAGTCCATCCTTCAGGACAACGCTTCGGCCCTCTCCCAGGACATCGCCGACAGCCTCCTCAAGGCACTGATCGCCAAGGGTGATCCGGATCAGGACAACATTTCAATCGCCGTCATCAAAACGGCCCGACAATAACAAAAGCAAAGCAACAGGACCCATGAGAACACACCTGATCATATCCAGCATTGCCCTGGCGGCAGCAACGGGGGCAGCCTCGGCGCAAGAGGCATGCTCGACCTACGAGATCCAGCGCGGCGACAGCCTGCGTGAACTGGCCATCAAGGTCTATGCGACCGAAGACTATCGCATCATCTACGACGCCAACCGCGACACGATCGGGTCCAACCCCAACATCATCCGCGTCGGCGACGTTCTGACCTTCCCCTGCCTCGAGGATGTCGGCCGCGCCGCGCCTGAACCGGAAACCGAGGCCGAGCGCATGGCCGCCGAGATGGCAGCCGAACTGGTCAAGGCCGCGGAAGAACGTGCCGCTAAGGCCATTGCCGAGGCCGAAGCCCGCGTTGCGGAGGCCCAGCAGGCCAGCGACAAGGCTGTCATCGGAGCCAAGGCAGCCGCGAAGAAGGAAATCGAGGCCGCCCGCGCAGAAGGTGCCGCCTTGATCCGCAACGCCGGTGACGGCACCCGCCCCGAGATCCGCGACCGGCAGTTGCTGCTGATCACCGGGGGCAACTACGCGCCGTTTACGGACGAAGCCCTGCCCAATCGCGGTCTGTACACGAACCTAGTCGAAACCGCGATGCTGCGGGCGGCGCCGGAACAGGCCTACAAGATCCAGTTCGTGAACGACTGGTCGTCGCATCTGGACCTGCTGATGCCCACCCTGGCCTTCGATGCCACGTTCCCTTGGTCGCGCCCGAATTGCGAAGAAGCCGAGGCACTTTCGGAGAGCGACCGGAACCGGTGCGAGACCTACAACTTCTCGAACCCGTTCTACGAAGTGGTCGACACGTTCTTCGCCAAGGATGGTTCAGGCTACGAAACCTCGCTCAGCTACGCGGAATTCGTCGGCACCACGATCTGCCGCCCCGAGGGCTGGTCAACCTCGCACATGGACGCTGTAGGTCTTTATGAGCCTGCGATCACCATCTTGCGCCCCGTCGATCCGGACGAGTGTTTCCACGCAGTCATGGACGGGCGGGCTGACCTGGTCGCCATCGAAGCGCATCTGGCCGTCGAGGCCATCGGTCGGCTGGGCTATGAACACAAGATCATCGAAAACCCCAACCTGGCGGCGATCAAGTCGCTCAACGTCATGACCCACAAGGACAATCCGGATGGGGAAGCGATCCTCGAGACGCTCAATCAGGGTCTGGCGATCATGCAGCAATCGGGCGAATGGCGCGACATCGTCTCGACCGCCCTGCGGTACCAAATGGAAAACGGATAAGGGCCGGAAAGGTCTGACAAAACAAAAGTCTGGAGGAAGTGGACATGTTTGAAATCAATCTGAAGAAACTGGTGGCAGCAGCCACCGCAGTAACCGCCCTCAGCGCCGGCGCCGCCGCCGCTCAGGAGGCCTGTACCAACTATACGGTTCAGGACGGTGACACGATGGCAACCATCGCCATCGCGGCCTACGGCACATCGAACTACCAGCCGATCTTCAACGCAAACCGTAACGTCATCACCAACCCGAACTCGCTTGAGCCGGGCATCGTTCTGGCCCTGCCCTGTGAAGACGGCAGCCTGCCGAATGGCCGCAGCGCGCAGGAAATCATCGCCGCGGAAGAACAGCGCGCTGCAAGCGTGAAACGCTCGAGCGTCTATGAGCCGCCGATCAAACTGGTCACCGGTAACGGCTGGGCGCCCTTCGCAGATGAATCGCTGAATGGCGGTGGCATCATCCCGCGTCTGGCAACCACCTCGTTGCAGCGGGGCGGCAACGCCCGCGACTATTCGGTCAGCTTTGTTGACGACTGGAATTCGCACCTGGAAACCCTGCTGCCGCTGGGCGCGTTCGACGTGTCGATGGCATGGAACATGCCGGACTGCACCAACCGCAGCTACGAATGGTCCTGGGAAACCGAGGTGCGCTGCACGCAGTTCGACTCGTCGGTCCCAGTCTATGACATCGTGGTCGGTTTCTACACCCTGCCCGAAAGCCAGTTTGCCAACGCGACCACCTTTGACGAGCTGAAAGGGTCGACCATCTGCCGCATGGACGGCTGGTTCATCCACGATCTGGAACAGCAAGGTCTGATCAATGGCGACACCATCACCTTGATGCAGCCGATCACCGCGCGGGAATGTCTGGATGCCGTGCTGACCGGCACTGCAGATGTTGCAACCTTCGAGGTCCAGCTGTTCTCGGACACCATGGTTGAAATGGGCCTGAACCAGAACGACCTGATCGAGAACCCCTTCGTGACCTCGCTGTCGTCGCTGCGTTTCATCGCGCACCGTTCGAACCCGTTCGGCAAGCAGTACCTGGCCATGCTGAACAAGGGCCTGAACGAAATGCGTGAATCCGGCGAATGGTACGCGATCGTTTCGGACTCGCTGCGCGAGCACAACGACAAGCTGATGGCCGCGTCGAACTGATCCCTCGGTTCCGCGAATGACTGGGGCTGGTCGACTGACCGGCCCCTTTTTTATTCTCCGCTCAACTGATCCAGCCGACCCGCAAGGCCGCCTGCGGGGATCAAACCCTCGACCTTGCGCAAAAGTCGCGCGCCGCCAAAGTTCAGCCACTGAGACTGCCGCAACGCCCAGTAAGCGGCTTTGGCAGTTCCCAAGGCCACGAGTTGGTCCCGTGAAACCATGAATGACCGAGGTTCCACGATCTCGTAGGGATGCAGATAAACTTGCGGCGGTATGCCGGCCTGTTCAGACCGTTCGATCAATGTCCTCGCCAGACCCGAAGTCATGAACTTCAGATAGCTGCCTCCCAGACGCACCATCGGCCCCCTGCCCGCCAATGGCGTCATGAACAACGGCAAGATCCGGAGCGTGGTCAGCCCCATTTCCTGCGAAAACCGATCACATTCCTGCTCCGAGGCGAAGAATGATGAACAGTCGTAGTCGAAATGACGTTCAATCAGGCGGTACTGTTCAGGCGTTGCGCGGTTCAATCGAAAGCGCGGGGCGCGAAACCCTCGAACAGGGGTGTTCCCGGCCTCTTCCAAAGCTTGCCGCGCCTGACCCAGCATACGGTCTATGGTCCCCGCAGACTGCAGGTCCATGCTGTCATGAAAATAGTAGTGGCAAGCAACCTCGTGGCCCCGCCTTGCGATTTCGGCCACCAGATCAGGCGCATCGCGTGCTACGATTCCCGTGCAGAAGAACGTTGCGGGGCCACCGGTAGATCCGCCATGTGAGCGAAGGAAGCCATCAATGGTTTCAAAGCTTTGCCACAGCTCCTCAACTCTGAGGGGGCCGGTTTCCCAGACCCCCAGAAGGCGTTTCAGATCATGCGCAAAGTCTTCGAAATCGACGCTGAGAAACAGTCGGGTCACGCGACAGCTTGGGCCCGGGCGCTGTCATCCTTCAGCGCTTCGCGCAGTACGACGTAGTCACCGATCACCAACGCATCCACTCCCGATGCCGCAAATGTCGCGCAAGCATCCAGAGGCGAATAGACGATGGGCTCCTGGATATTGAACGAGGTGTTCAACAACACGGGCACTCCGGTCTTTTCGCCGAACCGCGTCAACAAGGCGTGGTACAGCGGGTTCGCCGACTGCGACACCGTATGTACGCGCGCCGTCTGGTCAGTATGGGTGATCGCCGGAATGTCTGCCGCCCGATCGTCACGCACACGAGCAACGATGTTCATGTAGGGGCTGGTCTGATCGATCTCGAAAAAGGTCGAGGCCGCCTCCTCTGCAACGCTGGGCGCAAAGGGCCGGAAATGCTCGCGTTTCTTGATCTTGACGTTCAGATCGTCGCGAATGCTGTCCTTGCGTGGGTCTGCAAGGAAGGATCGGGCACCCAGAGCACGCGGGCCAAACTCTGCCCGCCCCTGGAACCAAGCGATGATCTTGCCCTCGGCCAGCAAGTCGGACACACGGTCCAGGAACTGATCAACAGGCAGGGCCTGCTGCGGTTCCGCACAATACTGGTCCAGGGCAGCGGTGATGTCGGCATCTGCCCAATCGGCACCCTGATATGGGCTGCGGACCGAGGGCAGATCGACTTGCTCGCTCGGAATGCAGGCCAGCGCTGCGCCAACTGCACAACCAGCATCATGTGGGGCCGGCGGAATGATGACCTCGTCAAACGTGCCGTCCGCGATCAGCGTTCCATTCGCCGTGACATTCAGCGCGCAGCCGCCGGAAATTACCAATTTGCGCAGGTCCGGATTGGCTTTGCGGACCGGCTCCAGAATATGGTGCAGGGCTGCCTCGAACGCGGCTTGCACGGAGGCCGCCAGGTCCACGTGGCGTTCGTTCGGCGCGGTGCCAGGCTCGCGCCGGGTGCCGAACAGTTCTTCCATACGTAGATGGAACTCGCCGCGCAGGGCTGAGTGATAGTCGCACAGCGCGGTGTTCACGCGGTAACCGCCGTCATCGTCCAGGATAAGAATTTCGCGCAGGATGGCGTCGCGATAGATGGGTTTGCCATACGGCGCCAAGCCCATCATCTTGTATTCACCTTCGAGCATCTTGAAGCCAAGAAAACCGGTGAAGGTCGAGTAGAAATGACCCAGCGAGTTTGGCCAGCGATGATCCGCCAGACCTTCCCGCTTGCCGTTCCGCACAACTGACACGATGGTCGAGCTTTCCTCGCCGCCACCGTCATAGGACAGGGAAACGAAGCTGTCCCAGTCACGCATCGCTTCGGCGTACAATTGATGGGTCAGATGGTGGTTGATGTAGTGCAACTTGAAATCGGCCGGACCATGCTCGGCCGTCAGGATCTTGCGGATGCGGAACAGGTCCATCCAGCCGCTGTCCTGTGACTCGTCCGACGAGGCATCTGACACGAATAGTGCCCCGATCCGCGCCGTCACGCTTTTGGCGGCCGAGGGTCGCTGCAAAATCTTGCGCATCGTGCCCATACCTCGGCCGACCATACGCCAAGGCTGCCAATAGACCGCAACCTCGTCGATGTCCGAGAACTTCAGCCCGGCAATGCGCAGAACTTCGGCGATCGCCTGATGGGGAAATGCCCCGTCATTCTTGACCCGCGTCAGCCGCTCTTCTTCGATTGCGGCAACCAGCTTGCCGTCCTTGAACAGCGCGGCAGCGCTGTTGCTCATTGTAGCCAAACCCAAAATTACTGACATAACCTAAAACACCCTTGGCCAAAAAACTTGCCTGATAACGCGGCCACGTTAACGGTCAGAGGCTGGTAGGTGCAACCCGGATGAAGGTGCCGCTCGATCAAATTTCAGCCTTTCTCGGCCAACCGGAAGCCATGCAAGTGTGATTCACCGGACTTGTCAGCCTGTTGCAGCGGTCTGGTGCCGGGCACTGCGCAGGGTACGCAACACCCACCCAGTGAACAATCGCGCCAAAAGTGCTCTTTCGTTCACGAATAGCCACTGCGTTAAGCCCGACGGCAGCCGGTTGCGAACTTGGGTTCCCCCAAACGCAGAGGTTCTGCTAGGCTTAATCGTGGCATTTGTTTTGGTATTCGTGGAATGGATTTGCGGTTAATTCGATCCGTCAGCGCCCCGGCATTTTTGACCCGACGGACTGTCACATCTGTTTGCGAGGCACCTGGTCTTTGGACCGTGACTTGTCGAGGGAAGGACTATTCATGAAAATCCTGTCTTTCAAATCCGGACATGACGGCACAGTTGCGGGTGTCGACAGCACCGACGGGCGTCTGCTGTTTTCCTACGAGGCGGAAAAGAACAGTTTCCCCAGGTATACGCCGGTTACGCCTGACACGTTCATTGATGCGGGTTTATGGTTCAAGGATTTGCCGGATGTTCTGGCCCTCAGCGGGTGGTCAAGCAACGGGGCCGACCACGTTACAACTTCGGGGGCCGGATACTTCGGCATCGGCGCGGGGTCTGAAACAGTTGGCAAACGAACCTTTTTTGGCAAGTCGGTCGATTATTACTCTTCAACTCACGAACGGGCGCATATCTGGTGCAGCTATGCCATGTCCCCCTTTCGTCAGGGCGAGCCCTGTTATGTGCTTCTGTGGGAAGGCGCATTGGGAGATTTCTACGAGATCGACAGCGACCTGACCATTCATCACCGAGGGCAGGTGATGACGGCCCCGGGCACACGCTTTGCGTTTCTCAATGCCCTCGCCGACCCCGACTTTCCGGTCACAGGCAACTCACCCCGGCCACAGGATCCCGGCCGCCTGATGGCAGCCTGCGCATTTGGCGAAGACGGTCCACCAGATGCGGATGAGACGGAACTGATCAACCGGTTGCTGTCCTCGGACCTGGGCGGCGACGCACTTCGCAAAAGCGATTTTGTGACTTCACCCTTCTTCAACATTGGAACGGACAGCCAAGAGCTGAAGAACATGGCCACCAAGCTGTCCAAAGCGATATTCCAGAAGTTTCGCGACTATGCGGAACAGAACCTGCCTGAAAAGCATCCGCTGCTGATCGCCGGCGGGTGTGGCCTGAATGGACACTGGATTACCGCGTGGAAGCAAAGCGGGCTCTTCCGTGAGGTCTTCGTTCCGCCGACGACCGGCGACTCGGGATGTGCTATCGGAACCGCCGTGGACGCGATGCGCCACTATACCGGCCAAGCCAAACTGGAATGGTCGGTCTATTCCGGCCAGTCCTTCTGCGACGACCGCATCAACACGCAGGGCATGACCGCAACCGAACTGAACCTGAACACGATCGCCAAAGACCTGCTGGACGGAAAGATCATTGGCTGGACCCGCGGCAATTGCGAGATTGGGCCGCGCGCTTTGGGAAACCGGTCGATCCTGGCCGCGCCGTTTTCCCCGGAGACACGTACGCGACTGAACCGGATCAAGGGACGGGCCAGCAACAGTCCAGTGGCGCCGTCTTGCCTGGAAGAGGATGCTGCACTGCACTTCGACATCAGCGCGCCCTCGCCCTACATGATGGACTTTTACCGCGTTACCAATCCGGACCTGGCCGCAGTAACCCATGTCGACGGTTCGGCCCGGGTACAGACAGTCAACCGCAACCAGAACCCCTATTTTTACGACCTTCTGGCCGCGTTCAAGGCGGTGTCGGGGGTGGGCGTGCTTTGCAACACTTCGCTCAATTTCAAGAACTCCGGCTTCATTAATACAACCCGGGATCTGGCACATTATGCCCGCCAGGTCGGGTTGGATGGATTCGTCGCGGGCAATACTTATTACACATTCGACAACCCGCGTTGTTGACCGAACAAGCTATCAAGCGAGCAACCGATCATAGATCTCGCAAACCCCGTTCACATGAATATCCAAGCCGAAATTTGCACGGGCATAGTTCTTTGACGCTTGTGAAATCTTCTCGAACAACACTCTGTCCCGATGCAACTTGCGCACAGGTTCCACGAATGCCTGAGGGTCGTCAGGGTCGACCAGCACACCGGTTTCCCAGTCCGTAATCGCTTCGATGTTGCCGCCGTGACGGGTCGCGATGACCGGAGTTCCCAAATACATCGCTTCGATCAACGTACGGCCAAACGGTTCGTCCAGAGCGGTCACCAGATTGGCATCCATTGCGGCCATGTACCCATCGATCGGCTGACGGAACCCCATCATATGGATATGCTCGCTGATCCCCGCCTCTTCTGCGATGCGAAGGCAGGCCTGGCGCAACGGTTCGTCCCGCTCGGCCGCGCTGCCGAACAGAAGACCATGCACCGGAGTGTCAGGCATTGCATTTTGCACAGCCGCGATGACCCTTACAAAATGGTCGGGACGCTTGCGCGTGACGAAGTTTCCGAAATACCCGAGAAGCAGCGCGTCCTCGGGCAATCCCATCTCGGCGATTACGGCTGCTCCGGCTTCGGACCTATCCGGTGGGTCAGGGTTGAAATCAAATGGGCTGCGGATCACGGTGAACTTCTTGTCGACCGACCGCACCGGGTTGCTAGGCTTCGAAAAATGCGAAACGCTGATGATGTGGTCGGAAAATAGCGGCGCCAGCTTGTTGATCCCGAACGCGGTCGGATCCTGCCGGTGGTGCCAGATGTGTTTCCTGCCCGCCAGACGGGCCGGCAGCACCCAGTTGGCATGCATCCGACCTTCGTTTGTGTGAACGATGTCGGCATCGATGCGCTTTAGGACACTTGCCAGCCTCCATGCGCTGGAAGTCAGGTATCGCCCCGGACCACAATCGCGCGGATAGCTGAGCCCGCCCGGAGACATCAGGCTGGGATCGTGCAGGATTTCGACGTCCAATCCCAGCGATCGGGCATACTCCGCCGCCGGGCCGGCCTCGTAGTGGACCAGGATATGGGGCACATATTTCGACCGGTCCAACGCCGCCGCAAGTTTCAAGGCTGACACGTGACTGCCGCCAATTACAGTGTCACCTTCGAAGGGAAATAGAATACGTCTTGGCATGGATGGTCTCAAAATACTCGTGACTCAAGGGATTTAGGGACAGGGTCGGAAGATCACCAACCCATCATGTTTCGTGTTTTCTGGCCAGATAAGACCGAATGGCAAATATGCAGCCCACCGTCCAGATCACATTGAACAACAAATGGGCCAGGGCAATACCCTCGATCCCCATCCAATACAGCAACGGCAGAAATGAGGCAGTAAAGATCACCGTCGCAACAATCGTCGTGCGCACAAGCGCGCTGTCCAGCCCCATGCTCAGCAAGGCGGGGTTCAACACCAAGCCCCCCAGATACACGATCGCGGCATACATCAAGATCGTCATGACGGGCGCGGCGCCACGGAACTCTGGCCCGAACAGCAGAACGGCCAACTCTGGCATCTTCAGCGCCAACGGAATGGAGACCAGGATCGACACCCCGCAAACCGAGAGCGACACCAGCCGCACAAGACGCCAGAACCGGCCGAAATCGCCGACGGCCCATAGGCGGGTCATCTCGGGGTACAGGACTTGCCTGACGGGGCCGCCAATCCGAACAACATTGGCCATGATGCGCTTGCCCACCTGATAGAACCCCACCGATGTCACGTCCAGCAAGGCGCCGACGACAAGAATGTCCAGCCGCTGAGTCGATTGCCGCAGGATCACGTTGAAATTCGAGTTCCAAAGGAACCGCAGATACCCGGGGTTATGGGCAAAAGCCCGCCGCAGCGGCTGGGACAAAAACCTGTGCAAGTTGCGTTTTTTCAGTTCGGCCAGAGCCAGAAAGAACGCAACCAGCCCGGTCAGGATCTGATGCATCAGCAACAAAGCCACAAATGCCCAGATCCCCAAGTCCAGCAAAAAGGCGATAATGACTCCGACAAGCCGAAGGCCGGCAATTACCATGTCCGAGATCGCCAGCACGTCGAACCGGTCGAAAATTCGAAGAACTCCAATGCCGGTTGGTCGAAGCGATAGAAACAACCCATATGCAACAAGCGTGATATAGGACGCGCCTTCAGGTTCAGACAGCCCGATGAGCGGAGCAAGCTTTGGCGCCAGCATTATCGCCACCGAACCCGCCAGCAACCCGCCAAGGCAATCGGTCACCACAGACATCTTGATCAATTGTCGGAATCTGTTCGGATCCTCTTCGATCAGAGCCTCGCTGCCGTACTTGATGGTTGCCTGCCATGGCTCGAGCCGGAACAACCTGTCCATCACTTGAATGTACGCGTCCACCAGCGCCAGAATCCCGACCGCAGCCGGCCCGATTGCGCGAGCCGTAAAGATGAGGCTGGCCAAACCGAACAGACCGACCAAGATCTGCGACAAGAACATCCATGACATGTTCTTGGCCAGCCGCTTCAGCAGCGGCTTCGAGCTTGGCTCACTCATCGGTTCACGCGAAACCACGCGGCGCTATCCACGCGGTGTTCAGGAAGCGGGTCATCAATTCACCCATGCACTCGGTACAATTCAATACGTTTCCAAAATTTGTGGCGGGTTAAGTCATGTTTCCGGTTGTTTCCGTTCCTATCATTTAGTTGTCTTGGATTATATCGTTTTACGAAAGCGCAGTTTGCCGATTGAATCCAGTACTGATTGTTGAAGGGGCTTTTGAAGTTGCGACAGAAACCAATTCTTGTTCGGAGCACCTGTCGGGGTGCCAACCGGTCCGGCTCGGATGCCGACCGCGCCCGAAGCCAGACCGAAAATACTTGGTCCGAAGGCTAAATACCCCGTCATGACCCGTGCACCCGTTCTTGTCCATATCGGCTATCACAAAACCGCTACGTCGTCGCTGCAACAGCAGCTGTTCTCGGCGCCGGACGCACCGTTCGCGACTCCGCATGGCGATCGCAAATACATTCTTTCAAACCGGATCGTACTGCCGCAGCCGATGACCTATGATCCCGGAGAAACTCGCGAGATGTACGAGAGTTTCCTGAAAAAATCGCAGGATAACGGGCAGGTTCCGGTGTTCTCTCACGAGAGATTCTCGGGTTACCCCGCCAGCGGCGGGTTCGACAGCACCATCATTGCCGACCGTCTGAAGCGCACTTTTCCCGACGCCTACATCCTGGTCGTATTCCGCGAGCAGTTGTCGTCGATCCTGTCGATGTACAGCCAGTACATCACCGATGGCGGCCACGGATCGCTGAAGACATATCTGTCCGAACCTGAACCGAACCTGCGACGCGCGCCGATGTTCTCGGAGGAGTTCTACCGGTACCACCGCTTGTTCAAATTCTACCAGGACAAGTTCGGCAAGGATCGTGTGCTTGGATTGGCCTACGAACAGTTCATTTCCGAGCCGGATTCTTTTGTGGAAACCCTGTGCAATTTCGTCGGCGTCGAGCACAAGAAGCGCGAATTTGAAGTCACTAATGAGAAGAGATCGGAGTGTTTTCAGATTCTGCAGCGATTTGTTAATTTCACACTCAGCGACAACCAACTGAGCAAGGGCGCATTGTTGCCATTTCCGAACGCAACGCGCAGATTCGGAAAATTGAACCGACCGATCGGGCGCATCTTTCCCGACAAGCTGGATCAGATGCTCAAAAACCGGCTGATCGGCAAAATTCAGTCCCGATTTGACGGTGCCTTTGCTGAGTCCAACGCTGAACTCCAATCCTTGACTGGCCTCGATTTAGGTCAGTTCGGGTATCAGCTGCCTTCGACCATAACCGCAGTCTGAACTGCGCTTTTCTGCCCCCCAAAAAAACAAAATGACCAGCACCCCATATGCTGGTCATTTGTCGAGTGAGTGGTCGGGCCGACGGCCCCACCGGTCGAATTTCGTTGTTGAAATAAGGTTAGCCAGTCTCAGGCGGCCTGGGAATTAGGGGTTTCCCGTAGTTTCTGCGAATTCTTTCAAATATTCCCGTTTATCATTAAATAACAAATGCTTGGCAGAGCCACCCAACCCTCAATTTGCCTTATCCTCTCGGGTATTGGCCGAAAATCCCATCTTGCCGAGAAGGATCGAATTGATCCGACGGACGTCGAACGAATCCTCGGCACGTTTCCGCGATGCCTGACCCATTCGGGCCACCAGATCAGGACTCTCGACAAACGAGGCCATGGCGCGGCTCAGGGCCTCGGGGTTCCGGACCGGCACGACGTAGCCAGTCTCGCCGCTGATGACCGGATCAGCGCAACCCGGCGCATCCGACGTGATGACAGCCCGCCCCGCGGACATCGCCTCGAGAATCGTGCGCGGTACCCCTTCGCGGTAGGCCGACGGCAGCACAAAGACCGAACACGCCGTCAGATAGGGCCGGACGTCCGAAGTTTCTCCCAAGTATTCGATCACGCCTTCGCGCGTCCATTCGTCGATCTCGCTTTGGCCGATGGAATCCGGGTTGGCGTCCATCGGACCAAGCAATTGGCATCTTGCTTGGGGGTGCGTTTCTTTCAGTAAACGGGCAGCCTGAACGAAATCAAACACGCCCTTCTCGCGCAGCAGGCGCGAGATCATCAGAAATACAGGCGGCCCAGCTGGCGGATCGGTAAATCCGTAGCGATCCAGATTTACACCAGACCCGGGCACGATGCTGAGCTTGGCATCTGGTGCAACAAGGCGCCTTTCTCGGAACTCTTCGGCATCTGCGCGGTTGTAGACCAGCACCTCGTCCACACCTTTCAGCGCAATACGATACAGAACCGATGACACAGCGCGAACCGCACGCCTCCGAAAAGTCAGGCCATGGGTGCTGTAGACATAGCCCAACCCGGTGTTCATGGCATAGATCCGGTCCACTCCCGCCCATTTTGCAGCCAGGCAACCATAGATGATTGGCTTCATGGTGTAGGCAAAGACAATGTCGGGTTTGAATTCCTTGAAAACGCGCACAAGAGCACGCAGCGTGCGCATGTCCTCAACCGGGTTCATCCCGGCACGTGACAGCGGAAACTGCACGAACTCCACACCGATTTCTGCGAGCGCAGTTTCCGTCGCTTCATGGCGCTCGGGACCGCAGGCGACGACCTCAGCCCGCTCCGACAACTCCTTCAGCAGGTCATAGCGAAAATTCAGCAAAGACGCAGTCAGATTGGCGACAACCACGATCCGTGGTCGCGCCCGCGTTGGGAGGGAGACCTGCGGTTTCAACTTTTGCAACAATGCCAACTCCTGATGGCAGAGCAGGCGCTGCGGCCCGCCTGGTTTGGTTCAACTTTCCCGGCGGCAGCTGCTATGGCCATGTTCGACCCCCGCTCCAACCCTGCGATGAGCGGCATCGGCAATGATCCGGTCCCATTTCTCAAGAATACTGCCGGGAGCCAGCCAGTCCCTGTTGTGTTGGTATCCTTGACGCATCTTGTCCAGCAATTCCGGATCGTCGCTCAGCTGCAGCACTGCGCGGGCCAGTTCCTCCGTGTCTTCAGGCGCAACAAGCAATCCATTCTCACCGTGTCGGATCAATTCTCGTGGTCCGTAGGGGCAATCAAAAGACACAACCGGCAAGCCTGCGACGGTCGCCTCTGCCACCACATTGGGAAACCCCTCGAAGCGGGAGGAAAACACCAGTATGTCTGCGCCATCCATCCACGCTCCGGGTGTGTCGCTTGCGCCCGGCAGGGAGATGACGTCCTGCAGACCCAACCGGTCCCTCTGCGCCTCGAGCGCGGCACGTTCCGGGCCTTCCCCGAAAATCGTCAGGCGCGCGTCCGGGTTGTTCTGGATGATTTCCGACATTGCGTCGATCAACAGATCGAACCCCTTTTGCGGATCCAATCGCCCCACCGCGACCAGCCGATTGCCACCCGAGCCAAGGAGCGTGGCTGCACCATCGATTGGCGCACAGGGATTTGGAATGACCCGCGCCTTGCTCCGCAATGATGGCGGCAGGTCCTGGCGCACCCGCTCAGTCTGCATGACCACGGTGCTGGCTCGATGTCCAAGGATGTTTTGAGCGTGGCGCCAGACAGGGTTGGCGTTTTGCACGATCGGGTTGTTCCGCTCTGAAACGATCACCGGAACATCCCGCCCCAGGGCTGCAGCGAGCGTCAGGACATTGATTTTAGTCAGAAAGGATACCACCACGTCGGGGTTCTCGTCCCGGATGAAGCGACGAATCCGGCGCAGGCGGGCCAGCTGTTTCAGCCCCCTGAACCCGTCGTTTCCGCCTTCGGCTACCAGCAGGCTGACGCCGTCAGGGAAAGAAAAATACGACCCGTCCTCGGGCATGGTCATGCCCGCAACCGAGACCTGATCGCCAAGGCCGATCCGATGGGCTGCAAGAACCGAGACGATCTTTTCGGCACCGCCAGCTCCGAACCCACCCTGAACGATCAGTATCTTCACTGCGCCCGCTCCACCATTTGCGTGCTGTCGGCACGGTTCTGTTTCCCAGACGTGTTCAATTGTTCCACCGGGCCATTCAACTCGGTTTCGACCACGGGCTGGTTAAGGTTTTTGGCCTGCAGAAAAATCCGGCCGACATATTCCCCAAGGATGCCAAGGAACATCGCATTCAGGGTCATCGACAAGAGCAGCAGGATTGTCGTGGTTGCAAAACCTGCGGGCCAATCCTGGCCAAAGAACAGCTTGCCGACAAGGTAGCCGATCATCAACAGGAACATCGACAGCCCTACTGTAAGGCTGATCAGCGAAGCCAGGCGCAGCGGGAGCAGGGAATGGTTGATCAACCCGTCCACAGCCAGCGCCAACATCGCCCGGACCGGAAACTTGGATTCACCCGCTGTCCGGGCCGCGCGATCATATTCGAATCCGACCTGCGAAAACCCCATGCCGCTGATCAGTCCACGAACATAGGGCGAGCGGTCATCAACCCGGCGCAATTCGTCCAATATCCGCCTGTCAGTCAGACGAAACTCACCCGCGTTTCGCGGCAGATTATCGTTGCTGATCAAGTCGATCAGTGCATAGAACCCCCGCCGTGCAGCGGCAACGACAGGGCCATCGGGCAGGCTGCGGCGAATACCATAGACGACATGATTCCCCTGCCGCCACAGATCCAACATCCGCGGGATCAACTCGGGCGGGTCCTGCATATCGCAATCGAGTTGCACCGCGCAGGCCCCGGTCGCCGACCTGTATGCTGTCAGAACCGAAGCCTGGTACCCCATGTTCCGCGCAAAGCGGATCACACGGACCCGAGGATCCTCCCCCGCGATTTCGGACAGGATTTCAAACGTCCGATCCTCGGAATGATTGTCGGTGAAGATGATTTCAGGCTCGTACCCATCCAGTTTGTCGAACACCGCCAGCACGCGCTCATAGGCCGTACGGACGTTGTCTTCCTCGTTGTAGGCGGGGATCAAAATGGAAATGACTGTCATGCGTTTTGTCCTGCCATGTTCTTCTGCGCATCCGATGAGGTGGCCCAATCGACTGTATCCCGCAGGCCGTCCTCCAACCCGATCCGCGCGGTCCAGGGATAAAGGGAATGGATAAGTCCGGGATCGTTGACCAGGTGCATCGGCTCACCTGACGGGTCGGCATAGTCGAGCTTCCCGGGTCCGGAACCGGTCAGCTCAGCCAGAATCGCGGCCGCATCGCGGACTCGAGTAGCCACTCCGGTACTGACATTCACTACCGGAACGTCAACCCGCGGTGCATCCGCCAACATCAGAAGGGCACGCACGGCATCGCCGACATGCAGAAAATCCCGGCTATCATCGGGGCGTCCGATGCGTGCGGCCTCCCCGTTCAGCAAAGTGCGGATCAGATACGGGACCAACTGAGGCCCGGTCTGACCCGGACCATAAGTCAGTGAAAGCCGGGCCGTCATTGCAGTGAACGGCAGGCGCGGGCGCAACATGGTCAAGTACTTGGTCCCTGCCAGCATTGATGCACCATAGCTGTCGCGCGGCATTTCGCTTTGGGTTTCAGTGTAGGGTGAAGGAACCTCACCGTATTCGGCAATGGTTCCAAGGCGGATGAACGCATCCGGAGGTGCGTCGCAGGTCGCAGCGGCACCCAACACGGTCATCAACGGCAAAAGATTGTCTCCCACGCTGGCTTCGGCATCTTTGAGGCCGGGGCGCATTACAACCCGGGTGTTTGCCGCCGCATGAAACACAACCTCTGGCCGGGACGTGTCAAACACGCGGCGCAAAGCATCCTTGTCGCTCAGGTCGACACGATGCAGTTCGACATCTGGCATTCCATCAGAGAGGAATCCGGGTCGGACCAAGGCCACGACCTGATCCCCCCTGTCCATACAGGCTCGGAGCAGATGCTGTCCGATGAACCCTCCGGCCCCGGTGATCAGAACGCGCCTCGTCATGACAAACCGCCGCCGGCCATGTTCTGGACCGGATTGGTGAAACCGGCGCTTTGCGGGTCACCCGTATCATGATCAGTTGTCATAAGTTTCATTCCTGCGCCCTGGCCGGTCCCTTCGATACTATGGAATTTGGGTCCATTGGGATAGTTGCGCTAACACCGATCACTCCGCACCCACCAACCGCAGACGGAAAGCGGCCACTGGAAGACTTCGGATCAAGACGCCTTGCGCGGCATCCCGGTCATATACGGCTTGAGGAATTCCTGCGTCTTTTCATGCATATAGTCGATATGAGCCTGAGTCAGCCCGTGATGGCATGCCAACAGAATGCCGCCGCGCATCACGGCATCGGACACGGGATAACCTGCGGCATCCGCGCGATACTCAACATCTTTCATGGCCGGCTGGCGCAAAATGTTGCCGGTAAAGACCGGCCGGGTCTGGATGTCCGCCTTCTCCAGGAAAATCTGCATCTCGCGACGGGTAAACGGAGCGCCTTCTCGCAGAGTCAGCGGGAACGCCAACCAACCGGTGCGTGCGCCCGGCAGCTGTTCGGGCAGAATGAACCATTCCTCATACTGCGCAAAGAACGCGCGATGCGCAGCAAAGGCTTCCTCGCGGACCCGAATGTTGTTCTCAAGCTTGCCCAGTTGCACCAGGCC
This sequence comes from Ruegeria sp. BC6, assembly GCF_056539185.1. Lineage (NCBI taxonomy): Bacteria > Pseudomonadati > Pseudomonadota > Alphaproteobacteria > Rhodobacterales > Roseobacteraceae > Ruegeria > Ruegeria sp. BC6. The sequence continues at coordinate 97,145 of NZ_JBQFUM010000004.1, forward strand.
GAAAGCGGCGCTGATCTCGGACGGTTCAAGATTGTAGCCGAGCGCCTCAAACAGGAACTTGGCATCATATTCGATCCCATCCAGCTGAACGTTGAAGCGGTTCTCGATTGCCTCGGATTCGACGAACAGCGACGAGCTGCGGCCCCACGACCTCATCAGCAATGCCTTGCGTGCCAACTCGTCATCATTGACGCACAGCATTCCGCCATTTCCTGCGCCGTTGATGACATGGCTGCCGTAGAAGCTGGTGGTCGAAACATCCGACCAGACGCCCGTGCTGGTACCGTCGATCGTGGCACCCAATGTGTCGGCGCTGTCTTCGATGACCTTCAGGCCATGTGCGTCGGCCAGTTCCCGGATCCGACGCCAGTCCGGGAGGTTGCCAATCAACGAGGGGATCATCATCGCCGAGGTCTTGGGCGAAATCATCCGCTCGATCTGTTCGACATCTATGTTGTAGGTTCCCTCGGCCGCGTCAACGAATGCGGGCACAAGCCCTTGCCGCACCAGCGGAGCGACCGTGGTGGCAAACGTCAATGCCGGGGTGATCACCTCGGATCCTTTGGGAAGATCCAGGATTTCGACGGCCAGATAGTTCGCCGAGGACCCGGAATTGACCATGATCCCATGTGCCTTCGAAAACAGCGCGGCAACTTTCTGCTGCATCTCCCGGACTTTGGGTCCCATTTGGGTGGATGTTTTCAGAACCTCGACGACGGCGTCGATCTCGTCCTGGCCGTGGACTGTCTGTCCGTAATTCACTCTCATCAAATAATCTCCTGAAAATCTACTGTGCGGCCAGCCCGGTTTGGTCGCAACCCGTGCCGGACATGAGGTCTTGGTACGCGGCGATCTGCGACTGGGTGACCTTAACCATGTCGTCGCCCGTTGCGTGGGCCTTGTACCAGTCGGTTGTCAGTTCAACGGCTTGAGACAGTTCAAGCCGAGGCCGCCAGCCCAAACGGGTCTGCGCCTTGGTGCTGTCCAACCGAAGTATGCCAGCTTCGTGGGGCGCCGTTGCGGACTCATCCGGGAACCGGAACCCGGGCGCGCCTGCCCCCCAGGCGCGCCACATCATATCCGCCAGATCCCGGACATTGACGGTGCCCGAAACGTTTGGCCCGAAATTCCATGCCCCGGCAAAACGCTGTCCGTCGCTCAGAATCTTCTGGGCCAGCAGCAAATACCCTGCGACCGGCTCCAGCACATGCTGCCATGGCCGAACGCTATCCGGGTTTCTGATGGTCACCGGCTGGCCATCATTCCATGCTCGAATGATGTCCGGTATCAACCGGTCTTCGCCCCAGTCTCCTCCGCCAAATACATTTCCCGCCCGAACCGTCGAAAGCTGAGGGCCATTCGCGTCAGAAAAGAAAGAATGCGCATAGGACTGAGCCACAAGCTCGGTTGCCGCCTTGGAGGCACTGTACGGATCCTTCCCGCCCAAAGGGTCGTTTTCGCGATAACCCCACAGCCATTCCTGATTGTCATAACACTTGTCGCTGGTAATCACGACCACGGCCTTCAGCGATGGCATTCGACGCGCGCCCTCCAGAACGTTGACCGTACCTTGGACATTGGTCGCAAATGTCTCGGCCGGTTCGCGATAGGATTTGCGCACCAAAGGTTGCGCAGCCATGTGAAACACCACTTCGGCATCCAGACCCTCGGTCGCCCGTGCCAAGGCCGCCGGATCGCGGATATCGGCAAAACGGCTGTCCATTGTCCGATCAAGTCCGCACGCCTGATAGAAGGAAGGCCCGGGCTCGGGCGGCAAGGCAATGCCTGTGACCTGCGCACCCAGCCGGTTCAGCCAGGTCGAAATCCACCCGCCCTTGAACCCGCTATGCCCTGTCACAAGCACCCGGCGGCCGGTGAATTGACCGCCGAAAATCTGATCGGGCTGACCAGTCATTTGTTCCTCAGATCGCTATGGCGGGGTAATCAGAGGAGGGCTTGGCATCAAATTGCAGCCAAGGCGGGGTATCATCCTCGCAAAGTGCCTCCAACGCGTTGCGGTCACGGATCGTATCCATCGGATGCCAGAAACCCTCGTGGCGATAGGCCATCAGTTCACCGTCGCGGGCCATCTGAGACAGCGGTGACTGTTCCAGCGGCTCCATATCGTCGACCATGTAATCCATGACCCCCGGCTCGAATACGAAATACCCACCGTTGATCCAGGTTTCGCGGCGGCGCACCTTTTCGGTGAACGCATCCACGCGGTCGCCCTTTAACTCGATGTTGCCGAAACGCGCTGGCGGCTGAACCGCCGTAACCGTTGCCAGCTTGCCGTGCGACTTGTGAAAATCGATCAGCGCGTTGATGTCGATGTTCCCCAGGCCATCAGAATAAGTGCACATGAAGGTCTCGCCCGGATCCAGCCATTCCTTCAGACGCCGGATGCGCCCGCTTGTCATGGTATGAGCCCCGGTATCGACCACCGATACGTTCCAACCGCCGGGCGCCGAAGGCACCAGCTTGAGCTCGCCCGTATCCAGAGCGACCGAGATATTGTTGGCGATGAGGTGGTAATTCGCGAAGAACTGCTTGAGCAAAAGCGCCTTGTATCCGGCGGCTACGACGAAATCGCGGTGCCCGAAATGGCTGTAGATATCCATGACGCGCGCGATGATCGGCCGGCCGCCGATTTCGACCATCGGCTTGGGGATCGAGACTGTTTCCTCGGCCAGCCGAGACCCCAGACCGCCAGCAAGCAGTATCGTTTTCATTCGTGCCACTCCCTCAAAATACTTGTTACTAAAATCTGCATGTCTGCGTGGGCCTCACACCGGCCGCTTAACGAACCGACCACCAGAGACCGCGGATCGAATTGGGCTCATTCCGTTGCTCCCGATGGCTTCAAGTATACCACACCTTGCCCGTAGCGGTTGCCCAATCCCGAAATTTCCACGGGCCGGTAGCCGTTTGTTTCCGCATAGCGCAACAATGGCTGCTCAAGAGCCGGATCATATCCCAGCAGGAAAGCGGAGGGAGGATTGGAATCAAACACTGCCTGCAACCCCTCCGCATCCGCCATCACGTATTTCGCAGCCAAGTCAGGTTCCGTGTAGGGTGCAATCCGATAGGCAAAGGGGCCAGTAGACAGTTCGGGATATACCGGCAGTTGCGCTTCAAGCGGGTAGATCGGCATGATCGTCGCAACGGGTCCGTCCGGATGGGCACTCTCGGCAAGTGCGGTCTTCAAAGCCTCGGCGCCCTGCGCCACCCGGGTGGTCGTGAAGCCGCTGGGATCGCTCAGCGCCGCCAGACCGGGAACGAGGCGCGGCGCGCCCAGCACTGCCAGCAAAACGAAGCCGGCGGCAAGGACCGGGGTGACTTGCGACCGCTGCTCTGACCCGACCTTTCGGAAGACCAATGCGCCCAGCAGAGGGATCATGACCAAGGGCTGAATGTAGTACTGCGGAAACCCGGGCGACGGTACAAAGCTGAACGCGGCTGTCACGGCGATCAGAACCAAAACCAACAGAACCGCGCCGAGCCCGGAGAGCAGCATGCCGCCCGATCTGGCCAAAACTGCCAGATAGGCAACGACGAACAGGCAAACCAGTGCCGCTCCACCCAACCAGACCGAATAGGCCAACTGCACTTTGCCCCCAAGGCCCAGAGCCAGATCGGGTTCAGAGGCGGCGTTGGCCTGCCAGTAGGCCACGTGCGGACCCGTATGGAACTTGAGGACATGCGCGATGAAAACCGCGGGATCAACGGCCATGTACCAGAACAGCGGCAAGGCACCCAGCAACCCACCCACGAGCATCGGCAGGGTCACTCGTCGAACACGTTCCGAAAACGCCATATGTCCCGGCATCAGAAAAGTGGCAATCGCGACGGGCGGAATGAAAACCACCGCGCTGACTTTCATCCCCGCTGCGATCGACAGGCAGACTCCAATCAGTACAAAAACAACTGGCCGCGGATGGTCGCGCTGGGTTTCCAGCAGACAACCCCCGACACCCCATACGACGAAGGGCAATGGCAGCAGGTTGTTGCTGGCGGCCATTCCGGCCTGGGCCAGAAGTGTTCCGTCAACCATCAAGACCGCGATGAAAAATGCCGCAAGCAGAGCCGATCCGGACAGGCGCCAGGTCACCCACCCGGTACCGCCGATCAACGCAATCCAGCCAAGAAACACACCAAGGCGCGCTGAGCCCAGCAGACCTTCCTGACCCGTGATCAAATAGAGACCGCGGAAATACCACGCCGAATCCGGAACGTGATTGTAGAAGAAGTCCTGGTACAGGCGCCATTGGCCCAACAATTCTGCCGGTGCCACGAACATCAGTTCGTCCCGACGCAAACCAAACGACATGATCCGGCCGAACACAGCCGCCAACATCACGGCCAGCAGCCCCCCAAACAAGAGCCACAGCACCGCGCGACGCCGACCAGACCCGGCCTGAGAAACGGCCCGGTCACGCATATGTTCGGCCTCAGCCGTCATATCCCTCTCGCTTCGCCCGTTCGGACGGGCCCGCCAAAATCTGCAGGTTGCCGTAAACCGCCAAGGTCGCAAATAAACATCAACGATATGCTCCGAAGAGCCCTTTTGAAATCGTAACCCGCGGCTGAAAATGCCGCTTACTTAAATGTACTTTTGACAAAATTTTAGCGACCGGCGTTGATCGTCTCCAGATTTTTATGCGGTGCGAAGTTTGCAATCCGCTTGGGCGTCGGCACAGGTTTGATCTGCGGCTTGCCGGTGCGCGCGGCCAGCTCTTTGCCATCGATCGGGCGCAGACCATTTGCACCATAACCCGGCACCAGATCCTTGAGCAGCTTTTTGACCCCAAGATCATTGCCGTCCTGAGCAGCCTGTTCCAGCTTGAGGATCAGCGCCCGCAAACGCGCGGCAGAGACGCCTTCGGGAATTGCCGAGGAAACGCCAGGAATACCGCTTTCGCGCCGCTCTTCGGTCACGTCGAACAGCTCTTCGAACAGCTTTTCACCCTGCCGGATACCGATGAATTTGATGTCGATGTCCTGATAGGGCTCGAGGCCGGCCAGACGGATCATACGCTCGGCCAGGTCCACGATCTTGACGGGCCGACCCATATCCAGAACGAATATCTCGCCGTGGCTGTCTTCAAGGTTCAGACCCCGCGCGGCGGCAACCAGCGTCAGCTGCACGGCTTCACGGATGGTCATGAAGTACCGCTCCATTTTCGGATCAGTCACCGTCAGCGGGCCACCTTCCGAGATCTGGCGCTGGAACAGCGGGATCAGCGAACCGGACGACCCCAGCACGTTACCGAACCGAACCGAGAAGAACCGGGTTTTCTCGTCGGTCTCGTTGGTCACGCGGTCCTGCGCCTGAACGTAGAACTCGGCCACGCGCTTGGTGGCGCCCATGACGCTGGTGCTGTTCACCGCCTTGTCCGTCGAGACCTGCACCATGGCGATTGCACCCACATTGCGGGCCGCGTCCGCAACATTCCGGGTTCCGATCACGTTGGTCAGAACGCCTTCGCAAGGGTTCAGCTCAACCATCGGCACATGCTTCAGCGCAGCAGCATTGAAGACCAACTCGGGGCGGTGACGTTCAAAGATCGCGTTCACGCGGGACGCGTTGCGAATGTCGGCCACGTAGATCCGGCGTGCGACATCCGGGAAGTTTTGACCCAGATCCATGTCGATGGAATAGGCGTTGTATTCCGTGTTCTCGATCATCACCAGCTCGGCCGGCTCGAACGAGGCGATCTGGCGTGTCAGCTCGCTACCGATCGACCCTCCGGCGCCGGTGATCAGGACGCGGCGGCCCTTGAACATCTCGCGCAGCATCGACCGTTCGACCGCTTTCTGCGGACGGTCCAGGATGTCTTCGGGATTTACGGTCCGGATGCCGTTGCTCTCGGTGCCAAGTTCTTCAAGTCCCGCCAGACGCGACACCGGAATGCTGTTGGCCTCAGCCCAACGGGTCAGCTTGCGAATGCCATCACTTTCAAAATGGGTAACAGGCTCGGTCAACAGAACGCGCTGCGGCAGTTGGTCATAATACTTCAGACGTTCGATAACGGCGTCTGCATCCAACAGCGACCCGATGATCTTCACATCGTGGAAATACAGGCCCTGCGTGTTCCGCGCATCATCGATGATGCCGACAGGTTCATACTTGGATTCCTGATTGTGCAGAGACCGCACGAACAGGTCGCAGCTGGCGCCGGTTCCGACCAGAATAACCGGGATTTTCCCGTTGGACGCATCCGGGCAACGGCGCGCCGGATCGCTCGTCAGCTCGGTGCTGCGCGCCAGAACGCGCAGGGTACCAAAGGCGGGCACCAGCAGCAGGAACTGAATGACATAGACCGCCAGCGGCACTTGCGCGGTAACCGGCAGGGCAGCACCCAGCAATGCCAGCAATACAACCGACAGACCCGCAGCCTGGACGATCAACGTGACATCGCGCAGCGAAGTCGACCGCGTGTGGCGTTTGTAGATGCCGGAAAGCGGCAAAACCGCCAGTGCCACCAGGCAGGTCATTACCACCAACGGCAACAAAACGGACCCGAACTGTTCAGGAACAATGCCACCATTGGCCAGTACGACGGCCACGGCCACGGCTCCGGCGGATGCGAATACATCTCCGATCAGCAGGCGCCGGTTGGCGCTCATTTCGGTCAGCTTCTGTCTCAGCTTCGACTGGATGTCTCCAAAGGCGCGATCTTGTTCGATCGTGCTGTCTGCATCCGGTCCACTTTTGAGCTTAACCAACTCTTGCTCGTACATACTCATAAGAACCCCCGGCAAAAATTGCCACTTACCACTCGACTGAAATGAGACGGGCCAAACACACCCGCTCCACCACTAAAAAGCCTCAATTCCCGATCGACACCACATGGCGCCGGCCGGCAAACACATTGCTTCGCTAAAAGTCCCCCACGTGATTCCGGGCGCCTAGAAACCTCCGCCCTGAACCAAACCCCCTTTTAACTCGTCAACTCGTTACACTACGCGTGGTCTGGCCCATTACACGGTCCCGACCACGAACCCACGTCTTCAACGGTACCACACCAACATGGGTATCAAAATCCCCTTTCCACCACTTGGACACCATAAAATCACAGAAATGCCATTTTTTGCAGCAGGCGACCGCCGTCGCAGTTTCAATTGTTACATCCTCAGGGCCCGATCGTCCCGGTTCATCGTGCACGCACAAAGCCCTGAGGCGCTTTTGTTTCCTGAATGGAAACCAAATTCTGGCTTCGATCATGACATGGCCTGCGATTCGCGTCTGTGAACTGCATCCGAAACCGTCCAATTCCGGCAGAGTCCCGGATTGCGGCGGGCAAGCCATTCTACGTCGGTCGCATAGAACTTGGTCATCTTCGCCTCCAACTCGGGCGACAGGGCCGGGTAGGTCACCTTTCGAGCGACAGCGTTTCGGATGGACCGTACCGGCCAGGTGTGACGTACAGGGTCCAGAACAGCTCGAACCGGCTTCAGCACACGACGCAGCGACAATGGCACCATGGGCGTATTCTTATCTTTGACTTTCTGCTGCACCGGAGGTTCCAGCTGTCCGTCATATCCAATATGGCCGGCCACCTTCTTCAGGTTCCCATGAGGGTTCACGCGGACATCCTCATAGGCTAGCAGCAGGATCTGGTCCTCTGGGAACAAGTCGTAGAACCGCTTCAGATGGTGGCCATATCGCCCATCGGACAGAAAACGCTGGTCGGCCGCGACCGCCGGATCCAGATAATCTTCGATCCTCCCCGAGACCTCGCCGCGGCGGAACAACATGCAATAGTCGGAATAGGCGCGTTGAACCGGGTCCCGCATCTGCAGGATCAAACGCGTTTCAGGGAAATGCTCCCGAATGCGTTGCGCAGCCAGCGGTTCAGTCAGGTACGAATTCGATTTTTCACCGATCAGATCTGCGCCATCGCAGTCACCGAACTGGTCACGATACCAGCTCAGTCCGTTTGCATAATTCCGAGAAAAGAAATGCAGCTCGGGACCCGGCATATGGATGGCCGGCGTCTGCATCAGCGACTTTTGCAACCAGGTGGTTGCACATTTCGCGGCACCGAAAATCAGGAAGTCGACCGGACGACCGTCAGGGAGAGACATAGGAATACTCGTGACCTTGCGAACAGACTAATAAAAACAAACCCGGCAAACCTCGCGCCGGAAAACTCAATTCGACGTGACAATGGTTCTTCGTACGACTTCTATGGTGTCCCCGGGCTGAACCGCCTCGGTCCCGTCCATCTTGCGTGGCGCCGTGCCACCCGCCCGTGTGACGATGTAGTCAATCACGACTTCACTTGCGATGTCATCTTCGCTGAGCAAACCGGCGGCGGCCAGTTCTCCGTGCAGGCTCGCCGCGGTATCCAGGCGCGTCCGCAGCGCGGCCAACTCGCGTTCGACCGCGTTCAACTGGACCAGAGCATCAGAGCGCGCCTTGTCATCCAGTTCCAGCTCGTCGCGCTCGGCGCGGTTCAGCTCCTGACGGGCCAGCATCAGCGCAACCTCCTGATCCAGTCGCTTGGATTCCAGATCGTTCAGAAGATTGGTCATAGTCGTCACCCGGTTCGATACGGTCAGACCTTTTTCCTTGAGCTGGTTCAGGTTTTCTAACTCCCGGCTGACATTCTCGATCTGCGTTTTGCGAAGTTCCAACTGGATGGTCAGGCTCGAGATCTGCTCTTTGAGCATCTCCTGCAGATCCCGAATTCGTTCACCCAAACCCTCGCGGGCGTTCATTGTCGCCTCGAGGATTTCACCCTCGAGCCCTCCGGGAGCGTCAGGCGCCGCGTCGGTGCCGGTCTCAATCCCTTCTTCCTGCAGGCTCGCAAGGTCAGCTTTCAGCCGCTGCCTCTCATCTTCCAACTCATCGATCTGAGTGGATAGGAGCCGCATTTCGCCGCCCATCCGCATGATCTGGAAATCATTGTTTGCCCCAAACTGGATCGGAGGACGGATCGGGCCACCTGCAAGGGCCAGAACCTGCTGGGCAGTCATCCCGGGATGGTAGGCATAAGCGCCCGGCGAATTGACGTCTCCAAGAACAAAGACCGGAAGATGGCTGATCACTTCAAGCGCGACCTTGGGCGGCTCGGCCATGCCGGTCTGGCTGCTCAGCTCAAGCTCCAACATCTGCGACAGTTCCAGCGTGGTCAGCCCGGCCGCCTCAACCTGTCCCACCAGCGGAAACATCAGCGTTCCGTCACCGGCCAGAGCGAACTCGCCGGACACGCCATCCCAAATCATGTAACTTGCGGACAATGGGTCCCAACGCATGGCACGAACCGACAGGCGATCCTGCGGCAGCAGGCGATAGCTTTCGGCCAGGGCCGGCAGAGCGGCCAGCGCAAACAACAGCGTCGCCAGAATTACTCGAAAGAAGCTGCGCAAAACCTTGCCTCCCAACTCTTAAACACCAACAAGCCGGGCGTGGGTGCCGGGCACGATACTCAAATCTCGAAAACACAAACCGCACCCACAGCGCAAGTCGGTCGTCAAAAGCAATTTCGGTCATCGGCGGGACAGAAACGATCCCGCTCGGCAAATCATAGGCGCTTGGCCTCAGGCTGACAAGCAAAGCCAATGGCGCGTCGCCTTTGGCGCTGGCTTTCCTGTCGACACTGACCTGTCAGCGCCTGGGCCACCGCGTCGGCCGCGGTCGCAACCCCCTGTGAATGCAGCCCGAAGGCTGGGTGTTTTGCGCGAAACACCCGACCAGAAAAGCCCGCCTAGTTTCGCGGCAATCACGCCGCGGCTCTGGCTCCTGCTTTTCCCGACTGGCAACAGTTCACGACTTTGGCTCGAATCGTTGACGCAACACGGAAGGCAAATCAGCGTCATCGTCTAGTCAGCCTTGCATTCTCAGCCCCTGCATCGCGCGGAGGCATCGACGGCTTGCAAACAGAATCCGTTTCGACCAATCTTGCTGCATCGCCGCTTGTCGACCCGGGTTGTCGGTATTTCAGTCGCGGTTGCTCGGGTGGCGTGTCGCGTCCCTTTGTATTGGTTGATTTTTTGTGTGTCGCGGGACCCCGCGTGTTGCGAGTTGGATTTGATTTGTGAACCGGTTGCTTGAAATCCTGATCTGCCTGCTTCTGGGCCTGCTCGCGCTTCCCTTCTTTGTCATTGCGTGCGTCGTGGTGCTTTTGTCCATCGGCCGTCCCTTGATGTTTTCACAGATCCGAGCCGGACGACAGGGTCGCAATTTCCGGCTCTACAAACTGCGCAGCATGAAAGAGACACGCGCGGCGGATGGATCGTTGCACCCCGATGCGGATCGCCAGACGCTCGCAACGGCAATGATCCGACGCCTGAGGCTCGACGAGATCCCGCAACTCGTTCTGATCCTGCAGAACAAAATGGCCCTGGTTGGGCCTCGCCCCTTGCTGCCTGAGACGATCGAAGACTTCGGACCCGCCGGACAATACCGATGTTCCGTTCGGCCGGGGCTGACCGGGTGGGCGCAGGTCAGCGGCAACACCAACCTCAGCAACAGTGAAAAGCTGAGCCTTGATCTATGGTATGTGGCGCATCGGTCACTGGCGCTGGACCTGCAGATTCTGGGCGAAACGGTCGGAGCGGCCCTGCACAACGAACCTCGCCGCGACGACCGGATCGAGGCGGCCCGGAAATGGATGGACTCGAATGGCCCGCTGGCCCAGGACATGCAGGAGATGAACGCGTGAATATCGTACTTGTCGGCGCCGTCGAGACCACGCTTGCAGCCCTGATGTCGATGTGCGGTGCCGGGCATGTTCCGGCCCTTTTGGTAACCCTGTCGCCGCGCCTGTCCGCGAGGCATTCGGATTTCGTCGACCTGTCACCGGCGGCCGCGAAGTATGGTGTCCCGGTTCTGCATATCGAGAAAACCAACGACCCCGCGACTCTCGAACAGATTGCCAAGGTCAAACCCGACCTGATCCTGGTGCTCGGTTGGTCACAGATCTGCGGCCCCGAGTTCCGGGCGTTGGCGCGGATTGGCTGCATCGGATTTCATCCGTCGGCCCTGCCCCGCCTGCGGGGGCGCGGTGTCATCCCATGGACGATCCTGTTGCAGGAACGAAATGTCGGGTCCTCGCTTTTCTGGTTGGGCGAAGGTGCCGATGATGGCCCTATCGCCGCTCAGGCCATCTATGCGGTCGATCCCGAAACCGTCACCGCCCGCGAGTTGTACAATCGAGCTTTGCGTGCCGTCTCAGGACTGCTGCCGCCTTTGTTGAACCAGATTTCCAACGGCGATATCCCGGCCGAACCGCAACGCACCGACGGGATCAGCCTGTGCGCCCGCCGCCGCCCCGAGGACGGTCTGATTGACTGGACCAATCCTGCTGCGGACATCCACCGCCTGATCCGTGCTTCGGGTCCGCCCTACCCCGGCGCCTACACCTATGGCCCCGATGGCGCGAAACTGGTTCTGACAGAGGTCAGATATACCGAGCCGGAGGGCTACTTCATCGGCTTGCCCGGCCAGATCCAGGCCATCGGCAACGGCGGCTTTACGGTGGCCTGCGGCGACGGGCGCTGTCTGGACATAACTGAATGGTCAGGGGCCGACACACCCCCTGCCCTTCACGCGAAACTGAGGACACATCCATGATCGCTTCCGACCTGACCACTGGCCACGCCGGCCCCGCGCTGATCGTCGCTCCGCATCCCGATGATGAGGTTCTGGGTGCCGGCGGCACGATGGCCCGCATGGCCGATGCTGGGCGCGAAGTGCATGTGGTTGTCGTCACTCGTGGCAAACCCCCGAAGTTTACCGATGAACAGGTCGCAACCACACGGCGCGAGGCACGCAATGCGCATGATCTGCTGGGCGTCACCGAAACACATTGGATGGACTTCAACGCGGCGGAGTTGTCAGAACATGCCCATTCGGACCTGAACGGTGCGCTGGGAAAGCTGGTCCGCGACGTCGCCCCCAGCCTGATCCTGGCTCCGCATCCGGGCGACATCCATATGGATCACCAGCTGAGTTTTCTGTCCACGCTGGTGGCAAGCCGCCCGCATCAACATGACTATCCAGCCAATATTCTGGCCTACGAAACCCTTTCCGAAACAAATTGGAACGCCCCCTATCTGACCCCGGCCTTCGTGCCAAACGTGTTTGTCGACATCTCGGACACGATCGAGCGGAAGCTGGAGGCGTTCGGCAAGTTCGAAAGCCAGGTCAAACAGGCACCGCACGAACGATCGGTCGACAGCTTGCGCGCACTGGCCACCCTGCGCGGCGCGACAGTGCACCGGTCGGCGGCTGAAGGCTTTGTTCTGGTCCGATCGGTGATTTGACAGGAGGTGCGAAATGCAGATGTGGCCCATCTATGATCCGGAACAAATCGACGCCGTAGCGCAAGTTCTGGCCTCTGGCAAAGTCAACGCTTGGACCGGCCCAGATGTTCGCGCATTCGAGGCCGAATACTGCGCATATACCGGTGCCAAACACGCGATCGCCATGGCCAACGGAACAGTGACGCTGGACGCCGCGATGCTCGGGCTAGGCCTGCAACCAGGTGACGAGGTCATCGTAACGCCGCGCAGCTTCATCGCCTCGGCCAGCTCGGTGATGCTGGCGGGCGGTGTTCCGGTCTTTGTCGATGTCGATCCCGACACCCAGAACATCACGCCCGAAACCATCGCCCCGGCGATCACGCCGCGCACCCGGGGGATCATACCCGTGCATCTGGGCGGTTGGCCCTGTGACATGGACGGCATCATGGATCTGGCCCGCGCTCACGACCTTTGGGTCATCGAAGACTGCGCCCAGGCCCACGGTGCGATGATTGGCGACCGCCATGTGGGAACCATCGGGACCTTGGGCTCGTTTTCCTTCTGCCAGGACAAGATCATGACCACAGGCGGCGAAGGCGGTCTGCTGCTGACCGACGACTCTGATCTCTGGAGCCGCATCTGGAGCTACAAGGATCACGGCAAAGGTTATGACACCGTGTTCAACACCGAACACCCGCCCGGCTTTCGCTGGCTGCACGACTCGGGCCCCGGCACCAATCTGCGGATGAACGGCCCTTCGGCGGCACTTGGTCGAATACAGCTGAAACGCCTGGACGCATGGCGCGCGCACCGGACGGCAAATGCGGATATCCTGCACAAGGCCCTTGCGGCCTGCCCGGCCTTTCGCGTGCCAATGCCACCTGACGGCGTTACCCACGCATTTTACCGCTTCTACGCGTTTGTGCGGCCGGAAACACTTGCGCCCGGCTGGAGCCGGGACCGCATCATCGCCGAGATCGCCGAGGCCGGCTTTCCCGCCTTTTCCGGCAGCTGCTCTGAGATTTATCTCGAGAAAACCTTCACCAGCCGAGGCCTGGGACCCAAGGAACCGTTGCCCGTGGCGCGCGAGCTGGGCGAAATCAGCCTTGCCTTCCTGGTCGACCCAGCCTGGTCCACCGAGAACGTCGCTCGTCTGGCAAAGGCCATTGTTGATGTGGGCCAAAAGGCGACGGCCCGCCACATGGCGCAGGGCTGAGCGCGAACTGGTGATGTGTGGCCGATCAACATACAGCTTGAGTCGAACACCCACCGGTGAGCTGCGGAGGGTGACCCGATGATCTTGCATGTCACCACTGATTTCTCTGGCCAAGGTGGCGCACAAGCCATGTTGGCCCGACTTTTGGCCCATTCCGGCGAACGGGCCTGCGTCGTCGCCCTGACCGAGGTTTCGGACCGCTGCCGCGCAATGGCGGCGAATGACAAGGTCGAATACGTTTCGCTGCGTGCCAGATCGCCGTTGGCCCTGTTTCGCGCGGTTTGGCAGATCCGACGTTTGATCCGGACCCATCAGCCGGATGTGGTTCTGTGCTGGATGTACCATGCGATGGTCCTGGGCCTGATTGCCGGCAAACTTGCCGGGCGGCGCGTTCCCGTCGTTTGGACCGTGCGGCAAGCGCTGGACGACCCGGCTGCCTTCACCCGCAGCACCCGCGCTGCGGTGGCTCTGTCGAAGGTGCTTTCCCGGTTCTGTCAGGGGATCCTCTACAACTCGACCCGCGCTCAAACTCAGCACGAGAAATACGGCTTTTCCGGGGACCATTCCACGGTGATTCCAAACGGGTTTATCCTTCCGCCCGATCCAACGGCGCGGCCGGGACCTGCCCGCGTGCTTGGAGTGGCGGCAAGGTTTCACCCGCAGAAAGACTTCGAAACTTTCTTCCGCGCCTTCTCGATTGCGCGCCAGTCCGTCCCGGACCTGCATGCCCGTCTGGCCGGAGACGGCGTAACGCTGGAGAACCCTGAGATCCGCGCGATGCTGGCCGACAACGATCTGCCCGAAGACAGCGTGACGTTGTGCGGCGACCTGCACGATATGTCCGAGTTCTACGCGAGCATTGACCTGCTGGTTTTGGCCTCGCGCACCGAAGGCTTTCCGAATGTGATCGCCGAAGCCATGAGCCACGGCCGCCCGGTCGTGACGACTCATGTCGGCGACAGCGCCAGAGTGGTGGACTCGTGCGGCTATGTCGTGCCGCCACGTGATCCGCAGGCATTGGCAGAGGCACTGGTCCAAGCTGCCAACTGGCCGCCCGAAACCTACAAGGCCCATAGCAATGCTGCCCGCGACCGCATCGCCACACACTACTCCCTCGACGCGATTGCCCGCGCCTATGATCAGGCCCTGAACCAAGCTGCCAACCCGGCGCCACCCACAGCGCCTCAAGTCGAATAAAGGACCTGACCCATGTGCGGTATCGCCGGATTTCTGACTTTTCAGCCCATGGGCGCCGACTCGGGCCGCACCACGCTGCAGGCCATGTGCGACGCTATTCAGCACCGGGGTCCCGATGCCGACGGATTGTTTGTCGATCCAGACGCCGGTGTAGCTCTGGGCCACCGCCGCCTTTCGATCGTCGACCTGTCGGAGACCGGGGCGCAGCCAATGACCTCGCCCAGCGGCCGGTTCACCATCGTCTACAATGGGGAAATCTACGGCTTTCTGGCCCTGCGGCAAACGTTGCTGGACAAGGGCGTCACGTTTCGCGGCACATCAGATACCGAGGTGCTACTGGCGGCTATGGACCTCTGGGGCATCCGCAAGACATTGGAACAGGCGCACGGCATGTTCGCCTTCGCGGTCTTGGATCGCAAGCTGAACCGGGTGGTTTTTGCACGCGATCGGTTGGGCAAGAAACCCCTGTATCTAGGCCTCAAATCCGGCCAGCTTTTGTTTGGTTCCGAACTCAAGGCGCTGCGCGCGAACCCCGCATTTGGCTCACCGAAAGCTGACCGGCGTGCTCAGGCGCAGTACGCCCGCTATGGATATGTGCCGGCACCACTCTCGATCTATCGCGAAGTTATGAAGTTGCCCGCCGGATCAATGGTCGAAGTCCGCTTGGACCAACCGCCCGCGACGGCTCAGGACCTGGTAGATGCCATCCGGACGTTCTGGGACCTTCGCGACTGCGCGAAACAGGGACTTGCCGCACCAATCCAAGACGAAGACCGGGCGCTGGCTCGTATTGAAGAGGAATTGCAACGCGCCGTGCAGGAGCGCATGGTCGCGGACGTCTCGGTGGGGTCCTTCCTGTCCGGGGGGATAGACTCGACCCTGATCACTGCCATGATGCAGGAACAAACCAACGGCAAGGTCACCAGCTTTACAGTCCGTTTCCAGGAAGAAGGGCTGAACGAAGCAGACCATGCCGCCGCAATCGCTGCACATCTGGGCACGGACCATCACGAGGTCACTGCGACACCCTCCATGGCGTTCGAATTGCTCGATGACCTACCACACGTCTATGACGAACCTTTTGCCGACCCGTCCGGGGTTCCAACCCTGCTGGTGTCCAAACTGGCCCGCGATCAGCTGACCGTCGTCTTGTCGGGTGATGGCGGCGACGAGTCCTTTGGCGGGTACGAACGCTATGCCCGAATGATGGCGATGGAACGCCTGGGCGGAAAGCTTCCCCGGCCGGCTGCGTCAGTTTTGGCAGCATCCCCTGATGCCCTGCGTGCAGCCGTTGCGCCGATCCTGCGTAAATTCGTTTCAGGCACCATGCGCGACCAGATCACAGCCGACAGGATCTCCAAAGTCGCCTCGGTCATCGCGCAGCCTGATTTCAGAAGCCGATACAATACCCTTTTAACTCTTTGGGACCCGTCCGCAGCGCTGAAGGACGTGAATGACGGCGGGGTTTATCAAACACTTGGATTGCCCGACGGCCTTGATGAAATCGACACGATGCTGCTGCTGGATTCCTGCCTGTATTTGCCCGAAGGCATTCTTGTGAAAGTCGACCGAGCGTCGATGGCCGTCGGTCTTGAGGCGCGCGCGCCCTTGTTGGATGACCGCGTCGTCGCCGCCGCTTGGCAGGCGCCCCGATCCCTGCGTTTCGACGGCAAACAGGGCAAGGTGGCCCTAAGGCGCCTCGTGGACAAGCGCGTACCAAAGGCCTTGTATGATCGCCCAAAACAAGGGTTCGGAATTCCCGTCAACGACTGGTTGCGTGGCCCGCTGAAGCCTGTGGCAAACGAGGTATTTTCAACAGGGCATGGGGTCGAGGACGTATTCGACACAGCCACCTTGGCGCAACGATGGCGCGAGCATCTCAGCGGGCGTCGCAATTGGGGGCCCCATCTGTGGACGGTTCTGATGTATCATTTCTGGCAGAAAAAATGGCTGATCTGATCTTCGAAGCGCGGACTTCTGTTCACCAAATTCGCACAAAAGGACGCAATTCAGCCGATTGTCATGCGAAACAGAGGTTCAGGCCTGTCTCGTTTGTCACGCGCCGTACCGACGTGCCTAAGTCTGTTCATGACTGAACTGATTGCATCCTGCTCGGGCCTTTGGCGCGATGTCCGGTCCGAATTTCGGTCTCTACAACCCCCTGCAATGAGACGGCAGGTGGGCCTCGCGCTACTGCTTCTGTTTGGCGTGGTCTTTGCTTTTTTCTTTTTCCGGCTGGAATTCGCGCGGCAGTTTCTGGACATGCCCGCACCACCGGGCAAACCGTTCTACAACGACGACTGCATCCTTGCCTCGGACCCTGGCCGTTACTCGCATGGCTTGTTTCAGGGGCACTACCTGGCTTTCCACCTTGCGCGCCACCCGCTGGTGGTGATGCTGAATGCCGCCATCGCCGAGCCGTTGACTGGGCTGGGCATCCGGCAGCCTGTCGCGATTTCGATCAGCCTCGCATTCTGGGCTGCCATGTCGTCTGTCACGATTGCACTATTCCTGCTGCGCCAACACCTGTCGCTCTCCGTTTCCATTCTGGCGACGCTTGCTGTTCTCCTGACCTTCGGAACCGTCACCACCCTCAGCGTTGTCGAGACCTACAGCGTCTCACTCTGGGCGATCGCCATGTCATTGTTGATCATGGCCGAGATGGCCAGACACTGCGCCAAGTACCCGGCCCTTACCAGCGTGATCGCTGGCCTGGCTTGCGGTGTGCTGGCCGGATGGTCCCATTTGCCGGCGGCTGCATTCTCTCTGGTTTATGCTGGATTTGCATGGGCTTCTCTCAGCGGAGGTGTCGGGCGGAAATTGACGTTCGGACTGGTGGTTCCGTCGGTGATTGCCGTAATCTGCATGATGGCTCCGGTCGTTTTTCTTGGCATCGTTCTGGACGGTGATCCTTTCATGGAACCGACCGAGATGGTTGGCCGGTACGCGGACGCTGCGAACTTCACCAACCCGGAAATCATCAAAGACTATGCCGCCGGCTTCTTCCTGTTTTCCTGGGTCGCGCCGGCCGAAACCGTTCAGTGCCGCTTTTTGCTGGATCGGCTATGGGAGATTCTCCGCGATCCAAGCCGTTTGACCCTGACAATTCTGGCGACAATCCTGATCGGATGGGCAATTGTTTCCGGCACCAGAACACCTGGCCGCGCCCCGCTCGTGCTGGCAGTGTGGACGTTGGTGGGCACGTTCTTTGTGTTCTACCTGTTTTTCAACCCACTCGAAGTGTTGCTTTACAGCTCTCACTGGACCACGGCCATAATCCTGGGTTCGGTCATTCTGCTGAGGGAAAAGCCGGGTCTTGGCTTGCTGTTGAGTGGAATTGTGGCGCTCAGCCTGTATGTGAATGTATCGCCTCTTGCGGATCCAGCTTCATTCGATCCGGCGCAATGCTGTCCGCACGGAGGTCGAAACTAGGCCGGTCCGAGCGGCGGCTGTGGGTAAACTTGACAACAAAAGTGACCCTACTTAGCGTTCTGGGTCATCGTCTCCGCCGGTGAAAAATTATGGATACGCCGAATTCGAAAACGGTTACTTGCGACATTCGGCAATGTTTCACGCTGTTGGTTGTAAAAGTGTTTTTGGGTTGAATTCATGCGGCAGTCCACCGAACTGAAGGTATTTTTCTTTTTCCTCGTTGCCTGTGCAGCCGGGCTTTTTGCCGCCGGCACCTGGCACGGAATCGGAATGCGTCCGGATTCTATGGCCTATCTGGGGCTGTCCCCTGACCGGTTTCAACAGGCGCCAACCTATACCGCGCTGATTGATCTGCTGGCCGGAATGGGTGTCCAGCCTGTGCTTGCGGCCACCGTACTGAATATCCTCAGCCTGGTCCTGAACATCGCTTTGATGTTCTTGATCCTGAACGACTGCAAGGTTCGGCCGCGGATGATCTTTCTGGCAGCACTGATCATGATCCTGAGCCCCCAGTTCATGTATGCGCATGTCACGATCCTGTCGGAACCACTCACGACAAACTGCTTGCTGGGCACCTATTTCTTCATGTCCCGTTACCTGCGCGGCGACAACGTGTCCGCCTTTGTATTGGCAAGCTGCCTGGCCGCCCTGTGCGTGCTGACCCGGTTCGCATTGGTCCCACTGATCGCGGCCTGCTCGCTGACAATCCTTGTTTACGGGCACGGTGATCTGCGCCGTCGACTGGTTTCGGCGATTGTGTTTGGCCTGATCGCATCAGCAATCATCATCGGGTGGTACCTGTACAATCAAACCTCCGGCGGGACCGGCATCGGGCGTCAAGCAGCGTTCCTTGGGGATCCCGACACCGAGACCTTCCGTGCGGCACTGACCACCCTGTCAGCCTACGTGCTGCCAAGCTCTCTGCCGCCGATTGTCACGTTGACCGCTTTGGTCGTGGTTTTGGGATTCGTCATTGCTCTGATCGGCACAGCTTTGAAGGTTCAGACCAACCCTGATGACCTTCCCGGTCTGCCAGTTGCGCGTACGATCTCATTCTTTTTGCTAGTCTACGTTCCTTTCCTTGTTCTGGCCCTGTTTATCGAGGCCAATCTGACCATCCATGCCAGGTACCTGTTGCCAGTGTTCATTTCGACTCTGGTTCTGGGGTTTGCTCTCGTTGGCGGTCAGCCCGGAACGGATGTGATGAACCGGCTGCGTCCCGTAGCTCTCATACTTGCGCTGGCGTTGACCGGAACCTATGCCGTACGTACAGCAGCGATGACCCGCACCCACATGACGGAGGGGAATTTCTATGCCTCACCGGTCTGGAAGAACTCTCCGACTTTGGCGCATCTGGACAATCTGCGGGACGGTGTCGTGGTCTATTCCAACGGCTATGATGTCATTCGGCTGGTCAAGGGCGTGAATGCGCTCAAGTCCCCTGAGTTGTTCGAGCGCAGAACCGGCAGGCCGGACCCTGGTACATCGCCAGATAAAGAAATTCAGGAGGTCCGCAAACGCGTGGCCGACCAAAACGCGGTTGTCGCCATCCTGAACGAGGTCGACTGGCGGTTCTATCTGGTCGATGAGGAACGGCTGATCCGCGAAGCTGATCTGACGCTGCTCTATGAGGAGGCCGACGGGCGGATCTATGGATCTCCCGCCAGTTTCAAACCGATCGAATGAAGGATCGAATGTCATGAAGCTTGTTCCAACACTCGGGGCCGAACAATGATAGGATCGATGATATTCAATCGGGTGGCTCTGCATTCACGCCCTGAAGGATTGATTGATGAAGTTTGAAGACCTCAAACACGTCTCGGTTCTGGTCGGTCGCTATTTCGTGACCGGGTGCACGGCCGTCATCATCCATTTCTCGGCGATGGCGTTCTCGGTCGAGGTCTTGGGCATCTACGAAACGATCGCTTCGGCAATCGGGTTCCTGATGGGGGCCACATTCAATTACTGCATCCAAAGACTATGGGTGTTTCGGTCAAGCGTTCCACATCGCAGCGCCCTACAGAGGTTCATTCTGGTCACGGCGACGACCTCGGCGATAAACGTGGCGCTGTTCTCTCTTCTCTTTGCGTTGTTGCCTTTCCACTACTTGATCATTCAGGCGTTCGTGACCGGGTGCATATTCATCCTGAATTTTACCCTGAACTGGAAAATCACCTTTCGCGAGCCTGCTGCTGAACCACCGGAAGCCCGGGCGCAGGACGCCGGAAGGTAGGTATGCCGGACCAAACCCACTGTATCGACTTTGGAAACAACGCCGGCAACCAAGCGCTTTGTTCACAAATTTAAAACTTCAAGAAGGCAGCTCTTCGCCCGACGCCAGAACGGCCAAAAACTCTCTGCTCTCGGATTTGCATCGCTTTTTTTGCCCGCCAAACGCACAGGGACGGCCTTTTGGCCTGATATGGCTAGATAAATCTATCGAGCCGATCAAAGTACAGGTAAAACAATATGATAAAAAACAGTTCGATTCTGACGCCGATTTTAAGCCGTATTCACGGTCCGAAAAAAATGGAGAACACTCGTGCAATCCGGTGACGACGTAATTGCCAACCAGCATGAAACCAACGATTTCATCAACATCTGGTTGCTGCTGCGCCGGAACCTGCTGGTCATCTTTCTGTTGGTCGTTGGTGCGGTCTCGGCAACAGCCTTCTACATGTCGACTATCCCCGACCAGTATCGGTCGGACGCGCAGATGGTTCTGGCTCTCACGGAAACACGATTCAGCGAGTCGACCGGACAGCTGGAAACCTATGAACTGAACCGGTCGAGCGTGGAAACCGAGTTAGCCCGACTGCGGTCTCGCGACTTTGCCGAGCAGGTGGCAGACCGCCTGGGTCTGTTCGACGACCCCAGCTTTGTGCGCCGTGCCCCCGGCGCGGACAGCGAGGCGGATGAAGAGATTCACCGCGCTGCAGTCACCGACAAGGTTCTGGCCTCTTATTCCGTCTCCCGCGCGGGAGAAAGCCTCGCCATCAGCATTGAAGGCCGATCCACATCGCCGGTGCTGGCTGCAGCCCTGCCCAATACCGTCATTGCCGTCTATATCGCGAACGAACGCGATGCACGCGTCAATCGCTTGATGACATCGATCGACAATCTCAAACGCCGGGTCGGTATCCTTGGCGAAGAATTGACCCAGGCGGAATCGAATTTGGCCGAGTTCATCCGCGAGGACAATCTGGATGACGAACAGGTCGTGACCCGGCTGCGCGCCGAGGTTGAGCGGCGCAAGGCCCAGCTGCGCATCGGCATCGAACGCAACCTGCCGGAAGACGAAATTCTGGCCCTCCAGGAACAGCTGGTCACATCCGAGCAGGAGCTGGAGGCCCGCACCCGTCTGGAGCTGTCGTTGCTGCGCCGGGAACGCGAGGTCGAACTACTGCGAACCCGCTATCAAACCACGATCGACAACCTGACCTTGCTGGAAACTCGCATCGGCCAGCTTGAGGACGGCACGATTCAGGTTTCCAAAGCACGCATCCCGGTTGAACCCTATGCCCCCAGCAGGTCGTTGATCACGGTGCTGGCCGGCCTGTTCGCCATGATCGTTGGCTTCATCATCGCGCTGGTGCGCGAGGGCCTGGACAGAACGGTGCGCAGCGAAAACCAGATCTTCCGAATGACCGGCCTCAGCAACCTGGGATATATCGCCCGGCAGCGACGCAGCAAAATGTTCGCCGGTGAGAACAAGGCGATCGAAAACCTGTTGCAGAGCCAGAAATCGCCGCTGGCCGAAGCCGCCCGGGGCATCTTGACCAATTGTATCAAGTTCCAGCATTCCAAGGTGATCCTGATCACCTCTGGCCTGCCGAACGAGGGCAAATCCTTCGTCAGCAGCGTTCTGGCGACCTCGGCGGCGGTCGACGGACTGAATGCTCTGCTGATTGATCTGGACACGCACCGTCGCGGCGCGACGAAGACGTTCATTCCGGACATGGATGAGGTGCAACTTTCGGAAATCTATTCTGACAGTGTCACCCTGCAGCATGCTCTGACCACCGAAACCAAAGGGTCACTGGATCTGATCACCGCAGCCTCGCCTACGCACGAGCTGTCTGATGCCGCGTCAAACAAGCTCAAGCAACTCAAAGAAACGCTGCTGGATCAATACGATATCATTATCGTGGACACACCCCCGGCACTGGTGATGGATGAAGTGTACCGCAACGACATCCTCGCCGACGCCGTTCTGCTGGTCGCGCGCTGGGGAAAAACGCCACAGCATGCGTTGCAAGCCGCGGCAAAACGGCTTCAGTCATCCGGCTTCAATGTGCTGGGTACGATTCTGAATGACGTCGACCCCAAGAAGTACCGCTGGACCACATACGAAGGGTATTACGGCACTTACGACGACTACTAGAAAACCTGGCGACCGCGCCGTTCCGGCCACCGGGGATGTCTGGTGGCCGAGTCTGTGCTACCATGCGGGCACCGAATGCTGCGCGCGGGTACTGGCCGACGTGCGGCGCGGTCGGAAATACCGGACTTTGCTTGGAGTGGGTTTTGGGGAAAGCTTCTTCAAGGGCAGATGAAAACGGGGGACTCATAATCATCGCGCTGGCACTGGTCCAGGCGGTGATTCAGACGGCTTTTCCCTTGGTTGACGTAAACTTCTCCAGCGACTCTGCAGACTACGTTCAAGCCGCCGCCTATCGCGGCTTTGCATATCCTTTTTTTCTGGACCTTTTCGACGGGTTCGCAGACCCGCTGCGCGCCGCTGTTGTGGGCCAGATATGGGTATTCTCGGCCGCAGCATGTCTGTTGTCGGTCACGCTGGCCCGGGCCACTGGCCACTCCGGTGCCGGTCTGGTCCTGCTTGGGCTTCTGATCATCAACCCGATGACGATCTACTTCAACTACAGCATCCTGTCCGAGTCTCTGTTCCAGAGCGCGACATGCGTCTATCTTGCCTGTCTGGTGCAAGCGATCCACGGCCCCAAGCCCTGGCACTTTGCAGCCCTGGGCATGACGGTCGGCGTCATGATCGCGATCCGCCCAGTTGGTTTTGCTCTTCTGCCCATCCTTATCGTGGTGGTGCTTTGCGCGAGCTATTTCAATGGCAGGCGCCCGTGGGCTGGGCTGGCTCTGGCAGTTCTGGGCGTCACCTTCGTGCTGCTTGCAGACCGCGCCGCTTACGATCTTCGCCACGATGAACCTCGCGAAAGCGTGCTGGGGAACGTCTTATTCGCAAAAAGCGCCATGTTCGCAGCAGGCCCAAGCCCCTATGCCCCCGATGACCCACGAACCGAAGTCTGGATTATTCTTGAAGAAGAGGGCCCGGCAGAAGCACGCGAGGCGATTTCCCGGGCGCCATTTGGACCGGTCTCCTTTTTTCTGATGCACAGCTACGAAGCCAGTTTGATGTTTCTGTACGAGAAGGACCGGTTGCAGTCCACTGCCAACCGAATTGGCATTCCAAAAACTGAACTCATGGCCGAAATCGGTTCAAGACGAATTCTGGCGAATCCAACGGGGTTTCTGCGGTTGCCGCTACAACACTATGCCGCCCTCTGGCAGCCCTTCTACCATGCCGTAACCGCGAACGACATCACCGCCTACATCGCGCAGAATGGGCCGTTCCCGATGGACAATGCGCTCGGCTACATCACCCGCGATGTATTTGATCCGCCGCATGCACGTCTTATCCATTCCGCGCTTGCGATAGGTTGGCTGGCTTCGATCTTGATCCTGGCGGCCTCAATCCTTTGGCTGCGCCGAAACTGGCCCGGACGTCAGATGCTGACCCTGGCTGGGTTGGGGGTGCTGAGCCTGCATGCGTTATTGTTTCTGTCTGCAACACTATCCATTGCGTCGGTAAGGTATCTTGCAGCACTTTGGCCTATCGTCGCGGTGGTCATATGTGCTAGTTTCCTTGTGGTTTTGAAGCTTTATGATCGCCGGAAGAAGCACGCAAGGCGCAGTCTGGAAATCTGACATGCCGCCCGTATTGTTCTGTTTCCCGCCTTTTCGGGTCCGGCAAATGTTGTTGTGTCGGTGAAAGTGGTTGCAATGGTAAAAGCCGGATTCAAAGACTATCTGTCCATTGCGCGCATCGACCATTGGTTCAAGAACATCTTCATTCTGCCGGGTGCCGTTCTTGCGGTCATCATGGGTGCCGAGTTCACCGGTCGGTCGGTAATCGACCTCGCCGTCGGAATCTTTTCGATCTGTCTGATCGCATCGGCCAACTATACCATCAACGAGTGGTTGGACCGTGAATTCGACCGACACCACCCGAAGAAGAAAGAGCGTGCCTCGGTCGTGACTGAGATCGACGGTCGGATCGTCTGGTTGCAATGGCTGGGTCTGGCCATCGTAGGTCTAGGACTCGCGCTGCTGATCAATACGCCGTTATTCCTGACGGCGCTGTCCCTGCTGATCATGGGGATCATCTACAACGTCAAACCAATCCGGTCCAAGGACCGCGCCTATTTGGACGTTCTGAGCGAGGCCATCAACAACCCCATCCGGTTCTTTGCGGGCTGGTTCATTATGGTTCCGCCGATCGTGGCACCATCCAGCGTGTTGATCTCGTACTGGTTCGGGGGCGCGTATCTGATGGCGATCAAGCGCTTTGCCGAATATCGTACCATTGACGACCCGGCGCTTGCCGCGCGGTACCGCGCATCTTTCAAAGACTATGACGAGTCGAAGCTATTGGTGTCGGCGCTGGTCTACGCAATCTTGTCCACCGCTTTCCTGGGCGTTTTCCTGACAAAGTACAAAGTCGAGCTTCTGCTGTCTCTGCCCTTCGTGGCGATGTTGTTCGGGCGCTATCTTGCCGTCGGGCTGGCCCGGGACTCGATCGCACAGGCCCCCGAAAATCTGTACAAACAACGCGGCCTTGTTTTTCAGGTTATTCTGCTGGTGGTGGTCATGTTCGTTCTGCTCGAGATCAAGCTTCCGTTCTTTGAACAGTTGCTTGAAATCCGGCCAGTCGGGTCATAGGTGCCGGGCAACGGACCGGCTTGCTGCCAGACTGGAGGTGATGCGCGCATGGTGAACCAGCCTTCAGATGATGTTGTATCCGCACCGATCCGGCGATGCTGGCTGTGCGGCACCGGCGGCCTCAGGAGGATAAAGGAAAGCACCCTGCGCGGGGATCCGACGTCGCGGAACTTTGAAATTTCGAATGCCGACTACGGTACAACCGCCGCGATCGACCAGTGCGTCCGCTGCGGTTTTTGCCAATGCACGGATATGATCGATGTCCTTAAATTCTACGAAGACCTCGAAGACCCGGCCTATGAGATGACGCGCCTGCAGAGGGCGCGGCAGAAACGGGTGCTGCTAAACAGGCTGCCAAGACCCACTGCCGGCGCGAACCGGCTGCTGGATGTGGGGGCCGGAACCGGTATTCTGGTCGAGGAGGCCATCGCCTGTGGTTACGACGCGATCGGGGTTGAGCCGTCGCGACGGTTTTGCGCCCGGGCAAAACATCATGGCCTGCCGGTGGTCCAAGGCGTTCTTCCACATCCCGATCTGACCGGCCCCTACGATGTAGTCACTCTGGTAGACGTGGTCGAACATGTTCCGGATCCGCTGGACCTGATCACTCAGGCTGCGCGGTTGCTGGCCGATGGCGGAGTACTGGTCGTCGTTACGCCCGACCGCTCGTCCCTGCTGGCGCGCGTCATGGGAGACCAATGGTGGCACTATCGTGTTGCGCATATCGGCTATTTCGACCCTGAAACACTGCGCTTTGCCTTGGCCAAAGCTGGCTTGCAGCAAACCGAATTTCATCGTCCAACTTGGTATTTTCCGTTAGGATATCTGGTTGAAAGAGTGCATCGTTATCTACCCAGATGGGCGCGCTTCAAGGTTCCGGCACGGCTGGCTGACCTAGTGATCCCAGTGCACCTGCGGGATTCAATGATGGTCTGCGCGACCAAAGCCCAAACCCGGGACACCGCGCCCTAGACCAAAGGCAGAAGAATTTTGACAACAGCCAAGGTTTTTAGAATGCCCATTGCAAAAAGGCCAAGACTGCTCGCCGTATTCCAAGTATCGCTTTTTGCGACTGTTCTGGCGATTGGCTGCAGCCCTGGCACACTGCTGGCCGAGAACGCGAACCGGTCCTTTTCGGCGCAACTGCCGGATGGCTCCCAAAGAGCATTTCCCAGCGCTGAAGGGCATGGCGCCGCGGCCAAAGGTGGGCGCGGCGGGCGCGCGATTTATGTCACCACTACCGAAGAATTCGGGCCCGGCTCCCTACGTGCATGCATTGATGCCAAAGGACCTCGAACCTGCATCTTTCGAGTCAGCGGAACGATTACACTGGAAAAGGCGTCTCTGATCGCAAACAGTCCTTTTCTGACCATCGCCGGAGAAACCGCTCCGGGCGGTGGGATTGCGATCCGAAACGGCCCACGTCAATTGCGCCCATCATTGGAAATCCGGACGCATGATGTCATCGTGCGCCATGTTCGGTTCCGGCCCGGGCCGCACGACGTAGAGTCCTGCTGTTCAGGGGCCATTGGCGTCTACACCAAAGCCGCGCGTGACGTGATCTTCGACCACATTTCCGCCAGTTGGGGCAGCGACGAGACGATTGACTCAGAAAACGCCGAACGGCTGACCTTTCAGTGGAGCATCATCAGCGAGCCCCTCTTGCATGGCGGACCAGGCAAAAGCAACCGGGCCCGCAACATGCTGCTGACAAAGGGCGGAGACTTCAGCATCCATCACAACCTGTTCTCTCACGGGATGTTCAGAAACCCGCAAATCGCACCCCAGACTCCCGGGACCACGACCGAAATCGTAAACAACCTGATGTACTCACCGATCTGGCAATATGTCGTTTCGCTGGACAATCGCTGGACCGAGCTGGACGCCAATATCATTGGCAACCTGAAGCTGTCCGGTGAAAGCATCGATTCCAATCTACTGGTGCACCTGTTCGACGGCTTCAAGAACGGCTACCGGCTGTACCTTCGGGACAATCTTGATGAAGACAACCGCAACAGTCTGGACCTTCCCGAGGAACTGGTTCTTGCCCCCGAACATCGTGTCTATGTGGTTGATGAGCCGGTCACCCCGCCTTTGGTCCAGGCCGATCCGGTTTCGACAGTGTTCGAAACGGTCCTGCAAAACGCTGGAGCGACACGCCCGTCTCGCGACGCGGTGGATCAGAGGGTTGTTCAGGAGGTCCGTGACCGTTCCGGCAAAATCCTAAAGAAGAACCCTGAAAAGGTCGGCGGTTGGCCCGAGCTTGAAAGCGCCCTGCCCTATGCAGACAGCGATGTCGACGGGATGTCGGACGAATGGGAAATGCAATGGGGCCTGAATCCCACGGACCCGATGGACGCAACCGCAGATTCGGACGAAGATGGCTGGACCAACCTTGAGGAGTTCCTGCACGAATTGGCTGGCGACGGGACCGGGATGGGGCAAGGCAACCCGTGACGTGTATCGCTAGCGGCGCCGGTACCGATCGGACGCAGCCAACAGCCCCAATGCCACGATCCACGGGATCAGCATACCGCGCTGGTAAACATGGGTGTAGTTCATGGACAGCGCCGCAAAGGTCAGCGTGACAGTCACCACGGTCGCGCGCCCGTACACCCTGTTCGGCACGTTGTGCCGGGCCATGACAGCGTAGACGATGGCGGACCCCAAAACGAAGCACAATCCCAGCAAGGCCAGAATGCCCCCTTCGTTGGCCAGCAACAGGTACAGGTTGTGAACGGGAATGCCTTGACTGCTCAGTTCGCGATACTGTCCCGCGCCCATACCGACCAAGAAGTAATCCGGCAGAAACCGCCAGGCTTCGATCATGAGATCGGCGCGGTCCTCGAATGTACCCGCGTGACTCAGGTCCCCCTCGAGCAGAGGTGACAATACCCGGTTGCGGAACGTCGGCGGAAAGATGAACTCGGCCCATTGGATACTGATCCAAGCCATCGTCGTCACAGCTGTTCCCCAGATCATCAGCACGCGCTGATTTCCGACCAGCAGCAGGAACAGAGCACCGCAGATGACCGCACCGGCAAGGCTGGAATTCGAACTTGCGTAGATCAAAGTGATGGCGAGCAGCCCGAAGAGGGCCAAGAATGGCAGTTTTCTTAGCGCACCCGTCAGCCCAAGATACCACAATACCGGGAACCAAAGCACGATCAGTCCAGCCAACCCGTTTGGATTATCCACCAACCCCGCCACGCGGTAGTTGCCGCTGACCAGCATGAAATACCGGGATTCGCCACCGGAATAGCCCACGCCATAGGCGATCATCCCGACAAGACAGTTCAAGGCAATCGAGATCACGCCGACCTTTGCAAGAGTAACAGCCTCTTCATATGGGCGGCCCAGGATCGCCAGAGGCAGAAGAACAAACGAAAAGAAATACTGCACGATGACCACGAAGGCCGACACCGGATCGCCGTGCGCGATAGAGCCGATCGACAGTCCCGCCACCATCATCAGCATGCCGATAAACCAGACCGAAGACGCGGATTGCAACGGAAACAGCGGCAGGCTGCGGTTGCACCGCAGGATCACGGCAACCGTCAAAAACATGTCGCTGGCCGTGAACAGAACCGCCGGATGGCGAAAGGCAGTGAACGTGCTGAACAGCAACGCAGTCATCAGACACGCGAATTCGATCTGCTCCAAAATCGGCTTAGGCCGACTGATACTGTTGACTGGCACCATATTCTACAATCCAAACGGCGGTGGGTTACCTGGCCCGCAGACTGGTACCCGGAATACAAGGGTAACACCCAAGATACCTTCAAAAAACATGTTTCCGGCTCCCATCGCCCGGCTGCCGGACCGGGTCATGCCGCTCCCGGCAGCAATTGGCCCCTCAACGTCATTTCCAGACCCGTTGCAATGTCCACAGCCGGCGCATAGCCGAATGCTGCCCGGGCTGCGTCCGAGGACAGATCGAAGCGGGTGAATGGCGGACTGTCTCCGGGTCGGGTTTCGATCACACCCCGGCCACCTGCGACGGACATGATCTCCTGCGCCAAATCCGCCAAGGAAACCGGATCTCCGCCGGAGACATTGAATACACCGTAAGCTCTGGCCTGGGCCGATTGCAAAATCGCCCGGCTCAGGTCATGCGCATGCACGAAATCAATGCTGTTTCTTGGACCTGTTACTGTGATGTTTCGCCCCGCGGCCGCATCATTCAGCATCCGCACAAGAAACTTGTCATCAGGCAGCCCATGACCATAGAGCGCCGACGGTCTGAGCACGGTCACCCGCGCTCCAGAAGTCTGGGCAAGCTCAGCGAGCCCCGCTTCGGCCAGACGCTTGGTTGTAGCGTAATCACCCCCAAGTAGCCCCGGGGCGGTTTCCGCGCTTTCGTCGATTCTGCGGGCATGAGGATCGCGATAAACCGACCCGCTGGACACAAAGATGAAGTGCACATCACGATCTGCCGCCCAACGCGCCGCATTCAACGTGGCTCGGACATTGCTGTCAAACAGCACCCGCCAAGCCGAGCCGTCATCCGCAGGCCCGGCAAGGTCAATCCGGGCCGCGCAGTGCACGAATATATTCGCACCTTGCGCCAGTTGATCCAGCCTGTCATGGGCGATCGCGTCCTGCAGATCCCAGTCCGACCGGTCGATCCGCGCAACAGGAATGTCACGTCGGCTTAGCCAGGCCACAAGATGGCGACCCAGCAAGCCGGTCGCCCCTGTCAGGGCAACTTTCATGACGTCCCGCCATAGAGGCTGAACTGGGCCGGGATCTGAGGTTCCGACTGTCCGGCCTGATCCAATGTATCTGTCATTGAACGCGGAACGACCAGCTCACTCCAATACCGCAGAACCATGCTGTCCCAAGCGATTTTTGGCTCATAGGCAAGGCCGCGATCGGTCTTGAGGTAACATTCGACCGGGTTGAATCCCAGTTGAGCACAGAACGGTGTAGTACCAGAGAACCGGGCATTGATTTCGAACACCTTGGGTACTCCGTCGTCGCCAAGGCGCAGCTGAAAATTGCAGGCCCCTTCGACGTCCAGCTTTCGCGCGATAGCTGTGACATAGTCTTCGATCACCGGATTCCGCTCGGGAATGGCCCGATATGTATCGCCCGACCGAAGCACTCGACGCAGTGCCAGAACCGGCGACAGACTCCCCTTCGCCCCGACGATCGTGCACGTGAACTCGCGCGCGTCATCGCCGATCAGCTCCTGTACGATGGTTGCCGCCGGATCACCGGGGTAGTTGGCCAGCTCGTCCCGAGAATTCACCCGTTCGACCCCGATGGACCGAAACCCGACCGCCGGTTTGGCAATGACCGGGTAGATAAGATCATCCATTTCCAAGGCCTCGGCCATGGGCCACGTGCGCGGATAGGGCAGCCCGTTATTCGCCAAAAAAGCCGAGGTCAGTCCCTTGTCATCGGCAATACGCACCGTCTCTGGACTGTTGACCACGACCTTTGTCCCGAACTGTTCCGCGATGCGATCCCGGTTTTCGGCACAAAGTGCCAGTTCGATATCCGTACCGGGGAAATAGTAATCCACGGACTCTGCCTGAAATATCCGCGCCAGTGAGTCGAGGTATCCCGGCGAGCGGCACCCTTCGACCAGAAAGGCTTTGTCGCAGGCATAAAGGCCGGCGGATAGGGCAGACATGTCGGCTCCAAGAATACGCAGCGGCAGATCAGAAATCAGCCTGAGCGACTTGATGATGCCCTGGCCCACTCCGCCACCCGCACCTGTAACCAAAACCGTGATCAATTCATTTCTCCATGAATGAAATAAGCCGTTCCTTTGTCCCCTGACTGAGGTCAGTGGCCTGAATATCCGCGCGGATCTGTTCCAGATCAAAGCTGATCGACGGGATGTCGATTCTAACCCGGTCGCCATCCAGCTCGAGGGTCAGATAAGACAGGCCCGTGCCCCGCCCCTGCCCGACCGCTCCGGGATTCAGCAGTAGCACAGACCCTTTCGGAATCCTTATCCACTTGCGTTGATCCGCAGGTGTCGGTCTTCCGGCTTCGTCGATCATGACGGCAAAGGCCCGGTGCGAATGCCCAAAGACCCCGACCGTCTTTCCCATGTGTCGCAAGGCCACTGCCGCTGGTGCCCATTGTTCCGGTTTCGAGACATAGGACCAGTCCCCATAATCGTAAGGGTTGGCATGTGAGAACAGGATCGGCCCCATGCTATGGCGGTCGGCCCATGGGTATCGGTCAGCCAACGGTGGGTCGCCCCGGACCTCACCATGCGTCCATTCGACGGACTCCAACACAAATCCTGCAATGTTGTCGTAGAAGGACGGGTTACCTTTATCCAGATCGAAATAGAACTGGTCGTGGTTGCCGCGGATGAACACGCAGTTTTGGCGAGCCATCAGTTGGTCGGTCAGTTCCAACACCTGCCGAGGGCGCACACCATATGTCAGCAGATCGCCCAACATGACGACGACATCCGGCACAAAAGCTTCGGCCTTTTGGATCGCGGTCGCATACGCCGTGGCGTTTCCATGTATGTCGGACAGTACCGCGATCTTCAGCGTACTCATGACCACTCTCCGCCGACCGTGTCCGGCAATCTAAATCCAGCGCCAGCCCTGGTTCCAATTTCTGGGAACACAGGAGCTCTGAAACACCCTTTAACAAATCAACTGCACTGTCCGGCCGAACCGTTCGACGGTGCAAACTTTCTGGGATGATACCGGCTGAGAACCGTGCCGCAACTCCCTTTGTCCAACCCAGGTCGTGCTGGAACTGTTCAGGTCCGGCCAATCAAGCAAAAGCAAACAATAGCTCGGAAAAAAAATAACTGTCGCCTGATCCGACGAAACAAAAAGGCCGGGCTCATTCGCCCGGCCTTCTGAATTCAGCCAATGATCGCGTTCAGTGTCGCGCTGGGGCGCATCACCGCCGCAGTTTTGGTGCGATCGCCGTGGTAGTAGCCGCCCAGATCTGCAGGTTTGCCTTGAGCGGCCAGCAGTTCGGAGAGGATCGGCTCTTCCTTCTCCGCCAGTTCTTTGGCGATCGGAGCAAAATGCGCGGCCAGTTCAGCATCATCCGACTGCGCGGCCAGTGCCTCGGCCCAGTATCGGGCGAACCAATAGTGGCTGTCGCGGTTGTCCGGCTCGCCAACCTTGCGGCTGGGCGAGCGGTCGTGGTCCAGGATGCCCTGCGTTGCGGCCTCGGCCGCAGCGCCCAGAACGGCGGCCTTGGCGTTTCCGCGGCTGTCGGCCAGGAAATTCAGCGATTCACCCAACGCGCAGAATTCGCCCATCGAGTCCCAACGCAGGTGGTTTTCCTCGACCAGCTGCTGAACGTGCTTGGGCGCCGAGCCACCTGCACCGGTTTCGAACAGGCCGCCGCCATTCATCAGCTTGACGATCGACAGCATCTTGGCCGAGGTGCCCAGTTCGAGGATCGGGAACAGGTCGGTCAGATAGTCGCGCAGCACGTTGCCGGTGATGGCGATGCTGTCCTTGCCGGCGGTGATGGTTCCCAGCGACTTGCGGGTCGCCTCACGCGGCGCCAGGATCAGGAACTTGTCGGCTACGCCCGCAGCCTCGAGCGCCGGCTTGACGTATTTGATCAGCTCGGCGTCATGGGCGCGGTTCGCATCCAGCCAGAAGATCGCCTCGGAGCCGGTCAGACGCTGACGGTCCATCGCCAGTTGGATCCAGTTCTCAATCGGGGCTTTCTTGGCGGTGCAAGCGCGCCAGATGTCACCCTTTTCGACCTCATGCGAATGCAGGGTTTCGCCATTGGCCAGAACGATGCGGATCGTGCCGTCGGCGGGCGCCTCAAATGTGGTCGGGTGGCTGCCATATTCCTCGGCCTTCTGGGCCATCAGGCCCACATTGGCCACCGAACCGGCGGTCGCCGGGTTCAGCGCGCCGTTGGCTTTGAAGAAATTGATGGTCTCGTCATAGACCGGCGCATAGCAGCGGTCGGGGATCACGCAGTTGGTGTCGCCCTTCTTGCCGCTCTCGTCCCAGCCCTTGCCACCCGCGCGGATCACGGCCGGCATCGAGGCGTCGATGATCACGTCCGACGGCACGTGCAGGTTGGTGATGCCCTTGTCGCTGTCGACCATGTACATCGAGGGACGCTCGGCCTTGACCGCTTCGATCGCGGCCATGATCTCGGCATCGTCCTTGACGCGGTTCAGCAGATCGCCCAAGCCGGAGTTCGGGTTGACGCCCAGCTGTGCCATGCGGTCGCCGAATTTTTCGAACACCGGCGCCAGCCACGACTTGACGGCATAGCCGAAAATGATCGGGTCACTGACCTTCATCATCGTCGCCTTCATGTGCAGCGAGAACATCGTGCCGTCTTTCTTGGTGTCCTCAATCGCGGCATCCAGGAACTCCGACAGCGCCTTGACTGACATGAAAGTGGCGTCCGCAACGGTGCCCTCTTCCAGCGTCCAGCCGTCTTTCAGGACGGTAACACCACCGTCCTTGCTCACGAATTCGATCCGCGCGTCACCGGCCTGGTCTGCAGTGATGGTGGCCGATTTCTCGTTGGCATAGAAATCATTGCCCGGCATCGACGACACCTTGGTCTTGCTGTCGGCCGTCCATTCGCCCATCGAATGCGGATGCTGCTGCGCATAGCGTTTGACCGCCTTGGCCGCGCGGCGGTCGCTGTTGCCCTCGCGCAGAACCGGGTTCACGGCCGAGCCCTTGATCGCGTCATAGCGGGCGCGGATCTCTTTCTCGGCGTCGGTCTTGGGATCCTCGGGGTAGTCCGGGATGTCATAGCCCTGCCCCTGCAGTTCCTTGATGGCAGCGACCAGCTGCGGCACCGAGGCCGAGATGTTGGGCAGCTTGATCACGTTGGCCTCGGGGGTTTTCACCAGCTCACCCAGGGCGGCCAGATCGTCGGGCTGACGCTGCTCTTCGGTCAGGTTTTCGGGGAAGGCCGCGATGATGCGCCCGGCCAGCGAAATATCCTTGGTTCCAACGCTGACGCCCGCGGCCGAGGCGAATTTGCGGATGATGGGCAGGAACGAGGCACTGGCCAGCTCCGGCGCTTCGTCTACGATGGTATACAATATGTCGAAGTTCGATTTTTCTGCCATGTTCCCTTACCTTTTTTAAGCCTTTCAGGGGCGTGCGATCCGAGAGTTGTGCCGCGTACGGCGCGGCGTGCGAGGAGCGTGAATGCTGTTCCGCTCCGGGGTGACTCTGATTTGACAGGGCTTCCCTTAAATCACCCGGGGCCCGGGATCAATCGCATCCGAACGCGCATTTTGACCCAGTTTGCGCAAAACCGCGCAAATGCCCGGATTTTCAGCCCGCCGACGACAAGCGACGCCTTTTCCTTGGCGCGGACGCTGGCTAAGACGGTCCTCCAACCAAAGATCAAGGAGGCCCCGTTGGATCGCATCACCCAGACCATCGCCACCGAAATCAATGCCCGGCCGCAACAGGTCGAAGCGGCGGTCAAGCTGCTGGACGAAGGCGCCACCGTGCCCTTCGTGGCGCGCTACCGCAAAGAGGTGACGGGCGGGTTGGACGACAGCCAGCTGCGAACCCTGTCCGACCGGCTGGCTTACCTGCGCGAGCTTGAGGCGCGGCGCGAGGCGATCCTGAACTCGATCAAGGATCAGGGCAAGCTGACGGACGATCTGGCCAAATCAATCGCCCGGGCCGAGACCAAGGCGCAGCTGGAGGACATCTACCTGCCCTACAAACCCAAGCGCCGCACCAAGGCGATGATCGCGCGGGAAAACGGGTTGGAGCCGCTGGCCGACGCGATCCTGGCCGACCGCAGCGCCGAGCCCGAGGCGCTGGCCCAGGCCTTTGTGACCGAGGCCGTGCCCACCACCAAAGACGCGCTGAACGGCGCGCGCGACATCATCACCGAGCGTCTGACCGAAAACGC
Organism: Ruegeria sp. BC6; assembly: GCF_056539185.1. Classification (NCBI taxonomy): domain Bacteria; kingdom Pseudomonadati; phylum Pseudomonadota; class Alphaproteobacteria; order Rhodobacterales; family Roseobacteraceae; genus Ruegeria; species Ruegeria sp. BC6. Next base: position 132,087 of record NZ_JBQFUM010000004.1, read on the forward strand.
CGCCCTTCTGGGCGAGCTGCGCAGCTTCATGCAGGCCGAGGCGCTGCTGACCTCGAAGGTGATCGAGGGCAAGGAACAGGAAGGCGCCAAGTTCAGCGACTATTTCGATCATGCCGAGCCCTGGGCCAAGGTGCCCTCGCACCGGGCGCTGGCGATGCTGCGCGCGTCGAAAGAGGTGATCGTGACGCTGGACATCGCGCCCGACCGCGAAACCGGCGCCGCCCGGGCCGAGGCGATAGTGGCCGCACGTCTGCACACGCGCGGTGACGGGCCGGGCGATGTCTGGCTGCGCAAGGTCGCAGGCTGGACCTGGCGGGTGAAGCTGTCGCTGTCGATGATGGTCGAGCTGATGGCCGATCTCCGCAGCCGCGCGCAGGAGGAGGCCATTCATGTTTTTGCACGCAATCTCAAAGACTTGCTTTTCTCGGCCCCCGCGGGCCCCCGCCCTACACTGGGGCTGGACCCGGGCATCCGCACCGGCGTCAAGGCCGCGGTGGTGGACGCCACGGGCAAGCTGGTGGCGACCGCCACGCTGTATCCGTTCCAACCCAAGAACGATCTGCGCGGCGCACAGGCCACCATTCTGAACCTCATCGCCACCCACAAAGTCGAACTGATCGCCGTCGGCAACGGCACCGCCAGCCGCGAGACCGAGCGGCTGGTGGCCGACACGCTGAAACTGCTGCCCAAGGGGGTGCAGGCGCCCACCAAGGTCGTGGTGTCCGAGGCCGGGGCCTCGGTTTATTCGGCCTCGGAACTGGCCGCGCGCGAGTTTCCCGATCTGGATGTCTCGCTACGTGGCGCGGTGTCGATCGCCCGCCGCCTGCAGGACCCGCTGGCCGAGCTGGTCAAGATCGAACCCAAGAACATCGGCGTCGGCCAATATCAGCATGACGTCGATCAACACCGGCTGAGCCAGTCTCTGGAAGCGGTGATCGAGGACGTGGTGAACGCCGTTGGCGTCGATCTGAATACCGCCTCGGCGCCGCTGCTGGCCCATGTCTCGGGCCTGGGCCCCGGTCTGGCCGAAGCCATCGTGGCGCACCGCGACCTGAACGGCGCGTTCCGGTCGCGACAGGATCTGCTGAAGGTCGCCCGCCTTGGCCCCCGCGCCTTCGAGCAATGCGCGGGCTTCCTCCGCATCCGCGACGGGGATGAGCCGCTGGACGCCTCGGCCGTCCACCCCGAAGCCTATGACGTGGCCCGCCGCATCGTGCAGGCCTGCGGTCGCGACATCCGTCAGATCATGGGAAATGACGGTGCGCTGCGTGGTCTGCGCGCCGAACAGTTCGTGGATGACCGGTTCGGTCTGCCGACGGTGCGCGACATCTTTGCCGAGTTGGAAAAACCCGGCCGCGACCCGCGCCCCAGCTTCGTGACCGCCAGCTTCAAGGAGGGCGTCGAAGAGATCACCGACCTCAAACCCGGCATGGTGCTGGAAGGCACCGTGACCAACGTCGCTGCCTTTGGCGCCTTTGTCGATATCGGCGTGCATCAGGACGGTCTGGTGCATGTTAGCCAGTTGGCCGATCGGTTCGTGAAAGACCCGCACGAGGTGGTCAAGGCCGGACAGGTCGTTCGAGTTCGTGTGGTTGAAGTCGACGTGCCGCGCAAGCGGATCGGGCTGAGCATGCGCAAGGATGGCGCTGCCTCCGACCGGCAAGATCGCGACGTCAAAGGCCAGAGCGCGCGCGGAAAGAATACAGGCATACCGAATTCACAACGCGCAAAATCACCCCATAATGCGCAGCACAGTGCGATTGGGGATGCGCTGCGAAATGCATTGAAAAATCAATAAGCCCCCTGCCCCGCCTGAACTTCAGGCGGGGGTTTCCGTCTGGAACGCGTCGGGCTCCAACTCCTCCCAAAAGGCAAAAATGGCATTGGCGTTCAAACCTGATCGCCATCCGTGTTGCCGGAAGTTCTCTCGGTCTAGCTCGTCCGACAGAGTCGACATGAACAAGCGTTTGTCGGCATCCCGTTGAGTGGGGTTTCGCCGCGAAACCAGGTCTTCGACTATGGCCAGCTTGCGGGCACGCTCGGCGCGCTCCGCCACGCGCGCGGCATAAGCTTGATCTTCGCGCGCTTTCTCTTCCTCCCGCTGCTTGGCTGCGGCCAGCGCCTCGGGACTAGGCGGCTTCACGGTCTCTGCCGCGGGAGCCTTGTAGTCATCGCGCAGGGCGGCCGAAAGATATCCCAGCGTTGATTTCACGTCCCCCTGCCCGGCTACATAGTCCAGCTTCTGCTGAACGTAATCCTCACCATGCTCAGAGATCCACTGCCGCGCCAGCCGATCGGACACCCCTTGTTTGCGCAAGGTTTTGTAGACCGCCAGGTTGCGCACCCCATCGCTGTCGTCGATCTCGAACATTGCCTTCTGCGGGTTCGCCTTGATCAGGAACCGAATGTCGGTGACGCTTCGGCCCTTCTTGCGGAACTCGGGCTCGATCAGAATATCCGAGCTTTTGTTCACCTCAGCCACTGCGGGTTTGATGATCTTGGCATTCAGGTGTTTGAAGCTTGTGTAATAGTCGCTGCCGTCCACACCCATCAACTTGCGGAACACCTCGAGCGCCCACCACCCGGTCGACCCGGTGCGCACGAATCGATAACAGTTTTCATACAAGGCCAAGCCGTGCCCCGAGCTGAAATTGCGCTGGATATGCACATTGATCAACGCATAGATCTTCGGATCGTACAGCTTCTGCGCCAAGGCCGGAGAATAGGCGTATTCGCATATCCCGCCCTTGAGCTTGGCGAAACTCAGCAAGGACGACACGCCCCACTCTTGCCGACCTTTTTCGTCGAGCATGTCCCATTCGGCCACTGTCTCGGCAAGCGCTCTCAGGCTGGCGCGCAATGTGTCGAAGTCGTTAGAGTTGTAGCCCACCATCATCGCCAGGGTGCGGGCATCGATCGTATGGGTCTGCGCCGTGGTCAGTGAGTCGTAGGCATTGAGAAGCAACACGTTGGACAGCTTGCGCTGCAACAGCGTCAGCTTACCGCTGATATGGATCGCGGCCACATTCTTTTTCACCGTTTCCCGACGCAAAGCGCCTGAAAGGTGATCCATGTCCAGTTGTGTATCCGGCATGATTCTGCCCGGCTGCTCGTTTCCAAAGTTTGTGACACAAAAGGTACCCGTGGATCAACCAAATTTGGGTCCCCATATGCAGGATGGAGTGAATCCCGTAGACAGGTACCTATCCGAATCGGCGACCCAGTTATCCACAGAAGCGGGCGCCAATTGGTTCAAACTTGGAGTCGTGACCCGCGTAGGCGGCGATCAACGCACTCGGATTAGACCCTAAATAGTCCACGATAGAGCCGAACCGCGAATCGGTGCCCTTCTCCCCGGATTCGGGACCCTTTGATCCTGTATACAGGTCCCTTTTAACCCGAAGCCAGGAACCATTGGTCCTGTATCCGGGTGCCGATGCGACCACAAATATATGATTTATTTATGTTTTCTGTCGTCAAAGAATCTAAAACCCTTAAAGAAAATAAACTCTTTGGTGTGCCCTTTTCTGAGAATAAATGCCGGTTTCGTCGCGAAACCGAACTCTTCGGCATTCTTCTGTGGAAAACTGCTCTTTCGAGGATAGCGCAGAAGGAAAATGTTCGGTACATTTCCTGATATACGCCGGAAAGGCGAACATTATTCGAGGCATCGACAGTGACAAAATCTAAACAACCTGCTCTACCGCCGTACTTCAACCTGGATCCGGCCAAGGCTGCATCAAAGTTACCCGATCCTATCGGGACATCTCGATTCGCAAAAGCTGCAACCTTCTGCGCCAAAGGGCGCGAAGATCTAGCCCGCCGCGGGTATGCGCCCGATGGCGAAAAGCGCCTCCGCCGGTTTTCGATTTGGGAGATTACCAAATACCTGATCCCGGTGGCTCCGGCCCACCTGCGCCGCGTCCTCAAGGCAAATCCTGACCTCCCGCAAGGCGAAGGCGAAGCAGGATCGAAATGGTTCACCCTCGAAGAAGTTCTGACCTTGAGGCGCCATTTCGCGGCCGAAGGTGTAAGCACCAAGGAATACCTGCCCTACCGGCCGGAAAATCTGCCGGCAAAAGTTGTTGCCGTTGCCAATTTCAAAGGTGGCGTGGGCAAGACGTCCACCGCTGCTCATCTGGCAATGTCGGCCGCGTTGGACGGTTATAAAGTGCTGGTGATTGATCTTGATAGCCAGGGATCCATGACGTCGATCCTGGGTGGTCGCGTCGCGGATGAATGGCAGACAGTCTTCCCCTTGATCGCAAAAGACTATGCGCGCGCGGTTCAGGAAGAGAACAGGGTCCGCGCCGCTGCCGGTCAACCCGAAATCCCATTGGATGAAACTCTGCAAGAGGCACTGAGAACCCAACCTCAAGATGTTATCCAGAAGACCCATTGGCCCAACATTGATCTCATTGGTGCTCAACTGAACCTCTATTGGGCTGAATTTCAGATCCCGGTCTGGCGGATGGGCCTTCGCAGTTGGCCGCTGTGGGACGGGCTCACCAACTTTTTGCAGGACGAGGCCGTATTGAATGATTACGACATCGTGTTCCTCGATACTCCTCCTGCACTTGGGTACCTAACGATCAATGCGCTGGCCGCAGCGGATATTTTGCTGGTGCCGCTCGGAGCTTCATTCCTGGAATTTGATTCCACCGGGCGCTTCTTCGACATGCTCTACACCACGTTCGCCAGTATCGAGGATGGCGAGAACGCGGCACAAAGGGCAGCTGGCTTGCCCGAACTCAAGTTCGAATGGGATGTCGTGCGCGCGATCATCACCCGGTTCGACGCCAGTCAGCAGACGGACATGGCCAACGTGATACAGGCGTATTTCGGTGATTTCATGAACGCCTATCGGCAGGATTACACCGCTTTGGTAGGGCAGGCCGGAGAACAGGTGAACGGAATCTACGAAGCGGACTACCGTGACTTTAACCGCGACACCTATGTCCGGGGGCGAGAGACCTTCGATCGAACTTACGCGGAATTCAAAGAAGTGCTGATCGGGTGTTGGTGGCGCGACGCCCAGATGGGAGGACAGGCAGATGGCTAAACGCAGAAGACTGACGGCGCCGGATGCGGCGGAGCTTGAACAACTCGAGGCTGGTTTCGCCGCGAAACCCTCGATCAGTCCGTTCGAGGCCAACCCGTCAACTCCGCCAATCGCGCAGGTCGCGGCCGAGGCCGCGACGCTGAATGGCATGGCAGCAGTGACCGACCGTGCAACCCTTGCAAAAGACCAAGGCGACGCTGCGCGTTGGCGGGATGCCCAGGACGCCGGTCTGGTCGCAGAGATGGTGCCCATAGATCAGATCGATGCCGATTTCTTGCGGCGCGACCGCATGGTCGATGACGAAGAGGCAATGTCCGAACTGCTGGAATCTCTGCGCTCCAACGGGCTGCGGACGCCGATCGAGGTGACCAAAACCGAGGATGGCTATGGCCTGATATCGGGCTATCGCCGGTTGGACGCCTTCCGCCGTTTGGCCGGCGGTGGCCCGAAATTCGCCCAAATTCCCGCGTTCGTGCGCCAGGCTGGCGCAGGGCAGGGGGCGTATGTTTCGATGGTCGAGGAGAACGAACTTCGATCAAACCTCAGCCCGTATGAACGTGGGCGCATCGCTGTCCTCGCTGTGGGGCAGGGTGTGTTCCCGTCGACCGAAGCCGCCGTGGATGTTCTGTTCGCCGCAGCCTCCAAGGCCAAAAGGTCCAAGGTCCGCAGCTTTGCGGTGGTTCACGAGGCCTTGGGCGACTTACTGCAGTACCCGGTTGCGTTGTCGGAAAAGGCAGGTCTCAGGATTGCCGCGGCTATCCGGGATGGCGCGCAGGCCAAGCTGAGGGAGGCCTTGTCCCGGGGTGAGGCCACGGACCCGAAATCGGAACTGACCGTGATAGAGGCTGCGTTGAAAGACGCGCCTGCACCGACTCAGGAAAAGCCGCGTGGGGGCCGCCCGAAACAGATTCAACGGCTGCCTATTCAGACGCTGCCCAAAGGCGGAGAATTGCGAGCAGAGGTATCAGCGGGCGAATTGCGGATACATCTTCGCGGTCGGACTCTGAGCGTAGACGAAGCCGCGCGGTTGTTGGAACGGCTAGTTGAGCATTTGGGCTGACCATTTTTGACCATTGGTTTGGCCTGTGCTTCCACCGGCCAAACCTTCCTGTAAACAGGTACCTTTCCGCCACTTCCCCTGTAGTATGCAAAAAGGCATAATTATGATCATTATGACGGACGCTCGGTTTGTTTCCAATACGCCGGCGTTTGACCATTTTGACGCCGAACCGCCACCGCTATGAGTAGCGGAGAGACAGACTGAAACTTGGGTAGTGTGAACGTCGGCTGGGCCAATTCTGGCTGGATGCGTTCTTGATTGAATCCCGCTTGGCCCGAAGGTGCATTTTGCCAGCCAGTAGACGCAAATTCCGACTTGGGATAGGTTCGTGCTGGGGCAACAATGCGGGCGTTCCGCCTTGCATTGGCAATTAATACGCAACACGCTGACTATAAGGGCCGGCATACGGTCGGACATATTTTAGCTTCGTCAGAAACCAGGTCTCTCTGACTGACGCCGATTGGACAAAAGGCAAAGCACATTGAAGTAATTTCGACCGAGGACTGAAGATGGCTGACATCAGGGCGTGGTTGGAGAGGTATTCCCTTGAGAAATACCATGATGTGTTTGCCTCGAACGCGATCGAATTGGATGTTCTTGCAACCCTCACTGAAAATGACCTGGTCGAGCTTGGACTGAACCTCGGGGATCGCAAACGCATGATGCGGGCGATCGAGGCGCTTCGCTCGGATCAAGGTGGCGTATCACATTCCGAGAATGCTCTCACGTCATCGCAAATTGGGCCTCACGCGCCTCAACCCACGGCATTGGAAGGTGTCCCCGAGCGCAGGTATCTGACTTTGGTCTTTGTCGATCTCGTTGGATCGACTGAATTGTCCAGTCATCTGGATCTTGAGGAGTACCGCTCCGTTCTGCACGACTATCAAGCCCTTTGTTTTGATGTCGTGACCCGGCACCACGGGCACATTGCCCAATTCATCGGAGATGGAGTGGTTGCTTATTTCGGTTATCCGACGGTCGAAGAGAACGATGCGGAAAGGGCCGTTGCCGCCGGACTGGAAATCTGTGGCTCCATTGGTCGTATCAAACACGGCAAGGGTGAGGTCATCGGGGTTCGGGTCGGGATTTCTTCCGGGGAAGCCGTGGTCGACAATCACTCGACTTTGGGAGGTCTGGTGGTCGGTGAGGTGCCGAATTTGGCGGCCCGTATCCAGGAACTGGCGGACCCTGGAACGGTCGCCATCAGCGAGCACACCAAGCTGCTGATCGGCAGCAACTTTCGCTGCGAGTGGAAGGGGAAGCAAAGCCTCAAGGGGTTTGAGAACCCGATCGGCATCTGGAAAGTTCTGAGTGCGGAAGAGCCGATGCTGCGGTTTCAGGCGCGTCCCGGGGTTCAAGGCTCGCCCTTCGTCAACCGGGTCGATGAGATCGCGACGATCAAGAAGCATTGGCAGGCCGCACTGAATGGGGAAGGGCAGGCGGTTATGGTGTCCGGTGAGGCCGGCATCGGAAAATCTCGTCTTGTCGAGGAATCGACCCGCGGATTCGAGGAACAACAATTTCTGCGGCTTGGGTTCCAATGCTCGCCCAACCACGAGCGAAGTGCCCATTTCCCGGTTCTCAGCTGGATCAGCCACATGGCCGATTTCCGCAGAACCGACTCTGACCAGCGGAAGCTGCGCAAACTCAGGCAACTGTTTCAGGAATGGTCGGAGGTTCCGGAAAACTATCTTCCTTTGTTTGCCTATGCCATGTCGTTGCCGGTGGAGGCCGAGGAAAACCTGCTGAAACTGCCCTTTGACCGGCTCAAGCAGCAGTTTCAGGAGGCCTTGGTGCAGACCGTTGCTGCGCTGGCGCGGCATCGACCGGTTCTGTTGCTGTTTGAAGACCTGCATTGGATCGATCCCTCGACTGAGGAAATCATCGCTTTGTTGATCGAGCGCTTCAGGTCCATGCCCGTCATGATCATGTGCACGTTCCGCCCGTCCTACCATCCACCGTGGGAAGGCCGGGAGGGTGTCGTCCCGCTGACGATTTCCCGCCTCGACCGGGACCACGTCCACCAGATGCTGGATGCGCTTTTGCAGTCCAAGCAAGTGACACAGACCATGAAAGACCGGATCGCGAACAGGACGGATGGCGTCCCTCTGTTTGCGGAAGAGATGGCACGAATGATCCAGGACGGGTTCTTCGACCAGACGGACGCGTCCGCAATGCAGATGCAACAGGCACTGCCATCGACACTCAAGGAACTGTTCTGGGCCATGTTCGACCGGCTGAGCACGGCCCGCGATATCGTGCCGGTCTGCGCCGCCATTGACCGCAACATCCTGCCTGCGATGGTCAGTTCGGTCAGCGGTCAATCGTACGAGGCAACCCTGCGCATGTTGGACGAGTTGGTCGAAGCGCAAATATTGGTGCGGCGCGGGGTCAATATGGGAGGCGCCTATGCGTTCCGCCACGCTTTGATACGGGACGCAGCCTATGACCTGATGTTGCCCAGTCGGGCGCGGGCGGTGCACACCCGGATCGCCGAGGTCCTCGACACTTCGTTCAGTGACCTTGTGGGTCAGAACCCTGAATTGCTGGCCCAGCACTATGCCCGCGCGGACATGCCCAAACAGGCCCGGGACGCGTGGCGCCGGGCGGCAGTCATCTCGGGCGAGCGATTTGCCAACGAAGAAACCATCCACCATCTCAATGAAGCCTTGACCGAGAACGACAAAATCACCCCAAGCCCCGAACGGGATCGAGAAGAGATTTCGCTGCGCAAGATGCTGAACGTGGCCCTCAGTACCAGGGCGTTCGGGTCGAAAGAGGTTTTGGCCAATCTGGACCGGTTCCGCCACCTGCTTGACCGTTCCTCCGCCAGTGTGACGGATGCGTTTCTGGCCGTGCATGTGCAGTTCGGTGCTCAGTTGACTCTGGGCGATCCGAGGGGCGCGTTGGCTTTGTGTGATTACCTGGAGGAGGTCGCACGGCGCGCGGAAAACCCGACGATGGAGGCGCTCGCGGCGCACAATATCGGCATGAGCAACTTCATGCTTGGCCGTCTGGAGGTCGCCATTTCTGCTTTCGACCGTGCGATTGCGTTGCGCGGGGCAACCGGCCCGGACGATCTGCTGAATTATCACGAGGCAGACATATACTTGGTTGATCAGGCGATGAGGTGCTGGGCCGTGGTGCTGCAAAGCGGAGACGGCGAAACGTTTCGCGCCGAGCTAGCGGAACTGGCTGAGCGGATCAGTCGTGAACCACACGATTTCACCCGGTGCTACGGGCTGAACATCCTGGCGACCATCTATCAGATATTGGGCGACACAGGGTCATTGCTGGATATGGTCAACCGCGCGCTCGAGATCAGTGGGCAGCGGGAGTTCCACTACTGGGATGCCTGGGGCCGCATCCTGCACGGCTGGGCGCGGGCATCAGAAGGTCACCCTGCCGAGGGGATCGCCGAGATCTCGGCCGGTATCGACGCCTATGTTGATACAGGTTCAACTCAGATCGTTCTCTACGCTCAGACCTTGCTCGCAGACGCGCACTTGATGGCTGAAGAGATTGCTGAAGGCTTGAAGGTGATCGAACTTGTGCGAGCGGGTGAGAAGTCTTGGAGCGTCCGGTATCAGCTCCCGTTCACCGACCGGGTCGAGGCGGCCTTGCGCAATGCGCAGTCAGAAGTCGCAATGAAGTGAGCCACCCGGTCGACGCACTTTTTGTGCCAAGTTTTTAGTCTGGACATAACTTCAGCCGAACTGCCGAAAGGCGCGATTATTGAAACATATACGAAAATTTGATAGTGTTTGACGGCATTGTTTCGATTTTTAGATCAAAAAACTGGGGATAATCATGTTCAGACTTAAGGCTTTAGGCGTTTCAATTCTTGGCGCAGTGATGGCGCTTGCAATCCACGCACCAGCAACAGCACAGGAGATTTTGTCCGAAGACGGAACCGTAAAATTTGAAGATGGGATACCGCAGTACTCAGGCGGCACCGAGTTGTTTACTTTTCAATATCATCAAGTCGTCAATGAAAACGATCCTGAGAACCTGCTGTTTTCAGCTGACCGTCAGTTGGATTCCTTGGATCCCGTTGAACTTTTCCGTGAATACGGAGACTCCACTCGGGTTTTGGAGGCCCCCGGAATGTCGGCGCTTATGGCGCAGTCCCTGGAAGGCGGTTTTGCGTCGTCCTTTTCGGACATGGTTCTGACGGAACTTGCGGTGCTGCAGAAAAATTGTGTCGTCAACGGCGCTCCGATCCAAAGTGCCACCATCAAGCCGGTTTACAGCGTTCTGAGGCTTCACACGAACCCGATTAGAACAAACGCCGTGCTGAACATTTTTTCGTACAAATTGCTGGAATGCAGTGAAGACGGAGTTGATATTTCCATCCCGCTCAAGCGCCGGTGGGTCATCTCGATTGGGTCCGGGTTGGAACAGGGGCCGATCGACAAGACAATCGGTGGGGTCCAGATGACCTACAAGATGTTCGCGCAGGGTAAATCGATCAAGCTGATGGCTTATTACTCCAATCTGACACTGCATGGCGAAAGATGGGGACCGGATATGCGTCTAATATCCGGGTTTGACCAACTCGGCAATGTCGACCCCAGAAACAAGTACTACACTCCGAAGGCCGCAAGTTGCCTTGATATCGACTTCAAGAACAAGCCGCCGAATGACGTTGACGTTTGGTCCGTTGCGCCCAGTGACATGAGGTTCTGCGCCCGTGGGTGCATCCCCGGAGATGTGAGCGCCACCAAGTAAGGCTGCTTCTGTTTAGGTTTGACCAAACCGCAGACCCTGCGCTCGCGACATTTGTCCACTGATCAAGGCGCGGGGTTTTCCAAAGATTACCTCCTTCCGCGATCGGGCGGGCACACACTGATCGGAGATCGAGACATTTTCGGGCATGGCGCCTGTTTGCCAGGACAGGTCGATCGGAATGCCGCAATGTGGATACCAGTGCCCTCCAATCCGCAACCATCGATGCGTCGGAAACCTGACCCGGCGCCGGGCAATGGAAACGGTGCAGTTCTCTTGGAAGGAGCCGTGGTTTCGGAGCGATCCCAGAAACAGTTTCAGCGACTTCGACCTGACAAGCCAGCCTGTCCCTTCATCGGGCAGAGCGAAGTGAATTCGGGCGCGGTGAATCTCACGCACAATTCGAAATCGGCTTGTGGAATCTGAACCCTTGTTTTGCAACTCGTTTACGCTGCAACCGGGATGCGCAGTGTTTAACGGTGGGCAAGCTACTGCCAAGCCGATATGTTTCGTGGTCTCTGAGTTTCCTGCCGAATTTTCCACATTTGGAGGTGGCCGGCGGGTCAGCGCATGACAAAAGGATCAGGAATAGGGTCGTCGCTGGTGCGCAGCCAAACGGACTTGATTTTGGTGTAGTCCAATGCAGCCTGCAGCCCGCCCTCGCGCCCATGCCCCGACAATCCATGCCCCCCAAACGGAGCGATCGGACTGACTGCGCGGTAGGTGTTGACCCAGACAATGCCGGCTCGGATTGACCGAACCATCCGATGGGCCCGCGTGAGGTTTTGCGTGAACACGCCCGAGGCCAGGCCAAACCGGGTATCGTTTGCGATCGCGATGGCCTCATCCTCTGTTTCGAAGGAAACGACCGACAGGACGGGGCCGAAGAATTCGTGCGTCAAGCAATCAGCATCGCGCGCCCGACTGCAATCCAGAATGGTCGGTGGAAAGTAGAATCCCGCGCGATCAAGTGGCTGGCCGCCAGTAATCAATTGCGCGCCTTGGGCCTGCGACCGGGTGACAAGTTCGGCGGCCCATTTCTGCTGCCGCTGCGTGCACAGGGGCCCGACTTCGGTCGCCATATCATCCGGTGCGCCGATCACGACCGCTTCGGCCTTTTGCCGCAGACGGTCCAGGACCGCGTCCTTGATCGATGCCTGAACCACAAGCCGCGACCCGGCAACGCAGCTTTGACCCGACGCCGCGAAAATTCCGGAAACCTGAGCGTTGACCGCACTGTCCAGATCCGCATCCTCGAACACGATAAAGGGCGACTTTCCACCCAGCTCCAAAGAGGTAGACGCCAGATTCTCGGCCGAGTTTCGCACGATATGCCGAGCCGTTTCCGGCCCGCCGGTAAAGGCGACATGGGCAATTCTTTCGTGCCGGGTCAAGGCAGCGCCGACATCGGGCCCACCCGTCAGAACATTCAGAACGCCTTCGGGAAACCCGGCCTTGTGAAAGATCCGCGCGAACTCCAGCATTGGGGCAGGGGCCACTTCCGAGGCCTTCAGCACCACTGTGCAACCGGCCGCTAGGGCCGGGCCGATCTTGACCGCCGACAGGAACAATTGTGAGTTCCAGGGCACGATCGCCGCGACAACCCCCACGGGTTCTCGCCGCAGCCAAACTTCCATATCTGGCTTGTCGATGGGCAAATGGGCGCCTTCGATCTTGTCCGCGAGGCCCGCGTAGTAACGATAGTAATCCGCGACATAGGCAATCTGCGCCGAGGTTTCGCGGATGATTTTTCCAGTGTCGCGGGTTTCCAGCTCGGCCAGTCTCGGTGCGTTTTCAGCAATCAGATCTGCCAACCGGTATAGCAGCTTGCCCCGCGCAGTTGCGGTCAGTGACGCCCATTCCGGGGATCTGAAAGCCTGGTCCGCTGCCATCACGGCCTGGTCCACATCAGCTGGGCTGGCGGCGGGCATCTGCGCCCAAGCCTCACCTGTGGATGGGTCGACACTTTCGAACCAGGTGTCGCCATCGCGGAAAGTGCCGCCGATATAGTTCTGAAACCGTTGCATCCAGAATTCCCCTATTGAAAGGCCGGCATCACATCCTTGATGAAACGCTCCAACGAGGCCTTTTTGCGTTCAAACGGCATGCTGGAGTCGATCCAGAATGAATACTCGTCATACCCCAGTTCCTCGCATCTCCGAAGCCGGTCGATCACGGTATCGGCTGTTCCGATGACAAGGTCCCGCTCCATGTTCTGGGGCGAATAGAACGGATGCTCGGCGATATCGGCATCACTCAGCGGGGCAATCAGCCCCTGGGTAACGTCACGCTTGTTCATGAACCATGCGCCGAAATAGCAGTAGAACCGGTTCAACTCGATGGCGGCCTGTTTTACGTCGTTCTGATCTTCGGCCACGTAAGTGTGGCGCAGCAACATAATCTTGGGGCGCGGCATGTCAGGAAACTTTGCGCAGGCGGCATTGAACTTGGCCATCAGGTCGATGACTTCGTCGTCGCCGTTCCACAATGGCGTGACCTGTACGTTGCACCCTGAGCTTACGGCGAATTCGTGGCTGTTGGGGTCGCGTGCCGCCACCCAGATGGGCGGCCCACCAGGTTGCAGGGGCAGGGGCGACGAGGTGGTCTTGGGAAATTGGTGGAATTCGCCGTCATGGGCGTAGTCTCCCTGCCAAAGCTGTTTCACTGCAGGGATGAGTTCGCGCATGCGCTGCCCGGCTTCCCACGCATCCATGCCAGGCATCATACGTTCGTATTCGTAACTGTAGGCACCGCGGGCAATGCCCAGATCCAGCCGACCGTCGGTTATGATGTCCGTCATCGCGGCCTCGCCTGCCAAACGGATCGGATGCCAGAAGGGCGCGATCACGGTGCCGGTGCCCAGCCGGACATTCCGGGTATGCCGAGCCACGTCAATCAGGCTGAGAAACGGGTTGGGCGCGATTGTAAAGTTCATCCCGTGGTGCTCGCCCGTCCAGACGGCATGCATCCCGCCGTCGTCGGCGATTTTGCACAGTTGGATGAACTCGTCATACAACTGCTTCTGGTCCTGCTCTGGCGAAATCCGCTCCATATGCGCAAACAGCGAGAACTTCATTTCAACTCTCCCGAACCAACGGTTTGACCTGTCCGCTGGTTTCATCTCCGTAGTATATGCCGAAATTGCCCAAACGGCTTTCCCGGGCGAAACGTTCCAGCATCGTACAGATCGCCGGGTCCGCGACATCCATCAGCGTCGACTCGACGATCTGCGTAAAAGCCCCGTTGGCTGGAGTGCCGTCCTCGGCTTGGCAAAGGAACGAGATATGCTGTCGTCGCGACTTGTCCTGGTAGACCGAATAGATAAAGCCCGGTTCTGCCTTGATCCCACATCCCGCGATCAACTGGGCCATTGCAGTATCGGCGCCGTTCGCCATGTCCTCGGTTGCCGGAATGGTCAGGCCGCCGTTGCCATCGTCCAGCAGAAGGATCTGGCCGTCCCGCTCGATCAACGCGGAAACCACGACGCCCGCGCGACGGTTCAGCGCCCGGGCTTCGGCGGCAGGCGTCACGTAGGCGCCGCGGGCATAACCCAGGCCAGGTGCGATCGAGTGGTCGAAGGCCTCGACCCGACCGATCAGGATCAGGTGGTCGCCGGCTTCGACCGTCTTGAAAACCGAGCAGTCAAACCAGGCTGAAACCCCGTCAAGGATTGGTGCGCCGTTGGGTCCTGGCTTCCAATCGACACCGGCAAACCGGTCCTGTGAAGGGCGTGCGAAGGTGTTCGAAACACTGATCTGATCCTCCGACAGGATGTTGACGGCGAATCCGGTGGCTTCAGAGAATGTGTTGAAATTGCTGGATGTATTGGCAAGACAGACCGAGATCAGCGGAGGGTCCAGCGAAACCGAGGAAAAAGAATTGGCGGTAAAGCCGATCGGTCGGCCGGATTCGTCATGGGTCGTGACCACCGTGACACCGGTGAGAAAGGTTCCGAACGCGCTGCGCAGGGCGCGAGGGTCGAAATCGGTCATGTGGGCGACCTTTCGTGCGTTGGGGTCTTCAGCCATTGAACAAGGGCCGCGTTGACAGTCTTTGGATCAGTGAGGTTCACCATGTGCCGATGACCCTCGACGACAACCGCCTGCCCCTTGGCGGCCGCGGCGATGGCGCGGGTCATGTCGGGTGTGGAATTCGGATCCTCAGCACCCGTCAACGCCAGCAAGGGGCAAGAGATCTGAGAGTAGCGATCAGCGTAGACCATGTCGCCCCGGGCAAAGGCATCGTAGGCCGCCGCATAGCCGTCTATGTCGACCGCGGCCAACCATGCCGCGACCCTGTCCCGAGCGGCGCGGTCGGCCGGACTGTTTGCGAACCAACGTTGCAGCGGGGTTTCCAGATCAAAGGTTCCGGCGCTGATCAAGCCGGCGCGCGCCAGCACAGAGTCCCGGGCCTGATCGTCCCGCCGAAAGACTCCGTTCAGCAAGGCGACGCGCCGGACCCGATCGGGATGTTCGACCGCAAACCCGCCGGCAATCAGTGCGCCCATCGAATGACCGGCAAGGTTCACACGATCTAGGTTCAAAGCGTCCAGCGCCGCCCGCAGCCACTCCACAAATGCTGGTAGCTGCGCCCCCACAGCGATCGGGTCGGACTGGCCATGCCCTGGCAGATCCAGCGCGTAGACCGCGTGCAAGTCGGACAAGGCATCGATCTGCGGCGCCCAGGCCTCCGACTGCATACCGACCCCGTGCAGCAGGACCAGCGGTTCGCCATCGGGGGGGGCGGCAAAGCGCAAGCCAAGGCGTCCGAAAGGTTCAGACAGCTGCCGGATTGTCGACGTCATGTCCCAAATCCTTCAGATCCTGATAACGATCCCCGATGCGGTGATGCGGGCGCCCTCCGATCGAAGCACCCAAAGCGATCATGATCTCATCCGGGGCCGGAGCGTCTGCGACCTGCAGGTGGATGGTCAGATAGTGGCTGCGCCGCCCACCATCATTCTTGTCCATCAGGGGAATTTGCATGGCCGCATTCGCCGGTCCGCGCGTGTTGGTGAAGGCAAGGTAGGATTTTGCGCCGACCGCCTCGCGATAGGCATTTCCGAACCTCAGGGTATGGATCAGGGCCGACCCGTGCTCGACCTCACCATTCACTCCGACAACGGCGGCTTTGCCATAGGCTTCAACCCGATCACCGCCGCCGGACGCCTCGAGAATCATCTCGGTCAGCATTTGGCCCAGCCCCGGAGCACAATCGTGTATCTCTGGACGCAGGTCTTCGACAAAGCCGCGGCCGGCCCAGGGGTTGGTCACAACGGCGACCGCCGCGATCAAGGTCAAAGGGCGCTCGGCGGCTTTGCCACCTTCAATCAGCGTGTTTTCGACATGCAGCAGTGTTTTACGGATGGTGGCGGGCATCGCAAAGGTCCTGTGATTCCGTTTCCGGCATGATGGTATACCATAAGACAGGATGTCAATCATACCTTGCTGAGGCAACGCGCGACCGGTAGATTCCCATCCATGACAACGCCAAGACTGACCAAGATCGATCATCCCCCGGCAACCCTGCGCGACATGGTGCAAGAGCGCATGCGCGAGGCCATCATCGAAGGTGTTTTCCAGCCCGGAGAACGGCTGGTGGAACGTCCGCTATGTGATCAGCTTGGTGTCAGCAGGACAGTCATCCGGGAAACGATCCGCTATCTCGAGGCCGAAGGACTGGTCGAAATTCTGCCCGGGCGCGGGCCGATCGTGGCTTCGATCACACGGGACGAGGCACGGCAGATCTACGATATCCGCCGCATGCTGGAAACCGCGGCCGCCGAGAACTGCGCGCGCAATATCACATCAGACAGGGCCAGCAGCCTGCATAGGGCGCTGGAGCGGCTCAAGCAGGGTTTCGTGGACAAGACGCCGGGCTCGATCTTCCGCGCCACTTCCGATTTCTACTCAGAGATTTTCGAGGGGGCAGGGCATCATGTGGCCTGGGATGTGGTCCAGCGCCTGAACGGTCGGATCAGCCGTTTGCGGATGATGACCTTGACGGCAATAGAACGCGACCGCCCCGGGATCGAACATATGGAAGCCATCTGTTCTGCGATTCAGTCCGGCGACCCCTCCGCCGCGCGCCGAGCCGTCGAACGGCATCTGGACGATGCGGCCTCGGTTGCCGAAACCCTGTTCGATGCAGAAGAGGGTCTGGGCAAAGCCGCACACTGCTAGATCCTGCACCGGTCAGGTTTGGTCGCCCAGATACGTCGTCAGGGCCTGGCGCGCTCCCTGATCCCAGATCACCCTGAGCCAACGGTCAAACGCGTCGCGAAACGCGCCCGATTGCGCCAAGTCCTGGTAGTACTGGGTCTGCTCAAGCCAGGTGGTCGGGTTGTCGCGGGCCGCGTTGGCCGAGGAGACAAGATCGGACCAGTTGGGATCGTTGGGTTCGATGATACTTCCATCCTCGCGAGTGCCGGCACACATGCGGGCCCACAGCGCCTCGACTAGGGCCAGCCCGTTGATCGGTGCGCTGGCGGCCAATGCATCATAGACGGTGGGAAGCACAAATCCCACATGCCGGGAGGATCCGTCAAAAGCAACGCGGCGCGTGGTGTCGACGATGGCTGGATTGCGGAACCTCTCCTCGATCAAGGCTATGTAGTCCGCGACCGACTGATTGGGCACCGGACGCACGAAAGGCGCGATTTCTTCGACCAAAACCTTTCGGAAGAATGCTGAAACCAGTGGATCGGCCATGCAGTCTGCGATCGTATTCAGGTCCAGGATCTCGCCGACATTGGCCAGAACCTGGTGGCCCGCGTTCAGAATGCGCAGCTTCATGACCTCATAGTCATGAACGCGGTCGGTAAATGTGGCGCCGACCTTGTCCCAATCCGGGCGACCGGCGCAAAAGGCATCCTCGATCACCCATTGGCGAAAGCTTTCATGGGTGACGGGGGCGGCGTCGTCGATCCCCAGCGCGCGCACCAGCTCCAGTTCGGTCGGGCCGGTGGCGGGCACGATGCAATCGACCATCGAGTTGGGAAAGGTGCATTGCGTGGCGATCCAGTCGGCCAGATCCGGGTCCGACAGGCGCGCCAGCCCTACCACCGCCTGACGCAGGACCTGCCCGTTGCCGATCAGGTTGTCGCAGCTCAGCCCGGTCAACGGACCAACGCCTGTATCGCGCCGCCGTCGCAGGCCCGCAACGATGGCACCGAAGGCGGTGCGCGGACGGTCAGGGTTGGCGGCATCGTGGCGGATGTCGGGGTGGTCGGTGTCCAGCCCCTTGGTCACAGGGTGCACGAAATAGCCGCCCTCGGTCACGGTCAGCGAGACGATGCGGATCGCCGGGTCGGCCAGCTGCGCGATCAGCGGGCCGTTGTCTTCTTTCGGGGGCAGGTAGTCGATCATCGCGCCGGTCACCTCGGCACGGCGCTGGCCCTCGGTCAACTCGACCAGCGTGGTCAGACAGTCCTGCGCCAGCAGCTTGCGCCGCATCTCGGCGTCATAAGCGCGCACGCCGGCGCCGATGATGGCCCAATCCTGCGCCGCGCCCTGCTGCATCAGCCGGTGCAGGTACCAGGCCTGATGTGCGCGATGAAAATTGCCCACCCCGATATGCACGATCCCCGGCGTCAGCGCGGCGCGATCGTACTCGGGCCGCAGAACACTTTTGGGCAACGCGCCCAGATTGGCCTGACACAACCGGACCGGTCGGGTATCTGCGGGGCGCTCCACCATCAGCTCATCCAATTTCCACCATCCACGTTGTATGTCTGGGCCACGATGTAGTCGGCCTCGGACGAGGCCAGAAAGACCGCCATTCCGGTCAGGTCCTCGGCCCGGCCCATCCGGCCGAAGGGCACCGCTTTGCCCACTTCCTTCTTTTTCTGACCCGGCGCCTTGCCTTCGTATGTGGCAAAGAAGGCATCGACGCCGTCCCAGTGCTCGCCATCCACCACGCCGGGGGCGATGGCATTCACGTTGATCCCGTGTTTGATCAGGTTCAGCCCGGCCGATTGCGTCAGGCTGATCACCGCCGCCTTGCTGGCGCAATAGACCGCCACGAGTGGCTCGCCCCGGCGGCCGGCCTGGCTGGCCATGTTGATGATCTTGCCGCCGGTGCCCTGCTCGATCATGTGGCGCGCGACCGCCTGCATCGTGAACAGGGCGCCGGCAACGTTGATGTCGAACACGCGCTGGTAATCCGCGCGGGTGATTTCCACGATCGGGGCGGCGGTGAAGATCGCGGCGTTGTTGATCAGGATGTCGACCCCGCCCATCCGCGCCGCGGCGTCGGCCACGCCCGCCTCGATGCTGTCCTGCTGCGAAACATCCATTTCGACCGCAATCGCCTGCGGCCCGATCGCGCGCGCGGCCTTGCGCGCCTGCTGCACGTCGATGTCGGCCAGCGCCACCTGCGCGCCCTCGGCGGCATAGGCCTGGGCAAAGGCCAGCCCGATGCCCCGCGCCGCCCCGGTGATCAGGGCCCGTTTTCCAACCAGCCGGTTCATGCGATCCGCAGCCCTGCCGCGTCGAACCGGTGGATCTTGTCCTCCTCCGGCGTCAGATGGATCGTGTCTCCGTGGCGCAGGCCGACCTCGCCGCCGGCGCGCACGGTCATCGGCTCGGCGAAGCCGTCCACATGGACGTGAAAGAACGTGTCCGAGCCCAGATGTTCGGACACCCCGACCGTGCCCTTCCACAGGCCCTCGTTGGGCGAGGCGGCAATGTGCTCGGGGCGGACGCCGATCGTGTGGGCGCCGTGCTTTTCGGCCTCGGGGCCTTCGATGAAATTCATCTTGGGCGAGCCGATGAAGCCGGCCACGAACTTGTTGCGCGGCGCGCGGTACAGTTCGAGCGGCGAGCCCACCTGTTCGATCACGCCTGCCTGAAGGACCACGATCTTGTCGGCCATGGTCATGGCCTCGACCTGGTCATGGGTGACGTAGATCATCGTGGTTTCCAGCCGGTTGTGCAGCTCGGATATCTCCAGCCGCATGCCTACGCGCAGCGCCGCGTCCAGGTTCGACAGCGGCTCGTCGAACAGGAAGGCCGCCGGTTCGCGCACGATGGCGCGACCGATGGCGACCCGCTGGCGCTGGCCACCCGAAAGCTGGCCGGGGCGGCGGTCCAGATAGTCGGTCAGGTTCAGAACCTCGGCCGCCTGTTCGACGCGGCGGTCCTGCTCGGCCTTGTCCAGCCCGGCCATGCGCAGCGGAAAGGCGATGTTCTTGCGCACGGTCATGTGCGGATAAAGTGCGTAGGACTGGAACACCATGGCCAGGCCCCGCTTGGCCGGCGGCACCGCGGTGGCGTCCTGATCGTCGATCAGGATGCGGCCGCCGCTGACGTCCTCTAGCCCCGCGATCAGGCGCAGCAGGGTGGATTTTCCGCAGCCCGATGGGCCCACGAACACCACGAATTCGCCGTCGTTGATTTCCAGATCCAGCGGCGGAATGACTTCCACGTCGCCAAAGCTCTTGCTGACTTTCTCAAGTACGATGCGTCCCATGTGTCTTTCCTTACTTCACGGCGCCGAAGGTCAGGCCGCGGACCAGTTGTTTCTGACTGAACCACCCAAGGATCAGGATCGGGGCGATGGCCATGGTCGATGCCGCGCTGAGCTTGGCGAAGAACAGGCCCTCGGGGCTGGAATAGCTGGCGATGAACGCGGTCAGCGGGGCCGCGTCGACGGCGGTTAGGTTCAGGGTCCAGAACGCCTCGTTCCAGGCCAGGATGAAATTCAGCAGCACGGTCGAGGCGATGCCCGGCACCGCCATCGGCGTCAGGATGTAAAGGATTTCCTCTTTCAGCGTGGCGCCGTCCATGCGCGCGGCTTCCAGGATGTCGCCGGGGATTTCACGGAAATAGGTGTACAGCATCCAGACGATGATCGGCAGGTTGATCAGCATCAGCACCACCACCAGCCCGGCGCGGCTGTCCAACAGGCCCAGTTGGATGAACAACAGGTAGATCGGGTACAGAACCCCCACCGCCGGCAGCATCTTGGTGGACAGCATCCACAACAGGATATCCTTGGTGCGCGCCGAGGGCACGAAGGCCATGGCCCAGGCGGCGGGCACCGCGACGATCACGCCCAGAAGGGTGGACCCGCCCGCGATGATGATCGAGTTCCACAGATACCGCATGTAGTTCGACCGCTCCTGGACCACGGCATAGTTCTCCAGCGTCCAGTCGAAGTTCAGAAAGATCGGCGGGCTGGCGATGGCCTGGGCCTCGGTCTTGAAGCTGGTCAGGATCGTCCAGAGGATCGGGAAGAAGATCAGCAGGCCGACAGCCCAGGCAAAGGCGGTGTTGATCAGCTTGCGTGGTGTGGTGACGGTGCGGGCCATGTTTTCGTCCTCCTCACGCGTCCAGGTTTTTGCCGACAATGCGCATCAGGAAGATGGCGACGATGTTGGCAAGGATGATGGCATAGACTCCGCCGGCCGAGCCCAGCCCGACATTCTGGCTTTCCAGCACGCGCTGGTAGATCAGATAGGTCAGGGTGCGGGTGCCGAAGGCGCCGCCGGTGGTCACGAAGATCTCGGCGAAGATCGACAGCAGGAAGATCGTCTGGATCAGGATGACGATCGTGATCGCCCGGCTCAGATGCGGCAGAATGATGAAAAAGAAGCGTTTCAGCGGTGGCGCGCCATCCATTTCGGCGGCCTCCAGCTGTTCGCTGTCCAGCGACTGGATCGCGGTCAGCAGGATCAGGGTGGCAAAGGGCAGCCATTGCCAGGACACGATCATCACGATCGACGGCATCGACGCCTCGGACAGCCACGAGATTGGCTCGGCCCCGAAGAACCGCCACAGATGGGCAAACAGGCCGTTGACCGGATCCATGAACATGTTCTTCCAGACCAGCGCCGAAACGGTGGGCATTACGAAGAACGGGGCGATCACCAGAATGCGCACCACGCCCTGGCCCCACATCGGCTGATCCAGCAGCAGCGCCAGCAGGATGCCCAGCACCACGGTGATGGCCAGCACACCGCCCACGATCACCAGCGTCGCCTGAACGGCGGGCCAGAAGGAACTCGAGGTCACGAACCGGACGTAGTTGTCGAACCCGACCCAACCCAGGTCACCGCCGCGCAGCGGCAGGTATTTCTTGAAGGAAAAATACAGAGTCATCGTCAGCGGAACCAGCATCCAGCCCAGCAGCAGGACCACGGCGGGCGCCATCATCAGGCGTGCGACGGATCGGGAGTGTTGAGTTGCCATGACGCAAGACCTCTCTGTTCAGGCGGCTTCTTGCCTGCGAGACTAACACGGGTTGTGGAAGGGGGAGAGCGGGGGACAGAAATCTGCCCACCCGCTGGGAGGAGGCCTCAGTACCCTGCGGCTTCCATTTCTTCGGCCGTAAAGGCCTGTGCCTTGGCCAGAGCTTCGTCAACTGACTGCTGTCCGGCATAGACCGCCGAGAATTCCTGGCTCACCTGGGTGGCGATGCCCGCGAATTCGGGGATGGCGACGAACTGGATCCCGGTATACGGCGTCGGCTTGACGCAGCAGTTTTCCGGATCGGCCGCAAGGATCGACTTCAGCGTCATCTGCGCGAAGGGGATGTCCTTGTAGTTGGGGTTCTCGTACAGCGAGGTGCGCGCACCCGGCGGAACGTTGGCCCAGCCCTCGTTCTCGGCAACCAGTTCGATGTATTCCTTCGAAGTGGCCCATTCGATGAACTGCTTGGCGGCGTCCTCTTTCTGGGTGCCGGCCGGAATGGCCAGGGCCCAGGCCCACAGCCAGTTGGCGCGCTTGTCAACGCCTTCCGAGTTCGGCGCCAGAGCAAATCCAACCTGATCGGCGACAGTCGAGTCGTCGGGGTTGGTCACGAAAGATGCGGCAACGGTGGCGTCGATCCACATGCCGCATTTGCCCTGCTGGAACAGCGACAGGTTTTCGTTGAAGCCGTTGGTGGCATACCCGGCGGGGCCGGATTCGTTCATCATGTCTACGAAGAAGGTCAGCGCCTCTTTCCACTCGGGCTGATCGAACTGGGGTTTCCAGTCTTCGTCGAACCAGCGCGCGCCGAACGAGTTCGCAGTCACGGTGATGAAGGCGCCGCCCTCACCCCAACCGGCCTTGCCGCGCAGGCAGATGCCGTTGATGTCGTTGTCGCGGTCCGTCATCGCAGCCGCCGCTTCGCGGATGAACTGCCAGGTCGGCGCCTCGGGCATCTCCAGACCGGCCTTCTCCATAAGGTCGGTGCGGTACATGATCATCGAGCTTTCGCCATAGAATGGTGCCGCATACAGCGTGCCGTCGTGGCTGAGGCCGCCGCGCATCGCGGGCAGGATGTCGTCCACGTCATATTCCGCGGACATTCCGTCCAGCGGCACAAGCCAGCCGTTCGCGCCCCAGATCGGCGTTTCGTACATGCCGATGGTCATGATGTCGAACTGGCCGCCCTTGGTCGAGATGTCGGTGGTCACACGCTGGCGCAATACGTTCTCTTCCAGCGTGACCCATTCCACCTCGTGGCCGGTCGCTTCGGTGAATTTGTCGGTGTATTTCTGCATCCGGATCATGTCGCCGTTGTTGACGGTGGCGATCGTGATCGTCTCGGCCGACGCGGCGCCGGCGGTCAGGGCCGCGGCACTGGCCGCCCATAGAACAGATTTCAGGTACATTCTTTCCTCCCTGGTGTCGAATTACCTGGAGGAAAGCATCACGAATTATTTGGCGCGCGTCAACTAAAATTTTACGCGCGTAAAAAAATGTCGAAAATCAGGCCGAACTCCGCAGTATCAGACGCGCGGGAAACAGGGTTTCGGTGCGCGCGCTCAGCCGCCCGCCGGATTCGACCAGTTGCGTCAGCGTCTCGACGGAGCGATTCGACACCGCGTTGTAGTCATGCGCAGCGGTGGTCAGCGACGGGCAGGTGAACTTGGAAAACGGATGGTCGTCATGCGAGGCGACGCGCAGGTCGCAGTCGTCGCCCAACCCGACCCGCAGGCCCTTTTCATAGCAGGCCGACAGGAACCCGATGGCCAGCCGGTCGTTGCTGCACAGAATGGTGCGCGAGGGCAGCCTGGGCTGCTCCAACAGCTTGAATGCGCCCTCGCGGCCGATTTCCTCGAATCCCCAGCCGCGCCCGTCGACCTTTATCACCTGCGGCTCAAAGCCCAGGCTCTCCATCTTCTTGACATAGGCGATTCGACGTTTGTTGGCGTTGGGGTTGGCGGGGTGGCGCATCTCGAAGAACGCGGGCGGCTCGCCGCTGCGGCACAGGTAATCGACGGTCTGTTCGATGAAGCTGGCATTATCCGATCCGACAAAGGCCGCGCCCATACCCTCCAGGTTGCTGTCAAACAGGATGGTGGGGATGTCCTTGCAGAACTTCTCGATGAACGATCGGTCGGAATCGCGCCCCAGCGGTGCCAGCAGCACGCCTGCCGGTTTCAGCGCGCGCAGGCTGTCGAGGATCTCGGCCTCCTGCGCGGGGTCGCCATAGGCGCTGTAGAGCGTCGGACGGAACCCGGCCTCGATGCATTTTTCTTCGATGTTGCGGGCGATCTCGGCAAAGAACGGGTCGGCCAGATAGGGCACCACGATGCCGACATTCTTGGTCAGCTTGCGGTTCTGGTTCATGGCAAAGATGTTGGGGCGATAGTCGAACCGCTCCAGCGCCTGCTCGATCCGTTCGCGGGTCGACCGTCGGACGCTGTCGGGATCGTTGAAATATTTCGATACCGTCGGGCGCGAGATCCCGCTGACCGCCGCAAACTCCTCCATGTTCCGGATTTTTCTGGGTGCCATGCCTTGCCTCTGGCGCGGGGCCAGGCCCGCGCCGCTCTGAATTTGTCGCTGTTTTACCTTTTCTTATCGCGCGACAAATTTCAACGGCAGAGTTCCGGGACGGTCATTCCGGTCAGATCAGCATCTCGAGCCGGGCCTCGGGGAAGCGTTGCAGAACCGGCGCGATCCGGTCGGCGGGCAGCAGGCACAGCGCGGTCGAAAGCCCGTCGGCCAGCGCCGCGTCCGGGGCCGAGACCGAAACCGCCCGATGCCGGACCGGCTGACCCTGCGGGCCCAGAATGTGGCCATGACGCCCGGCCAGCTGTGTCGCATCAGGGGCCGAGGTCGCCACCGCCCGGTCGCGCAGTTCGATGCGCCGGGTCACGCCCTCGGGGCCGGCCAGACCGACGCGCCAGTCCGACCCGTCGGCGCGGGTGCCGATGGCGGCTATCTCGCCCATGTCGACCAGCACATCGGTCAGCCCCTGCGCCCGCAGCAGCGCCGCGATCCGGTCGGTCACGGCGCCCTGCGCGATGCCATTCAGCGTCAGCGCCGAACGGCCCGGATGGGGCAGGCGGATGCCGTCGGCCGAGACCGAAACCTCCTGCCAGCCGACCAGCGCCCGGGCCTGCGCCGCTTCGGCATCCGTCGCGCCGGTCGCCAGCGCCATCCACAGCGGTTGAACGGTCGGGTCGAACGCACCGCCGGTTGCGTCGTGCAGGGCGGCGCTTTGGGTCAGCACCTGCAGCAGCTCCGGCGCCGGGGCGGGCAGGGTGCCGTCACGGTTCAGGCGGCTCAGCTGCGAATCCGGGCGGTACAGGCTGAAGATATTCTCCAACCGGTCCAGTTCGGCCTCGAGCGCGGCGATGATCGGCGCGGCCTGCGCGTCACTCAGCCCGACCAGCTGCAGGCTGGCGGGTGCCCCCAGCGCGGTGCCGCGCCAGCCGGCCACCGGTGCGGCGCGCGCCACGGTCGGCAAGGCGGCGCAGGCGGCCGAGATGGTCAGGAAACGGCGGCGGGACAGGGTGGTCATGCGGGTGTCTCCAGGGATTGCGTCAGATCGACGGGCCCCAAAGCGGCTTCGTCGGGAATGTCGGTCAGGGGCAGGGCGGTGCCGCCATAGGTTTCGATGAACCGCGCGGCGGCGCCCGGCGTTGCAAAGGGCACGATCTCGGGCGCGCCCATGCCGCCGGCCACGCCGGCGCCCACCACGAAGGTGGCCTGATCGGCGGCGATCCAGTTCGAGATGCCTGGCTCGTTCCAGCTGGGGGCCGCGCCCATGTCGCTGACATAGACCGCGGTGATCTCGGCATCCCGTTCGGGACTTTTGAGATAGGCCACCATGTCGCGCACCTGGGCAAAGAACAGCGGCGCGGGATAGCCCTCCAGATGGATCTGCCCCTTGGGCCCGCCGTGTTCGGCCACGTTCATCTGGCAGAAATAGCTGAGCGCGGTTTCGGTCAGATCGACCGGATCCGGCAGGGCGGCGGCCTGTTCTTCCTTGCAGGCTGCCAGCGCGATCAGCGCGATCAGGGCAAGGCGGGTCATGGCTCCACCCTCCGGAACGCCAACCGGGCTAGGGCAAAGCCCAGAACCGGCCAGATCAGCAGCGAGGCGGGCGCCGCCCAGACGGGCAGGGCCTGCGCCGCGCCGGTCATGCCGGACGCCATCGCCACGCCCTCGGTCGCGGCGATGTTCCACAGACGGAAAGCGTCGGCCGGGTTGGCCACCATCACCCAGGGAAAGACGGATTGGGTGAAGACGCCGCCCTTGTCCATGACGACGGCTCCCAACAGCCCAAGATCATAGAGGACGACGAAGACCAGCCAGAGCCCGGCCGACAGACCTGCCGCCGCCGTTGCGCCCCTCGCCAGGGCGGACAGCAGGTATCCCAGCGCCAGAAACACGGCGCCCAGTAGGATCGAGGTGACGATCAGCCGGCCAAGCGCGAACAGGCTGTCCGCGCCCGCGCCGCCGAACCACGCGGCGACCGCCCCGGCAGTGCCGAAACCGACGATCATGGCGAAGGCCAGCGCCGCCAGGTGGGCGGTGAATTTGCCCAGCAGGATCTCGCCCCGCCCCGCCGGATAGGACAGCAGCAGCGACAGGCTGCCCCGGTCCACGTCACCGGCGATGGCGTCAAAGGAAATCATCAGCGCCAGGAGCGGTGCCAGATACACCGACAGCGTGGTCATCGAGGCGACCGACACCGTCAGCATGTCGACCCCCAGCGTGCCGGTGGGCGCGCTGCCGGCAAAGGTCAGCGCCAGTGCGAACAGAACCATGATCAGCGTCGCCACCAGCAGCCAGCGGTTGCGGCGCAGGATCAGCATCTCGGTGCGGGTTATGGCAAGGAAACGGGTCATTGCAGCGCCTCCTGAGCATAGTGGCGATAGAGGTCTTCCAGCTTGGGCGGGGTCATTTCCACGTCGGCCACCGCATCACCCAGACCGGCGATGCGGCGCAGCGCCTGCATCTTGTCGGCGGGCGAACACAGCAATTCGACCGAGGCGCCGTTGATCCGGTTGCCGCCCAGTTCGGCGGCCAGCGCGTCGGCATTGGCACGCGCGCGGACCCGCAGACGGATCGGCAACCCGGCCAGCGCCGACAGGTTGGCCAGCGTGTCATCGGCCACCATCCGGCCCTTGCGCATGATGGCGATGCGGTCGGTGCGGGCCTCGACCTCGGTCAGGGCATGGCTGGCGATCAGCACCGCGGTGCCCTGCGCGGCCAACTCGTCGATGATGGCGTACAGGTCCTGGCGCGAGATCGGGTCCAACCCCGAGGTGGGTTCGTCCAGCAGCGCCAGTTTCGGCTGACCCAGCAGCACCTGCGCAAGGCCCAGCCGCTGCCGCATCCCTTTGGAATAGGCACCGATCCGGCGGTCCATCGCATCGCCCAGCCCGACACGGTCCAGCAGGGCGGGCACGTCGGCTTTTGTGCCTGACAGCTTGGCAAACAGGGTCAGCTGCTCGCGCCCGGTCAGGGCCGGGTGGAACGAGACCGCCTCGGGCAGATAGGCCGTGTCGCGGCGCGCCTGCGCGCTGCCGGGGGCGGCGGTGCCGATGCGGATCGTGCCGGCCTGGATGGGCGTCAGACCCAGGATCGACTTGATCAGGGTGGATTTTCCGGCGCCGTTGTGGCCCAGCAGCGCCACGCGCTGGCCGGGCTCGAGCGTCAGGGAGATATCGCTCAGAACGCGGATCTTGCCGCGATCCTTGCAGACCGTTTCGATGGTCAGGGCCTTATCCGTCATGAGGCACCTTTTTCATGGCTGGGGGTTGAGGGGCTTGCATCAAGGGGTGGCTGTCGATCACGCCGCCCGGCAGCAGCGCGGGAAAGGCCGATTGCGACCAGCGCACCAGCTGCACGGCGGGCGAGCCGAGCAGCAGCTTGGCTGCGGGTTGGGTCCACAGCACATGGTCCATGCTATCGTTGGGGCGATAGGGGGCGTCGGCGATGCCGTCGCCGTTCACGTCATAGGCGGCAAAATCGGACCAGTAGTTGCCGCGGCCGTCTTCCGACCACTCGACCCATTTGGTCGAGACGTATTTCACCTGTGTCCGGTTGCCGACAAAGGCGTTGCCGACGATCCGGTTGCGTTCGCTGCCGGCGGTGAAATGGATCCCGATACCGCAGCCTTCGAACCAGTTGTCGGTGAATTCGTTCTTGTTGGAATTGTACAGAAAGGTGCACTTCTCCTTGGCGCCTTTCACCACGTTGCCCGAGATCACGCTGTCATTGGCATAGTTCAGCATGACCCCGTGTTCGCGGTCGCCGACCGAGACGTTGTTGATCACCTGCACGTTCGAGGTGAACATCACCGCATAGCCCAGATCGTTGCCGATCGAGACATTGTCGCTGACGATGGAATCGTCGGCATACATGTAGTGCACGGCAAAGCGCAGATCGCGGAAGGTGTTGCCGGTGAAGGTGTTCTGCTTGGACGAGTTCACGAAGATCCCGTCGCGGCCAAAGCGGATGTCATTGCCTTCGACCACAGCGCCGGGCGCGTTCCAGACATAGACCCCGTTGCCGCGGTCGTTCATCCGGCGGTCCTGCCGGCCCTCGATCCGGTTGCCGCGCACGATGCTGTCATCGGCGCCGTGGATGTCTATGCCATAGAGATTGCCCAGCAGCACGTTGTTTTCCACCACGGCGGCGCGGGCCGTCTTGGTCAGCTGGATGCCGCTGTCGATCTCACCATGGTCCGATCCCGACCCGATCACGGTCAGGCCGCGCAGGGTGACGTCGGGCCCGGTCACGGTGATGACGCTGCCGGTGCCCTGACCGTCGATGGTGGCCTGGCCCTGCCCGTCGATGGTGAAGGGCCGGTCCAGAACCAGGCGTTCGGCATAGACGCCGGGGCTCAGGCGGAGGGTGTCTCCATCCGCCGCCTGCGCCAGTGTCTCGGTGATGGCCCCCGCCCGGTTGGGCACGTCCCAGTCCGCCGCCCAAAGCGGCGAGCCGAACAGAAGCGGGATGAGCAGGGGCCAGCGCATGGGTCAGGCTCCCTGCGGTTCGACCAGCATCCGGCCGCGCATTTCCATGTGCAGCGCGTGGCAGAACCACTGGCAGTAGAACCAGTGCACGCCCGGACGGTCGGCGGTGAAGGTGATCGATGCGGTGGCCTGCGGCGCGACCTCGAAGGCGATGCCGTAGTTGCCCAGGCAGAAGCCGTGGGTCACATCGTCCACGTCATCCAGGTTGGTGACGTAGATCGTGACCTCGTCGCCCTGTTTGACGGTGAACTTCTCGAGGCTGAAGGTCGGGGCCTGCGAGACCATGTAGACCCGCACCTTGTTGCCGTCGCGGATGGGCTCTTCGGCACCTTCTTCCAGATCGACACCATCGGCCTCGGCCTGCTTGCGCGCATCTTCCCAGGTCGGGTCGTTGCGGTCCCAGACGTTGACCGGGTTGACAATGTCGCGGCGCACGATGATCGAGTCATGCGGCTCGGCGAAGGTCGGGCCGTCATGAACAACCTTCATCTCGTCGGTCGAGATGTCGATCACCTGCTCGTTCTCGGGCTTGAGCGGACCGGTGTTCAGGAACCGGTCTTTCGAGAACTTGTTCATCGATATCAGCCACTTGCCGTCCGCGTCTTTGGTTTCACCCATCGAGGTCGAGTTGTGGCCTGGCTGATAGTGCACGTCGACCTTCGAGATGATCGGGTCCACGTCCTCGCCATTGTAGGCGCGGATGGCTTTGTCAATGTTCCATTTGACGATCTGGCTGTCCAGGAACAGCGTGGTGAAGGCGTTGCCCTGACCGTCATAGGCGGTGTGAAGCGGGCCAAGGCCCAGCTGCGGCTCGCCCACGATGCACGACCGCGGATCGGCGTCGCTTTCGAACAGCGCGTCCAGCTTGGTCACGTCCATGATCGACACGGTCGGCGACAGCTTGCCGTTGATGCAGACGTGTTTGCCGTCGGGCGCGGTGTTGATGCCGTGCGGCGAGTTCGGGATCGGGATGTAGCGGGTGTATTTCTTGTTCGACCCCTTGCGCCCGTCCAGAACCTTGACGCCCTTGATCTCCTGATAGTCGCCCGCGGCGATGCCGGCCTCGATTTCCTTGAGGTTGAAGACGACCACGTGGTCCATCTCGCTCTCGGTCATCTCGGCCAGGTTCATGCCCATTTCCGAGTTGTACGAGGTCGAGAAGGCGTATTTGCCCTGATAGTCGCAATCGGTGTTGTCGAGGTTGCCCGACACCATCACCTGCCAGGCGATCTCCATCGTGTCACCGTCGATGGCGGTGAAGATGTTGACGTATTGCGACGGATCGTCCAGCACGCTGCCGTCGTTGATCAGCGGGGTTTCGTCCTCGCCATTGGCAAAGACATAGCCGGTGCGCGGGAATTTCTGCGGGCGCAGACCGTGGATCGCCTTGGCGTTGGGGATCTCGATGATCTTGTCGCATTTCATCACGTCGCAGCGCACGCGGGCCACGCGCGTGTTGGCCTTGTCGTTCATGAACAGATAGCGGCCGTCATAGGTGCCGTCGGTGAACGACATGTGCGGGTGGTGCAGGTCGCCGTTGTCATAGGTTTTCATGCCGCGCTTGGCCAGGAACTCCTTGGTTTCCGGCAGCAGGCCCTCGGTCAGGATCTTCAGCGACTCGTTGGTCTGGCCCCAACCGGTGGCTGAGCAGCGGTTGAACACCGGCACGCGCATCAGCTCGCGCATGGACGGGAAGCCCATGATGCGCAGCTCGCCGGTCTGGCCCGAGGACCAGAAGCCGTAATATTCGTCCAGCTCGCCGGGGGCCAGTTCGACCTTCGCGGCGGCGCTGGCCTGCTTGGCGGTCATCAGCGTGCCGCCAACGCCCAGCCCGGTTCCGGCCAGCACGGCCCCGGTGGCCGAGGCCCCCAGCAACCCGCGGCGGGTGATGTTCAGTTTGGTGTCATGATCCGACATGATCGTTCCTCCTTTTAGGAAACGGTTTGCGGTTTGGCGTTCGGATGGTTCGCCGGTGGTTGTCCGAGGGGGGTCTTGAGTTTGACCGACCCGGTCTTGGCCCGCCGTTTCAGCTGGCGGATGACGACGGGACATTTGCTCTCGGACTGGTAGAGCACCTGACAATGCAGGCAGGTGACGCACTCGTTCGGGTTGATCTCACCGGTGGGGTGGATGGCCTGAACGGGGCATTCGTTGGCGCAGGTCTGACAGGGGTTGCCGCAATCCTTGTAGCGGCGCAGCCAGTCGAACATGCGGATACGGGCGGGGATCGCCAGCGCCGCACCCAGCGGGCACAGATAGCGGCAATAGAACCGTTCGATGAACAGACCGATCACCAGCAGACCCACCGCAAAGACCACGAAAGGCCAGTCGCGCATGAATTTCAGAATGATCGCGGTCTTGAACGGCTCGACCTCGGCGTATTTCTCGGCCAGAGGGATCGACACCATGCTCAGGCCGAACAGCGCAAGGAAAATCATGTACTTGATCGGCCACAGGCGCTCGTTCAGGCCCCAGGGCAGGGTCCATTGCGGCACTTTCAACGCGCGGGCGATCTTGTTGGTCAGCTCTTGCAGGGCACCGAAGGGGCACAGCCAGCCGCAATAGGCTCCGCGCCCCCAGAACAGCAGCGCGGCGGCCACGGCGAACCATTGGATGAACACCAGTGGGTCCAGCAGGAAGGCATCCCAGGTGAAACCGCTGCGCAGGCTGCCGGCCAGCGCCATGATGTTCACCACGCTCAGCTGCGCGTTGGCGTACCAGCCGATGAAGAACAGCGTCATCGTCAGGAACCCGATGCGGAACCAGTAGAAGACCCGTGCGTTCATCGTGGCGTGGAACTGGAAGAAGAAGGTGGCCGTCAGCACCAGAAGCATGGCGCCCAGCACGGCGATCTCGACCTGGCGGTCTTTCCAGATGCGCTGCCACAGGGCCGACTTGGCGGCGGCCTCGCCGGTGGCATCGTCCACGACCTTGGGCGCGGGCGCAACCGGCAACAGGTACTGTTCGGGCAGCTTGTAGCCCAGATCGAAGGTCAGGAAGGTCTTTTCCACCGCGCCGATGGCCCGCT
This sequence comes from Ruegeria sp. BC6, assembly GCF_056539185.1. Classification (NCBI taxonomy): domain Bacteria; kingdom Pseudomonadati; phylum Pseudomonadota; class Alphaproteobacteria; order Rhodobacterales; family Roseobacteraceae; genus Ruegeria; species Ruegeria sp. BC6. Next base: position 164,176 of record NZ_JBQFUM010000004.1, read on the forward strand.
GCACCAGCAGTTGCAGGCGGAACGGCTCGGTCGGGTCGAACTCGGCATCGGCAGGGATCTTGAAGATGTCCAGTTCGGTAAAGCTGGGCGCGTCCTCGGCGGCCACCGTGCCCAGGCGGCGATGCTGACGGTCGAAGAACCGCACCGAATTGTCGCCCTGGATCAGTTGGATCCGGTCGAAGATCCCGCCGCGCACATAGCCCGAGCCCTTGAAGCTGTATTTGCCGCGGCCCAACACCAGGATGGCGTGTTCGCCCTCGTCCAGCCAATTGACCAGGTTCTGGTACTCGGCCTCGCCCAGCAGCGACTTGCCGATCGAAGGCACCGAGACCAGCGCCACATGCATGTCGATGAAGGTGTCTTCGGGGTTGCCCTTCTCGGGGCGTTTGATCGCGCGCTGGTCGCCGGTGGCCTCGAAGGCGGCGTTGACCTGACCCACGTCCAGCGTCAGCCGCCGGATCGAGCCGTCGCCCGAGAGCGTGGCCCAGTCTTGGGTGTCGGCCTTGGCCATGTCGACTTCGCGCTTGGGTCCGTCGGCCTGCACCTCGGACAACCCACCCAGACCCATGGCACGGGCCACCTTGATCCCGGCGCGCACGACGCTGTCGTCGATGACCATCACCGTCACCGTCGCACCCGAAATGATGTCCAGATCATGCCCCTCCCCGCCGGTCTCGACCTCGCGCTTGAGGTCCAGCCCGGCATAGCCTTCGGTCAGCTCGACCATGCGCGAATTGGGAATGCCGATCAGAACGATGGGTTCGGAATGTTTGACCAGCTTGACACCGGTCAGCACCGCATCACCGTCGATGGCGGCGACGACATGGATGGGCTTGCCGGAATAGCCGGTGGTGCCCACGAAATCGGATGTCAGGAAGGCCCAGGCGATGGTTTCGCCGCCTTTCAGCACCGGGGCCACCGGCACGTCATCTCGTACCGGACCAATGGCATCGGCACCGGGCGACAGTTCGGCGGGTTCGATCTCGGGCAGGAAACTGGACAGACTGTCGGCCCGCGCGTCAAACGCCAGCAGGCAGGACAGAACTAGGGCCAAAAAGAAATGGGCTGCGCGTGTTACGACCACGGCGCACCTCCTTCGGTTCGGGCTAACGCCATGGGCGCGCGCGGCGCGCGTTCGGTTCTGATTTCGGGCGCGGCCGGGGGGCCGCGGGTTTCGGGCCACAGCCGTCTGGACTCGTACGGTTCGATCAGATCAGGGAATTTACACCGTGTGATCTGTACAAATCCGGGCTGCTGCAGCTGCGGCAGGTCCGGGACTGGTGCCGCCGCCGCAATTGCGCACAAGGCGCAATCGGCACATTTCGGGCAGGGCGCGGTCGGGTCGCCGGTGTCTTGTTCTAGGTCCACCTGAACCCAAACCGCTCCTGCCTCCGAGCAGATCTCCATCCAGGTACCTTGGCCGGGACTCGCCAGCGCTGGCCCAAGCACCTGCAACATCAAAAGAAAGATGCCCGCCAGCCCGGCTGCCACGCGTGTCGCGCGGACCGGGAGGCTGTGGTTTTGGCGGGCGGCGGGCATGGAGACTCCGACTCGAATTTGATGTTGCCCGAGTCGTAAGGGATTGGCAGGCGGCACGACTTGACTTCGATCAGGTGGTCAAAAAAATGGCACTTCGGCCCTGGGCAGTTCGCTCGGGATCAGCCGTCGGCCTCATCCATCAGCCGCCGCACCCAGCGCCCCGCCAGCCAGCTGGCCGGAACCCCAAGGGGCACACACCAGATCAGCGCGGCCACCGGTGTAACTGCGCCGAACCCCAGCGCATGGGCGATCAACCCGGCCAGAAACAGGTTGATGGCGACGGTCAGCGCCGTCGCCGGATACAACAGAATCGCCAGTTTCCAGACCGGCCAGCGCCCGTCAGTGGCTGGTGCCTTCCGAGAAGGTGATCTTGTTCCAGACATTGTATTTCCCCGAAGGTTTGCGCATCGGCAGGCGTTTGATCTCTTCGAGCGTCTGCGCGTCATAGACGATCACCGCGCCGTCATCCTCCCAGATCGACACCAGCGCATGGGCGCCGTCGCGGGTGAATTCCACATGCGCCACGGTCTTGCCCGGCGCGGGCCGCAGGGTTTTGAAGATCTCGAGGCTCTGCTTGTCGATCACATGCATCGCATCCTTGTTGGGGCCAAAGAACACGTCGGCCCAGACATAGGGCGAGTTCTCGTGGCTGCGCATAAAAAAGCCCGGGCCTTCGGTCTCGATCCGCTTGATCGTTTCCCAAGTGCTCATGTCGATGACCGAGATGGTGCCTTCGGTCAGGTGCGGCGTGGCCATCACCGTGGTGCCATCGCGCTGCCAGGTGATGCCCGAGCCCAGATGCGGCATGCCGGGCAGGTCCAGATCCGCCACTTTCTGCCCGATCACGAGGTCGATCACCTGACCGCCCTTGCCATCGCGCGACGCGCCCATGACGTATTCATAGCTCTGGTCGAAAAAGAAATCGTCCAGATAGTCGGGCGTGGTGATCTTGCGGACGGGGAAGGGGTCGGGGTTCTTGAACTGCCCCTCGATCCGGAAATCATGGCCCAGCCCGAATTGCGGCGGGTTGTCGCCATAGAACACTTCCCAGATCTCGGGCACGTCCTTGAGCGCCAGCACGAAGCTTTCGCGCGGCGGGGCCTGGTACACAGCCGAGACCCGGCTGGGCTTGCCCTGCTTGCCCTTGACCTCGACCACCTTGGCCACCGACAGATCCTCGGTCGACAGCAGGGTCAGGCTGTTGGGCAGATAGTTCGCCACGGCCAGCCACTTGCCGTCGCCCGACATGGCGATGTTGCGGCTGTTCAGGCCGGCGCGGATGCGGCCCACCTGTTTCAGGGCCCAGATGTCGTATTTCTGCACCCAGCCATCGCGCGACATGATGAACACATAGCGCCCGTCGGGGCTGAACTTGGGGCCGCCATGCACGGCAAAGGGGGTCTCGAACCGGTCCAGAACCTCGAAGGTGTCGCCATCCAGAACGCTGACATGGTGATCGCCGGTTTCCACCACCAGCGTGATGTTCATCGGGTCGCTGTCCCAAACCGGCGCATCGACCGGTGCGTAATCGGCATCCAGCGTGCGGCTGGCCATGATCTGTTCGGCATCCCATTGGGGGTCGATCTCCAGCGGAGATTTCAGCCAGCCCGCAAGTTCCTCGATCTGCAAGGCGTCCAGCTCGTGCGCGAAGGCGGGCATCTGGGTGGCCGGGCGCCCCTCGGCGATGACGGCGGCCACGCGGGGGCCGCGCATGCGTTTGAGCGTTTCGGGGATCAACGCCGGACCGACGCCGCCCAGCCGGGCCTCGCCATGGCAGCTGGCGCAATGCTCGGCGTAATCTGATTGAGCATCCGCCCAGGCCGTTCCAGCCAGCAACACCGAGCACAAAGTACCGAATTTGAGTGCCTTAAAAGAACTGATGCGCCGGATCATGGCTTTTCCCCCGGAAAGGCGTGACCTGCAGGCGCTCGCCGGCACCGTCCACGCCGATTTCATCATTGGTCAGGTAGCAGGCCGGGTCTTCGGCCCACGGGTCGCCGGTCAGTTGCAGGGCCCGGATGCGGGTATTGCCGCCGCAGACATCCTGCAACCGGCAGGCGCCGCACCGCCCCTTCAACGGGCGCGGCCGCGTGCGCAGCAGGGCCAGCATCGGGTCATCCCCGGTCCACAGCTCGGAAAACGGAGTGAGCTTGACGTTGCCCACCGTGTAGTCCGACCAGTAGGTGTCGGGATGGACGCGGCCAAGATTGTCGATATTGGCCACGCCCAGACCGCTGGAATTGCCGCCCCAATGGGCCAGGTGTCCGCGCACATGCGCGACGGCGTCGGCGTCGAACCGGGCGGCGGCCCAGTTCAGGAAATACCCGGCATCCGCGTCGTTGTTGCCGGTCACGATGTCCAGTGGGCGTCCGCCCGAGGCGGCCTCCCATGCGCGGTCCAGCAACAGGTCGAGCCCCTGCCGGGTGCGCTGATGTTCCGCGTCCTCGCCCCGGTTCTTGTCGCCGCGCCCGGCATAGACCAGATGCGAGAGATAGAACTTGTCCACCCCCTCGTCGTCGCACAGTTTCAGCAGGTCGGGCAGGTGGTGCTGGGTGCCTTCGGTCAGGCAGAACCGAAGACCAACCTTGATGCCGCGCTTCTTGCATTCGCGCACACCGCGCAGGGCGTCATCAAAGGCGCCCTCGACCCCGCGGAACCAGTCATTCGTGGCCCCGATCCCGTCGAGCGAGATGCCGACATAGTTGAAGCCCACGTCGGCGATCATGTCGGCGGTTTCGTCGTGGATCCGTGTGCCGTTGGTTGACAGCGCCAGCATCGGTACCAGCTGACGCGCCCGCCGGGCGATGTCGAAGAAATCGAACCGGTCCAATGGCTCCCCGCCCGAGAGGATCAGGGCCGGGACGCGAAATTGGCCCAGATCCTCAAGGGTGACCATGGCTTGCTCGTGGCTGAGTTCGCCCGGGAAGGCCACATCCGCGGACACGGTGTAGCAATGGCGGCATTTCAGGTTGCAGCGCCGGGTCAGGTTCCAAATCACCACCGGTTTCACCGGTCCGGGGCGGCGTTTGCGCACCGGCGTCGGGTTGACCAGCTGCTGCATGTATTCGGTCAGGCGGAACATCGGTCTCAGCCTTTCGCTTTCAGGCGCAGCCCGGTTTTCTTCAGGATGCGCGTGGAATAGAGGATGTCGCTGCCCCGGCAGGCCGATCCAAGGATTGCGGCGATCTGGCCGCGTTTTTGTTCGACCTCATCGGGCGAGCTGCCATGAACCATGGCGAACAGGTTGTAGGGCCAGTCGGGCAGGGCGCGGGGCCGTTCGTAGCAATGGGTGACGAAGGGTAGCGCTCCGATATGGGCGCCGAGTTCGCCGATCAGGTCGGCCTGCACGTCCCAGACGGTCATGCCGTTCGATGTCATGCCCAGCTTGTAGTGGTTGGGGGCCGCGGCGATCCGCCGGATCACCCCGCGCGCCTTCAACGCGGCCAGCCGGTTCAGCAGAGCGGCTTCCTCGATCCCCAGATCGTCGGCGACCTGCGCATAGGGCGCGGGCACCAGGGGCAGCCCGCCTTGGAGAGCCTCGATGATCCGTCTGTCGGTTGCGTCGATCATGCTGCCACCCGGAAGCCGATGAAAAATTCCTGCAGTTTCGGGAACCGGTGAACCGTGATCCCCGTCTCGCGTTCGATCGCGTCGGCCGTGGCGGTGATCGCCTCGGGCGTTTCGGTCGCCAGAACAAACCACATGTTCAGCCGGTGCGTACGCTCATAATTATGCGCCACCTCGGGGTGCGCATTGACTTTGGTCAGGACGGTTTCAAACTCGTCCTCGGGCACCGCCATGGCGCACAGGCAGAAATCCCCGCCCATGGCGGCGGCGTCGAAGAACGGGCCGAACCGGGTGATGACCCGGTCGGCCTTCATCCGCGCCAGCCGGTCCAGCAGGTCCTGCTCGGCGATCCCCAACTCGGCCGCCACATCGGCATAGGGGCGGGGGGTCAGCGGCAGGTCCTCCTGCAATCGGTTCAGCAGGCGGCGGTCGGTGTCGTCCAGCGGGGTCATGCGGCGGCCTCTTTCGGTTTGATCAATGCGCCGGTCTGTTTGAAGCACCGGGTCGAGAACAGAACCTTGTGCGCGGCGCCCGACAGTTCGGGCAGGGCGGCGGCGCCGGCCAGGATACCCCGCGCCTCGGAGCGCGACCGGGCGTGGATCATGGAATAGAGCCGATAGGGCCACACGCCTTCGACCGGCTGGCGCTCATAGCACAGTGTCACGCCGGGATGCGCGGCCAGTGCGGGGCCTGCGTGGTCGATCCGGTCGGCGGGCAGGTCCCACACGACCATGGCGTTGGCCGACCACCCCAGCGCCCGATGCCGCACGATGACCCCCAGGCGCGAGATAACGCCGGCCCTGTGCAACACCCGGATGCGATCCATCACGTCCTCAGGAGTGCGGTTCAGGGATTGGGCCAGCGCCGCATAGGGGTCGGCCATCAGCGGCAGCCCCGCGCTGAGCGCCTGCAGGATGTCGCGGTCGCCTTGCCGCAGAACGCTCCGGTCGACCGCACGCGGCCGTGGCACGCGGCGCGAACAATCGGACATGCGAAAACCCAGATCGACGTTGAACGGGCGGACCAGACGCAGGTCCAGCACGCGCAGCCCGGTGCGGTCGCTGATCCGGGCCAAGGTGGCGTCCACATGTGCCCGGTCGGGGCCGGTGGCCACGAACCAAAGGTTCCAGTCATCCTCGCGCTGGTAATTGTGGTTCACGCCCGGCTCGTCGTCGATCAGGGCGGCGATCTGTTCCACCTTGTCCTCGGGTGCGGCAACGGCGGCCAGCGTGCTGGCCGAGGCCACGCCGGGCGCGACCGTTGCGCCGACGCGGGTGATGCGCCCGGCGGCGCGCATGCGAGACAGGCGGTCGATCACCTCGGCCTCATCCAGCCCCAGCGCCGCGGCCAGCACCTGGAACGGCCGGTCGGCAACGGGAAAATCGCGCTGCCAGTCGTCCAGCAGCCTGCGGTCGATCGGGTCGGTGATATGGCACATCGCTTACAGCCCCGTTCTGTGCGCACGCGCGGTGAAGAAGATGCCCGAGGGGCTGTCGGCCGGAATTTCCCGCAGCTTTTCAAAGCTGTGGGTGTCATAGACCATGATCCTGTTTGCATCGCGCACGCTGATCCAGACCTCGTGCCCGCGCGGGGTGAACTCCATGTGCAACACCGCCGGGCCGGGTTTGAACTCGTGGATGACCTGTTTGCTGACCGTGTCGATCACCTGGATCGTGTCGTTCAGCGGGTGGGCGAAGTTGACCCAGACCTGCCGGCCGTCGGGCCGCGCCATGGCAAAGACGGGCTGGCCGTATGTCTGGGTGCGCCCGGTTTCCGTGAGTGTGTCGGCATCGACCCAAAGCACCTGGTGATGGCCGACGGCCGGCAATACGAATTCCTCTCCCGTATGAGCCCAGCCTTCCAGATGGGGCATCTTGTAGACGGGCATTTCCTGTTGGCCGCGCCCATAGCCGGGCAGCACCCGGATCGGTTCGGGGGTGTCTGCCCACAGGTCCAGCGCGGTCAGCCCGTCCTGCCCGAACAGACCGGTGATGTAGGTGCGGCCATTTGCGGTGATCAGCGCGTCATAGGGGTTTTTGCCCATGTCGGTGATCTTGGTGATCTGCGGGTCGGTGCCGCGCGCGAAATCAGCGATCCAGGTCTCGCCCGTATCCCACATGGTAAACACGAAACGGCGGCCCGGCGCATCGACCAGGCCGATGGTCTTGCTGCCGGTGGGGAAATCGGCGACCATCTCAAGTGTGTTGGCATCAAAGACGCGCACCCCGCCGGGTTCATAGTTCGACACCGCCACCAGCGTGCCGTCGTCAGAGATCGCCCCGCCGATGGCGTTGCCGGCCTGCACGACGCGCTTGGCGATCTGACGGGTCACGATATCGACCTTGGTCAGCCCGCCGTCGCGCCCGAAGACATAGGCAAAGCGTTCGTCGGGCGAATAGACCAGCGAGGCATGGGACAGATCGCCCAGTCCTTCGATCCGGGCCAGCGCGGCACGGTCGGACTGATCGACCAGCAGAACCGAGCCGGTGGCCCGTTCGATCACCAGCCCCAGGTCTCCGGTGGCGGTGGGTTCGGCATGGGCTGCGGTCATCAGCAACGAGGCCGCGAGGCCAAGGACAAACTGTTTCATTGCGCCTCCGGTTTCAGCAGATAACGGGCGATCCATTCGGCCTCTTCCTCGCTGATGAGGGGCCGCCAGGGCGGCATGGCCGTGTCGGGGATGCCGTCCAGGATTACGCCGGTCAGGATTTCGGGGTCATAGTGCTGCAGGTTTCCCGCCCGCAGATCGGGGCCCAGCCCGCCTTTCAGGGTCAGGCCGTGGCAGGACCCGCAATCCTGATGCACCAGACGCTTCAGCGCGTTGGGGTCCAGCGTGTCGGCGGCAAAGGCTGAGGTGGCCACCAGCACAGCGGCGGTCTGCACCGCGCGCCCGGGCCAGTCCCGGCGGGCCGGTTCAATGGGCAGAGTCCTAGCCATGAGCGTGCTCCAGCAACTCGGCAACCGGCCGTTCGGCATAGAGCGACACGACCTTGCCGATGATGAACAGGGTAGGGGCGGCCAGACCGGCCGCGCGCACGTCGGCGGCGACACGGTCCAGACGCGAGACAAGGCGGCGTTCGTCCGGGGTTGTCGCCTTGCCGACGGCCAGGACGGGGGTCGTTCCCGGCAGGTTCTCGGTCATCAGGCCCATGGCGATCTGGCCAATATTGGCGACGCCCATGTAGATGACCAAGGTGGTGTCAGGGTCCGCCAGGCGCTTCCAGTCGAGGTCCAGCACCTTATCGGCCTGACGATGGCCGGTGACATATTGAACCGAGGTGGCCAGCCCGCGATGGGTCAGCGGCACGCCGGTCGAACAGCTTGCCCCCTGCGCCGCGGTGATGCCGGGCGCGTATTCAACCGCAATGCCATGGTCCATCAGAAACGCCGCCTCTTCCGAGCCGCGTCCAAAGATCATCGGATCGCCCCCCTTGAGGCGGGCAACCCTGTAGCCCGCGCGGGCCTGTTCCAGCAGGATCTGGTTGATCCGGTCCTGCGGCACGGTATGGCATTTGGGCGCCTTGCCCACGGGGATCAGCCGCGCACCGGGGGCGTGCATGGCCAGGATCTCCTCCGAAACCAGACGGTCGTAGACCACCACATCCGCCTCGCGCAGCATGCGCAAGGCGCGCAGGGTCATCAATTCGGGGTCTCCGGGTCCGGCGCCGATCAGAAAAACCTTACCGCTCATGGTGCAATCTCGCTTGGTCTGAATGTCATCGGGACCCGGGTGTTCCGGTCGGTTCCGAGCGCGGACAGAGCGGCGGATCGGGACGTTGCTGGGATGGCCGGGCGTGTCATGGCCGCAGACTGGCGCATTCGCAAAGAGGCCTCCTTGACATAAGTTAAGGAGCGCGGGATTTGCGCCCGCGCTCCTTTAGTTTGCCTGTATGTCTGCCTGCGTTCAGGGCTCGACGGTGACCATGCCGACCATGTTCTGCGTTTCCCAATGCGGGCCGCACAGATAGTTCTGCGGGCCGGGTTCAAGGAACGTCATCTCGACCGATTCCTCGGGGAAGATGCGGTCGGATTCGGGCTGGCTGCCGTCCTTCAAAAGCACCGAATGGCTGGTGCGCTTGTCCACGTTGACCCAGCGCACCGTGGTGCCGGGCTTGACCGTGATCTGGGCCGGGCAGAAGTGGTACTTGTACATCAGCACCACCTCGGCATCCAGCACGGCGTCGGAAGGATCGCCGAAGAGTTCGACATAGCTTTCCTCGGCCTCGGCGCAGATCTGGTCGGCTTCATCGGCTAGGGCTGGCAGAACCATCGCTAGGGTCAGGACAGCGGTCAGAAGGGGCTTGGTGGTCATGGTCGCGTGTCTCCTCGGCTGTGGAAAAGGGGCCGGAATGCCGGCCCCTTTTCGTTACTGTTTGACCACGTTGATGTCGGCGCTGTCGTCATCCAGCGCGAGGCTGGTGTTCAGCGTGACGTGGTGGAACCGCGCCGCCGAGTGGTCATCGTGGATGGCAAAGCCCACCGTGTAGGTTTTGCCCGGCTCCAGCGGCACGTCGCCCGGTGCGCCCGAGTTCAGCGGCCGCGAGAACACCACCGTCCACATGCCGCCCGACAGGCTGGCCGAGGCCGAGATCTCGCCATCGTTGACCACGCGCTGTTCCAGCAGATAGCCGTTGGTGGCGCTGCCATCGGCATAGACGCGCATCAGGTCAAGGAAAGTGCCGTCCTGCAGGTACTGCGCGATCTGTTCTTCGGCCTGCAGCTTGTCCCAACCGCCCAGCGGCTTGCCGCGCCGGCCTTTGACTTCGACCTCGGTGCGGCTTTCGCTGATGTACTTGGTGACGGTGTCCTTGGCCGTCAGGCGAGCGGCCACGTCCGTGTTGGCGGCGATGGTTTCGGCATCGGGCGCAAAGGGCATATAGGTGTTGTCGGCGTGGCACGAGGCCCAGCACCCCACCTGTTCGCCCAGCTCGATCCCGGTGCCGGTGATCATCATGGCGACCTTGATCGGGTTGTCCGGGTCCATCTTGCCGCCGTCGACGAAGGGCGCGGGATTGTGGCCCGCATCCGCCCATTGCAGCCGGATATACAGGTTTTCGTCGTCATGCGCGGCCTGAACCGTAGCGTCGATCACCCCGCGCTTGCCGGGGATGGGGGTCGGTTCGAGATCACCGCCAGCGACGATCTTGTTGCCGATCGCGTCCAGCTCCTTGGCGTGGCAGGTCGAGCACTGGTCGCCACCCTTGGTCAGAGGGCGTGCGCCACCGTGGGTCTTGCCGTTCTGCACCCATTCGAACGAAGCCTGTCCCGGATAGAACAGTTTCAGATCGGTGCTGGCCACGGCGTTCCAGTCGATGTTGCCACCAACGTCGCTGCCGCCCGAGGCCGCGGCGTCGGTTGCTGTGCCATCGGCCTTGGCGCGTTCCTCGGCCAAGGCGGTGTCGACCGCTGCAGCGATCTGCGCCTGCACCGCCTCCTGCTGGGCTTTGCGGGCGGCTTTCTCGGCTTCGGCCTCGGCGGCCTCCTTGGCTTCGATCCGCTCCAGGCTGGCCAGGTATTCCGGCGGGATCGGACGGGCGAAGGCCGGGTTCGGGGCTTCGAGCTCTTCCAGAAAATCTTCGGGTGCGCGGTCACGGATGTTCGAGTGTGCGATACCCTTGTGGCAGTCGATGCAGGTCTGGCCCACCTCCATCGCGTTCAGGTGCTGCTGCCGCGCGCGTGGCTTCTGGAACTCGGGCATCATCGACTCGAAATCGTGGCAGTTGCGGCACTCGCGCGAGTCGGTCTTTTTCATCCGCTGCCATTCGTTCATGGCCAGATGGATGCGCTTGGCCTCGAATTTCTCGGGCGTGCTGATCGAGCCGACCATCTTGCCGTACAGCTCTCTCGAGGCTTTGATCTTGCGGATGATCTTGTGTGTCCAGTCCTTGGGCACGTGGCAGTCCGAACAGACCGCGCCCACGCCCGAGCGGTTCACGTCATGGATCGTGCCCTTGTACTCGGTGTAGATATAGTCGCGCATCTCATGGCACGAGACACAGAATTTCTCGGTATTGGTGGCTTCCATGGCGGTGTTGAACCCGCCCCAGAAGATGATGCCGGCGACAAAGGCCGCGGCGATGCCGGCCACGGGCATTCCCCACAGGAAATACCGGCGCCAGATCGGTTTTTTCTTTTCCGGTTCGGACTGGGTCATGTCCAGGCTCCGTTTTGGCTGTCATGTCTGGCCTTGGGTGTCAGGCCTGTTGGAATGGCGGTTGGGATGCCGGGCAGGGCGCCGCGGACAAACGTGGAAAGGGCGGGCGAGGGGCCCGCCCTTTCCTGTGCTTGCTGTCAACCCGTCAGGTGACGTGGTTCGAGCGGTTGTAGACGTTGAACTTGCCGGTCGGCGCATAGAGCCCGTCGATGCGGCCGATCTCTTCCAGAGTCTTGGCGTCGAAGATCACGATCTGACCGTTGGGTTCCTTGGAGTCCGACAGGTTCCACTTGGAGACCCAGACCTCGGTGCCGTCGGCATTGAATTCAAAGTGAACGGCGGCACTGCCTTCGTCCTCGGTGATCTGGATCGTTTTCACGATCTCGCCGGTCTCTTTCGAGATGACTTGCACCGACTGCTGGATTTCCGGCTCGGGGTGTTTGGTCTGGTCAGCCCAGATGTAGTCCGAATTCGGGTGGGTGCGGACAAACAGGCCGGGGCCGTCCGTCTCTACTTCGTAGCAGACCTTCCAAGCCTGATCCGGGTGGCCTTCGGGGTCGTTGCCCCAAACGGTCACGGTACCGACACCCAGGTGGGTCGTGCCGGCAACCGGTCCACAGTTCGGATCGACCCAGTTTGCGCCCGGTCCGGGGTGCGGCAGGGCGGCGGTGTCGATCATCGCCTCCAGCTTGTGGGTCTCGGTATCGACGACCACCATTTTGTTCGACGCGTTCGCGGCGATCTGAAAATAGCGGCCCGTCGGGTCAAAGAAACCGTCATGCAGGAACTTGGCGCTGTCGATCTTGTCGATGCGCAGGTTGTCGAGGTCCGTGTAATCGACCTGCCACAACTGGCCCAACTCTTTCACGGCGACGATCCAGGTCGGTTCGTTCGGTGTCGTGTAGATCGCGGCCACGCGGCTTTCTTCGACATAGTCGCCGTCCACGTTCACGCCGCGGGTCGAAACGACCTTGAGCGGCTCCATGGTTTTGGCGTCAACGATCGCGAAGTGCGGCGGCCAGTAACCACCACCGATGACGTATTTGCCATCGCCGGAAACTGCGACGTCGCGGGCGTCATAGGCGATCTTGACCTCAGAGACCAACATCTTGTCCGGCGTCTGCCAGAGGTCGATTTTGGTCATCTTGCCGTCGCGACCCATGGTGTACCAGAAGCGGCCGGGATGTTCCGGTTCGGTCAGGCTATGGTGTTCGGACGCTTTCAGAACGTGCACGGCATAGCCGGTGGGGATGTGGGTCAGTACCTCTTTGGTGTCGCCGTCGATTACGGCAACCTTGCCCACGTCACGTTCGATGACGACGAAGAAGTTCTCCCAGTTGCGACCGTGCAGCGGCTCGGTCGGATAGTCTGCCTCTTCGACATAGACCTTGCGGGTCGCCTTCATCTGTTCCAGCGACATTTCCGGCGGCTTGGGCGCGTCCATCATGATGTAGGTCGCCATGTCGCGGATCTGCTCCTCGGTCATGATGTCCGAGAAGTTGTTCATGCCGCCTTCGGTGCCCCACGCGATGATCTTTTCAAGGCGCTCCTGGCCCAGTTGCAGGGTGCCGCCTTCGGTCACGGTGCCGTCGGCTGCGGTTTTCTTCCAGTGCGGCTCGAGGTTCTTGCCGGTGGCGCCCTTGCGCAGCACGCCGTGGCAACCGGCACATTGTTCGAAGTAGAGCTGTTTCGAAGCCTCGAAGGCCTCGTCGCTCAGGGTTGGCTCTTCGGCGAATGTCGGAGCAGCGACGCTGCCCAACAACATGGCCAGACCGACCCTGAAGGCGCGGCCGGTGGTGTAATGGCTGATTCCAAGTGACATGATCACTCTCCGTTTGCTGGTGAGGCAGGCCGGACACTGCGCCGGGACGGGCGTCTTCTCCTTGACGAAAGTCAACGGAGGGGGCGTTCAGAGGGAAATGGGGTGGAAAAAAGCCATGAAAATAAGTGCTTTTTGGGGTCATGTTTTCGCCGACGCTTGATTTTGGTTAAGGGGCGCGGGCCCAGCGGTTGCTAGTGCTTGGCAAACGAACAGCTTGGCCAAGGAGAGCAGGCATGCCATCGGCAATCACGCGCGTTATGGGTGAGGGGTTCCGGGTCTTTTTTCTGTTTGCAGGTCTTTACGGCGTGTTTGCCGGTCTGGCCTGGGGCGGGTGGCTGGCAACGCTGGCCGGGATCGAAATGTGGACCAAAGCGCCCTCTGCCATGAGCCCGCCGATGTGGCACGCGCACGAGATGATTTTCGGCTATGCCAGTGCCGCACTGGGCGGGTTCTTTCTGACCGCCGTCCCCAACTGGACCGGCGCCCCTGAGGCGCGGCGCTTGTTTATTGCCGCTGCAGCGGCGCTATGGTTGGCGGGGCGCGTTGCACTGTGGTTCTCGGGTGCGATCGACCCGGTGATTGTCGCGGTGCTCGACCTCGGCTTCGTGCCGGTTCTTGCGGCCAAGATCGCCACCCAGCTGATCCGGCGACCCAAGCCGCAGAACATGATCTTTCTTCTGTTGCTGGCCTACATCTGGGTCTCAAACCTGTTGACCCATCTGGACTGGATCGGTGTGACAGCCGGAACCCTGGATGTCGGTCTGCGCACAGGTTTGCTGGCCTTGTGTTCCATGATCGCCATTCTGGGAGGTCGGATCACTCCGGCCTTTACGCGCAACGCAATGAAGCGCGCGGGCGTGCCCGAAGCTGACTGGCCTGTCAGTCGTGATTGGATGGAAAAAAACAACATGGTGCTTGCCCTGCTGCTGCCCGCTGCGATGCTGATCTTCGGGGCCGGGTACGCAGTCGCGATAATGGCACTGGTCCTCGGAGTGATACAGGGCTTGCGCCTGTCAGGTTGGCGGGGGGCTTGGGCGCTCCGGCAGCCGATCCTGTTTGCGCTGCATCTGGCCCTGGGGATGCTGGGCCTTGGCTTGGTTCTGTGGGGAATGGGCTTGTTGGGCCTCGGCAGTGAACTTGGTGCGCTGCATGTGTTGGGCATCGGCTGCGTCGGTGGCATGACGCTGGCGGTCATGAGCCGCGCGGCGCTTGGCCATAGCGGACGGGCGCTGGTCGCCCCCGCGCCGGTGGTCGTCGCCTACGGAGCTATGGCTCTGGCTGCGATTCTGCGCTGGATTGGGTCCGGGTTGGACGCGCAATTCTTGACTGCCATGCTGGTTGCCGACGGGCTGTGGATCAGCGCGATGGCGCTGTATGTGGTGGCGATGTGGCCGGCCTTGGTGGGTCCGCGTGCGGTACCGTCCTGAGCGGCTCAGGCCCGGTCGATCAAAGGTCGCGCGTTTTTGACATGCCGATGGATCATGTGCCGCGCACGCTTGCCGGTTTCGGGAATGGGCCGAGCGGCGATCGGGACATGATCCGGGTCGTCAAGCTCGGGGAAAATCTCGAAGATCTCGTCTCGGGCATCGCGGCCAATGCTTTTGAGAGCCTCGGGCCCGGTGTACAGGCTTTCCGACGGAGCCCCCTCGGCGGTCACGATTTCATGGCGGTCGAACAGAATGTGGTAGTACGTCACGCTGCTGGCGGTTTCATCGACATGAACGCCGGGAACGCCGACCAGCTTGTGGGCTGGGATCAGCACCTCTTGGGCGTCGAACATGCGCACGGCAATCGCCGAGCGAACCAGCATCCGGTGCTGCGGAGAGACCCGCAGGTCGCGCCGCGGTAGACCCGCCCCCAGCGCTCCGGCTGACACGCAGATCGGACGCAGGCGTGGGTTGGCCTGCAAATCGACCGATGTCAGGGTGCGCGAGCCGACCCAGCGAATCGGTTGCGAGCCGTGATCGAGCGTCAGAACCAGATCGCCTTCGGCCAGATCTTCTATCGCCTTGGCGCCGGTGGGCGTATCGATCAGCGTACCGGCGGTAAAGCAGGGCACGTCGACAATGGCTGTGGGATCGGAGGTGTCCGGTGCGTTCGACGGGGTCACATTCGAACGAGTGAAGGTATATGTGGTGCCGGGTACCAACGGCTCGGACGTGATGTACCCGACAAGGTTTCCTTCAACCTCGACCCGGAAAACATCGATCGTACCGCCGCCCGGTTTGGCCAGGGCATAGGATTCTTCCAGATAGATAGCGCCGGAATCAAAGGTGGTTGATCCGTCAAGGCTGGTGACGACGCCTGTCTGTGTCAGGTCATCGCCGACTTCGTCGTTGAAACGGTCGCCGTTGAAATCAGTTCCATTGTCCGGATCTCCGTTCACGAGCGTTCCACCGGCCGCGTCGGTTACGTCGAATACCCGGCGATCGGTGTTCGGATCATAGCCTGAACTCAGAGTGATGGTGCGGCTAAACCCAGAAAAACCAAATGAAATCACACCCGGCGCGTAGCCGATATAGGAATAGTTTGCCATCTCTTACTCGTTCACTCGCTCAATCAAAGACACCGGAACAGCACATCACGGACCCGGAAACTCCATCTGACTTCGCACCCTGATAGCAGCGGTTCAAGGCGATTTCGGGGCATTTCACGCTTATTTTAAGGGAATGTAGCCTATTGGCCGCGTGCCAGGACAGAGTCTTGACTTTCGTTAAGGCGGCAAACCGCCCATCCCGCCATTGTCCCACCACCAGCAAAGCGGCGCAAAGGAGAGCGCAATGCGAGAAGTCATGACCAAGAGCATGGCCCGCAACATATTCTATGGCGGGTCACTGTTCTTCATCTTAATCTTTCTGGCCCTGTCGGCCCACTCACACCTGTACATCGTCAATTCGCCGAACTCGGCGAAGCTGGATGAGAGCGTGATCCGGGGCAAACATGTCTGGGAAAAACACGCCTGCATCAACTGTCACTCGATCATGGGTGAGGGTGCCTATTTCGCCCCCGAGGTCGCCAACGTGATGACCCGCTGGGGCGTTCTGGACGACCCGGAATCGGCCTTTGAGTCCCTCAAGGGCTGGATGGAGGCGCAACCCACCGGCATTCCCGGTCGCCGGCAGATGCCAAGGTTCAACCTCAGCGACGAAGAGATCCGTGATCTGGCCAACTTCCTGATCTGGACGGACAATATCGACGCTCAGGACTGGCCCCCGAATGACGCGGGCTGAGAAGGGAACGGAGCAATGAAATACGAATCCCAAAAAGTGGCCTATGCCTATTTCGCATTCGCAATGGCCCTGTTCGCGATCCAGGTGATCGGCGGTTTGTTGGCCGGCTGGATCTATGTATCCCCCAACTTTCTAAGCGAGCTTCTGCCGTTCAACATCGTGCGGATGCTGCACACCAACGCGCTGATCGTATGGCTGATCACCGGCTTTTTTGGCGCGGCCTATTTCCTGATCCCCGAAGAGGCCGAGCGCGAGATCCACTCGACCAAGCTGGCCTATATCCAGCTGGCGATCCTGATTCTGGGCACGCTGGGTGTGGTGCTGACCTATGTCTTCAACCTGTTCGAAGGCAACTGGCTGCTGGGCAAAGAGGGGCGCGAGTTCCTTGAACAACCCAAATGGGTCAAGGCCGGCATCGTCGTGGCAGCGCTGATCTTCCTCTACAACGTGTCGTTGACCGTTCTGAAGGGCAAGAAGACCGCCATCACAAACATCCTGCTGCTGGGCCTGTGGGGTCTGGCGCTGCTGTTCCTGTTCGCCTTCTACAACCCGGGCAACCTGAGCCTCGACAAGCAGTACTGGTGGTACGTCGTTCACCTGTGGGTCGAAGGCGTGTGGGAGCTGATCATGGCCTCGATCCTGGCCTACCTGATGCTCAAGCTGACCGGAGTTGACCGCGAGGTGGTCGAGAAATGGCTGTATGTCATCGTCGCCGCCGCGCTGTTCTCGGGCATCCTGGGCACCGGCCACCACTATTACTGGATCGGTACGCCGGGTTACTGGCAGTGGATCGGGTCGATCTTCTCGAGCCTCGAGGTGATCCCGTTCTTTGCGATGATGGCCTTTGCCTTCGTCATGGTCTGGAAAGGCCGTCGGGACCACCCCAACAAGGCCGCGCTGCTGTGGTCGCTGGGCTGTGCTACCCTGGCCTTCTTCGGCGCCGGTGTCTGGGGCTTCCTGCACACGCTGCACGGGGTGAACTATTATACCCACGGCACGCAGATCACCGCGGCCCACGGGCACCTGGCCTTCTACGGCGCCTATGTCTGCCTCAACCTGGCGATCTTCACCTATGCGATGCCGATCCTAAAGAACCGGGATCCGTACAACCAGGTGTTGAATATGGCCTCGTTCTGGCTGATGACCGGCGGCATGGTCTTCATGACCTTCGTGCTGACCTTTGCCGGCACCGTTCAGACGCACATGCAGCGCGTGGTAGGTGACTACTACATGGATGTGCAGGATCAGGTCGCGATCTTCTACTGGATGCGCTTTGGCTCCGGTCTGGTCGTGGTCATCGGTGCGCTGCTGTTCATCTACTCGATCTGGGTCCCGCGTAAAGAGGTCATCGAACCCGGCGTCGCGGAAACTCCTGCGGAGTGATGGATATGGACGGCGCCATGAAACTGGGAACGGGGGCGGCAGACGCCCCCTTCTACCTGCCCCAGGGCGACGAATGCGACGTGTTCGCCGCCGCCTATACCAACAAGCTGCCGGTCCTGCTGAAAGGGCCGACAGGTTGCGGCAAGACCCGCTTCGTGGCCCATATGGCCGCCAGCCTGGGTCGGACGCTCTATACCGTGGCCTGCCACGACGACCTGGCCGCCGCCGACCTGATCGGGCGTTACCTGCTGAAAGGCGGCGAGACGGTCTGGGTCGATGGCCCTCTGACCCGCGCCGTGCGCGAGGGCGCGATCTGCTATCTGGACGAGGTGGTCGAGGCGCGCAAGGACGTGACCGTGGTGCTGCACCCGCTGACCGACGACCGGCGCATCCTGCCGATCGACCGCACCGGAGAAGAGCTTGAGGCCGCGCCCGGCTTCATGCTGGTGGCGTCTTACAACCCCGGCTATCAGAATATCCTGAAAACCCTCAAACCCTCGACCCGGCAGCGGTTCATCTCGCTGGAATTCGACTTTCCCTCGCCTCAGTTGGAGGCCGAAGTGGTCGCGCAGGAAAGCGGACTGCCGCTGGACCGCTGCAAACCGCTGGTGCGGCTGGCGGGAAAACTGCGCGGGCTCAAGGGTCAGGACCTCGAGGAAGGCGTGTCCACCCGCCTGGTCGTCTATGCCGCGACGCTGATCGCGCAGGGCATGTCCACCGACCGCGCCATCCTTGCCGCCATGATCGAACCTCTAACCGATGATGAGGATATCAAACGCGGGCTCCTCGATCTTGTCACCGCCGTCTTTGGGTGAGGCCGGCGATGGTCAGGATCGACTTTGAGCCATGGGAACCCGAAGAAACCATCGGGAAACTGTGGCACAGCCTTGCCAGCCGCCTTGATGCACCAGAGGTGCACGAAGGAGCCGCGGTCGACCTGTCGCAGGTCGCGGGGCGGCTGGCCGTTCTTTTCCGGGGATTGGGCGGCAGTCCGGGCGTCGAGCTGCGCCCGGTTTCGCCCGAGCTCTCGCGCCACCGGCTGGGCTGGCGGCGCAAGTTGGCCACCGAGGCCGAGCTGATCCCAAGGGCCAGTTTCGACGGCGAGGTCCTGCGCCTGCCCGACCGGCTGGCGGTGTTTCCCGCGCGAGAAGCCAACGGCGCGCTTTATGTCTGGCTGGCGGCGGTGGCCGCCCATGCCGGAACCCGCATCGACGAGGATGATCCCCTGCGCGCCGATCTGCGCGCCCTGCAGGCGGCCCGCGCGATGGTCGCCGCAACGCTCGATGACGCGCCGGGCCTGCGCCCGCTTTACACCGAACTGTGCAAGGGCGTGCTGTATCAGCGTGACCTGCCCGGCCTGCCCCCGGCCGAGGCCGCCGTCGAAGACCTGATCCGCCGGATGCTGGGCGACCCGGCCCCCCTGTCCGCCCGCGCCCGGGCCTACGACGCCCTGGGCGATGACGTGGCCGCCCCGCGCGGGTACCAGCCGTTTCGCCCGGTGCCCCTGTGGCCCGAACTGCGCGCGGTCGCCTTTTCCGAACATAACGAGGTCGAAAGCCGCGACACCGAGGGCCCGCCCGAGGAATCGGGCGAAAAGACCCACCGCGCCCGCCGTCGCAAATCCGACCAGGCCGAGCGGCAGGACAGTCTGATCCTGCACAAGTTCGAAGCGATCCTCAGCTGGGCCGAATTCCTGAACCTCAACCGTCGTATCGACGATGACGATCCGGACAACGCGAAAAAGGCCGCCGACGATCAGGACGAAATCGGGCTGGGTCAGATATCGAAGGCGCCGCCGACCCGGCTGAAGCTGCATCTCGATCTCGCGCCCGAGGACGTGAACCGCGAGCGCCTGTCGGGGCGTGTGCTGTACCCGGAATGGGATGTGCGCACAGGGCAGTATCTGCCCGATCACGTCAACGTTCTGACCTCGGATGCCGATATCCGCGAGGATGCCGCCGAGTTCGGTAAGGACCCGGCCACCGCCCGCCGCATCCGCGCCGTCAAACGCCAGTTCGAGGCGCTGCGCCCGGGCCGGGTGATGACCCGCGGCCATCTGGACGGCGACCAGCTGGATATCGAGGCCGCCGTGCGCAGCGCCGTGGACCGCCACGCCAATGGCGAGGGCAACGAGCGTATCTGGATGCAATCCCGCCCCGAGGCGCGCGACCTGGCGGTGTCGATCCTGCTGGATGTCAGCCGATCGACCGAAAGCGCGGTCGCGGGGCGTGCGGTGATCGATATCGAACGCGAGGCACTGGCGGCGCTGGCCTGGGGTCTGAACGCCTGCGGCGACGATTTTGCCATCCACGCCTTCAGTTCGCTGAAACGCCAGCGGGTCTATGTGCAGCGCTGCAAAAAGTTCAATGAGCCCATGACCGCCACCGTGGAGCAGCGCATCGCGTCGCTGCGGCCGGGCCATTACACGCGGCTGGGGGCGGCGATCCGTCATGCCTCGGCCGATCTGGCGGCGCAGGCGCGCAAACGCCGGCTGCTGCTGGTGATCACCGACGGCAAGCCCAACGATCTGGACCACTACGAGGGCCGCCACGGCATCGAAGACACCAGCATGGCCGTGCGCGAGGCGCGCCGGGCGGGGCAGTCGGTCTTTGGCGTCACCATCGACAAGACCGGCAAAAGCTGGTTCCCGCGCATGTTCGGGCAAGGCGGGTTCGCGGTGATCCCCGACCCCAACCGCCTGACCATGGCCCTGCCGCAGATCTATCGCCAACTGGTCGGCGCATGAGTGATGCTACGCTGATCGACGAGCTGCCCGGCGAATTGCTGATGTGGGTTCTGATCGTCTCGGAACTGCTGGTGTTCGGGGCCGGGCTGACCGCCTTCGTGGGCGTCCGCCTGACCGACCCGGCAGGCTTTGCCGAGGCGCAATCCCATCTCTACCGAACCGGGGCCGCGCTCAACACCGGCGTTCTGGTCACATCAGGCTTTCTGGCGGCGCGGGCGCTGCGCTGGCGGCACGCGGCGCGACGCGGTGCCGCGCGGCTGGCCCTGATCGGCGCGGCCCTGCTGGGGGTGGTTTTCCTGATCATCAAGGGCGCGGAATATGCGGGCAAGGCCGCGCAGGGCATCAGCTACGAAACCCACCCGTTTTTCCTGTTCTACTACCTTCTCACCGGGTTTCAAGCCGCGCATGTGCTGGCCGGGGTCGCCATTCTGCTGCTTGTCGCCTGGCGCGACGATCCCCGCAATATCGAGGCCGGCGGCCAGTTCTGGCACATGGTCGATCTGGTCTGGATCCTGCTGTTTCCCGTGATCTACCTGCTGGGGTGACGCGATGCCGAGGTTCTTCTTTGCTCGACCCACCCAAGCGGATCGCCTGACGCGCGCCTGGGCCGGCCTGATCGCGCTCAGCCTGGCCTCGGCCCTGCTGACCCTCATGCCCGTAGGGTCCCGACCGGTCGGGGGCGGTATCCTGCTGTTGGCCCTGTTCAAGGCCCGCGTCATCCTGGCGCGGTATCTCGACCTTGAACGCAGCCCGGCCTGGCTGCGCGGCTTCACGCTGGTGCTGAGCACCTTTGTGGCACTCATCTTTGCGCTCTACCTGGTCTGAGGCAAAAAAGAACCGCCGCGCACAGGGGCACGGCGGCTTGCCAGTTCAGGGACAGAAATCTATTGCGCGGCCATCGGCATCCGGGCGATCTGGCACCGTTGCCACAGCGCCGAGAGCGCGCCGACCAGATGGTCGATATCGGCATCGGTGTGCACGGGTGAGGGCGTGATGCGCAGCCGCTCGGTTCCTTTGGGCACGGTGGGATAGTTGATCGGCTGGATGTAGATGCCGAACTCTTCCAGCAGCGTGTCCGAGATGAACTTGCACTTGACCGGGTCGCCCACCATCACCGGGATGATGTGGCTGGGGTTGGGCAGATGCGGGATGCCCTCGGTGTCGAGCCGGGCGCGCACCTGGGCCACGCGCGCCTTCTGCAGGTCGCGTTCCGCATTCGATTGTTTCAGATGCCGGATCGAGGCCGCCGCCCCGGCGGCGATCGCCGGGGGCAGGGCGGTGGTGAAGATGAAGCCGCTGGCAAAGCTGCGCACGAAGTCGCACAGCGCGGCCGACGCGGCGATATAGCCGCCCACCACGCCGAAGGCCTTGCCCAGCGTGCCCTCGATCACGGTCAGACGGTGCATCAGACCCTCGCGCTCGGCGATGCCGCCGCCGCGGGGACCATAGAGGCCGACGGCATGGACCTCGTCCAGATAGGTCATGGCGCCGAATTCATCGGCCAGGTCGCAGATTTCCTTGATCGGAGCGATGTCGCCGTCCATCGAATAGACCGATTCAAAGGCGATCATCTTGGGCGCCTCGGGGTCGGCGGCGGCCAGCTTGGCGCGCAGGTCGTCCAGATCGTTGTGCTTCCAAATCACCTTCTGCGCCCGCGAATGGCGGATGCCCTCGATCATCGAGGCATGGTTCAGCGCGTCCGAGAACACGATCAGGCCGGGGATCTTTGCCGCTAGCGTCCCCAGCGCCGCCCAGTTCGAGACGTAGCCGGAGGTGAACAGCAGCGCCGCCTCTTTCCCGTGCAGGTCGGCCAGTTCGTGTTCCAACAGGACGTGGTCATGGGTGGTGCCGGAAATGTTGCGGGTGCCGCCCGCACCGGCGCCGCAGCGGTCCAGCGCATCATGCATCGCCGCCAGAACCGACGGGTGCTGGCCCATGCCCAGATAGTCGTTCGAACACCAGATGCGCACGTCCCGTGCCGCCGCGCCATCGGTCTGGCGGGCATTGGGAAAGGCGCCGCATTTGCGCTGCAGGTCGATGAAAACACGATAGTTGCCCTCGGCCTTCAGGTCGCTGAGGCTCTGGCTGAAAAAACGCTCGTAATCCATGTCTCGATCTCCCCGGAAAACTGGCTGTTGGCGGGCAGACTATGGGTGCGCGCACGCCGGGAACATGACAATAGTCAAGCGACGCCGGGAAAAGGGTGGTGCGCGGCGCGCGGGTTTGGCATAGGCTGGCGCAGGGATGGATGGGCCGGGATTTCGGCCGGACGAAAGGGGATGCCTTCGTGGCGCATGAAGCACAAAAAGCCATTGCGCGGCAGTCGCTGCTGCTCAAAAGCCTGCCGGATCAGCATGTCGAAACCCTGCTGAGCCACGCGATCTGGCGCCAGTATGACCGTGGCGAGACGATCTTTGTGCAGGAAGAAAGCGCCCAGGCCGTGCATGTGGTGCTGGCCGGATGGGTCAAGCTGTTCCGCATGTCGCCCACCGGGGCCGAGGCCGTGGTCAGCGTTTTCACCCGCGGCGAAAGTTTCGGCGAGGCGGTGGCGCTGCGCAACGTGCCCTATCCGGTTTCGGCCGAGGCGGTCTCGGCCTGCGAGATCATGCACATTCCCAGCCCGGTGCTGATTTCCTTGATGAAGACCGATCCCGAGATCGGGATCTCGATCCTGGCTTCGACCTTCACACATTTGCATTCGCTGGTGTCGCAGCTGGAACAGCTTAAGGCCCAAACCGGGGCGCAGCGGGTGGCCGAGTTCCTGCTGAACCTGTGTGACTGCGACGAAGGCGCCTGCGAAGTCGAGCTGCCCTATGACAAGATGCTGATCGCCGGGCGTCTGGGCATGAAACCCGAAAGCCTGAGCCGTGCGTTTTCGCGGCTCAAGGCGGTTGGGGTGAAGATCAACCGCAACCATGCCGAAATCTCGGACATTCCGCAGCTGCGCGACTATGCCGACAGCGACCCGGCCGACAATTGGGGGCGCTGAACGCGCCCGGTCAAACCCGCAACCCGTCCTCTCCGAACGTCAGTGCATTGGCCGGATCATAGTCGATGCCGACCTGCGTCCCCGGGGACACCTGATGCTGACCAAAGGCTCGAACGGTAAAGGGCTTGTCGGTACCGATATCGACCAACACGTTGGTATCTGCGCCAAGGTTTTCCACGTGAACGACTGTGCCCGAAAGCGGACCCGACTGCCCAAGGCGAGCGTATTCAGGGCGAATGCCGATGAGTTGCTGGCCAGATCCACCGATCCGATCGGCGGGCACGAAATTCATCGCTGGAGATCCGATGAACTCGGCCACGAACCGGTTGGCGGGGTTGTTGTACAGCTCCATCGGGCTGCCGATCTGTTCGACTCGGCCGTCCCGCAACACGACGATCTTGTCCGCCAAAGTCATCGCCTCGGTCTGGTCGTGGGTCACGTAGATCATGCTGGCGTCGATCTGGCGGTGCAGGTTTGCGATTTCGACCCGGGTGTTCAGGCGCAACGCGGCATCCAGATTGGACAATGGCTCGTCAAAAAGGAAAAGCTTCGGGTTCCGCACGATCGCGCGGCCGATCGCGACGCGCTGGCGCTGACCGCCGGACAACTCGGCCGGGCGACGTTCTAGATAGGGATCCAGTGACAACATGCGGCTGGCTTCGGTGATGCGGCGCGCGATTTCGTCCTTGGGATGCCCGGCCTGCTTCAAGCCCAGTTCCATGTTCCCCCGAACAGTCAGATGCGGATACAGCGCATAAGACTGGAACACCATTGCGATGCCGCGCTTGGCGGGTGGGACCTCGTTGACGGTCTGGCCATCGATTTCTACCGTTCCCGAGGTCGCCTCTTCAAGCCCCGCAATCACGCGCAGCAGGGTGGACTTGCCGCATCCCGAGGGGCCTACAAAGACCACGAATTCGTTTTCCTCGACGGTCAGGTCGATGTTTTTCAGCACGTTTACCTGTCCGAAGGACTTGCACACATTGGTCAGTTTCAGGGCGGTCACGTCACGTCTCCTTCAGGTCGACCGGCTGGCCGGATCGAATGCTTTGGTCGGCGGCAAGGCAGATCCGCAGGGATTGCACCGCGTCATTCATATGGCGGGTCAGGTCGATGTCCTGCGCGATGGCTTGCAGCATGTAAGCTTGTTCGGCGTCGCACAGTTCCTGGTGGCCAGGTTCGCCATCCATCTCGATCAGGGTGTCTCCGCTGGGTTTATGCACCAGAATGCCGCCCACCTTTGTGTGGCCGTCCACATCGTCGGATGCGCCCTTGTTGCCTTCGGTAATGGAAACCGCGCCGTTGGGTGAAACGATGTCTTTCACGAAGAACGCCGTTTCGGACATCATAGGACCCCAACCAGCCTCGTACCAACCAACCGAGCCATCTTCGAACACCACCTGGAACTGGCCGTAATTGTACATGTCGGGCGCGATCTCGTCCGACAAACGCAGGCCCATTCCGTTGACCCGAACGGGCCGGGCATCGGTAATCTGGCACATGACGTCGACGTAATGCACACCGCAGTCCACGATGGGTGAGGTGGTCTGCATCAGCGCCTTGTGCGTCTCCCATGTCGGGCCGTCGGACTGCTGATTCAGGTTCAGGCGAAAGACATAGGGGCCGCCCAGGTCACGCGCCTCGGATATCAGCCGCATCCAAGAGGGGTGATGCCGAAGGATGTACCCAACCACCAGCTTGCGGTTGGCTTCAGTGGCCTTCTCGACGACACGGCGTGCGTCCGCGACAGTGGTGGCCAAGGGTTTCTCGACGAACACATGCGCACCGGCGTCCATTGCGGCACAGGCATAATCGGCATGGCTGTCGGAATAGGTGGCAATCACGGCCAGATCAGGGTTGGTGTCCGCAAGCGCCGTATGGAAATCGGTGAAGACCGGATACCCCTGCAAATCCGGGTGATCCACTGTCCCGGATCGGTTCACCAGACCCACGATCTGGGCGTCGGGATGGTGATGATGCGCCAGCGCGTGGCTGAGACCCATGTTGCCCAAACCTGCGATCAGAACCCGGATCATTTGACCGCCCCCGAAGTGATCCCGCGGATCAGTTGCCGCGAGAAGATGACATACAGAACCATGACCGGCAGGATCGCCATGCTGAGCGCGGAAAGCACCGCGTTCCAGTCGGTGACGAACTGCCCGATGAAGACCTGGCTACCGAGGGTCAGGGTCTTGGTCTCTTCGGCCGGGGCCAGGATCAGCGGGAACCAAAGATCGTTCCAGATAGGTATCATGTTGAACACGGCCACGGTCGCCATCGCCGGACGCACCAGCGGCAGAACAAGGCGGAAGAAGATGGTGTATTCGCTCAGCCCGTCGATGCGGCCTGCATTCTTGAGGTCGTCGCTGACTTGCCGCATGAACTCGGACAGGATGAATACGGCCAGCGGCAGGCCCTGTGCGGTATAGACGAGGATCAGCGCCATCAGCGTGTTGACCAGACCGGTCGCCACCATCATGTCCAGGATCGCAACCGTGCCGATGCGGATCGGAATCATGATGCCCAATGCAAGGTACAGGCCCATCAGCGTGTTGCCTTTGAACCGGTATTCGCTGAGCGCGAAAGCCGCCATTGCGCCGAACAGCAGGATCAGGAACAGCGACACGACGGTGACAATCATCGAATTCTGGAAATACAGGAAAAAGTCGCCCTGTTTCATCACCGTCTGGTATCCGATCATCGAGAACGAGTCGGCATCCGGCAGGGCCAAAGGTTCACGGAAGATCGCCTTGCGCGATTTGAAGCTGTTGATCACGATCACGAAGACCGGAAACAGGGCGATCAGCGTATAGAGGATCAGCGCGCCATGCATGGCGGCGATGTTGAAGGGGTTTCTGCGGGCTTTGTTCATTCTCTTCGGGCCCCTCAGAACTGATACCGGCGGATGCGGGTCTGGATCAGGAACAGATAGATGCAGACCCCCGTCAGGATGATGGCGAACATGCCCGTTGCGATGGCCGATCCCATATGCGGGTCACCGAGTTGCAATTGGAACCCGAAGAAGGTTCGGTACATGAACGTGCCAAGGATGTCGGTCGAGAAGTCCGGCCCCGCCAGCGCACCCTGGGATGCGTAGATCAGGTCGAACGCATTGAAATTGCCGACAAATGTCAGGATCGAGATGATGCCGATCGAGGGCAGGATCAGCGGCAGCTTGATCTTCCAGAAGGCGGACATGCCGGTGATGCCTTCAACCTCGGCAGCTTCGAGGATTTCTTCGGGGATCGACAGCAGGGCGGCATAGATCAACATCATCGGAATACCCACGAACTGCCAGACCGAAATCAGGGCCAGCGTGGTCAGCGCGTATTCTTCTTTGCCCAGCCAAGGCGCGAACAGAGATTTGAGTCCGACCGCGGCCAGCATATCGGGGGCGATGCCCCAGATCGGCGACAGGATCAGCTTCCAGGCGAAGCCAACGATCACGAAGGACAGGATCGTCGGGATGAAGATGGCCGAACGGTAAAACGCCGCAAAGCGCAGGCGAGGGTGGCTGAGGATCGCTGCCAGTGCGATCCCGATCGGATTCTGCACCAGCATGTGGATGAAGAAGAACCAGAAATTGTTGCCCAGTGCGTTCCAGAACGCATCCGACCAAATCGGGTCGCCGAACAGGGTGCGGAAGTTGTCCAGGCCTACGAACACACGGGCCTGATCGACCTCGGTGTAAAGCGCCAGCCGCAGCGTGTTGAACAGCGGAAAGACCATGACGGCCGAGTAGACCAGCACTGCGGGTGCCAGAAACACCACGATGTGCCATTTGATCCGGCGATTGCCCATGTTGTTCCTCGAAAGCTCAGGGTGGCTCTGGCCGTCTGGCCAGAGCCGTTTGCGTTACGAAAGACGGGTTACTGGTGCGGGGCGTACCAGCTGGCCAACCCGTCCTGCAGGCGCTTGCCGGCGTCCTCGGGCGATTCCTCGCCCTTGATCACCTGAGCCGATGCGTTCCAGGTCTCGTTCTCAAGGTTGGGCGTTCCACGCGACAGGATCTGATAGGTGGACCGGATGGTCGAGTTGCACTCGTTCCGCCAGCTGACGAATTCCTGTGCCAGTGGATCCTCCATCGCCACATCGAAGCTGGAGAGAGAGAAGAAGCCGGGCAGGGCGTTTGCATAGATCTGCGCGAATTCCTCGGACCCGACCCAGTTCAGGAAGGTGCGTGCCGCATCGGCGTTGGGCGATGCTGCGTTCAGGCCAATGGCGATGTCGGTGTGGTCCGAGATATAGCACTCGTCCCCGGCATTCTGGACTGGCGGCTTGAAAGCGCCCATCTCGAAATCGGCCAGGTTGTTGAAGCCGCTGATCTCCCAGCTGCCGGCCGGATAGATGGCGGCGCGGCCCAGCGTGAACAGGTTCTGGCTGTCGGGATAGGTCTGCGCTTCGAACCCGTCGCCCAGATAGGCACCCCATTTGGCCAGCTGGCGGTAGGGGGCGACCCACGGCTCGTCCGTCAGTTTCTGAGAACCTTCGATCAGGGCGAGGCGACCTTCTTCGCCCTTCCAGTGGTTCGGCCCGATGTTGTTGTAACCCATGGTGGCCGCTTCCCACTGGTCATTGGTGCCCATGGCCATGGGGATATAGGTACCGTCTTCCTTGATCTTGTCCAGAACGGCAAAGAACTCGGCTTCGGTTTCCGGAACCGACAGGCCCAGCTCGTCGAACGCGTCCTTGTTGTAGATGAACCCATGGATTACCGAGGCCATCGGCACGCAGAAGGTGGCCGAGCCGTCATCGGTCTGCCACGCCGATTTGGCGACGTCCGAGAAGTTCGCCATGCCTTCCAGATCAGAAAGATCGGCCAGTTTGCCCGCCTCGTACAGGCCAAGTGAGGTGTCGAAGGGGCGGCAGGTAATCAGGTCTCCGGCCGAGCCGGCATCCAGTTTGGCGTTCAGGGCGGCGTTGTATTCCGCCGGGGCCGATGGGGTGAACTTGATCTTGATGTCGGGATGCTTGGCCTCAAAGGCCGGGATGATCTTTTCCTGCCACAGGGCCAGGTCGTCGTTGCGCCAGCTTTCGATGGTCAGCGTGGTTTCGGCCATTGCCGCACCGGCCAGGGCCGATGACGCCAGCAGCACGGCGGTCAGTGTGGTTGTTCTCATGATGTATTCTCCCTTTTGGTCTTCTTCTTGGTTCAAATCTGGTCCAACGCAGGGCGCAGATGGCCGCCCGATGCCGCCAGCAGTTCACTGGCCTGCGCCCGAGTTGCGGCGCCGGCGGCCAAAAGTACGGCAAGCTTCAGGTTGCCTTCGGCGCGATCCAGGGCATCAGCGGCGTGCTGAGGTGTGGCGCCGGTTATGTTCCGGATGATTCCTTCTGCGCGCTGACGCAGCTTGGCATTGTCGGCGACCACGTTGACCATCATGCCGTCATGCACATGCCCCAACCTGACACCCATGAGGGTCGAGAGCATGTTGAGCGCCGCCTTCTGCGCGGTTGCGGCGCCCAGTCGGGTCGATCCGGCAATGACTTCGGGCGGGGTGTTCAGGCAAATTGCGCAATCGGCGTAATCGAACAGCGGTGCGTCGGCGTTGTTGGCGATGCAGATAGTTTTGGCGCCGCGGGACTTTGCAATTCCGGCAAAGGTCAACGGGTAGGGCGTGGTGCCGCTGGCGGATATCGCGATCACCGTGTCTGTGGGGCGGAGTTCGGCAGCGGCGATTTCGGCCGTCCGAGTGTCATCTTCGGTGTGGCCCGGCATCTCTGCCCCGGTTGGTATGCCGCCGGCCATGCAGATGGCGATCGAATCTGGCGACAGGCCGAATGTTCCCGGTATTTCCGCCCCATCGGCCAAGCCCATCAGCCCGGACGACCCGGCGGCGGCATAATAGAGCCG
This sequence comes from Ruegeria sp. BC6, assembly GCF_056539185.1. Classification (NCBI taxonomy): domain Bacteria; kingdom Pseudomonadati; phylum Pseudomonadota; class Alphaproteobacteria; order Rhodobacterales; family Roseobacteraceae; genus Ruegeria; species Ruegeria sp. BC6. The sequence goes on from NZ_JBQFUM010000004.1 coordinate 193,460, forward strand.
CCCGCCGGCGCGGATGGTTTCTGCCATCAATGCCGCACCTCTCGAGATATCCGGAAGGCAAGCATCCAGCCCGTTCAGCGCGGCTTTCTGCGCATCCAGCAGCAGGCGCAGAACTTCGGCGTCCGGGCGCAGGTCCAGCCCCTCGGATTCGTCGCGCAGCATTTCGGTTTGCGGCAGCATGTGCGGCGTCATGTGATTCCCCTTTGGCACCGAAGATAATACCTATATAATACCTTTTGTCTACCATTCGTTTCATATCACCAAATACTCACCAAAAAGCGCAAAAAATAGCGAGTCTTGGCCACAAGAGGTCTTTTTTTCATCCGAAAGGTATTGTAAAGGTATCTATATGGATGAGTCCCTCCCATATCTCATTGCAATTGACGGTGGCGGTACGCGCTGCCGGTTTGCCATGGCCGGCCCCACCGGGCGGCATGATCTGGTTCTGGGAAGCGCCAATGTCTATTCGGATCGCGCGGCGGCTATCTCAACGCTGAATGCCGGGCTGCGGGCACTGGCCGAGCGTGCTGCGATGCCCGAAGCGGCTTTGACCGGGATTCCGATCTACGCAGGGCTTGCTGGCGTGACCGACGCGGACACAGGCGCTGAAATCGCACGGCACCTGCCATCGCGCATTGTGCAGGTCGAGGATGACCGCCGCTCGGCCGTGGTTGGGGCGTTGGGGCCGGTCGATGGATGTTTGATCGGGATCGGCACCGGATCGTTCCTGGCGCGGCAAAGCGATGGCGAAATCCGGTTGATTGGCGGATATGGGGCACTCATCGGTGATGATGCGTCCGGGTATTGGCTGGGACAGCAGCTGCTGCGGCGGGTGTTGCTTGCAGCGGACGGAATAGCCCCCGACAGCGCGCTGACACGATCCGTACGCAGACGTTTTGACGAAGACCCGATGCAGATCGTGCGATTTGCGGGGCAGGCACGGCCGGCCGAAATCGCAGACTTCGCACCCGAAATCATTGCGGCGGCTCAAAAAGGCGATGTGGTGGCCGTGGCCCTGATGCGCGAGGGCGCCGACTATGTCGCTGCAGGGCTTCAGGCCCTTGGTCGCGATGATCCCGAGCCGGTCTGTGCAGTGGGCGGGGTGGCATCGCATTACATCCCCTATCTTTCCGTCGAGGTTCAGAGCGCGATGATCGAACCGGCGGGCACCGCCCTTGACGGGGCGCTGCAGCTCGCCGCACAGCTGGCCGAGCGCGCCAGATTGGGGGCCGCATGACCGCCGAAACGATCGAAACCTTCCTCAGGACCGGTGACTGGATGCAGCGGGCCGTGGGACCGCGGTACGTTCGGTTGCGCAAGCGGATCGAAGAGGGCATCGAGAATGGTCTGCTGGCGGAAAGTGCACCGCTTCCGGCCGAACGCGAGATCGCAAACCTCACGGGCCTTTCCCGCGTCACCGTGCGTCGGGCGATGCAGGATCTGGTAGATCGGGGAATCGTTATTCAGCGCCAGGGCTCGGGCAGTTTCGTGGCCGATGGCACGCCTCGGGTCGAGCAATCTCTGTCACGGCTGACCTCGTTCACCGAGGACATGAATCGACGCGGTCTTGAATCCTCAAGCGAGTGGCTTGAGCGAGGTGTGCACACTCCGTCGCCCGAGGAGGTGATGGCGCTGGCCCTGTCCTCGGGTGAAGCGGTTGCGCGCATCTCGCGCCTGCGTATGGCCAATGACCGGCCCATGGCGATCGAACGGGCCTCGCTGCCGATCGACATTCTGCCGCGCCCGCAGGAGGTCGAAGCCTCATTGTACGAAGTCCTGGAGCGGGATGGAAACCGGCCAGTACGGGCGCTGCAGCGCATATCGGCGATCAATCTGGACAGCGCCGACGCGGGTTTGCTTGGGGTCGAACCCGGTGCGGCCGGGCTGCGCATTGTTCGAACATCATACCTGTCCAATCGGCGGGTCGTTGAATTCACTCGGTCGATCTATCGCGGCGACGCCTATGATTTTGTCGCCGAATTGCGGTTGGCCAACAGCTAGGACACATCATGCAACAGCAGATCACCCGGATGCGCCGGGAAATTGATGAAATCCCTGTGGCGGTAGAGCGGCTTTTTAGCCGGGGTCAGGCCGATATTGAGGCGGTCGCTTCGGTTGCCCGCGAACTGGACCCGACATTTGTCGTGACGGTCGCACGCGGGTCTTCCGATCACGTCTGCACCTATCTCAAATACGCCTCGGAAATCCTGTTGGGTGTGCCGGTGGCCTCGGTCGGGCCGTCGATCGGATCGATCTACGACTCGGTTCTGCGCATGCGCCAGGCGATGTGCCTGTCGGTGTCGCAATCCGGCAAAAGCCCCGACATCGTGGCCATGGCTCGCAATGCCCGACGCGACGGCGCATTGACAGTAGCGTTGACCAACGACGCGGCTTCACCGTTGGCCGAAGTCAGCGATCACGCCGTAGATATACAGGCGGGCCCCGAACTGAGTGTTGCGGCCACCAAGACATTCGTCACCTCGGCGGTGGCCGGCTTGTGGCTGTTGGCAGAGTGGGGGCAGGATGCGGCGTTGCTGGCGGCGTTGCGCGACCTGCCCGAGCAGCTGGATCAGGCGGCCCGGATCGATTGGCCCGAAGTGCGTGACGCTATTGGTGCTCACCCGTCATTGTTCACGCTTGGCCGAGGTCAGGCACTGGCCGTATCGAACGAAGCTGCGCTGAAGTTCAAGGAGACCTGCCAGTTGCACGCTGAAAGCTATTCCTCGGCCGAGGTTCTGCACGGGCCGGTGTCCATCGTCGAGGAAGGTTTTCCGGTACTCAGCTTTGCAGCGGCAGATGCGGCGGAGCCTGCGTTGGCGGAGGTGGCTGACGCGATCAGCGCCAAGGGTGCCCGTGTCTTTGCGACCACGGACAGGGTTACTGCCGCGACGCGCATTCCGCATGTCCGCACGGGCCATGCCCTGACTGATCCGCTGAGCTTGATCGTCTCCTTCTACGCGATGGTCGAGGCCTTTGCCGCCTCGCGCGGGATCGATCCGGACGCACCGCGGCATCTGAACAAGGTGACGGAAACCGTATGACCAGCGAACTGCAGGCTCTGGTGGGCGCGGACATTCTGACCCCTGCAGGTATCCTGCAGGATCATGCCCTTCTGTTCGCGGAAGGGCGTATCGAGGGCGTGACGCCTGTCTCCGACACTCCTGCCACAGCGAGGGTGTCGCGGCTGGACGGTGGCCTGCTGGTTCCGGGCTTCGTCGATCTGCAGGTCAATGGCGGCGGCGGGGCAATGCTGAACAACGCCCCCGATCTGGAAACGCTCCGCACAATGTCGGTGGCACATGCGTGTATCGGAGCAACGTCGATCTTGCCAACGCTGATCACGGATACGCCTGAGGTCACGCGCCGGGCCATCGCGGCCACGATTGCAGCCGTGAACGAGGGTGTTCCCGGCATTGTCGGGCTTCATCTGGAAGGCCCGCACCTGTCCCAAGCCCGAAAGGGTGCACATGATGCTGCCCTGATCCGACCAATGGCGCAGGCTGATCTGGATTTGTTGCTGGACACAGCCGCACGGTTGCCGGTTCTCAAGGTTACGGTGGCGCCGGAAAGCGTGACCGATGATCAGATACATGCCATGACCCAAGCGGGGATCGTCGTATCGCTGGGCCATACGGGTGCGAGTTTTGAAACCTGTCAGAAAGCGGCTCAGGCCGGCGCGCGTTGCGTCACACATTTGTTCAATGCTCAGAGCCAGATGGGTAACCGAGAGCCCGGCGTCGTAGGCGCGGCGCTGGCGCTTGGCGAGCTGTCTGCGGGCCTGATCGCGGATGGAATTCACGTCCACCCGGTTTCAGTGCGCAATGCCATCCGGGCCAAAACAGGGCCGGGTTGTGTTTTTCTTGTCAGCGACGCGATGGCGACCGCCGGGTCGGATATCGACAGCTTCCTGCTGAACGGCCGTCAGATCTTGCGCGACGGCAACCGGTTGACCCTCGCCGATGGAACGCTCGCCGGTGCGCATCTCGAGCTGTTGGACGCGGTTCGCAACGTGGTTGCCTTCGCGCAACTGCCTTTGCAAGCTGCTTTCGACATGGCGACCCGGTTGCCCGCAGACCTGATCGGCAGATCAGATCTTGGCCGTTTGGCGGCCGGTGCCTGCGCCAATGTGCTGCATGTCTCCGACCACGGGATGCTCCAGGTCTGGCAGGAAGGTCACGCACTCAGCTGACGGTGTTCAGGCCGACCCATGGTCGTCTGATTTTCCTCGACATGTCGGACCCTGGGCCGTTCATGTCGGGAATCTGCATTGTGCACATCTTGTATTTTTCTTAGCCTTGGTGTCGGGCGCAAGCTTCATGCGTGCCCGGCAAGAGGATTGAGATGACGCCCGTGTTCAGATTTCAGGGGATCTATACCCCGGTGGTGACGCCCTATGCCGATGATTTCAGCGTCGATTGGGATGCGCTGGCCGAGGTGATCGAATACCTGGTCGAGAATGGCGTGCACGGTCTGATCTCGGGCGGGTCCACGGGCGAAAACTATGCCCAGACCGTTGATGAAAGGCTGGAACTGGCGCGTTTTACCCACCAGCGATTGAAGGGTCGGTTGCCTTTGGTGGTCGGGACCGGCGCGATGTTGACGCCGGATTCGATCGCGTTGGCTCAAGGCGCGCGCCAGATCGGGGCCGATGCCATCCTGCTGGCCAGCCCGCCCTATTCGGTGCCGACGGATCGGGAAAACGCCCTTAATGCGCTGGCCATCGACAAGGCGGCTGATTTGCCGGTGATGCTGTACAACTATCCGCACCGCACCGGCACGATGATGGGGGCGGAGTTCCTCGACCGTGTGGGGCGCAGCCGCAATTTCTGCGGCATCAAGGAAAGCTCGGGCGACATCAACCGCTTACACATGCTGGCGCGGGACTATCCGCATATCCAGCTGGGCTGCGGCATGGACGATCAGGCGCTGGAATTCTTCGCCTGGGGCGCGCCGTTCTGGGTCTGTGGCGGGTCGAATTTTCTGCCGCGCGAGCATGTGGCGCTTTATGAGGCCTGCGTGTTGCAAGGCGATTTCGCCAAGGGCCGCCGGATCATGTCGGCGCTGATGCCGTTGATGCGAGTGCTCGAACAGGGCGGTAAGTTCATCCAGACCATCAAGCATGGGGTCACGATGAACGGCATCCCGGCGGGCGCGGTTCGGCCGCCTCTGAAGGGGCTGAACAAGGATGACAAGCGCGCGCTGGAACAGGTGACCCGCGTGTTGAAACGCAAGATCGCAGACATCATGGCGGAGGGCTGAGGCATGGGCTTGCTGACACGGGACGAATACGCATCCATCGCCGCCGGGCTGGACCTGCCCACCGGCGCTTTCATCGACGGCGGCTATCGCCCGGCGATCTCGGGCGCGGTGTTTCCCACGGTGAACCCGGCCACAGGCGCGGTGCTGACCGAGGTCGCGGCCTGCGCCGCCGCCGATGTGGACCTGGCCGTAGAAAAGGCGCGCGAGTCCTTCGACGACGGCCGCTGGTCGCGCCTGCACCCGTCGGCGCGCAAAGATGTGTTGATTCGCCTGGCCAAGCTCATGACCCGCAATGCCCGCGAACTGGCGGTGATGGAAAGCATCGACAGCGGCAAGACCATCTTTGACTGCGAAACCGTGGATGTGCCCGAGGCGATCCACTGCCTGAAATGGCACGCCGAGGCAATCGACAAGATTTACGATCAAGTCGCGCCCGCCAGCGACGACCACATCGCGATGATCCTGCGCGAACCGATCGGGGTGGTTGGGCTGGTGCTGCCGTGGAACTTCCCCTTGCTGATGCTGGCCTGGAAGATCGGCCCGGCGCTGGCGGCAGGGTGCTCGGTGGTGGTAAAGCCGGCGATGGAAACCCCGCTGACCGCGCTGCGTCTGGCCGAACTGGCGGCCGAGGCCGGGCTGCCGCGCGGGGTTCTGAACGTGGTTCCGGGTGGCGGCGCCGAGGTGGGCGAACCCATCGGGCGGCATATGGATGTCGACATGGTGTCCTTCACCGGCTCGACCGTAACGGGCAAGAAATTCCTGTCCTATGCCGCCGAAAGCAACGCCAAGGAGGTGGTGCTGGAAATGGGCGGCAAGAACCCGGCCATCGTGCTGGAGGATGCCGAGAACCTCGACCGGGTTGCCGCCCATGTGGTGAACGGGGCGTTCTGGAACATGGGCGAGAACTGCTCGGCCACGTCGCGCCTGATTGTGCACCGTGCGGTCAAACCCGAGTTGCTGGAGCGCGTCGCCCATCATGCCCGCCAGTGGAACGTGGGCGACCCGCTGGACCCTGCAACCCGGCTGGGCGCGCTGGTGAGCAAAGACCATTTCCACAAGGTCTGCGGCTATCTCGACAAGGCGTCGTCAGTTCTTCTGGGCGGCAAGGCTGAAAACGGGTTCGTCGAGGCAACCGTGGTCGAGCTGCCGGACAATGACGCGCCGCTGGCGCGCGAGGAAATCTTTGGGCCCGTTCTGTCGGTGATCGAGGTTGCGGGGTTCGACGAGGCCATCGCGATGGCCAATGACACGCCATATGGGCTGTGCGCGTCGCTGTTCACCGCCAATGCCAAGCGCGCCCTGCGCGGCGCCCGCGCGATCCGGGCCGGGACCGTGACGGTGAACAGCTTTGGCGAGGGCGACATCTCGACCCCGTTCGGCGGCTACAAGCAGTCGGGCTTTGGCGGGAGGGACAACGGGCTGCACGCGCATGACCAGTACACGCAGTTGAAGACGCTGTGGATCGACCTGTCGGATGATGCCGACGAGGCGGTGGATTGACGCGGTTCACCGCGTGCCGCCTGCCGGTTCAGCGCGGCCCGGCGGCGTGGAATGCCCTGCTGGGTCCGCAACCTCCGGCGCGGCAGCTTTTGGGCAATTTCACCGCCGATTTCACCATCGTGGGCGCAGGCTTTGCCGGGCTGTCTGCGGCGCGGCGTCTGCGGCAGCTGGTGCCCGAGGCGCGGATCGTGGTGCTTGAAGCCGGGCGTGTGGCGGAAGGCGCGGCGGGGCGCAACTCGGGCTTCATGATCGATCTGCCGCATGATCTGGCCTCGGACGACTATGCCGGGGCGGGCGATGACCGGGCGATGATCGGGCTGAACCGGCAGGCTATCGCTTTTGCCCGCGCGGCGGTCGAGGACTACGGCATCGACTCCAACTATTTCGATCCGGCGGGCAAGGTGAACGGCGCGGCCAGCCCGGCGGGACACGCGCACAACCAAAGCTATGCTCGCCATCTGGACAGCCTCGGCGAGCGGTCCGAGATGCTGGACCGGCAGCAGATGCAGGAACTCACTGGGTCCGGGCACTATGTATCGGGGCTGTTTACACCCGGCACGGTCATGCTGCAGCCGGCGGGCTATGTGCGCGGTTTGGCGGCGGGGTTGGCGGCCGATGGGGTGCAGATTTTTGAAAACAGTGCGGTCGCGGGGTTCCAGCGCGACGGGGCAGGCTGGCGCGTGCAGACCGCGCGCGGGCAGGTCTCGACCGGCCGACTGATCCTGTCGGTGAACGGCCATCTGGAAAGTTTCGGTGTCGAACGTGGCCGACTGATGCAGCTGTTTCTGTTCGCGGCGATGACGCGCGAACTGGAGGCCGATGCGCTGGCCCGGCTGGGTGGCCGGCCGCGCTGGGGCGTGACCCCGTCCGATCCGATGGGCACCACCATGCGCCGGATCGACACCGGGCAGGGCGGCAACCGGATCATCACCCGCACCTGCGCCGTGCTGCGCCCGGGCATGGAGGCGCGGGCAGCGGACCTGCGGCGCGCAGCTGCGGTGATGCGGCGCAAGTTCGACCGGCGCTTTCCGCAGTTGCGCGGCATCGCGATGGAGTACGAATGGGCCGGCCATCTATGCCTGAGCCTGAACGGCGTCTCGGTCACCCGCGAGATCGAGACCGGCGTTTATTCCGCCTGCGTCCAGAACGGGTTGGGCACCGCGCGCGGCACCCTGACCGGGATCGCCGCGGCCGAAATGGCCTGTGGCGTGCGGTCCGGGATCAGCGAGCATTTCGGCGCCGAGGACTGGCCCAAGCGCCTGCCGCCCCGACCCTTACGCGAGATCGGCGCCAACATGGTGCTGCGCTGGAAGGAATGGCGCGCGCGCGACGAATGAAAAAGGCCCGCCTGACAGGCAGGCGGGCAAGTGGAGTGTTTCCTAATAGTGCTGGTTCAACTCGTCGGCGGCGGGGATCTCCCGCTCGCGCCGGGCGATGTAGTCGCGCAGCGCCTCGTCGGTGGCCGGGTCCAGGCGGGGCTCTTGATACTCGGCCAGCAGCTTGCGGGCGTGGTTCAGGGCGCGCTCGGTGATCTCGACCTCGCCCTCGGCCACCCATTGTTCGATCGAGTTGTTGTCGAACAGTTCGGGCATGAAGAACGCCTCTTGGAAATTGCCCTGCGTATGCGGATGGCCCAGGTAATGCCCACCGGGGCCGATATCGGACACGGCGGCAACGGCCTCGTCGAAGTCGTGCCATTTCGGACCCTCGGCCATGCGGTAGGCCATGGCGCATTGCTCGGCATCGACAACGAACTTGGCGGTCGAACAATGCATCCCGGCCTCGTTCCAGCCCGCCGAATGCCAGATATAGTTGGCCCCGGCATGGATCACCGCCGACAGCGTGGTGGCGGATTCATATCCCGCCTGCGCATCGAATGTCTTGGCCCCGCCCAGCGTGTTCGAACTGCGCCACGGCACGCCGTAGTGCCGGGCCATCTGGCCGATCATGAAGTTCATCAGGCTGATCTCGGGCGTGCCCGCCATCGGCGCGCCGGACTTCATGCTGACGGTCGACAGGTAATGCCCATAGATCGCCGGACAGCCACGCCGGATCACCTGCGTATAGGCCAGCGCGCTCAGCGCCTCGGCGTTCAGCTGCGCGACCGTCGCCGGCACGCTGGCCGGCGTGTTGGCCCCGCCCAGCACGAAGGGCGAGCACAGCACCGGCTGGTTGCGGCGGCAGAAGGCGCGCATCGCCCCCAGCATGGTCTCGTCCCAGACCAGCGGCGAGTTGCCGTTGCAGTTGCCGGTGGTGACGGGGTGATCCTCCATGAACTCTTCGCCGAACAGGATCGCGCACATCTCCATCACGTCCTCGGCGTTTCTGGGCGAGTTGGTCATGCCCATGAAGGTCTTGTCGGAATATTTGATCGACGAATAGGTGATGCGCAGGTGGCGCTGGCTGATCGGGTGATCATAGGGCTCGACGATGTGGTGGGCGCTGGAATGCAGCGCCGGCAGCATGTGGCTGAGCTTGTGGAATATCGCCAGGTCGTTCAGTGTCGGATTGCGGCGCACGTCGTCCAGATCGCGCAGAAACGGCGCGCCGGTCATCGGCACGAAAATCGCGTGCGGCCCGCCCAGGCGCACATTCTTGCGCGGGTCACGGGCGTGATAGATGAAGTCCGAGGGGATCGTCGCGATCAAGTCGCGGACCAGCCCGCGATCAAGATACACCCGCTCGCCGTCAACCTTGGCACCGGCCGCCTTCCAGTCGGCCAGCGCAATCGGGTCGCGGAACTGCACGCCAACGTTTTCGAGGATGTCCATCGAGGTTGCGTCGATCCGCTCGACCTGTGACCCGTCCATCACTTCGCACAGCGGGATGTTGCGGGTCAGGACCGGCAACATGTCAAAGCTGGGCGCGGTGCGCAGGGCGCGGCGGGCGGCGCGGCCTCCGGAGCGGACGCGGGTGGCGGTCTGGGTCATTCTGGGCCTCCTTTGACACCAGTCTGACCAGCAACTGGGGGCGCGACCTGCAGGATTGCGAAATACTGTTGCGGAATGCGACATCGAGCCCGTGCATTGCCCGCAACAGCTGCTAAGCTGCGCTTCGCAGGATCAGGAACAATGCACAGAGCAGACCGAGAATGAATTCCGCCACATCTGAAACCGCCCGGCTTGAGGGTGAATACGACTATATCATCATAGGCGCGGGTACGGCGGGCTGCGTGCTGGCCAACCGGTTGACCGAAGACCCCAGGACACGGGTTCTGCTGCTCGAGGCGGGCAAGTCGGACAATTACCATTGGGTCCACATCCCGGTGGGGTATCTGTACTGCATCGGCAATCCGCGCACCGACTGGATGATGAAAACCGCGCCCGAGCCTGGGCTGAACGGGCGGTCGCTGGTCTATCCGCGCGGCTAGGTGCTGGGCGGGTGCAGCTCGGTCAACGGGATGATCTACATGCGCGGACAGGCGGCCGATTATGACCATTGGCGGCAGCTGGGCAATGCGGGCTGGGGCTGGGACGATGTGCTGCCCTATTTCCTGAAATCCGAAGATCACCACGCCGGCGACAGCGAAATGCACAGGTCCGGCGGCGAGTGGAAGGTTCAGAAACAGCGGCTGAGCTGGGAGATCCTGAAGGCCGTGCAGGCCGGCGCGCGCGAGATCGGCATCCAGCCGAGTGCCGATTTCAATGATGGCAATAACGAAGGCTCGGGGTTTTTCGAGGTCAACCAGAAGAACGGCGTGCGCTGGAACACGGCCAAGGGATTTCTGCGCCCGGCGATGAAACGGCCCAACCTGCGGGTCCTGACTGAGGCCGAGACTCTGGGCCTGATCCTCGAGGGCAAGACCGTGCGTGGCGTGCGCTTTGTTCGTGGCGGCACCGAATACCGGGCCCTGGCCGGGGCCGAGGTTCTGCTGGCGGCGGGGGCGATCAACTCGCCCAAGCTGCTGGAACTGTCCGGGATCGGCGATCCACAGGTGCTGGCGGCGCATGGACTCGCGGTTCAGTATGAAAGCGCGGGCGTGGGGGCGAACCTGCAGGACCACCTGCAGATCCGAACCGTGTTCAAGGTGCGGAACGTGAAAACTTTGAACACCATGGCCAACAGCCTGTGGGGCAAGGCGCGCATCGCGGCGCAATACGCCCTGACTCGGTCGGGTCCGATGGCGATGGCGCCCAGCCAGTTCGGCATGTTCACCAAATCCGACCCGATGCTGGCCACGCCGGATCTGGAATATCACGTGCAGCCGTTGTCGACCGACCGGCTGGGCGACCCGCTGCATCCGTTCCCCGCGATCACAGTCTCGGTCTGCAATCTGCGGCCCGAAAGCCGGGGGCACTGCCACATCACCACGCCCGATCCGAAGGCCCAGCCCGAGATCAGGTTGAACTACCTCTCGACCGAGCGTGACCGGCAGGTGGCGGTCAAATCCGTGCAGCAGGCCCGGCAGGTGATGGCCGCGCGGGCGCTGGCACCCTACCACCCGCAAGAGGTTCTGCCGGGCCCTGAGATCAACGACCAACAGGGTCTGCTGGATGCGGTGGGCGACATCGCCACCACGATCTTTCACCCGGTCGGCACCTGCCGCATGGGCAGTGACGCCGCCGCGGTGGTCGATCCACGGTTGCGCGTTCGGGGGCTGGAGGGGCTGCGGGTGGTCGATGCCTCGGTCATGCCGAAGATCGTGTCGGGCAATACCGCCTCGCCCGTGATCATGATCGCGGAGATGGCTGCCGACATGATACGCGGACGGGCATGAAAATGGGGCTTGCGCCTTGGCCCGTCGGGCACAAATGACCGCCAGCCTCATCAACCGAAAAGCTGAACCGATGCAGGACACATTGATCTTTGAACGCCGGTCGCTGAACGCGGCAAAATGGGCCAGCCTGTTCATGGCGGGCGCCGGGGTTGTGGCCGGGTTGCTGGCAAACTCCGATGCGCTGTTGCTGGACGGGCTGTTCTCGGGGCTCAATTTCGCAACGGCTGTGGTGGCGGGATGGGTCGCCGCCTCGATCCGTCGCGCCCCGGACCAGAACCGCCCCTTTGGATACGAGATCGACGAATCCGTCTTCGTGATGTTCCGCAGCCTGCTGTTGTTCGGGATCATCCTGATGGCAGCCGGTTCGGCGGTGAACCGGCTGCTGGCCTATGCCAAGACGGGCGAAGCCGCGCCGGTGGTTCTGGAATGGATCCTGATCTATGCCGGGGCGATGGCGGCGATCTGTCTGACGCTGTTCGCCTATCATCGCTGGAACTGGCGCCGCACCGGCAAGACCAGCGATCTGCTGCGGGTCGAGTCCCGGGCCGCGATGGTCGACGGTGTGCTGAGCCTTGGGGCCGGGGCGGCGTTTTTCGCGATCAACCTGCTTGAGGGCGGGCCGCTTGCCGGTCTGGTTCCGGTGTCGGATGCGCTGGTGGTGTTGTTGCTGTGCCTGGTGCTGCTGCCGCAGCCCATCAAGGTGTTTCTGGGCGCGCTGCGCGATATCGTGGGTGTGGCGCTGCCGGCCGATGCCCGGGCCGAGATCATTGGGCAGGCCCGCTGGATCTGTGCAGACAGCCCGTTTCAAGTGCTGGACGTGGCGACGGTGCGCAGCGGGCGGGCGCTGTTCCATCTTGTCTATCTGAAACCCGCCGAATCCGTGACGATCGAAGCCTTCGAGGCCGTCCGCGACCGGCTGGCCCAAGCCGCAAGCCCGGGCCGGGTCGCGTTGACGCTGGCCTCCGACCCGCCCTTTGGTCGGGCCCCGCGCGTTCAGTAGTCGGCAACCAGCAGGAATTCGGGCGCGGTGTCTTCCTCGATCGTGGCAAAGCGCGGGATCGGCTGTTCGAACACGTTGTCGGTGCGGTCGTCATTGACGGTCGAGACCTCGCCGATCAGACAATCGCCCTTTTCCGCCCAGAAGGCGTGCCAGATGCCGGGCATCAGCGTGACGCTTTCGCCCGGTTTCAGGCGCAGATGTTCGCCCGGCTGGATGGTCACCGGGCAGGCGTCGCTGGGTACGGTGACGGTGGTGTCGCGGTCGATGCTGCCATCGGGTGCCGAGGCGTAGATCTCCATCACCAGATCGCCGCCGCCGCGGTTGATGATGTCCTCGGCCTTGACGATGTGGCGATGCATCGGCGACAGCTGTTTGTCACGCGAAATCAACAACTTCTCGGCATAGAGCATGCCCCGTCCTGCGCTCAGGTCCTTTTCGTCGCCATTGCGCAGGGTGAACAGGAACAGGCCCAGTTCGTCGAACCTGCCCTGGCCGTAATCGGTGATGTCCCAGCCAAGGCCACGGGCGCGGATGCCGGCGGCCTGCGGGCTGCGCATCTGCTCGGGCGTCCAGTCGGCAAAGGGCGGCAGCGCAAAGCCGAACGAATTGATGAAGGCCTGCGCCTCGGCCTTGATGCGGTTGATCTCGGATCGTTTCATATCGGTGCTTTCGATGACTTACAGCTCGTGTGCCCAGGGCGGGTTGGCCCCGGCGCGGGATACGGTGACGGCAGCAACCTTGCCGCCCAGTTCCAGCGCGGCGCGCAGGTCGTCGGGCGAGATCGCACGGAGCGCCTGTTTGGTCAGCAGCCCGGTGCGGTGCAGTTGCGCCAGTACCCCGGCGTTGAACGTGTCGCCCGCGCCCACCGTGTCGACCACCTGAACCGGCGTGACCGGCACTGAAACCGTGCGGCCATCGGCCAGATACCCGGTCGCGCCCTGGCTGCCGCGCGTGACGATCACCACGGCGGGGCCGGCCTGCAGCAGCAGCGGCACCTTTTCTTCCAGCGTTTCAGGGCCGGGGACGATCCAGTCCAGATCTTCGTCCGAGACCTTGACGATGTCGGCCTGCGCGATCATCCGGTTCAGCCGGGTGCGATAGCGGGTCTGGTCCTGGATGAAGCCGGGGCGGATGTTGGGGTCGATCATCACCGCGCGCTCGGCCCCGTGACGGTCCAGCAGGGCGGCATAGGCATCGGCGCAGGGCTCGCAGGCCAGGCTGATGCCGCCGAAATACAGCGCCGAGGTCGCGGTCAGCTGGTCCGGCATGTCCTCGGGGCGCAGCATCCGCCCGGCCGAGTTTTCATCGACGAAGGAATAGGTGGCGTGCCCGTCCTGCAGTTGTACGAAGGCCAACGTGGTCGGACGGTCCGAAAGAACAACCTGCGAGCCATCCACATGACTGTCTTTCAGGGCCTGCGCCAGTTGCTGGCCGAACATGTCGCGCGACAACCCGGTCAGCATTCCGGCAGGCGCACCCAGCCGGCCCAGGGCGATGGCGGTGTTGAACACCGCGCCACCCGAATGCGGCACGAAACCTTGCGCGCCCGAAACCGTCGGCTCCGCGATCATGTCGATCAGGGCCTCGCCACAGCACAGGATCATGTCCCGGCTCCTTCCTTCTGCAAAGATCTGGCGGTGAGTTTACCGCGCGAGCGCATTTTTGCAGAAGTTGTTAGCGCCAACAATGCCAAATTCAGCCTGTTCCGACACATAAACGCCAAAGCCTTGCCGCAGCGCGTCGAACCGGCCGCCGGCGTTGAAGGCGGCCAGGAAGTCGTCGCCGAACAGCCAGCGGTTCTTCTCGGCCACGCCGCCCACAAGGAAGACGCCGCCGGTGGGCATCACGGTGACGGCCATGTCGCCCATCACGGCACCCAGATGGGTGGTGAAGATCTGCGCGGCGCGCATGGCGAGCGGATCGGACCCGTCGCGCGCGGCCTGCAGGATGTCCCTGGCGGGCAGGGCGGGCGTGTCGGGCTGGCCCGCGACCATGCCCACGGCGCGGTACAGGATCGGCAGGCCCGTGCCGCTGAGGAACATCTCTGCCTCGAGCGTCAGGCTGTCGCCAAAGAAACACTCGGACGCGATCCGGCGGGCGGCTTCGAACACGTCCACCTCGTCGCGGGTGCGGGGCGACAGGCCGACATGGCCGCCCTCGCCCGAGACGGTGTGATAGTGGCCTTCGGAATACAAAAGCGCGCCGACGCCCAGCCCGGTGCCGGGGCCGACCACCAGTCGGGTGCCCTTGGGCGGGGTCGGGTCGCCCTGCAGGGCCTGCACGTCATCGCCGGTGATCTCGGCCACCGACCATGCGGCGGCGGTGAAGTCGTTGATGACAAAGGTATGGTCCGCGCCGGTGGCCGTGGCGATGTCGGCCTCGGACAGGTCCAGATTGGCATTGGTCAGACGGATCGTGCCATTGCGCACCGGGCCCGCGCCCGCGGCGACCACGGCGCGCGGCGGCGTTCCGATCTCGGCGCATAGGTCGTGCAGGGCGGCCAGAAACTCGGGCAGGGAGCCGGTCGGCGATTTGCGCAGATCGGTGAGGGTGCCATTGGTGACGACCCCCAGCCGCGTGTTGGTGCCGCCGATATCGGCCACCAGGTTCCAGTAGTCGTGCATCGCGCCCCTGGGCTGCGCCATCGGAACCGAGACCGGATCGCCCTGGGCCAAAGCGGCTTGCATCGCCCGGAACGAGGCCTTGGGGCGGCGTTCCAGCGTGTCGAAATCGACATCGACCAGGCCGAACCGCTTTTCGAATCCCAGCGCCCATTCGTAGTTGTCCAACAACGACCAGATGAAATAGCCCTTGACCCGAACGCCCTGATCCAGCGCGTCCTGAACCGCCGCCAGATGCTGATTCAAATAGTCGATTCGGTCGTCATCCTGCTGCCGCTCGGGGCTGGCCATGCCGTTTTCGGTGACATAGATCGGCAGATCGCCCGTGTAGTCCCGCGCAGTACGGGTCAGGAACCGAGTCAGCGCGCTTGGCTCGATCTCCCACCCCATCTGCGTCTTGGGCAGGGGGCCGGGGACCTCTTGCAGGCTGGGCCAGGGCGTGTCGGCGGGCGCGATCAGCTTGCGGGTATAGTAGTTCAGCCCGCACCAGTCGACCGGCGTGCCGATCGTGTCGAAATCATCCTGCCACCTGTCGGGTAGGTGGGACTGGAGCCCTTGCAGGACATTCTCGGGGTAGGCCTTGTTGAACACGCCGCCCAGGAAGAACCGGTTGTAGATGCCGTCGTACAGATCGGCGGCTTCGCCGGCCTCGGGGGTGTCATCGGCAGGTTCGGCCCATTCCAGGTTGAACACCGCGCCCAGGTTCGACATGCCAAGGCCCCGCATCGCCTGAATCGCGCGGCCATGGGCCAGAAGGACGTGATGCATGGCGCGGGCCGTGGCGCGGATGTCGCGCAGTCCGGGGGCGTGGTGGCCTTCGAAATGGCTCAGCCAGCTGACGCACCAGGGCTCGTTGATCGGGGCGACGCTGTACATGCGGTCGCCGATGCGGCCCATGATGATCTCGGTGAAATCGGCGAACCAGTCGGCGATGTCGCGGTTGCGCCAGCCGCCCAGATCAGCCAGCGGCGAGGGCAATTCCCAGTGATAAAGTGTGGCGCAGGGGCGGATGCCGCGTTCCAGCAGGGCGTCGGCCAACCGGTCATAATAGTCCAGCCCGGCCTGATTCACCGGCCCGCGCCCTTCGGGCAGCACGCGCGCCCAACTGGTAGAAAAGCGATAGCAATCGAACCCGGCCTCGCGGATCAGGTCGAAATCCTGTTCGAAACGGTGCACGTGGTCGCAGGCCAGATCGCCGTTTTCGGCACGCACAACGTTGCCGGGCGTGGCCGCGAAACTGTCCCAATGTGTCGGGCCGGCGCCGCCCTGTGCGTGGCCTTCGATCTGATAGGCCGAGGTTGCGACACCAAAGAGGAAGTCTTTGGGGAAATCAGCGCGGGTGTATTTCATGTTCAGAACCTGTTGGGGGCGGGACCAGTCGAGCCGCCGACTACCAGTTCGGCCTCGAGCAATCTAGTCTTGGCCGGGTCGTGGGGCGCGCGGATGCGCTCGATCAGCATCTCGGCGGCCAGTTCGCCGGCGTGGCGCACCGAAGACCGGGTGGCGGTAAAGATCGGAACGTCCTGCCCGTTCTTCAGATAGGACAGGTCGTCGTCATGTGCGATCACCGACACGTCGCGGCCCATCTTCAGCCTGGCCTCGTCCAGCGCGCGCCGCACTCCGATGGCCGAGATCATCGACGAGGTCAGGATCGCGGTCGGCGGATCGTCGAGTCGCAGCATGTCGCGGGTTTCGTGATGGCCATAGACCTCGGTCATCTCGGCACTGCGCATCAGGGCCGGGTCGGGCGACAGACCGGCTTGTTTCAGCGCCTCAAGATACCCGTCGCGGCGCCTTTGGGCAAAATCCATGTCTTCCAGACCGTTGATCAGCGCGATCCGCCGGTGGCCCAGGTCGATCAGAAAGCGGGTGGCCCGCAGGAACGAGCTTTTGTTGTTCACGTCGATCCAGTCATAGGGCACGCTGACGCCGGTCGACCGGCCATGCACGATGAACGGCACCTGCATCCGGGTCAGAACCTCGATCCGCGGCTCGTTCACCTTGGGGCCCTGCAGCACCACGCCGTCGACCGCACCGCGTTGGAACAGGCTGCGATAGGCGTCTTCGATCGAGGTGTCGTCGGCATTGGTGAACATCATGTCGTAGCCATGCTCGGCATATTTCTTGACCGCGCCGGCGACGAAATCGCCGAAGATCGGGTTCACCATCTCGTGGCGCGACGAGCTGGGGATCACGTGGCCGATCACCATCGAACGACCCGTCGCCAACCCCTTGGCGCGCGCGTTCGGCCGATAGCCATGTTTGGCCGCCGCCGCCTGAACCCGCATGCGAGTCTCTTCGTTCACCTCTGGGTAACCGTTCAGCGCGCGGCTGACCGTTGTCTGTGACAGACCCAGGATCTGAGAGAGCTGTTTGAGGTTCATAGCGGTTTCAAAAGGCTTTCAATGCTTGTGTGCGCCCTGTTGTGTGGGGATTTGCGGCTTGCGTCAAGTTGTTTTGCCATTCTTTGCTATATGTCAAGAAAACATGGACACGGACGGCCCATGTCAAAATCTAGCCATTGACAGGGCCAACATGTTAGCGGATAACGGCCGCATTCAAAGCGCTTTGAAAACTGAGTCTCACACGCGCGGATACAGTTGGGAGGAAAATCAATGAAACACTCGCTTTTGGCAGGTGCGGCCACGTTTGCCCTGATGGCGGGCGCGGCACAGGCCGAAAAGGTCACCGTGTTTGGCCCATGGCTTGGTCCGGACCAGGAAAATGTCGAAAAGGTTCTGGACGGTTTTGCCGCAGCCACCGGTCATGAATATGCCTATGTCGGGTCGGACAGCTTCGAGCAGCAGATCCGCATCGACGCCGAGGCAGGATCGGCCCCGAACATCGCCGTGTTCCCCCAGCCGGGTCTTGCAGCCGATATGGCCAAGGCCGGGTTTCTGACGCCGCTTGCTGACGGGACCGCCGACTGGATCCGGGACAACTATGCCGCGGGCCAGTCCTGGGTCGACCTGGGCACCTATGCCGGGCCGGACGGTCAGGATCATCTGTATGGTTTCTTCTACAAGGTCGATGTGAAATCGCTGGTCTGGTACGTACCCGAGAACTTTGAGGACGCTGGGTATGAAGTTCCGACCACGATGGAAGAGCTCAAGGCCCTGACCGATCAGATCGTCGCCGATGGCGGCACGCCTTGGTGCATCGGTCTGGGGTCGGGTGGCGCGACCGGTTGGCCTGCGACCGACTGGGTCGAGGATATGATGCTGCGCACCCAATCCCCCGAGGATTATGACGCGTGGGTTGCCAACGAGCTGAAGTTCAACGATCCCAAGGTCGTGGCCGCGATCGAGGAATTCGGCGCATTCGCCCGCAATGACGACTACGTCGCCGGTGGGGCAGGTGCGGTTGCGACCACTGATTTCCGCGACAGCCCCAAAGGCATGTTCAGCTCGCCGCCGCAGTGCTACATGCACCGTCAGGCCTCGTTCATCCCGGCTTTCTTCCCCGAAGGAACGGTCGTGGGTGAAGATGCCGATTTCTTCTACTTCCCGGCCTATGAAAGCAAGGATCTGGGCAGCCCGGTACTGGGCGCTGGCACCCTGTGGGCGATCACCAATGACAGCCCCGCGGCGCATGACCTGATCGCCTATCTGCAGACCCCCGAGGCGCATGAGACCTGGATGGCGCTCAGCGGCTTTTTGACCCCGCACAAGGGTGTCGATAAATCGGCCTTCTCGGACCCGACGCTGAAGAAGATGAACGACATTCTTCTGGGTGCGACCACCTTCCGCTTTGACGGGTCTGACCTGATGCCGGGTGCGGTTGGCGCAGGCACGTTCTGGACAGGCATGGTCGACTATGCCGGTGGCAAACCCGCGCAAGACGTGGCGGACGAGATTCAGGCGTCTTGGGACGCGATCCAGTAAAGCCATGAAACCGGGCAATCCGACCTCCGGGTTGCCCGACCCATTGTCGCCAGGGAGGGTGACATGCATCCCGCATTGCAAGGTCTGCTGACGATCGCCATCGGCGTATCCGGCTGTGTTGGTTACTTCTACCTGTCCAACCAGTTTCTGGACAAGATTCTGTTCCCGCCGCGCGGCCCGAACGCCGGACGCAACATCAATCGGGCAAACATGGTCCGGCCATGGTTGTTTCTTTTGCCCGCTCTGGTCGCGCTGGGGCTGTACCTGGCCTACCCTGTGGTGGAAACGCTACGCCTGTCCCTGACCGACCGGGTGCCCGGCGGCGGATACGAGTGGGTGGGTCTGGACAACTACGCCCAGATGATGGGAGAGCCCAAATTCTGGGAAGCGATGCGAAACAACATGCTGTGGCTGATCGTGGTCCCGGCGCTGTCGACAGCATTTGGCCTTTTGGTCGCCCAGTTGACCGACCGCATCCGATGGGGCAATGTCGCCAAATCTCTGATCTTCATGCCGATGGCGATCTCGTTCGTGGGCGCATCGGTGATCTGGAAGCTTGTCTATGACACCCGTCCGGTCGAGCAGGACCAGATCGGCATGCTGAATGCCCTGTACATGTTCTTTGGCGGATCCGACCCGCAGACCTGGCTGACGATTCCGTTCTGGAACAATTTCTTCCTGATGATCGTGCTGGTCTGGATTCAGACGGGCTTTGCCATGGTTATCCTTTCGGCGGCCCTGCGCGGCATTCCCGAAGAGACGGTCGAGGCCGCCATTCTGGATGGCGCAAGCCCGTTCCAGATCTTCTTCAAGATCAAGGTGCCGCAGATCAAGACGACGATTCTGGTGGTGTGGACCACGATCACCATCGTCGTGCTGAAGGTGTTCGACATCGTTTTCGCCATGACCAACGGCCAGTGGGAGACACAGGTCTTGGCCAACTACATGTTCGACAAGCTGTTCCGCGCCAATGACTGGGGCGTGGGTTCGGCCTCGGCCATGGTCATCATGCTGCTGGTGACGCCGATCCTTGTCTGGAACGTGCGCAACGCGCGCAAGGAAATGGAATAGGAGGGCGCGTCATGAGTGAGATCGCAGGAACCCGCCCGGCGCTCAGATGGGCCGTACATGCCTCGGTTCTGTTTCTGGTGGTGCTGTGGGTGGTGCCCACGCTGGGCCTGTTCATCTCGTCCTTCCGCACGGCGGACCAGATCGCGACCAGCGGCTGGTGGCGGGCGATATTCCCGTCCGAGCAGAACCTGACGTTGCGTAGCGCCGCGCCTGACACCCAGGTGCAGGAAAACGGCCTGTATGTGATCGAGGGCAACCTGTTTGACGCGGGCACCAAAGCACGCATCTCGAAATGGGGCATCAGCTCGCGCGAGATCGATGCGTTTGAACCGGGCCAGACGGCCGAGCTGCGCAAGGGCGGCTCGATCACCGTTCAGGCCAATGGTGACTACCGGATGGAGAACACCCAAGCATTCACCGGCAGCCGTGGGTCGCGCGTCTTCGTGACCGCCGAACTGCCGCCCGAGTTCACGCTGGACAACTACCACAAGGTCCTGCTGGCCGAGGACAGCACTGACAGCATGGCCAAGGCGTTCTTCAACACGTTGACAGTCACGATTCCGGCCACGATCATTCCGATCCTGGTGGCGGCTTTCGCGGCCTATGCGCTGGCCTGGATGGATTTCCCGGGCCGTGCGCTGTTGATCGCCGCGGTGGTCGGTCTGCTGGTGGTTCCCTTGCAGTTGGCGCTGATCCCGCTGCTGAAATTCCACCTGAACATAGGCATCGGCAAAGGGTATCTGGGCGTCTGGCTGGCCCATACCGGCTTTGGCATGCCGCTGGCGATCTATCTTCTGCGCAACTACATGGCCGGGCTGCCCCGCGACCTGATCGAGAATGCGCGGGTCGATGGCGCCACCGAATTTCAAATCTTCACCAAGCTGATCCTGCCGCTGAGCTTTCCGGCGCTGGCCTCGTTCGCCATCTTCCAGTTCCTGTGGACATGGAACGACCTGCTGGTGGCCAAGGTGTTCCTGATCGACGCATCCGGCGAGACTACCGTGATGACCAACAGTATCGTCGAGCTTCTGGGCACCCGTGGCGGCAACTGGGAAATCCTGGCCACGGCCGCATTCGTGTCGATCGCGGTGCCGCTGGTCGTCTTCTTTGCAATGCAGAAATACCTGGTCCGCGGATTGCTGGCCGGTTCAGTCAAATAAGGGCGTGTGATGAACGTGCAGAACAACGTGGACCTCAAGCACTCAACCAAGACGGCGTCCGACTGGTGGCGCGGCGGCGTGATCTATCAGATCTACCCGCGTAGCTTTCAGGACAGCAACGGCGACGGCATCGGAGACCTGCGGGGCATTACCCAGCGGCTGGATTACATCGCTGGTCTGGGGGTTGATGCGATCTGGATCTCGCCCTTCTTCAAGTCGCCGATGAAGGATTTCGGGTACGATGTCAGCGACTATCGCGCCATCGATCCGATGTTCGGCACGATGGAGGATTTCCAGACGTTGCTGGACCGCGCCCATGGTCTGGGTCTGCGGGTGATGATCGACCTGGTTCTGTCGCATACCTCGGACCAGCATCCGTGGTTCGTCGAAAGCCGCAGCAACCGCGAAAACCCCAAGGCCGACTGGTATGTCTGGGCCGACCCCAAGCCTGACGGGACCCCGCCCAACAACTGGCTGTCGATCTTCGGCGGCTCGGCCTGGCAGTGGGATACGCGCCGGCAGCAGTATTACCTGCACAACTTCCTGACCTCGCAGCCGGACCTGAATTTCCACAACCCCGATGTTCAGGACGCGCTGCTGGACGTGGCGCGGTTCTGGCTGGACATGGGCGTTGACGGGTTCCGACTGGACACGATCAACTTCTACTTCCACGACGCGCAACTGCGCGACAACCCGGCGCTGCTGCTGGATCAGCGCAACGCAACCATCGCGCCGATGGTCAACCCCTACAACCATCAGGACCACCTGTATTCCAAGAGCCAGCCCGAAAACATCGCCTTCCTGGAACGGCTGCGCGCCCTGACCGATCAATATGACGGTCGCGCCTGTCTGGGCGAGGTGGGCGACGCACAGCGCGGGCTTGAGATCATGGGCGAATACACCCGTGGCGACAAGCGTATGCACATGTGCTATGCCTTTGAATTTCTGGAAAAACGCCGCCTGACGGCAGAATACACCAAGCATGTGTTCGACCAGCTCCTGTCCAAGGCCGGCGACGCCTGGCCGTGCTGGGCGTTCTCCAACCACGACGTGCAGCGCCACGCCTCGCGCTGGGATCTGGATGAGGCCGGCATCCGGCAGCACGCGGTTCTGATGATGTGCCTGCGCGGCTCGGCCTGCCTGTATCAGGGCGAAGAGCTGGGCTTGCCCGAGGCCGACGTGCCCTTTGAGCACCTGCAGGACCCCTATGGCATCGAGTTCTGGCCTGAATACAAGGGCCGCGACGGCTGCCGCACGCCCATGGTCTGGGCTGCGCAGGACGAACAGTCGGGCTTTACCACCGGTGCGCCCTGGCTGCCCGTCAGCACCCCGCAGGCCGAGCGCGCCGTGGACCGGATGGACGCCGACCCGCAGTCGGTGCTGAACCACTATCGTCGTGCCATCGCCTTGCGCCATGAATATCCGGCGCTGATGTCGGGCACCCAGTCCAACATGCGCGAAACCGGCCCGATCCTCAGCTTCCTGCGTGAGGATGACACCCAGCAGGTGTTCGGTGCTTTCAATCTGGGCGATGTCGCCGCCAAAATCGACCTGCCCGAAGGCAACTGGCGCTGCATCGGCCAGGATTTGGGCGCCGTCGAGGCGCAGGGCTGCGCCACGCTGGCGCCGTCGCAATTCTGCCTGATGGTCCGAGAGAAAGGGTAACCCATGTCCGAGCTCAAGCTGACCGATGTCGCCAAGACCTATGGCAATGTCGATGTCCTGAAGGACATCAACCTCGAGATCGAGCGCGGCGAGTTGATCGTGTTCGTCGGCCCCTCGGGCTGCGGCAAGTCCACCCTGCTGCGGATGATCGCGGGGCTGGAACGCATTTCGGGCGGGACGCTGGAGATCGAAGGGCAGGTGATGAACGACGTGCCCCCGGCACAGCGCGGCATCGCCATGGTGTTCCAAAGCTATGCGCTGTATCCGCACATGACCGTGCGCGAGAACATGGCCTTTGCCCTGAAGATCGCCAAGATGCCCGCCGATCAGATCGACGCGGCGGTGAACCGCGCGGCGCAAATCCTGCAGCTGGAACCGTTTCTGGACCGGTTGCCCAAGGCTCTATCGGGCGGTCAGCGTCAGCGGGTGGCCATCGGTCGGGCCATCGTGCGCGACCCCAAGGTCTATCTGTTCGACGAGCCGCTGTCGAACCTGGATGCCGCGCTGCGGGTGGCCACGCGGATCGAGATCGCGCGCCTGAAAGAGGCGATGCCCGACAGCACGATGATCTATGTCACCCACGACCAGGTCGAGGCAATGACCCTGGCCAGCCGGATCGTGGTTCTGGCCAACAAGGGTATCGCGCAGGTCGGCACGCCGCTGGAACTGTACGAGACGCCTGACAATGAATTCGTGGCCCAGTTCATCGGCTCGCCCGCCATGAACCTGCTGCCGGGCACGATCACCGGCACCGGTGCCACCACGACCGTCGCGCTGGACTGTGGCGGCACGGCAGTTTCGGCCATCCCGACCCAGGACGCCGACGCCGGCAAGAAGGTCAACGTGGGTGTGCGCCCCGAGGATCTGGTGGTCGCCGACGGTGACCCCATCCTGACCGGGACCGTGGACTTTACCGAAGCATTGGGCGAGGTGACGTTGCTCTATTTCGCGAAAGCCCCCGGCGCCGAGTCGGTGATCGGCAAACTGCCGGGCATCCATCGTGGCTTGCGTGGCCAGACGGTTTCGGTGACTGCCGCGCCGGAGAAGATCCACCTGTTCCATGACGGCCGGTCAATGCGCAAATAGCTCCGACCGTGTCGTGATTCTGGTCTGAATTTGTCGCAATTCGATTTTTGCGGCTGAAATGATGCGCATCGATTAGGCGGATGCGCAAAAAAATTCGCGTGATCTCCCTGTGTGACATGAGGCCAGTTCCGATGCGCCGTTAGGTATCGTCGGCCCTTTTGATATATGATCCTCGCGCGAATTCCCGCAGAGTCGCGCGCTGTTTGGGCGGGCTCCGGGCTTGGGCTTCCAAGGGAACTGGACCTAAGAATTTCGCAAACTGTCACTTTTTGGACTGACGGGGCGATCGCAAAACTCTAACGTGACGCACGGATAAAAAACAAAACTCAGTCCAAACACGGGAGAAACACGAATGACCAAATCGTCAAACTTCAGCCGTCGTACGGTGTTGAAAGGGGCCGGAGCAGCTGCGCTGGCGGCACCTCTGTACAGCAAAAGCGCCCTGGCATCTTCGGGCGAAGTCAACATCCTGATGTGGTCGGATTACCTGCCGCCCAGCTTCATCGAAGAGTTCGAAACCCTGACCGGGATCAAGGTGAACTACACCGGAATTGGCTCGAACGAAGAGATCATCAACAAGATGAAGGCCACCAAGGGCCAGGGCTTTGATATCGTTTCGCCGACCAACAACCGGTCGCTGCAGTGGGAGCCGCTGGAGCTTCTGCAGCCGTTCGACATGAACAGGATTCCGATCGACAAGGTCAACCCGGCGATGGCCAAGATCGGTACCGATGCCTGGAACTTTGGTGACAGCGGCGCGCACTGGCTGCCGCATATCTGGGGTACCGAAGGCATTGCCTATCGCACTGACCTGTGGCTGCCCGAGGGCGACGCCCCGTCCTATGGTGACGTCTGGTCGGAAGAAAACGCCGGCAAGACCATGGGTCGCGCGCATTCGATGATGCTGGGCGCGGGTCTGTACATGGAGCGCATCGGCGAGATGGAGCCCGGCTCGGTCTGGGCCGCATATGGCGACGAAGACACCATGCGCAAGGTCTGGGGTCAGATCACCGACTGGTGTATCGCCCGCAAGGACCGGATCAAACTGATCTGGAACGATGCCGACACCCAGAAGAACGGCCTGCTGAACGAAGGGGTTGTCGTCGGACAGACTTGGGATGGTCCGCCGCTGGCACTGAAATCCGCTGGCGAACCGGTGCACTACCAGGCTCCGGTCGAGGGTGCGATGGCTTGGGTCGACGGCATGTCGATGCCGACCGGCGCAACCAATATCGACCAGGTCTACGCCTTCATCGACTTCGCCTATCAGGCCAAGCCGGCCGGTGTCGCGATCGACAGCCACGGCTACAACTCGCCTGTTCTGGGTGCCGACCAGTATTCGGGCGACACCTACAAGAAGAACTTTGCCGAGGCCTATCCGGGCGACTCGCTGGCCAACCTGAACCCGTGGCCTGCCGAAGCACCTTGGTACGCCGAGACCCGGACCGAGTTCGTCAACAAGTTCAAGAGCGCCTGATCGCCTTGAGATCGCGCCCCTCGCGTTTTCGCGCGGGGCGCCTTTGGACCCCGCACGCGTTTGCCCCGCGTGACGGACAACGATGCGGTGCGGCCTGAGGCTGCATCACAGGGAGATACCAAAAATGAGTGCAGGGATCGGAGTTGATCTGGAAAACCTGTGGATCCGCTTTGGCGACTTTGTCGCTGTGCGAGATGCGAACGTGAACATCAACGGGGGCGATTTCTTTTCGTTTCTGGGGCCTTCGGGTTGCGGCAAGACAACGATCCTGCGCGCGGTGTCCGGGTTCCTGGAGCCCAGCGAAGGCAATGTGCTGATCGGTGGAAAGAATATGAAGGGCATCGGGCCGAACAAGCGCCCGACCGCGTTGATCTTCCAGAACCTTGCGCTGTTTCCGCTGATGAAGGTCTGGGAGAACATTACCTTTTCGATGGAGATCAAGGGCGCCAGCGCCGCCGAGCGCCGCAAACGCGCGGATGAGCTGCTGGACATGATCGCGCTGCCGGGCCAGGGCGACAAGCTGCCCAGCGAATTGTCAGGCGGCCAGCGCCAGCGTGTCGCCATCGCGCGGGCCCTGTGCGCCGAACCGGACGTGCTGCTGTTGGACGAACCGCTATCGGCGCTGGACCTCAAGTTGCGCCAGCATATGCGCACCGAACTGCGTGAGATCCAGCAGCGTGTGGGCATCACCTTCATCTATATCACCCATGACCAGGGCGAGGCCCTGACCATGTCTGACAACATCGCCGTGATGCGCGCTGGCGTGATCGACCAGATCGCCGACGGCAAGACCATCTACAACGACCCGACAACCGCTTTTGCCGCCTCGTTCGTGGGCGAGAACAATGTCTTCCGCGGCAAGGTCAAAAGAGTGATGGGCGAAGAGGCCCTGATCTCGACCAACCGGTCCGGCGATCTGGTGGCGCGGATATCGACCGCCAATCAGGGCAAGTTGGCCGAAGGTGACGACGCCATGATGTTCATCCGACCCGAGGCGTTCTCGATTGCACCCGAGGGGACGAGC
Organism: Ruegeria sp. BC6; assembly: GCF_056539185.1. Lineage (NCBI taxonomy): Bacteria > Pseudomonadati > Pseudomonadota > Alphaproteobacteria > Rhodobacterales > Roseobacteraceae > Ruegeria > Ruegeria sp. BC6. The sequence goes on from NZ_JBQFUM010000004.1 coordinate 219,924, forward strand.
GGCGATCACTTCGTCACGGCACGGGTGACCCACGAGGAATTCGAAGGCAACGTCTTCAATATCTTCACCGAAGGAGAGGGCGGCAAGGAGATCAAGGTCTCGATCCCGAACCACGGGCAGTCGTTCAAAGATCACACCGGTCAGAACATCACGCTGGAATACGAAACCCGCAACGCGGTCGTCGTTCCGGCGGGTGAGCTGGCTGCGGAATAAGGAGGCCCGACGATGCCTGGCTTCCTCAGGGACTTCTTCAACCGCAACGGCTTCGGTATGGGGCTCGCGATTCTGGGACTTGTCCTGTTCTGGACGATCGGCCTGATCATCCTGCCGCAGCTGTCGATGCTGGACTTTTCCTTCCGTCCGAACCTGCCGCCCCCGGAAATCGGCGGCCCCAAGGACGTGTACACGCTGGAGAACTACAAATACCTGATCTACGGCCCGGAAGGCGGCAGCCAGTCCTACAACGCCGTTGATCTGCGTGTGTTCTTCCGGACGTTGATCGCCGCGGTCTGCGTGACGATCTTCAACCTGATCATTTGCTATCCGATTGCCTATTACCTGGGTCAGTCCAAGGGCAATCACATTCGTATCTTCGCGATCATGCTGATCATCCCCTATTGGATCAACGAGATCCTGCGTGCCTTTGCGCTGCGCATCATCTTCGGAGAAACCGGCGTTCTGAACACGCTGTTCGTCGGATTGGGGATCTGGGACACGCCGTTCGATTTCATCCGCAACGACATCGCGCTCTATGCGGGCCTCGGCTACGCGTACATCCTCCTGATGATCTTCCCGATGTACAACGTCATCGAAAGCCTGGATGGAAACCAGATCGAAGCGGCGCGCGACTTGGGCGCTCCGTGGTGGCGGATCCACTGGAGGGTGGTCATTCCCTATGCCAAGCCTGGCATCAGTTCCGGCTGTACGATGGTGTTCATGCTGTCGGCCGGTGCGCTGGCCGCACCGCAAATCCTGGGTGGGCCGTCCAGTCTGTGGTTCACGCAGCTGATCTATCAGCAGTTCAATGACAACAACGACTGGCCACAAGGCGCAGCCTACGCCATCGTTCTGCTGGTCACCTGTATCCTGTTCGTGTTGGCAATGATGCGCCTGTTCAAGGTGAACATGGGGGATATCGGGAAATGAACATGTCCTTCCTCCGTATCAGCATCTGGGTCTATCTGGCGATCTTCTTCGCCTACCTGCTGGGTCCCCTGGTGATCATGTCGATCACCGCCTTCAACTCGTCCGGTTTCCCGCGCATGAGCCCGTGGGAATGCCTGACCTTCCAGTGGTTCGGCGAGTTGTTTCAGGACCAACGCATCCTGAACGGCATCAAGAACTCGTTGATCATCGGCGCGGGAACCGTGGTTCTGTCGGTGGCGATGGGCTTGGCCGGAGCGCTGATGTTGACCCAAATCTGGCCCAAGCTGCGCGCCACCTACTACACGATCATCATCGCACCGATCCTGATCCCGGGCGTTGTTCTGGGTATCTCGACGCTGGTCTTCTGGGACCGGATCAACCGGATGCTGGGGCTGGGCGCCGACAGCTTTTTGTCGAACGGTATTTTCCTGACCGTGATTGGCCAATCTACCTTCATCGCCAGCTATTGCATGTTGGTTCTGGTGGCCCGGCTGCAGCGATATGACCTGGCGCTGACCGAGGCGGCACTGGACCTTGGTGCAACGCATGCACAGGCGTTTCGCAAGATCCTGCTCCCGTTCATGCGCCCGGCGATTGCTTCGGCGGCGGTGCTGGCGTTTCTTGCCTCGTTCGAGAACTACAACACCACCACCTTCACGTTCGGCGAATATCCGACACTGACAATCGAATTGGCTCAGAAGGTGCGCTACGGCATTACACCTGCGATTTCGGCGCTGGCCTTTATCATCGTGGCGCTGACCGTGTTCTTCGCCCTGTTGAACGAAGCCAAGTTGAAGCGTCAGGAACTGGTCGCCGCCGCGCGCAAGGAAGCCACGGTCGAGGAGCTGGCAGGCAAGATCAAACTACCCAGCTTTTTCTCGGGGAACATGGCGGCCGTGCTGCTGGTCATGTTTGCCGTGGCAACGATCACTGTCGTCGGGACGGCCATGGCCTACAACCCAGCCCAGTGCATCGCGGACGTCAAGGAAGAAAAGCGTCTGGAAGCCGAGCAGCGCATTCAGGAATTGCGCAAGCAACGCGAGGAGCAGCGCAAGCAGCGCGAGGCCGAGCAAGGCGACGCTCAGCAATCCACGCCCAAACCGTCGAACAACAGCGGTTTTGGCAATGTGTTCGCTCCGAACACATTGGGTGGTCAGGACGACGAAAGCTCAGCCGAGCCTGAAGATCAGCCTTCGGGCAACAGTGGGTTCGGCAACGTCTTCGATCCAAACAGTCTGAAGACCGACGAGTAGGAAGAAGCGCCTACCAGAGCACCACATCCGCCCGGTTCAGGTTCATTTCTTGCCGGGCGGATTGTGTTTCAGGATGGCGACTCCGCAGGCAGCGATGCTGTGGCCGTTCCAATCCACCGGTGTGGCGTTGTAGTTGATCAGGAAGTCATGGGTCGCGGTCTCGCGCCGCCGCAGGCCGGGCGGCATCGGGTGCAGGGTCAGCCCGACCTTCTGCGCGGCCATCTCAACGATCCGGTCCCACAGGTCTTCGTCCGGGAAGCCGGCCAGATACCAAAGCTGGTCACCGCCCTTGAGCGCCGGGGTTCCGTCCGCAAAGATCAACAGATCGGGCGCGTTGCCGGTCAGCCGCTCGACCCAGTGTTGCGCGGCACCGCCGTCCTGAACCGGGCGGGTGATCTCGGGCGGTAGGGATTCCACCAGCGCCACGTCGCAGTCCAACGCCTGCAGGCCGGGGCGGCCTTGGGCCGGGATCTGGAAATCAGCCGTGATTGCTCCGGCGCGCGGGCCCAGAACCGTCAGTTTGGCCGCTGCCCGCAGGCGGTCGGCCAGCGCGTCGTCCAGCGTGGCCAGTCCGGGGGCGAGGATCAGATCATAGTCGGCGTCGTCCATGCCCGTGGCCGGAACGACGTCGACCGACAGCCCGGCGCGGCGCAGGGCGCAATAGGCGGAAAACACCAGCCGGAAATAGTTGAACCCCGCGCCCTGCGGCTGGGTCGCCCAGGCCCAATCCGACGGGTAGTCGAACAGGATGGCCAGCCGCGCCTGCACCGGTTCGACCGGTCCCAGCGCGGCCAGTTCTTCGGCCGTCTGCTGCGCCTCGGCCAGACCTGGGGCGGGGCGGTTGTTCGGCGTCAGCAAGCCCGCGTGCATCTGTTCCTGCGCAAAAGGCGCCTGCCGCCAGCGGAAATAGCTGACCACCTCGGCCCCGTGGGCCACGGCCTCGAGCGACCAGAGCCGCACCATGCCTGGCAGGGGGGCCGGATTGTAGGGCGCCCAGTTCACCGGTCCGGGCTGTTGTTCCATAACCCACCAGCGGCCGCACCCGACGGCGCGGTACAGATCGTGGTGAAAGGCCTGCATGTCCGGGTCGCCCTGCTGCAGAAAGGCCGCCTTGTGCGCCGCGTCGGCCTCGAGCCGGTCGGACAGGAACCCGATCGGGTAGCTGTCCCAGGTGGCGATATCCAGATCGGCGCCCACTTCGAAATGGTCGAAATCCAGAATCCGGCCCATGTAGTTGTGCAGCAGCGGCGCATCGGTCAGGGGCCGCAGCGCCTGAACCTGGGCCCGGTTGAAGGCCGCCACCTGATCCGAGCTGAACCGGCGGAAGGCCAGCACATGCGCGGGGTTGGGTTCGGTCACGGTCAGGTTGGGCAGGTCGATCTGATCGAAATCACTGTATTCCATCGACCAGAACACGTTGCCCCAGGCCGCGTTCAGCGCCTCAATCGAGCCATAGCGTTCGGCCAGCCAGCGGCGGAAGGCCTTCCGGGCAGGCTCGCCGTAGCTGACGGTGGTGTCGTGGCAACCATATTCATTGTCGATCTGCCAGGCGGCCACATGCGGGTTGCGGCCATAACGTTCGCCCATGATCCGGGCGATGCGGACGCATTCCTCGATATATCCGGGATGGCTGAAACAGTAGTGACGGCGTGAGCCGAACTTCCGCGGCTGCCCGTTTTCATCTACCGCCAGCATGTCCGGGTGCCGGTCCAGCATCCAGCGCGGCGGCGTGGCGGTTGGGGTTCCAAGCACCACTTTCAGCCCGGCTGCACCAAGGGTTTCGATGGCCTGGTCCAGCCAGTCGAATGTCAGCCGGCCCGGTTCCGGCTCCATCCGGCTCCATCCGAATTCGCCGATCCGGACCCAGCGCAGACCGGCCTCGGCCATGCGCGCGGCATCTTCGGCCCACATCGACAGGGGCCAATGTTCGGGGTAATAGCAAACGCCAAGTTCGGGGTTCATAGGATGACTCTGTGTTCTGCCTGACCTTGGCCCGCGTTTTCGGCGGCAAAGGTCATTCCGTTGGTGGGGTGCGACGCGATGGTGTCCTCATCCAGCCCCTCACGGGCCGAGGTGCAGAACAGCGTCGTCAGATCCGGCCCGCCGAAAGCGGGGCACGAGGTATGGGCCGCCGCGAATGGCACCGCGCGCAGAAAGGTTCCGCCGGCGTCATAGGCCGCAACCTGCGCCGCGCCCCATTGTGCAAGCCACAGATTGCCCGCGGCATCGACGACCGCGCCATCGGGGTTCAGCCCCTCGGCGCGCAGGTCCAGAAGCACCGCGCTGTCGCCCTCGGGCCAGCCGGTTTCTGGGTTCAGACCCCAGCGCCGCACCTGCCCGGTGGCCGTGTCGCAGAAATAGGCGCAGGACCGGTCGGGCGCGAAACAGATCGCGTTCGAGATGGTCACGTCCGGAACCAGCTGCCGCAGCTCACCCCGCCAAAAACGATAGATCGCCCCCGCGCCCGGTTCCGCGCGCTTGCCCATGGTGCCGATCCAGAAACCGCCCCACGGATCAGCCCGCCCGTCATTCGAGCGGGTCACCGGGTTGTCGGCCTCGAGCGCGACGATGCGGTCCTTGTGACCGGTCTCAAGCCCGAACCGCCACAGTCCAGTTTCCGACGCGATCTGCAGCGTGTCGCGGTCGATCCATCCTGCGGCCGAGACGTGCTCGGCGAAATCCCAGCTTTGCGGTCCATTCGCGTCGCGGGTCATCAGGCGCTTGTTGACGATGTCGAACCAGAACAGCTGTTGCCGTTCGGGGTGCCACAGCGGGCCTTCGCCCAACGCGCACGGGCGGTCGTCAAAGACCTGGCTCATCGCGCGGCCTCGTCAAAGGCGGCGACGATCTGGCGGGCGTTTTCGGCGATCTGGTCCACGGACATGCCGGGTTTGAACAGGGCCGAGCCGATGCCGAAACCGTCGGCCCCGGCCTTGAGCCAGTCGCCGAAATTCTCGGGCCCCGCGCCGCCCACGGCATAAACCTGCGTGCCCTTGGGCAGGATCGGGCGCATGGCCGCCAGCCCCACCGGTCCGGCCATCACCCCGGGAAACAGTTTCAGCCCGGTGGCTCCGGCGCGCAGGGCGGTGAAGGCTTCGGTCGGGGTATAGACTCCGGGCCAGCTTTGCAGGCCCAGATCCACCGTGCGCACGATCACCTCGGCATCGCAATTGGGCGACACGATCAGCTTGCCACCCACGGCGGCCACCTGCTCGACTTCGTCCACGGTCAGGACGGTTCCGGCCCCGACCAGCGCGCGGTCGCCGATCGAACGGGCCAGACTGCCAATGCTGTCCAGCGGGTCGGGCGAGTTCAGCGGCACTTCGATCCGGTCGATGCCGGCATCCAGAATGGCCTGGCCGACGGCCTCGGCCTGCGCGGGGTCAAGCCCGCGCAGAATGGCGATGATGGGGCGGCTCATGCGGTTTGCCTCGTGAGGGTGCGGGCCTGCAGCAGACCGGCCAGCGTGGCCTGGGTCGCGTCGGCGGTTTCGACGAACGCGCCCTGTTGCTGCAGCGCGTTGGCATAGATGTTCGACAGGGCCTCGGCCCCGATAATGGCCAGTTGCTGGCCCAGCCAATAGGGGCGGGTGGCGGCCAGTTCGGCACCGATCAGGGCACCGGACAGGCGGGCGCGGGCGGTGGCCGGATCCTGCCCGTGCAGCAGATCGGCCGCGCGCAGCCCGAACAGCCGCCCGGCCAGTTGCTCGGGCTTGGACAGCGTGTCGGCCACGGCCGTGGCAAAGGCGTCGTCGTCCCAGCCTTCGCCCACCGAGTGTTTCAGCACCGAGTGTTGTCCCAGCAGATCGAACAGTTCACCCGTCATGAAGGTGCGGAAGCTGACGACCTCGCCGGCGCTGACCTGCACCCATTTGGTGTGGGTGCCGGGCAGGCAGATCACGCCATCCCAATGCGGGCGCGTGGACAGGTAGCCGGCGATCTGGGTTTCCTCGCCGCGCATCACGTCGGCGGGATCGCCCTGTTTCAGGCCGGGTACCACGAAGGCGCGGATGCGTGGATCGGTGCCGGGCACGCGCACCGGAACGGTCGAGATCGGCTTGGCCGGCACCGCCACATAGGGCGCCTCGACCCAGCCTTGCCGGGCACCGACCATGCCGCAGGCGATCACGTCGACGGGCGCCACGCCAAGCCAGCCCTGGACCAGCGTGAGCAGCGCGTCCTGGAACTGATCCCGGCCCAGCGTTGCCATGCCCCGGTCGCATTGGGCGTGGTCCAGCACCGTGTCGCCCTGCATCGCCCAGGCGCGCAGATGCGAGGTGCCCCAGTCTACTGCGATCCACTCGGTGTTCATGTCCTCACCCCGTTGTGACCACGCCGCCATCGACGACCATGCATTGCCCGGTCATGGCGCGGCTGGCAGTCGATGCCAGGAACAGCGTCGGCGCGATCATGTCGTCCGGGCTCAGATGTTCCTTCAGGCACTGTCGATCCATATGCGCGGCCAGATCCTCGGGCGTGGCCCACATGTCCAGTTGTTTCTGCGTCAGCACCCAGCCGGGCGCCAGCGCGTTGACGCGGATGTTCTTCGACCCCAGCTCGCGCGCGAGCGAGCGGGTCATGCCGGTGATTCCGGCGTTGGCCGTCGTATAGATCGGATAGCCCGCATTGCCCATCATGTAGCTGATCGAGCTGAAGTTGATGATCGACCCGCCGGTCTCGGCCATCTGGCGCGCGGCCTGCTGGCAGGCAAAGTAATAGGCCTTGAGGTTGACCTCGATCATCCAATCCCAGAACTCGGTCGTGGTTTCCTCGAGGCTGTGGCGCTTGTCGTTTGCGGCATTGTTGACCAGCACGTTCAGCGGACCGTGGGCCTCGGCAGCCTTGGTCATTGTTTCGTGCAGCAGCGCGGTGTCGGTCATGTCGCCCTGCAGGAACAAGGGCGCGCGGCCGTGTTTGGCGCGCATCTCTTCGACGAATGCGCTGGCGTCGGACCGGCCGATGAAGGCGACCTTTGCGCCCTGGGCCAGGAACCCGTCTGTCAGGGCCGCGCCCACGCCCGACCCGCCGCCGGTGATGAAGACGGACGCGCCGTCGAGGTCATGGAAGGTTGCTGGCTGGGTCATCAATGGCTCTCTCTGGTCACAAGGCGGGTGTCCTTGCCCACCAGGAAATCAAGGTCAGCGCCGCGGTCGGCCTGAAGGACATGGTCGATATACAGTTTGGCATAGCCGCGGGTGTAATGCGGGTCGTCGGGCTGCCAATCCGCGCGGCGGGCGGCCAGTTCCTGTTCGTCGACCAGCAGTTCCAGCTCGCCCTTGCTGGCCGAGACGCGGATGCGATCACCGGTTTTCACCAGCGCCAGAGGACCGCCCGCCTGCGCCTCGGGGCTGACATGCAGGATCACGGTGCCGAAGGCGGTGCCCGACATGCGTGCGTCGGAAATGCGGATCATGTCACGTACGCCCTGTTTCACCAGTTTGGCGGGGATCGGCATGTTGCCGACCTCGGGCATGCCCGGATAGCCCTTGGGCCCGCAGCCTTTGAGCACCAGTATGGTCTCGGGCGTCACAGGCAGGTCGTCGCGGTCGATATTGGCCTTCAGGTCCTCGATGCTGTCGAAGACATAGGCCTCACCTTCCGTCTCCAGCAGGCTGTCTGTGGCGGCCGAGGGTTTCACGATGGCCCCGTTCGGCGCCAGGTTGCCGCGCAGAACGCGCAGCCCGGCGGCCGGTTTCACCGGATCGTCAAAGGCGTGGATCACGTCACGGTTGAAGCATTCCGCGCCCTCATAGTGGGCCGAGATGTCCTTGTTCAGAACGGTGCGGGCCGGGCGCAGATGCGATTTCAGCTCGGACAGGACCACCGGCATCCCGCCGGCATAGCAGAAATCTTCCATCAGGTATTTTCCCGAGGGCATGCAGTTGACCAGCAGCGGAATGTCCGAGCCGATCTCGAAATCCTGCAGGGTCAGGTCCACGCCCACCCGGCCGGCCAGCGCCAGCAGGTGCACCACGGCGTTGGTGGACCCACCCACCGCGGCATTGGCCAGAATGGCGTTCTCAAACGCCGCCTTGGTCAGGATGTCCGAGGGTTTGAGGTCCTCGTCCACCATTTCGACGATGCGTTTGCCGGTCATGTGCGCCAGCGCCATCCGGCGGGCATCGACGGCGGGCAGGGCGGCGTTTGTGGGCAGGCTCATGCCCATCGCCTCGACCAGCGACGCCATGGTCGAGGCCGTGCCCATGGTCATGCACACGCCCTTGGACCGGCTCATGCCGGATTCGGCGTTCATGAAATCCTGCAAGGTCATCTCTCCGGCGCGCACGGCTTCCGAGAACTTCCAGACATCGGTGCCCGAGCCGATATCCTGACCGCGATACTTGCCGTTCAGCATCGGCCCCGAGCTGACCACGATGGTGGGCAGATCGACCGAGGCCGCGCCCATCAGCTGGCCGGGCGTGGTCTTGTCGCAGCCGCCCAGCAGCACCACGCCGTCAATGCCATAGGCGCGGATCGATTCCTCGACATCCATGGCCAGCAGGTTGCGGAACAGCATGGCGGTGGGCTTCATCTGGGTTTCGCCCAGCGACATCACCGGGAATTCGACCGGAAAGCCTCCGGCCTCCCACACGCCGCGCTTGACGCCTTCGGCGAGGTCGCGCAGGCCCGAGTTGCACGGCGTCAGTTCCGACCATGTGTTGCAGATGCCGATGATCGGGCGTCCGTCGAACGCATGATCGGGAAAGCCCTGGTTCTTCATCCACGACCGATGGATGAACCCGTCCTTGTCGAGCTTGCCGTACCAGTGCTGTGAGCGGCGTTTCTTCATGTCTTTGTTTCTTTTTCGTATTGGGTCGTGGTTTTCTTGTGTGTTTGCCGGATGATCAGGCCGCGCGGGCCGGACGGCACCAATCCGGCAGCCAGTCGGCATGGGCGGTCAGCAGGTCACTTACCAGGCTGCGGATCTGGCGCAGGTCCAGTTCGGCGGCGGTGTGCGGGTCCATCATGGCGGCGTGGTAGATGTGTTCGGGGTTTTCCTCGACCAGGGCGCGCACGGTCAGTTCCTGCACGTTGATCTGGCTGCGCATCAGGGCGACCAGCTGCGGCGGGATGCCGGTCACGACCGAGGGCTGCACGCCGTTGCTGTCGACCAGACAGGGCGTTTCGACCGCCGCGCCCAGCGGCAGCTGCGGGATCTGCCCGGTATTGGGCAGGTTGCCATAGGCGACATAGGGCGTGTCGGTGACGATTGCGTTCATAAGGTCGGCGGCGAATTCGTGGCTGCGGATCACTTCGATGTCGCGCCCGTCGATCAGGGTCTTGGCCTGTTCCTTCCAATTCGCGACCTGCTCCTCGCAACGGGTGGGGTATTCGTCCAGCGGGATCTGGAACTGGTCGATCAAGTCCTGACGCCCGTCCTTGATGAACCACGGGACATACTCGGCCAGGTGTTCCGAGCTTTCGGTGCAGAAATAGCCCAGGTGATCCATCACCTCGTACCGCACCTTGTTCGGACAGCGCGGCATCAGCAGCGGCGCCTTGGGCAATTGGCCCGCGTGATAGCCAAGGCGCAGCGCCGGATACAGGTCGCGGCCCTGATGTTCCAGCCGCAGGAAAAACGCCACATGGTTCACGCCCGCAACGCGATAGCGGATTTCATCCTTGGGCAGGTCCAGGTCATGGGCCAGCTCCTCGACCGTGTTCTGGACCGAGTGGCACAGCCCAACATGTTTCAGTGCCGGGAAACGTTCGGCCAGCGCCCAGGTGTTGATGGCCATCGGGTTGACGTATTGCAGCAGCGTGGCATTCGGGCACAGCTGCGCCATGTCCCGGGCCACATCCCACAGGACGGGCACGGTGCGCAGGCCGCGCATGATGCCGCCCACGCCCAGCGTGTCGGCGATGGTCTGGCGCAGGCCATATTGCTTGGGGATCTCGAAATCGGTGACGGTGCAGGGTTTGTAGCCGCCGATCTGGAAGGCGGTGATGACGAAATCGGCCCCGTCCAGCGCCGCGCGGCGGTCGGTATGGGTGGACACGGTCGCGCCGGTCCCGACCGAGCGGATCATGGCGCGCGCGACGCTTTCGCTCTCGGCCAGACGCTCGGGGTCGATGTCCATCAGGGCAAAATGGCTGTCGGCCAGCGACGGGGTCAGCAGGGCATCGCCCACGATATTTTGCATGAAAATCGTGGAACCTGCACCGATGAAGGTGATCTTGGTCATGACTGTAAACCTTGACTAGGCGTTATTTTACGGCACCGAGGGTCAGACCCGCGATGAAGTGTTTCTGCATCAGAAAGAACATGGCCACCGGCGGCAGGGCCGCGACGATCGAGCCGGCACTCATCAAGTGATACGCTGCGCGGAACTGCGCGTTGAAGCTGGTGATGCCGGCGGTGACGGGTTGGCTCTCGGCCCCCTGGGTCAGCACGACGGCCCAGAAATAGTCATTCCAGATGAAGGTGAAGATCAGAACGCTGAGCGCGGCGATTGCGGGTTTCATCAGCGGCAGGACCACGTACCAGAAGATGCGCCATTCGCTGATGCCCTCGACCCGGGCGGCCTCGATCAACTCAAAGGGCAGGGCGCGGATGAAGTTGCGCATGAACAGGGTGCAGAACCCCGTCTGGAACGCAATGTGGAACAGTACCAGCCCGGTTTTCGTATTGTAGAGCCCCAAGTCCAGCGTCAGGTCGCGCACCGGCACCATCAGGATCTGGAAGGGTACGAAGTTGCCGGCCACGAACATGAAGAAAATCCACAGGTTCGACTTGAACTTGTAAATCCCCAGCGCGAACCCGGTCATGCAGCTGAGCGCCACCGCGCCGATCACCGTGGGAACCGTGATCAGGAACGAGTTCAGCAGATAGCGCGGCATGTCCGAGTTGAAGAACACCTGACCATAATTCCGTGCGCCTTCAAAGCTGGAGGGCAGGCCCCAGTAGTTGGCGTTGGTGAAATCCGCCTCGGGCTTGATGGAAAACAGGGCCACCGCCAGCAGCGGGCCGAGCCACAGCAGAAGAGCGACCGGCAGCATCGCCTGATAGGAAATCTGCGCCGCGCGGGGTTGTTTTTCGATCGGTTTGGGAAACATCTCAGTGCCCCTTTTCTTCGCGGTACATCGACCACAGGAAGTAGGCGATGAAGCACAGCATGATCAGGAACAGGATCACGGCGATGGCCGCGCCATAGCCCATGCGGAACCCGTACTCCGACAGGGCGACTTCGAACATGTAATAGGCCAGCACGCGGCTTGACCCGAACGGCCCGCCCTGTGTCATGATCGAGATCAGGTCGAACGAGCGCAGCGCGCCGATGATGGTCACCACGAAGGCGATGAAGGTCGCCGGGCGCAGCTGCGGCAGGATGATATGCCACAGCATCCGCCCGCCCTTGGCGCCGTCCAGCCGGCCGGCCTCGATCTGTTCGGGGTCCACGGCGTTCAGGCCGGTCAGATACAGGATCATGCAATAGGCGGTCTGCGGCCAGAGGCCCGCGAAAATGATGCCGTAGGTTACGAAGCGTTCGTCACCCAGGACGTTCAGCGGACCCAACCCGACCAAGCCCAAAAGCTCGTTCAGCAGCCCGAAAGTGGGGTCGTAGAACCAGGTGAAGACCAGCCCGACAACGACCTGGCTGATGACGAAGGGAAAGAAGAACAGGGATTTGTACAACCGGATTCCCCAGACCGTCTGGTTGAGGAACAGCGCGATGAACAGGCCTGCCGGGATTGCCAGCAGGTACATGATCAGCCAGATCAGGTTGTTCTTCAGCGAGACATAGAAGGCGTCACGATCGACCCATTCCCAATACAGGTCCTCATAGTTGCGCATACCGACATATTCGGCCGCGCCCAGCCCGTCCCATTCGTAAAGCGACAGGTTGAAGGACTGGAATACGGGGATGATCACGTAGACCATGAAGAACAGCACGCCCGGAGCCAGAAACAGCCAGGGTGCGATACGTTGCTGATTTCTGTGGAACCAGCTTTCGTGTTCGGTGGCGTCGACAGCGGTCATGGGCAATCCCGGTTTGGAATGGGCAGGACGGGATCGTGCCCGTCCTGCGTTTGGCTATGGTGTGGCCGGGGTTGCCCCGGCCACCACCCGATCAGTTGTCGTAGATGCGCTGACGTGCGCGTTCCAGCTTGGCCAGGATGCTGTCCAGGTTGTCCGGCTTGACCATGAATTCCTGGAAGCCTTCCATCGACACTTTGGCCATTTCCGCCGGTGCGTCGCGGTCCCAGAACTGGGCGACGCCGCCGGGGCTGTTGGTCGACAGCATCTTGAAGCCTTCCTGCAGGAACTTGTCGTCGTCCACCGAGGATTTGGCGTTGACGGGCAGTTGTCCGAGGTTCTTGCCGTTGTTGATTTCGGTCTGCTCGTCAGCCGAAACGACAAAACGCAGGAACTCGCGCGCGGCTTCTTTGTTCGACGCGTTGGCCGGGATGTGGAACGTGTCGGTCGGCGCATCTTCGGCCAGCTCGACATCGGGGTTGATCGCGACGAACTGGTAGAAGTCCAACTGGTCGTCTGTCAGACCGGCCTCGCGCAGCGGAGCCACCGCGAAGTTGCCCATCAGATAGGCCGCTGCATCACCCTGAACCATGAAGGGCAGGGCCTCTTGCCAGCTGTAGGTCTGGTGGTTGTCGATGAACGCACCCATGTCGATCAGCTGCTTCCAGTTGGCGAAGGTCTGCTTGACCCGGTCGTCTTCCCAGCTGACTTCACCATTGGCCAGTTGCTGGTGGAAGTCGAAGCCGTTGGTGCGCATGTTCAGGTAGTCGAACCAGCCGCCAGCAGTCCACAGGAACTTGGTGCCGATGGTATAGCAGGCGCGACCCGAGTCGACGATCTTCTGGCAGTTGGCCAGCTCTTCTTCCCAGGTGGTCGGCTCGGACAGGCCCAGCTCGTCAAAGATGTCTTTGCGGTAGTAGACGCCCCACTGATAGTAGGTGTAGGGCACGCCCCACTGCTTGCCGTCGATGGTCATCGCGCCCTTGGTCGAGGCCAGGTTTTCGGCGATTTCCGGCTCGGCCCACAGGTCCGATACATCTTCGAACAGTCCGGCCTCGACATAAGGTTTCATGCGGTTGGCCGCGTACCAGGTCGCGACGTCGGGCGTGTCCGCCGTCAGGAAGTTGCGGATCTGGGTCTTGTACGCCTCACGGTCGATGACCGTGGTCTCGATCTCCAGACCCGGGTGCTGTGCCGCGAAACGCTCGATCATCGCTTCCATCGTCGCGCGCGGCGCCGGATTCGATGTGTCGAGGAAGATTCGCAGCTCGCCGGTCAGTTCTGCCGAAACGGGCGCTGCAAGTGCCACACTGGCCGCCAGAGCCGCCGCAGTGCGCTTGAACATGGAATGCATGGTTTCCTCCCTTAGCTTCCATTTTGTGGTTCCAAATAGTGAAACCAAGTTTTATATATTGAAAACTACACATCGAATCGGCTAGGCTTGTCAATACCCTCGCGGCCCGTCCGCAAGGGGAAGTGGAGGAGAAATCAGACCCGTGGCAGGTGACGGAACCATCGGCAAGGCATGTGACGTGCTGGAACAGGTCGCGGCGTTCGGCCGGCCTGTGCGGTTTGCCGAATTGCTGGAAAGCAGCAGCTTTCCCAAGGCGTCCCTGTACCGGTTTCTGCAGTCGCTGACCAATCAGGGCATGTTGTCTTACGACCCAGACCGGCAGACCTATTCGCCCGGCCTGCGGCTGGTGCGGCTGGCGCATTCGGCCTGGACGCAAAGCTCGCTCGCGCCGATCGCGCGGCCGATCCTGGATGCGCTCAGCCTGGAAACCGGCGAGACGGTGCACCTCGCGCAGCTGGATTCGAGCCAAGTTCTGTATGTGGACAAGCGCAATGCCAAGAACCCGGTCGAAATGTATTCCGAGGCCGGAAAAGTTGGCCCGGCTTATTGCACCGGTGTGGGAAAGGCGATGCTCGCCTTTCTGGATGATGACCGGCTGGACAAGGCGATCTCGCAGCAAAGCTTTCACCGCTTTACCGACAAGACGCTGACCTCGGAGGAGGTGCTGCGGGCGGATTTGGCCCGGATCCGCGAACGGGGGTTCGCCATGGATGATGAAGAGCACGAGCCCGGCATCATCTGCGTGGCCTGTCCGATCCTGACATCGGGCGGGCGGGTGCTGGGGGCGATCTCGATTACCGGATCGACCCAGCGCATGGATTTCGACCAGTTGAAGAAATGGGTCCCTCGGGTTCGGCGATCGGCCGACCAGATCGGGGCTGAAGCCGAAGCATGGCGGTTCCCCGAGGGCCGCAAGGACAGGATGCAAGCATCATGACAGGCGTTACCCTGAAGGGCGCAATCAAGCGTTATGGCCAGACCCAGGTCATTCACGGCATTGATCTGGAAATCGAGGACGGCGAGTTCTGCGTTTTCGTCGGGCCGTCGGGCTGTGGCAAATCCACCCTGTTGCGGATGATCGCCGGGCTGGAGGAAACCACCGAGGGCGAAATCCGTATCGGTCAGCGCGATGTGACCCACATGGACCCGGCCAAGCGCGGTGTCGCGATGGTGTTCCAGACCTATGCCTTGTATCCGCACATGTCCGTGGCCGAGAACATGGGCTTTGGTCTGCGCATGAACGGTGTGCCCAAGGCCGAGATCGACAAGAAGGTGGCCGAAGCGTCGGAAATCCTGAAACTGGACCAGTATCTCAAGCGCAAGCCCAAGGCTTTGTCGGGGGGGCAGCGTCAGCGGGTCGCCATCGGCCGGGCCATCGTCCGCGGCCCCGAGGTTTTCTTGTTTGACGAGCCGCTGTCGAACCTCGATGCCGAGTTGCGCGTAGAAATGCGGGTCGAAATCGCCCGACTGCACCAGGAGATCGGCGCGACGATGATCTACGTCACCCACGACCAGGTCGAGGCGATGACCATGGCCGACAAGATCGTAGTGCTGCGCGATGGTCGGATCGAGCAGGTCGGCGCTCCGATGGATCTGTATCGCGACCCCGACAACCGGTTCGTGGCGGGGTTCATCGGCTCGCCCGCAATGAACTTTCTGGAATGCGATGTCGTTGATGGAACGGTGCGTCACCCCGCTCTGACGGACTCGATCCCCGTCACCAATGGCGTGCCGACCGATGCCAGGAAGGTGATCCTGGGGATCCGTCCGGAACATATTGCCGTGGATCGATCCGGCGACACCTGTACTGTCGATCTGACCGAGGCGCTTGGCGGCGTCTCCTACAGTTATTTGCTGACGCCCAACGGCGACAAGCTGATCGTCGAAGAGCGGGACGACCAGCGCAGCAAAACGGGCGAACGGATCGGAATCTCGGTTCGGCCCGAACGCGCCATGCTGTTTGACCCGGAAAGCGGGATGCGGTTGCGCTGAACCGTTGTTCAATTGGAAAATGTAAACGCGCCGGGCCCTCTGCCTGGCGCGTTTTCCTTTTGCCAGACGAATCCTATGGATTTTGGATACAAAATCCGATACTGCGGGGTTGAGACAGGAAATCTGACCGCCCGGCGATGGACGCGGGCAACTTGGAAAGGATCGGCCACATGTCACCCGACGTCTTTACCGGCACCATGCCCGCGCTCATGACCCCTTGTACGCCCGACCGTCAGCCCGACTTTGACGCCTTGGTGCGAAAGGGTCAGCAGATGATCGAGGCGGGCATGTCTGCGGTGGTCTATTGCGGGTCGATGGGCGACTGGCCGCTGCTGACCGACGCACAGCGGATGGAAGGGGTCGAGCGGTTGATCGGCGCGGGCGTGCCCGTGGTGGTTGGCACCGGGGCGGTCAACACGCAATCCGCCGTAGGGCATGCAGCGCATGCGCAAAAGGTAGGTGCAGCGGGGCTGATGGTTATCCCGCGGGTCCTGTCGCGTGGCAGTTCCGTCACGGCGCAGCGCAACCATTTCAAGGCCATCCTGTCGGCGGCACCGGGTATTCCGGCGGTCATCTACAACAGTCCGTATTACGGGTTCGCCACCCGCGCCGACCTCTTCTTTGCGCTACGGGCCGAGCACTCCAATCTGGTGGGCTTCAAGGAATTCGGTGGCAAGGACGATCTACGCTATGCGGCTGAGAACATCACCAGCCGCGATGACCAGGTGACGCTGATGGTGGGGGTCGATACGGCGGTCTATCATGGCATCGTCAATTGTGGCGCAACTGGCGCGATCACCGGCATCGGCAACGTACTGCCCAAAGAGGTTCTGCTGCTGACCGCTTTGTCGAAAAAAGCGGCTACTGGCAATACCGAGGCCCGCCAGCGCGCGCAGGAGTTGACAGAGGCCATCCACGTGCTGTCCAGTTTCGATGAAGGCCCTGATCTGGTTCTGTACTACAAGCGCCTTCTGGTGCTGAACGGCGAGGATGAATACCGCTTGCACTTCAACGAAACTGACGCGCTGACCGATGCGCAGCGCAACTATTGCGAACAGCAGTACGGCTTGTTCCGCGCCTGGTTTGCAGACTGGTCAAAGCAAGGCGGGGTGATTGCCACGTGCATGTGATCGACAGCCATACCGGCGGAGAGCCCACGCGCGTGATTCTGGACGGCGCGCCCGATCTGGGCAGCGGTCCTCTGTCCGAGCGCGCAGGGCTTTTGGCGACCCAGCACCGCCGGTTCTGGCGCTCGATCATGCTGGAGCCGCGCGGTCAACCAGCTATGGTGGGGGCGCTGCTGGTGCCTCCAGTCGATCCGTCCTGCGTGACCGGGGTGATCTATTTCGACGTGGATGCGGTGCTTGGCATGTGCGGGCATGGCACGATCGGGTTGACCGTGACGCTGGCTCATCTGGGGCGGATCGGTGTTGGCATCCACCGGATCGAAACGCCCGCAGGGGTGGTCTCGGTGGAGCTGCAAGATCCCAACACAGTGACAGTAACCAACATCGAAAGCCGGCGGGTGCATCAGGCCGTGACGATCGAGGTTCCGGATTTCGGGCCGGTGACAGGTGATGTGGCCTATGGCGGCAATTGGTTCTTTATCGTCGATCCCAGCCCGGTGCCGGTCGAGCCCGCGAATATCCGGCAACTGACCGATCTGGGCGTCGCCATTCGACAGGCCTCGGTCGCGCAGGGCGTGGGCGGCGAAGCGGGCGAGCCGATCGATCATGTGATCTTTCAGGAGGCCGCGCCGGACCCTGACGTGCACAGCCGAAACTTCGTTCTGTGCCCCGATGACGCCTATGACCGCTCGCCCTGCGGCACGGGCAGTTCGGCGCGGTTGGCCTGTCTGGCGGCCGACGGGCGCTTGGCGCCGGGTGAAGAAATCGTGCAGGCTAGCGTCATCGGCAGCCCCTATCGGCTGTCCTATCAGCCGGGTCCGAACGGCGGGGTGATCCCCTCGATCACCGGTCAGGCTTTCGTGATGGCCGAAAGCCGTTTGATTTTTGATCCCGCCGATCCATTCCGTTCGGGTATAGAGATCACATGAAGAAAGATGTCATCGTCATAGGTGCCGGCGTCGTTGGTATCAGCGCGGCGCTGGAATTGCAGCGTCGGGGTTACACGGTTCAGATACTGGACCGCGAAGGCGTGGCCGCGGGCAGTTCGGCGGGAAATGCCGGGGCGTTCGCCTTCCCTGAGGTCGAACCTCTGGCCACGCCGGGGATCATGAAAAAGGCCCCGAAATGGCTGCTCGATCCGTTGGGGCCGCTGTCGATCCCGCCCGCCTATGCCCTGCAGATCGCGCCGTGGATGTGGCGGTTCTGGCGGGCCAGCCGCCCCAGCCGGTACCAGGCGCTGGTCGCCGCGCAGGCCAACCTGATGCGCCTGTGCCAGGCCGCGACCGAACGGCAGATCGCCGATACGGGTGGCGAGGCGATGATGCAGCGCGACGGGCAGTTGCAGTTGTACGAAAGCGCGGCCGAGTTCCGCGCCGCCTTGCCCACGTGGGAGTTGCGTCGCCGGCATGGCATCGCCTTCGATCTGCTGGAAAGCCCCGAAGCGATCGCCGAGATCCAGCCCGGGCTCAGCCCGCGTTTTACCCATGCCGGGTTCACGCCACACTGGTGGAATACCGTCGATCCCAAACGCTGGGTCGAGCATCTGGCACAGGTGTTTCGCGACCGTGGCGGGGTGATCGAAACGCGCCCCGTACGCGCGCTGGAGCTGTCGGACACGGGCGTCTGGGTGCGCTTCGACCAGGGTGCGGCGGATGCCAGCAAGGTGGTCGTGGCCGCGGGCGCGTGGTCGCACAACCTCACCCGAACGGTGGGCGATCTGATCCCGCTCGAAACCGAGCGGGGCTACAACACGACCCTGCCGCCGGGCGCGTTCGACCTGCGGCTGCACCTGGCGTTCTCGCGTCATGCCTTCGTGGCCAGCAAGATCAACGGTGGTGTGCGCATCGGTGGTGCGGTCGAACTGGGCGGGCTTGACCTGCCGCCCAATTTCAAACGCGGCGATACCTTGCTGAACAAGGCGCGCCAGTTCCTGCCGGGGTTGAAGACCGAAGGCGGGACGCAGTGGATGGGGTTCCGCCCCTCGCTGCCCGACAGCATTCCGGTGATCGGGCGGTCTTCGAAATCGCCGAACCTCGTCTATGCTTTCGGGCACGGCCATCTGGGCCTGACCCAGTCGGCCGGCACCGCCGAACTGGTGGGCGCACTGGTCGACGGCACCGATCCGGCCATCCCGGTCGACCCCTTCGCCGCCACCCGGTTCTGAGCGGGGGATGCGCAGCAGCAAGACCATCCACGTGATCTCGGCCCATGCCGAGGGCGAGGTCGGCGACGTCATCGTCGGCGGTGTCACCCCGCCGCCGGGCGACACGATCTGGGAGCAACGCAGCTTCATCGCCCGCGACCAGACCCTGCGCAATTTCGTGCTGAACGAGCCGCGCGGCGGAGTGTTCCGCCATGTCAACCTGCTGGTGCCGCCCAAACACCCCGAAGCCGACGCCGCCTTCATCATCATGGAGCCCGAGGACACCCCGCCCATGTCCGGATCGAACTCGATCTGCGTGGCGACGGTGCTGCTGGACGGGGGCATCCTGCCGATGACCGAGCCGGAAACCCACCTGACGCTCGAAGCGCCGGGCGGGCTGGTGCGGGTGCGGGCCGAATGCCGCAACGGCAAGGCCGAACGGATCTACGTCCAGAACCTGCCCAGCTTTGCCGACCGCCTCGCCGCGCCGCTCGAAGTCGCAGGGCTGGGGACCCTGACGGTGGACACCGCCTATGGCGGGGACAGTTTCGTGGTGGTCGACGCCGCGGCGCTGGGGCTGCGCATCACCGAGGACGAGGCCGCCGACATCGCCCGCCTGGGGGTGGCGATCACCGACGCCGCCAATGCGCAGCTGGGCTTTGCGCATCCCGAAAACCCGGATTGGAACCACATCTCGTTCTGCGCGTTCTGCGGACCGTTGACTGAAACCGAAACCGGCCTGACCGGCCGATCCGCGGTGGCGATCCAGCCCGGCAAGGTCGACCGCTCGCCCACCGGCACCGCCGTTTCGGCCCGCATGGCGCTGATGGCCGCGCGTGGGCAGATGCGGCCGGGCCAGAGCTTTGAGGCGGTGTCGATCATCGGCTCGCGCTTCACCGGCCGGATACTGGGCGCGACCCAGGTGGGAGACCATCCTGCCATCCTGCCCGAGATCTCGGGCCGCGGATGGATCACCGGCATCCACCAGCACATGCTGGACCCCGACGACCCATGGCCGCAAGGTTACCGCCTGCGCGACACTTGGGGTGCCTAGTCCAGAAGGGCCAGCAGGTCGCGGTGCAGTTGCGCGGATACTTCGGCATATCCCCGGGCGGTGTTGCGCGCGCGGGCGGCAAAGCGGCGCTGTGACGGCAGGCGCGCGCCCTGATCGAGGATATTGGCGAACAGGCGCTCGGCCCGCGCGTCGTTGGCCTGTCGCCGCCCGCCGCTGAACTGGTCGGGGTCGAAGGCGATGATGATGTCGCCGTGGTAAGGCGCGCCGCCCGTGCCTTGGGCGAACTCCATGCTCTCCAGGCTGGTCAGGTCGTCGATCAGCGGGCCGGCCATAAGCTCGATCATGATCGACATGGCCGAGCCCTTGTAGCCGCCGAAGGTCAGCATCGCGCCGTCCAGCGCCGCTTGCGGGTCGGTCGTGGGGTTGCCGTCCTTGTCGATCGCCACGCCTTCGGGCAGAGGTTTGCCCGCGCGCTTGTACAGCTCGATCTCGCCGCGGGCGAAGGCGCTGGTGGCGAAATCGAAGGTGAACGGGTCCTTGCCCATGCGGGGCCAGCTGAAGGCCAGCGGGTTGGTGCCCAGGCTGCCGCGCGTGCCCCCCGCAGGGGCCACCCAGGAATGGCTGGGCACCATCGCCATGGCTGCAAGCCCTTGGGCCGACAGGGCCTCGACCTCGGGCCACAGGGCCGAGAAATGAAAACAGCGGTTGATCGCCATGGCCGCGATCCCGTGGGTGCGGGTCTTCTCGACCAGATGCGGCAGGCCTTTCTGGAACGCCAGCAACGACATGCCGCCCTGCGCGTCAACACGGACGATGGCATTGTCCGAGGCGGCGACCTGGGGCTGCGCATGGCCGTCGATCTTGCCCGCCTGCATGGTCTGGGCGCACATGAACAGACGAAACAGACCGTGCGACTGGCAATCGTCCATTTGGCAGGTGGTCAGCAGTTCCGCGATCGCCCGCGCGTGGTCGGGGCCATAACCCACATGGGACAGAACCTTCAGGCTCAGATCGGTCATTTCTTTAGGCGTCAGCCGTACCGTTTCGCTCATGTTCCGTTCCTGGGTTTGATCTCGGTTGCCAAAGGGGTAGCGGGGAACCCTAGCCCTGTTCAACCCGATAGGCGGTTGGAAAAGCGCCTCGGGGCGGATATTTGTATCCAAAATGCAAATGCGGACAGATCCTTGGCAGCAAAACGCGCAATCACCCGTCAAAGCCTTCCCGATGCAATTGCGTCCGACTTGCGTGAACGCATTCTCAGCGGTGATCTGGCGGAAGGCGAGACCATCCGTCAAGAGGCATTGGCCGAAGACTATGACGTGTCGCGCATGCCGGTGCGCGAGGCGCTGAAACAGCTTGATGCCGAAGGTCTGGTTCAGCTGACGAACAACCGCGGGGCGCGGGTCACGCGCCATTCTCTGTCCGAGATCGGCGAGATCTTCGACCTGCGGTCGCTGTTGGAGACCGACCTGTTCCGCTGGGCAATTCCGCAGATGACCGGGTCTGACTTTGCGCGCTGCGAACACCTGCTGGAGCAGATGGAGGCCTCGTACGACGCCAATGACGTCAGCCGGTGGGGCGCGCTGAACTATCAGTACCACTCGGCCCTCTACGCGGCCGCGAACCGAAGCCTGACCAACGAGCTGCTGCACCGCGTGAGCCTTCAGTCGGATCGTTATGTCCGAATGCATCTCAGTGTGATGCAACAACGCGAACCGGCCCGTAAAGAGCATCGCGAATTGCTGCGCCTTGCCCGGGATGGGCAGGTCGAGCAGGCCTGTGCGCTTCTGTCCGCGCATATCGGACGAACCAAGGACCAATTGTTGGCACTGGTGGCTGCCAAGCGAGCGTCCGAGGAGGCGGTCGGACGCTGACGCCAAGCGACCGGAAAGAAAGCGTTTTCAATTCTTCTCTGTCTGTGCCAGTTCTGGCGTCGCGGGATGCGTGCCGAAACATGGATCGACCAAGTGCCCAGTGATGACCTCAACAGTTCGGAACAGGCCGTGCGTCAGGCGATTGGGGCGTATTCCAGACGCGTCTGGCGGTTTGCGCTGGCTCTGTCGGGGGCGCAGGATGTTGCCGACGACTTGACCCAGGCCACTTGCCTGCGCGCGTTGGAGCGCAGCCATCAGGTTACGCATACTGATCGGTTGGATTCGTGGCTGATGACGATCTGCCGGTCGATCTGGTTAAACGAGCTGCGGGCGCGGACCGTGCGCAAGTCCCAGGGGTTGGCCGCAACGCCGGACGCCGAATTGATCGCGCCGGGTACCGACGCCGAAATGAATATTTTTGCGCGGGAAGTGTTTACACAGGTGATGCAACTGCCCGAGGCGCAACGCGAAACGGTCATGCTGGTCTTTGTCGAGGGCTACAGCTATCGCGAGGCCGCCGCGTTGCTGGAGGTTCCGATTGGTACGATCATGAGCCGGCTTTCCAATGCCCGCAAGAAACTGCAAGCTGCGATGCCGCAGGATGCCGGTGCGTCCGACCGACGGAGGGACTCATGACCTTTTCCGACGATACGCTAAAAGCCTATCTGCAAGGCTCATTGGGGTCTGAGGAAAGCGATGCCATCGAGGCCGCTGTTGAGAACGATCCGGAACTGGAACAGCGCCTGATGGATCTGGATCCGATCGCGCCGGTGGTTCGCGAGGTGTTCCGAGACATTCCCGACGCGGCGCCACAAGTTGAACTGCCGCCCAGGATTCCGACTTCGGCGGGGCCCTGGCGCCTGTTGGGCGTCGCGGCTGCCGCGGCCGTGTTGGCCGTATCTCTGACCTTTTGGCTGACCCGCCCACAGCCGATGGGATGGGCAGAACAGGCGGCCTTGTACCAGTCGCTTTACACGCCGGATTCGATTGCAACGCTGGAATACCCGCCGGCGTTCGTCGACGCCCAGATCTCATTGGCCGAAGAGAAACTGGGCCGCCCGCTGAACCGGGATTCGCTTGAAGGTTTGCCGGGGCTGGAACTGAAGGCCGCGCAGGTTTTGTCCTTCAAGGGCAAACCATTGGTTCAGATCGTTTTTGCCGACGCTGATGGCAATCCCTTTGCGCTGTGTGTGATCCGTCAGGGCGATGGCGCGCCGAATGCAGCGTTGAAACAGGAAGTCCTGAGCGGGCTTGCAACGGCCCGGTGGGCGCGCGACGGGTACGGATACATGCTGTTGGGGAACCGGCCGGACAACGATTTGACCGTGCAGCTGGATTACCTGGCTCAGACATTCGCCGGCTGAGCCGCCTTGCGCGAAACCTCTTGTGAACCGGTGCGATTGGCCGAACAATGCTGGCATGACGACCAAGGCCACGAACCCGGACCCCGACGAGGACGATGTCATGGACGGTCCGCGCAGTATCTATGACGTCGACCCGCCGGACGACGAAGACCTTTGGTTTCTGCCGCCCGAAGATGTAGTGGCGCCCGAGGACATGTTGCCGCCGGGTCCGCGTGCCGATCGGGGCGCTTTGTTCGACCCACGGGACTGGCGCGCCGCCCAAGCTGAAGTGGCGCAGGGATTGGCGGATCTGGCCTTGACCTTCGGGGCGCTGGACGAGCGGCTGCGCAGTGGTCCAAAGGGGTGGACCCACCGGCTGGCCCTGATGGACGTATCCGACCTGGGGTGGTGGACCGGTGACCGGATCAGTGTTGATCGGCTTGCCCTGTGGACCGGATTGCGCATCGGAGCCACCGGGGACGATGTGCAAGCATTGTTTCGGGCGGGTTGGGCGGTTCGGCGACTGACTTCGGGCGCAGGGCCGTCGGACGGCGGCTGGCAATCGGGACTGGCCGCCTTTCTGGACCGGATGGCTCAGGGGATAGACGAAGTTCCAGAAGCGGTCGCGGACTTGGCCGAGGTGATGGACAGCGCACAAGCCCTGCACCCTGTCACGCAGTCGGCCATTGCCTTTCACGCGTGGCGCGCGCTGTCGCAGGGAATGGGACAGGATACCGAAGCAGCGGTGATCGCTGCGCGGCATGCGGCCACGATGGGTCGGGGCGGGGCACTGTTCATGCCCTTGGCATTGTCGGGCCCCGGGGCGCTGCGCGGCATCGGCACGCCAGAGGAAAAACTCAACGCTTGGGTTCGGGGGGCAGGGCAGGCAGCCTTGGCCGCGCTGCTGCATCTGGATCGCGTCAGCGCGTGGGAGGCCCGGGCACGCGAGGCCACCACGGATCTCAGCGGGCGGACGCCGCCGGTCCTGATCGATGTGCTGACCGCATGGCCCATGGTATCTGCGCCATTGGCCGAGGAGTTGACGCAGGCATCGCGTGCAGCCGTGCAGCGCAATCTCGACAAGTTCACCGAACGTGGGTTGATCCGCGAAGTGACCGGGCAGGGCCGTTATCGGGTTTGGGCTGCCGCGCTGTAGTCCAACAACCATTCACGGAACGCGCGCGCGGGTGGCCGCAATGTGGCCCGTGAAGGGTAGATCAGGTGGTAGGCGTCTCGGCCCGGCACGGCCACCTCGGGCAGACATGGCACCAGGCCAGACATCCGCATGATCCGGTCAGACGCGGGCGCGCGGGCCAGGGCGATCCCGACCCCTTGCGCGGACAGCTCGGCCGCCATCACTGAGTTGTCCGCGAAGAAATACTGAGCCTGCCCGGTCGGCAGCCGCAGGGCTTCGAACACGTGCGGCCAACTGGCCCTGTGGGTCGAAACCTCGATCAGCGGAAACCGGGCCAGATCCAGCGGAGTGCTGATCTGGTCGGCAATGTCCGGTGGCGCCACGGGAAAAAGGGTCTCGGTCAACAGCATGTCACCTTCGGCCCCGAACAGCGTCGGGTTGCCGAACACGATCTGCAGGTCGGTAAAACGATTGGCGAAGTCGGCGATCCGGTTCCCGGTCGTCAGGGACAGGTTGATCTGAGGATGGGATTTTTGGAACTGGGTCAGGCCAGCCGCAAGCACCCCTTGCGCGAACAACAACACGGATTGGACATACAGCCGTTGGTCCCGGGTCTGGCCGAACAGGCCAGTAGTGGCTGATTCCAGCATCACCAGAGATTGCTGCACGACCGGCAGGTACGCCCGCCCGGCCTCGGTCAAAGTGACGGCATGGGCATGGCGATGAAACAGCGGCGTCCCCAGACGAGTTTCCAGCGCCTTGACCTGCTGGCTGACGGCGGCGGCCGACATGTTTAGTTGGGCGGCAGCACGGGCAAAGCTTTCGGTGCGGGCCGCGGCCTCGAAAACGCGCAGCCAGTTGAGAGAGGGGATGCGGGTCGACATGGCAATCAGGCTAAGCTGAACTTATCCTGACAGGCAAGGCTTTGCGTTCTCGTCGCAAGACCGGTTCGGCTAGGCTGTGCATGAACCGATCCGAAAAGGTGCACCCATGCCCGACATCCAAGACCTGACCCGGCACAAACTGACGCCATCGCAAGCAGCGCAATACTGGGAAGACGGCTTCCTGTTTCCGCTGGATATCCTGTCTGCTGACGAGGCCGCGCAGGTGCGCTCGGAACTCGAACAGATTGAACGCGACTGGATGGCCGCCGATCTGCCTCTGCCGCTGAATACCTACAAGCGCGTGAATTCACACCTCGTCATGCCGCTGGCGGCGCGACTGGCCATGGATCCGCGTATTCTGGATGCCGTCCAAGGCGTCTTGGGTCCGGACATCATGATCTGGTCGGCCGAGTTTTTCATCAAAGAGCCGCGCACCGTCCAGACAGTTGGCATGCATCAGGACCTGACCTATTGGGGGATGGGCGAGACCCCGGATCAGGTTACGGCCTGGCTGGCCCTGTCGCCGGCAACCGTGGAAAGCGGCTGCATGGATTTTGTCCGGGGCAGCCACAAGAACCCCATTCTTCCGCACAATGACACCTATTCCGAGACCAACCTGTTGTCGCGCGGGCAAGAGATTGCAGTCGAAGTGGCCGAGGAAGACAAAACCCATATCGAATTGGCGCCCGGGCAGATGTCACTGCACCACGGGCTGACCATTCATGGCTCGGGTCCGAACCGGTCGGACGATCGGCGTATCGGGATGGCCATCCGCTATATCAGCCCGAATGCGAAGCAGTTGGTGGCGGACCGCGACTACGCGATGGTCGCGCGCGGAGAGGACCGGCAGGGAAATTTCATCCATGTTGATCCGCCCGCCACCCTGTTTTCCGACGAGTCGCTTGCCCTGTACGAACGGGTGCGCCGCGATCTGGGCAAGGCGCTGGCAGCTGGGGCCAAGGCCACCGTTCCGCTCTATGATTGAGCCGGGTTCGAAACCCAAACGCCAGGGGATTGGACGCCTAGCGCCCAACCCCGACATAGGTTTCGAAACCGGATTTCTTGACCTTGTCGCGTGAATAGATGTTCCGCAGGTCGACCATGCGAGGAGATTTCATCTCAGCGGCCATCTGCGTCAGGTTCAGCGCGCGGAACTCGTTCCATTCGGTCAACAGCACCACTGCGTCCGCGTCCTTGGCTGCGGCATACGGGTCTTCGACCCACTCTACACCTGGTAGCAGAGCCTCACCCTCGGATCGGCCCTGAGGGTCGACCACGCGAACCTTGGCGCCGCCGCCGATCAGGGCGGGCACGATGGTCAGTGATGGAGCGTCGCGCATGTCGTCGGTGTTGGGTTTGAACGTCACCCCCAGAACCGCCACGGTCTTGCCGTTGAAACTGTCGTCGCAGGCTTCGCGGATCTTTTCGATCATGCGTTTTTTGACCTCGTCATTCACGCGCATGACGGTTTCAGTGATCTGCATGGGGAAGGCATGTTCCTGTCCGATCCGCGCAAGCGCCGCGGTGTCCTTGGGAAAACATGATCCGCCGTAGCCGGGGCCGGCATGCAGAAACTTGTTTCCGATGCGCCCATCCAGACCGATGCCGCGCGCCACTTCCTTGACGTCGCCACCGACCCGCTCGCACAGGCCTGCGATTTCGTTGATGAACGTGATCTTGGTGGCGAGAAAGGCGTTTGCCGCGTATTTGATCATTTCGGCGCTTTCCAGATCCGTCGTCAGGATCGGAAAATCGCGCAGGTAAAGTGGGCGGTAGATTTCGGCCATCACCTCGGCGGCGCGGTCGTTCTCGACCCCTACAACGACGCGGTCCGGGCGCATGAAATCGTCGATCGCAGCGCCTTCGCGCAGGAATTCCGGGTTCGAGGCGACATCAAAGTCGGCTTTGAGGTTGGCTGCTGCGACAACTTCCTGAACCTTGCGGTTGGTCCCGACCGGGACCGTGGATTTGGTCACCACCACGGTGTAGCCATCCATGGCATGGGCGATTTCCTCGGCTGCTGCCATCACATAGGTCAGATCCGCATGGCCGTCGCCGCGGCGGGTTGGTGTCCCGACGGCGATAAAGACGGCATCCGCGCCTTTCACTGCATTCGCCAGATCGGTGGTAAAGCTCAGCCGGCCGGCGGCCACGTTCTTGGCCATCAGAACATCCAGTCCCGGTTCGTAGATCGGAACCTTTCCGTCCCGCAGCATCTGGATCTTAGCTTCGGCCTTGTCGACGCAAATGACGTCATGGCCGAAATCCGAGAAGCACACACCCGACACCAGACCCACATATCCGGTGCCGATCATCGCAATACGCATTATTCAAATTCCCTTGTTACCAATGCCACCTCGGGCGGCCACACATTCGGAGAAACTTCCGCCGGTTTCAATGCCTGACAGTGGCCTCGGGTTGCATTCCATGACATCTTGCTGTTTTTGGGGCGACAAATGGGCGTCCATGAAACTGGTGGAACAAACTGATGACCAAAAAAGCGCTGATCACTGGAGTTACAGGACAGGACGGGTCTTACCTGGCCGAATTTCTGTTGGCAAAGGGCTATGAAGTTCACGGGATCAAGCGTCGGGCATCCTCGTTCAATACCCAACGGATTGACCACATCTATCAGGATCCCCACGAGCCTGATCCGAAGCTGCGGCTGCACTACGGTGATCTGAGCGATACCTCGAACCTGACCCGCATCATCCAGGAGGTTCAGCCCGACGAAGTCTACAATCTGGGTGCCCAATCTCACGTGGCCGTCAGCTTCGAGTCGCCGGAATATACCGCGGATGTCGATGCCATCGGCACCCTGCGCCTGCTTGAGGCGATCCGGTTCCTGGGACTTGAAAACAAGACCCGGTTCTATCAGGCGTCAACGTCGGAACTCTATGGGCTGGTCCAGGAAACTCCGCAGCGCGAAACGACTCCGTTCTATCCCCGCTCGCCCTACGCGGTGGCCAAGCTGTATTCGTATTGGATCACGGTCAATTACCGCGAGGCGTACGGGATGTATGCCTGCAACGGAATCCTGTTCAATCACGAAAGCCCGCGCCGCGGCGAAACCTTTGTCACCCGCAAGATCACGCGTGGTCTAGCCAACATCGCCCAGGGCTTGGAGAAGTGCCTTTACATGGGGAATATCGACAGTCTGCGCGATTGGGGCCATGCCAAGGACTACGTGCGGATGCAGTGGATGATGCTGCAGCAGGACAAGCCCGAGGATTTCGTTATTGCCACCGGCAAGCAGTATTCCGTGCGCCAATTCATCGAATGGTCGGCGGCCGAGCTTGGGCTCACCCTGGAGTTTTCGGGCAGCGGTGTGGACGAGGTCGCTACGGTGACGGCGATCGACGGCGACAACGCCCCAGCGCTGAAACCTGGCGACGTGATCATGCGGATCGACCCGCAGTATTTCCGCCCAGCCGAGGTGGAGACGCTGCTGGGCGACCCGTCGAACGCCAAGGCCAAATTGGGATGGGAGCCGGAGCTGACCGTGCAGGAAATGTGCGCAGAGATGGTGCGGGAAGACCTCAAAACCGCCAAGCGCCACGCCTTGTTGAAAGAGCATGGATTCGAATTGCCGGTCAGCCTGGAAAACGGCTGAGGAGGCAGAAATGCGCAAGATCTACATCGCCGGACATCGTGGCATGGTGGGTGGAGCAATCCTGCGTCAGCTCAAGGCGCGCCAGGCCGATGGCGAGCCGTTTGAACTGGTGACCCGAACCCATTCCGAATTGGATCTGACGGATCAGGCGGCCGTCCGCGCCTTCATGCAGGCCGAGCGCCCAGACGTAGTGATCCTGGCCGCTGCCAAGGTGGGGGGGATCCACGCAAACAACACGTATCCTGCAGATTTCATTTACGAAAACCTGATGATTGAGTGCAACGTGATCCATCAGGCTTTTGCGGCCGGCGTACGGCGTCTTCTGCAGCTGGGCAGTTCCTGCATCTACCCGCGTGAAGCAGCGCAGCCGATGCGCGAAGACGCGTTGCTGACAGGTGTTTTGGAGCCGACGAACGAACCCTATGCGGTTGCCAAGATCGCCGGGATCAAGCTGTGCGAAAGCTACAATCGCCAGCACGGGGTCGACTACCGGTCGGTCATGCCGACCAACCTTTATGGGCCGGGCGACAATTTCCACCCTGAGAACAGCCATGTTCTGCCAGCACTGATCCGCCGCTTCCACGAAGCCAAACGCGACGGGCTGGACGAGGTGGTGATTTGGGGAACTGGCAAGCCGCGGCGTGAATTCCTGCATGTCGATGACATGGCCGAGGCATCGCTGTTCGTAATGGATTTGCCGCAGGACGTGTATCAGGCGAATACGCAACCCATGCTGAGCCACATAAACGTGGGCTGCGGGCAGGACGTTTCAATTGCCGAGCTGGCCGCACTGATCGCCAAGATCACCGGATATACCGGCCGGATCACGCAGGACACCACCAAGCCAGATGGCACGATGCGCAAGCTGATGGACGTTTCCCGGTTGGCCAAGATGGGCTGGAAGGCACGCATAGGCCTCGAAGATGGTATCCGCGAGACCTATGCTTGGTTCCTTGATCGATCGGCCGACGACCTGCGGGCCAAATAGGCACCCGGCCCAAAGACCGGGTGCGTTCGGTGATTAGAACCAGCGGCCGATGGCGGCGACTGTCGGGCTTATTGTTGCCGGATCGGACACCGCCGACAGAACTTGCCACGCTACCTGCGTTTCGGTCGGCAAATCGAAGCTGATGAACCGTCCCAGAGCATTACCGCTGCCGCTAAGGGTCGGAGTACTGCCCACAGCAAAAGGCGCGGGGAAAGTCCAAGTATTCTGGGCGCTTGCAAACAGTGGCCCCATGCCGGCGGTACAGGCCACCGCACTCGCCGCGAGGGTGCAGATCTGGGTTCCGTCCGCGAAACGAACGAATTCGCCGTTCGCATTTGCGCCGCGTTCGATCACTGCGCCGGTCGGGGTCCCGCCAGACTGCGTCACCGGACCCACGAGGTTGCCCGGTCCATATCCGTAGTCGGCTCGCATCAGCCGTCCGGGTGTTACATCTTCAGGGTTTGCTTGAACGGCCGCGCCGCTGATCGTTCCCGATTTGGCATCCACGCGCACCGCCTCGGTCCAAGAGCCTCCGTCCGGTGAAACCTTGATGGAAAAATCGGTACTGCCCGCAAGGCCCATCTCGGCGTGGCCGGTCCAGTTGGACTGAAACAGGAGTGAGGCCGTGTCAGTCGCGCTCGCTTTGTTGATCTTCAACTGGTGGCCGCTCCCGTCGTGGCTCAGCAATGTGGCGGGACCCCGAACCGACAGGCGGTTGGTCGGATCGTATCCGGTTGCGACCCCGACCCCGGCAAGGTTCGCAGTATTGACCGGAGGATCGATCCATCCGCCGTTGTCCCAGACCTTGAGCGCGGCGTTGGCTTGGTCCCAAACGCGCCATCCGTTTGCTGGAGTGACAAAGACCCAAGCATTGTCCAGCCAAGCCGCGAGTTGCCCAGGCTTCCCCGCCCAGGCGCCTGTCGGGCTGGCCCCCAAGCCGTAGATGGCACCTTGATCTAGTTCCGCAGGTGGAATGGTTTCATCCAGAGCCACAACACTCAGCTGCACGATCAGGTCCAGCTGCCGCAGCGCTTCGTTGTGGGTGACGTGTTTTTGCGCCTGTGAGGGTTGCAGAAACGGCAGATTCAAACGGGGGGTGATTTGGGACACGGGCGGGATCCTCCTTGGGCCATCGATTCACGGAATTCGCTGCGCGCCACCCTGCCGCGGATGGGATGAATCCCCGCTTTCACGTGCGAACGACACAAAAAGGATTTGGTTACTTGTGGATTTCCAAATACGAAACAAAGCCGCCCTTTTGGGGCGGCTGTGGATATTTTTAGTATGGAGGTCGGTCAGCTGATTCTGACCTGTACGCCCAAAGCGTGAACCGTTGGCGACCGGAGCCGCGGTGTTCAGCCAGGATCAGTTGCGGGCGTAGACATCCTCGTACCGGATAATATCGTCCTCTCCGAGGTAGGCGCCGGTCTGAACCTCGATCAGGACCATAGGCACCTTGCCGGGGTTTTCCATGCGGTGAACCGCGCCAAGGGGGATGTAGACAGACTGGTTTTCGCTGACCAGACGAACCTCGTCATCGATCGTGACCTTGGCGGTACCTTCTACGACGATCCAATGCTCGGACCTGTGGTGGTGGGACTGCAGGCTCAGGGCCGCGCCGGGGTTTACGTGAATCCGTTTGACCTGGAATCGTTCGCCCACGACCAGGCTCTCGAACCAGCCCCAGGGGCGATGGTCGACCGGCAGAGCTTCGGCCTGCGGTGCCCCTTTGGCCTTCAGGGCGGCCACGGCCTGTTTGACATCCTGTGCCTTGTCCATGCTGGCCACCAGAACGGCATCCGGCATGGCCACAGCGATCATGTTCTCGAGCCCCATGGCCACGACTTCTTGGGAGGCTGACTCGGACCGGATCAACACGTTGTTACAGTCGATCGTCGTCACCTCACCGGTGGTCGCAACGCCGTTTTCGTCGGGGCTGCTCAGCTCCTGGACGGCCGACCAGCTGCCGACATCCGACCAGCCGGCGGCATAGGGAACAACGCTCAGGTTTTTGGCCCGTTCCATGACCGCGTAGTCGATCGAAATGTCTTCGACTTTCCCCCAGGCCAATGCGTCCAGTCGCAGAAAGCCAAGATCGGCCTTCGCGTCCTCGACGGCAGTCTGCACCGGCGGCAACAGGTTGGGTGCATGATCCTGGAACGCAGCGATGATGTCGCGCACCGCAAACAGGAAAATGCCGGAATTCCACAGGTAACTGCCATCGGAGATCATGGCCTTGGCCCGATCCAGATCGGGCTTTTCAACGAAATGGTCCAATGCGACCGCAGCACCTGTCGCGTCGGGCGCAGCGCTGAGCTTCAGATATCCATATCCGGTTTCCGGCCGGTCCGGAGTAATCCCGAACGTCACCAGATGGCGGTCCCTCTCGATGGCGGTCACACCTTGCGAAACCGCCGCGTGGAACGCGGACTTGTCGGGAACGACGTGATCGGACGGCGCCACCAGCATCAAAGCATCCGGGTCTACCTTCGACAGGTAAAGCGCGGCCGCCAAGACCGCCGGAGCCGTGTTGCGGCCCTCAGGCTCGATAAGGATCGGACCGGGGTCGACACCAATGGCGGTAAGCTGCTCGGTGACGATGAAGCGGAACGATTCATTGGTGAGTATCAGGGGCTTGGCGTACGGTGCGTCCTTGGGCCCTCGCATCCGGTCCGCACAGTCCTGCAACAGGCTGCTGTTTCCGACCAGAGGCACGAACTGTTTGGGATAGCTTTTTCGGGACAGCGGCCAAAGCCGGGTTCCGGAGCCGCCGCACAGAATGACAGGATAGATGGTGGTCATGACGAATGGGCTTTTCGGCTGATTTTCTGACGTTTTATCGCAGTCATCACAGGGTGGGTGAAGGACCGCTGCTTATTGGGCGGCCCGACCTGTGGCAACAATATCATTCAAATAGGCGCTCAGGTCGTCGCGCAGGTCATTCCGGGCCAGGGCAAAGGCCACGGTAGCCTGCAGGAAGCCCGCTTTTGATCCGCAGTCGAAGCGTTGACCATCAAAGCGGTATCCGAAAACCGGGACACCGTTGCCGATGTCTTCGGCGATGGCATCGGTCAGCTGGATCTCTCCGCCGCTGCCTTTCTTCATCTGATTGAGGTTGTACAGCACCGATGGCCCCAGAATGTATCGACCGATCACCGCCATGTTCGACGGTGCCTCGTCGGCTTTGGGCTTTTCGACCATGCCGCGGGCGCGGATCACCTTGCCGGAACTGTCGGCGGCGTCCAGAATCCCGTACGAGCTGGTTTTTTCGGGTGCGACCTCCATCGCGGCGACCATGTTGCCGCCGGTTTCCTCATAAGCCTCAACCATCTGCTGCAGGCAGGGTTTGTCGGCTGCAATAACGTCGTCCGGCAGCATGACCGCAAAGGGTTCATCGCCGATCAGGCGGCGGGCGCACCAGACGGCGTGTCCCAGCCCCAGAGCCTTGTGTTGGCGGATATAGGCGATAGCACCACTTTCCATGTTGGTGTTCTCGAGAACCTCCAGCAAATCATCCTTGCCTTTGGCCTTCAGCTCCTGCTCCAGCACGAGATTGTGGTCGAAATAGTCTTCGAGCGCCGATTTCCCGCGTGATGTGACGAAGATGAACTCGGTAATACCCGCAGCGCGGGCTTCGTCGATGGCATATTGAACGAGAGGCCGGTCAACCAGCGTCATGATTTCCTTCGGAACGGATTTCGTTGCCGGAAGAAACCGGGTGCCCAATCCTGCGACAGGGAAAATCGCCTTGGTGACCTTGCGTGACATGTGACCTCTCAAATTCAAAAACTTAGCCGGTGGACGTGGTGCATCCGGGGCTTCCTCTTAGGCTGCGAAACCGGATCAATCAATGATGCCCGAAAAAACAGGCCGAAAACGACCGAAGGGTGCCATCTGGTCATGGCAAAGTCAAAACACCCAGTCCCAATAACTCTGCCCTAACGGGCAAGCACCCCGAAGCCGGCTGCCCGGCTTCGGGGACAGGATCAAGCGCCCGCCATGATCGCTTCCAGCGGATCATGCTCGGCTACGAAATGCCCGGGCGCAATCTCGCTGAGCGCGGGAACATAGTCGGTCTGACCCGCCGCCAGACGGCTGGGCAGGAACCGCAGCGCAGCCTTGGGATCCATGGGCGAGGGCAACTCGCCCGGCAGTTTCAGTCGCTGGCGGCTGCGCTCGACATCAGGGTCCGGGATCGGCACCGCCGAGATCAGCGACTGCGTGTAGGGATGTACCGGGTTCGAGCAGATCACCTCGCCATCGCCCAGTTCGACGATGCGGCCCAGATACAGAACCATGATCCGGTTCGACACCGCCCGCACCACCGACAGGTCGTGGCTGATGAAGATCATCGACAGGCCAAACTCCTGCTGCAGTTCCTTCAGCAGCTGCACGATCTGCGCCTGGATCGACACGTCCAGCGCCGAGACCGCCTCGTCGCAGATGATCAGCTTGGGCTTGTTGATCATCGCCCGTGCGATACCCACCCGCTGGTTCTGACCGCCCGACAGCTCGTGCGGGTAGCGGTTGATCATGTTGGCGTTCAGGCCGACTCGTTCCATCATCTCGGCGACCATCTGCTTGCGCTCGCGCTCGGTCAGGTCGGGGCGATAGGTTTTCAGTGGTTCCGCGATCGAGGCGGAGATCGTCATTCGCGGGTCCAGGCTGGCCAGCGGGTCCTGGAACACGATCTGCAGATCCTTGCGGTACTTGTTCAGCTCGGCCCGTTTCAGCCCGACGATCGGATGGCCCAGCCAGCTGACATTGCCGGCGCTCGGTTCGATCAGCTGCAGCACGGCACGGGCGAGGGTGGACTTGCCGCAGCCCGATTCACCGACCACGCCCAGGGTTTCACCCTTGCGGATGTCAAAGCTGACGCCGTTCACCGCCTTCAACGGCACCTTGCGGCCAAAGATGCCGCCCGGAACGTGGATCGGGAAATGCACCTTGACGTCATCGACCTTCAGCAGCGGCGCCGCGTCGGTCTCCACCGCCTTGGGCGCGTCACCCGCGTCGATGCGGGGCATGGCCTCGATCAGGGTGCGGGTATAGTCGTGCTTGGGCGCGTGAAAGATCTCGCGCGTGTCGCCGGCCTCGACGAACTCACCGAGGCGCATGACCTGCACCCGGTCGCACATGCGGGCCACGACGCCCATGTCATGCGTGATCAGGGCGATGGCGGTGCCTTCGTCCTTTTGCAGTCGCACCATCAGATCCAGAATGTCGGCCTGAACGGTCACGTCCAGCGCGGTGGTCGGTTCGTCGGCGATCAGCAGCTTGGGATTGCACAGCATCGACATGGCGATCATCACCCGCTGGCGCATCCCGCCCGACAGCTCGTGCGGGAACTGGTCCAGACGGCGCGCGGCCTCGGGTATGCGCACGCGGTCCAGCCATTCCAGGCACCGTTGCCGCGCGGCCGAACCCTGCAGGCCTTCGTGCACCTGCAAGACTTCGCGCATCTGCTGGCCGACCCGCAAATGCGGGGTCAGGGCAGTCAGCGGGTCCTGAAAAATCATGCCCACGTCATCGCCGCGGATCTGGTTCAGCTTGTTCACGGGCAGGTTCAGAATTTCCTGCCCGTTCAGCAGCACCGACCCGGTGGCCCGGCCCGCCGGCGGCAGCAGCCCCATCGCGGCCATGAAGGTCTGGCTTTTGCCTGACCCGCTTTCGCCGACGATGCCCAGGCATTCGCCCGGCGCGATGTCAAAGCTGATGTTCTTGACGGCCTCGACCACCCCGTCGGACGTGTCGAACTGAACGCTCAGGTTCTTTACGGAAAGCAGGCTCATGTCAGCGGTCCTTCGGATCCAGTGCGTCACGCAGGCCATCGCCGATGAAGAACATCGTTATGATGATTGTGACGTAAAATGCCAGGGGGTACATCAGTTGCCACAACGTGCCGTAACCCATGGTTCCGGCGCCCTCGGCGATCAGACGACCCAACGAGGTATAGGGCTCGGAGATCCCCAGCCCCAGGAACGAGATGAAGCTTTCCGTCAGGATCATCTCGGGCACCAGCAGCGAGGCATAGACGATCACCACGCCCAGCAGGTTGGGCAGGATGTGGCGGTACATGATGGTGAACTCGCTGACACCGGCGGCGCGGGCGGCCTCGATGAACTCGCGGTTTTTCAGGGTCAGGGTCTGGCCGCGCACGATCCGCGCCATGGTCAGCCAGCCCACCGCACCCAGCGCGATGAACAGCATGAAGAACGACCGCCCCGCTACGACCAGCAGCAGGATGATGACCAGCGTGGCCGGAATAGCCAGCAGGATGTCGACGAAGCGCATCATCACGCCGTCGACGCGTCCGCCGATGTAACCGGCGGCGATGCCATAGCACGTGCCCACGATCAGCGCGGTGGCCGCCCCGATCAGACCCACCAGCAACGAGGTGGTGGTGGCCTGGATGACCCGGCTGTACAGGTCGCGCCCCAAATCGTCGACGCCGAAATAATGCCCTGTCTCGATGGACGGCATCCCCATGCCGGCCACGTCGCCCATGACGTTCCAGTCGATTTCTTCGTTGCTCCAGACGGCAAAGTAGGGCCCGATGATCGTGAACAAAACGATCAGGCCCAGGATGAACACGCTGGCCATGGCGGCTTTGTTGCGGACAAAACGCATCCGCGCGTCCTGCCAAAGCGAACGTCCCTGAATGACCGTGTAATCGGTGATGTCTTCGGCCAGATGGGCGGCTTTCTGAGATTTTCCAAGCATTTGCCAGCCCCCTCAGTAACGGATTTTCGGATCGAACCAGGCATAAGCCAGGTCGGTCAGCAGGTTCACCAGAACGGTCAGAACGCCATAGAGGATCGTGACCCCCAGCAGCACAGCATAGTCGCGTGACAAGGCCGAACCCACATAGGCCTGCCCCAGCCCACCGGTCGAGAAGTAGATGTCAACAAACACCGACCCGGTCAGCACATAGACGAAGACCGGCCCCAGATAGGACACCACCGGCAGCAGCGTGGGTTTCAGCGCATGGCGCCAGATCACGGTGCGGGTGGGCAGGCCCTTGGCCCGGGCGGTGCGGATGAAGTTCGAATTCAGAACTTCGAGCATCGACGAACGCGTGATCCGCGCGATCGAGCCCATGTACGAGGTCGCAAGCGCGATGACGGGCATGATCAGGTATTGCCACTGGCCCCCGTTCCAGCCGCCGCCCGGCAGCCAGCCCAGCCACAGGGTGAAGGTCAGGATCAGGATCGGACCCATTATGAAGTTCGGCAGCGCCTGGGCGGCGATGCCCAGACCCACGGCGAAATAATCGATCCAGCTGTTGTGGCGGATCGCGGCGGCGATGCCCAAACTGACGCCCACCAGCGTGGCCACGAGGAAGGACAGCATCCCGTAGGTCAGCGAAATCGGAAAGCCCTGCGCGATGATGTCGTTCACGTCGCGGTCCTTGAACTTGAAGGACGGGCCGAAATCGAAATGCACCACGATGTTGTACAGGTAATCCCACAGCTGTTTCCACAGCGGCTGGTCCAGCCCGTAGCGCGCCTCGATATTGGCCAGAACCTGCGGCGGCAACGGCCGCTCCGAGGTGAAGGGCCCGCCGGGCGCGAAGTGCATCAGAAAGAAACTGGCGACGATCAGCAACAGGATCGTCGGAACGGCGATCAGCAGTCGCCGGATGACATAGGCAAGCATTTCATGCCCCCAATTATTGGCCCTGCCCCAGAGCATGTCCGGGGCAGGGCGCGATCAAAGGATGATGATTACTCGGCGATCTTGTAGAGGTTCTTCGAGTACCAGTTCTGCTCGACGTTGTTCACCGGCCAGTTCCCCACGTCGCTGTCCATCATGTAGACACCGGCGTAGTGGTAGATCGGGATCACAGGGGTTTCCTGTGCGATGATCCGCTCAACCTCGGTGTACAGCGGGGCCGGATCGTCCGAGGTTTTGGCCTGAGCCAGCAGCTCGTCGACCTTGGCATTGTTGTACTTGCCGTCATTGTAGCCGGAATCCGACTGCAGCAGGTCCAGGAAGGTCGAGGCTTCGTTGTAGTCGCCGCACCATGCGCCGCGGGCCAGTTCAAAGTTCTGGTTGCCGCGTTCTTCCAGGAAGATCTTCCATTCCATGTTGGCCAGCTCGACCTGCGCGCCCAGCTTCTGCTTCCACATCTGGCTGAGGGCCACGGCGACTTTCTTGTGCGCCTCGGAGGTGTTGTAGACCATCGCGAAACTCAGCGGGTTGTCGGGACCGTATCCGGCCTCGGCCAGCAGTTCCTTGGCCAGCTCGTCGCGCTCGGCTTGCGTCATCGACGCCATTTCCACGACCGGCGGGGTGAACCCTGCGGTGGCTTCGGGCACGAAGGTATAGGCTTCGGGCTGACCGCCGGCCAGGATGTTCTCAGTGATGATCTTACGGTCAACCGCCAGCGACAGGGCCTGACGCACGTTCGGGTCCTTGAAGGCCTCGGGGCCGCCGTCGGACAGGTTGAACGTGTAGTAGTAGTTGCACAGGCGCGGGAAGCTGATCGCCTCGTTCGGGTATTCTTTCTTCAGGCGCGGAAACTGGCCTGCGGGCACCTCGGTGCGGTCCAGCTCACCGGCCAGATAGCGGGTCAGGGCCACGTTTTCATCGTTGATGACCAGCGCCACGACCTTGTCGATGATGGTGTTGTCGTTGTCCCAGTACATCGGGTTGCGCTCGCGCAACGAGCGTTCGTTGGGCAGGTGCTCGGTCAGGACATAGGCGCCGTTCGAGACGATGTTGCCGGGCTTGGTCCATTCATCGCCGAACTGCTCGATGACCTTCTGCGGGGCTGGGAAGGTGGTCGAGTGCGTGGTCATCTGCGGGAAATAGGGCAGCGGCGCGCTCAGTTTCACTTCCAGCGTGTGGTCGTCGATCGCCTTGACGCCCAGGTCGTCGACCGGCTTGTCGCCCGCGATGATCTCGGCGGCGTTCTCGATCGACATCAGTTCCATGAACCAGGCATAGGGCGAGGACAGGGCCGGATCGACGGCGCGTTTCCACGCAAAAACGAAATCATGTGCGGTGACCGGATCGCCGTTCGACCACTTGGCGTTGTCGCGCAGGGTGAAGGTGTAAACGTCCTTAGTTTCGTTGGTGGTATAGCCGGTGGCCACGCCCGGAACCAGGTTGCCGTCTTCGTCCTGGTTCATCAGACCTTCGAACAGGTCGCGGACAATCTCGGCGCCCGACACGTCCTCGACCACCTGCGGGTCGACCGAGCTGTGCTCGTCCAGCACGCGGTAGACGAAGGTCTGGTCATCGGCCAGCGGCTCGCCGGTGACCGGATGGGTGCCCGCGGCCAGCGCGGCTCCGGTGATGAAGGTCGAGCACAGCAGGCCCGCCACCGAGTTTCGAAGGATGGTGTTCATGATCTTCTCCCAATTATTGTGGCGGCGGTCTGCGCATCCATATGGGATGGCGTCCGGCGGCCCTGGTTGCCCGACATCCGCTGGGACCCGGTTCTTTTGAATTTTGGGTTGTGCCAATTCGCAAGGAACACTGCGTCGCAGCTTTCTGGATTGCAGTCGGTGAAGTGGATGCAAGAGCTTCCTCTCGCTGGCCGAGACCGTGCCACTATTTTGGGCAGGGTTAAAGCCTTCCCATGAGTCCGGATCGCCTAAAGGTAGAAAGAAACTTCGTGACGCGTGGTCGCTGAAATTTTGTAACGATGGCGTGTATCGTTGCGATATTTTTGTGCCCAGGCCGCCCGGATTGCAGCCCGAGGCGCGATCTGTTTCGGCAGAATTTCGCCGCTCGCTTTCGCCCGATCAGGCGAATCGCCAGCGGTCAGGGACGCAGCCGCGACTTCATCCCGGCTTCGGGGAAACAGGTGGGGGGCTGGTCGGTTTCTTCCTGCCAGCGGCCGATCGACCGGCGGGTTTTGTATCCCGGGAGCCCGTCGGCACCGCCCACGTCGTGCCCCATCGCGATCAACGCCTGCTGCATGGCGGCGATATCCGATCGATAAAGACCGCCCACCTTGCCCCAGCGCCCTTTGAAATCGCCCACGCCATACTGAATGCGATCGCCCACATGGCCCACGAACAAGGCGTAGAGGTCACTCATGTTGTAGTCTTTGAGAACGTAGAAATTAGGCGTTACGACAAAGGCCGGACCGTTCCGGCCAGCCGGCATCATCAGGTAGCCCTCTCCGCGCAGCTCGTGTTCGGGAAAAGGGCGTCCCGAGACGCGGGTGACGCCCATGGCGACCCAGTCGCGGATCGGGCGACCCTGATCGGGACCCTCAAGCGCGCAGGACACAGATGCCGGTACGGTCACCTCGAACCCCCAATCGCGGCCGCTGACCCAACCGTGCCGCGCGAGGTAGTTTCCGATCGATGCGATCGTGTCGTCAGCCGACCCCCATATGTCGGCCCGGCCGTCTGCATTGCCGTCGGCCGCGTGGTTCAAAAAGCTGGTCGGCATGAATTGGGGCTGGCCCAACGCGCCGGCCCAGCTGCTTTTCATCGCGCGGCCGTTCACGTGACCAGCCTCGACGATCTGCAGCGCGGCGATCAGTTCGCCGGTAAAATAATCCGCGCGGGTGCTCATGAATCCCTTGGTGGCCAGCACCTGGATTGCGTCATGCCGGATCGGAACCTGCCCATAGCCGCTTTCTCGGCCCCAGACCGCAAGGATGATCCGGGCGGGAACGCCGGTCTGTTCCTCGACCCGGCGCAGCGTTTCCTCATGACGCTTGGCCATACGCCGACCGCCGGCGGCGGCACCCTGAACCGAATTTGCGTTGAAATACCGGCCGGGGGACCCGAACTCGGCTTGCCTTTGCTTTTTGGGCGTCCGCGCCGGAGAGCCCGGCGGAACAAGATCGGGCAGTTCCCAATTCAGGCGAACCCCGTCGGTTGCGCTGTAAAACGTGCGGCGCGATACACCCTGCGCCCGAGCCAACGGCCAGACCTGTTGCTGCAACCAGTCCTGAAACTGCCGCTCAACCGCGGCTCGGTCCTGCGCGATCGCTGCGCCGGAAAACGCGATCAGTCCAATCAGAATAAGCAGTAAACGCATGACCCAATGACTGACGCGAGCCACTGGTCAAGTCAACTCGATGGTGAGGTGGTTCCCGGCTGCCGGGGAAAAACCTTGTGAAATCTGCTGACTCTGCCGATAGTTGCACCAACCTGAAGTTTGATGAGGGCGATCCGGCGTGAGCGGAAACAGGACTATACCTGCGGTACTGACAGCGCTGATCGTGGTCGTATTGTGGTTGGGCACGGCGCAATCGGCTCTGGCCAGCGACAGTTTCATGGATCCTCAAGGCCCTATTGCGGCGGTCCAAAAAACACACCTGGTGCGCGCGACCGCGTTGATCCTGATTGCGGTCATTCCGGTTCTGGTTCTGGTTCCCTTGATCGCTCTTCGCTATCGGCGCCGCGCGCAAAGCCCGGCTGCCTATCGGCCCAAATGGGATTTCTCGCCCATGCTGGAAACCGCGATGTGGGGTGTGCCGGTGGTGATCGTGGCGCTGCTGTCCTTTTATCTTTGGAAAGCAACCCACCGGCTGGACCCTTACGCGGCCCCGTTCGGCGATGAACCGGCCCTGCGTGTGCAGGTGGTGGGGCTGGATTGGAAATGGCTGTTCATCTACCCCGACCTGGGCATCGCGACGGTGGGTGAGTTCGGGGTGCCAACAAAACAACAAGTCGCCCTGACACTGACGACGGACACGGTGATGCAGTCATTCATGGTTCCCGCCCTGGCGGGGCAGATCTATGCCATGCCGGGAATGACGACCCAATTGCATCTCGTGGCTGATGCCCCCGGACAAATGCAGGGCGAAAACACCCAGTACAACGGGCGCGGGTTCACCAAGCAGAAATTCCAGACTGTCGCGATGCCGCACCCGGGCTTCGACTCATGGGTCGACCGTGTTCGGCAGAACGGTATCGTTTTGGACCCGGCAACCTACCGGACGCTGGCCATGCGGACGGACCGGGACGAGGTTCAGGCCGCGCTTGGCACTGCGCAGATGCCGGACAATGTGCTGTATTTCCGTCTGGATGATGGCGATCTGTTCCACAGCATTCTGGGTCGGTATCACAACGGGCAACCTCTGCAGCAGGATCAGCAGCCGGGAACCGCTCAATACGGGCAGGAGGACGAGCAATGACATCTGCCGAGTCCGGTTTCTTCGGCCGTCTGACCTGGGATGCCTTCCCCATCGCCGGGCTGATCCAGGATCCCAATACGAATGAAATCGTGGCCAATGCCGCGGCGGGCGTGGTGATCGTCGGTGTGGTTGCGGTTCTGGGGCTGCTCACCTGGTTTCGCCTGTGGGGGCCGCTGTGGCGCGACTGGCTGACCAGCGCGGATCACAAGAAGATCGGCATCATGTATATCGTCTTTGCCATCGTCATGCTGGCGCGCGGCGTTCTGGAAGGCGTCGTGATGCGCGCCCAACAGGCGGCCGGGCCGGGCGAAGGGTTCCTAGAAGCCGAACACTTTGCCGAACTGTTCAGCACCCACGGCACGATCATGATCTTCTTCGTCGCGGTGCCCTTCGTGTTCGGACTGGCGAATTTCCTCGTCCCGCTGATGATCGGCGCGCGCGACGTGGCCTTTCCGGTGATGAATCAGATCAGCCTCGGCCTGACGGTTTCGGCGGGGATGATGCTGATGGTCAGCCTGGTGGTGGGCGAGTTTTCCACCGGCGGCTGGACGGCCTATCCGCCCTATACCGGCGCGGCCTTCAATCCGGGTGTGGGGCCGGATTAC
This sequence comes from Ruegeria sp. BC6, assembly GCF_056539185.1. Classification (NCBI taxonomy): domain Bacteria; kingdom Pseudomonadati; phylum Pseudomonadota; class Alphaproteobacteria; order Rhodobacterales; family Roseobacteraceae; genus Ruegeria; species Ruegeria sp. BC6. The sequence goes on from NZ_JBQFUM010000004.1 coordinate 262,486, forward strand.
TGGATCTGGGCGATCGTGGTGTCGGGCATTGGCACCACCCTGACGGGGATCAACTTTGCCGTCACGATCTACAAGCTGCGCGCGCCGGGGATGAAATTCATGCGGTTGCCGATGTATTGCTGGACGATCATCTGCAGTTCGATCCTGATCGTATTCGCCATGCCGCCCTTGGGGGTGGCGGCGCTGTTGCTGGCCGCCGACCGATATCTTGATTTCCATTTCTTCACCAATGACCTGGGCGGCAACATGATGAACTATGCCAACCTGTTCTGGCTGTTCGGCCACCCCGAGGTCTACCTGCTGGTTCTGCCGGCCTATGGCATTTTTTCCGAAGTCTTCGCGACTTTCTCGGCCAAGCGGCTCTATGGCTACAACTCGCTGGTGATCGCGACCATGTCGATTGCGGTGCTGTCGTTTACCGTCTGGCTGCACCATTTCTTCACCATGGGCCAAAGCGCCCTGATCAATGCGGTGTTCGGCATCGCCACGATGCTGATCGCCATACCCACCGGCGTCAAGGTCTATGACTGGATGGCCACCCTGTATCGCGGCCGCATCCGGTTCTCGGTGCCGATGCTGTACGGGCTGGCCTTTCTGATGTTGTTCGTGATCGGTGGGCTCAGCGGGGTGATCCTGGCCAACCCAACCGTTGACTATCAGGTGCACAATACGCTGTTCCTGGTCGCGCATTTCCACAACGTGTTGCTGCCGGGTGTCCTGTTCGGATTGCTTGCGGGCTACAATTACTGGTTTCCCAAGGCGTTCGGCTTCCGCCTGGATGAGGCCTGGGGGCGGATTTCGGTCGTGCTGTGGACGGTGGGCTTCATGCTGACCTTCCTGCCGCTGTATTTCGTGGGTCTGATGGGTATGCCGCGCCGCTCCTACAGCTGGGAGGACCCGAGCTTTCACCCCTACATGATCACGGCCGTCATCGGTGCGATGGTCATTCTGGCCGCGCTTTTGTCGGTCGTCGTGCAGCTGTGGGTCAGCATCCGCAATCGCGAACAGAGCCGCGTTCCGGTTGGCGACCCCTGGGACGCCCGCACGCTGGAATGGTCGATCCCGGCGCCGCCGCCGCCCTACAATTTCGCGATCATCCCGCATGTCACGGACCGCGACGATTTCGCCACCGCGAAAGAGCGTGGCGAGGCTTACCCGCACCCCGACCGGTACGAGGACATCACCATGCCGCGCAACACCAGCATCGGTTTCGTGCTCTGCGTGCTCAGCGGTGTGTGGATGTTTGCGCTGGTCTGGTGGATCTGGTGGCTGGCGGCGTTGGTGACAGTGATGATGATCCTGTCGTTTATCCTGTGGACCTTTCAGACCGATACCGAAGAAGTGGTTTCTGCTGACGAGGTGCGCAGGCAGCACGAAGCCTGGCTGGACTTGGTCCGCAACGCGACCCCTGTGAATCGGGATCACGAAGGTGCGCCAGAAAACACCGGGCTTGCCCGACCGGATCTGGAGGCGGCGACATGAAGCCTGCACCAACCCACAGTTACCCCGGTCTGAACCTTGGGCGGCGTCATGCCAGCGCGCACAAGGCGACCGAAGTGGTGACCTTCGGTTTCTGGGTCTTTCTGATGAGCGACCTGGTCTATTTCGGGCTGATGTTCGGCGTCTACATCACCATGATCGACGCGCAGGCCGGTGGTCCGGGTCCGCACGAGTTGTTCGATCTCTACAGCATCTTTGCCCAGACGCTGATCTTGTTGACCAGCAGCCTGACTGTTGGTCTTGCCATGCTGGCGCTGAAATACAACCTGCCGCGCGGTCGCATCGTCCTGTGGTTCGGGGTCACGCTGCTGCTAGGGCTGAGTTTCCTGGTGCTCGAGATCCGCGATTTTATGTCGATGGCGGAAAAGGGCGGCATCCCGCAGCGCAGCGGTTTCCTGTCCGCCTTCTACGGGCTGGTGCCTCTGCACGGGCTGCATGTCGCTGCGGGCTGTGTGTGGCTGGTCGTTCTGGGCATTCAACTGCGGGTCATGGGGATGACCGACCTCGTGATTTCGCGCGTGGTGCGGCTGGCACTGTTCTGGCACTTCCTCGACCTGATCTGGATCGGCATCATCACCATCGTGTATTTCGGAGGGCTGACCTATGGATAAACGGTCCGAGATGCACAGGCGCGAGCGGCGCCGGTATGTGATCGGCTATGGCGGCTCGCTGTTGCTGACACTCATCGTGTTTGCGATCGCCTACTGGTTCGGCATCGAGACCAAAGGTGTCTATCTGGCAATTGGGCTGTTGGGTCTGGCGCAGCTGATTGTTCAGCTGGTCTATTTCCTGCATATCGACCGTCGCCGCAGCAGCCGCGAAGATCTGGATTTGGTCCTGTTCTCGACGCTGGTTCTCCTGATCATCATTCTTGGAACGGTCTGGATCCTGGGCAATCTGGCTATGCGGATGCACATGCCGGGCATGTAGCGACCGGCTAGCCCATCACCCACAGTCCCAGCCACAAGGCCAGCCAGCACAGTCCGAGGCTGAGCAGGATGTTTCCACCCGCAAGGACAATCGTCCGCTCACGCTGCAGTTCAAGAGACTGGTAGGCAAAGCTGGAGAATGTCGTGAACCCTCCGCAAAAGCCGAAAACCAGGCGCTTTTCTTCTTCGGCCATCTCCACGGGCCCGCCTAAGTACCCGATCCAAAGCCCCAACAACAGGCTGCCCAATACGTTCACGACCAGCGTCGAGACCGGGAGGTCGTGGGTGATGGCCCGTGCGACCCAGTGACGAAGGACTGCTCCCAGTCCGCCGCCCAGCCCGAACACCGCATGCAGATACAGATCGGTCATTCGGCCGGCCCTCCTGAGCGGCGGCGGCGTCCGATCGCTTCGCCCAGAATGGCCGCGCCCAAACCACAGATGACTTCGGCCGCCAACGGGAAGATGACCGACCAGCCGTCGGTTTCAGCGATCCGTTCCAGTTCGGCGGCAAAGGACGAAAACGTCGACAATCCGCCGCAGAAACCAACGGCCCCGAGGTGCAGAACATGGGCATGCACCCGGCCTCGTATGGCGTAGAGCCATCCCAGAATGAAACAGGCCACGACATTGATGCCGAAGGTCGATGTCAGCAACGGCATCCCCGGAATTTCCAGCGCAAACAGTTCGCGCAGGATCGACCCAGCCGCCCCGCCGACAAAGACGGCGGCGTACATCATGGGCTTCCCCGAAACTGCCGCCTGAGTTTTGGCCAAGGACGCTTCTCCGCCTGTGGGGTTTGGATTTGGATAGCGGCTGTGCCGCCCGGGTTCAACCGCCGCAACCAAGCCACCGCAAATCCGCCCGATGCTAGGGGTGGCCGTACAAAGGCTTGCAATCAAAGGGCAACCTGCCCACGATCTATCGGGACAGGCCCGATGGGGTCGGAACCAGAGGGCAGGTCATGACGTCGAATTCCGTATGCAAGGTATTGCTGGATATTCTCGCGGATGCCGGAGGGCGCCAGATCTTCGGCGTGACGGGCGATGCGCTCAACCCCCTGCTTGAAGCCATGCGCGGGGATAGCCGGTTCGAATGGATCGGGGTCAGGCACGAGGAAAACGCAGCCTACGCAGCCTATGCCCAGGCGCATCTGACCGGCGGGATCGGGATTTGTGCCGGAACCGTCGGTCCCGGAGCGCTTCACCTGATCAATGGACTGTACAACGCCCGGCGTGAGGGTGCAGGGGTCGTGGCGATCACAGGTCAGGTTGCTCATCGGGAGCGCGGGACCGGATACCACCAGGAAGTCAATCTTGAGAAAGTGTTCGAGGATGTCTGCGGCTATCAGGCCGTGATCAATTCGCCGGACCAGATGCCGCGACTGGCTCAGATTGCCGTGCAACGCGCCTTGATCAACCGCGAGGTCGTGCGGATAGAACTGCCCATCGACGTATCCGAACAGCAGGTGCCCAGCTTGCACCAACTGCACCCGATCCTGAAAACGCCATCAACGCTGATCCCGCCCAAATCCGAAATCGACCGTGCGGCCGAGATCATCAACGCGGGCAGGAAAGTCGCCCTTTTCGCCGGCGTGGGATGCAGAGAAGCCAAGGACAAGGTTCTGGCTCTGTCGCAGCGGCTGAACGCGCCGATCACGCATTCCCTCAAGGGCAAGGACATTTTTGACTATGATGATCCCAACGTGGTCGGGATGACCGGGTTGATCGGCAATCCCGGCGGGTATCACGCAGTGCGCGACTGCGATGTGCTGGTGATGCTGGGGACGGACTTCCCATACGAGTGGTTCCTGCCGGAAAAAGCGAAAATCATCCAGATCGATCGCAACGTCGAACATCTGGGACGCCGCGCGCCCATCGCATCGGGATTGCTGGGAGATGTGGGCGCGACGCTGGATCTGCTCTTGCCAAAGCTGGCCGCAAAGGACGACAGGGCGTTTGCCGATCGTCAGGTCAAGCTGTGTACGAAATGGCTGGCGCAGCAAGACCGCGACTCCAGCCTCGAGCGCGACAACGAGCCACTCCACCCGCAGCTATTCGCGCGGCAGGTCTCCGACCAGGCTGCCGATGACGCGATATTTGCAATGGATATCGGCGAATGCACGGTCTGGGTGGCGCGTCAGACCCGGATGAAAGGCGGACGGCGCATGGTGGGGTCGTTCAACCATTCGTCACTGGGGTCCGGGTTGCCTTCGGCGTTGGGAGCCGCCGCGCTGGATCCGCAGCGCGAGGTTTGGGCGTTCTGCGGGGATGGCGGTTTTGGCATGTCCATGCAGGATTTCGTGACTGCCGTGCGCTACGAGTGGCCCATCAAGGTGCTGGTCTTCAACAACCAGACGCTCGGCTTCGTGAAGATGGAGATGGAGGTGGCGGGTTATCCGCTGAACCCCGCTGCTACCGATCTGGTGAACCCGGACTTTGCGGAATACGCGAGGGTTTGCGGTGGAGATGGGGTCCGTGTGGAACATGCGGCTGACATCCCCGAGGCCGTCGCGCGGGCCAAAGCCAGCCGAAAGCCATTCATCATCGACGCCGTGGTAACGCCCGGCGAGTTGGTCATGCCTCCGCATATCGATACCAAGATGGCCTGGGGTTTCGGCATGTCTAAACTGAAAGAAGGCATCCTGCTGGCCAAGGGTGAACACGCGCAGTGGGACAACTGGGTCAAGGAACTCAAGGCCAATCTCTGACCGGTTGGCCCAAGGGAGAGCAAGATGATCGTACGTCGAATCTATTATGTCGTGACCTATGTGGTTCTGCCTTTGACCGTGGTCTGGGGCGTGTACTGGCCTCCGGCATTCTGGCTGCTGATTTTGCTGGTCCCTTACGCGTTGGTCGGGCTGTACGACATGCTGACCACCAAACACAACGTACTGAACAACTATCCGGTTCTGGGCCATTTCCGGTATATGCTGGAGTTCGTCAGCCCGGAAATCCGCCAGTATTTCGTGGAAACCAACGAAAGCGGGCGGCCCTTCAACAGGATCATTCGCGCGCTGGTGTATTCACGAGCAAAGGGACAGGTCGACACTCAGGCCTTCGGCACCCAGTACGATATTACCGAAGTCGGGTATCACCGGGCCAATCACTCGCTTGCGCCCAAGGACGTTCCGGAAAGCGAAGAGCGTGTGATGCTGGGCGGTCCTCAGTGTGAAAAGCCCTATCTCGCATCGCGGCTGAACGTCTCAGCGATGAGCTTCGGAGCACTTAGCGCCAACGCGATCCGGGCCCTGAACGGCGGGGCCAAGGATGGTGGTTTCGCACACAACACGGGCGAGGGCGGGCTGTCGCCGCACCATCTTGCCGAAGGCGGCGATATCATCTGGCAGATTGGCACCGGATACTTCGGTTGTCGGACGGCAGAGGGCGGCTTTGACAAGGACAAGTTCGCCCAGAATGCCCAGAAGGATGTCGTAAAGGCGATTGAGATCAAGCTGTCCCAAGGCGCGAAACCGTCCCATGGCGGTGTTCTGCCGGCGGCCAAGGTCGACGAAGAAATCGCTCTTATTCGTGGCGTACCCGTGCATCAGGATGTGATTTCGCCACCCATTCACTCGGCCTTTGACGGGCCAACGGGCCTGATGCATTTCGTGCAGCACCTGCGCGAAATGTCCGGGGGCAAACCGGTCGGGTTCAAGCTGTGCATCGGCAACCGGTCCGAGTTCATGGGGATCTGCAAGGCCATGCTGGAAACGGGCATTCTGCCCGATTTCATCACCGTAGACGGGGCCGAGGGCGGGACCGGCGCGGCGCCTGTGGAATTTACCAACCGTCTGGGCGTACCGTTGAACGAAGGGCTGATCTTCGTGAACAACTGTCTGCGCGGAGTAGGTCTGCGGGACAAGATCCGGGTGATCTGTTCGGGCAAAGTGGCAACCGGCTATGACATGATCGAGAAATTCGCGCTGGGGGCTGACATGTGCAATGCGGCGCGGGCGATGATGTTCGCCGTGGGCTGCATTCAGGCCCTGCATTGCAATACGAACCGCTGCCCGTCGGGCGTCGCAACACAGGATCCCATTCGCGGGCGCGCGGTCAACGTGCCGCAGAAACGCAAGCGGGTTCACCGCTTTCATGACGCCACCCTGGAAAGCTTTCGCGAAATATTGGGTGCAATGGGGAAAGAGCGCGTATCTGACCTTGGCCCATCCGATATCTACCGCCGAATTGCCAACGAGCGCGAGTGCTCATATGCGGAACTTTACACCTTTATCGAGCCGGGTGCCTTGTTGAAAGACACAGTGCCGCAGGAATTTGCAGCGGATTGGCAGAAGGCGTCGGCGAGCCATTTCTGATTTTTTCTCGAATGTTCCAAGGATCCGTTCCTGTCTTGCGTCTGAATAGTCAGAATGAGCAAACTGACCTCGGATGAAGAATTGGCCCATGCGGCCACCAACGGGAACGCGGAAGCGTTCGCGACGCTGCTTGGGCGGCACTATGACCGCGTGTTCCGGCTGGCCTTTCGGCTGACCGGCAGCGCCGAGGTCGCCGAAGATCTGACGCAGGACATATGTGCAGCCTTGCCCGCAAAAATTGTCGGCTTTCGAGCGAGTTCAAAGTTCACGACCTGGCTGTATCGGGTCGTATGCAACGCGGCACACGATGCGCGGCGTCGAACCGCCAGCCGAAACCGGGCAGCTATCGGCTGGGGCGATGTGGAAAAGATGCGGCGCGCCGAAGCCGTCGAGACGGCCGAGGCCCTGTCATGGCTGCAACGGGCCATGCAGAGCTTGCCCGAAGATCTGCGCCAGACACTGGCGCTGACGCTGGATGATGAAATGACCCATGCGCAGGCCGCCGACGTGCTGGGCGTGTCCGAGGGCACGGTCTCATGGCGCCTGTCCGAAGCCCGAAAGCGCCTGCGCGCGATCAAACAAGAGGAGCTTGCCCAATGAGTGATGAGCTCGATGATCTGAAAACACTGATGGATGCCGCAACGCCTGCACCGGATGAAAAGCGGCGGGCCGTCAATCTGGAGCTGGCTAGAAAAAACTTTGCTGATCTCCAAGGATCCCGACCCGGTACGCGTCCCAATGTCAAGCGAGGCCTGTTGGCCCGCGTGACAGAAGGAACCAAAGCCATGTTGAATGCAATTTCGACCCGCGGCGCGCTGGCCGCTACAACGGCCATCGCTGCCGTGGCACTGATCATGATCGTGCCGCAGACACGGGACGGTGTGCTGTCCCCCAGGTTCGGTACCGAGACCCGGGTGATCGGCCAGCCGCAGGCGGTTCGGCCAACCGGACAATCAGACGCTGAAACGGTCGAGATGGTTCTTGAGGAACCCGTTGTCGAAGCGCCGATGGTTGTGGAAGAAGCGCTGGAACCTCTGGCAAAACGCAGCCTTCTCTCGCAAGGAAGCCTCGTAGACAGCACAGTGGCCCCTTCGGTCTCGAGCGACGCTTTTCACCCGCCAGTGCGACCCGAGCAGTCGTCCGAAGAATTTGCAAACGCCGAAACCAACTCACTCAAGGTCACCGCGGAAGAACCGGTTTCGACGTTTTCGATTGATGTCGACACCGCATCTTACGCCATCGTCAGGTCCTCGCTTCTGGCTGGTCACTTGCCCCCGCGTGACGCGGTGCGGATTGAAGAAATGGTAAACTATTTTCCCTATTCCTACCCGGCGCCGGACGGCGCGGTGCCGTTTCAGCCAAACATCACGGTCATGCACAGCCCGTGGAATACCGGTACTCGACTGGTCCATATCGGCATTCAGGGAATGCTTCCGGTGATCGAGGAGCGTCCGGCGCTCAATCTTGTCTTTCTCATCGACACCTCGGGCTCGATGCAGGACGCCAACAAGTTGCCCTTGTTGAAACAGTCCCTGCGCTTGATGTTGCCCGAGTTGCGACCCGAGGATCAGGTGTCGATCGTGACCTATGCCGGCAGTGCGGGCCAGGTTCTGGAGCCGACATCCGCGGCCGATCAGGCCAAGATCCTGCGGGCGCTCGAACAATTGGACGCGGGCGGATCCACAGCGGGACAAGCCGGGCTTCAGCAAGCCTATCAGGTTGCTGCAGACATGGCCGCCGAGGGCGAGGTGACGCGAGTCATTCTGGCCACGGACGGGGATTTCAACGTTGGCCTGTCCGATCCCGAAGCTCTCAAGGAGTTTATCTCTGACAAGCGCGACAGCGGAACATATCTGAGCGTTCTGGGTTTCGGGCGCGGTAACCTTGATGACGCGACGATGCAGGCCCTGGCCCAGAACGGAAACGGACAGGCGGCTTACATCGACACGCTGGGTGAGGCCCGCAAAGTGCTGGTTGACCAACTGACCGGTGCGCTGTTTCCGATTGCCAACGACGTCAAGATTCAGGTCGAATTCAACCCTGCCCAAATCGCCGAATACCGCCTGATCGGATACGAAACCCGCGCTTTGCGGCGCGAGGACTTTTCGAATGACACTGTTGATGCGGGCGACATAGGCGCAGGCCACAGCGTGACCGCGATCTACGAAGTCACGCCGGTCGGCTCCAACGCAATTCGCAATGCACCGCTACGGTATGGAAACACCGCCCCCGCTTCGGACAGTGATGAAATCGGCTATTTCAAGCTGCGGTACAAAACACCTGGCGACACGCGCAGCCAGTTGATCGAGCAACCGATCTTGGACGGGCAGGGCCGCCAGACGGATGACGTGAGGTTTTCCGTCGCGATTGCAGGTTTCGGCCAGCTGTTGCGCGGCGGCACTTACCTGTCCGACTGGAGCTATGATGATGCAATTGCGATGGGCAACACGGCCCGTGGGGCCGATCCTTTCGGGTACCGGACCGAAGCCGTGACCCTGATGCGTCTGGCGCAATCCCTGTCAAAATAAAGGGTGGGCAATCCGCGTCAGTTCAACGACGGGCGCGGATTGTTGGCAGCGTGCGAATGAATCTTCCGCACGCTCCACTCAACTGCGTCGCGCATGGTTTTGCCCAAGGCGGTGTCGAACGCGGCAACCAGATCCGGCGTTTCGTCGCTGGTCGAGACAACGGCTTCCTGGAACGAGCTTGAAGCGATGATCTTGTCTTCGAATTCGTCGATGATCTTGATGTTCATTCGCACTTCGATCTTTACGGTTTTCGAGTTTTCGGTTTCTCCGACGACAATCCCCTGGAACTCGCGCAGGTCCGGGACGATGACATAGTCGGCGCGCAGGCCGACCGTCGAACGGCCCACGGCGGCGACGCGACCGCTGTTTTCAAAGCTTTCGACCATCAACGCCTGAACGATCAAAGGTGCTCGGTCCACCCACCGGGCACGCGGCAGATACTGAACCTGCAGGGGCGTCGGCTGCACGGCAATCTGGTCGGTGTTCACCGCAGCGGTCGCAGTGGGTTCCTGGATGACGATCTGTTTCTGCACCCGGGGCAAAGACTGCGAGAACGTGCTCTTGGGGGTCAGCAGATACAGGTCGTTCGGTTTCGAGGCCTGTTTCAACGTGCCCAGACCGGCACATCCGCCCAGCGTCGTGATTGCAAGGGTCAGAAGAAGGGGCCTGATCATTGACGGAACTCCGATGCTTGAGTGCCCAGAAGGAAACGCGCGGGGTCGCGCTCGACCTTGTCGACAAGGCGGTCCAGACTGATGACAAGGCGTTGGGATTCTTCCACGAAACGAACGAACTGTGGCAGTCCGACCCGCAGGAAGTCTGAAACCTGCCGGCGGTTTTGTTGAACGATGCCGTCGATCGTTCCCAACAGGTCCGATGCCGATTGCGACGCGCTCAGAACGTCCGCTGAAATCTGGTCGATCTTGTCGGTCACGTTCGTTACCGTTTCGGCCACTTTGGTGGCGGCGTTTCGGATGTCGTCAACAACCTGTGCGACATCTTCGTCCATCACGCGATTGGCCGAGTCGAACGCGCGTTCTGCGGATGCCAGAGTTCCTTTCGCCGTATCCATGGCCGAGGTCACCGAGTCGAGCGTTTGGTTGGCGTTTGCGAACGTGTTGTTGACAGTTGCCATGGTGACCGCGGCTTCGTCCGACAACCCGATCAGGCGGTCCGCGAGTTGCGACCCGCGCTCGATGAAGGGGCGGACGTCGTCTTCGATGACCTTGTTTGCCGTGGCCAGCGTCTCGTTCGCGCTGTCCAGTGCGGTTTTTGCCGATTCCGAGGCCGTTTTGATGCTGTTCAGCGTATCGGTTCCGGTGGTCAGCGTGGTTTCTGCAGTATCGGCCAACTGATCCAGGCGTTTGGTGAAGGCCCCGATGTCTTTTGCCGCGCCGCCCAGATCGCTGGACAGGGATTCAAAATCGTTCAGAGTCTTGTCCAAGCGGCCCGAGGCCGAAGCTAGGTTGTCGAGAATATCCGACACGGCCTTGCGATTGTTGTCATCCACCACTGCGTTCAGGTTCTCCAGCAAGGTCACCGCCTCGTCCAGGACCTTGGGTGCGCCTTCGAACAGGGATTGGATGGCGCTGCGCTTGCTTTTGATGACGCTGTTCTGCGGCAGCCGTTCGGCATCGGGCGACCCGCCCGACAACTCGACATAGCTGACGCCGGTCACCCCCAGCGACTGCAACTGCGCGATCGTGTCCGTGGTCACCGGAATGTCAGCATCAACCTCAAGCCGGACCCTTACTTTGGACGGATCATCGTCATCCAGGTCCAGCGAAATGACCTGTCCCACGGGCAGACCGTTATAGCTGACGCCACCGGCGGCTGACAGGCCCGATACGTTGTCGAACAGCACGTCATAATACGCGTATTGGCGCGTGACTTCGAACTTGGCCAGCCACAGGAAGAAGCCGAACGCGCTGAGGATGCCCGCAAGTGTAAATGCGCCGATCAGGATATAGTTCGCCCGGGTTTCCATCGCCTCTACCTGTCCTGCCCCTTCTGTTGCGCCGCGCGGGCCCGGGGGCCTGTGAAGTACTCCTGCACCCAAGGGTGGTCGACCTTGGTCATGTCTTCAATCGGACCTTCCACCAGCACACGCTTTTCTGCAAGAACCGCAACGCGGTCGCAGATCGCGTACAGGCTGTCCAGGTCATGTGTTACCATGAAAACGGTCAATCCCAAGGCCTGTTGCAATTCTCCGATCAATTCGTCGTAGGCCGCGGCGCCGATGGGATCCAGTCCGGCGGTGGGCTCGTCCAGAAACACGATCTCGGGGTCCAATGCCAATGCTCGGGCCAGCGCGGCCCGCTTGCGCATCCCGCCTGACAGCTCTGACGGGAACTTGCCGCAACTCAGCTGTGGCAGCCCCACAAGGCTGATTTTGAGGCTGCCGAGCGCCCGCATCAAGCTCTCGCTCAGGCCGGTGTGTTCGCGCAACGGAGCCATGACGTTCTGAAGCACGGTCAGCGAGGAAAACAGTGCCCCGTCCTGAAAGGCGACGCCCCAGCGTTTCTCGATGCGGCGGCGGTCGGCCTCGGGGCCGTTCAGCACGTCGACACCCAATACTTCGATACTGCCTGCCGCCGGTTTGTTCAGCCCGACGATGGTGCGCAGAAGGACGGACTTGCCTGTCCCGGACCCCCCGACAATGCCCAGCACTTCGCCACGCCAGACGTCCAGGTTCAGGTCGTCATGCACCACCTGTGGTCCGAACTGGTTGCGCAGATTGCGCACACGGATCACCGCTTCGCGTTGCGCGTCCAGCTTGGCGGTCGATGTCTGAGCGGATCCATCCATGTCAGACACCGATCTCGGAGAAGAAAATGGAAAACAGCGCGTCGATGGCAATAACCATGAAAATCGACTGAACAACCGACGCGGTGGTGCGTTGGCCGACGCTTTGGGCGGAACCCTTGACCTGCATTGCCTGCCAACAGGCGATCACCCCGATGACCATGGCAAAGAAAGGCGCCTTGATCAGCCCAACCGCCAGATGCCAGACGCTGGTGTTTTCCTTCAGGCGCGTAATGAACATTCCGGGGCTGACGCCCAGATCGATCCAGCTCATCAGGGCGCCGCCAAAAAGGCCTGCGATGTCGGCCACGAAGCCCAGGATCGGCAGCATGATAAGCAGTGCAAGAACCCGTGGAATGACGAGCACCTCGATCGGGTCCAGACCCAATGTGCGCATGGCGTCGATTTCTTCCTGCACTTTCATCGAGCCGATCGAGGCCGTGAAGGCCGAGCCGGATCGACCAGCCACGATGATGGCGGTCAGCAGAATACCCAGCTCGCGCAGTACCGAGATCGAGATCAGCTCGACCACGAAAATTTCCGCGCCGAACTGTTTCAACTGGGTGGCCCCCTGAAAAGCCAGCACCACGCCGATCAGAAACCCCATCAGCGCCACGATGGGCAGGGCCTTGAACCCGGTTTCCTCCATCTGTGACACGACCGCGGCGCGGCGCAGGCGCCACGGCATGATCATCGTGCGGCCCAGCCGGTGCAGGGTCAGGCCCAGAAAGCCGAGGATCGACATGGTGTCGCGCCCGGCGCCCACCGTTGATTGGCCCAGGCTCTCAAGCCAAGGCATGAAGCCTTGTGGCGGGGCTTCGGCGGGAATGTCCTTGGGAATGTTCTCCGAGACGGTTTCCAACAGCGCGGAATGTGCCGGTTTCAACCCGTCGAAAGCCACGGTCGCCCCCATGGCTGCGCAGCGGTTTTTCAGGTCCGCGATCAGCCACGCGCCGCCGGTGTCCAGCGCATCGATTTCGGACATATCGACCGTCACATGCGCCGCATCCGGGCGGGTGGCGCGAAAGGCGTCTTCGACGGCGCTCAACGACTGTGTCAGCATTTCGCCAGACACAATCACGCGCGCTTTACCGCCTTCCTGTTCGACTGCGATCGAGGGTTTCGTCATGCCGGTATCAGACGGGAAACTGTTCCGGGCCGCAATGGCTTTGTTCAACCGGGCGGCGATTTGGGTGCGGGGGTTACCGGTTTGCACGGCCCGGGTCGCCCAAGGGGCGAGAATTGGCGCAAAACCGGTTGCCTGCCCGAGGGAACCCCGACACAGTCCGCACCGTCGAACACCAGTTTTCCAATGGGAATCACGGCATGAGCCAAGCAGGAAACGTTCTTTTCATCATCATCGACCAATTGCGGGCCGATTGTCTGCGCGGTGCTCTGGCTGATCATGTCAACCTGCCCAATCTGCGCGCCTTCATGGACGAGGCCGTTTCGTTCGACCGGCATTTTTCCGTAACCAATCCCTGCGGACCGTCCCGCGCCTCGATCCTGACCGGGCAATATGCGATGAACCATCGTTCGGTCCGCAATGGCACGCCGCTGCGCCATGACACGCCGAACATCGCGACCGAGATGCGAAAAGCCGGCTATCTGCCGATGCTGTTCGGCTATACGGACACCTCGGCCGATCCACGGGTTCATCATCCGAATGATCCGTCGGTGAAGACCTACGAAAATCCGATGCACGGGTTTCACGAAGTACTCGAAATGCGCCTTGAGGAGTCCTATCCTTGGCGTTCCTACTTGATGCGCCGGGGATACGAGTTCGAAGACTACTGGGATCTCTACAAGCCGGTTTCGCCGGATGGGTCGGCCCCAAAATTGAACGACCCGGCCCTCTACAAGGCCGAGGACAGCGACACCGCATTTCTGACCAACAGTTTTCTGGACGGAATTACCGCCTATCGGAGCTCGGGATGGTTCGCGCATTTGACGTATATCCGTCCGCATCCGCCACTGGTGGCCCCCGCGCCCTACAACCGGATGTACGATCCCGACGCGTTGCCTTTGCCAAGCCGTCTGCCCGGCCCCGAGGACGAAAAGGCCGTGCACCCGTTCTTTGGACCCGCTCTGGACTCGAATACACCAAAAGACTGCGTGCAAGGTTTTGCCGAGGTGGAGCCGACGGATGAGAACACTCAGACCCTGCGGGCCGTCTATCTTGGATTGGCAACCGAGGTCGACCATCATATCGGCCGGGTCATCCGCTTTCTCAAGGACAGCGGCCAGTACGATGACACGCTGGTGGTGATCACCGCGGATCATGGCGAGATGTTGGGCGATCATTATTCCTGGGGCAAAATGTCGGTGTATGATGCGGCTTACCACACGCCGCTGATCATTCGCATGCCTGGCAACGCTCAGATGGCCGGCCAGCGTGTCGAGGTGCCGACCGAGTCAATTGATGTCGCGCCCACGATCCTGGACTGGGTTGGGCAAGAGATCCCGAACTCGATGGATGGTCGATCCTTGTTGCCGCTGCTGCGTGGTGCCGTGCCTCAGGACTGGCGCCGGTATTCCTTTAGTGAGCTGGACTTTGCCGATCCGCTGACGCCCACTCAGTTTCAGGGTGATCTTGGGACGGGTCACAGCGACTCGTGTCTGGGCATCCTGCGTGACGAGCGCTTTACCCTGGTCGAGTTTGCAGCCGACCTGCCGCCGTTGTTGTTCGACCACCACGGTCGGGGCGAGGCCGAGAATGTCGCCGCAAACCCTGACTACGCAGCTGATTTGGCGCGGCTTGGACGTGAAATGCTGCGCCACCGTATGCGGAACATGGATCATTTCCTGTCCCTGCATTCCGTGACATCGCAGGGGCCGAAATCAGTGCGCAGGTTCGATTGATCCATTCGGTTGCCGACGATTTTCAAAATCTGTGCCGCCGCTGGCGGACACAGTTCCACGCGGCCCCGGTGCCAAACAAATTCAGATAATTCAATGGACAAACGGTCCCCGTGGGGTATCGTGACCTTGGAAATTCCTGCGCTGATTGCAATCGTCCGGGCCTCCGGACAGTTGACGTTCAGGGTGGACTGAGCGACGCAACAAACCCGAAAGGCGCAGTATGGTCGATTGGCTGGTGAATATCCTGCAAACCTATCCGGAACTGGCTGTCTTCCTCGCCATCGGCATCGGGTTTTTGGTCGGACCAATCAAGGTCATGGGGTTCAGTCTGGGTTCGGTCACGGGCACCCTGTTGGCGGCCGTCGTGATCGGGCAGGCACAGATCAGTATCGATTCAGCTGTGAAGTCCACCTTCTTCATCCTGTTCATCTTCGCAGTTGGTTACGGCGTTGGGCCACAGTTCATTCGCGGCCTCAAGGTTGACGGCGCGCGCGAGGTGCTTTTTGCGCTGAGCGTTCTCGCCCTGTGTCTGATCGTTCCGGTCGTGTCGGCCAAGATCGCCGGGCTCGAGCTTGGCTACGCCGCGGGCCTGTATGCCGGCTCGCAAACGATTTCGGCGGCGATCGGAGTGGCGACCGACCAGATCAACCAGTTGGGTTTGTCGGCTGAGCAGGCCAAAACCTATTCCAACCAGATCCCAGTCGCCTATGCGGTGACGTATATCTACGGCACGATCGGATCGGCGATCATTCTGGCCAAGATCGGCCCGCGTCTGATCGGTGTCGATCTGGTGGCAGCCTGCAAGGAATACGAGGCCAAGCTGAGTGGCGGCGAGGATGTCGAGACCGGTGGTGGCATCGTTTCGGCCTATCGCGCGATCGAGGCGCGCGCCTTTGAGATTCCCGAAGGTAGCGAGTTGCTCGGCCAGCCGGTCAAGGACCTGTTGCCCGGTGTCCGCGTCTATGCCGAACGCCTCAGCCGAGGTGGCAAGATCGTTGAGGTCGACGCGGACACGGTGCTGCAAGCGGGTGATGTCGTGATGTTCTCAGGCCGGCGCGGTGATCTTGTCGGAGCGCTCGAGCCCAGCCTCAAGGAAGCGGATGCGCCCGAGCTGCTGAGTATCCCATCGGAAAAACTGGACGTTTTGATCACAAGCAAGGACGTGCACGGCAAGACATTGGATGAGCTCAGCAGGATGCCTCAGGCCCGTGGCGTGTATGTTTCCAAGCTGACGCGGAACATGATTGATCTGCCGCTGCTGCCGGGCACGGTTCTGCACCGCGGTGACATTCTGACCATTTTGGGCAGCAAGCGCCATGTCGAGGCGGCCATCGCCGAAATCGGGTACGCCGACCGGCCCGTTGACACGACCGATCTGGCCTTTGTGGGCTGGGGCATTTTCATCGGGGGTGTCATCGGCACGCTTGCAATTACAATGGGCGGTTTTCCGATCAGTCTGTCGACCACCGGTGGCGCCTTGCTGGCCGGGCTGCTGCTGGGGTGGCTGCGCACCGTTCACCCGACCTTCGGTCGTATTCCCGCACCGTCGCTGTGGTTGATGAATACACTGGGCCTGAATGTCTTCATCGCGGTGATCGGGATATCGGCCGGGCCCGGTTTCGTGGCCGGTTTGCAGCAGGCGGGTATAGCGCTGTTGTTATGGGGTATTGTGGCCACGTCTTTGCCGATGATTTTCTCGGTTTATGTCGGGCATTACGTATTCAAATTCCACCCTGCCATCCTGTTTGGCGCCTGCGCGGGCGCCCGCACTACGACGGCTGCGCTCGGCATGATCCAGGAGGCCGCGCAAAGCAGAATTCCAGCCCTGGGCTACGGCATGCCCTACGCGATCGGAAACACCCTGCTGACGATATTCGGGATGGTCGTCGTTTTGATCCTCAGTTGATTTGGAAAGGTCTTGAGTCATGGACAGATTGAAGCTGCACGATTACGAAGTCCTCAGCCCCTTTCAGATCAAGGACGAGTTGATCAAGCTGGCCTCGGTCGAGGCGCGTAAATCCAACAGCGCCTTTTTGAATGCAGGCCGGGGCAATCCCAATTGGGTCGCCACCCGCCCGCGCGAAGCGTTCTTTGCGCTTGGCCAGTTTGCGGTGACCGAGTCGCGCCGCGTCATGAATCATCCGGCGGGTCTGGGGGGGATGCCGGCAATGGCAGGTTGCCATGACCGTCTGTTGGAGTGGGGCAGGGCCAATTCCGAGATGCCGGGCGCCGACACGCTTTTGGATGTGGTCGACCACGCCATCCGGGCCTTTGGTTTCGACGCTGACGAATTCGTGCACGAACTGACGGATTCGATCATCGGCGACAACTACCCTGTTCCCGACCGAATTCTGAAGCACAACGCCGCCATCGCCCATGAATACCTGATGTGGGCCATGTGTGCCGGGCACCGTCCCGATGCGCAGTTCGACCTGTTTGCGGTGGAAGGCGGTACGGCGGCCATGTGCTATATCTTCAAATCGCTCAAGGCCAACCGGCTGCTGAACCCGGGCGACACGATCGCCCTGTGCACGCCGATCTTCACGCCCTATCTCGAAATGCCCGAACTTGAGGATTACAGCCTCGAGTCGGTTCACGTAGAAACGGACGAGGAAGATGGGTTCCAACTGACCGATGCTGCAGTCGAAAAGCTGAAGGACCCCAAGGTCAAGGCCTTCTTTCTGGTTAATCCGGGCAACCCGTCGTCGGTGGCCCTTAGCGATGCTTCTCTGCGCAAACTCGCGGATTTGGTCGAGAACCACCGGCCGGACCTGATTATCCTGACCGATGATGTGTACGGCACTTTCGTGCATGATTTCACCTCGGTCATGGGCTTCATGCCCCGCAACACGATTGGTGTTTATTCCTATTCGAAGTATTTCGGCTGCACCGGTTGGCGGCTCGGCGTGATCGCCGTCGCGCAGGATAATATCTTTGACGAAAAGCTCGCCGCGCACCCGGCCGAGATCAAGCAGAAGCTCGACAAGCGTTACGGCACGCTCAGCCTGCACCCCAGCGAGATCAAATTCGTCGACAGGCTCGTGGCCGACAGCCGGGATGTGGCCCTGAACCACACCGCCGGATTGTCCCTGCCGCAGCAGGTCATGATGACGTTGTTCTCGCTCTGCGAGCTGGCCGACACAAAGAAAGCCTATCAGACCGCCTGTATCGAACTGGTGCATCGACGGTTCCACCTGCTGACCGAAGCCTTGGGGATCGAGGTCCAGCCGGGCGATCACTACGATGCCTACTACGGCATCATCGACTTCGAATTCTGGCTGCGCAAATACGTCGGCGAAGAGGTCGTGGACTGGATCAAGAAGAACGTCCACCCGTTGGACATCGCGTTCAAACTGGCCGAGGACTACGGGATCGTGCTGCTGAACGGCAGCGGTTTCGATGCGCCGAACTGGTCCGCGCGGGTATCGTTCGCCAATTTGCCGGACGAGGCGTACACCCAGATCGGCCGCGCCGTCCGTTCGGTCGCGCGCGGTTATGTGCAGGCCTATCGGGCGGCGAACAACAAGCCACTTCACGGTTGAATCGCCGTTAGCGGTCACGGTCATTTTCTGCGCCTGTGACATCGCAGATGTTGCGTTTTTCGGCTTTATTGATAAACCCGGGTAAATCTGAATCATCGGGAAAAATTATCTATAAAATGTCGGCTACATCGAACACCTGGACCCGCGAAACCGCTCAGGCCATCTATGACCTGCCGCTGATGGATCTTCTGTATCGGGCGCAGACCGTACATCGCGAGAATTTTGACCCCAACAAGGTGCAGATGTCGCGGCTTCTGTCGATCAAGACCGGCGGCTGCGCCGAGGATTGCGCCTATTGCTCGCAATCCGCGCGCAACGGCTCCAAGCTGAGCGCCTCGAAACTGATTGAGGTCGAGCGCGTTTTGGCCGAGGCGCGCAAGGCGCGCGAGTCCGGCTCGACCCGGTTCTGCATGGGCGCCGCCTGGCGTGAGCCGAAGGCGCGTGACATGGATGCGCTGGTGGCTATGATTCAGGGCGTCAAGGCGATGGGCATGGAAACCTGTATGACGCTGGGCATGCTGGACGACACCCAGGTGGTGCAGTTGCGCGATGCCGGGCTGGATTATTACAACCACAACATCGATACGTCTGAGCGCTACTACCCCGAGGTGATCACCACCCGCACCTTCGCCGACCGGATCGACACGCTGAACCGCGTGCGCGAGGCGGGGATGAAGGTCTGCTCGGGCGGGATTCTGGGCATGGGCGAAAATGGCGAGGACCGGATCGACATGCTGGTGACGCTGGCTAACCTGCCCGAGGCGCCGGACTCGGTTCCGATCAACATGCTGATGCCGCAGGCCGACACCCCGTTGGCTGACGCCAAGCCGATCGACCCGATCGATTTCGTGCGCATCATCGCGCTGGCGCGGATCATGATGCCGAAATCCCATGTCCGCCTGTCCGCTGGCCGCAGCGACATGAGCGACGAGATGCAGGCCATGTGCTTCTTTGCCGGTGCCAACTCGATCTTTGCCGGCGACACGCTGCTGACCGCCGAGAACCCCCAAGAAAGCAAGGACGCGATCCTCTTCGCCAAGCTGGGCATCCAGCCGATGGAGGCGGAGTCCGAGGCCCGCGTGGACGCGGCCGAATGACAGCGACCGCAAGGCTGGGCGATGCGCTGAAGGTGCTGGAAACGCGCCATCGGCTGCGCAGGCTTGCGCCCCGCACGGGGCTGGATTTCGCATCCAACGACTATCTGGGTCTGGCCGGGTCCGACGTTCTGAAACGCGCGGCGCAGGACGCGCTGGACCGGGGCGTTCCGCTGGGCTCGGGCGGGTCGCGCCTGCTGCGCGGCAACCATCCCGAGCACGAGGCGCTGGAAGCCGAGGCCGCCGCCTTTTTCGGCGCCGAGGCGGCGCTGTACATGGGCGGCGGGTTTCAGGCCAATCAAGCCATTTTCTCGACCCTGCCCGCCGCCGGGGATCTGATCCTGCATGACGCGTTGGTCCATGCCAGCGCGCATGAGGGGATGCGCCTGGGCAGGGCCGAGGCCCGTGGTTTTGCGCATAACGACATTTCGGCGGCACGCGCGGTGCTGGCCGACTGGCGTGCGCAAGGCGGCACGGGCCAGGTCTGGATCGCGGTCGAAAGCGTCTATTCGATGGAGGGCGATCTGGCCCCGTTGACCGCCCTGGCCGAACTGGCCCGAACCGAGCAGGCGGTGCTGGTGGTGGACGAGGCCCACGCCACGGGCGTCTTCGGTCCGAACGGGCAGGGGCTGGCGCATGGGTTGGACGCCGAGGTGCTGACCCTGCACACCTGCGGCAAGGGGCTGGGCGCCAGCGGCGGGCTGATCTGCGGACCGCGTGAAATGATCGACACCCTGATCAACCGGGCACGGCCGTTCATCTTTGCGACGGCCCCGTCGCCGTTGGACGCCGCCATCGTGCGGGGCGCGTTGCGGGCCGTGGGGCAGGACCCGGGCCTGACATTGGCCGCGCGCGACCGGATGGCCTATGCCCATGCCGAGGCCGCGCGCCTGTGCGCGTTGACCGGATTTCACAGCCAGATCATGCCCGTCATCGTGGGCGAGGACGCGGCCACGATGGATCGCGCGGCAAAACTCCAGCAGATGGGCTTTGACGTGCGCGGCATTCGCCCGCCCACCGTGCCGCGCGGCAGCTCGCGGTTGCGGGTTTCGATCACCGGCAACGTCGGCGCACAGGACATCACGGCGGTGTTTCAGGCCATCGCCGAACAACAGGCAGGACCCGCATGACCACAGTGATCGTGACCGGCACCGACACCGGCGTCGGCAAAACCGTGTTTTCCGCCGGGCTGACCGCGGCCCTCGGCGCGCAGTACTGGAAGCCCGTGCAATCGGGGCTTGAGGACGAAACCGACAGCCAAATCGTGGCGCGCCTGTCCGGCCAATCGATCCTGCCCGAGGCCTATCTGCTGAACCTGCCCGCCTCGCCGCACCTGTCGGCCGAGGCCGAGGGGGTCGAGATCGACCTCGATCGGCTGACCCTGCCGCAGACCGATGGCCCGCTGGTGGTCGAAGGGGCAGGGGGCGTCATGGTGCCTCTGACCCGGCAGGCCTATTATCTTGACCTGTTCGTCCGCTGGCAGGCGCCGGTGATCCTGGTGGCCCGGACGGCCCTGGGCACGATCAACCACACAACCCTGTCTCTGATGGCGCTGCGTGACGCCGGTTGCCCGGTGGTTGGCGTTGCCTTCATCGGGGACCCAGAGCCCGAGGTCGAACAGACCATCATCCAGATGTCGCAGGTGCCCCACCTGGGACGCCTCGGCCGGATCGAGACTCTGACGCCCGACACCCTGCGCCACGCCTTCGAGGCGATCGACATGGACACGATCCGAGGTGCCCTGTGACCCCTCTGGAATTTGACGCCCGCCACCTGTGGCACCCCTATACGAACGTGGCCGACCCGGGCCCGATGCATCTGATCGACCGGGCCGAGGGCGTGTATCTGTACCGCGAGGATGGGGTGAAGATGATCGACGCCATGTCCTCGTGGTGGTGCGCCATCCATGGCCACCGCCACCCGGCGATCACCGCCGCCATGCAGCAACAGCTGGACCGGATGCCCCATGTCATGTTCGGAGGCCTCACCCACCGGCCCGCCATTGATCTTGGCCGCAAGATGGTGGCCCTGCTGCCCGAGGGGCTGGATCGGATCTTCTATTGCGACAGCGGCTCGGTCTCGATCGAGGTGGCGATGAAGATGGCGGTGCAGTTCCAGATGGCCCATGGCCGCACCGACAAGGTCGAATTTGCCACGATCCGCGGCGGCTATCACGGCGACACCTGGAAGGCGATGAGCGTCTGCGACCCCGTCAACGGCATGCACGGGCTGTTCCGCGGCGCGCTGTCGATCCAGCACTTTCTGCCGCGCCCGTCCGTCCGCCTGGGCGATGACTGGCCAGAGGACCCGGCGCAGAACGGGCTCGACGCCCTAGAACAATTGCTGCGGGACAAGGCGCACCGGCTGGCTGCGCTGGTGCTTGAACCGGTCGTGCAGGGCGCGGGCGGCATGTATTTCTATCACCCCGAGTGGCTGCGCCGGGCCAAAGCTCTGTGTCAGGCCCATGACGTTCTGGTGATCTTCGATGAAATCGCCACCGGATTCGGCCGCACCGGAGAGCTGTTTGCCACCACCCATGCGGGCGTGACGCCGGACATCATCTGCCTGGGCAAGGCGCTGACGGGGGGGCATATCTCGTTCGCCGCGACAGTGACCACCGAACAGGTGGCTTATGGCATCGGCAACAGCGAGGCTGGCGTGTTCATGCACGGCCCCACCTACATGG
This sequence comes from Ruegeria sp. BC6, assembly GCF_056539185.1. Lineage (NCBI taxonomy): Bacteria > Pseudomonadati > Pseudomonadota > Alphaproteobacteria > Rhodobacterales > Roseobacteraceae > Ruegeria > Ruegeria sp. BC6. Next base: position 284,746 of record NZ_JBQFUM010000004.1, read on the forward strand.
CCAATCCGCTGGCCTGCGCTGCCGGCATCGCCAGCCTGGGGCTGCTTGAGGACGGCGGCTGGCAGGATCGCGTGCGGGCTATCGAGACGCAGATGAAGACCGAACTGGAACCGGCGCGCGGCCTGCCCGGCGTCGCCGATGTGCGGGTGCTGGGCGCCATCGGCGTGATCGAGATGGAGGACACCGTCGATCCGCGTGTCGCGCATCGGCGGGCGCCGGAAACCGGTGTCTGGCTGCGTCCCTTCGCGCGCAACATCTACTGTATGCCGCCCTATGTGATCTCGGGCGACGAGCTGAGCCGGGTGACGGCGGCAATGATCGAACTGGCGCGGGGCGACGCATGAGGCGGCACTGGTTAACCCGTGACGGTGGAGCGCAGTTGACGCTGGTGTTCGGCGGGTGGGCGCTGGGGCCTGCGCCGTTTGCGCGCCTGACCGGGGCGGCGGACGTTCTTGTGGTTGACGACTATCGCAGCCTCGACGACCCGCTGCCCGAAACCGGCGATTATGACACGGTCCGGCTGCTGGCCTATTCCTTCGGCGTCGCGTCGGCTGCGCATTGGCTGGCGGGCCACGGGCTGATGTGCATCCGCAAGGTTGCGGTCAACGGCACGCTGTTTCCGGCGGATGCGGACCGGGGCATCGCGCCCGAGACGGTGGCGGCCACGGCCGATGGCCTGAGCGCTGCCAGTTTTGCCCGGTTCTGCCGCCGGGCCGGGCTGGATGGCCCCGCGCCCGGGATCGATGTTGCCGCCGCGGCCGAGGAACTGCGAGCCATCGTAGCGCGCGGACCTGCGCCCGATCCCGGGTTCGACCGGGTCTGGATTTCCGCCTCGGACCGCATCGTGCCGACGGCTGCGCAGGAAATGGCCTGGGGCCAATCGGACACCGTGCGCGGCATCCCCGGCCCGCACCAACCTTTCGCGGCGGGGCAGACCTGGGCGGAGTGGTTCGCATGAACGCCATGCCGACGGACCGCATCCGGCGCAGTTTCAGCCGCAGCTTCGGCAGCTATCACTGCGCCGCTGGCCCGCAGGCCCGGATCGCCCGCGCGTTGGCGCAGCGGTTGGTCGATCTCGGGGCGTCCCTGCAATTTGGCACCCTGTTCGAAATCGGCTGCGGCACCGGCCATCTGACCGAGGCGCTGCACCAGCAGTTTTCGTTCACCCGGTCCACGCTCAACGACCTGATGGCCGAGGCCCAGGAGACTGCGCGGCGATGGGGCGCGGGTTTCCTGCCCGGCGATATCCGCGATGTGACATGGCCCGCGCGGCCCGACCTGATCGCCTCGGCCTCAACGGTCCAATGGCTGGACGATCCGGCGGCCGTGGTCCGCCGCGCCCTGCATCAGGTCGCGCCCGGCGGGTGGGTGGCCATTTCGGGATTTGGCCCCGACCAGTACGCCGAGCTGTCCGCGCTGGGGTCGGCCGCCCGCGCGCCCGGCTTGCGCGCCCCTAATGATCTGGCCGCGGGGATCGGCCCCGAGGTTGAAATCCTCGACCTGTGGCAGGATCGGCAACCGCTGTGGTTCGACACGCCGTTGGACGTGCTGCGCCACCTGCGTGAGACCGGGGTGAACGGCCGCGCGGCGCAGGTCTGGACCCGCGCCGACCTGACCGATTTCAGCGCGCGCTATCGCGCCGCGTTTTCCGGCCCCGAAGGCGTGCGCCTGACCTATCACCCCGTCTGGATCATCGCCCGCAAACCCGGCTAGGGGCCAACCGGTCGCAGCTGGGCCCCCTACACCTGCCCGAAATCTGGTGATAGGCCTGTGCCCAGGGGAGGATCGGCTTGGACATTTCCGAACAGCGCATCAAAGAGATGACCACCGCAGGGCTGAACCTGATCGGTCAGGCCTTGTCGATCTATGACGACAAGCTGCGCCTTGTGGTCAGCAACAAGCGCTTTCAGGAAATGTTCGACCTGCCCGAAGCCCTGGTGCAGCCCGGTGCGCTGTTCAGCGACACGATCCATTTTCTGGCCAGCCGGGGCGAATATGGCCACGATCAATCGGTCGAGGATCTGGTCAGCGTCCGGGTCGAACAGGCCTTGGCGTTCGAGCCGCACTACATGGAGCGCGTGCGCCCCAACGGACAGGTGATCTCGATTGAGGGCGCGCCGCTGCCCACCGGTGGCTGGGTTGCCGTCTATACCGACATCACCAGCACCAAGCGGGTCGAAGAGCTGCTGCGCAGCCGGTCTGAGGAGCTGTCGGACCAGTTGCTGAGCCATGCCGAAGAGCTTTCGGCGACCAACCGGCAACTGGCGGCCACGATCAGCGCGCTGGAAGAGGCCAAGCGCCAGCTGACCGAGATCGAAGCGCGCACACGCATGACCACCGAGATGATGCCGGCCCATATTGCGCATCTGGATGCCGAGGGGCGGTACGACTATTCCAACCGGCGGCTCAGTTCGGTCCTGCCGGGGCGGCCGTCGGACATCCTCGGGCTGCACATCTCGCAGGCGCTCGGCGCGCATGCCTACGAGCGGGTCCGGCCGCATCTGCAACAGGCCTATGACGGTCAGGCCTCGGTGTTCGAATTCACCGAGGATCAGGATTCGCGCCGCATCCGTGTCTCGTTCACGCCCGATGGCACGGGCGGCGTCTATATCATGTCGGTGGACATCACCGAGGAAACGCAGGCCCGCGTGGCCCTGCAGCAGACCCGACGCCGGGCGATGGCGGCGCAGATGACCAGTGGACTGGCGCATGATTTCTCGAACCTGCTGACCATCATCCTGGGGATGCAGGCCAAGCTGGAAAAGATGGACCTACCCGAAGACGCCGCCGGGCTTGTCGCAGCAACCCAGCAGACCGCGCGGCGCGGCGGGCAACTTCTGAATCGCATCGCCGACATGACCGGCAACCGCACCCCGCAACCACAGGCCACCGACATGCGCGGTCTGCTCGAGGATCTGCGGGTGCTGGCCTCGCCTTCGCTCCCGCGTGGGGTGGGGCTGTCGGTGGTCAACACCCTGCCGGACGAGGCGCTGATGCTGGACCCGGGCATGGTTCAGGACGCGTTGTTGAACCTCGTGCTGAACGCCCGCGACGCCTGTGGCAGCAGCGGTCAGATCACCATCAGTGCTCATGCGATCGGCCGGATCTGGGTGGAAATCACCGTATCCGATACCGGTCCTGGGTTTTCGCCGGATGCGCTGGACAAGGCGTTGAACCCGTTTTTCACCACCAAGGGCAGCAAGGGGTCGGGGCTGGGCCTGCCGATGGTCTATGATACGGTGAAGCTGGCAGGCGGAGACCTGCAACTGCGCAACACGCCCTCGGGCGCATCCGTGATGTTGCGACTGCCCTACCGGCCCGCGCCGCCCGTTCAGTCCGGCCTGGCGCTGCTGGTCGAAGACAGCGACGACCTGCGCCATCAGTTCCGCGACATGCTGGTTGATCTGGGTCTGTCGGTGATCGAGGCGACCTCGGCGGATGAGGCGCTGGTCCTGGCCACCAGCCTGGACGGCATCTCGCTGATCCTGTCGGACATCCGGCTGGAGGGCGCTGCCACCGGCATTGATCTGGTCGAACGGCTTGCTCTGCCAATTCCCGTGATCCTGATGACCTCGTTGCCCTATGATGATCCGCTGCACCGTCAGGCTCTTGCCAAGGCACCGGTGCTGCGCAAACCCTTCACCCGCGCGCAATTGTCCGCGCTGATCCGAACCGAGGCCGCCTGATGACCCAACCCCTGGTGACCATTCTGGACGACGAACCCGAAATCCGCCGGATTCTGACTGAGGCGCTTGAGGATGCCGGGTTTAGAACGCAGAGCTTTGCCCGCGCCCGCGAATTCGAAGCGTCTCTGAAGCGGGTCACGCCCGATGTCTGCCTGGTGGACCTGTCGCTGCCGGATACAGACGGGTTGGCACTGGTGCACCGGCTGGCGCTGGAACAGGGGGCGGCGGTCATCATCATCTCGGGGCGGGCACAGGTGCAGGACCGGGTGACGGGGCTGGAGTTGGGGGCCGATGACTACATCACCAAACCCTTCGACCCGGCCGAGGTGGTGGCCCGCATCCGCGCCCGTCTGCGTGCGCCCAAGGCACAGCAACACCATTCGGATGTGGCCCGGTTCAACGGCTGGACCGCCTATTTCGATCGCTATGTGTTGGAGTCCGATACCGGCGCTGAAACGCCGTTCAGCCATGCCGAAGGCGAAGTGTTGCGGTTGTTTCTGGAAAGTCCCAAACGCCTGATCAGCCGCGCGCAGATGCAGGAAACACTGGGTGGCGCAGCCGGTGAAAGCTTTGACAGGGCGATGGACGTGCGTATTTCCCGCCTGCGCACGAAACTTGGTGAAGACCCGAAAAACCCGCGCCTGATCAAGACGATATACGGCGCAGGGTATATCTTTTTGGGGGATGTCGCATGGGATTGACCAATTCCGCGGGCTGGATTTGACCTGCACGACGACGAACCAAACCATTGGTGCTGCGCTCTTGTTTCTTGGGCTGCCTCTGGGAATCCGGCTGAAGCGACCTTAACTTCTGCCGGCTACACTTTGCGGTGCGGTATTGAAGCGCGTAACTATGGCAGCTTGCAAACTCTGCGCTGACGCGCAAGAAAGCGTCAGCTTGATTTGGAGACCCTTATGATCAGGAAAACCTGGGCCAAGTGGCGATCCGGCCATATCGGTCGGCTGGTGGGTGACAGCCTACGGGCGCAAGGCAAGAAATATGCGGTTGCCATGTTTGCCATGATGATCGTTGCCGCGACCACCGCAGGGACGGCCTGGATGATGGAAAACATCGTCGATGCCATGACGTCGCCTGACATGCGGTCTCAGGTTCATATCATCGCGTCGGCAGTAATCGTGCTGTTCCTGGTCAAGGCGCTGGCATCTTACGTCCAGTCCGTGTTTCTGGCGCGCGCCGGCAACCGCATCATCGCCGAGCAGCAGGAGAAGTTGTACAAAAAACTGCTTCGGCGTGGGGTGGATTTCTTTTCCAAAAGCGAGTCTTCAGACCTTCTGATGCGTGTGACCCGGGGCGCGGGGGCAGCGCGGACGCTGGTCGACGTGATCGTGACCACGTTCGTTCGGGATGCGCTGACGCTCGTGGGTCTCATTTTTGTGATGGTTTACCAGCAGCCTGTGCTTTCGGGGCTGTTTTTCATTGTTGGGCCGGTCGCGCTGCTGAGCGTGCGCTATCTGTTGAAAAGCGTCCGCTCGATCATGCAATCTGAGCTCAAATCACTGGCCGAAATCATCCGGGTTCTGCAGGAAACATCGGCCGGGATCAAAATCATCAAGGTCTTCGCACTCGAAGATCGAATGACCGAGCGGATGAACTCGGCCATAAGAAGCGTTGAAAAACGCTCGAACGAAATTGCCAAGCTGCAGTCCATCGCCAGCCCAATGATGGAATTTCTGGCCGGTGTAGCCGTTGCCGGCGTGTTGGTCGTCAGCACAATGGGAATTGCCGGAACTGAACCGCCGACCGCGGGTCAGCTGATGTCCTTCATCACGGCGCTTCTGATGGCCTATGAACCGGCCAAGCGGCTGTCCCGGATGCGGGTGACCATCGAATCCACGTTGGTTCCGATCGAGATGATGTTCGAACTGCTGGATCAGGAAGACCCAATGCGTGAAAGCCCGCAACCGCAAGAGCTGCGGTCCGGTCCGGGCGAGGTACGCCTGCGGAACGTCACCTTTGGCTACAGCGGTGGTATGCCGGTGATCAATGGAATGAACCTGGCCTTCGAGGCTGGAAAGACAACCGCTCTGGTGGGGCAGTCGGGTGGAGGCAAGTCCACGATCTTTGGCCTCATCATGCGGTTCTACGATCCTGACCAAGGCTATGTCGAGATCGACGGACAGAATTTGCAGGATGTCAGCTTTGCCTCCCTACGGCGCAAGATTTCCTATGTTGGCCAGGATACGTTTTTGTTTTCCGCGACGGTCATGGAAAACCTGCGATATGCCCGTCCCGATGCGACCGAGGACGAGATTCGCGATGCGGCCAAAGCCGCGCATGCGCATGACTTCATCATGTCGCTGCCCAAGGGATACGACACCGAAGTCGGAGAGAACGGTGCGTTTCTGTCGGGAGGGCAGAAACAGCGGTTGGCCATTGCCCGCGCCATTCTTCGGAAGGCTGAAATTCTGCTGCTCGACGAAGCGACCAGCGCGCTGGATGCCGAGTCCGAGGCTCTGGTGAAGCAGGCGTTGGATAAGCTGACGGAGAACGTGACCACGATCGTCATCGCTCACCGGCTGTCGACCGTGCTTGAGGCAGACAAGATCATGGTTGTTCAGGACGGTCAGGTGATCGAACAGGGCAAGTTGGATGAGTTGATGGAACAGAATGGCAGCTTCCGCCGCCTGTTCGATCAGCAATTCAAGACACCGGCTGCATAATCAATCCCGCAAAGCCTGGTTCTTTACCTTGAGAACAGGCTGGATGAGATAGTCGAGAACGGTCTTCCTGCCGGCCAGAATGTCAACTTGTGCGATCATCCCCGGAATGATCTCTACCTCCAAGCCATCGGCGTCCAACAAGGTTCCGCTGGTTCGGATTTCGACCACGAAAACTTCCTCGTCCTGCCGCTCTGAACGTGTAATCGTATCCGCACCGATGCGAACAATTTCGCCGTCCAGCGCGCCGTATCTGGCAAAATCATAGGCGGTGATCTTGACCTTGACCTGCTGACCTGCGCGTAGAAATGCGATGTCGTCAGGGCGGACATAGGCTTCGACCAGCAGGTTGTCGTCCAGCGGAACGATTTCGACAAGATCCTCGCCGCTGCGGGCCAAACCGCCCAAAGTCGTGCGGTGGATTCGGTTTACGATGCCCCGGACTGGCGCACGAACCTGCGCGCGCGCCGCGCGGTTCTCCAACGCGGGCAGGGCGGGCTCAAGCGCCGCAAGCTGCGCAGTGGCAATGGCAAGATCGGTCAGTGCCGCGCTGCGAAACCGGCTTTTGGTAGCCGTGATGCGGTCATCGATTTCACTCAGCCCGGTTTCCAGACGGTTTGCAGCGGCCTCGGCTCTTACCTTGCGCCCCTTCCATTCGGCCTCGCTGCGTCGCAGGGCCAGCAGAGTTGTCGCAGGTTCCATCTTGCGGCGGACCAGAGGCTCCATCAAAGCGCGCTCTTCGGACAGGACCTTGAGTGTTTCTTCTGCAGTGACCCGGTCCACCGACCCCTCTTCCAATTCGCGCTGCCTCTGCTCACGTTGGCGTTCCAGAATGGCGATCTCGTCGGCCAACTCCGATCTTCGGCCGAGATAAAGAGCCGTTTCCGAGCGAACGACGTCCGGTGCTTGTTGCACAAGCTCGGGCTCGAACCGCAAATCGGATCCGTCAATTTCGGCCTGCAATCGCTTAATACGCGCCCTTAGTCCCAATGCCCTTTGCCGCTCGGCGTCCAACTCGCTGCCGACTTGTGTCGCGTCCAATTCCATCAGCAAAGCGTTTTTGTCGACGATCTGACCCTCTTGAACATGAACAGCCTGAAGAACCCCGGGTTCGGTTGCTTCGATCACCTGAACGTCGCCAGACGGCACAACGCGACCGTCCGCGCGGACCACGTCGTCCAATTCGGTGACGAAAGCCCAGACGCCGGCCGTCAGCATGCAGCCCATTATGGCCAGCAGCAAAACCGAACCGCGAAACCCCGAGCCACCGTTCATCTCGCGGGCTAATCTTGCAAGGTCAGGATGCCGCGACATTCATGTGCCCCCGCGCGTCTTTGGCTCGTTTGGTGAGAACTGACTTGACGGCGTCAACGCCCACTTGGCCGTTTTCGATCACGATGACCCGGTCGACCAGTTCCAACAGACTGGCCCGATGGGTAACGATGACCATAGTCGTATCCGCAGCCGCTGCCTTCAGCCGCTGAATGATGTTCGCCTCGTTCTTGAGATCCATCGCGCTGGTGGGTTCGTCCAGCAACAGGACGGGCGGCTGCCCGATCAATGCCCGGGCTAAGGCGATCGTCTGACGTTGCCCGCCCGAGAGCCCCTCGCCACGTTCGGCCAGCATAAGATCGTACCCGCTGGGATGCCGCGATACAAAGTCTTCGACGCCCGAAATACGCCCGGCCCGGATTAGATCTTCGTCGCGCGGGCGGACCGCACCGGCCGCGATGTTTTCACGGACCGAGCCCGAAAACAGCCAAATATCCTGCAGGACCGATCCAATGTTGCGCCGAAGGTCCCCCGGATCAATCTGGCGGATGTCAATCCCATCCAGAAGAACCGAACCGACACGGGGCTGGTACAATCCCAGAAGCAGTCGTGCGATGGTGCTTTTTCCTGATCCGATCCGCCCGAGAATCGCAACTTTTTCCCCCGGTTTGATGTCGAAGGACACGCCTTTCAGTGTGTCCTCATCCTGGTCTGGGTAGGCGAAATACACGTTGTTGAACGTGATGCGCCCTTTGAAGTTGGAGCGGCTGATCCAGGTGCGCCCCGATGGCCGCTCACTGTCGGCTTGCATCATTGCGTCCAGATTCCGATACGCACTACGGGCCTGGTTGAACCGGGTAAGGGTTTGAGACAGTTGACCCAACGGTGCCAAAGCCCTTCCGGTCAGCATCACTGAAGCGACCAAAGCGCCCATGCTGGTCAGGCCGTCCGCTATCAGAAAAACACCATAAAACACGATCAAGACCTGGGCCGCCTGCTGAGTGAAACCGGTCAGGTTCAAGGCGAATTGAGTGATGGCACGCGACCGAACACTGTTGCCGGATTGTCGTTCGATCGCCTCTTCCCAGCGTCGCCGCATAGTACCGGCCGCAGTGGTCGTCTTGATCGTTTCCAGACCGGCCAGAGTTTCGATCAGCACGGATTGCTTTGACTGGCCATCAAAAAAACTGCGTTCCGCCAAGCGGGACAAGAGCGGCTGAATGGCGAGCCCGGCGACCAGCACGACTGGTACGGCGAGAGCTGGGATCAAAACTAGCGGTCCGCCGACCATGTAGATCGTAAGCAAAAACAGACCGATGAACGGCAAATCAACCACCAAGACCAGCGTAGCCGATGTGAAGAACTCGCGGAGTGTTTCGAACTCACGCACCGTGTTCGCCATGGCGCCTGTTGAGCCGGTTCGGGACTTCATCTGGATATTCAGAAGTTGATCGAAAACACGCCGACCCATCAACATGTCCGCATTCTGTCCTGCCCTGTCGATGAAACTGGCGCGCAGGATCTTCAGCACAAAGTCAAAAAACAGCGCGATGCCGACACCGATGGTCAAAGCGACCAGAGATTCCACGGCTTCATTTGGCAGAACCCGGTCATAAACGGTCATGATGAAAACCGAGGTTGAAAGCCCCAGGATATTGGTCAGAGCCGCGGCCAGAGCAACCTGCAAGTACGACCAACGATTGGCCACAAGCGCTGATCGGAACCAGTGACGGCTTGGTTGGCTTGGGTTGTTTTTAATTTCCTCGGAGTATGCTCGACGAAATAACATCGCATAGCCGGAATAGACGGCGTCGAGCTGGCATTCATCCATCTCACCAATGCTGTCTCCAAGCTCTGGGTCGTGGATCAACAGACGGCCAGACTTCGAACGGCCATGGTAAACCACGGCCCGCTGGTCCTCGAGCAACAGTATCGCCGGTGCGAGGCTGGGATCAAACTCCGACAGCCGGCGCGGCCCGAAGCCCGCCTGCAATCCGTGGTCATGGGCCAGTGCGATCGCGTCCTGCACCTTCAACCCACCAGAGACCGAGGATTGGGCCGCCAAAAGGCTGGCTTTGGTCAATGGCCGGCCAAGCTCTGCCGCCACATGCAGCAGACATGCCTCAAAGTTGGTGAGGGGCAGGGATGTAGGAGGCTGGCTGCGTTGGGTCATGGTCTGTTGCCCCATGTTCTGAGCTGGATGCCGAGCAGATCAATGATGTCGCCCGTAAGGCTGAGCGCGGCGTAGTTCGTTAGGAAGAAATTCTGCTCCGCCAGGATCAGTCGCTCTTGGGCGTTCACATAATCGCGCTGCGCGTCCAGTATTTCGATTAAGCTGCTTCGCCCGATCTGGAATTGCTCTTGAGTGGCGGCAACGCTGTCGGCATTTGCGGCAACTGCGATGCGGGCCTCACGCAGACGCTGGGCACCGGCCTTTTGGTCGGATCGAATGAAACCCAGCTCGCGCTGGATTTCCCGAAAAAGAACCTCACGGGCATATTCCGCTTGTTTGACCCGCGCTTCGGCGGCGGCAATTGCCGCCCGCCGCTGACCGGTGCTGTCCAGCTCGTAGTTGACCGACAGGTCTACGCCGAAATTCGCGTCCCTGCTGTCGTCCTGATTGGCAAATGCCGAAACCCGCACGTCCGGCTGACGCCTCGCAATTGCGGCAGAGCGGTCTGCCTGTGCCGCCAGAACCGCAGCGTCTGCGCGTCGAACCTGCGGGCTGTCCATCACGATGTCGGCGTCGCTTCTCGACTGGTTGGGCGCTGGGACAGGGGGATCCAGTTTGCCTGGTGGGGTCCCGAACACCTCTTGGAATCGCGCATTGGCACGATCAGCCTGAGCCCGGGCATCCGCCAACTTGGTCCTGGCATCCGCGACCCGAGAACGCGCCGTCAGAACGTCGGCAGCGGGACCGGCCCCTTGCGCGGCGCGGTCGGAGATCTGTTTCTCGATCTCCTCATGGCGGCGGACGTTTTCCCAAGCGATTTCAACGATTTTCCGCCGATCGATGACCAACACATAGGTTTCAATTGCGGCAAGGGCCGTCGCGGCTGCGGATTGAAGCTGATCGCCGCGGCTTTCGAGGACCCGGGCCCGCGCCGCTGCCAAGTCTCCGGCGGCAGCTCCCCCGTCGTATACAAGCTGTGAAACCCGCAGATATGGCGATACATCCGCAATATCCGAGTCCACCCGTTCCGATCGGGCATTTACGCCAAGTGACACCTGCGGAAGAAAGGCTCCTTCTGCCGCGTCCATATCTGCAAAGGCTGCGTCAACGCCGGTCTCGCTCTGCGCCAGGTTCGGGCTGGTTTCTACCGCGCGCCGTATTCTCTGGCCGAATGAACTGCGAGTCAGATGACCCGACGGCTTTGTCGCGCCAGCGCCCGTTGATCCTTCTGAAAAAGCCATCTCAATCGGGGCAAGATCCGGAACCGGCTCACAAGCCGCAGTGAGCACGGCCACCGAACCGACCAGTAGAGGCAAGATGAGTCGATCAAAGGCAGGCATATTTGGCCTCCGCGTCCGACAAGTCTCGTTCCGCGGCAATGGCATCCAAGAACCTCATAAGGTCGGGGTCCCTGCCGTTTGCAGGAGTGCTGATCACCTTGGGAGAATGCGTCTGGCAGTGGTGCATCCACAGAAGATGGTTGAGCGAGACTTGATGAGCGTAAATCAACTGCATCGCTCCGCTAGATTGCAGAACCGCTGTCTGCGCCGGCCCAAGTTGGTTGAAGCGTCGAAAGTCCACGCTCATCCAACCGTCGAGCAACTCCGCATCCCGAAAACGGGTCAATTCGACGAATAGGCCCAATTCCTTTATCAGCGCGCAGGCACGTCGGGTTGCGTTGCGATCGGCCAGAAAGCTCTTGAAGAAGCCCTTCAGCGTTTCCAGTTCAGAGGAGATCGAGCCGTCCTTTGCAAAGAACGGGCTGCCGGATTGGTCACAGGACACGAGTCCGGTGGTTTCATCTACAACAAGCTTGCCTGAGTTGGTGCGCGATCCATCTTCGCCACCGACCATTTCGATTGAGAACGGATGGCATCTCAGCAAGGAAGGAACATAGGTGGCCCGCCAGCGTCCTTGGTACGAAACAAATGGTGTTTCCGGAGAAGCTGCGGTCGCCAGAATTGCATGTGGCGATACCCCGCCCCCAGAGGATCGAAACGCAATTGGAAATGAGGCGGCTGCTTCTGAGACTTCCGCACTTACGATCTCGCACTCCAATCTGCAGCGCGCGAAATCGTAGGATGTAAATCTGTGCCACGAGCGATCGGAATGTCTGTCGAGAGTGACGGGTACTGGGCCGTTCTTTGCCATTGAGGTCTCCGCTGGTCCGTTAAGAAAGGGCCGGGGCGGCCCCACCTTTTCATGTTTGTCAGGATCAACTTGACGCGCCGGTCGGATCGGTATGCAGTATGTTGTCGCTGCTCAGACCGCTCAGATCACCCAGGCCGTCAAACTGCGCGACCGTGCTGACCGTGGCAGAGGTTGGGGCGGAATAGTCCACCTTGACCAGCACACTGTCAGTTCCATCGCTGGCCAGCAGATAGATCTCATCTCCGGCTTGAGCCCCAGTAAGCGTTTCGGCAGCGGCTTCCAGAGTATCGGTTGTCAGATCGGTGAGTGTGGTTGTCAGCCCTACAAAACCTGTGTCGGTCGCGATCATGTCGCCAATCGCCAGTGTTTCGACACCTGTTCCATCACCGCGAAGCGATGAGACATCCAACTCGCTGAACATAATGGCGTCGGCCATGTCGGCTGCAGGCCCCAGGGTGAAACCCGTTACGATGTCGGTGCCGTTGGCCGTCGGGTCCGCTTCGAAAACGATAAGATCCCGGCCAGCGCCGGCCAGATCGATCACATCGTCGCCGTCCCCACCGCGGATGACATCGTCGATACCCGTGGCCGCCAATGTGTCTGCGCCGTCTGTTCCCAATACCCAATGGGTCGGGCCACCGTCGGGCGTGTTGATCGTCAACTCGATCGGCTTCGTCGGGTCCAGCACCGTCATCGTGAACGTGACGACAGGCTGGGTCAGGTCGCTGACGCTTGTTGCGGCCCCGGCAAAACCGATTTCCGCCGCCCCGTTCGGATTTGCCAGAAACAGATCAAAATCGGTGTTTTCGACCTCGGATCCCGTGTCATAGGTCACGACCGCGGGGTCAAAACCCAAGTTGGCCGTGAAAGCCAACCCACTGGATATGTCCCGGTCCGCATCGGCATGTATTTCGAAAGTTATCGTCGACCCGCTCCGGCCTGCCTCGGAGATGAAATAGGCCGCTGGAACGTGAGCCGTCGCCACGTCTGTCGTGGGTAGGGGGTTCGGTCCTCCGGCAACCGTCGCTGAAACCGAAAAATCCAAAAGGTCACCCGCCGTTGTACCCGAAAACGCCGTGGCAGGTACGTTCAGGCTCCACGTGCCGTTGGCCGCAACCGTGGCTGTGCCGACAGAGACCGAGTTCAGCATCACCTCAACGGTTTGTCCCGCGCCTAGACCTATCGATGAACCGCTGACCGTCAGGCCGCTGGATTGCGCGTCACTCAGCGAAACCGCGTCGTTGGTTCCGACCTCATTCAAGGTCAGGATGGGTCGGTAGTCGGTGGTCACCGAGGCTGCCGCCTGAGAAGCGGGGTTGCCAGCGATGTCCGAAACCGATGCGGTGATAGAATAGGTTGTTCCGTCAGAAAGCGCGTTCAGATCAGCTGTAGGTATGGTGGTCGACCAGACCCCACCCGAAGCGGTGGCTGTGTAGGTCTGCCCGTTCAGCCCTACAGTAATGGTTTGCCCATCTTCGGCTGTCGTTGTCCCCGATACTGTCAGGTCGCTGTCCTTCTCGGTGACGTCTAGAACCGATCCAGTTCCCAGGGGGGTCAGTGAGATGGTCGGGGCGCTGAAATCGGTGTTGAACCCAGTCGAAGTCGTCTGTGTATTTCCGGCTGCGTCGCTGACCGACGCGGAAATCGTGTAGGATTCGGCATCTTGCAGGCCGCTAAGGTCGAGGGGTGAAGCGGTGTAGGTCCACGCGCCACTCGTCACTGTAGCGGTGCCTGAGACATCCACAGTCCCGTCCGCTCGTTGAACCTGGATCGAGACGATCGTGCCATCAGGCGCGTCGGAAATGCCAGAGACGGTCATTCCGCCGGATTGCTCTGCCAGGTTCATGGTGCCCCCGGCCGATACCGTCGAGATTGACAGAGTGGGGGCCGTAAAGTCCGTGTCGAAGCTGCCAGTGGCCTGTGCGGCCGGGTTCCCAGCAAGGTCCGAAACATCGGCGGTCACGGTGACGGTGGCTCCGTCGGAGAGGCCGGCCAGATCGGCTGCGGGAACGCTGACACTCCAGTTTCCACCTGAAACGGTGGCGCTGTAGGTTTGGCCGTTCATTCCTATGGTCACGGTCTGGCCGTCTTCGGCGGTCGTCGTTCCGGATATGCTGAGGTTGGTTCCCTGTTCGACCGCGTTCATGACCACGCCGTCCGAAAACGTGTCGATGCTGATCGTTGGGGCGGTTGCGTCTTTGGAAACTCCTGCACTCGCCTGCGGGGCCACGAGGCCATCGGCATCCGTCACGTCGGCGGTGATGGTGAAAGTTGCGCCGTCGGCCAAGGCAATCAAATCCGCGCTCGGCACGGTCATGCTCCACGTCCCTCCGGACACAGGGCCCGTGTAGGTCTGCCCGTCCAAAGTTACGGTGACTGTCTGGCCATCGGTGACATTTCCGGTCGTGCCGCTGATCGTCAGATCCGCCCCGACTTCGACTGCGTTCAACACCGCACCGACGGATAGAGGCGAAATCGAGATGGACGGTCCGCTCAGATCCACGGGTACCGAAACCGCAGCAGGCGTGGCCGGGTTTCCGGCGGCATCGCTGATCGCGGCACTGATGCTGATGGGGCTGCCACTGACCAGAACGCCGAGGTCGGCTGCGGGAACGGTCACACTCCAAGCACCGCCTGAGGCGATGCCGCTGTAAGTCTGGCCATTGAAGGTCAGCACAACCGGTTGGCCATCTTCGCCGGTCGTCGTGCCGGTAATCGTCAGGTCCGATCCGACGTCTACAAGATCAATCTGGCCGCCTGCGACAGGGTCTATTGTTATGGCTGGGGCGGAAAAGTCAGTATCAAAGCTGTTGGTGGCTTGAGCCGCCGGATTGCCTGCCCGATCCACCACATCAGCGGTCACAGTGACGGTCGCGCCATCGGGCAGAGACGCCAGATCGGCGGCCGGAACCGTGACGCTCCAAGTGCCGCCGGACACGGTTGCGGTATAGATCTGACCGTTCAACCCCACAGTCACCATCTGACCGTTTTCCGCATCGGTCGTACCACTGATTTCCAGATCTGACGCGCTCTCGGCCGCATTCATGACCGCCCCGTGGGAAAATCCTGTGATCGCGATGTTCGGAGCGATGGTGTCGATGTTGTACGTGGCTGTTTCGACAGCGATCTCACCTCCGGCTCCATCCAGGTGTCGGATCGTCACGGATGTGACCCCCTGAGGCAACCCTGCCGCCTCGACTTGGCTCAGCGAAACGCTCCAACTGCCGTCCGGCCCCGCTGAAACGGTTTTGGTGACCGACCCGATGGTTACCTCGACCGAAACGGTGCCATCAGGTGCTGTCGCCTTGGCGGTGGTGCTGTTGAGCGAATTTCCCTGCAACTGTGACAGGTTCAGACTGGGCGGGCGTGACGATTCCGCGGGCGTCGCGGCATCTTCGCCGCCACCGCCGCCAGCGGCGGCCGCACCGGCCAGACCCAAACCACCCAGCACCGCGCCTGCGGCTCCCATGCCGCCACCACCGGCTGCCGCTGCTCCGGCGGCTTCAGCGGCCACTGCAAGCTGCGCGACTTCAACGGCCACGTCTTCGGCAATCATGATCGAACCGTTTTCCAGAACGTGCACGTTTTCCGCGGAAACCAGGACTGTGCGACCGTCCAAAAGCTTCAGTTGAACGTCGCCGTTTGGCAGCAGTTTGACCGACTGGACACCGGGCAGGACATCGGCAAACTGAAATGTGCTCAACTCCTCCTCAGTGGCTTGGGCCAGCGCCGGCAAGGCCAGAAGGGCAGAGGCCAAGCCACCGCCGACGCCCGATCCGGCCCATCGGCGCAGACGCGCTTTGACCCATTTGCGGACATGCTTCTCATGCCCTGCATCTGGTGAGTCCTTCTGGATGGAGACTTCGTGTGAAACAGGTTTCATCGTCATCATGTCCTCACAATTGGTGGCCGCGGATACCCGCGCGGCAAGACCGAAGAAGCCAAGTTCTGTTCTTCTTTCCTGCTGCCGAGTTTTTCATGCGGTCGGACCTTGAAAAATTGAGTTAATCTGGAGCCGAATTCCTCGTTTTCACCACAATTTCGTTCTCGTCTTTGCCTTGGCACCGCGTCACCCTCGAAGGGACTGCCAGAGATGGCATTGGGGGTGATCTGAGTTGATGCTTCAGTTCGAAAGAGTGGTTGCAACGGGGAGTCCGGCGCTCGATTCAGGTATCGGCGATACGGCTTTAAAAACGCTTAACGGTGTTACGTATCTGTACAGCACGACCCGGGCTGGCGGCGGCATCGTGGTCTGGCAGCTTGTGGACGGTGGCGCTCCGCAATTCCACGACGATCAGTATTTCAGCGGCACTATATCGTTGCAGGTCGGCAGCCTTGGTGCTCTGGTCGTATTGGGCGCAAGCGACCTATTGGCACTGGACGTCGACAACGCCTCAGGCCTTGTCGGGTACGAGTTGAATACGGATGGCACGATCGGGGCGCTGCAGGAAACGGCGGCGATTCCCGGAGGCGGTGATGTCACCGCATTGGTCCAGTACTCGGTGGGGGCGGTCGACTACCTGACGGTGGCCCATCAGGACAGTGGGCTCATCGGCACCTACGTGGTGAACTCGAATGGTTCGCTCAGTCATGTCGGCTCGGTCGCGGGTAATGCCGGGGCGATGCAGACCGCGGCGGTGGGCAGCAACCAGTATGTCGTCACCGCCAATGCCGCCGACAATGCGATCCGGGTGTTCAGCGCCGATCAGGGAAGCGGGACGCTGATCGAAGTGGACAACACGACAACCCAAACGCTTGGGATCAGTTCTCCGACAGCGTTGGAAACCGTTGATGCGTATGGACACACCTGGATTCTGGTGGCCGGGTCCAGCAGCAACTCCATCAGCGTGATGGAGCTGCGCGCAGACGGAACACTGGTTCCACAGGATCATGCGTTGGACACGTTGGGTACCCGTTTTGGCGCAGTTCAGGACATGAAGGCCGTCGAAGTCGATGGACGTGTCTTTGTCGTTGCCGGTGGCGGAGATGACGGGGTGACCCTGCTGACGATGACCCCTGATGGCAAGCTGATCTACCTGGACAGCTTTGCGGATACGCTGGATAGCGGTCTTCAGAATGTTGAGACCATCGAGGTGGCCCATGTTGGCGGCGACCTTCAAATCTTTGTGGCATCGCAGCAGGATGCAGGGCTTACCCAGCTGACAGTGTCTTTGGAATCCTTGGGCAATGTCATCGAGGGGAATGGAATCGTAACCGGAACCGCTCAGGACGACATGCTGAGCGCAGGCGTCCTAGACACTGATTTGCAGGGCGGTGCCGGTGACGACATTCTGATTGCCGGTCGCAGTGAAACCACCATGCAGGGCGGTTCCGGCGCGGACATCTTCGTTATGCGGTTCGGCAGTGGATTGACGACGATCACGGATTTCGAGGCCGGAACTGATCGGTTGGATCTGTTCGACTACCCGATGTTGCGCAACCCCGGCCAGCTGACCGTGACGTCAACGGCACAAGGGGCTAGGATTGAGTTCATGGATGAAACCGTCGAGTTATTTTCGACCGACGGTGGCACACTCACCAGCGCCGAAATTTTCGGGTCCGGTTTTGAGGGGGCGGATCATATCCCCGTTGACTTTGGCGTGCTCACGGGGCCCGAGGCCTCGGCCGGTGTGACGGGTCCAATCACGGTAGAGTCTTCCGGTTCAAACCCCGCGCTGAGCGATGCTGAGATCGTGTTCACGCCAGTTGGAAACAGCCCGATATCGGTACAGGCCGACGATCAGGGCCAATTCGATCTTGATTTGCCATCAGGTTCGTTGTCGGGTGATGTGGACATCATCAAATCGTATTCCCACGCCAGCGGAGAGATCACGGCCCTGGATGCGCTGCAGGTTTTGCGGATAGCGGTCGGTTTGGGACCAACCTGGGGACCTGCAGCCCCCGAAAACCTCATCGCGGCCGATATCACCCAGGATGGCACCGTCAATGCAATGGATGCCCTGGCGATCCTGCAGGTTGCCGTTGGGTTGCCCACCGCACACGAGCCGGAATGGGTCTATCTGGACCAGAACGCCGATCTTTCCTCAATCACGCCCACGAATGTCGACTATCAAACCGGCGCTGCGGTTGCCGTCCTGGATGGGGTGTTCAGTGTGGACATGAAGTCGGTCCTGCTTGGGAATCTCGAAGCGGTGTGAGCTGGCTATTCGCGGGAGGCAAAACGTGAGCCAAAAGGTATCGTGCCTTCTTGCAAACTCAGGCAAGTCTTAGCAGCACTGCCTAAGCTGGATTTCCTGGAGATTTCCCAATGACGTCTGCGATGGCGACCAAGCAGATGCGGCATTCACAACTAAAATCCGGCTTAAAGGCGGTGGTTTGTTCGTCACGCCTCGTGGCTGCGGAAAATCCGTGTGGTCGAGAAATAGCGTTCCAACTCCTCGATACGCTCTTTGCTTTCTTCCCAGCGGGCTTCCTGAACCTCGGCGATCAGGGTTTCCGAAATGAGTTGAAGTGCGATCGTTGAATCCCAACTTGATGGAGCTTCGACCAGAGCGTGAAAGGTATAGTTGGCCGATTTGCCGATAGGCGACCCCCATTGGTCGGTGAACAGCACGACGCTCACCCCGCGATCGGACGCAACTTGCGCCAGCTTTTCCAGATGCGCCTCGTAGCGGCGGATGTCGAAGATGACCAGAACCGAGCTTTCGTCCATGTCCAGCAGGTATTGCGGCCATACGTTGGCCGAGTTGCCCAGCATGGTCACGTTGGGCCGGATGATCTGCATGTGGTTGAACAGATAGTCGGCGTTCGAGCGGGTGATGCGGCCGCCCACGACATACAAATGGCGTTCGGTATCGGCCAGCAACTGCGCCACCGCGTCGAACATCGACTTGTCCAGCCGCTCCAGCGTGTGGCGCATATTGGTCCATACGGCTTGAGCAAAACGCGTGATCGGATGCTCGGTTTCATCATCCACGATCCAGGCGTCGCGTTTTGAGATCGGCTTTTGGATCTGTGCCGCAACTTCTTCGCGCAGCGCCTCCTGCAACGCCGGAAACCCATCGAAACCCAGTTTTCGCGCCATGCGAATGACCGTTGGGGTGGACACTTGCGCCGCCGCTGCCAGCTTGGTGATCGATTGCAGCCCACCCATCGGATAATCCTGCAACAGAACCGATCCCAGCTGCCGTTCCGAGCGGGTCAGGCCTTCAAGTTCGTCCTGAATGCGTTGTTTGACCGTTTTGGCGACGGAGGCCATCGGCGCCCTCATGTTATTCAATTTGCTACAGGATATGAGTGATTGTAATTTTGTCTACAGAAATTTTCTTGACAGGCCCAAGGCCGCTGTAACAAATGCTACGCATGCAGTCCAAGACCGAGTCATCCCTGTTATCCCCGCTGGAAGCGCCCGCCGCACGTCTGTTGAACGCGCGTGGCGAAGCACGCGCGGTTCTGGTGTGCGAACACGCAAGCCGGTTCATTCCTGCGGCTTTGGATGGGCTGGGGTTGGACGACGTGGCGGCCCGTTCACACGCGGCCTGGGATATCGGGGCACTGGAGGTTGCAGTTGAACTGGCCGGCGCCCTGGATACGCCTCTCGTACACTCGCGGGTCAGTCGGCTGGTCTATGACTGCAATCGTCCGCCCGAACGGGAAGATTCGATGCCTCCGCGCAGCGAGGTGTTTGCGGTGCCCGGCAATCAGGGTCTGACGGCGGAACAGCGCGCCCAGCGAGTTCGCGACATTTATGAACCGTTCCGGGGTCTCTTGTCGCAAACGCTGGATCGCCGCCCAGAACCGACTGTTCTGATTACGATCCACAGTTTCACACCAATCTACAACGGCAAGACCCGCGCGGTCGAACTGGGGATATTGCATGATTCTGATGACCGTGCGGCTCAGGTCATGCTGAATCATGCGGCGCATTGCGGGCTGAGAGTGGCGTTGAACGAACCGTATTCGCCAGAGGATGGTGTCACGCACACCCTGCGCGAGCACGGTATCGCGCGGGGCTTGCCCAACGTGATGATCGAGATCCGCAATGATCTGATCGACACGCCGACCGGGGTCAATCGGATCGTGGGGCTATTGACGCCAATACTGGCCGCCACGGTCGAAACCTTTTCCGACGCAGGGCAGAACACATGAGGGCAGGGGTGCAGGTATGAGTTTCATGCGGGGATATATTGCGGTCATCGACCGCATGAACCGCTGGATCGGGCGGGTCGTGATGTACGGCATCTTCGTGATGATGGGCATCCTGCTGTGGTCGTCGATCTCGAAGACCTTTTTCCTTCCGTCGCTCTGGACGCTCGAAGTCGCGCAGTTTGCGATGGTCGCCTATTACATCCTGGGCGGGCCGTATTCGATCCAGATGGGTTCGAACGTGCGGATGGACCTTCTCTACAGCGAATGGTCGCACCGGCGCCGGGCCTGGACCGACGCCATCACCGTTCTGTTCCTGATCTTCTACCTCGGCGTGATGATCTATGGCGGTTTCGACTCGCTCAGCTATTCCCTGCAATATGGCGAGCGCAGCCCGACCGCGTGGCGCCCTTATCTGTGGCCGATCAAAGTGATCATGGTCGTGGGGCTGATCCTGATGCTGCTGCAGGCCATTTCCGAACTGTTCAAAGATATTCTGCGCCTCAAGGGCGATGACATCCCGCGCGAGGTGATCTGATGTCGTATGAGTTGATCGCCATCCTGATGTTCTCGACCATGATGCTGATGCTGCTGACCGGTCAGCGCGTATTCGGCGCCATCGGTTTCGTGGCCGTGGTGGCTGCGCTTCTGCTCTGGGGCGACCGTGGCGGCTATGACATCGGGTTTTCGGCCGCGATGAAGCTGATGAAATGGTACCCGCTGCTGACGCTGCCGATGTTCATCTTCATGGGCTATGTTCTGGCCGAGTCCAAAATCGCCGACGACCTGTACAAGATGTTTCATGTCTGGATGGGTGGACTGAATGGCGGGCTGGCCATCGGCACGATCGGGTTGATGGTGCTGATCTCGGCGATGAACGGGCTGAGCGTGGCAGGCATGGCGATCGGGGCCACGATTGCGCTGCCCGAACTGCTCAAACGGGGCTACGACAAGAGGATGGTGACCGGAGTGATCCAGGCCGGATCATCACTTGGGATACTTGTGCCACCCTCTGTTGTACTGGTTCTCTATGCGATGATCGCGCGTCAGCCGGTGGGGCAGCTGTGGTTGGCGGGCATCCTGCCGGGCCTGATGATGGCGGGCATGTTCATCCTGTACATCGTGATCCGCTGCCGGATAAACCCGGAACTCGGCCCGGCCCTGTCCAAGGAAGAGCGCGACGTGCCGATGGCGGAAAAACTGCGGCTGCTGCGCGCGGGACTGCTGCCGTTGGCGATCTTCGCGGCGATGATGGTGCCATTCGTCAATGGCTGGACCTCGCTGGTCGAAAGCTCGGCCATCGGTGCGCTGACGGCTTTTGCGGCCGCCGTGCTGAAAGGGCGGATGACGCGGCAGGTGTTCGAGGTCTCGGTGCGCTCGACCCTGGGCATCACCTGCATGTTCATGTGGATCATCCTGGCTGCGCTGGCCTTTGGCGCGGTGTTCGACGGGCTGGGCGCCGTGCGCGCGATCGAGACCCTGTTCACCGAGCGCCTTGGCCTGAACCCCTGGCTGATCCTGATCCTGATGCAGCTGAGCTTCATCGTCATGGGCACCTTCCTGGACGACACCGCGATGCTGGTGATCGTGGCGCCGCTGTACGTGCCGCTGGTGGGGGAATTGGGCTTTGATCTGATCTGGTACGGCGTGCTGTACACGATCACCACGCAGATCGCGTACATGACGCCGCCCTTCGGCTATAACCTGTTCCTGATGCGGGCCATGGCCCCGCCCGAGATTTCGCTGCGCGACATCTACGGCTCGATCCTGCCCTTCGTGATGGTGATGACGCTGGCGCTCGCCATCATCATGACCTTCCCGCAGATCGCGCTGTTGCTGCCCGACTACATCTACAACAAATGACCCCGGACATACCGGGGCACATGCGAGAGGTTGGTCTCTCGCCCATCGAAACCGACAACGGAGAGAGAAGATGACGAACAGACGCACATTCCTGAAAGGGGCCGCCGCAGCCCCGGCAGCCGCGCTGGCCACCCCGGCGCTGGCGCAATCCACGATCCGCTGGCGCATGCAGACCTATGCCGGCCCGGCATTGGCTGAGCATGTGATCGACCCGGCCATCAAGATGTTCAACCAGATCGCCGGCGACCGGATGCAGATCGAGCTGTTCTATGCCGACCAGCTGGTGCCCACGGGCGAGCTGTTCCGCGCCATGCAGCGCGGCACGATCGACGCGGTGCAGTCGGATGACGACTCGATGGCCTCGCCCACTGAGGTGACCGTGTTCGGCGGCTATTTCCCGTTTGCATCGCGCTATTCGCTGGACGTTCCCGTCCTGTTCAACCAGTACGGTCTGAACGAGATCTGGGACGAAGAATATTCCAAGGTGGGCGTCAAGCACATCTCGGCCGGCGCCTGGGATCCGTGCCATTTCGCCACCAAGGACCCGATCAACAGCCTGGCGGACCTTCAGGGCAAGCGGGTCTTCACCTTCCCGACGGCGGGCCGGTTCCTGTCGCAGTTCGGCGTGGTCCCGGTGACCTTGCCGTGGGAGGACATCGAGGTCGCCGTGCAGACCGGCGAGCTGGACGGCATCGCCTGGTCGGGCATCACCGAGGACTACACCGTCGGCTGGGCGGATGTGACCAACTACTTCCTGACCAACAACATCTCGGGAGCTTGGGCCGGGTCGTTCTTCGCCAACATGGACCGTTGGAACGAATTGCCCGAAGACCTGCAGACCCTGTTCCGCGTCTGCACCGATCAGTCGCATTACTACCGTCAGTGGTGGTATTGGGGCGGCGAGGCATCGCTGCGCGTGAATGGTGACAAGATGAAGCTGACCTCGATCCCGGATGAAGAATGGGCGCAGGTCGAAGCCGCCGCAGTGGCCTTCTGGGATGAGATTGCAGCCGAGTCCGAGACCAAAGCGAAGGTTGTCGAGATCATCAAGAAGTACAATGCCGACATGCAAAAGGCTGGCCGTCCCTACCGGTACGGCTAAGGTGAAACCGGCCTGCCCTCATACCGGGGGCAGGCCGTCGAAAACGTCAGTCCGGCAGGTGGCGCCGGCGCAGAAATAGGTGGCTCATGCTCAACTTCGACACGCTCAAGACCCAAGTTGCCGAAGGCTCGGTCGATACGGTTCTGGTCTGCATGGTGGACATGCAGGGCCGCTTGATGGGCAAACGATTCCACGCCGGTCATTTCGTGGCCGGGGCTTGGGAAGAAACCCATTGCTGCAACTACCTGCTGGCCACCGATCTCGAGATGGCGACGCCGGACGGCTATGCCTCGACCAGCTGGGAGCGCGGCTATGGCGACTATGTCATGAAGCCCGACCTCAGCACCCTGCGCCCGGTGCCGTGGCTGGAGGGCACGGTGATGGTGATGTGCGACGTGCTGGATCACCACACGCACGAGGAGGTGCCGCACGCGCCTCGGTCAATTTTAAAGAAGCAGGTCAACCGGCTGCAGGCCATGGGCTATGACGCGATGTGCGCCACCGAGCTGGAGTTTTTCCTCTTTGAGAAGAGCTTTGACCAGATACGCAAGGAAGGTTTCCGCGATCTGGAACCGATCTCGGGCTACAACGAGGATTACCACATCCTGCAGACCACCAAGGAAGAGCATGTGATGCGGCCGATCCGCAATCACCTGTGGGATGCGGGCATTCCGGTCGAAAATTCCAAGGGCGAGGCCGAGGCCGGGCAGGAAGAACTGAACATCAAATACGCCCCGGCCATGCAGACGGCCGAGTATCACTCGATCGCCAAGAACGCGGCCAAGGAGATCGCGTGGCAGAACGGCCATGCAGCGACCTTCCTGCCGAAATGGCATCATGACCGGGTCGGGAGTTCGTCGCATGTGCATCAGTCGCTGTGGACGGACGGGCAACCGGCGTTTTTTGACAAGGCCGATCCGCTGGGCATGTCGGACCTGATGAAAAACTACATGGCGGGCCTGCTGAAATACGCGCCCGACTATACCTGTTTCATGGCGCCGTACATCAACAGCTACAAGCGGTTCATGAAGGGCACCTTTGCGCCGACGCGCATCATCTGGTCGGTGGACAACCGCACCGCGGGGTTCCGGCTGTGCGGGGATGGCACCAAGGCGGTGCGGGTGGAGTGCCGGATTCCGGGTTCGGACATGAACCCCTATCTGGCCATCGCGGGCATGCTGGCCGCAGGGATTGCGGGCATCGAGGAAGGGCTGGAGCTGCAGCCGCCGACCAAGGGCGATGTCTATCAGGGGGATACCGGCATGATTCCGGGCAATCTGCGCGCGGCGCGGCATGCGTTGCATGGGTCGTCCATGCTGCGGGCGGCCATGGGAGATGACGTGGTCGACCACTATGTGCGCGCCGCCGAGGTCGAGATCGAGGAATTCGAGCGCGTGGTGACCGATTGGGAGATTGCCCGCGGGTTCGAGCGGGCTTAGAGGGCGGATGTGAGGGGCCAGCCCCTCACGCTCCCCGGAATATTTTTGGCCAGATGAAGCAGCGGGCCTGCTTTGCTTGAGGATGGAGTGACCAATGGGTCAGGTGTTGAAATGTATCTCGCCGATCGACGGATCGGTGTTTGCCGAGCGGGACACGCTGGATCGTGACGCGGCATTTGCCGCAGCGGGCCGGGCGCGGGCGGCGCAGGCGGATTGGGCAGCGCGGCCCCTGCAGGAGCGCATCGATCTGGTGATGGCCGGCGTCGCGGCCGTGGGGGCGATGAATGATGAGATCGTGCCGGAACTGGCCCGGATGATGGGGCGGCCGGTGCGTTATGGCGGCGAGTTCGGCGGTTTCAGCGAACGCGCGACCTATATGGCGGGCATCGCGCGCGATGCGCTGGCTGATATTGCCGTGGGCGAGGACGAGGCGTTCAAGCGCTACATCAAGCGGGTGCCGCATGGTGTTGTGTTCGTCGTGGCGCCTTGGAATTATCCGTACATGACGGCGATCAACACGGTGGCGCCAGCCTTGATCGCGGGCAATACGGTTGTGCTGAAACATGCCACGCAGACCTTGTTGGTGGGCGAGCGGATGGCGCGGGCCTTCCACTCGGCTGGCGTGCCCGAGGACGTGTTCCAGAACCTGTTCCTGAGCCATGACGTGACCAACGATCTGATTGCCGGCAAGGCGTTCGATTTCGTGAATTTCACCGGCTCGGTCGCCGGAGGGCAGGCGATGGAGCGGGCGGCGGCCGGTACCTTTACCCCCGTCAGCACCGAGTTGGGGGGCAAGGACCCGGGCTATGTCATGGAGGACGCCGATCTGGACGCGGCGGTCGACACGCTGATCGACGGGGCCATGTTCAACTCGGGCCAGTGCTGTTGCGGGATCGAGCGGATCTATGTGCATGAAAGCCTGTATGACGACTTCGTCGCCAAGGCGGTCGAGATCGTCAGGGGCTACAAGCTGGGCAACCCGCTGGACCCGGAGACGACGCTGGGGCCGATGGCCAACGTTCGCTTCGCCGACGAGGTGCGCGCGCAGGCCGCCGAGGCCGTGGCCGCCGGTGCAGTGGCGCATATCGAGACCTTTGCCGAGGATGACGGCGGCGCCTACCTGACGCCGCAGATCCTGACCAATGTCACACACGACATGCGCGTGATGCGCGACGAAAGCTTTGGCCCGGTCGTGGGGATCATGAAGGTGTCCTCGGATGACGAGGCCATCGCCCTGATGAACGACAGCGAGTTTGGCCTGACCGCCTCGCTGTGGACGCGCGATGTGGCGCGGGCCGAACGCATCGGCGACCGGATCGAGACCGGAACCGTGTTCATGAACCGGGCCGACTATCTGGACCCGGGTCTGTGCTGGACCGGGTGCAAGAATACCGGCCGCGGCGGGGGCCTGTCGATCATCGGATATCACAACCTGACACGTCCCAAATCCTACCACCTGAAGAAGGTGACGGGCTGAGGACGATTTGCCTGCCCCGGACCGACCCCCTCGCCGGGGCAGGCCTTAGACACAAGGAAAGCTGACATGAGTCTTGTTGGAAACTGGTCCTATCCGACCACGATCAAATTTGGTGCGGGCCGCATCAAGGAACTGTCCGCGGCCTGCGCGGCGGCTGGGATCAAACGCCCGCTGCTGGTGACCGACCGCGGCCTGGCCGATCTGCCGATCACCGCCGCGACGCTAGACATTCTTGAGGCCGCCGGGCTGGGCCGGGGCCTGTTCAGCGAGGTCGATCCGAACCCGAATGAAAAGAACCTCGAGGCCGGTGTGGCCGCCTACAAGGCGGGCGGGCATGACGGTGTGATCGCGTTTGGCGGTGGTTCGGGGCTGGATCTGGGCAAGATGGTTGCCTTCATGGCCGGTCAGACTCGCCCGGTCTGGGATTTCGAGGACATTGGCGATTGGTGGACCCGCGCGGATGCCGAGGCGATCGCACCGATCATCGCGGTGCCGACGACGGCCGGCACCGGCTCGGAAGTCGGCCGCGCCAGTGTCATCACCAATTCGGAAACCCATGCCAAGAAGATCATCTTCCACCCCAAGGTGCTGCCGACCGTGGTGATCTGCGACCCTGAACTGACCGTGGGGATGCCGAAATTCATCACCGCCGGAACCGGCCTGGATGCGTTCGCGCATTGTGTCGAGGCCTATTCCAGCCCGCATTACCACCCGATGAGCCAGGGCATCGCGCTGGAAGGGATGCGGCTGGTAAAGGAGTACCTGCCGCGCGCCTATGCGGACGGCACCGACATCGAAGCCCGCGCCCAGATGATGAGCGCAGCCGCCATGGGTGCAACGGCCTTCCAGAAGGGGCTGGGCGCGATCCACGCCATGAGCCACCCGATCGGCGCGGTGTTCAACACCCATCACGGCACCACCAACGCGGTCTGCATGCCCGCGGTTCTGGAGTTCAATGCGCCTGTAATCGCCGACCGATTCGAAGCAGCCGCAGCCTATCTGGGCATTTCGGGCGGGTTCGACGGGTTCAGGGCCTTCGTGCAGGAATTCAACGACTCGCTGGGTATCCCGCGCAAGCTGTCCGATTTGGGCGTGACCGAGGATGCGATCCCGGAGCTGGTCAAGGGTGCGATCATCGACCCCTCGTGCGGTGGCAACCCCATCGAGTTGACCGAGGAAAACCTGACCGGATTGTTCAGGGCCGCTCTATAAGTGTTAGTCGGATCCGGGGAATTGATACGCTCCGGGTCCGGTCTCATTCCGCGGGTTGTGGTCCCGCTACCTGTTCACTTGCGAATTCTGCGGGAAATTGAGCGGCGAAAGCACGTTCTGGCTCATTGCGGATCTCGGACCAGGTCGGCGCCCGCTGGAAGCCAGGCGATCTGAGGGCCAGGGACAGCACCGATTTGTCCTCGACATAAATCAGCCCAAGATTCTCAAGGCGGTCCATCGCAGAGTCAAAAGCGTCCACCCCGTACAAGTCGGATACCTGATCACCAAGAAGCGCCCTGCCGATGATCACTGGGCTCAGGTCAAGGATGGCCCGAGCCGCATCGTCCAATTGGTGAACAACGCGTTTGCCTGACGCTCGCCGGTCGATCACCGTGTTGCCCTCGACGTAGAGGGCTGACGTACCGGCCTCGCTTTGCCATACAGAAAGAGCATCCAGCGTCGACGCCGCGCGCTGCGCTGGCGGGCTTGGACCGTTGTCGACGATGTCGAAATGGTAGGCGAAATTCCAGACTTCTTCGGGCGGCAGGTCGAATATGAAGGAATACGGCTTCGCTGGTTCGACCTCGACCCCAAATGCCTCGGGGTGTTCGAAATACGGGCTGAACCGGTCCGCTCGCACGGGTCCAATCGAGCCGGGTGGTTGCAGGTGATGCAGCAGCGGAATAAGCTTTGCCATCCGTTCGAAGGCCTCGGGGCTTTCACCGGGAAACCCGTAGAGGAAACACCACTCGACAAAAACTCCGGCCTCGGCACACAGCTTCAGCGTCTGGATGTTCTGAATTCCGCTGACCCCTTTCCTCATATGCGCAAGGGTCGGAGTATCGAAGGTCTCGATCCCCGGCTGGATCTTTCGAACGCCGGCATCGGCCAGACGGGCGATCACGGTCGGCGAGAGGTTTGATTTGACCTCGTAATGCATCAGGAATGGTCTCGTGTCCTGCGCAAGTTTCGGGATCAGGGTCTTGAGGTAGCGGTGATCCAGAATGTTGTCGACCACGACAAGATCCGGGCCATAGAGATCGGCAAGCGTGCAGAATTCGGCATAAGCCCGCTCGGCTGACTTGCTCCGATAGGTCATCGATTGGCCGTTCAGCCCGCAGAAAGTGCAATGGTGTTTCGCTCCCCACCAGCAGCCACGCGATGTTTCGATCGTAGCAGATGGCACAAGGCGCTCTGATAGTCCCGCAGTGTTTTGAAATTGATCAAAGAAGGCGTTGAAGTCCGGTATGGGCAGCTTGTCCAGATCCGTGGTCAGGCGCGGTCGAGACTCCTCCAGCGGGTTATCCAATTGGCTCCGGTTCAGAAACCCCTCGACCACGGGCAAGGGTCTGCTGGGCTTCAGAGCTTTCAGAAACTCGGGAAAGGCATGGTCGCCCTCGCCTATGCAAACCGCGTCCAGTTCAGGATGCGCCTGCAAAAGCGCGCGCCCGAGCGGCCCCTCGCAATTAGCGCCGCCCATGACGATGATTACGTCGGCTGACCGTTTCCGCACGGCCCGGGCCAGTGCGATCGAGGCCATGACCTGTTGGAACGACGACGTAATCCCGATCACGGTCGGGTTCTGTTCCATCACCTCATCGGCGCAACGTTCGACGAATGCTCCGGCTTGCTTTCGGGCGGCAATGGCGTTTTGCATGAACGCCAGCCACTCGACTCCGGACACATAGTCACCAAGCACCGTGGTCAGGTAGTCCATCGCGTCCAGATCGCTGCGCGGATAGATCAGATCGCTGAATATCCATTCACCCAGCAGCGCCTGATAGCAGCGGCCATCAGACAGCATGAAATACTCATCGAGACCGATCGCCTCGGCATAGTCGAAGCTGAAGTATTTCTCGGTCGTCGCAAAGCCGTTGTCCCGCGCCAGCTGTGCGAGAAGAGACATCCCAAGCCCGGGATGTTGCAGCGAAGAAAACGGCATGGACACCAGACACAGCTGATGCAGGGCTGCGCCTTGGTCCTGACTGGAGACGGCCGCGCTTTCGCTCATGCGAAGTTACGCGCAGCGGGGCCGGATCACACCGTCGGACGTATCTTCGTAGGCATTCTTGATGTCTTGCATCGCCGACTTCAGGTCGGATTCACCGGAAAAGACGTTCCCAATCGCGGCCAACAGCTTGCGCGCCTCGCCATCCTGATCGAGCGAGATTCCCAAGCGGTTTACTACGCCTTCGGGGTTGTCGATGAATTCTTTTCGAAAGGCCTCGTCAAGGATGCCGCGGCCAATGATCTGCTGAACATCTTCCAGGGTCAAACCCCGAGTATGGTGGTCACTCATAATTGTTCCTTTCGCAATACAAGGCCAATTGTTAATAGTTTTTTTACTCAATATCAATGCCGTGGATGGTCCGCGCCACCCTTGCGTGGTGTCTGGAAAAAGGCCTTGATCAGCGACATACTGAACTCGGGCAGTCGGGGGGCGCTTGAACATGAGGAAACAGGTCCAGATCGAACCGACCGAGCGCAGAATGTGCACGGTTCTGTTCGCCGACATTGTTCGTTCGACCATGATGATCGGCAGTTTGGATCCCGAAGACGCCGTCAGCCATCTGGGCCCTGCCATCGAACTGATCATGTCGATCTGCGAAAAGTTTGGCGCAACCACGTTGTTCACCGGCGATGGCGCGCTCGCGGTTTTTGGATCACCGAACGCGGACGAGGATCACGCGGTCAAGGCAATAGCCAGCGCCCAGCGGATCATCGACCGCATCGGCAAGCTGGACGATCGGCAGTTGGATGTGCGGGTTGGCGTTCATTCCGGCGAATTGCTGGTGGGCCAGTTGCAACACACCCTCGGGGAAGAGCAGGCCTTTCTAGGACCGGTCATGAACATCGCCAGCAAGATCGAGGCCGCCGCCAGAAAGAACGTGGTCACGGTTTCCGGTCAGGTTTTGGAGAATGCCGGTGATCTGTTCGACCATACACATGTGGGCGATCTCGAGCTGGACGGGGGTGCGGGTCCGATCAAGCTGTTCGAAATCACCGGCCGCAAAGAACAGGTGTCGCGCTGGATGGCGCGGGCGCGCCGCGAACGTTCGCCATTTGTCGGACGCGAAAGGGAACTGGCCGAGCTTGTTGCGGCGTGGAACCAGGCGCGCGACGGCAAGGGCAACTCCGTTCTGTTGTTGGGGGCGGCTGGCGTTGGCAAATCCCGGCTGCTGCATGAGTTGGTCGAGAACTGGCCTCTGGGCGCGCACCAGGTTCTGGAGTTCAACTGCTTTTCGCTGGATCAGGAAGCTGCGTATCTGCCAATCACCCGCGTGATCAATGCCCGGTTGGGACTGTCGGACACCAAATCCGATGCAGAACTGGACCAAAAGCTGTCCGACGTTCTGGGCGGGACCAAGTTCCTGGATGCGCATACCCGATCGGCCCTGTATTCGCTGTTCAGCCGTTTCCAAATGGAACCGGCACTGTCGGCTGTAGACCCGTCTCGCCGACGGAGGCAATTGAACCAGATGCTGTCGCGGCTGGTTCTGTCGATGAAACAGGACAAGCCCCTGCTTCTGTTGTTCGAGGATTTGCATTGGGCCGACCAGGGCACTCTGGACGTCATCGACAACCTGCTGGGTCAGGTGCGGGGAACGAATGTACTGATCCTCCTGACTTCGCGCAACGCGAACCTGTTCACGAACGACCCGATGGGTTTGCTCAAGGTCGTTCCGGTCGCCCCGCTGGGCGAGGCGGCCTGCAAGGACCTGATCACGCGCTTGCTGGGCCAGAGCGACATCGATGGTCAGCTGGGCTCATACATCGAAGCCATGAGCGGCCGCACACCGCTTTTCGTTGAAGAATTTGCCCACCACATGCGGGACCGCATGTCGCAAGCCGGGTTCAAGGACGGAGCGATGGACAGCCTGGGCGACATCGAGATCCCCGCCCGGGTTCAACCGTTGATCGCATCCCGGATTGACGCCCTGCAAAGCGAGGACCGCAAAGCTCTGCAGCTGGTTGCCGTCGGCGGGTTGCAGTGGACGTGGGGTGTTCTGGCCGACACGCTTCAACGGCTGGGCTTCGACGCCAAAACCCAGATTTCGACATTGATTGAACGCGGTTTTCTTGAGCTGCCGGAATCTCAGGACGGTCAGCAGCTGCGGTTCAGCCATGCGTTGGTGCAGAAGGTTGGGTATCGCAGTATTCCACGCCAGCGCCGCGCAAGGCTGCACCGTGCGATCTATGAAACTCTGCTGAGCCGCGGCACATCCGACGATCTGGACGTGGCACAGTCCATCGCCCGTCACGCGGACAAGGGCGAGTTGTGGCTGGAGGCTGCCGAGGCTTATACGCGGTGCGGCGAGATGTCGATCAAGCTGTTTTCATTCGAGGCCGCCGTCTCTTATTTCGAAAACGCCCTGCGGTGCATCGACCAAGTTCAAAAGCGTACCGGCACTCAGGTGGCTGTTGACCTCGGGCTACGCGCCCGGCGCGGTCTGCGCGTATCGCTTGTCGCCAGCGGGAACTTCAACCGTATCCTGACCATCTCACGCGAGGCGGAAGCCTTGTCCGACGCGTTGGGGGACACATCCGCGCGCGTTGCGTTTCAGGTCGACCAGGCGATCATGCTGACGATCCTGGCGGATGTGCGGCAAGCGATGGAGGTGTCTGAGCGCGCGCTGCGGAGCGCAACCGTCGCCGAAGATCCGCGACTGCAGGCAAACGCGGCCTTTGCGCTGGCCCAGGCTGCGTGGTTTCACGGCAACTTCGCGGCCGCACGGGCGGCGATTGATCAACATGCGGATCTGTTCCAGACGATGTTCCGTGTGGCCGAAGCGGGCACCACCGGGTCGATTTCGGTGCTCGGGCTTGCGACCCGTGCCAACGCCAACAGCATGATGCATCGGTTTGACGAAGCGGATGCCGGGATCCGCGAAGTGCTGTCGATCGCGGAAGAAACCGGCAAGGCCTATGACCTGAGTTTTGCGCTGATCGCGCGGGGGATCTGGTGCTGGCAGCGAAACGAACCGGCTGACGCCGCCATTGCGTTGCGCCGCGCCTTGCGCGTGTCGGACGATGCTGGAATCGATGTTTTGTGCTGTTTCGCAGCGGCTCCTCTGGCTCGGGTGCAGTCGGTGTTGGGTGAGCTTCCAGATGCCCGGCTGGTCCTGAACCGAGGTCTCGAACTGGCGCGGGACATGGAAATGGAAGCCTTCGTCGCCTGGCTGCTGTCGGCCGAAGTGCAGGTTCTGGCGCAGGAAGGCAGAACGAAGGAGGCCAAGGAACTGCAATCCGATTTGAACGACCTGTGTGACCGCAACGGGTATTTCCAGCACGAGCAATCCAGGGCATTGAGGGCGTTTAAGATTTGCACACCCTAAAAAGTCTCGGCTGAAACGACAGCGCATTCTTGGCTAAGACTTCAGCGATGCAGGTTCAGCATCAGCCGGCCAAATCCGGCCGGCGGCGTGGTGATCCCGGCCATTTGCATTGCCTGAAATGCCATCGCCTGATTTGAAGTGACGACGGGCTTGCCAACAGCTTTCTCAAGCCGGTCGATGATTTCCACGCTGCGCATGTCCGTACAGGACAAAACCAACACTTCGGCCTCGGGGCAGTCTGCGGCCAAACCCAGGTCAAACACCGCCTGCGGGGTCAGGGCACTTTGGCCGTAATTGTCCAGCTGGCCTGTCACTTCGGACCGCGACACGGTTGAAGTGCCAGTCTCGGCCAGGAACCGGATTGCCAAGTCATTGATGTCTGCGACATAGGGAGAGGCAAAGCCGATGCGTGTTGCCCCCAGCGTACGCAGCGCATGCACCAAGGCGCCCGCGGCCGTAACGGTCTGCGCCCTGCTGCTGGTCCTGATACGGTCGGCAAGTTCGCGATCGAAGGCCGGGCCATGGGTCAGCGTTGCCGAGGTACACCCATAAAGAATGACATCCGGCCGGACACCGAGCAAAAGCCTGAGCGGCTCATCCAGATCGGCGGCGCCAAGACCGTGCATTTGGGCAGCATCGGGTATTTCTTCCTGATCATAGCCACCCATCCGGGCAAAGTGCAGTGAAACGCCCTCGGGCCGTAGCATCGTCATGTCGGGTTCGAGATTGGTGTTCGTGAACGGCACGAGAATGCCGAAACAGGACCGGCCCCGGGATGGGTGGAAATTTCTCTGCGTCATGGCTGAAACTCCTCGGCCCAACGTTCCAGAACCGCGGCCATGAGTTCGAGGTCTGCAGTCTGACCGATGGTGGCACGTAGGCAATTGGCCAGTCCCGCGCCGGATTGCGGTCTCAGGAATATGCCTTTCTTCCGAAGGGCTTTGTCGGCTCTGGTCGCGGTGGATTGGTCCGCAAAGCGGACCAGAAGAAAGTTGGTATGGCTTTTGGGAATGTCGAATCCGGCAAACCGAAGGCGATCGGCGAACCGGTCGCGCAGCTCGGCCGTGATGGCACATGTCTCGTGCATGTAGTCCCGATCGTTCAGTGCGGCCAAGGCGGCCGCCTGTCCGCACACGGACACGTTGTTTGGGTTGATCACCTTGCGTATCTGGACGGCGATCTGCGGTGGGAACAGGCCCCAACCGACGCGAAACCCGGCCAGCCCATAGGCCTTGGACAGAGTTCGAAGAACGACCGTGTCCCCCCGCGCGACAAGGTCGAACATCGGCTCGTTCAGATCATCGGCGAACTCGCCATAGGCCTCGTCGATCACAAGCAGTGTGTTGTCCCGCAACCCTTCCCGAAGCCGCACCAGATCGCGGCGGGAGATACGTGTCCCTGTCGGGTTGCCGGGATTGGCCACAAATACCACCCTGGTATCCTGCTGCATGGCTGCCAGAAGCGCATCGACGGATACGCATCCGTCCACCTCGGCGGCAGTGTCGAAACGGGCGCGAGCCAACTGCGCAACGGTACGAAAAAACGGGTATGCGTTCGCAGGGGCAAGAACGGCGGCGTCTGGTCCGGCAAAGGCCAGCGCCAGACCCGCAATCAACTCCATCGACCCGTTCCCGCACAACAGACCTTGCTCGGGCAGATCATGAAGCTCGGCCAGTCGCGCACGCAATGCCGTCCAGTCCGGGTCCGGGTAGAGTTGGCCGTTCGCGGCCGCCTCTGCGACGGCCTGTCCAACCAAGGGACTTGGCGGGCGCAGGCTTTCGTTCTGCGACAGCGAAACAAGGCGCTGTCCTGCCGGCGGATCCAGCTGAGCCAACGCGTAGGGCGACATGGCAGCGACATGGGAAACGGGGCGGATCATGGCTTTACCCCATAAACATGCTGCGCGGCCCGGGCGCTCACAAGCTCGTCCCGTACATCCTGTCGAACGGCCACGGGTGACCTTTCATTGGGTGGCCCAAATCCGCCGCCGCCCGGAGTTTGGAAAATCAGCGTTTCGCCGCCGCCGATCCGCACCTCGCCCTTGCCCGGCAAGTCCGGGCCGTCAGGGCCGAGACGGATGCGACCGGGCGCGCCCGCCAGTCCGCCGTGCCGTCCCTTGGCTGGGTTTGCGATGCGTTCGACCGAAAGGAACAGCATGAAATCCTCGCCGGTGCAGGAGCGTATTTCGATGTCCTGCCCCAATCCGCCGCGCTGGCGGCCGGGGCCACCGCTGTCCTGGCGCAACTCGCGACGTGTGATCAGGACAGGCGCGACAGCCTCGGTTGCCTCGACCTGGCTGCCCCAAACACCCGAGGGGAAGGCCGTCGCCGACAGGCCATCCAGGCTTGGCCTTGCGCCGGTTCCGCCGCTGAACACCAATTCCAGAGCAAACTGCGTGCCGCCACGCGAAACCGCCTCGGGTGCGTGGCGCAGAGGCAGGTCGTACATGCATGATGCGCCTTCGGCCGGCACGGCGTCCGGCAGAGCCTGCGACAGGCAGCCATAGACCAGATCCGGGGTCATCTGTCCCAACGTATGGCGCATGGCCACCGGAGCGGGTGGCTGCGCATTCAGAATGCAATCCGCCGGTCCCGTCACGTGGAATGGCGCCAAAGAGCCTGCGTTGTTGGGGATGTCTGGGCCGATGATGCAGCGCAGGGCAAATACCGTGTAAGCCGTTGCATAGTTGAGCGGCACGTTGATGCCTTTGCGCGACAGGCCCGATGTGCCCGAAAAGTCGACCAGAACCCGGTCGTCCGTGATGGTCAGGGCTGCGTGCAAATCGATCTCGCACTCGTATCCATCGACGGTCAGCACATTGTGCCACGTGCCCTTCGGCAGCGCCGAAATGGCCTCGATCGTGCCGCGGCGCGAGGTTTCGATGATGTAATCGGCCAGGCTGTCCAGAGTATCGATGCCAAACTCGACCATCATATCGGCCAGACGCGCTGTGCCTGTTTCGCAGCATGCGATCAATGCGTAAATGTCGCCCTCGTTGGCGATGGGCTCGCGCGAGTTGGCTTTGACGATATCCATCAGCAGCGCGTTCAACTGACCTTGGTCGACCAGTTTGCACGGCGGGATACGGAGTCCCTCATCGAAGATATCCGAGCCTTCGGGACCCATGCCCAAACCGCCGAGGTCGACCAGATGCGAGGTGCAGGCCGTAAACCCAACCACATTGCCACGATGAAAGACCGGCATCATCAGCAGGAAATCGTTCAAATGGCCGGATGCGATCCAAGGATCGTTGGTCAGAAAAATATCGCCCGGCTTCATTTCCGAGCTGGAGTATCGCCCGCACAGGGTCTTAACTGCTTCGGCCATCGTGTTGATGTGGCCCGGCGTTCCGGTAACGGCCTGGGCCAGCATACGGCCGCGTACATCAAAAATACCGGCGGATATGTCGCCGCATTCACGAACGATCGGAGAAAAGGCGGCGCGGATCAGCGCCTGGCCCTGTTCTTCGACCACCGCTAGCAGCCGGTTCCACATGACCTGCAGACGAGTATTCGTCGTGTTCATTCGGCGTCCTCCAGTATCCGGTTGAGCCAGAGATTGCCGCCGCCATCGACGCTGGCCTGAAAATCCGCGCTGACGAATGTGGTGGTTTGAGGCTCGGTAATCAGCGCCGGCCCACGCAAGCTATCGCCGGGTTCAAGCCCGGATCGATCGTAGATACCGGCGTCGCACCAATGCCCGCTGACATCACACAGAATGCGTCGATGGCCGCACGGGCGCACCGTGCGCTGGTGGGCTGCGTCAGGAACCCGGCTGAGGGCAGGGGCGGGTGACGACACCTCGACGGACCAGTTGAGAATCTCGATCGACATTCCCGGTACCGCGCGGCGGAACAACCGGCTGTACTCGGATTCGAAATCCCGGCGCAGGGTTTTGATGTCTGCAGGCCCAAGTGCCCGATCCGGAAGCGTGATCTCGATCTCATGACCCTGGCCGTGGTACCGCATGAAAGCCTGTTTTCGGATCGACAACTCGGCTTCAGGTGCACCGGCACGGACCACGGTCAGCGCCTCGGCTGTCATTTCGTCAAAAAAAGCGTTGAGACCGTCGAGATCCGGCTGATCCAGCGTGGCATAGCGCGACCGGACGATTTCGAAGGCGACCGGCGCATATAGAAACCCGACTGCTGACCCCACGCCCGGGTCCTTCGGGATCACGATTTGGTCGACCTGACACCGCCGGGCCACTCGCGTTGCGTGCAATGGCCCATTGCCGCCAAAGGCGATCATCACTCGGGTTGCCAACTCTTTTCCGGACTCGACCGCGTGCATTCGACCTGCGGCGGCCATGCTTTCGTCGACGATTTCGCTGAGACCACGTGCGGCCAGGTCCGGCGCCAAATCCAGTGCGCTCCCGATTTCCACGGTGATGGCCTGTTCGGCGGCTGCCGTGTCAATCGTCAGTCGGCCTTCGGCAAACCGGCCGGGTTCGATCAGGCCCTGCACCACATCGGCGTCTGTTACGGTCGCCGCCCTGCCGCCATTGCCGAAGGCGGCAGGGCCTGGCTGTGCGCCGGCACTTTCGGGGCCAACCTGCAGGCGACCCAGCCGGTCGACTCTGGCAATCGAGCCGCCGCCTGCGCCGATTTCGATCATCTCGATCACGGGGATGCGCACCGGCATGCCTGAGCCTTTGATGAAGCGCGCGGCCCTTGCGATTTCGAACCTGCGCGCGGTCTGCGGGCGGAAAGCATCAATCAGACACAGCTTGGCCGTCGTCCCCCCCATGTCAAAGCTGGTTACGGCGCGCGCACCGGTTTCAGCCGCGATCCGTGCAGCAAGGATGGCCCCACCGGCCGGGCCGGATTCGACCAACCGGATCGGCAGGCGGGCGGCCGTTTCCAGGGTTGTCATACCGCCGCCGGCCGTCATCATAAGAATGGGGCAGGTCAGCCCCTCTGCGGCGAAGCGGGATTGGAACTCGGCCAGATACCCGGCCATCTGGGGCTGGATATAGGCGTTGGCGATGGTGGTGCACAGGCGGTCAAATTCGCGCGCCTCGGGGCTGACTTCGTGCGAGAGCGAGATGGCCAGGTCGGGGAGCGCCCTGAGCAACTGGTCTCGCAGAGCCAGCTCGTGCTTTGGGTTGGCATAGGAATGCATCAGGCATACCGCCACGGCCTGGGCGTCGCTATCCTCAATCCGGCGCACCAGATCGCTCATTCCGGCGACATCCAGCGGTGTCAGTTCGTCACCACGTGCATCCATTCGCCCGCCGATCGTGAAGGCACGAGCGCGTGGGACCAGCAGGTCGGGCTTGACCAGATTGATGTCATACTGGCTGTAACGACGTTCATACCCAATCTCGAGTATGTCCCGAAACCCGTCGGAGGTTATTGTCGCGACAGGGGCACCGCGCCGCTCGATCAGGGCATTGGTGGCCAGAGTGGTGCCGTGAATGAACCCGGAAACCTGCGAGAAACCGGCATTGGCGTCATCCAGAACGCGCTTTGCACCAGTCAATGCACCGACGGTTGGGTTGTCGGGTGTCGTCGGAGTTTTCGTCGTTGCGAGGATATTGGATTGCCCGTCCATCAGAACGGTATCGGTAAACGTGCCGCCAATATCGACGGCCAGCCGAAGCCCAGCGTGATTGTGCATAAAACGAAGCCATGGGCAGAAGTTTCAGATCGTACCGGGCTGTTGGTTCAGCATCCGGAGACTGCGAAAAAATCCGTCCCTCGTCAGACGACGAGGTCGCAACCGGTTGCCCGGCGGCCTTGGGTATCTTTGGTGCAGTCAATCACGGCTGGGTCACTCTGATTGTCGATCCGATGGAAAAATGCTGCCCATCGCGGGATCACCTGTCAACAGAAATGCGATCGGGTTAGGCGACGTCTCCCTGCAATTGTCGGCTTAGGTTGTCAGCGGCATCCGGGGCATACCGGTCGATCAGGGCCCCCAATTCAGGCCGGCAAGACCCGCAATTTGTTCCGGCGTTCAACGCCGCGCCGATAGCGTCGACACTGATCGCTTTCCCGCACGAGATCGCGTCGACGATCGTCTTCAACCCGACGCCAAAACAGGCGCAGATGATCGGTCCGGTGTCCTTGGCATCTGCGGGTGCGCGGCCGGTCAGAACCTGTGCGGGTGATATGTCAGGCATCGTCGCAAGATAGTCCCGCATCAGGGGCAGGGCGCGCGGCGACACGAACAGTGCCGCTTGCAGGCATCCGTTCTGCGACAACGCAATGCGAAATGACCCGCGGGCCGGATCACCTGCCGTGACCGCGTCCGCATCCGCCAGCGCAAACCATTCGCGGGCGGTTTGTTCCCAATCCTGTATCCGGGCATGATCAGCCAGCTCTGTCCTGTAACCGTTGTCCGTTCGGACCGTCGCGCGGTAGGCGACCGAGGGTTTCAGGGGTTTCCTGGAGACGGCAAAGGCGTACCACGCCGCCTGCATGACCGAGATCGAAACGGGTGTGGCCTTGCTTTCGGGTTGTCCGGAAAACGGATCAGTGGTGCCGGGAACCAGCATGTCCACCCGGCCCGAAGGGGCCGTTTCCGCAGTCCAATGGATGGGAGCAAAGACGTGACCGATGCGAACATCTTGGGTGATGCGCGCGCGAAAAATGCCACGCCCAGCGGGACTGGTGACCTCGACAAGGTCTGCGCTGGATATCCCCTCGCGGGCGGCGTCCTGGGGATGAATGTCCACAAACGGCTCGGCAAGATGGGCGGACAGGCGGGCTGAAAGACCGGTCCGGGTCATGGTGTGCCATTGATCCCGTGTGCGTCCGGTGTTCATCACAAAGGGATATTGCTGTCCGGGTAGGGCTGCCGGAGGTCGATGGGCAACGGGAACGATCCGGGCCTTCCTGTCGGAGTGAAAGAAGTGTCCGTCACCAAAAAATCTCCCACGTGCACGCCTGCGACCCAATGGCCAGCGGGTGGGTTCCAGTTCGGCATAGCCTTCCTCGTCAATTTCGGAGAAGCCCGAAATGTCGAAGTCTTTCCCGAACCGCGCGGCGATTTGGGACATGGCGGCGTATTCCCGGAATATTTCGGCTGGTGAAGCGTAGTCGAACGCGGTTTTCCATCCCATGCGGCGGCCAACTTCGGCCAGGATGTCCCAATCCGGACGCGCTTGGCCCGGTGGCCGCAGAACGGCGCGTTGCCGGCTGATGGTTCGGTCGGAATTCGTGACCGTTCCGTTCTTTTCGGCCCACCCGGCGGCAGGCAGCACGACGTCGGCCAGACGTGCCGTATCGGTGTGCAACGTCAGGTCACTGACGACCGTGAACGGGCAGGCGGCGATTGCGCGGCTGACCCTGTCAAC
This sequence comes from Ruegeria sp. BC6, assembly GCF_056539185.1. Classification (NCBI taxonomy): domain Bacteria; kingdom Pseudomonadati; phylum Pseudomonadota; class Alphaproteobacteria; order Rhodobacterales; family Roseobacteraceae; genus Ruegeria; species Ruegeria sp. BC6. The sequence goes on from NZ_JBQFUM010000004.1 coordinate 324,543, forward strand.
TTCGGGCATGGTTGCCGCCGGGTTGGTGTGGATGATCCAAAGGGCCTTGATCTGCCCATCTTCGACCGCGCGGAACATGTCCACGGCCTTCAGCCCCGGATACTGCGGTATTGCAGGGGATTGCCAAAACGCCCGAACCGCGGCGCGATGATCAGAGTTTTCGATGTCCAGATGGCAAGCCAGCGTGTTGGCCAGACCACCCACTTCGCGCCCACCCATCGCGTTGGGTTGGCCGGTGACCGAGAACGGGCCCATTCCCGGCCGCCCGATCCGACCGGTGGCCAGATGGCAGTTCAGAATGGCGTTGACTTTGTCGGTCCCGCTGGAAGACTGGTTCACTCCCTGGCTGAAGACCGTCACGACGCGGGGGGTATTGATCCATAGATCGAAAAATGCGGCGAGTTTTTCGGCAGGCAGGCCGGTTTCCGAGATCTGGTCGTTTCCGGCCGTTTCCAGAGCGGCTTCCAGACCCGAGGTTTGCTTGACAAAGCCCGGGTCTACGGCCCCTAGCCGATGAATCTCGGTCAGCAGCCCGTTGAACAGCGCCACGTCGCTGCCCGGATTCAGCGCCAGATGCAGATCGGCCTGATCGCAGCTGGCGGTGCGCCGTGGGTCGATCACCACGATCCGGGTCCCGCGCGCCTGCCGGGCCGCCAGAACCCGCTGATAAAGAACCGGGTGGCACCACGCCAGGTTCGACCCTACCAGCACCACCAGATCGGCCTGGTCCAGATCCTCGTAGGTGCCCGGCACGGTGTCGGTGCCAAAGGCCCGCTTGTGCCCGGCCACGGTCGAGGCCATGCACAGCCGCGAATTGGTGTCGATATTGGCCGATCCGATGAAGCCCTTCATTAGCTTGTTGGCCACGTAGTAATCCTCGGTCAGCAACTGCCCCGAGACATAAAAGGCCACGCTGTCGGGCCCATGCGCCGCGATCGTTTCGCGGAACCGGTCGGCCACCAGTTGCAGCGCCTCGTCCCAGCCCACGTCCCGGCCAAAGGCGCACGGGGTCAGCAGGCGGTGCTCCAGCCCGACCGTTTCTCCCAAAGCTGTGCCCTTGGAACACAACCGTCCGAAATTCGCCGGGTGGTCCGGGTCGCCCCGCACGGTCAGACCTCCCGCCCCGTCCGGGCGCAGCAGCACGCCGCAGCCCACGCCGCAATAGGCGCAGGTGGATCGCACCTCGGGCAGGTTCGAGCCGTCCATCACGCGGCGCTCCGCTCGGTGACGGCGCGGGCGTCCAGCAGGATGCGCCCGCCCTCCAGCCGAACCGGATAGGTGGTGATCCGGCCTTCATCCGCGCCTTGGGCCTCGCCCGTATTCAGGTCGAACACCCAATTGTGCAGCGGGCAGGTCACCGACTGGCCATGCACGATGCCTTCGGACAGCGGCCCTCCCTTGTGGGGGCAGGCATTGCTGGCCGCGAACAGTTCCGCCTCGGCCGTGCGGAAGATGGCGATGCAGCCAAGACGGGTTTTCACCAGACGGGCGCCCCGCAGCGGCACGTCGTCGATATGTCCGATGTCGATCCAGCTCATTCCGCGGCCTCCAGGGTGAAATCTGCAATCGGGGCATAGCTCGGCGCCTTGTCGCGCACATGCTCGGCCCAGGGATCCTTGCGATAGATGCTCTGCGACAGTTCGAACCGCTCGACCAATGCCCGACGGTTTTCGAGGTCGTCGACCACATTGGCCCTGACCCAGTCCATGCCGACCTTGGCCAGCCATTTGTACAACCGGTCCAGATACTTGCCGCCCTCGCGATAGGCCTGGGTGACGGCCATCACAACCTCGATCGCCTCGTCCTCGGTCGGGACCTGGCAGAGCAGCTCGGTTTCCTTGACGTCCATCCCGGCCGCCCCGCCGATACCGATCTGATAGCCCGAGTCCACGCAGACTACGCCGATATCCTTGCAGGTCGCCTCGGCACAGTTGCGCGGGCAACCCGAGACCGCGAGCTTGAGCTTGTGCGGTGTCCACGAGCCCCACAGGATCTGTTCCAGCTTGATGCCAAGGCCGGTGCTGTCCTGGGTTCCGAAGCGGCAGTGATCGGTGCCGACACAGGTTTTGACCGTACGCAAACCCTTGGAATAAGCGTGCCCCGAGACCAGGCCGGCCTTGTTCAGGTCGGCCCAGATGGCGGGCAGGTCCTCGCCCTTGACGCCCAGCAGGTCGATGCGCTGACCGCCGGTGACCTTGACGGTGGGCACGTCATATTTCTCGGCCGCGTCGGCGATGGCGCGCAGCTCGGCCGGGTTGGTGATGCCGCCCCACATGCGGGGCACGACGCTGAAGGTGCCGTCCTTCTGGATGTTGGCGTGTTTGCGTTCGTTGACGAACCGGCTTTGCGGGTCATCACGGTATTCCAGCGGCCAGTCGGCCAGCAGATAATAGTTGATCGCCGGCCGGCAGACATGGCAGCCATTGGGCGTTTCCCAGCCCAACTCCTGCCAGACGGCGGCCTGGCTTTTCAGCTCTTGCGCCTTGATCAGGCGGCGCACGTCCTCGTGGGTCAGGTCAGTGCACCCGCAGATCGGTTGCGCCGCCGGCATCTGGAACTCATCGCCAAGCGTGACCCGCAGGACCTGTTCGACCAGACCCGTGCACGTTCCGCAGGATGCGCTGGCCTTGGTGCTGGCGCGCACGGCGGCCAGATCGGTGGCCCCGGCGGCGATCGCCTCGACGATGGTGCCCTTGCATACGCCGTTGCAGCCGCAGATCTCCGCCTCAGGCGGCAATGCTGCAACGGCTGAGAGAGGGTCCGCGGTGTCGCCCCCCTGGTAGGCCGGGCCAAAGATCAGCGTGTCACGCATCTCGTCGATGTCGGTGCCGTCCTTGATCAGGCCGAAAAACCAGCTGCCATCGGCGGTGTCGCCATACATGACCGCGCCGATCAGGCGGTCGTCTTCGATCACCAGCCGCTTGTAGACCCCGCGCGCCGGGTCGCGGAACACGATGTCCTCGCGTCCCTCGCCCTCGGCGAAGTCTCCGGCGCTGAACAGATCGCAGCCTGTGACCTTCAGCTTGGTGGCCAGCTCCTTGACCACGAAGGCATCGGGCTGCCCCAGCAGGGTATTGGCCACGACTTTGGCCTGATCGTAAAGCGGCGCCACCAGGCCGAATAGATGGCCGTCGAATTCGACGCATTCGCCCACGGCCAACACATCCGGGTCCGAGCTCTGCATCTGCGCGTTCACCTCGATCCCGCGGGCAACGTCCAGCCCGGCATCGGTGGCCAGCCGGGTTTCGGGGCGGATGCCGACGGCCATCACCACCAGATCGGCGGGCAGCGTTTCGCCGCTTTCCAGCAGCACCGCCTCCGCACGCCCTTCGCCCAGAATGGCTTTGGTAGAGGCCTGGGTCCGCACGGTGATCCCGCGGCGTTCCAGATCCTTGCGCAGCAGGTATCCGGCGGCTTCGTCCAGCTGCCGTTCCATCAGGTGGCCCATCAGGTGCACCACGGTGACGGTCATGCCGCGCTCGGCCAGCCCCGCCGCGGCCTCGAGCCCCAGAAGCCCGCCGCCGATAACCACCGCGTTGCCACCCTTGGCGGCCGCGTCGATCATCGCGTTGGTGTCGTCCAGATCGCGATAGGTGATGACGCCGGGCAGGTCCTTGCCCGGAACCGGAATGATGAACGGGGCCGAGCCGGTGGCGATCAGCAGCTTGTCATAGGGCACATGACCGTTTTCGCCCTCGACCACTTTAATCTCGCGGTCGATCTTCACCACATGCTCGCCAAAGCGGCAGGAGATGCCCCGCTGCGCGTACCAGTCGCCGTCATGGGTGACGATGTCCTCATAGGTCTTCTCGCCCGACAGAACCGGGCTGAGCATGATGCGGTTGTAGTTTCCGCGCGGTTCAGCGTTGAACAGGGTGATGTCGAACGCATCGGGCGCGATCTCGGTCAGATGTTCCAGCACGCGGCCCGACGCCATCCCGGCACCGATCACGACAAGTTTCTGTTTCATGGGGTCACTCCGCTGCAATGGCCTTGGGGGCGGGCGATTTCGGCTTGGCGCCGTGTTCGTATTCTTCGAGGAAATCCAGCACTTCCTGCCGGTAGGCGTAATAGTCGGGATGTTCGAGCAACGCCTTGCGGGTGCGCGGGCGGGGCAGGTCCACGCGGGTGATCTTGCCGATCGTGGCCTGCGGGCCGTTGGTCATCATCACCACCCGGTCGGCCAGCAGGATCGCCTCGTCCACGTCATGGGTGACGCAGATCGCGGTGACCTTGGTGCGCGACCAGACCTCCATCAGCACCTCCTGCAGCTCCCAGCGGGTCAGGCTGTCGAGCATCCCGAAAGGTTCATCCAGCAGCAGCAGCTTGGGCGACAGGGCAAAGGCGCGGGCGATGCCGACGCGCTGTCTCATGCCGTTTGACAGGTCGCTGGCCTGCTTGTCCATCGCATCGGCCAGACCGACGCGTTCCAGGTAGTATTCCACCACGTCCTGCCGCTCGGCCTGGCTGGCGTTCGGATAGACCTTGTCGACCCCGATCGCCACGTTCTCTTTCGCGGACAGCCACGGGAACAGGTTGGGCGACTGGAACACTACCGCGCGTTCAGGGTCGGCGCCTTCGACGTGGCGGCCATCCAGCTTGATCGCGCCCTTGGAAATCTCGTTCAGCCCCGCCGCCATGGTCAGCACCGTGGATTTGCCACAGCCCGAATGGCCGATCAGCGAGATGAACTCGCCCTTGTCGATCTTCAGGTCGAAATCCTCGACCACGGTCAGCGGCCCCTTGGGCGTGGGATAGACCTTGTGCAGTTGCGAGAAATCTAAAAAACGGCTGTCGATCATGCCCTTCTGTGCCTCGGTCACGGCGGCGGGCACGCCGTGGATCGGCGTGACCTCGGGCAGGATGCGGGTGCCTTCGACCTTGGCCTCGATCCCCACATCCATCAGGTATTTGGTGACCTCGGCGCGCAGGCGCTTGAAGGTTTCATCGGTGTTCATCGCCGCCCGGTCGCGCGGGCGCGGGATCGTGACGCGGAACTCCTGCCCCAGCGTGCCGTCGGGGTTCAGGGCGATGATCCGGTCGGCCAGGATGATTGCCTCGTCCACGTCATTGGTGATCAGCACGCAGGTCTTGCGGTCAGCTTCCCAGATGCGCTCGATCTCGTCGGCCAGGTTGGCGCGGGTCAGCGCGTCCAGCGCCGACAACGGCTCGTCCAGCAACAAGACCTCGGGGTTCATAGCCAGCGCCCGGGCCACGTTGACCCGCTGGCGCATCCCCCCCGACAATTCGGCCGGCCGGCGCGACGCCGCGTGGCTGAGGCCGACCATCTTGACGAAATGGGCTACCTTCGCGGCCTTCTCGGCCTTGGGCAGGCCCGGAAAGACCGTATCGACCGCCAGCCCGACATTGCCGCTGACCGTCAGCCACGGCATCAGCGAGTAGTTCTGAAAGATCACGCCGCGTTCCGGCCCCGGCCCCTTGATCGGCGCGCCCTTGAAGGTGACCTGCCCGCGGCTAGGCATGTCCAGCCCGGCCATCAGGTTGATCAGCGTGGTCTTGCCGGTGCCGGAAAAGCCCAGGATCACCAGGAACTCGCCCTCCTGCACCTGCAGGTCGATACCGTTCAGAACGTCGGTGCGCCCGGTGCCTTCGCCGAAGGATTTCGAGACGTTTTCGAAACTGAGGATGCTCATCACGCTCACCGGTTGTTGGTAAAGGTAAACAGGGACTGCAGCGCGTACATCACCCGGTCCAGCAGGAAGCCGATGATGCCGATGGTAAAGACCGCCACCATGATCCGGGCCAGCGAGCTGGACGAGCCGTTCTGAAACTCGTCCCAGACGAATTTGCCCAGGCCCGGGTTCTGCGCCAACATCTCGGCCGCGATCAGGACCATCCAACCCACGCCCAGCGACAGGCGCAGCCCGGTGAAGATCAGCGGCAGCGCCGAGGGCAGCACCAGCTTGGTGATCTTGGTCCAGGTGTTCATCTTCAGAACCTTGGACACGTTCACCAGATCCTTGTTGATCGAGGCCACGCCCAACGAGGTGTTGATCAGCGTGGGCCACAGCGAACACAGAGTCACCGTGATGGCCGAGATCAGGAAGGATTTCGCGAACCAGCCGTCATTGGTGACATAGACGGCCGAGACGATCATCGTCACGATCGGCAGCCAGGCCAGCGGCGAGACCGGCTTGAACACTTGGATCAACGGGTTCAGCGCTGCGTTTGCGGTAGGCGACAGCCCCGCCGCGATGCCTAGCGGCACCGCCACGACCGTGGCGATCAGAAAGCCGAAGAACACGGTTTTGATCGAGGTCCAGATCTGCTGGTAGTAGGACGGCGCGCCGGTATAAGCGACCTGCTTGGCCTCGTCCGCGCGTCCGGCCTCGATCAACTTCTGGTTCCGCTTTTCGACCATCGCCTCGAACTTGGCGCGTTTGGCGGCCTTGGCCTGAGCGTCCTGATTCAGGTTGACCATTTCCTCCCAGACCTGCGCCGGGCCGGGTACCGCCCCAAGCGAGGTCTGCACCTTGGGCGCCAGCGTCGCCCACAGCAGAAGAAAGGCGCAGATCGACAGGATTGGCACGATCAGCAGCCGCCAGATCTCGGCCATCTGGGCGCGGGGATTGTCGCCGGCGGCGGCCTTCAGAACCGGGGTGGCCCAGCTGAGACCCAGCACCTGGAACCATTTGTCGGCGGCGTTGATGCGGGTGAATAGACGGGCGCGGCGCGCGTCCCGTGCGGCGTCTGCGTTGAATTCCGGATCGACCGTTGTCATCTGATGCGTCCTTGCGATGGCGGGGCGTTTCAGGGGCCCTGCCCGACCGCAGCCGGGCAGGGCGGTTCGGGGTCAGCCTTGGACTTCGGTCCCGACGACCTTCTGGTCGCCTTTCAGGCCGATCGGCAAGCTTTCGAGATAGGCGTTCGGCGCGCGGCCATCGAAGGGAATGCCGTCGATGATGTCCTCGGCCGGGGTGGGCGCCTTGTAGCCGTCGCTGTCCCACGGGAAATCAGCCTCGTCCGCCAGGCCTTCTTCGACCAGAAGGCGCGCGGCCTGCAGATAGATCTCGGGCTTGTAGACCGACTTGGCGACCTCGTCATACCAGCTGTCTGCCTTGGCTTCGGGGATCTGCCCCCAGCGGCGCATCTGGGTCAGGTACCAGACCGCGTCGGAATAGAACGGATAGGTCGCGTTGTAGCGGAAGAACACGTTGAAATCGGGCACCTCGCGCTTGTCGCCCTTTTCGTATTCGAACGTGCCGGTCATCGAGTTGGCGATCACCTCGTAATCGGCCCCCACATATTCCGGGCGGCTGAGGATCTCGACCGCCTCGGGACGGTTGGCATTGTCGTTCTCGTCCAGCCACATCGCCGCACGGATCAGCGCCTTGGTCACGGCCAAGGTCGTGTTCGGGTATTGCTCGGCGAATTCGGCGGTGATGCCGAATACCTTTTCAGGGTTGTTCTTCCACAGCTCGTAATCGGTGATGACCGGAACGCCGATGCCCTTGAACACCGCCTGCTGGTTCCACGGCTCGCCCACGCAATAGCCATGGATCGTGCCGGCCTCGAGCGTGGCGGGCATCTGCGGCGGCGGTGTGACCGACAGGAACACGTCCGCGCCGATCTGGCCGGTCACGTTTTCAGGGCTGTAATAGCCCGGGTTCAGGCCCCCGGCGGCCAGCCAGTAGCGCAGCTCGTAATTGTGGGTCGAAACCGGGAACACCATGCCCATGTTGAAGGGCTTGCCCTCGGCCTTGTACTTCTCGACCACCGGAGCCAGTGCCTCGGCGCTGATCGGGTGCTGCGGGCGGCCATCGTCCATTACCGGGATGTTGGGTTTCATCTCCGCCCAGACCTCGTTGGATACCGTGATGCCGTTGCCGTTCAGGTCCATCGAGAAAGGCGTGATGATATGCGCCTCGGTTCCATAGCCGATGGTCGCCGCCAGCGGTTGACCGGCCAGCATATGCGCACCGTCCAGCTGGCCGCCGATCACGCCGTCCAGCAGAACCTTCCAGTTGGCCTGCGCCTCGAGCGTCACGAACAGGCCCTCGTCCAGGAAATACCCCTGCTCATAGGCAACGGCCAGCGGCGCCATGTCGGTCAGCTTGATGAAGCCGAAGGTCAGTTCGTCCTTTTCCAGCTCCAGCATTTCTGCGGTGGCCGGCGCAACAAGGGCTGTCGTCGCAACAAGACTCAGAATGAGTTTTTTCATCTTTGTTCCTTTCGGTCCGGCCCAAACCGGGCTGGGTGGCGACCCGAGCAACGTTCGGGCCAAAAAAAAGCCGCCGACACACACCGCCGGAAGGAGAAGGCGGTTGGTCGAGCGGCTTTGCTCAGAAGTTTTGCCCAAGACATCAGGCGAATTCCTACGGTGGGCGACGTTGCCTGCCGTTGTCCTGATAAAGGCACCGGTGAGCAGATGAGTCATCCGAAATTGACGGCCATCAGGTGAAAATTCTGCAACGCAGCATAATTTGACGCTGCAGTGCAAAAAAATTAGGCGCACTTACTGGGAAGGCTCAAAAATCCGACTGTCGAAAAAGACGTTTTGCGGCAACATCAACTTTCCACCCGGGCCGGACACTAGCGTCGGGTCGTTGCCGGCACCCTCGGGCTTTTCAGAATCGGCGGGCATGACAACACCGATTCCCTGCAGCTCGCGCCGATACAGGTCACTTTGGAACACATCGGCTGCCGTACGCTCGGCATCTGACGGATCCAGTCCATATCTTCGCGCCATGTGATGCGCGATCCATTTGGCCTGACTGCGCCAAGGAAAGCCCGTTGCGCCTTCATGAAAAGTGACAAACCGGTCGACCTGACGCTGGTCTCCGCGCGCTGAAATCGCAAATTGACCGGTCAATGCCCGGTCGACCAGGTCCGCGGGAACATCCAGATAGAGCCTTTGCGCCAGCATCTCCGACGCCGTGGTCAGGCTCTCGGGATTTGAAAGCCACCGGCCCGCCCGCCAGATCGCCCGCAGCAGCGCGCCCGTCAGATGTGGTTCCGTCTGTGCCCAATCCGTTCGCACGGCCAATACCTTTTCCGGGGCACAGGACCAGATCGCGTTCCCCGGCAGCAGAAGCGCACCCACCCGGTCGTCGACGGAAAACGACCCCCACGGCTCACCCACGCAGAAAGCATCGATCTCACCGGCGGCCAGGGCCTGGGCCATCAACGGTGGGGGAACGGTGCGGATCTCAACCTGGGTCGAGGCGAGTTCCGTACCGCTGACCCAATATCGCAGCAGTTCCACATGCATGGAAAACGGAAACGGAACCCCGAAGGTCAGCGTTCCACCGGCCGCCTTTGCCAAGGCCGCTCCGGCCGCAAAAGCATCGCTGAAATCGAAGGCATAGCCATTTTCGCGTAGCCGCGCTTCCAGTTGGCGGCCGACGCCGATCACGTTTCCATTTACCGACAGGACCGATACGGCCGAAAGGGGCGTGACGATCCCCCCAAGCCCCAGCGCCATGGCCACCGGGACAGGGGACAGCAGATGCGCCGCATCAACATGTCCGAAGGCCAGCATGTCCCGCAACGAGGACCAGGACGGGGCAGGGCGCAGGTCCAAAGAGATGCCTTCGGCCTGATCATATCCCATCTCGTGCGCCACGATCAGGGGGGCTGCATCGACCAACGGCATATAGGCCGCTCGGAGCGAGACCGCCCTCATGACAACAGCCCCGAAGCGGTCACCAATGCCTCGGCCACATCGGCCACCCGGCGGTTCTGATTCATGGCGGTCTTGCGCAGCAGGGCATAAGCTTCATCTTCCTGAATGCCCTTTGCTTTCATCAACAGCCCTTTCGCGCGGTCGATCACCTTGCGCTCTTCCAATGCGCGTCTCGTTTCGGCCAACTCGGTCCGCATTTGGCGCAGTACTTGGAAACGGGCGATGGCGGTGTCGATGATGGGCTTGACCCTTTCGGGATGCAGACCGTCGACGACATAGGCCGAGACACCTGCTTCGACCGCAGCTTTGGACAGGCCGCCTGCAGCCCCGGATACGAACATGGCAACCGGCCGCTCCATCGGGCCGGAGGCGGTTGTCAGTTCTTCAAGCATGTCCCGAGATGGATTGTCGATGTCGATCAGAACGACATCGGGATTGTGGACAGCAATCTTGCGCGGCAATTCAGACACGCCATCGATCACGTGCGCCTCGACGCTCCCCGCCGCTTTCAGGGCCTCGAGGATCGCATCGGCGCGGTCCGGGTTCTGTTCGACTACAACAACGGTCAACGTTTGGTTCATAACATCGAACTGACCAAGCAGGCAGAGCGAGGCAATGCCACCCTCGGAGCGCTGCGCTCAATTCCCTGGGAAGCGCCTATCCAGATGGCAGATCGTGCGCGGATGCCAAATAATTCATCACGTTGCTGCCCCGGACATGTTTGGAGATACGACCAACCAAAAAAAGGCGCCACAGGGCGCCTTGTTTTACTGGTCGGAGTGAGAGGATTCGAACCTCCGACCCCTGCCTCCCGAAGACAGTGCTCTACCAGGCTGAGCTACACTCCGACCGTGGCGCGTGATCTATACCCAGTGGATTTGATGCGCAAGAGGGATTCTGTGTGCTTTTTGTCCGAACTAACTCTGCCGCTTGGACCCGCAGGAATTGGCCGGTCAGGGCAGGGCCTCGGTTTGATAGAGGCGGATCTTCGTGCCGCCATGATCGACGATCGGACCCGGAGGTAGCAACGGCAGGCGGGTGGCGCGCGCCAGAGACTGGTTGCTGGTGACGACGCCGACACGCCAGCCGGAAAACCTGGACAACATCACCTTGCCAAAGCTGCCATACAGCGACCGCAGGCGTTTTTCATCGCCGATGCGTGCCCCATACGGTGGGTTGACGATTATCAGGCCCGGCCCGCCCATGGGTGGTTTCAGGTCAGCGACTACGCGTTTTTGGAATTGTGTCGCGCCGTCCACCCCGGCGCGGCTGGCATTCGCCTGCGCGGCCGCGATCGCCCCGTCATTACGGTCCGAGCCATGGAACGCGGTATCTCTCTGCGTCACGACCCAGTCGGCGCGGAGTTCCGCCCAAGCCTTGGGGTCGAATCCGGCAAATTCCTGAAAGGCAAAGGCTCTGTCGCGGCCGGGCGGCAGGCCCAGAGCGATCTGGGCGGCTTCGATCACGAAAGTGCCCGAGCCGCACATCGGGTCCAGTACCGGCTCCGATCCGTCAAAGCCGCAATTGCGCAGAAACATCGCCGCCATCGTTTCGCGCATGGGAGCCTTGGCGACCGCTTCCTTGTGCCCGCGCTTGTGCAGCGCTTCTCCGGAACTGTCGAGGGAAAATGTGCAGATGTCTTTCTCGATTCGCAGCAGAACACGGACCGTCGCCTCGGACGAGATCGGAGCCCCCAACGTGTCAGAGATTGCGCCTTCAATCCGTTGCCGTGCGGCGCCGGCATGATAGATGCGAGATTTTCGGCTGGTGGCCTCAACCCGAACCGGGACATCGGGTTTCAGAAAATCTCCCCACGGAAACTTTCGTGCCCGCTTGTCCAGCTGAGCCAGATGCACAGCCGGGAACGAACCCACCCGAACCAACACCTTGTTGGCCCCGCGCAACTGGAGATTGGCCCGCCAGACTTCGCGCAGGTTGCCACGAACCGTGACACCTCCGGGGGCGAGCCGGGCCTCTGCGAATCCGGCCTCCTGCGCTTCGGCGAGGAGGGGAGCCTCCAGACCGGGTGTCGCGGCCAGAAAAATCTCAAGATCGGTTTCTTCCATTCCGGCTGCTTATATCAGCAGGGCCATTCGTGCGACACGAAATTTCCTACCAAGTTTTTGGTACTCCGCCCGTGGTTTCGGGTAAAAATAGCTACACGGCGCGCGATTTGGGCGGTAACAGGTTTGCGTTTGGCCGCTTCGCCGCGTAAAGGGGCCGTAATCAGAGCGACGCCCGCGGATTTCGGCTGGTCCTCATCGTTTTTACGACGGGCTTGACGGGACTCCGCGCTATTCAGTGCCCAAAACAAAGGGCGCTGTATGACGGGCGCAAGAAAAAGGCTTGGAAGAACGTAGCGACATGCAAACTTTCAAACTGAAAAAGGGACTGGACCTTCCGATCGAGGGATCGCCTGAACAGGTCATTCAGCCTGGGCCAGCATATTCTTCGGTGGGCGTGCTGGGTGGAGACTATATCGGGCTCAAACCACGGATGCTGGTGCAGGAAGGGGACACCGTCCAGCGCGGCACGCCGCTGTTCTGCCACAAGGACGCGCCCGAGGCGATGATGGTTGCGCCGCTGACCGGCAAGGTCGTGGCCATCAACCGCGGCGCGCGGCGCGTGTTGCAGAGCGTCGTCATCGAAGTGTCGGACCCCAACGACCCCGGCGTCGATTTCTCGGGCGTGGGCGATGCCGAGACCGCACAGGGCCTCACCGCCAAGCTGTGCGCCGCCGGCCTGTGGACCGCGTTCCGCACACGGCCCTATTCCAAGATGCCGCAGCCGGGCACCGCGCCCGCCGCGATTTTCGTCACCGCCATGGACAGCGAGCCGCTGGCTGCCGATGCCGCGCTGATCATCAATGACGCGGCCGAGGCCTTTGCCGCCGGTCTGGCCGCCGTGGCCAAGCTGACCGAAGGCAAGACCTATCTGTGCCAGAAGGATGGCGACACGATCCCCGGCGCCGATCTGCCGGGCGTCGAGGCTGCGGCCTTCAGCGGCCCCCATCCGGCGGGCCTGGCCGGGACGCATATCCATTTCCTCGAACCCGTGACCGCCGCGAAAACCGTCTGGACCATCGGCTATCAGGACGTGATCGCCATCGGGCGGCTGCTGCAGTCGGGCCATCTGGACCCGAACGTTGTGGTGGCCCTGACCGGCCCTGGCGCGCGTCAGCCGCGTCTGATCCGCACCGTCATGGGGGCCTCGACCGAGGATCTGACCCGCGACGAGATCAATGTCGACGGCGAGGCCCGCGTCATTTCAGGCTCGGTCCTGTCGGGGCGTCACGCCACCGGGCCGTTCGCTTATCTGGGACGCTTCGCGCACCAGATCTGCATCATCCGCGAGGATCACGACCAGATCCCGATGGGCTGGATCCGTCCGATGCCGTCGAAATACGCGGTGCAGCCGGTTCTGGGTTCGGCCTTTGCCAAAAAGCTGTTCGCCTTCACGTCGAACCTGAACGGTGGCCGCCGCGCCATGGTGCCCACCGGTACCTTCGAAGAGCTCATGCCGCAGGATTACCTGCCGACGCAACTGCTGCGGGCGCTGTTGGTGATGGATACCGACACGGCGCAGGCCCTGGGCGCGCTGGAGCTGGATGAAGAGGATTTGGGCCTTGTGGGCTTTGCCTGTCCGGCCAAGTATGAATACGGGCTGGCGCTGCGCGACTGCCTGACCAAGATTGAAAAGGAGGGCTGATCCACATGGGTTTGCGCAGCTTCTTTGACCGGATCGAGCCGAACTTCACCAAGGGCGGCAAGTACGAGAAGTTCTTCCCCATCTACGAGATGGTGGAAAGTTTCATCTACACTCCGAAAACCGTAACATCCGTGGCGCCGCACGCGCGATCCTACGTGGATATGAAGCGGATCATGACCTATGTCGTGATCGCCACCATCCCCTGCATCCTGTGGGGCATGTACAATACCGGGTTCCAGGCCAACTCGGCCATCGCGACTCTGGGCCCGGAGTCGGCAACCGGTTGGCGCATCGCAGTCCTGCAGGCCTTGGGCATTTCTCTGGACCCGTCCAGCATCTTTGCCAACGTGATGCACGGGCTGATGTATTTCCTGCCGATCTACATAGTCACGCTGGTCGCGGGCGGCACCTTCGAGGTGATTTTCGCCACCGTGCGCGGGCATGAAGTGAACGAGGGCTTTCTTGTCACCTCGATGCTGTACACGTTGATCATGCCGGCCACCGCGCCGTTGTGGCAGGTGGCGCTGGGGATCATCTTTGGTGTGGTCATCGGCAAAGAAGTGTTCGGTGGCACCGGCAAGAACTTCCTCAACCCCGCGCTGGTGGGGCGGGCCTTTCTGTATTTCGCCTATCCCGCATCCATGTCGGGTGACGCGGTCTGGACCCCGGTCGATGGCTTTTCCGGCGCGACCGCGCTGGCCGTTTCGGCCGCTGACGGCTATCAGGCGCTGGCGGCCGAGGGCATCACATGGTGGAACGCCTTCTTCGGCTCGATCCAAGGCAGCTTTGGTGAGACATCGACCCTGGCATGCATGGTCGGGCTCGCCTTCCTGCTGATGACCAAGATTGCCAACTACCGCCTGATCGTGGGCTGTCTGGCGGGAACCATCGGCTTTACCCTGCTGCTGAACCTGATCGGATCGGATACGAACCCGATGTTCGCGATGCCATGGTACTGGCACGTCGTGCTGGGCGGTTATGCGTTCGGTCTGGCCTTCATGGTGACCGAGCCGGTCTCGGCCAGCCACACCAATATGGGCCGCTATATCTACGGCGCGCTGATCGGGGTGATGGTCGTGATGATCCGGGTGGTGAACCCGGCCTTCCCCGAAGGCATGATGCTGGCCATCCTGTTCGGCAACGTCTTTGCGCCGCTGATCGACCATTTCGTCGTTCAGGCAAACATCAAACGGAGGGCGCGTCGCCATGTCTGATACGCAATCCCCTGAACCCAAAGGCGCCATCGCCAGGTTCCTGGCGGCCTCGCCGGACTCGGTTGGCAAGACGATCTTCATCGCGGTTGCCGTGTGTCTGGTTGCTTCGATGATCGTGTCGGCAGCGGCGGTCAGCCTGCGCCCGGTGCAAGAGGCCAACAAGCTCAAGGACAAGCAGATTAACGTTCTGCAGGTCGCGGGGGTCTATGAGCCGGGCATCGACGTGGCCGAGGCTTTTGCCGCATTCGAACCGCACGTGCTGGAACTGGCTACGGGTGAATTCGTCGACGACCAGTTCGACCCGGCCACGTTCGACGACGTTGCCGCCGCCAGTGTCCCCGAGTTGAGCGAGCCGCTTGCCGACGACCCTGCCGGCATCGGCCGCAAGGCAAAATACCGCGTGATCTACCTGCTGCGCGACGAAAACGGCGCGTTGGACAAGGTGATCCTGCCGGTCCACGGCTATGGGCTGTGGTCCACGCTCTATGGCTTCATCGCGCTCGAAGCGAATGGCAACGACATCTTCGGGCTGCAATTCTACCAGCACGGCGAAACGCCGGGCCTGGGGGCCGAGGTGGACAACCCGCGCTGGAAAGCCCTCTGGAGCGGCAAGAAGCTGCGTGACGATGCGGGTGATCTGCAGATCACGGTCGCCAAAACGATGCCCGCCGCAGGGCCTGACTTCTATATCGATGCGCTGGCCGGCGCGACCCTGACGACGGTCGGCGTCGACAACCTGGTGAAATTCTGGATGGGAGACGCGGGCTATGCTCCGTTCCTGGCCAAGCTGCAAGCAGGAGAGATCTGATGTCACAGACCAAGAAAGATCTGCTGGTCGACCCGCTTGTCGACAACAACCCGATCACGTTGCAGGTGCTGGGCATCTGCTCGGCGCTGGCGGTAACTTCGTCGCTGCAGGTGGCCTTCGTGATGTCGCTGGCGGTGATGTTCGTGACGGCGTTTTCGTCCTTCTTCATCTCATGCCTGCGCAACCAGATCCCTGGCTCGATCCGGATCATCGTACAGATGGTCATCATCGCGTCTCTGGTGATCCTGGTCGACCAGATCCTCAAGGCCTATGCCTTCGAGATCTCGAAGACGCTGTCGGTTTTCGTGGGCCTCATCATCACCAACTGCATCGTGATGGGCCGGGCCGAGGCTTTTGCCATGAAGAACCCGCCCGTGGCGTCCTTCATCGACGGCTTGGGCAACGGCATGGGTTATGGCCTGATCCTGATGCTGGTCGGCGTCATCCGCGAGCTGTTCGGCTCGGGCTCTCTGTTCGGGGTGACCATTCTGGAAACCGTGAACAACGGCGGCTGGTACGTGCCCAACGGCTTGCTGCTGCTGCCGCCGTCGGCCTTTTTCATCATCGGCCTGATCATCTGGGCCTTCCGCACGTGGAAGCCGAACCAGGTCGAGGAACGTGAATACAAGATCCAGCAGGTAGAGGCGCACTGATGGAAGGTCTCATCTCACTGGCCGTAAAGGCCATCTTCGTCGAAAACCTCGCGCTCAGCTTTTTCCTGGGCATGTGTACCTTCATCGCCGTGTCGAAAAAAATCTCGACGGCGCTGGGGCTCGGGATCTCGGTCATGGTCGTGCAGGCCATCACCGTTCCGGCCAACAACCTGTTGCTGAGCTATCTGCTCAAGCCGGGTGCACTGGCGTGGGCCGGGTTCCCGGATGTGGACCTGACCTTTCTCGGCCTGATTTCATACATCGGCGTTATCGCCGCGATGGTGCAGATCCTCGAGATGGTTTTGGACAAGTATTTCCCGCCGCTCTACAACGCGCTGGGTATCTTCCTGCCGCTGATCACGGTGAACTGCGCCATCCTGGGCGGCTCGCTGTTCATGGTCGAACGCGACTACAACTTTGCCGAGGCCGCAACCTATGGCCTGTCCTCGGGCTTTGGTTGGGCGCTGGCGATCACCGCCATGGCGGGCGTGCGCGAAAAACTGAAATATTCCGACATCCCGGACGGACTGCAGGGCCTCGGCATCACCTTCATCACCGCAGGTCTGATGGCGATGGCCTTCATGTCCTTCTCAGGCGTCAAACTGTAAAGGGGCAGGGGCATGGAAACTTTCTCGCTCGGCGTTGTCCTTTTCACCCTGATCGTTCTGGCCCTGGTGGCGCTTATCATGGCGGCCCGGTCTCGGCTGGTTTCATCGGGCAACGTCAACATCACCATCAACGGTGAGAAAACCATCTCGGTTCCTGCCGGCGGCAAGCTGCTGCAGACGCTGGCAGCCGAAAAGCTGTTCGTTCCGTCGGCTTGCGGCGGCGGCGGTACCTGCGCGCAGTGCCGGGTGCGAGTGCTGGAGGGCGGCGGGTCGATCCTGCCAACCGAAGAAAGCCACATCACCAAGCGCGAGGCCACCTGCGGTGACCGTCTGTCGTGCCAGGTGGCCGTCAAGCAGGACATGAAGATCGAAGTTCCCGAAGAAGTCTTTGGCGTCAAGAAATGGGAATGCACCGTCCGGTCGAACGACAACGTTGCGACCTTCATCAAGGAACTGGTGCTGGAACTTCCCGAAGGCGAGGATGTGAATTTCCGCGCGGGCGGGTACATCCAGATCGCCGCCCCGGCGCACAAGGTCGACTACAGCGATTTCGACGTCGCCGAGGAATACCGTGAGGATTGGGACAAGTTCAATCTGTGGCAGTACAAATCCACGGTTACCGAACCGATCGAGCGCGCCTATTCGATGGCCAACTACCCCAACGAAAAAGGCATCATCATGCTCAACGTACGGATCGCCTCGCCCCCGCCGGGGTCTGAAGGCATTCCGCCCGGGCAGATGTCGTCCTACATTTTCAACCTGAAGCCGGGCGACAAGGTTACGATCTCGGGTCCGTTCGGGGAATTCTTCGCACGCGAGACCGACAAGGAGATGGTGTTCGTCGGTGGCGGCGCAGGCATGGCCCCGATGCGCAGCCACATCTTCGACCAGCTCAAGCGTCTGAACACGAAACGCAAGATCACCTTCTGGTACGGTGCCCGTTCGCGCCGCGAGATGTTCTACGTTGAAGATTTCGACCAGCTGGCCGCCGAAAACGAAAATTTCGAGTGGCACGTTGCTTTGTCCGACCCGCAACCGGGCGACGATTGGGATGGCTACACAGGGTTCATCCACAACGTTCTGTTCGAGGAATACCTCAAGAACCACCCGGCACCCGAAGACTGCGAATTCTACATGTGCGGTCCGCCAATCATGAACCAGTCGGTCATCAACATGCTGCTGGATCTGGGTGTTGATCGCGAAGACATCATGCTGGACGACTTTGGTGGCTAAGAAAAAACCGGCGCAAAATTGCGCCGGTTTCATTTTTGTAGCATCAAGACCCAAAACGCTGCGTATTGCCGTTGGTGGTTCAACGCGGTTGCTCCGCATGCAGCGTTCTACAAACGCCAACGTCCGGTTGACACGACGACTGTACCAAAGACCCTGCAGCCGGTGAAACCGCCGCCCTTGGCGGCTATCCAAAAATCCGAGCCAAATCACGTTTCGCAACAGGAAATAGGCCCCGGCCCTGACCCCACCCGACGAGAACGTGCTGCATTCCCCATCGCAATCAGCGCGGTGGTCGCTGCGCCATTCAGCGCGGACACAACAGCAAGGACGCGCAGCACAGCGGACCAAGCGCCAGCCCGCCAGTCAGAAGGCTGAATTGGCCGGCGGCAACCCACAGGGCCTCGGACCTTGCGGACAGAGGTTTCACAGTCAGAGAGTGGCTCTCAAGTCAGTGTGCTGGCGCAGGTCAGAGCCTCAGATCACTGGCGCTGCGCGGCAGGCAGGATTTGACGTCGAACAGGACATTCCGGGCCTTTCCGAACGCTCGGATTTCGGCTGGATCCATCGCAAGAAATGCATCATGGGCAACCGCAAGGACGATACCGTCATAGGTGCCGGGCTTGGGGTGCTCCAGCAGGTCGATCCCATATTCGTCACGTGCGGCTTGTGGGTCGGCATGGGGATCATGAACGTCCACGGTCACCCCATAGCTCTGCAACTCGTGAACGATGTCCACGACCCGGGTGTTTCGCAGATCAGGGCAGTTTTCCTTGAAGGTCAGCCCCATGACCAAGACCCGGGCGTCCGTCATCTCGATCCGCTCGCGGATCATCCGCTTGACCAACTGGGACACTACATATGCGCCCATTCCATCGTTCAGGCGCCGCCCCGCCAGAATGACCTGAGGATGATGGCCAACGGCCTCGGCCTTGTGGGTCAGGTAGTAGGGGTCGACCCCGATGCAATGCCCACCGACAAGGCCAGGGCGGAAGGGCAGGAAATTCCATTTGGTGCCCGCCGCCCGCAGCACCGCATCAGTGTCGATGCCGAGGCGGCCGAAGATCATGGCAAGTTCGTTCACCAGGGCGATATTCAGATCGCGCTGTGTGTTCTCGATCACCTTTGCAGCCTCGGCCACGCGGATGCTTTCGGCCTTGTGCGTCCCCGCCGTGATGATCCGCGCATAAAGCGCGTCCACCAGATCGGCGGCCTTAGGCGTCGATCCCGACGTGACCTTGCAGATATCGGCGATGCGATGCGCCTTGTCGCCGGGATTGATCCTTTCAGGACTGTACCCGACAAAGAAACCCACGTTGAAACGCAAGCCGGACTCCCCCTCAAGGATCGGAACGCAGTCTTCCTCGGTCGCGCCGGGGTAGACGGTTGATTCATAGATAACCAGATCACCAGGCTTCAACACCCGTCCAACCGTTTCTGAGGCGCGCAGCAACGGTGCAAGGTCTGGCTGTTTTTGTGCTGTGATCGGTGTGGGCACCGTCACGATATACGTGTCACAGTCCGCCAGATCAGCGGGGTCAGTGGTAAACCTAAGACCCCCGGCGGCGGACAGCTCGTCTTCGCTGACCTCATGCGTGGCGTCATTGCCCTGGCGCAGCTCGTCGATGCGCGTGGGATTGATGTCAAAGCCCAGAACCGGTCCGATCTTGCCAAAGGCAGCGGCCAACGGCAGGCCGACATAGCCCAGACCGATCACGGCGATCCGACGGGAATTGGGGTTCGTTTCAAGCATACGTCAGGTCCGGGTCACTAGATCATTTGCCGTGGTATTCGCGGAACCATTCGACAAACTGAGCGATTCCATCCTTGAAATCGGTCTGCGGACGATACCCGGTCAGGCGTTGCAGTAGGTCGGTATTGGCCCATGTCGCCGGAACATCACCCATCTGCATGGGCATGTAATTCCGGATCGCCTTCTTGCCCACGGCTTCCTCGATTGCTTCGACGAAATCCATGAGACGCACCTTGTCACCATTCCCGATGTTGACCACACGATAGGGCGCGACCGGCGACAGGCTGTCACCCTTCTCGATATCCTCGGGGCTGTCCGGACGGGCGGGGACCGCATCGATCAACAACCGGATCCCGCGCACCAAGTCGTTTACATTGGTGAAGTCGCGATACATTTCGCCGTGATTGTAGATGTCGATCGGGCGCCCATCCAGAATTGCATCGACAAACTTGTACAGGGCCAGGTCTGGACGGCCCCAGGTGCCGTATACGGTGAAGAACCGGAACATGGTCGTGGGCAGATCCCAGAGATGGGCATAGGAATGTCCCATCGCTTCGTTCGCCTTTTTGGTGGCAGAATAGATCGTCAATTGGGTGTCGGCCTTTTCCACCTCGGTAAAGGGCATGTCTTCGTTTGCCCCATAAACCGAAGAGGTAGATGCCATGAGCAGGTGCCCGACCTTGTGCTGACGGGCCACCTCCATCACGTTGAACGTACCCACAACGTTTGAATCGATATAGCTGCGCGGGTGTTCAAGGCTGTAACGCACACCCGCCTGAGCGGCGAGGTGAACGATAACCTCGGGCTGGAATTCGTCGGCAACCTGCATGAGACGTTCGTGGTTTTCCAACAGATCCTCGGTTGCTGAGAAGCCGGGCGTCTGCAACAGCATCTGATGGCGGCGCTGTTTGAGAGTGACGTCGTAGTAATCCGTCATCCCGTCATAGCCATGGACCTGAAACCCTTCGGACAACAGCAGCTTGGCCAGGTGGAACCCGATGAAGCCCGCAGTGCCCGTAATCAATACCCGTTGCATGAAACCCTCGAACGCAAATCAATAATCCCGACCATCAGGGACCCTTTCGACCCGCCAAGGTCAAGGGGATTATCGGTCGGTGGGGCCTCATATCCGATGCAGGGCGGGGCGCGTCAACCATTTGCCGCGTCCAGCCCCGCATTGACCCGCGAGGGCAGGAATTGATCCAGCGCCCGACCCCAGGTCGTGATCGGCTGTTCCTGGATGAGGACAATATCGTTGGGGCGCAGTTCCATACGGGCCGCGATCGACAATGCCGCAGGATTGCGCGCATCCAGGTACCAGGCAGTGACCGCACCGAATTCCTCAGGCTTGGGAGGGGCACGAAGAACATAGATTTGCGACGCGTCCGCCGTTCTGGTGCTATAACCGCCTTCGCCGAACAAAGCACCGGCCAGGCTCAGGTGCTGGCCGTAGGGCAGGGGAACACGAGCGTTCTTGCGGAACTCTCCCCGCTAGACAGACATAGTCGCGCTGTTCGGCGCCCAGTTGGCTGCGAACCGTGAAATTTTGCGTGTCTCCGTCAGTTCGGCGCGGCGCAAACCGACCTCTTGCTCAAGTTCGGCCAAGGCGGCCCCCGAGCCTCCCGGTTTAGGCTGATGACGTCGATCTGATCACGATAAAACGCAAGAGCCCGGTCTAGGTCATAACTGGTATCGGCAAACACCGCGTCTCCATTCAAAAGGACCAGTTGCCGGAACTCCGGTCGGGCCTGATAGTCGCGCAACGGAATCTGATACAAGTCCCCACTGCGGTAGATGCGGATCGTACCCAGTTCGTCAGGCGTCCGGCCGCGGCAATCGCCTGACCGAGTGTCAATGGAGCGCCGGTCAGCGGGACCACGACCGGCGTTGCAACCAGCCCGCCTACCGCGACGTGTTTCGAGTTTTACGCCACCACCTCCAGCGACACGACCCGGTCGCGTTGGCGTCTGGCCAGCGCGTCGAACACAGCCGCATCCGCCTCACTTATCGTCCTGCCGGCGACTTGAACCCGAACTGCGTCGAGGATCGAGATCGCGCCGTCATCGCGCACCGTAAAGGTTTCCCACTGAGCGCCCGCGCCAGCCAGTCCGGCAACCCGTGCGGAGCGTATAATCGCCACCACATCACCCGTTCCCAGGTGGAAAGGTGGAGCCTTCACACGCGGAGGCGCGCGCCACATCCTCCACCACATCGGCATCTGCAAAGACATCGTCGGAATGCAGCATTCGATGACATCGCCCCGACAACGCCCGATCCCTCGGTTCAAGGCGTCGTACAAACCCTGATCCGGCGCAGAATGCCAGTTCAATGGGCGCTCGCCCTGCCAATTGAGGAGCACTTCAAGCGTCCCGTCTATCGAGCCTCCATCCTGTTCCAGATGCTCGATCTGCGAATGGCTTTGCTCGTCAACGGATGTCAGCGCTTGGGTGAGCGTGTCAGCCCGGTTCAATACAGCCGTAACAATGGAAATCCTCATATGTTCGACCGGATGTCAGGCATCGGGCAAACGAATGTCGAACAACAACCCAAAGGAGGACCGTCTGTCGCTGACAAAACGGACACCGCTGGCTTCAAAGGCTCGCCTCAATTTGCCCAGGTTCCCCTTCCGCGACCGAGGTACCCCGTTCACCTTTTCGTACCGAGTGATGGTGGCAGCACCCA
Source organism: Ruegeria sp. BC6 (assembly GCF_056539185.1). NCBI lineage: Bacteria > Pseudomonadati > Pseudomonadota > Alphaproteobacteria > Rhodobacterales > Roseobacteraceae > Ruegeria > Ruegeria sp. BC6. Next base: position 346,845 of record NZ_JBQFUM010000004.1, read on the forward strand.
CACCGGACCGCTCGGCCAATTCCCGAACGGACCAATTCAGTGCACCACGCGCCGCGCGCAACTGCATTCCGGTCAAGATCTCTGCGTGACTGTTCCGCACGACCGCGGCAGCCCGCATTCTGCAATGGTTTTTGTTTGGCAATAGCTACCGCATCGGAAGAGACTCTGGTCAATCTTCACGCGAGCGCAACTCATGCACCACATCTCTCAGATGAGTGATCGATTTTCAATCGCAAATGTTGTTGCTCAAAAAAACGGAGGGCACGGCATCAGTTTTTTTGACGAAATGACAACCACAAGACCGAGATCGGATCTTCATCTTAGGTGCGGCGAATAACGGTTTGTTAACCATTTCCGCTCAGTCTCCGAGGAGATTACGTAGGGCAGATCAGTGAAGCAGTGGACCGTTCTTGTTGGTGTTTGGACCGCGGTGGTCCCTTGGCCGGCAATGGCGCAGGATCAGTCGGCGATGGAGTCCGCGGTCTCCATTCAAGGCTTTGGATAGCGCAACGTGGTCCGAGCGCGGTGGATGCGCGATGGCAGTCTTAGAGTCAGATGCGACAGGACAAGCAGGGCGGAAGCCAACCCGGAGGTTCCGCAAGTCACACCTGCGGCGACGAACCTTTTCGGCTTGTTGGCACCAGCGCTGGGTCTGGGGGCGGCGGTGGCAGCGATCGCGTCCGGTTCAACTACTCCCACATCGACCAGCAGCACGGGGCGCAATTGATGCCGGACATCAATCAGAGCACTGCTGAATGCCCAATCCGATTAGTTCGCGCCCGGATACGCGGTAGTGCCCATTTACCCGATGGCGCGCGACCTGCATGTACCATTGCCTCAACCCGTCCGGGTAATAACTGGCTACAACTCGGCTCCAGTAGTCGAAACTGGCGTCATTCAAGGCCAAGCCCCAAAAGCTGGGGCAATGAAATCCATAGACGTTGTCAGGCTCGATACAGACGTCCTCGGCCCCCAGATACATGGTGCAGGCCGACAGGCAATAATGCCCTCGAATTTCCACCCGGTCGCCGCGCGCGCGCAGGTGATCCAGCTATTCCGCGCGGCGCTCAATGCGACCGCCGATATCATTCCTTGCGACAAGAACATGCAGACCCGCCCGAACAGGGACTGAGGCTAGTGGAAACGCGATCAGCGCGATGGCCAGTGCACCGGCCTGCAACACCTTGCTCAGCAGAATCCGTGAATTTCCCGCCTTCATGTCGACTTCCCAAACAATCATTTCCACCTGACTGCAAAGGTGTGTCGAGAAAGATTAACGGTCTGATAAATTGTCATTTTTCAGAAAACGCGAGGCTGAAACCGTGACTACTTCGATTTCGACAGACCTTCAGAACATTGCCCGTTGCCCCGACAGCTGGTTTGCTGCGCAATTGCGCCCGAACATGAAGCTGATTGCCGAACGCAACCTTGCCCGACAAGGATTTGAAACCTTCAACCCCGAAAGGCTCGAAACGCGCAGAAACCGTGGGCGCTTGCGGACCGAGGCGCGGCAATTGTTCCCCGGCTATGTCTTTGTCCGATTCAATCCGGCCGAGCCTGGATGGGAGGCCATCAACAGCACCCGCGGCGTGACTCGGCTGGTGACCGGACCAGCCGCCGCGCCACAGGCCTTGCCGCGCGCATTTATGGCCGAGTTGTTCCGCCGATGCGACGGAACCGGCTTGCTGCACCCGGATCCGTCCCTCAAGCAGGGTGATGCGGTTCGGATTTCGCACGGGCCGTTCTCGGGCATTCTAAGCCGGATCGCGGAAATGGACACTCAGGGGCGCATACACCTGCTGATTCAAATCATGGGTCGGGAGGTCCGAACCGCCGTGCCCAGATCTGCGGTACACAAGGTGACCCCAGCCGTGCCCGTATGAATTGATCAACCGGCTGCTTCGCTCAGTCCGGCGGCTCCGACATCCGCGCACCACATCCGGATGTTGGCGATATGTCCGAGCATTCCAGCCCCGATGAGCAAGAAACCGTTCGCCAGCTGCGGCACCCCTTGGACCGGCGCGTTTTTGGGCAAGGACCCTGATACAGCAATGCCGCATTCAGTTGGCGCGTGGCGGGACGCAATCAAAACAGGCTGGTCTCGACCCGCAACAATGACGCCGATACCGGAAGCCACCGAAGTGGCTGTTCCACTGGCGGTTTGTTCGACCACCAGATGCCCCGTCGCGACCGTGTCAGCCTCGACGTGCAACTCGATGCGGTCGCCTGATGGATCGGTCCAGTGAAGGAATGAGACTGGTCCTGTCCCCTGAACAATCTGCAGATTCCCTGACAGAGTGAGGGACACGACGACGGATGCACTGGGATCTGAAAGATGGCCTCAAAACATGGATAGAACATCACCCGCCCGCTGGACTGGGGTATCCTGTGTCGCGATTTATGACGAGGGGCCGTGACCTTTCTCAAACTGTGCGCCCCAGATCAGCACGTATACCGGTTAGGTCGAGCTGGTATCGTAGTAGTCCTCAGAGCTGTAAATCTCGAAGTCCGTACCTGCCGACTGGGTCGCTACTACGGTGATCGCGCAGCGATACCAACCGTTTCCAGCATTCTGGATCTGCGCGGTATGCACAGAATTCACCGTGCCGGTTACCCCGTTCGTCAGATCGAAATAGGTATCCTTAAATGATCCGCGCGTTCGTTCACGTAAGAAAACATAGGCCGGTCTCCGGCCTTGGCGTAAATCGAAAACGTCAGGGTGTCGCCCGAAGTGTAGCTCACGGACTGCCGAACAGCGCCGTCGTATGTCGAGGCGCTGCTGGTCACGCGCGTTGCGGACATTGACCCATCCGTACTGAAACCCGCGTTCGGTGTAATGCTCGACCGTGTGCGGGACCAGGCGGAATTGCCAAAATCACTTGACCAACGCAGCAGGTTTGTCCTTGCGTGGGCCTCGATCAACAGCCCTCGGCTGAGCCATTACCCATCCTCGAACACGTAGTCGTACCGCGGCTTTCCAATAGCCGCGGTCGACACCACACCGGACGAATTGGTGCAAGTACCGACGGTGGAGCGCAAAAAATCAAACAAGTCCGCGAACGCAACCGCTTGGCCGTTCAACCCGCGATGCAGATTGGTCCGGAAATCCGAGACCACATCTGGTACAAGATCGCCAGCTATGTAGGGGCCCCAAGGGTTGGGTAAAGACTGCCTTCGACCGTTGAAGTCAAACCTGCCTCCTTTGAAACGTCCTCCTGGTTTCATGGCTTATCCAACCAAAACAGTTGGCTGGGCATCGTCACCGACCAGCCATAGACGCTCGCCTGCTTTCATCTGCATCGCAAAAGACCGCCCCGGTTGAACCGTGTGACCTAAAGCCGCCTCCAATTCAGGGATGGCATCGTCAGCGATGATTTCAAACCGGGTCTATGCACCACCCACGTTGCTGAGAAGAATATCCTGGTCCGCGGCCGCATCGTGGCGGTTTTCAACAGACCACTGCGCAGCCGGTTTGTAAGTCATCGAAGGCATGGAAAGCTCCTGTTGTTTGTCGGGGGCCACTCTGATGCCGAGGCCCCTTGCGTTGCGCGCCCGCCTCAATAACCTGTTGTTCACAACTACGGCGGTCGCGTCAGCCGGCCCTGTCCGCCATTGCTGCCTGGGCCACAACGCGATAGGGAACAGGTCTGATGATAGGATCGTGGATCAAAAAACTCAGGCGAGGCACGGACGAGCCTGAGCAGGAATCGCCGCTGGAGACCCTGGCACCCGATCAGCGGTTCTATGTCGTTGGTGACATACACGGGCGACTGGACCTGTTGCAGCAACTGCTGACCCGTCTCGATCCGGACATTCCTCTGGTATTTGTTGGGGACTATGTCGACCGTGGAGATTACAGTGCTCAGGTTTTGCATCACCTGCGGCATCTTTCGGAAAACGGCGAGCGTGAAGTGATTTGTCTGCTGGGCAATCATGAAGAGATGCTGCTTCGATTTATCGAGGAACCCAAGCGGACCAGTCGCTTGTGGCTGGGAAACGGTGGGCTTCAGACACTCGCGTCGTTCGGCCTGACGGGAATAACCGAAGCGACACTGGGCGAAGATGCTGTCCAAATCTCGCATCAGTTGCGGTCTGTGATCGGCGACCCGGTTCTGACTTGGCTCGAGAACCGGCCACTGACCTGGTCAAGCGGGAATGTCTCGATCGTCCACGCGGCCCTTGATCCGGCTCTGCCAATCGATGACCAACCGCGCCATGTCTGTTTGTGGGGGCACCCCAATTTCCCGCCCACCGCTCGATTGGATGGCCAATGGGTCGTGCACGGGCATACCATCGTCCCAGATCCAAAAGTCAGTGGGCGGGTGATTTCGATCGATACCGGCGCGTTTGCGACCGGTCGGCTCACGGCGGCAGACATCAGCCCGGGCATCGTCAATTTCGTATCAACCGGCCCCGGCAATGAAGCCTCGGACACCGCCGGTCGGGCATGATGGCCATGGTCAAATGATGATCTCTAAATACTCTATTAACATTAGCTCGGTATTTACCATTCCGCAGCGAAACTCTCGCTGAGCCTACGCGATATCAGACGCTCAGGGTGGGATGGATGAGCATCGATATTGTTGGTTCCCAGGCAGCTTTTTCCGGTTTTGCCGCGCCGCGCGTAGGTCTGACATTCAGTATCACCAAACGCTTCATGGATGTTGCTGTTTCTCTGGCCCTGTTGCCACTCCTGGCGGTTTGCGCAGTCCTGTTGCTCGTCATGAACCACATTCTAAACCGAGGGCCCCTGTTGTTCTGCCAGATCCGCATGGGCAGAGGAGGAAGAGCGTTTGTCGCCTACAAATTCCGTTCAATGAAGCCCGGTCACGGTAAGATCAGGGGGCCCCTATGGCCCGGTTACCGCGCCCGGCTTGGCGTCCGCCCCGGAATCAGCGGCTATGCCCAGACCGAAGTCGGGCACGCACAAAGTCTTGAAGATATTCGGAAAAATTTTGGACCGACCACTACTACATCAATAATCCGAGCCTTGCATTCGAATTTTGGATTATTTGGCGGACGCTGCAGGCGATTGCAGAGTTCAAGGGCAATTGACGCCAAGAAACGGTGACAGAACACAAGCACTTGCAAAGGCCTAACATGACCGACGAAAAACCTCATGGCGCGAACAGGAGCGAGAAAACCGTGGACGGTTTGGTTCTGCTGGCCTTTGCCCGGCTGTGATGGCCGGACAGATACACAATCGCCGGCTGCGCGGGTCTCGGTCTTTTGCTGGGATTGGGGATCTCGCCCTTTGCGATAGAACCCCGCTTCCGGTCCGAAACGACGTTGGTTCTGACACGCTCTGCGGGCTATTCCGACGTGCCGTCGCAAGCCATGACGGGCTAGGTGTCGACATCTCCGCCATCAATACCCAAGTCGAAATCCTTGGCTCTGCTCGTTTGATGCATAGCCCGGCGCTGGAGCTAAACCTCCAGGATGATCCATAGTTCAATCCAGCCATCCTCGCATCGCGTTGGACCGTATTTTGGCAAAATCCGGCGAACCGGTCGGATAGCGAAGCCCTGGGCATTGTCGCGGAAAACGTCACACAGGTGGTATCTATCGAAAACGTCCGGAATTCAGATGTCATCCGGATCGGCGCAACAACCAACCGCCCTCAGAAGTCGGCTGAGATTGCGGATACCTTGGCCCAGGTTTTTGTTCGGGATCAAATCAATGCAAAAGCCGAAGGGCTGACCGAAACTGTTTCATGTTTGTCGGACCGGTTGGCCGGGCTGGAGCAGGAAATCGCCCGGCAGGAGGACGCCATCAAGGTCCTGCGGGCGCCAGCCCCGAAGCACTGGCCGCGCACCTTTTCGAAACCCGAACAAGGTTGGCCAATCTGCAAAGCCGTCTTCAAGAGCTTGACCAACTGGACCAGACACTTGTTGACTTGGACCCCGAACCCTTCAAAGGCGAGGTTCAGGAAGTCATTCATGGTCGCCTTCCCACCAGCCTTTCAAGGCAGGTTGCCACGAGGGACGCAGCAGCAAGGATAGCTCTCGCCGAACGTGTTTCAGAATTGATCGCCCAGAATGCCAGTGTGACAGCCGAACTGCGCCAGTTCGAGCGCGACGCCCGTGTAACCCGGTTGCTGCACGAAACCTTTATTTCCAGACTGGAGGAAGCCGCCGTCCAACAGGGCGCACAAACGCCAGACAGCCGCATAATCTCGGCGGCCACTCCGGGTAAACAAGTTGCACCGCGTTCTGGTCTGATCATGTTTCTTGGGGTGATCGCCGGGGCGGCTTTGGGGCTGGGCATCGTTCTTTTCCGGCAAATCCGGCAATCCACGGTTCCGACTGGAGCCAATCTGGAGCTGGCCGCCAGCGCAGTCAGTTGGTCGGGTACCTATCCACAAATCCGACGTCACCGCTCTTGGAGACGGCCAGAATCCTGCGAACGTCGCTGCTGTCGCCATATGCGGACGCTCCACCGCAGGTCATTCTGTGCACCTCGTCGGTACCGGATGAGGGTAAGACCACGATGTCGATAGCCCTTGCGCAAAGCATGGCGGGGCTCGGTCGATCTGTTCTGCTGGTCGAAGCCGACATCCGGAGCCTGTCTTTCAGGTAGTATTTTCCAGACAACCCGAACGGTGGGCTGGTCACAGCGCTGACCGGAGGGACACCCTTGGGCAACCTTCTACGTACCGACACCCGGTTGTCGGTCAATGTTCTGATGGGCGAGCGCAGCACACGCAGCGCCGCGGATATTTTTCGTCTTCTCGCTTTCATGACCTCATGCAGAGAATGAAGGCAGACTACGACAATACTCTGATCGGCAGCCCACCGATACTGGCCGTTCCTGACGCCCGGGTAATCGGGCAGGCCTGTGACGCGATCCTTCTGTCGGTTGCACCGGCCACCACGTCCCGCGCCCAGTTGGCACAAGCGCTGCGCGAGTTTTCCAGCGTGAACTTGCAGGTCACCGTGCTGGTCATCTCGGACCTGGGGTCTGCCCGAAAGCAGACCAAGGCAGGCGGTCAGTCCTATGGGGCATATGCCCGTTACTACAACGTGCGACTATCTAGCCGACGATCATCTGCTTCATGCGCAGGGCTTCGTATTCCAGCTCTTTCAGCCGGAAATGCACGACATCTCCGATGGTGATCATGCCGCAAAGCTTGCCGTCGCGCAGAACCGGCATGTGGCGGAATCGCCCCTCGGTCATCGTCTTCAGCACATCCATCAGCAGGTCGTCCGGTGTGCAGGTCCGCACATCGCGGGTCATCAACGCCTCGACCGATTGTGGCAGCGTCTGACCCGGAGTATCCGCCATGCGGCGAACGATATCCCGCTCGGACAGGATCCCCTGCAATGCGCCGTTCTGATCGGTGACGACAACCGCCCCGATGCGTTTCTCCTTTAAAATTTCGACCACCGAATGGATGGTGTCATTCGGCCGAACCGAAAACACCGCATCACCTTTTCCTTCCAGCAATTTGGCGACAGTGGTCTGAGTATGTGACAAATTCGACTCGGCGGATTGGCTGTAAGTGCTTGACCCGGCCTTGTCGCCACGTGTCGGGGGCTGGTAAGAGCTTGGGGCCATGGGCGGTCTCCTCCTTCAACGCTACAGGCTGTCCTCACCACCTTATCGCAGCAGAGAAACCTGTATAGGGTGCAAATTCAAAAACCGGTGCAACCGCGCCGGGTCGCAAGGAAAAACCGGACCCCGTGACCCAACTCCATCTCTCTCCTGCGGTTGCCGCCCTGATCTTCCTTCTGGTCGTGATCTGCGGGCATAATTTCCGCAAACTGTGGAAAGAACAGCCCCCGGGTTGGCAGAAACGTGCGTGGCTGTTTGGAGTGCCCGCTGCGGTCGGGCTGCTGGTCCTTGGCTTCCTGCCGCTGGCGCCCTGACGCAGGTTTGACTCTGGGTGGGGCCGCTGGCATATGCCGGGCAACACATTTCCAGGAGATCGCCCCATGCGCCGACTGCTTGCTCTGGCCCTGCCGCTTGTTGTTTCTGGCTGTCTGTTCGACGAGGAGCCCGAGATCGTCCGTCTGTCCGGCGAAACCATGGGCACGACATATCACATCACCGCAATCGGCGAGGATCTGGACGAGGCTGCTCTGTCCGCCTCCGTGGAGGAAACGCTGGCGCAGGTAAATGCCAAGATGTCCAACTGGGACCCGAATTCCGAAGTCTCGGTCTTTTCCGCCTCGGCCAGCACCGACCCGATGCCGGTGTCACAGGAATTCGCCTATGTGATCGCGGCGGCCAACCAGGTGCACGAGCAAAGCGGCGGCGTTTTCGACGTGACCCTCGGCCCGTTGATCGAGCTGTGGGGCTTCGGCCCGCGCAAGCCCGAAGACCCGGTTCCGTCGGATGCCGAGATCGCGGCGGCGCTGGAACAGGTGGGGCAGGCCCGCCTGCTGACGCTGGATGCGCAGGCCGGGGCGCTGGCCAAGGCGCTGCCGGGCGTGGGGATCAACCTGTCGGCCATCGCCAAGGGCTACGGGATCGACGCCGTGGCCGAGACGCTGCAAGAAGCCGGCATCGAGAGCTACATGGTCGAGATCGGCGGCGACCTGGTGGCCCGCGGTCAGAACGACAAGGGCGAGGCCTGGCGCATCGGCATCGAAAAACCCGAAACCGGGTCGCAGACCATCCAGTTCATCGTGCCGTTGGACAACCGCGGCATGGCGACTTCGGGCGATTACAAGAACTTCTTCGAACAGGACGGGGTGCGGTATTCGCACATCATCGACCCGACCACCGGACGTCCGATCACGCATCGGACGACCTCGGTCACGGTTCTGGCCGAAAATGCGATGATGGCCGATGCCTGGGCCACTGCGATGCTGGCGCTGGGGCAGGAGCGGGGGCTGAAACTGGCCGATCAGCTGGGTTTGGCGGTGTTTTTCATCTCGCGGGATGTGACAGGCGGCGAAGATGCCTATATCACGGTACAAAGCAGCGCGTTCAAGGATGCGCTGGGATCGAACTGAAGGGCGGGCCGGCCGATGAGCACCTTTATCCTCGCGTTTGTTCTGCTGCTGATCATCATGGTCGGCATGTCGCTGGGCGTGATGCTGATGGGCAAGACCATCAAAGGCAGTTGCGGCGGATTGAACGCGATTTCGGGGGCCGACAAATGCGTGGTGTGCCAAAAGGACGTGGACCCCAACAGCCCCCTGCGTGACAAGCTGCATTGCAAGCGCGCCCGCCGGATGGTGGAGCAGATGGAAAGCCAGGGCGCGCAGCACTGAATGGCCAAGGCCCGCAACATCCTGTTCATCATGTTCGACCAGCTGCGCTGGGATTACCTGAGCTGTTACGGCCATCCACATCTGCACACGCCCAATATCGACCGGCTGGCCGCGCGCGGCGTGCGGTTCACGCGGGCCTATATCCAGTCGCCGATCTGCGGCAGCTCGCGCATGTCCACCTATACCGGGCGCTATGTGCAGTCGCATGGCGCCTCGTGGAACGGCATCCCGCTGAAGGTGGGTGAGCTGACCATGGGCGACCATCTCCGCAAGGCGGGGATGGACTGCTGGCTGGTCGGCAAGACCCATATGCGCGCCGACGCCGAGGGCATGGCGCGGCTGGGCCTGGAACCCGACAGCCTGATCGGCGCGCGCGTGGCCGAATGCGGTTTCGACGTATTCGAGCGCGACGACGGTATGCGCCCCGAAGGCCCCGACGGGTTCTATGACCCCGACGGGGCCCGCGCCTATAACTCTTGGCTGGCTGACAAGGGGTATGACAGCGACAACCCCTGGCACGACTTTGCCAATTCCGGTCTGGATGCCGATGGAAACGTGTTGTCCGGCTGGTTCCTGAAAAACGCGCCGCAGGCCGCGAACATCGCCGAAGAAGATAGCGAGACCCCCTATCTGACCACGCGCGGCATGGAGTTCATGGAAACCCATGACGGCCCGTGGTGCTGCCACCTGAGCTACATCAAACCGCACTGGCCCTATATCGTCCCCGAGCCCTATGCCTCGATGTACGGGCCCGGGCATGTTCTGCCCCCCAACCGGTCCGAGGCCGAACGGGCAGAGGCGCATCCCGTGCTGAGCGCCTTCATGCACACCAAGATCGGTCAGACCTTCTGGCGGCAGGATGTGCGCGAGGCCGTGATCCCCTCCTATATGGGCCTGATCAAGCAGGCCGATGACCAGATCGGGCGGTTGCTGGACTGGATGGACCAGACCGGCCGCATGGACGACACGATGATCGTGCTGACCTCGGACCATGGCGATTTTCTGGGCGATCACTGGATGGGCGAAAAGACGTTCTTCCACGACGCTTCGACCAAGGTGCCGCTGATCATCTACGACCCGTCCGAACAGGCCGATGCCACGCGCGGCACCGCCTGCGACGCGCTGGTCGAGTCGATCGACCTGGCCCCGACATTCGTCGAGGTCGCGGGCGGTGCGGTGCCCGACCATATTCTGGAAGGCCACTCGCTGCTGCCCATCCTGCACGGGCAGGCGGCCGAGACCCCGCGCAAATTCGTGATCTGCGAATACGACTATTCGGCCTCGCCCATCGCGGAAACGCTGGGCGTTTCGGTGCGCGATGCGGCGATGTTCATGGTGGCCACGAAAAAATGGAAGCTGATCCATTGCGAAGGCGGGTTCCGCCCGATCCTGTTCGATCTGGAAAACGACCCCGGCGAGCTGACCGATTTGGGCGACAGCGCGGCCCATGCGGATGTAATCGCGCAGATGTACGACCATCTGTTCGCCTGGGCCCGGCGTCCGTCGCAGCGTACCACGCGCTCGACGGCCGAGCTGGTCGAGATGCGCACCAAAAGTCGCGGCAAGGGCGTTATCCTGGGCGCCTATGACGAAAGCGACGCACCGCCCGAGCTGACGGTCAAGTATCGCGGCCGCAAGGCGCGGCACTGGCAGCAGATCAGGAAATAGCCCGACGCGGGGCGCATCGCCGCAAAAGGCGGTTCACGATGCGGCGGGCAGGGGATAGAAGAACGGACAAGAGCAGTTATCGGAGATCCGACATGAGCGCACCCAAACCCGTCGTCCTGTGTATCCTTGATGGTTGGGGCCTGTCCGACGACACGCAGGCCAACGCGCCCTATCTGGCCCAAACGCCCACCTTCGACGCGATCATGTCCAAGGGTCCGCACGCGCGGCTGATCACCCATGGCCCGGATGTGGGTCTACCCAGCGGCCAGATGGGGAATTCCGAGGTCGGGCACACCAATATCGGGGCCGGGCGGGTCGTGGCCATGGATCTGGGCCAGATCGATCTTGCGATCGAGGATGGCTCGTTCTTTGAAAACGCTGCGCTGCAGGACTTTGTCGCCAAGGTGAAGGCGGCGGGCGGAATCGCGCATCTGATGGGGCTGGTCTCGGATGGCGGGGTGCATGGGCACCTGAACCATATCGTCGCCGCCGCGACAGCGATCACCGAGGCGGGCGTGCCGGTGGCGCTGCACGCCATCACCGACGGACGCGACGTGGCCCCGAAATCGGCGCTGGACTTCCTGGCCGAGCTGGAGCGCCGCCTGCCTGCGAACGCGCGCGTCGTCACCGTCTCGGGGCGGTATTATGCCATGGACCGCGACAACCGGTGGGAACGGGTCGGTCGCGCCTATGACGCGATCATCAAAGGTGAAGGCGCGCGGGCTGATACCGCAAGCGCTGCGATTCAGGCCGCCTACGACCGGGGCGAAACGGACGAGTTCATCGCGCCCACGGTTCTGCCCGGCTACGAGGGCGTCCGCGACGGCGACGGCTTCTTCTGCCTCAATTTCCGCGCCGACCGTGCACGCGAGATCCTGCGCGCCATCGGCGAACCGGGATTTTCCGAATTCGACACCGGCCCGCGCCCGCACCTGTCGGCGCTGCTGGGCATGGTGGAATATTCCGACGGCCACAATGCCTACATGACGACCGTTTTCCCCAAGCGCGAGATCGTGAACACGCTGGGCGAATGGGTTGCCAAGCAGGGCCTGCGCCAGTTCCGCCTGGCCGAAACCGAGAAATACCCCCATGTCACGTTCTTCCTGAACGGCGGCAAGGAAACCCCCGAGCCCGGCGAGGATCGCTATATGGCCCCGTCGCCCAAGGTGGCGACCTATGATCTGCAGCCCGAGATGTCGGCCGGAGAGGTGACGGACAATTTCGTCGAGGCGATCGAGGGCGGCTATGACCTGATCGTCACCAACTATGCCAACCCCGACATGGTGGGCCATACCGGTGACCTGCAGGCCGCGATCAAGGCCTGCGAGGCCGTTGACCAAGGCCTGTCCCGCGTGGTCGCCGCGCTTGAAAAGGCAGGCGGTGCCATGATCGTGACGGCCGATCACGGCAACTGCGAAACCATGATCGACCCCGAAACAGGCGGGCCGCATACCGCTCACACCCTGAACCCGGTACCCGTGGCGCTGGTTGGCGGACCCGAGGGCGCAACCCTGCGCGAAGGTCGCCTGTCCGATCTGGCGCCTACGGTGCTGGACCTGATGGGCCTGCCCAAGCCGCCGGAAATGACGGGTCAGAGCCTGCTGTCATGAGGCTGCGCGCGCTTCTTCTGGCGGCCCTGATGGCGGGGCAGGCGGTCCGGGCCGCGCCGGACCCCGCGCAGGCGGCACTGGAGGCAGCGCAGATGCTGGAACAGGCCTCGATCGCGCTGACCGAGGCCGAAACCGCCCGCGACCGCGTGCGTGCCCTGACCGAGACGATCCAGGCCTACGAGGCCGGGCTGGCCGCCATGCGCGACGGGCTGCGCCGAGCGGCTTTGCGCGAAAGCCAGCTGACCGCCGAGTTGAACGCGCGCGAACGCGAAATCCGCCAGTTGCTGGGCGTGCTGCAAACCATCGAAACCACGGCGCCACCGGTTCTGATGCTGCACCCGGCCGGGCCGCTGGGGGCGGCGCGCACCGGGATGATGCTGTCCGAAGTCACCCCTGGCCTGAACACCAGAGCCCAGGCGCTGGCCCGGGATCTGGACGAGGTGCAGACCCTGCGCCGCTTGCAACAAAGCGCTGCGGACACGCTGACCGAAGGGTTGGAAGGCGTGCAGAACGCCAGGACGAAGCTGAGCGAGGCCATAGCGGACCGTACCGACCTGCCGCGCCGCTTCATTGAAGACCCGGTACGGACAGCCATCCTGATCTCATCAACGGAGACTCTGGATGGTTTCGCCAACGGTCTATCTGAGATATCGGATGGAGAAATCATAGCCTCGAACGTGGATGTGTCCCAACTGAAAGGACAGATTCCGCTGCCGACCCAAGGCGTCATACTCCATCGTTCCGGCGAAACGGACGCCGCAGGGGTCACGCGTCCGGGGCTTGTACTGGGAACCAGACCACGTGCATTGGTGCTGTCGCCCACAGCGGCCACGATCCGATACCGAGGGCCGCTTCTGGACCTTGGAAACCTTGTGATCCTGGAACCGCAGCCCGGTTTGCTTTTTGTCTTCTCCGGCCTTCAGGAGGTGTATGGGGACCCCGGTCAGGTGATCCCCGAAGGAACACCAGTGGGCCTGATGCCCGGTCAAACACCAGAAATCGGCGCGATTTTGTCAACAAGCGGTGATGGCACTGGAACTGATCGTCCAGAAACGCTCTATATAGAGGTAAGAGAGAACAATAGCCCCGTGGATCCGGAATCATGGTTCCGGCCTGACAAGGATGGATAGACGAGTATGAAGAGATTTGTGATGGCCGGTCTGGCCGGCACCGTGGCAGGGATTATTGCGACTACCCAGATCGCCGGGCCACTGCTGGCGCAAGAGGCCGATAACAAGGCCGGAGTGTATGAACAACTTGACCTGTTCGGAGACATCTTCGAACGGATCCGCGCCCAGTATGTTGAGGAAGTCGCCCCCGAAGAACTGATCGAGGCTGCGATCGACGGCATGTTGACGTCGCTGGATCCGCATTCAAGCTATCTTTCCCCGGACGACGCCGAGCAGATGCGCGTGCAGACGCGCGGTGAATTCGGTGGGCTGGGCATCGAGGTCACCCAAGAGGATGGCTTCGTCAAAGTCGTCTCGCCGATTGACGGCACGCCTGCGGACGAAGCGGGCATCGAGGCCGGCGATTTCATTACTCATGTGGACGGCGAAAGCATCCTGGGCCTGACGCTGGACAAGGCAGTCGACCTGATGCGCGGCCCGGTCGGTTCGGAAATCGTCATCACCGTCGTGCGGGAAGGCGAACCCGACCCATTCGATGTGACCATCATCCGCGACACGATCAAACTGACCGCCGTTCGCGCCCGCACCGAAGGCGCCAGCGTGGTGCTTCGTGTGACCACCTTCAACGATCAGACCTTCCCGAACCTGAAAGAGGGCATGGAAAAGCAGATCGCCGAAGCTGGCGGCATCGACAAGGTGAACGGCTTTGTTCTGGACCTGCGCAACAACCCAGGCGGGCTGTTGACCCAAGCCATCAAGGTATCGGACGCATTCCTGAACGAGGGCGAGATCGTCTCGACCCGTGGGCGCAATCCCGAAGATGGTGAACGCTTCAACGCAACCCCGGGTGATCTTGCCCAGGGCAAGCCGATCGTAGTGCTGATCAACGGCGGATCGGCGTCGGCTTCCGAAATTGTTGCAGGTGCATTGAAGGATCACCACCGCGCGATCGTCGTCGGCACCAAAAGCTTCGGCAAAGGATCGGTTCAGACCGTGATGCCGCTGCGTGGCGACGGGGCGATGCGTCTGACCACCTCGCGCTACTACACCCCGTCGGGTCGGTCGATCCAGGCTTTGGGTGTCAGCCCCGACATCATCGTGGAACAGCCCCGCGTCCGTCCCGAGGCTGAGGAAGAGGAAGAAAGCAACGCCCGCACCCGGTCCGAGGCCGACCTGCGGGGCAGCCTGAACAATGACAGTTTGACCGAGGATGAAATCCGCCAGATCGAGGAAGACCGCACCAAAGCGGAAGAAACCGCCGAACTGCGCAACGAAGACTACCAGTTGGCCTATGCGATCGACATTCTCAAAGGCCTGTCCGCCTTCAATCCGACAGAGCGGGCATCGCAGTAAGCTGCGCAAACAATGGCCGAAGGGCCGCGGTTTTCCGCGGCCTTTTCTTTTGGCTCAGCTCTCGATTTTGTGCAGTTTCTTTTCGTCAAGCATCAGCGCCAGAACCAGCCCTATCGACACCGACAGCGTTGAAAAGACAAAAGCCATGTCCATCCCGCTGTCAAAGGCCATCGACAACGCGGATTTGATCTTTTCGGCCTCGGGCGCGCTGAATTTCTGCATGACAGCCTGCGCGGTCTTGGTCGTCAAAGTACCGCCATTGATGGCTTTTTGATCGGCTAGGGACATGTCGATGCCAGCTTTGGCAAGGTGCTCGCGGAAGCTGGACAGGCTGACCATGTACATGATGGCCGTCGCGCAGGCGACCGAAATGGCGCCATAGACCAAGTGCACCATGAAGCTCAGACCGCCAACCAGGCCGGCGCGTTCGGGCTTGACGGCGCAAACGGCGGCGGTGCCCGACGGGCCAACCGTCAGTGTCGCTCCCAACCCGATCAGAGCCATCCCCGGAAGAATATGGAAATACCCCAGCCCGGCCGGCATCACGACGACACTGGCCGCGCCTATCGTAGCGCAGAGATACCCCCAGAACAGCAGGCGCTTGGGTCCAAAATCATTGTACAAGGTGCCAGACACGATCGACCCGACAGCCAAAAGAACGGTCAGCGGCGCGAGGCCCAGAGCGGATTCAAATACCGACCAGCCAAGAACCTTTTGCATGTATTGCGGAAAATACAGCAATCCCACAAAGACTGCCGAGACGTTGAACATGTTCAGACCCAAGGTGATGCGAAATTGCGGATTTTGCATCATCTGCGGCAGCAATAGCGGTTCTTTCACGCGTTTCTCCACGCGTGGGAACAACAGAAACAGCGCCGCGCTGAGGAAAAACAGAAACATCAGCGGAACCGACAGCCAGCCCCAGTCCGATCCGACATCCAGCGCGTACAGCAGCAGAAGGACAGCAAAAGAAAGGACACCCATTCCGGTAAAGTCGATGTGCTCACCTGTCTTGTGGGTCTTGTCAGGCTGCATCAGCAGGACTGCCGTGGCCATCGAGATGCACGAGAAGACGACATTTGCCAGAAAGAACAGGCGCCAATCCCCAAGATTGGCGACAAACCCGCTGATCATCGGACCAAATACGTTGCCCGTCGTGACACCGGCAAGGATCAAACCCATGACCATCGCACGGTGTTCCTCACGGGATACCCTCGTGGCCCCGAAGGCCAGCGTGCACGGCCACACGCATCCCGCGCCGATACCTTGAAGCGCGCGTGCGCCGATCAGGAAATCAAGGCTGGGAGATACGAAACAAATGACCGAGGCGAATAGAAACAGCGACAATCCGATGATCATGATCTTGCGATGACCGTACATGTCGCCCAGCCGGCCGCCGGCGACCATGGTCATGGCGAAGAACAACGCGTAGATGTTCAACACCCACTGAGTACTCGTGATATCGGCATCAAACGAGTTTTCGATCGCCGGCACCAGCATTAGCGCACCGGTAAAGTCTATGCCGATGCCAAACGCCGTTACCATCAGCGCTATGACTTTGATAATGCTGTCACGTTCCATTCGGCCCCCTGAGTTTCCTTGGTGGCTCAATCATGCATGAATTCAGCGAAAAAGATAGGAATGCATCCAAACAGGCTTCGACTACGTTGAACCTGCAGGCTTTTGCCCGATCAACTCTGATCAGTGCTCAACCGACGCACCACGCGCTTCAGAAGGTCAAGTTCGGCGCGCAGCAGGTCCATCTCGGCTCGGATATCGCTTACGGCCGGCGCACCCGCGATTACGGTGATGTCACCCACTTTTTCCTGTGAAGCGCTGTCGAGGATAATCACACTGTGTACACCTTCGGACAACAGGGCCGTTGGAACGGGAACCCGAACATGCCAGCCACCTTCGGCATCGGAAACGTCGATACCTTGCAGGGTCTGATCCCGGTACCGGGCTTCAAGTTGGGGTGCGGTACTTCCTGAAAAGTGGCCTTCCCATACGCCGTCTTCGAACCGGATCGGGACGAGTTTTGTTTCCACCATGGCCTTTCCTTTCACAAGTCAGCGCGATGATGGCGGCACAGGGTCAAATCCCGCAGCACCACACGGTTCATACCAGGATCCTGGATGATAAGGTCCAGCCACATCTTCTCGATGCGACGTTCGTTCAAGGACAGATGCGCAAGATCAAAATCGATGTCGGATGTCGCATCTTTCGGTTCCAGCTTTCGCAGCACCTGCTCGGTATTCGGTCCATTCTGGATATTCAGCCTGGCAAAGACCTCGGCCGGGCGTTCACTGTCGACCGTCACATGGGTCCGGACCAGGTGTTGCCGCGTCAGACCCTCGGCGGCGCTGCCCGGAAGTTCGACAGACACGGAGAGGAACGAGCCTTGAAAGCTGAATACGTCGATCGCCAGGCTGAAAGGCGCCAGGTCCTTTTCCCCGCTGTTGCGCATTTGCCGGACTGCAATCTCGGCCAGCGGACAGTCATGGAAAAGCGCCACGCTGTCATCAAGTTGCGCCTTGCGAGACAATGATACCAGGCCCGTAACGGGCAGGGGGCTGCCCCACAAATCCGGGCGCCAGGCCCAATCCGTGCCAAGCGGTCTGGGGAAATTCTGGGTGCCGATATGCGGGCGGGTCAGGCGCCCGTCCGCAATCTGAATCAGCTGATCAAGTTGGGCGCGAAGCACTCGCGCCTGATCACGCTGCTGGCGAAGCAGGGGCAGGTCTTCGTGCGGCGCGTTCTGCGCCGTCCGTTTCCAGTGCCCAACTGCCTTGCGGCTGAAATACCGATCCAGAAGTCTGCTCATGTGCCCAGTGCTTGAAACTGCACCTCTTTAGTCGGATTCCGCGGGCGGAATAAACCCGCCTTCGACAGATAGCACTGCAAAATTTCCGAATTGTGAACGACGCCGGTCGTGCCGGCCGGATTTTTGCAAGATCACGCCGGGGCACGTTCTTGAAATAGCACGGGGCAAAGCTTACCGTCAGTCACCCGGTCGCCGTGGATCCTCCGCAACGGGCCGCAGTCCAAAAAACAAGACGAGGCCGGGGCATGGAACCCACCCTATTCGCGTTCATCTGGAAACATTCCAAGAAACAGCAGTTCATTCTGCTGCTGTTGACCGTACTTTCGTTTCCGTTTCTCTATGCCTCGCTTGAACTGCCCAAGCAGATCATCAACGACGCCATCGGTGCGACCGGAAACACGGTAACGCTGTTCGGCACGAAGGTGACCCAGGTCCAATACCTGCTGATCCTGTGTTTTGCCTTCTTGGGAACCGTGCTGGCTGGCGGCCTCATGAAGATGCGCATCAACACCATGAAGGGGATCCTGGCCGAACGCATGTTGCGTCGGCTCAGATTCACCCTGATCAGCCGAATGCTGCGCTTCCCCAAGCCGTATTTCTCGACCACAAGCCAGGGCGAGCTGGTGTCGATGATATCGTCCGAAGCGGAACCGATGGGCGGACTGATGGGCGACGCGATCGCCCAGCCGGTTTTCCAGTTCGGTCAGATGATGACGATTGTCACTTTCCTGTTCATGCAGAGCGTCTGGTTCGGGCTGGCCTCGATCGCGCTGATCCCGCTGCAAGCCTGGCTGATCCCGCGCCTGCAGCGCCAGATCAACCTCTTGAACAAGGACCGTATTCAGGAAATCCGTCACCTGAGCACCGAGATCGGCGAAACCGCCGCCGGTATCAGCGACCTGCGCGCGAATGGTGGTTGGCGCTATCGGCTTGCGCAGTTCAGTCATCGCCTGGGAACCTTGTTCGATATCCGGGTCCGGATCTACAACAAGAAATTCTTCATGAAGTTCCTCAACAACCTGATCACGCAGATGACGCCGTTCCTGTTCTATTCGGTCGGCGGCTATCTCGCGATCACAGGCGAAGTAACAGTCGGTGCGCTGGTTGCGGCGCTGGGGGCGTACAAGGACCTCAGCGGCCCTTGGCGCGATCTGCTGACCTATTACAATCAGGTTCAGGACATGTCGTTGCGCTGGCAGGTCGTCACCGAACGATTTGCGCCCGAGAACATGATCCCCGAAGAACTGTTCTATGGCGAGCCGGAGAGCATCCCGCACCTGCAGGGCGACATCGAATTGCGCAATGTCACGGTGCGCGACGAGGACGGAAAGTTGATCCTTGAAGACATCGACCTGACGATCCCGAAGGGCGCTCGGGTAGCCATCAAGGCCTCGCACGACTCGGAAAGACAGGCGCTGGCCCAGTTGCTGATCCGCGAGATCCTGCCGGTTCAGGGCGAGGTCCTTCTGTCTGGGCACAACCTTCGCGAACTCCATCAGGCGGTGATCGCCGCCCGTGTCGGCTATGCCCACTCGCGACCCTACTTGTTCAACGGCACGCTTGGGGACAACCTGCTGATGCCTTTGCGTCCACATCCCCAGCACGAGGCCGAGGCTCAGAAGGCCCCATCACGTTATCAGGTCGAAGCCGTACGCGCCGGCAACTCGCCGGACCTGCTGGAGGACGAATGGGTCGACCCACGCCTTGCCGGGCTGCAGAGCATCGACGAGATCCGGGATTGGTGGTTCGAACTGGTCGAGGCGATGGGCATCGACGAATTCATGTTCCGGCGGACGTTACGGTCGCAATTCGATCCCGAACTGCACCCCCATCTGGCCAAGGCGATCGTGGATGCGCGCGACAAGGTTGCGGCGCGTCTCAAGGAAAAGGGCTTGGACAAATACGTTTACCGGTTCGATCCGAACCGGTTCAACCCGGCCGTACCTTTGGGGGGCAACCTGCTGTTTGCCTCACCGTCGCGCAACATCTCACCGGACATCCTGGCCGGGGACGCACGTTTTCTTGCCATGCTGCGGGCCCATGATCTGGACAAGGACGCCCTGAGCATCGCGACGGCGGTTCTCAGCACGCTGCGCAAAACATTCGGCCGCGAAGGGACGGATCACCCGCTATTCTTGCGCTTGGGCATGTCCAAGGACATGTACCACCGACTGCTCGACATCGACGAACGCCGCATGTCGAAAGGTGAGGCAACCCTGTCCGAACGTGAAATGGCACTGTTGCTGACGGTGCCGTTCATGCTGACCGCCGAACAGATCGGCCCCAGTTTCCCCGAGGAGTACAAGGAAAAGATCCTGTCGATCCGGCGCACGCAGGCCCAAAACCTGCACGCATCTTTCGACGGGCTGTTCATTCCCGTGGCACCCGAAACCTATGTGCCGCGCCTGACCGTCATGGAAAATGCCCTGTATGGCCGCGTGTCGCTGATGGCCGGGGCACATGCCGAAGAGATCGAGGATGCCGTAGCCGAAGTCCTGATCGAGGCCGGCCTCACCCGTCGCCTGGCGGCCATCATCTACGATCTGCCGACCGGTCTTGGCGGGGCCAACCTGCCCACGGTTTTCCAGGAACGTGCCGCGTTTTCACGGGCAGCGATCAAGCGGCCCGACATCCTGATTCTGGACAAGGTCCTTGCCAGCCACGATTCGGAAAGCCGTCTGCGTACGCGTCTCAAGCTGCGTGAGTTGCTTCCCGACTCGGTCATGATCTTCATGGAAGATCATTTTGGCCATCCCGAGGCCTATGACATGTACGTGGAAATCAAGGACGGCCGAATCGACGGTGTATCGCGTTCCAAGGTCGAGGCGGATGACGAACAACCCGAAGACTTCAGCCGAAAACTCAAGATCATTTCGGCAACGGAACTGTTTTCGAGGCTTGACGGAAAACACCAGCGTCTGCTGGCTTTTTCGGCACAATGGTACGACGCGGCGGCGGGGCAGACCATATTCTCGCGCGGGCAAACGCCCGACGCTGCCTATCTGTGCATCTCCGGGCAGGCGAGCCTGGAATGGACGATGCCGGACGGCGAAAAGCGCAACATCTCCGTCGTCGAGCCAGGCCGCCTGATCGGCGACCTGTCGATCATCACCGGCGCGCCTCGGCAACTTGACCTCGTCGCAATGACCGACTGTTCGTTCCTGCGGATCGGCGCGGAAGAGCTGCGCGCCGTGGTAGAGGGTGACGCGGCTGTTTCGATGCGCCTTCTCGAAACGGTGGCCGGGTATCTGACAACCGTCTCGGAACGACTGTTGCTGTCGAACACCCCGTTGACACCCGAAGCCGAGACCGGGGCGGGCGGTTAGGATGCGCGACCCGCAGCCACACCCGGCCTATGCCCCGCACGAAATCCTGGTGGCGCCGGCCAGGGCTTATCCCGAACTTTGGCGGCTGCTGGTCGGGTTCGCGATCATCACGGTCGTCGTTCTGGCACTCAACTTGGTTCTCCTTGCCGCTGTAACCTCGTTTGGTTCGGCCGAATTGGTGTCCGGTTTCGAAGACGGGTCCTCGGCCCTGGCGCTGCTGGTCATCCTTTCCAGTTTCGCCTTTGCCACGCTGGGCGTCGGATTGGCCGTGCGACAGGTGCAGCACCGGAAACTGATCTCGGTGGTCGGGCCGCGGATTCTGACTGCTCGGCATTTCTGGCGGGTTCTGCGGGCGCTTTTGGTGCTGGGCGCCATGCTTTTTATTCTGCCCCCATACGATATGGGACCGCCCTTGGAGCCAAACCTGCCGGTTTTCAGGTGGCTGCTGCTGTTGCCGCTTGCGCTGGTGGCTGTCCTTATTCAGGTCAGCGCCGAAGAGATTCTGTTCCGCGGGTTCCTGCAACAATCGCTGGCCGCGCGGTTCAGGGCCCCTTGGATTTGGATGGGTGTACCCTCCCTGATTTTTGCTGTCGGGCACTACGCACCACTTGCGGCCGGTGACAATGCGATCCTGATCGCAGTTTGGGCCTTTGTCTTTGGCCTGCTTAGTGCCGACATCACCGCCAGAGCAGGGACGCTGGGACCCGCAATCGCCATGCATTTTGCCAACAATGTAACGGCTCTGCTGATTGTATCGTTGCCTGACGGTCTGGGTGGGTTGGCCCTCTATCATCTTCCGTTCGAAACATCGGACACCGGTATCCTGCGCCAGTGGCTTGTCGTGGATTTCGCGGTGATGATCGTCAGCTGGCTGGTTGCGCGACTTGCGCTCAGGCGCTGATTGCATTTCCTTCCGTAGCGTCTTATTTGACTGCAACCCGCATCAGCAAGGTTCCGACATGAACTGGATCACAAACTACGTCCGCCCCCGGATCAACTCGATCTTCTCCCGCCGTGAGGTGCCCGAGAATCTCTGGCACAAATGCGACGAGTGCGGAACGATGCTGTTCCACCGTGAACTGGCGGACAACCAGAACGTTTGTACCCAGTGCGGACACCACATGCTGATCACCCCGCGCGAGCGGTTCAAGCACCTGTTCGACGGCGGTATTTTCAACGAAGTCGCAGTGCCCGCGCCCAAGGAAGACCCGCTGCAGTTCCGCGATCAGAAGAAATACCCCGACCGCATGAAGGCAGCGCAGAAAAAGACCGGCGAGAAAGAAGCGATGCTGGTTGCCACCGGCGAGATCGGCCGCACGCCGATCGTGGCCGCGGCGCAGGATTTCTCGTTCATGGGCGGTTCGATGGGTATGTATGTGGGCAACGCCATCATCGCCGCCGCACAAGAGGCGGTAAAGCTCAAGCGCCCGTTGATCCTGTTCTCCGCCGCCGGCGGCGCCCGGATGCAGGAAGGCATCCTCAGCCTGATGCAGATGCCGCGCACTACGGTCGCGGTGGAGATGCTGAAAGAGGCGGGCCTGCCCTATATCGTCGTTCTGACCCATCCCACTACCGGCGGTGTGACGGCGTCCTACGCGATGCTCGGCGACGTGCATATTGCCGAGCCGAACGCGTTGATCTGTTTCGCTGGCCCCCGCGTGATCGAGCAGACGATCCGTGAGAAACTGCCCGACGGATTCCAGCGCGCCGAATACCTGCTGGATCACGGCATGCTGGACCGGGTCACCAAACGGACCGAGTTGCGGGACGAGCTGATCACCATCACCCGGATGATGATGGGTCTGCCCCCGGCGGTCAAAGGCGATCTGCCCGCCCCGAAAGAGGGCGAAGCCGAACAGCCTGACGCGCAGGCCAAGCCTGCCGAAGACCAGCCCAAGAAATGACCGCGCCCACATCCGACGTCATCCTCGACCGGATGATGGCGCTGCACCCCAAGATCATCGACCTGACCTTGGACCGTGTCTGGCGTCTGCTCGAAGCTTTGGGTAATCCGCAGGACAAGCTGCCGCCGGTGATCCACATCGCCGGTACCAACGGCAAGGGCTCGACCCAGGCGATGATCCGTGCAGGGCTGGAAGGGGCCGGGCTGACGGCCCATGCCTATACCTCACCGCATCTGGCACGGTTCCACGAACGTATCCGGCTGGCGGGCAAGCTGATCTCGGAACCCGACCTGACCGCCGTTCTGGATGAGTGCTACGCCGCCAATGGCGGCGAGAACATCACCTATTTCGAGATCACCACCTGCGCGGCCCTGCTGGCCTTTTCCCGTGTACCCGCCGACTACACGCTGCTCGAAGTCGGACTTGGCGGGCGGCTCGACGCCACCAACGTGATCGCAAAGCCCGCGGTCACGGTCATCACCCCGGTCTCGATCGACCATGAACAGTTCCTGGGCAACACGCTGGCCAAGATCGCCGCCGAAAAGGCCGGCATCATCAAGCGCGGCGTGCCTTGCATCGTCGGCCCGCAGCTGGACGAGGCGATGGAGGTCATCGAGGCCACCGCCGCCCGCCTCGGCGCACCCTTGCTGGCCCACGGACAGCACTGGCACGTCCACGAGGAACATGGCCGCCTGATCTATCAGGACGAAAACGGGCTGCGCGACCTGCCGCTGCCAAACCTGCTGGGCGCCCACCAGATCCAGAACGCCGGCGCCGCACTGGCGGTCCTGCGCCTCCTCGACCTGGGCGATGACGCCTACGAGTCCGCTGTCACCCGCGCCGAATGGCCCGCCCGGATGCAGCGCCTGAAAACCGGCCCGCTCGTCGAACAGGCGCCTCAGGCCGAACTCTGGCTGGACGGCGGCCACAACGCCGCTGCCGGTGTCGCGCTGGCGGACGTCTTGGCCAAGCTGCCCCCGCGACCCACACACCTGATTTGCGGCATGCTCAATACCAAGGATGTAACTGGCTACCTCTCCCCACTGGCCCAGAAAGCTGCCAGCCTGACCGCCGTTTCCATACCGGGCGAGACCAACACGCTGAGCGCCGAAGAAACCGCCGCCGCCGCCAAATCGGTGAACCTGCCCGCGACGACCGCCAGCAGTGTGTCCCAAGCCCTCGACACCATCATCAAAGCCGACCCACAGGCGCGCGTGCTGATCTGCGGCTCGCTCTACCTCGCGGGCAACATCCTGCGCGAAAACGGCTGACCATTCATTGAGTCACAGCTACGCTGGAGGCAACGCTCGCTATTGTCCCCAGTCCTGTGCCTGCATCTCCCGCAGGCGCGAGGCTGTGCGCTCGAACTCGAAAACACCTTCCCCCTCGACATACAGCATCTCAGGCTCGGCGGCCGCTGAACAGATCAACCTCACCTTCGCCTCATACAGCGCATCGATCAACGTGACGAACCGCTTCGCCTCGTTGAAGTTGTTGCGCGACAGGCGCGGTATGTCCTCGAGCACCAGCACTTTTACCGCATCAGCAATGGCCAAATAGTCCCCCGGCCCCAACATCCGGCCGCACAGATCATAGAACGAGGCCCGTGCCACACCATTGCGAAAAGCGGGCAACACTACCTCGCGCCCCTTGACATGCAGGGTCAAGGGTTCGGCCGGCCCACCGGACAGGTCGGCCCACACGGCCCGGATCTTCTCCCGCGCCTCGGGTCCGATGGGCGTGAAATAGACCGGCGAGCCCTCGAGCCGGTTCTGCCGGTAATCCGTGGGCGAGGTCAGTTCCCACACTTCGAGCTGCTGCTTGATGTGGTGGATGAAGGGCAGGAACAGCTGCCGGTTCAGGCCATCCTTGTACAGATCGTCGGGATGCCGGTTGGAGGTCGTCACAACGACGACGCCACCCGCGTGCAGCAGGTCGAACAGCCGCCCGACTATCATCGCGTCGGTGATGTCGGTGATCTGCATCTCGTCAAAGGCCAGCAGGCGCACGGATTTCACGACCGAGGCCGCCACCGGCGCCAGTGCATCCTGCACGCCGGTTTCGCGCGCCTCATGCATGCCGGCGTGGATTTCCTGCATGAAGGCATGGAAATGGACGCGCCGGGCCGGAACTTCGCCCAGCGTTTCGACGAACATGTCCATCAACATGGACTTGCCGCGCCCCACGCCGCCCCACAGGTACAAACCCTTGGGCGGCGGCGGTGCCTTGCGGAACAGCCCGCGTTTCACCGGCGCGGCCAGAGCCGCCCGTATACGCTCGAACTGGGGCAGAACGGCCTCTTGCGCGTCGTCGCGGTTCAGGGTGCCATCGGCAACGCGGGCCTCGTACAACGAGATCATGTCGGTCATGGCCCGAGCCATAGCGCCCGCCCGCGCCGTTGAAAAGAAGGCATCCTCCGGCACGCATCAATTTTGGTTAATCGTGACCGCAAAACTCCTGAATTGACGAGCGGGCCCAAGCGGATACTGTCGGCGGGCAGAAACCGGAGGCCTCATGACCCCAACCGCCCGTCTGCTCAACCCGGTGCTGATCGTCGGATGCGTGATCATCACGGTCAGCTTTGCCGTGCGCGCTTCGTTCGGCGTGTTCCAGATTCCGATCGCCGAGGAGTTCGGCTGGCTGCGCACCGATTTCTCGCTGGCCATCGCGATCCAGAACCTGGCCTGGGGCATCGGCCAGCCGATCTTTGCCGCCATCGCCGAGAAGATGGGCGACCGGCGGGCGATCATTCTGGGCGCGTTGACCTATGCGGCGGGGATGGTCCTGTCGGCCTGGTCCGTCACGCCCTTCGGGCATCAGCTTTATGCCTGGCTGGTGGGCTTCGGTATCGCGGGCACGGGCTTTGGTGTGGTGCTGGCGGTGGTCGGACGGGCCTCGACGGATCAGAACCGCTCGATGTCGCTGGCGATCGTGACGGCAGCGGGCAGCTTCGGGCAGGTGATTGGTGCGCCGACGGCCGAATGGATGCTGACCTTCCTGCCGTGGCAGCAGGTGTTCATCATCTTCGCCATTGCCATTCTGGCCCTTGTGCTGACGCTGCCTTTCATGCGCGCGCCCGCGCAGGTCAGTAAGGCCGAGTTGGAAGAAAGCATGGGCCAGATCCTGGGCCGCGCTTTCCGCGACCCGTCCTATGCGCTGATATTCTTGGGTTTTTTCAGCTGCGGCTACCAACTGGGCTTCGTCACCGCGCATTTCCCGGCCTTCGTGACCGAGATGTGCGGCCCGATCCAACCCGGCGGTGTCCTGCATGCGATGGGCATCACCACAACGTCTGCTTTGGGTGCGCTGGCGATCTCGTTGATCGGGCTCGCCAATATCGGAGGCACCCTTCTGGCCGGATGGGCGGGCAATCACTTCCCCAAGAAATACCTTCTGGCGGCGGTCTACACCGGGCGCACGATCGCGGCCGCGGCGTTCATCCTGTTTCCCATCACGCCTCTGACCGTGATCCTGTTCTCGCTGGTCATGGGGTCACTGTGGCTGGCGACGATCCCGTTGACCTCCGGCCTCGTCGCGCATCTTTACGGCTTGCGCTACATGGGCACGCTGTATGGCATCATATTCTTCAGCCATCAGGTTGGCAGTTTCCTGGGCATCTGGCTGGGCGGCCGCATGTATGACCTTTATGGCGATTACACCGTTGTCTGGTGGATCGGCGTGGCCATCGGCGCCTTCAGCGCGATCGTGCACCTGCCGATCCGCGAAAACCGCCCCGCACAGCCCGCTGCCGCCTAGGATCAGGCGGCCTCGTCCGGGGAGAGCAGACCTTCGGCCACCAACCTTTCGGCCCAGCCCTGCGGGCCGTCGAAATGGTGGGTCTGCCATCCACGCGCACGGGCGGTTTCGATGTTGTCGATCCGGTCGTCAGTGAACAGCAGCGTCTCGGGTGGCAGGCCGCAATCCTGTTCGACCATCTGGTAGATCGGCGCATGCGGTTTCACCATCTTCATCCGCCCCGAAACATAGTGCCGGTCGAACTCGTTCAGGAACGGATAGACGGTGGAGGCATAGTCGAAATTCTGCACCCCGAAATTGGTCAGCGCAAAGACCGGCACGCCCTTGGCCCGAAGCGCGCGCTGCAGCCGGACCGAATGCGGAATCTCGGGCGCAGCCAGTTCGATCCAGTTGTCGTGCCACATGCGGATCTCATTGCGCCATTCGGGGTATTTCTCGGCCCAGGCATAGATCGTGTCGGTGAAGTGATGCCCCTGATCGACCAAGTCATTCATGCCGTGCAGGTCGACGGTCGAGAACATCTCGCGGCGCCGGTCCTCGCCGATCACGTAGTCATAATACCGCTCGGGCTGCCATTCGATCAGAACGTTGCCGATGTCAAAAACGACCGCTTCTACGGGCATGGGGGTTCCTGTTCTCTTGTGTTGCGTTCGGGGCTGACTGAACCAACCCGCCGGGCGGGATGCAAGGCCAATCTCAGCCGCGCAAGGCGGCGCGCATCTCGCGCTCGAGCGCGTCCAGAAACCGCGATCGGTCGGCCTTGGAAAACGGTTTGCCACCGCCCCCGGCACCCAGCGGATTGGCGGCGCGCAGATCCGCCATCAGATCGCGCATCGCAAGTTGCTGGCCGATATTTGCGGCGGTGAAGGCTTCACCGTTGGAACGCAACACGCGCGCGCCGGCCTCGACGCATTTGGCGGCCAACGGGATGTCCGAGGTGATGACGATGTCGCCCGAGCCACACCGCTCGGCGATCCACTTGTCGGCCTCGTCCGCGCCTTGCGCTACGGTCACGATCTGAACCAGCGGGTTGGCCGAGGGGCGCAGCCCGCCATTTGCGACCACGACCATCGGCACCTTGTGCCGCGTGGCGACGCGTTCGGCCTCGGCCTTGACCGGGCAGGCGTCGCCATCGACATACAGGGTCGTCACGCCTGCTTGGCCTTCTTGGGCGCCAATTTTGCTGGCTCGGGCGCTTCGGACTTGCGCACCTTGAACTCGTCCGGGATCGGCATCCGGTTGAAGGCGTCGAGCCCGGCTATCTTGTAGGCCTCTGCCAGGGTCGGATAGTTGAAGGTGTTCTGCACGAAATAGTCCACCGTGCCCTTCAGGTTCAGCACCGCCTGGGCGATGTGGATCAGCTCGGTCGCGCCTTCGCCGACGATCTGCACGCCCAGCACCCGGCGGGTTTTAAGCGAGAACAGCATCTTCAGCATCCCGTGCTCGAGCCCCATGATATGCCCGCGAGAGGTCTCGCGGAACCGGGCCACGCCCACCTCGTAGGGAATGCCACGTTCCTGCAGCTCTTCCTCGGACATGCCGCAGGTCGAGATTTCGGGCACCGAGTAGATGCCATAAGGGAACCAAGGGCTTTCGGGCAGGGTGGGGGTCTCGAGCGCGTGGCAGGCGGCCACGCGGCCCTGCTGCATCGAGGTCGAGGCCAGCGAGGGATGCCCGATCACGTCGCCGGTGGCATAGATATGCGGTACCGAGGTCTGATAGGTCTTGCGGTCCACCGAAATGCGGTTGCGGTGGTCGGTTTCGATCCCAACCGCACCCAGATTCAGCGCCGAGGTGTTGCCCATGCGGCCCGCCGCGAACAGCAGCATCTCGGCCCGGACATGGCGGCCGTTTGACATGGTGATCTCGACATGCTTGCCGGCGTCCTCGATCTTTTCCACGGCCGAGCCCAGGCGCAGGTCCACCCCGTTTTCACGGATCTGGTGGGTGAATTCTTGGATCAGGGTCTTGTCGATGAAATCAAGGAAGGTCTCGCGCGGTTCGATCAGCGTCACCCGCACATCCAGCGCCGAGAACATCGTGGCATACTCGACCCCGATCACGCCCGCGCCGATCACGCAGAGCGAACGCGGAATCTCGGCCATTTCCAGGAACTCGTCGCCATCGACGATGGTCTTGCCGTTAAAGGGCACGTAATCGGGGCGATAGGTTTTCGTCCCGGTCGAGATCAGGAATTTCGCGGCCGTCAGGCGGGTGGTGTCGCCCGCATCGGCAGTGACCTCGATCTCGTGCGGGCCCACGAAACGCGCTACGCCGTCCATGGTTTCAACGTGGTTGCGGTTGAACTGGTGTTCCAGCACGTCAACCTCATAGTCCAGCGTCATGTGCAGCCGGGCCTTGAGGTCCTCGGCGCGGATCTGGTCCTTGACCCGGTACGAACGGCCGTAAAAGCTGCGCTCGCGCCAGCCAGACAGGTTCAGCACCGTTTCGCGCAGGGTCTTCGACGGGATCGTGCCCGTGTGCACCGACACGCCGCCCAACCGGTCACGGCGGTCAACCACCAGAACCTTGCGTTTCAGCTTGCCCGCCTGAATCGCCGCCGCGCGGCCCGATGGACCCGAGCCGATGATGATCAGGTCATAGTCGAATTCGCTCATCCCTCAGTCTCCGTACAGGGCTTCGGCGTGGAAGGTGACGTGGTCCTCCATGAAGGTGGACACGAAAAAGTAGGAATGGTCATAGCCGGGCTGCAACCGGACCGTCGCCTGCTGGCGGCGTTCGGCGATGGCCTGGGCCAGGGCCTCGGGGCGCAGCAGGTCGATGAACTGGTCGTTGGTGCCGGTGTCGGTCAGGATCGGGCCGTCAAAGCCCTTTTCCTTCATCATCAGAGTCGCGTCATGTTTGACCCAGGCGGCCGGGTCATCGCCCAGATAGGCGCCCAGTTGCTTACGGCCCCAGTCGCTGGCCGTGGGGTTCGAGATCGGCGCAAAGGCCGAGACCGAACGGAACCGGCCCGGCAGGTTCATCGCCAGCGTCAGCGCGCCGTGGCCGCCCATCGAATGGCCGGTGATCGACTGTCGGTCGCCGTCGATTGCGAAGTTTTCGACCAGCAGCGCGGGCAGTTCCTCGGCCACATAGTCCCACATGTTGAAATGCGGCGCCCACGGCGATTGCGTGGCGTTGACGTAGAACCCGGCGCCTTGGCCCAGGTCGTAATCCTCATGATCGGCGACGCCTTCGCCGCGCGGCGAGGTGTCGGGGAAGACCAGTGCGATGCCTTGTTCGGCGGCCCAGCCCTGCGCGCCGGCCTTGACCATCGCGTTTTCATGGGTGCAGGTCAGGCCCGACAGATACCACAGGACCGGAACCGGGCCGTCCTTGGCCTCCGCCGGCAGGAACAGGCCAAAGGTCATATCGCACTGGCACGCCGTCGAGGCGTGGCGGTACACGCCCTGCACACCACCGAAACAGGCGTTTTCGGAAAGGGTTTCCATCTGGCATCATCCTTACGTTGGGTTCGTGCCATGGCTAACGGGCGAAGGCCTCGGCGTAAAGTCCGGGCACCAATGTTCGCACGCATTTTGAAGTCGCCGCGTCAGAATGCGGCAACCCACGCGATGACCACCGGCACGGTCAGAATGCTGACAATGGTCGACAGCAGAATGGCGGCAGATGCCCGGTGCGGCGCCACCCCATAGTGGGCCGCCAGCATATAGACATTGCCGGCCACGGGCAGGGCGGCGGCGGAGATCGCCACCGCCGCGGCAAAAGGATCAGTCGGCAGCAGCCACAGCAGCACCACTGCCACACAGGCCGGATGCACGGCCAGTTTGCAAAGGCTGAGCCACAGCGCGATCTGAACCCGCTCGGCCGATTTGCTGGCCAGCGAGGCGCCGATTGCGAACAGCGCCCCCGGCGTCGCGGCGCCGCCCAGAATGGTCAGAAAATCGTTCAACGGGTCAGGCACCGGCATCTGCAGGGCCGACCAGATCAACCCGGCCGAGATCGAGACGATCATGGGGTTTTTCAGCAGCCCGACTCCGATGAGCCGCAACGTCCCAACCGTCAGCTTTCCATCCCGCCCGCCGTTGATCAGGATCACGATCAGAGAGGAAAACACCACCAGATCGACCGTCAGAACCAGCATGACCGGTCCGATGGCGGCTTCGGAAAACAGCAGGGCCAACATAGGCAGACCCAGAAAGCCCACATTTCCGATGGCGGCGCATTGCGCCTCGACCGCCGCGGTGGGGATGTCGAGCCCGCGCAGATAGGCGACCAACGTGGCCAGCGCGTATACGCCGGCGGTGCCGATCAGATAGCCCAGCATCAGCCGCGCGTTGAAGATCTCGGCAAAGGGCAGCGTGGCGGCAAAGCGGAACAGCATTGCCGACAACGCGAAATAGAACACGAACTTGGTCAGATAGGCCGTGGCGTCTTCGGTGAAGAACCGGCTGCGCCCGGCCCAGTATCCCAGGCCGATGATCGCAAAGAAGGGCAGGGTGCGCAGAAAGATATCGACCATGCGCAGATTGGTAACATAGAATTACCACATCGCAAGCAGGGTCATCACCCGCTGCCGATCAATATTCCGGCTGCCAGCACCAGCGCTCCGCCCAAAACGACCTGAAAAGCCGCGCGGAAGAACGGAGTTTCCATATAGCGGTTCTGAATCCACGCGATCGCCCACAATTCGAAAAACACCACGATGAATGCAATGATCGTGGCCGTCCAGAATTCCGGGATCAGATAGGGCAGGGCATGGCCCAATCCGCCGACCGTTGTCATCACGCCGGACGCCAAACCCCGCTTGACCGGTGATCCACGGCCCGACAGCTCGCCATCGTCCGATGCCGCTTCGGTGAAGCCCATGGAAATACCTGCGCCCACTGACGCTGCAAGGCCCACAAGAAAGGTCGTCCAAGGGTCGTGCGTGGCAAAGGCCGTCGCGAAGATCGGCGCCAAGGTCGACACCGACCCGTCCATCAGCCCGGCCAATCCCGGCTGGACCCAGGTCAGGATGAATTGCCGGTGCGAAATCACCTTTTCAGCTTCTTTTTCATCGTGATCCAGGTGGGCTTCTTCCAATTCGGCGGCCGCAGCTTGATGTCCCGCTTCGGCCGCAGCCAGGTCGCCCAGAAGTTTGCGTGTTGCTGCATCGGTCGTGCGACCGGCAGCCGCCAGATAGAAGCGCTCCGCGTCGCGCTCCATCATCTCGGCTTCTTCGCGGATTCGCTCGATTCCAAGATTCTCGACCAGCCAGATCGGACGGCGGGCGTAGTAACCGGCGACATGCTCGCGCCGAATCAGAGGGATCACCGGGCCGAACCGATCCTCGTGCAGGGCGATCAGGCGACGGCGGTGCTCGTCTTCCTCGGCAGCCATGCCATCGAAGATTTTGGCCGTCGCCGGATAGTCGGGGCGTAGCATTTCTGCATATGACCTATAGATCCGCGCGTCATCTTCCTCGGACGAAATCGCAAGTGCGATAACTTCCTGCTCGGTCAGATCCCTGAAGTGTTTGCGCTGAGTGAAAAACCGCATAGCCACCCTCGTTTTAGAATTATTCTAATCTACGCCGCGCAACGGAACTTTCAAGCCGAATTGAAAACCGTTGAAACTGAACTGACTGGTTTATAGATTTGTCGCAGCACTCAGCCAAGGAGACACCATGACCCAAGCCGCTACCATCGTGCGTACCGGACGGAAATTCGACCAGGTTCTGAACGGCGCCCGAGAGGTTTTCATGGCGGATGGGTTCGAAGGCGCCAGCGTCGATGATATCGCGCGCGCGGCGGGTGTGTCGAAGGCAACGCTCTACAGCTATTTCCCAGACAAACGACTTCTGTTCTCCGAAGTGGCGCAGACCGAGTGTTGCCGCATGGCGGAAAACGTGTTGTCCATGATCGACGAAACCAAGCCAGTGCGCGAGGCGTTGATGATCACCGCCACGCATCTGACCCGGTTTCTGGTTTCGGATTTTGCGCAACAGGTGTTCCGCATCTGCGTGGCCGAGCGTGACAGGTTCCCGGAACTGGGCAAGGCGTTCTACGAAGCCGGCCCCGCCAACGGTCAGCGCCAGATGGCCGAGTATCTGGAAAAAGCCGTGGCCAAAGGTGAACTGGCGATTGACGACGTGCATTTTGCCGCCGAGCAGTTCTCGGAATTGTGCAAAGTGCGCCTGTGGACCCTCGCGGCTTTGGGGATCCAAACCCGGTTCTCGGACGAGGAAATCGACGAAGTGGCCACCAACGCCGTTGACATGTTCATGGCGCGTTACGGCACTTGACGGACCGGCTCAGCCCGACAGTCCAACCAGCGCCACGCCCCCCGCCATCAGGATGGCGGCCCCCAGCCTGCGCACCCAATAGCCTTCGTGCAGAAATACGAACCCGATCAGGGCCGCAAAAATCACCGAGGTTTCCCGCAACGCCGAGACTGCCCCCAGCGGCGCGAAATTCTTGGCATAGAGCACCAGCCCATAAGCCAGCATCGACACGAAACCGCCCAGGATGCCGATCGCCCAGGTGCGCGCCGGAAGCTGTGTCAGAACCTGCCGGCGTCGCAGGCCCACGAATCCGGCAATGAACAGGTGCAGAAACGCCCCCCAAGCCCAATAGCTTAGCGTGTTTCCAGACAGCCGCACCCCGATGCCGTCCACAACCGAATAAACCGAGATGCAAAGTCCGGTACCCACCGCAAACCCCAGCGCCGCGCCGCCGACGCCTTGCCGGAGCGAGCTCCAACTGCTGAGCTGGATGCCGATCGCGATCAGGCCGATGCCGATCCAGGCTTGCAGGGGCAGAACCTCATCCAGCAAAAGATAAGCCCAAAGCGCCACCAGCGCCGGGACGATACCTCGGGCAATCGGGTAGACCACGCTGAGGTCGCCATGCTGATAGGCTTTGCCCAGCATGAAGTAATATCCGAAATGCACCACGGTGGACAAAAGGATGTAGACAAAGCTGTCGCCGCCCGGAAAGGGCAGGACAAGGATCATGACGCTGGCCGGGATTACATGCCCGAAGGCCACTAGGCCCAGAGTCGTCGTCCGGTCGCCCGCGGTTTTGACGATGGCGTTCCAGACGGCGTGCAGGATGGCAGCCGACAGAATGATCGCGACGACGAATGGGCTCACCGGCGGTCCTCAGGTGATGGGGCGGCCCCAAGAAGGGTCGGCCCGGCTGCAACTTTCTCGCACCGGGCTATCGCAAGGACAGCGTCGGTGGTCGAATCCGGTTACATCGGATTACCCGGCAGGCGCAAGGTTCCAAATTCTGGAACCGGAAACGCCCATTGTCGTGTTGTGGGTCTTACGCCGTTGCACGCCGTCCGGCGTCGATGCCGGCAATCTTGTCCAACAGATCGATGATTTCACTTGTTCCGCTACCGCTCCGCAGGTTGGTGAATACGAATGGACGATCGCCGCGCATCCGGGCCGCATCGCGCTGCATCACCGACAGGTCCACTCCGACATGCGGGGCAAGATCGATCTTGTTGATGATCAGGATGTCAGAACGAGTGATCGCGGGGCCGCCCTTGCGGGGGATCTCTTCGCCCGCGGCCACGTCGATCACATAGATCGTCACATCCGCCAGTTCCGGGCTGAAGGTGGCCGACAGGTTGTCACCGCCGGATTCGATCAGAACGATCTCGACCTCGGGGTGACGGCGCACCATCTCGGCCACGGCGGCCAGATTGATCGAGGCATCCTCACGGATCGCCGTATGGGGGCAGCCTCCGGTTTCCACGCCGATCACCCGGTCCTGCGGCAGGATCTGCATGCGCATCAGCGCATCGGCGTCTTCCTGCGTGTAGATGTCATTGGTAATCACCCCGATCGAATGGGTGTCGCGCAGCGCGCGGGCGAGGGCGGCGGTCAGGCTGGTCTTGCCCGCACCGACCGGGCCGCCGATGCCCACCCGCAGAGGGCCGTTCATGCTGCTCATGTGCGGAAAATCCTTGGTTGTTGGGTTTCATGTTGCATGGCCGCGATCTCGGCCAGAAAGGCGGTGCCGGACAGGGCAGACAGATCGGCCTCCACTGCCGCGTGCGCCTGATGTGCGCACAAGGGCGCCATGTCTCGGACCACCCCTTGCGCAGCGGTCTGGCCCAAGGATAACAGCCGCTGCGCGGCAGAAACAAGATTGCTGATCAACGCATGCAGATACAGCCGCGCGGTCGGTTCCACCGGCAAACCGGCCTGGCGCGCGGCGCAGCCGACAGCGACGGGGTAGGTCAGTTCCGTCAGTTCGATGCCCCAGACTGCAGCCGTCACACCGCAGAAGGCCGCGCCCTGCTGTGCGGTCTCGAACCTGCGCTCGAAGGGGCCGGCGAAGGCGCGGGCCATATCGTCAACTTCGATCAAGGCCAGCTCGGATTTGGCGCGCCAAGCGGCGGTCAGAAACAGGGCATCCGACCATCCGGCACCGTGTTCCAGCACGTCCTGCAGCCAGTCCCGCAGGCTGGCCGCATCGTGCACCGCGCCCGATTGAACCAGACGTTCCAGCCCGTGCGAATAGGCAAAAGCCCCCACCGGATAGGCGGGCGACAGCCATTGCGTCAGCGTCAGCAGATCAAGGTCAATGGCTGTGGCCATGCGTCCGTCCGTGCCCATAGGCGCCGCCTTCGGGGCTGAAGGGTGCGCGGATGTCCTGGACCGTCGCGCCAAGCTTCAACAGCATGTCGCGGATCACATGGTCGCGGCGGATCACCAGGCGTTCAGGCTCGATCTGGCAGGGTGTGTGACGGTTGCCGATATGCCAGGCCAGCCGGGTCAGATCGGGGCCGGTGACGGCGAACAGGTCCTCTTCGGCGGCGACCACCTCGATCAGGCGGCCATCAGCCAGTTCGAACGCATCCCCCCCGTCCAGCGAGGTCGTCTGCGACAGATCCACCAGGAACTCTTCATTCTGTGCGGTGCGCAGCATCCGGCGGCGCAGAAAGCGGTCTTCGTAGTTCAGCGTCACGGTGCCATGGGTTTCGTCCCACTGCCCGTTGCGGCGGATTTTCTGTGATGTGGCAAGCATCAGGGCGTCCCTTCTCAGAACAGGAAATAGCGTTGCGCCATGGGCAGGGTTTCGGCGGGCTGGCAAGTCAGCAATTCGCCGTCGGCGCGCACCTCGTAGGTTTCGGGGTTCACCTCGATCTCGGGCAGGGCATCGTTCAGCCGCAGGTCGCGCTTGCCGATCGCGCGTGTGTTGCGCACGGCTACGGTCTGCTTGGCCAGGCCAAGACGCGCGGCGATGCCGTCCTCCTGCGCGGCTTCCGATACGAAGGTCGCCGCGCTCTGTTCGACCGAGCGGCCATAGGCCCCCCACATCGGCCGGGAATAGACCGGCTGCGGCGTGGGGATCGAGGCGTTCGGGTCGCCCATCTGCGCACAGGCGATGGTGCCGCCCAACAGCACCATCTCGGGCTTCACGCCGAAAAAAGCGGGGCTCCACAGCACCAGATCGGCGCGTTTGCCCTCCTCGATGCTGCCGATATGGGTGCCAAGCCCGTGCGCAATGGCCGGGTTGATCGTGTATTTAGCGATATAACGGCGCACGCGGAAATTGTCGTTTTCGCCTGTTTCCTCCGGCAGGCGCCCGCGTTGTTTCTTCATCTTGTCGGCGGTCTGCCAGGTGCGGATCAGCACTTCTCCCACGCGGCCCATCGCCTGGCTGTCGGAGGCGATGATGCTGAAGGCGCCCATGTCGTGCAGAATGTCCTCGGCCGCGATGGTCTCGCGCCGGATGCGGCTTTCGGCAAAGGCCACGTCCTCGGGGATGGATTTGTCGAGGTGATGGCAGACCATCAGCATGTCCAGATGCTCTTCGACCGTGTTCACGGTAAAAGGCCGGGTCGGGTTGGTCGACGATGGCAGCACATGCGCCTCGCCGCAGATCTTGATGATATCGGGAGCGTGGCCGCCGCCCGCGCCCTCGGTATGGAAGGCGTGGATCGTGCGGCCTTTCATGGCGGCCACGGTGTTTTCGACGAAGCCGCTTTCGTTCAGCGTGTCGGTGTGGATCATCACCTGCACGTCCATCTCGTCGGCCACCGACAGGCAGCAATCGATGGCTGCCGGGGTGGTGCCCCAGTCCTCGTGCAGTTTCAGGGCGCAGGCCCCGGCCAGGACCTGTTCGCGCAGGGCCGCCGGTTGCGAGGCGTTGCCCTTGCCCGCAAAGGCCAGGTTCATCGGAAAGGCATCGGCCGCCTGCAGCATGCGTCCGATATGCCAGGGGCCGGGCGTGCAGGTGGTGGCCAGCGTGCCATGCGCCGGGCCGGTGCCGCCGCCCAGCATGGTGGTCAGGCCGGAATGCAGCGCATCCTCGATCTGTTGCGGGCAGATGAAATGGATGTGGCTGTCGAACCCGCCGGCAGTCAGGATGCGGCCCTCGCCGGCGATGGCTTCGGTGCCGGGGCCGACGATGATATCGACGCCGGGCTGCGTGTCGGGGTTGCCCGCCTTGCCGATCTTGACGATGCGCCCATCCTTGAGGCCCACATCCGCCTTGTAGATGCCCGTCCAGTCGACGATCAACGCATTGGTGATGACGGTGTCCACCGCCCCTTCGGCGCGGGAGGCCTGAGACTGGCCCATGCCATCGCGGATCACTTTGCCGCCGCCGAACTTGACCTCTTCGCCATAGGTGGTCAGGTCGCGCTCGACCTCAATGATCAGGTCAGTATCGGCCAGCCGCACCTTGTCGCCCGTGGTGGGGCCGTACATGGCGGCATAGTCGGAACGTTTGATCCGGGCTGGCATCAGAGGTCTCCCATGACTGCGCCGTTGAACCCGAAGACACGCCGCGCGCCGGCGATCGGGATCAGCTGCACCTCGCGCCGCTGACCGGGCTCGAACCGCACGGCGGTTCCGGCGGCGATGTCCAGCCGCATGCCGTGGGCGGCGGCCCGGTCGAAATCCAGCGCCGGATTGGTTTCGGCGAAATGATAGTGCGAGCCCGCCTGCACGGGCCGGTCACCGGTATTGGCCACCATCAGGGTAATTGCCGCCGCGCCCGCGTTCAGCTCGATCTCGCCGGGGGCAGTGATGACCTCTCCGGGGATCATTTGCGCGCCTTCAGCCAGATCGCGACGCCGCCGATCGCCAGCAGCAGGACCAGCGCCAGCCAGGTGCCGGCTTCATGCGGGTGCAGGTGCGGCCCGTCATGCGCCAGCGCGGGCGCGGCCATCAGGGCGAAGGGCAGGGAAGCCAGGTGTTTCATCGTCATCTCCTTCAGCGGATGGGGTTGTGGACGGTGACCAGCTTGGTGCCGTCGGGGAACGTCGCCTCGACCTGCACCTCGTGGATCATCTCGGGGATGCCGTCCATGCACTGATCGCGGGTGATGACCTGCGCGCCGGCCTCCATCATGTCGGCGACCGAGCGGCCGTCGCGGGCGCCCTCCACCACTGCATCGGTGATCAGCGCGATGGCCTCGGGGTAGTTCAGGCGCACGCCCCGGGCCAGGCGTTTGCGCGCCACCTCGGCGGCCATGGCGATCAGCAGTTTGTCTTTTTCACGCGGCGAGAGTTGCATGTCAGATCATCCAGGGTTTTGGCAGGGAGTTGCGGGTCAGCCGGTTCAGGATCGGCACAAGGGTCTGGCGCAGCGTGAAACCGTCGGGCGCCAGCAGGCGCATCAACAGCATGTCCTCACCCACAAGGCTGACGCCGCCGGTGTCAGGCAAGGCCGCGCGGATCGGGTCCAGATGCGCGGCGGCATCCGGGCGGATCAGTATCAGGCTGCTGAGTGCGCCGGCGCCGTCGCCAACGCCCGGCCGGGCCATTTCCGCCGCCAGATCACCGGTCAGACGCAGCGCGTCCAGATGGGCCAGCCGGCCCGCGCGCCAGATTTCGATGCGGTCTTGGAAGTGGGCCGATGTGACTTGCTCGCCCATCGCGGCGCGTCCGAAGATCAGCGATTCCACCAGCAGCAGGCCGGCATCGGGGGCCAGATCGACACGCAGGCGGCGGTCGATCGCGCAACCGTCGAACAGGATCGTTTCCTGCGGTAGCCAGTTCAACTGGCCGCCTGCCTCCACGGTCAGGTGCGTCCGAATCCGGCCCGGAATTGCTCCGGACGCGCGATAAGCCCGCTCGGCCGCCTGCGTGGTCAGGGTCAGATGTGCATCTGCC
Source organism: Ruegeria sp. BC6 (assembly GCF_056539185.1). Lineage (NCBI taxonomy): Bacteria > Pseudomonadati > Pseudomonadota > Alphaproteobacteria > Rhodobacterales > Roseobacteraceae > Ruegeria > Ruegeria sp. BC6. The sequence goes on from NZ_JBQFUM010000004.1 coordinate 385,724, forward strand.
ACGGCGGTGGCGGAAAGGTCAAAACTGTCTCCGCCGGTGACGCCGCCGGCGGTATTGACCAGAACAGCCTGCATGTCAGCGCCATCGCGCCGAGGAAACAGCAGCTTCAGCGACCCCTGCTGGCGCAGGTCCCGCAACTCGGTTCGGCCCGCGCGGCCAACTACGGACACAACACCCCGCCCGTCAGCACGGGGAGGCGCGGCGATCGCTTGCGCGGCAGTTATTGCGGACAAAGAAGTAATTGGTGGCTCCGGGCGAAAGAACTGTCGGATGCGAAAGCACCACAGCCTTTTCCTCGAGTCAGCGCAGCCCGGCAGAGGCAATTGGGTCAGAACACTTGTTTGCCCAATTCCCGAGCATTAATTCACCTAACGCCTGAAAAATAAGCATCACGCCAATGCGTGTGAGCATCCGGTCTTCGGCCACAAATCAAGAGAAAAGGGCGGCCAGATTGGCCGCCCGATCCGATGTCTGTCGCCAGTCAGAGCGTGATGCGGAAGGCCGCGAAACCGTCGGCCCCGTCGCCTGCGTCTTCCAGCGCCAAACCTTTGACGTCGCTGATGTAATCGCGCGCCTTGGGACCGGTTTCGAACAGAACCGTGGTGTCGCCCAGCGGTGCGAAGGACCAGTTGCCGTCGGCCTTGGGGTCGATCGTGCCCTGCTCGACGATATAGCGCACGATCACGTCGCGGTTGGTGTCGGGGGCCTCGAACACGATGGTGTCGCCCATCGCGCCCGGGAACGATCCGCCGCCCGAAGCGCGGTAGTTGTTGGTGGCGATGATGAACTCCATGTCGTCGGTCACCGGGGCACCGTTGAACTGCAGGTTCACGATGCGCGCCGCATCAGGGTTGACCTCTTCGCCCTTCGGGCCAAAGCGCGAGGGCTGAGACAGGTCGATCTGATAGGTTACACCGTCGATCACGTCGAAATTGTAGGACGGGAATTCGGGGTTCAGCAGCAGCGCATCCTTGGCGCCCGGCTCGATCTGGTTGAACATCCCGGCCGAACGCTCCAGCCAGCCGCGCAGTTGCGCGCCGTTCACCCGCACCGCGCGCACGGTGTTGGGATAGAGATACAGGTCGGCCACGTTCTTGATCGCCACATCGCCCACCGGCACGTCGGTATAGTATTCCGGGCCACCCCGGCCACCGGCCTTGAACGGCGCCGCGGCCGACAGGATCGGCAGACCCTCGTGCTCGGTGCCTTTCAGCATCTCCTCAACATACCATTTCTGCGCGATCGACACGATCTGGACCGACGGATCATCGGCCACCAGCGCGAAATAGCTGTGCAGCGGGGCCGAGGTCTTGCCCACCGCGCGGCGCACATAGGCCAGCGTTTCCTCGTGGTCCTGCGCGACCGAGGCCAGCACCTTGGGGTCGTCCTCGACCAGCGCGTTGATCGAGCGGTCTTCGTTGCGCTTCGAGATCGGCCGCGCCTCAGAGGTGGTGGTGACCACGCGCCATTCGTTGCCGTCGCGTTCCAGCAGCAGGTCGAGCACGCCTAGATGCGACCCCCAGAACCCGCCCATGACGGCCGGCTTGCCCATCAGCGTACCCTTGTCCACGTCAACGCCCGCACGGTCGGCGAAGGTGGGCGAGGGGAAGACCAGGTGGTTGTGCCCGGTCACCAGCGCGTCGATGCCATCGACCCCGGCCAGCGGGACCGAGGCGTTCTCCATCCCGTCCGCGTGATCGGCCGCGCCGATGCCCGAATGCGACAGGGCCAGGATCAGATCGCAGCCTTGCTCTTTCATCTCGGGCACATAGGCCTTGGCGGTCTCGACGATGTCGCGGGCCTGCACGTTGCCTTCCAGGTGGCGGCGGTCCCAGTTCATGATCTGCGGCGGGGTGAAGCCGATGACGCCGATGCGGATCGGCTGCTTGCTGCCATCGCCCAGCTCGATCTCGCGGTCGAGAATGACATAGGGCTGCACCAGCGTCTTGTCCGCGCGCGGATTTGCACCCTGTTCCTTGGCGATATTGGCCAGCACGATCGGGAACTGCGCCCCGGCCAGCGATTTTTCCAGAAAGCTCAGGCCATAGTTGAACTCGTGGTTGCCCAGCGTCGCGGCATCATAGCCCAATGTGTTGAACGCATTGATGATCGGGTGGGTGTCGCCATCGTTCATGCCACGCTCGTAGGCGATGTAGTCGCCCATCGGGTTGCCCTGAAGAAAGTCGCCATTGTCGACCAGCATCGAGTTTGTGGCCTCGGCACGGATCTGGTTGATGATCGAGGCCGCGCGCGACAGGCCCACCGTATCGCGCGGCTTGTCGGCGTAGTAGTCGTAGGGAAAGACGTGAACGTGAATGTCGGTCGTTTCCATGATCCGCAGATGCGCTTGATTGTTTGCGGCAGCGGCGGAAAACGGGTGCAGGGAAACCATGGCGACGCCGGCCGTGGTCGTGGCCATGAATTGACGCCGCGACATCGCGAATTTGCTGGATAGGGTCATGAGGCACCTCTCGAAATAAATTGGTCGACGCATCATCTGAACGTTTATGACGACAATGATGTGACAGCGCGATCCGAGGGGATCACCCGGCGCGCCGAAGGTTCAGACTGACCGCTTTTGACACCCGAGTAAAGCGTCCACGCGGCCATCGACCTGCGCTTGAGCCGTGCGGCGCCCAAGGTGCTGTGGCGCGGGCCCGGGCTGGCGCACCCGGGCCGAGGCCTCAGTCCTTTTTCACGTCACCGGCAAACCGCGCGGCGTTTTCCCGAGCAAAGGCGCTGGCATCAGCCGTGGCATCCCAGAACTGGGGATTGGCCTTGGGAATGGTCAGCGCCTTCTGCACTGCGGGCCGGGCATCAATGCGGTCGAACCATGCGTTCAGTTGCGGAAGGTCATCGACCTGAACCCGCGCCCAGACATAGGCCCGCGCCCACGGGTACAGCATCATGTCCGCGATCGTGTATTCGTCTGCCGCGATCCAGTCGCGCCCATTCAGGCGATCATTCATCACCTCCATCAGGCGGCGGCTTTCGTTCACGTAGCGGCGGATCGAGAACGGCTCGGTATGGCCATTGGGTGCGGCAATATGCTGGAAATACATCGCCTGGCCCATCATCGGACCCACATGCCCAACCTGGAACAGCATCCACTGCATCACCTCGGACTGCTGCGCGGGGTCTGAGGGAAGAAACTGACCGTATTTCTGCGCGAGGTGCCACAGGATCGCGCCGCTTTCGAAAATCGCTCGACCTTCGGCCCGGTCCTCGATCGCCGGGATCTTGCCGTTGGGGTTCAGCGACAAGAACGCCGGCGTCTTTTGTTCCTGCTTGGAAAAGTCGATGGGGGTCAGGTCGTAGGGCACGCCTGCCTCTTCCAGGAAAATCACCGGTTTGTAGCCATTCATCGTGGCCGCGGTGTAGAGGTGAATGTCAGGCTGCGACATGCGCGATCTCCTCGAAAAGCTCTTTCAGATGCGCGTCGAACCGCTGGAAATCCTGTTCGATCCGGGGGTTCTTCATCACGTCGAAGGCCGCGAAGGTGGGCAGGGGCTGCATCGCCAGAAACTTGGCGTTCAGGTGCATTGGCCACAGCAGGTCATCGACGCTGGCCCCGGCAAAGAACGGCTCGGCCGGGTTGTCGAACGCCTCGCGCGGGGCGTTGAAGGTGACCGACAGCATGTATTTCGTCCCGTGCAGCAGGCCACCGGTGCCGTAATTGGCCTTGGGCGCCTCGGCGGTCCGGCCGTCGCCGGCCAGCAGCCGGCCGTCCATGCCCGCGGTGTAGACCTCGTCGAGGTACTTTTTGAACACCCACGGTACACCCATCCAATTCACCGGAAACTGCATGATGACCACATCCGCCCAGACATGGGCGTCGATCTCGGCATTGATGTCGTATCCTTCGGCAACCGTGGTCACGCGCACCTCGTGGC
>NZ_JBQFUM010000005.1:0-375073 GCF_056539185.1 Ruegeria sp. BC6
GCCGTCACTCCGACCAACCAACACCGCCTCAGCAGCGCCGGTGAAGGGCGTTCTAAGGATAACTACAAATCACCGCAAGCAGAAAATGACAAACTGCCAAACTTTTTTGCTGATTTTATTTTTATCAATATTTGTCAGTAACTTAGATAACGATCACCTAGCTCCACCGTTGGGAATTTCACCCTCGGAGATCAAGCCCGACCCGCTGGATTCAAAGTCCGACCCCACGAGACCACTATATATAGCGAAAGCGCCCTGACACCACCACAAGAACACTCGACTCGCGCCCCGTGAATCGACTCACTCTGCGCCCGAATTGCGGCTCGGAACGCACAAGCGTTGAAGGGCCGAACACAGCGTTTTGCGCCACTCTGCTGCTTTTGGCGTCCACTGGGCAAGTGGCTTCCGACCGGACCGATGGACCGCCGCATTCAAGGCGTAAAAAAAGGCCGCGAAATCCATTCGCGGCCAGCAACGATCCAGGAGAGAGCGTCGGACCTTATGATGGCCCGATCATGAAACAGGTGACATTGCGTGCCTTCAGGCGGCGACAGGCCAGATCCGCCTGCTCGCGGGTCATGCCCTGGAAGGTCGCGTCGAACCCGCGCGAACTCTGGTTCACTTTGCGCAAAGTGCCTTCCAGTGTCGTCATCTCCGACAAAGCCGTTTTCAGCAAAACCTTCTCGGCCTCGTAGCGGGTGGTGTAGCGCCCGACATTGACGCCCCAAAGATGCCCGCCCGACGTGGACAGACGGGTAACGACCTCCTGCTCGGGCTCGGCCACGACTTCTGCGGGCTCGGTCGATGCAAGCACAAGGTTCTCGGGGCGCAGGGCCGGGCGCGTGTCGGCATTCTCGACCGGAGGCGCCGTCGGCGCGATATCCGCTGCGGCGATCGCAGCGGCGATGCCGTCTTGAATACGTGCACCGTTCTTGGCTGCGGTTTCAGCCACGGCGCCGGCAACCTGGATGGCCACCCCAGCCCCGGGTCGCATCACAGGTCGAAGGCTGCGCTGTGGCGCGCGGACAGCACTGGCCAATTGGGTGGCTCCACCCAGCCCGGTATTCCCGGCATATGCCGGACGGGCAGGTTTGCGGATCGGAGCGCGCGACGGGGCGCGCCGGAATCCCATGTCCAGTAGCTCGGCCACCTTGGCGTTGCGCGAAGTGCTGGATTTGCCACCGAACACGGTTGCGATGATCCGTTTGTCCCCACGCTTGGCCGAAGCAACAAGGTTGAAGCCCGCAGCGCGCGTGTACCCGGTTTTGATGCCGTCGGCGCCCCGGTAGGCTGCCAGCAGCCGCCGGTTGGTGTTCGGAACAGTCTTGATGCCCGCATGTGTCGATTGGCGTGAAAACAGGTTGTAATACTCAGGATAGTCATAAAGCAGGTGCCGACCCAGCGTGGTCATGTCACGCGCAGTCGAAAGATGGCCCGCTTCGGTCAGCCCGTGTGCGTTCTTGAAGGTTGTGCGGCTCATGCCCATGGCCTTGGCTGTGCGGGTCATACGGCGCGCAAAGGCGGCCTCGGATCCGCTGAGAGCGATGCCGATCGCGGTCGCGGCGTCATTGGCCGATTTCACAGCGGCCGCGCGGATGAGATAACGGAACGCGATGGTCTGGCCCGCCCGCAGGCCCAGCTTGGAGGGCGGCTCGGCCGCCGCGGCCTTGGTGATCCGCACCTGGGTGTCCAGCGTGATCTCACCGTTCCGCACCGCTTCGAAGGCGATATAGAGGGTCATCATCTTGGTGAGAGAAGCAGGGTGCAGCCTGGTATCGGCGTTGCGGGAATGCAGAACCTCACCGGTTCTGGCGTCAATGACCATTGCCGCATAAGGAGCCGCAAGCGCCTGAGTCGCCAGGACCAACGCCATCCATACCATTGTGACTACGAGCAAGCCCGCCCGCGCCGGAACTATCCGCCGAATCTGCACGATCTTTGCCTCTGTCTGCCTCGCGCCGCCGAGTTTTCCCGGTCAGCCTTTTTGATTATTTGGTCGAGGCTAACACACAGCACTGTTGAAATAAACCGAAAGCTGAAAAATCCGCGGCAGAGGCTCCGCTCGGTGGCGTCTAGATGTTGCGGCCCAACGGATGGCCGCCACCAAAACGGCGAAGATGTCAAAAAGTTGGCGCGACTTCGTCGTAAAAGTTTGAAACTGGGGCCAATCTGTCACAGGTCAGGAAATCTGCCGGACCAGATCAGGAAGATCTCCCAAATCGCGGATCTCCCGGAAACGGGGATGGCTTGTCGGGATCTCGGCCTGCTCGATCTCCCACACCAGACCGTGCGGTACGTGCACGCCCCAGCACCCCGCCTGGATCGGCGCGACCACATCCGACCGCATCGAATTGCCGACCATCATGGCACCGGCAGGTGACTGCCCCATCCGCCGAAAGACTTCGCTATAGGTGTCGGGCGTCTTTTCCGACACGATTTCGACCGCGTCGAACAGTTCACCCAATCCCGATTGGGCCAGTTTGCGCTCTTGATCAATGAGATCACCCTTGGTGATCAGAACAATGCGATGGGTGCCTGCGATTGTCTCGACCGTCTCCCGCGCGTGAGGCAACAGCTCGATCGGGTGGGACAGCATCTCCTGCCCGGCTTCGATCAGTTCGCGGATGACCCTGGCCGGGACTTTGTCTTCCGTCACCTCGATTGCGGTTTCGATCATCGACAGGACGAAACCTTTGATGCCATACCCATAGTGGCGGATGTTGCGCTTCTCGGCCGCCAACAACCGCTCCATCAGATGGTCACGGTCCGCATGATCCGCCAGTAGCGCAGAAAAATGCGCTTGGGTCAGCTGAAAGAAACGCTCGTTGTGCCACAAGGTGTCGTCAGCGTCGAAAGCGACGATGGTCAGGTTTTCATCCATTTCGAATCCGCCCGGTTGCTCTTTCCTCTGGGTGGGTCGACGTTATATAAGCCCTGAAACGACCCGAAGTGTGAATCGGAAAATCTCGCGACATGATTGAAGCCCGTTGGATGATGGCTGGCAAATCGGAAGACGATGGCGACACGTCAATCCTTGTTCAGACCAAGCCCAAGACCAAACGACCGCCCTTGTACAAGGTGCTGCTGTTGAACGACGACTACACGCCCATGGAATTCGTGGTTCATGTGCTCGAGCGGTTTTTCGGGATGTCCCATGCACAGGCTTTCGAGATCATGTTGACCGTGCACAAGAAAGGTGTGGCCGTGGTCGGTGTATTCAGCCACGAGATTGCCGAGACCAAGGTTGGGCAGGTGATGGATTTCGCTCGTCGGCACCAACACCCGCTTCAATGCACCATGGAGAGAGAGGAGTAGGGTCGCGACGCGCGCCTCTGCCCCCTTCAACCCGCTCTGATGTCCTTACGATTGTCTCTCGCCCTCGACTCGGGCCTGACCCTGTCGGAACCGATATCGGTCATTGGACCGACGCCGGATCATGACCTGTCGGCGCTGCCGAACGGTGTCGAGATTGTTCAACCTTTCAAACCATTCCACGACCATTTCCGGGACCGCGGCTTTGCAGCTGTGCCCGAAACCGACAGCGCCTGCGAAGACGTGGTTCTGTTTCTGCCCCGCGCCAAAGCGCAGGCACGCGCCATGATCCATCATGCGTGCAGCCGGGCCTCGGGAACGGTTGCCGTTGATGGTGCCAAGACAGATGGCGTGGACAGCTTGCTGAAGGACGTTCGCAAGCGGGTCGAGATCGAGGGCCCCATCGCCAAGGCGCATGGCAAGATCTTCTGGTTCAAGGCCGATCCCGACGCATTTGCAGACTGGGCCGCGTCCACAGGACAGATGGCGGATGGCTTCCAAACCGCGCCCGGGGTGTTTTCGGCCGACGGGGTCGATCCTGCTTCGGCACTGTTGCGCCAGACCCTTCCACCAAAGCTTGGACCTCGGGTCGCCGATCTGGGTGCCGGGTGGGGCTATTTGTCCTCCGGGCTGCTGCAGGATGACACTGTGCGCACGCTGCATCTCGTCGAAGCCGACCATACTGCCCTGACATGCGCCCGGACCAACGTGCCCGACCCAAGGGCACAGTTCCACTGGGCAGATGCGGTGACGTGGTCTGCGCCAGAACCCGTGGACACCGTTGTCATGAACCCGCCGTTTCACACGTCGCGCAGCGCCGATCCCGACCTGGGGCGTGGGTTCATCACCGCCGCCGCGCGCAACCTGTCCCGCTCGGGCCACTTGTGGATGGTCGCCAACCGCCATCTCCCCTATGAAACGACTTTGACTGACGCGTTTGCGCGGGTCGAGGAAATTGCAGGCGACAACCGGTTCAAGGTATTCCACGCCTCTCGCCCTCGGCGGTGAAGCCGATTAACCTGCGCCGCGACTCAGGAGGAAACACATGTCCTTTTCCATAGCCGGCAAGACCGCCATCGTTACCGGAGGCGCCAACGGCATCGGCCTTGCCATCGGCCGTCACTTTGCCGATGCGGGCGCCAACGTGATGTTCGCCGACATGGACGAGAAACGTCTGGCAGAAGAACTGGGCGAACAGGCCGACGACAGCAACGTCCGCTACTTCGCCGGTGATCTGCGCGAAAAGCTGACGATCGCCAACCTCCTTTCGGCCACTCTGGATGCATTCGATCAGGTCGATATTCTGGTCAACGGGGCCAGACAGGTCATCCCGACGGATCCGCTGGACCTGGAAGACGACTCGGTTCGCACCCTTCTGAACCAGAACCTGATGCCCGCCCTGCGGCTGAGCCAGCTTGTCGCCAAGCGGATGATCAAACAATCCGAGGATCAGGAAGACGGGCCGAATGGTTCGATCATCAACCTGTCCTCGATCGCCGGTCAGCGCGCGCATCCAGGCCTTTTGGCCTATTCGGTTTCCAGCGCCGCGCAGGACCAGTTGACCCGGTCCCTTGCAGTGGCTCTTGCGCCTCATCGGATCCGCGTGAACTCGATTGCGTTGGGGTCGGTCATGAGCGCGTCACTGCAGGCCACCCTGAAAGACAATCGGGACTATCGGCGGGACATTGAGGATCATACCCCACTGGCCCGCATTGCCGCCCCGGCCGAGCTGGCCGAAACGGCGCAATACCTTGCCTCGGACGCGGCTGCGTTCATTACCGGGCAAGTCCTCACAATCGACGGTGGACGGACCCTTCTGGACCCGGTTGCCGCCCCCGCGCATTGAGCCTGACGATGTTTGAAACGGAAAAATCCACCGCCTCGACCTGGTTTCGCCAGTTGCGCGACGAAATCGTCGCGGCCTTCGAGGCTTTGGAAGACAGCCACCAGGTGGGGCCGTTTTCCGATGCCCCCGCCGGACGGTTCGAGGTCAAGGAGACCCGACGCCAGTCCGAGGACGGCTCGGACGCGGGTGGTGGGCTGATGTCGGTCATGCGCGGTGGCCGCGTGTTCGAGAAGGTCGGCGTCAATGTATCGACCGTCTACGGCACGCTCGGCGAACGGGCACAACAGGCAATGGCCGCGCGCAAGGGTATCCCCGGGATGACAGACGACCCGCGGTTCTGGGCCTCGGGCATCAGCCTTGTGGCGCATATGCAAAACCCGCACGCACCGGCCGTTCACATGAACACCCGCATGTTCTGGACCCCGCACGCTTGGTGGTTCGGCGGTGGATCAGACCTGAACCCCTGCATCGAATATGCCGAGGACACGGCCCATTTCCACGCCACGCAAAAAGCGCATCTAGACCCGCACGGGCCGGGTCACTATCCGCGGCTCAAAGAATGGGCAGACGAGTATTTCTACATTCCGCACCGCAAGCGTGCGCGTGGGGTGGGCGGCATTTTCATGGACGACTACTGCACCGGCGACTGGCAGGCGGATTTTGCGCTGACACAGGACATTGGCCGCGCTTTCCTGCCGGCCTTTCTGCCGCTGGTCAAAAAGCGGCGGACCCAACCCTTTACCGAGGCAGACAAAAACACCCAGCTGGTGCACCGCGGGCTCTATACCGAATACAATCTGGTCTATGACCGGGGCACGAAATTCGGCCTGGAAACCGGGCATGACCCCGACGCCGTGCTGATGAGCCTGCCCCCACTGGCCAAGTGGGTCTGAGACGTCAGAACCCGAAATCCATGAAGTTGTCGTAGCAGTAGTTCTGCGCGGAGGACGCTGACATGTTCTCGCCCACCCGCTTGACGGTAATTGAATAGCCGGGGGTGGTATCCACGCCCGGCGGCGGCTTCAACGAGAATTGCACAGTTCGTACACCCGGCTCGTACGCCCTCCAGATGTAGATCCGTTGCGAACCGGGGACACCCAACTGCCGAATGGCGAAATCGCCGATACCGCACCAGTAGTTGACAGGGGCTGACGACCCGATTGCCTTGACCTCATACACACCGTCTCCGACGGGTCTTATCTCGGTGCGGTAGGTCGGGCGGACGCCGATGCCGAACCCGACAGCTTGTGCGGCGATCGGAGCCAACAGAGTTGCAGACAGAACCAGGGCTGAAATCAAATGCTTCATCAAAACTATCCGCCAAAAAAACCGGGTTGCTCCAATCATAGGCCGCATGTCCATTGAGTAAAGCCAAACCCGGTTACCTTTGGGAACAGGCCACGCCCACAAGCCCGCTCAGCTGCAGAGGCGACAGAAAACGAATACCATTTCAAGACTTTGCCCGATATACTGCCGATGTCCCAAGGGGTTGAGGTCAGGTTTGAGCAGAAAATTTCCAAAGGACTGGTTTGATATCTCTCCCGAGAAATACGCAGACTTCGGCGCGCTCTTCTACCTTGCCGGACTGACCAAAATCCACCAGCAGCGCAGCCTCGCCCAGGTTCTGTACGCGTTCGAAACGCCTTTGCGGCTGGGGCAGTATCACATCTTTCGCCAAAACGGATTCCCGCGCGGGTTCGTGACCTTTGCCGGGCTCAGCCCTGAAGCGGAATACCGATATGCGGTGCAGGAAAAGCCGTTGATGGATACTGATTTCACCAGCGGTTCATCTTTCTGGATCGTCGACTTGGTCGCACCTTTCGGACAGACCAACCAGATGGTCGAGATTCTGAAACGCGAGATTCCGCACCCGAGGGTGCGCACGAACCGCATGGACAGCGACATGACCCGAAATCGGATCGTCGAATGGACCCGGGATGAGGCCGGCAAGGTCCACATGAAGCTGTACCGGAAAAAAGAGTTCTCACAGCTTCTGAAAGAACAGGGTGGCTGACCCTGCCACCTAAGACTTGGCGACCCGCCCGCCGACATCCTGCGGTGCCAGCGCTACGGTCTTGACGACCGCGTGGCACGGTTTGCCGGGCTGCAACGCCAAGGCATCGACCGACCGGCGCGTCACACGGGCCAGCAGGGTGCCCGCCGGTGTTCGGACCGATACGATCGCTCCCGGACCTTCACCCGCGCGCACGGTCTCGACGGTGCCCTGCAGGACGTTCAGCGCCGACAGGCCTTCGGGCTTTCGGTCCGACAGTATGACTTCCTGGGCGGGGATGCGGATCCGAAGCGCATCACCAACCGAATGCGGGATGCGCGGCAGGAACAGTCGGACACCGTTTGCCGCCAGTTCCGTCAGGCCGTCTTCGTGATGCGCGGCCACAGTGACCTCAAGCACCGCACCCACAGCCCGCACACCTGTCGGGGCAACCGAGGGATCCGCCAGCACTTCGGAGGCCGGTCCCTGCCGCAGCACCTTGCCGTCCTGCAACGCTACGACCGAGGTAGCAAGGCGGGCAACTTCGGCCGCAGAATGCGTGACATAGAGGATCGGCACTGAGACCTCGTCCCTCAATCGCTCGAAATAGGGCAGGATCTCGGCCTTTCGGGCTTCGTCCAGCGCAGCGAGAGGTTCATCGGCCAGGATCAACCGCGGACTTGCCAGCAGAGCACGGCCAATGGCGACACGCTGCTTTTCACCGCCTGACAGGTGGGCGGGGCGACGGTCCAGCAGGTGGCCGATGCCCAGCATCTCTATCACGTGATCGGGGTTTTCACGGCGCGCGTCCCGGGGAGCAAACCACCGGCCGTACGACAGGTTTTGGCGCACGGTCAGGTGCGGGAACAAGCGGCCTTCCTGAAAGATATACCCCAGCCGGCGGCGATGCGGCGGCAGCCATTGGCCTTGCTCGGTATCGAACAGCACCCAATCATCCACCGCGACCCGCCCGGCTTGAGGGCGCAGCAAACCGGCCACGGCATCCACGATGGTGGTTTTGCCAGACCCCGATCGTCCGAACAGCACCGTCACACCCCGCGGCGCCTGGAACAGGATGTCCAGGTCAATGCCCGGCAGGCGGTGTCTTATCTTCACGGACAGGCTCATGTTCCGGCCACCCGGGCCGCTGCGCGACGCCCCACATATTCCGAAAGAAGCAGCGCCCCCATGGCGATGACGATCGAGATAATGACCAGCCGCATCGCGGCGCTCTCGCCGCCCGGCACCTGAAGGAAAGCATAAACCGCCGACGGCAGGGTCTGGGTCTGGCCGGGAATGTTCGACACGAAGGTGATCGTGGCTCCGAACTCGCCCATCGCCTTTGCGAAGGCAAGGATTGCCCCTGCGATGATCCCCGGCAAGATCATAGGCAAAGTCACAGTGACAAAGACAAAAGGTTGCGATGCCCCAAGCGTCGCTCCGGCCTGCTCCAGTTTTGGATCAACCGCCTCGATCGACAGGCGGATTGCCCGAACCATCAGCGGAAATGCCATGATCCCGGCGGCCAGTGCGGCTCCGGTCCAGCGGAAGGCCACAACGACGCCCAGATCAGCCAACACCCGACCAACCGGGGCTTGTACGTTGAAGGTCAGCAACAACAGATAACCGGTCACGACCGGCGGCAGGATAAGCGGCAGATGCACCAGACCGTTCAGCACGTGTCGGCCGGGAAACCTCCAGCGGGCCAGTGCGTAGGCCACGAATATCCCGAGTGGCAGCGAAACGATCGTCGCCCAGAAAGAGACACGCAGTGACAGTCGCAACGCTTCGATCTCGGCGGGGCCCAACCAACCCATGGCGCTATCCGTGCGGCAGGGTGAAACCCTGCGCCTTGAATATGCCGGTCGCCGGTTCGCTCTGCAGGTAGTCGAGGAAGACCTGCGCCTCAGGCCGTGCGGTCGCGGTCAGGGCTGCGGGATAGACGATCACCGGGTGCGTGCCTTCAGGGAAGACTCCGACCACATCCACCCGAGCCTCGGCCTGCGCATCGGATCGGTAGACAACACCCATTGGTGCCGCGCCGCTTGCGACAAGCGCCAAGGCCGCGCGCACGTTGTCGGCCTGAGCCACTTGATCCTGAACATCGTCCCACAGGCCCAGGGCAGTCAACGCGGCCTTGCCGTAGATTCCGGCGGGAACCGCATCAACGAGGGCCATCGCCAGATAGCCGCCTTTCAATTGGCCTCTCAGATCGAAGTCCGGCGTAAGCGTCTGTTCGCTGGGCTGCCCTGCGCGAGCAATCAGCACCAGCCCGTTGCCCACAAGATCGACCCGCGACGCCGGGTCGATATCTCCGTTCCTCTCAAGAACATCCATCCATGCGGTATTGGCCGAGATAAACAGATCGGCCGGCGCGCCCAGCTGAATCTGCCGGGCCAAAACGGAAGAGGCTGCGAAGGAAACCGTAACCTGTTGACCCGTCGCGGCCTCGAATTCCGGAGCGATTTGGTCCAGCGCGGTTTTGAGGCTGGCCGCTGCGAACACCAGGACCTCAGCCGCCGCAACCCGAAGCGGGGCAACCAACGCGCCGCAAAGAGCGGCAACCGCAACAAGACGGCGGCATGTGTCGAACTGCATCCCCGGCTCTCCTGTTCGGACGGTCGCACTGCTTTTGGCATATCGGAGGCAGCGGGCCGCAGGCAAGGTGTATTCCCGCCGGCGTGCCATGCAGAGTCCGGAATCAATTGGTCTTTCCGGCGTCGAAAGAGTAAGCCCGGAGAAAAAGGCGGCATCCCAAACCCGCAATCTGTCGCAAACGAAATTGATGTCGCGCACTCGCAAGACGAGTCTGGGCACGAACCAAACAGGACGTACACCATGCTGCACCAAACCCCGGGATTGATCGACACCGTTCGCGCGCGGTTTGCCCATGTGGACAACTGCCCCTTTCAGGGTCCCCGCATCTTTTTCGAGAATGCCGGCGGCGCACTGACCTTGAACTCGGTGGTCGAAACCTCGGCCCGTTTTGCGGCCATCCCGGACAATCAGGGGCGGGACAACCCCGCCAGTCACGCGTTGGTCGACATCATCAGCCGTGCCAAGGCAGATCTTGCCGTGTTTATGAATGCGCCTTCGGGGCAGTTCTTCGTGGGTGAAAGCGGAACCGAGCTGCTGTTCCGCATGATCCGCACGGCCTGCGTGAATGCGCCAAAAGGGGCAAAGGTGATCGGCAGCTCGATCGAACATCCCGCCAGCCGCAGCGCCGCGCGCCGCTGGGCGGGCCTTGCCGGATTGGACTATGTGAACGTGCCGCATAACGACGCGACAGGTTTGGTTACTGCCGCAGATTATTCGGCCCACATGACACCGGACGTCGCGGTCGCCACGATCCTGCACGCTTCGCCGGTGACGGGAATGGGAATGGACGTGGCTGAAATCTCGCGCGCGATCCGGGCGGTGTCGCCGGATTGTTTCATCATTGTCGATGGCATCCAGCACGCAGCACACGGACAGTTGGATATCGACAGCTATGAAGTCGATGGATATGCGATTTCACCCTACAAAGTGTTTTCCCGGCATGGCTACGGCATTGCCTGGATCTCCGACCGGCTGACCGCCCTGCCCCATGACCAACTGATTGACGCGCCCGCTGATGGTTGGGAATTCGGCACGCGCGATACCGGCGCCTACGCCACGATGTCCGACGTGGTTGCCTATTTCGACTGGCTGGGCGGTCAGGTGTCGGATGCCCCTGATCAACGCACCAGAATCGAGGCCGCCGGCCAGGCGATTCATGCCTATGAGACCCATCTGACCAACGCGATGATCAACGGCGTCGGCAACCTGCCCGGCCTGCGCGATATGGATCACGTCACGATTCTGGCCGGAGCAGACAACCCCGCCCGAGAAGGACTGGTGTCGATCGTGGTCCGCGACATGCCCTCGACCGACGTAGTCTCGCGCCTGAACGCGCAGGGTATCCGAACCCACACCCGCAAGGCCGACCATTACAGCGGGAACGTGCTGAACCCGTTGGGCTTGTCCGATTGTATCCGGATTTCGTTGTGCCACTACAACACCGAGCACGAAGTTGCGCAGCTGCTGACGGCATTGAAAGACATGAATCCCTGAGACACACGGCCACCGGCGCAGAAATTCTGAAAGACCCTCTTGCGCCGGCCCACCAGCTTGGCTAAATCCCCCCTCACGGGTGATTAGCTCAGTTGGTAGAGCGCTTCGTTTACACCGAAGATGTCGGGAGTTCGAGTCTCTCATCACCCACCATCCCAACCTCTTCTCCGTCTTCAGTATTTGCGCGGATGTGACCTGCCAATTCCTGGCGCGTCGCCCCGACCCATGCACAAATCAAAATACTATTTTGGTTTGCGGGCAGCCTCCTTTACTGTGGGTCAAAGCCAAAATGGGCTCACCGGAGGGACATCATGAAGACGGTACGGATCGCGAAACCCCTGATGCTTGGCCTGTCGCTGGCGATTTCAGCAGCGACCTCGGCACTATCTCAGCAGTCCGACTGGTCCTATTCGGCCACGATCTACCTGTTCACCCCTGAAACCGAAGTGTCGCTGGACACACCGGCAGGAACCTTGGATGGCACGCTCAGCTTCTCTGACGCGCTGGAGAACCTCGACCTTGCTTTCATGGGCACGTTTACCGCGTCGAACGGCCGTTGGTCGTTCCTTGCGGACTACAACTATACAAACCTGTCCTTCTCGAACGAGACTCCGGGACCGGCAAGTTCGGGTCTGGACACATCGTTCAAAACCCAATTCCTGAGCGGGTATGTCGGCTACCGTGTCCATGAAACGCCGACAGCCAGCGTCGATCTGGCTGGCGGGTTTAGATGGTTCAGCACTGAAACAAAGTTCAACCTGTTGCCCGGAACAGCGCCCGGCAATCAGACGTCGGTCGACAGCAGCTGGACCGATCCGGTGATCGGCGTCCGTGCCCGGGTCGCGTTTTCGGACAAATGGTCGGGAACCGGGTTCCTGGATTATGGCGGGTTCCGCAGCGACAGCGAAACCTGGCAGATCCTGCTGACCGCGGACTATGCGATCAACGACCGCTGGCTGCTACGCGGCGGGTACCGCTACATTTCCTTTGATCACGACATCAATGGCAATGACTTCAGCTTCCACCAATCCGGCCCGGTCATTGGCGCAACCTACCGATTCTAGGGCATTTGCCGCCCGCTAGGTGACGCTCGACATGCAAAGCCCGTCCTGCGACGCATAAATCCTGTCTTTCGGCACCCCGATGTCGTTCGTTTTTTTTGAGTTGTGGCTTCGGACCTCTAGGTTCAACAGTCAAGGTTACTCTGCCGCGATCGCCTTCTCTTGCCGTCTCTCGACGTCTTCGATCAGCAGCGTGCGGGTCGGAAACGGGATATTGATATCGGCTTCGTCCAGCGCTTCTTTGACTTTGCGCTTCATGTCTGCCTGGTACTGGAAGTAGTCCGAAGACTTGCACCAAACGCGGACAAGAAAATCGACGCTGCTGCTGCCAAGATTGTTCACCTGGATGAACGGTTCGGGATCTGCCTGCGAACGGGCGTCCGACATGATCGTATCGCGAATGACACGCTCGGCCTCCGCCAGGTTGACGCCGTATCCAACGCCAAACGTCCATTCGGCACGACGGGTCTCATAGACGGAATAATTCTTGATGGTGTTTCCCCACACCTCGGCGTTCGGAACGATAACCTTGACGTTCCCCATATCCGCAATTTCAGTGTAGTTCAGGGTGATATCTTTTACAGTTCCGAGCACGCCGTTCACGTCGACGAAATCGCCGATCTTGAGCGGCCGGAACAGGATGATCATCACGCCGGCTGCGACGTTGGACAATGTGCCTTGCAGGGCAAGACCAATGGCCAAACCCGCGGCACCGATCAGCGCGATGATCGACGTCGTCTGCACCCCGAACGTGTTCAGAATGAACAGCCCCGTAAACGCCAGGATCGTATAGCGCGCCAGATTGCCAAGAAAGTTGAACAGCGTATCGTCCAGGCGTTCCGAGTTTTCACCGACGCCCCGGATCTTCCGGCTGACATATCTTGAAATCACAAGCCCAAGCACCAACAGGATCAGCGCGGCGATCGTGTTCGCGACGAGGCCAAGAAGGGCCTCAAGCGTCAACAGGTCGCTCAGCGATTTCCCGTCATACAGCTCGGTATTCAGAACTTGCGACAGTTCGGCCCAAACGGTGTTCGTCACGGTCTCTGCGGTCTGTGCAATCTCGTTTTCCATGGTGTTCCTCGTGTTTCATCGCCTGAATTTTCGTATCTTGCAGCGCGGCCCTGCCGCGTCAGACCTCGATCACGGCGCTAGAGGCAAAGAACATGGCCTGGCTGACGGCCGATTTGACCTGTTCTTCGGTGTAGGGTTTGGAAATCAGAAAGGCCGGTTCGGGGCCTTTGCCCGTCAGAAGGCGCTCGGGGAAGGCGGTGATGAAAATGACGGGGCAATCGCCGTGCTGGGCAATGATGCGGTTCACCGCATCGATTCCGCTGGATTTGTCCGCCAGTTGGATGTCCGACAGGATCAGGTCGAACGGCTCGCGCTCGGCCAGGTCAATGGCGGCCGTCTCGGTGCGTGCGACCCCAGTGACCCGGTGGCCCAGGTCGGTCACCATCGTTTCAAGATCCATCGCGATGATTGCTTCGTCTTCGATGATCAATATCCGGCCGGATGTGTGGCGGGCCATTTCCTCGTAAGCGATTTCGATCAGCTTCTGAGCCTCGGCGGGTTCTATCTGCATGATTGCGGCGATATCGCTGACCGAGAACTCTTCGACCGTGCGCAGCAGCAAGGCCTCGCGCGTGTTCGGCGTCAGGCGTGCCAACTGGGCGTGAGCGCGCGTTTGGATGTCAGAGCTGTGGCCATCTGCGTCAACTGGCATTCCCGACGTTGACCAGATACCGTGAAAAACACGAAACAACGCGACCCGCGGCGTGAGATCGGCATCGAACTGGGCGGGATCTGCAAGGATCGCCTCAAGCGATGCAGCGGCGTACGCGTCGCCACTGTCCTGTGAGCCGGTGAGGGCACGGGCATAACGGCGCAGAAACGGCAAGAGCGGGCCAATTTGATCTGCGACGGAAACTCCGGTCAGCTCAGTCATCTATGTTTTCCTCATTTTTTTCTCTAAACTCGGGAACCAAACGCATACTGGGGCGTTATGGTTCCAGCAAAAGTAAAAATTTTTGATGATGCCATGACAAAACCACAGCCAAGCCGAAGCCATCGGCAAGAAATAGAGCAAAGGATCGACGAGAACCTCAAGCGGGCTTTCGATGAGGTTGCCAACGAACCGGTTCCGGACCGGTTCGTCGATCTTCTTGAAAAACTGCGCAATCAGACCAGTGTCTCCAAAAGCGGTGAGACGGGAGGCTCGGATGGTTGATCCGCGAGAAGAGCTTGTCGAACATATTGGTGCGATGCGTGCCTTTGCGATCAGCCTGTGCCGAAACGGCGCCACTGCCGATGACATCGTGCAGGACGCATTGATCAAGGCTTGGAGCAATATCGACTCGTTCCAGGAAGGCACCAACATGCGGGCCTGGCTGTTCACCATTGTCCGGAACACCTATTTTTCCCTGCACCGCAAACGCAAGCGCGAGGTCGAGGATGTCGATGGTGCCATGGCCGAGGGCCTGTCGCAGAAGCCCGACCATGACGGACGTTTGGCCTTGAAGGATTTTGCGGTTGCTTTTGAGCAGTTGACGGATGAGCAGCGCGAAGCGTTGGTGCTGGTCGGTGCACAAGGGTTTTCCTATGAGGAATCGGCCGAGATGTGCGGTGTCGCCCTTGGAACGATCAAAAGCCGGGTGAACCGGGCCCGCGCGCAACTGGCCGAACTGATGGGTTTGGAAGATGACGAACCCATCGAATTGACCGATGCGGTAACGGCGGCAATCGTTCAGACGCAACCGGCGGCCTGACGATCGATGGATGCGAAGCCGCGCAGCCTGACCGTTTATCTTGCAGCGCTGGTCACTCTGGCACTTCTGCCTTTGGGGCTGATTGCGGTATTGCAGACACGCGCTGTTATTACCGAGGCCGACGAAAGATCGCGGGCCTCGGTGCTGGCGCGCACGATTGAGGCGGCCAGCCGGGAACGGGAGCTTTTGCAAAAAGCCGTTGGTGCAAGTTCGGGACTCACAGCAGCGCTTGCCGAGGGAGGCTTGGACAATGCTGCTTGTTCGGACCTCATGCGCCGGTTCGTCGAACGCCAGCCCGAGTTCGTATTTGCCGGATTTATTCAGCCAAACGGGGTCATGGCCTGCTCGACCGTCGAGCGAGCCATCGATTTGTCGGACGCGCCCGGTTTCGGGCAGATCTCGGAAAATCCGCAGCTTACGTTTTCTGTCAATCGTGCCGGCGCGGCGACCGGGCAATCGGTGATCATCGTGACCCAGCCGGTCCTTAACAGGACCGAACTTGTGGGGTTCGTTTCCATCTCGATACCGCATGCGTTGGCGCGGACGCCCTTGGATGTTGGCAACATTGACAGCGACGTCGTCATCGCCCTTTTCGACGCGACCGGAGAAGTGCTGTCGTCAAATGTCGGCCTGGACGCGGTCCAGCAATTCCTGCCGCCCGTGCAGGAAAATCTGTTGGTTCTGTCCAGTTCCGGCAAGACCTTTTCCGCCAAGACGGTCGGAGGCGAGGATCGGGTTTTTGCAGTTGCCACCATCATTCCGGGCGAAGTTGCCGTAATCGGCAGTTGGCCGCGCGAGGCGGCTCTGGCCTCTGTTGGTGCAGGCAGTACGGCCCTGACCATTGCGTTTCCCATCCTGATGTGGGTTACCGGACTGGGAGTTGCCCTGTGGGGCCTGCATCGAATGGTGATCCGGCATCTCGACAGCTTGCGTTCCGCCGTTCGTCGCTTTGCCTTGGGCGAGCGCGACCCGATTGAAAGCCTTGCGGGCGCGCCGCAGGAGTTTCAGCAAATCCAGACTGCATTCAACCGCATGGTCTTGTTGATCCGCGAGGCTGAGGCACAGCACGAACGGGATCTTGTCGAAAAAACGCTGTTGTTGCGCGAGGTTCACCATCGTGTCAAAAACAACCTGCAACTGATCGCTTCGATCATGAACATGCATTTGCGCAAGGCTGAAACCCCCGAGGCCCGGCGCTTGCTGGAACAGTTGCAGCGTCGGGTTCGCGGCCTGGCCATGGTGCACCAGACCCTGAACCAGAACTCGCAGATGACGACGATCAACACCGAGGCTCTCATCGGGCATTTGGTGGCCGAACTGGCGCATCGACCGCCAATTCTGGGTCAGGTGGTCGAGGTCGACTGCCGGATCGCGCCGGTCGAACTGGGGCAGGATCAGGCCGTCACGATGTCGATGCTGGTGGCCGAGGCGCTGACGAACGCGGTCAAATACGTAGGCGTACCGCAGGACGGACCGCCTAAAATTTCGGTGGAATTGACCCGCCCCGAGGAGAGCACCCTGCATCTGAAAATCTCCAACACGCGCGGGCAGACGGACGACGGTGCGGATCTGTTCCACAGCGGCGGGATCGGTCAACGGCTGATGCAGGCCTTCCTCCGCCAATTGGACGGTTCCGAAACCATAACCGAGACGTCATCGCATTATGTGTATGAGGTGACGTTCGATATCGCCGAAGTAGAAGGCGATAGCGAACCACAGACCATTGCGGATGAGAGAGGCGGTGATGCCCGTGCCGCAGCAGAATGACTTGGAAGTCCTGATCACGGCCGAGCAAGCCTGGCCCGCCTTGGAAAAAGCGGTTCTGAAGGCCCGGCACCAGATCAAGGCAAGTTTTCGGATATTCGATTTCATGACACGGCTGCGCAGCGATGAGGCGCGCCGGATCGGCGATACCTGGTTTGATCTGATCGAGCATGTCATCCGCAAGGGTGTCTCGTTTCATTTGGTCATCAGCGATTTCGATCCGATCTTTGCGACCGAGTTGCACGAACTGAGCTGGCGCACCAAACGGCAGGCGGTTGCGCTTGCGGAAATCCTTGGACCTGAACTGGCCGCGCGCTTGAGCGTTCGCGTGTCCATGCACCCCGCGCAGGCCGGCGCATTGCCTTGGGCCACGCTGTTACCCGCGGTTTTGCGAAAAAAGGCGCAGCGGATGCAGGAGGTGTCCCGCGAACGACGCGAACGGCAGGCGGTACGGCTGGGGTCGGACACGCTGCCCCGGCTTCACACCGTGTCGCACCATCAGAAAGTCGCCGTGATCGACAATGAGGTCTGCTACCTCGGCGGATTGGACTTGAACGAAAGGCGCTTTGACACACCGGATCACGACCGTCTGGCCAAAAACACATGGTCAGACGTTCAATTGCTGGTCCGCGGACCCGAGGCCGCCGAGGCCGCGCGCCATATCGACCGGTTCGAACATGAAATCGCAACCGGAAAACCGGACCCGCAGGCGACACACTTGCGCCGCACCCTGTCCAGCCCGCGCCGGTTTGCGTTCTGGCGGCTGTCGCCAAAGACCATTGCGCATGAGATCGAGGATGAGCACATCGCCGCCTTTCAAGCCGCGCGGCAACTTCTGCACATCGAGACCCAGTATTTCAGATCAACCCGACTGGCCGAGGCCTTGGCTGAGGCGGGCCATTCCAAGCAGGATCTGAAACTGGTGCTTGTTCTGCCAGCCTTGCCCGAGGAAGTGGCCTTTAGCGGCCATGACGGATTGGACGCGCAGTACGGGTTGGACCTGCAGGCCAAATGTCTGGAGATCATCCAGCAGGGGTTCCAAGACCGGGTTTCGGTGTCGACCCCGGTCCAACCGATTTCGGCCAGTGGGGCTGATGCCAGCGCTGAAGTTCTGAGCGGGTCTCCGATCATTCACGTTCACAACAAAGTTCTGGTGGTGGATGACAGCCATGCCTTGGTCGGGTCCGCCAACCTGAACGGACGGTCTTTGCGGTGGGACACAGAGGTCGCCCTTCGGATCACCGATCGGGAGCGGGTCGCGATTCTGCGGCAGGCCTTGGTGGACCATTGGTGGTTCTCGGACGATCTGCGCAGACAGATCGAGCCCGATGCCATGTTCGCGTGGTGGAAGCGAGAGGTTCGCGCCAACGGCGTGCGGCGTCCCGAAGCGCGCAGCGGCTTTCTGGTCCCGCATGACGCAGACGTTGCGCGCGATATGCGGCAACCTCTTCCGGGGGTAACTGAAAACATCGTCTAGGTGGTCTAGACCGGGCTCATGACCTTGGGGTGCATCAAAACACCGAACCACAGCAGGATCGGCAGCGCGACGATGGCGCCGACCGGTCCCCACAGCCAAAGCCCAAAGATGATGGCGATGAATACGACCAGCGGGTTCACCTGCAGACGTTGGCCGACGAAGGCGGGTGTTACGAATTGTGCCTCGGACAGATTGATCGCCAGGAAAATCAGGGGGGGCAACAGGGCCGCGGCTCCGCCGAACTGGGTTAAGCCGGCGATCAGAAGGCCGGTCAGTATCATCAGCGGGCCGAGATACAGCACAAAGTTCAGAAGGCCGGCGGCCACCCCCCAGATCACGGCGTCATTTATGCCGATCAGCCCCAAGGCCACAGCCGTTACCGTCCCGAGGCCGATATTGACCAACGTCACGGCAGCGAAATAGCGATAGACCGCGCGGTCGGCCAGATACAGCCGCTCCGTCAACGGGCCGGCTGCGGCATAGAGCTCGGGTCGGGTCAAAACGAAAAAGAACAGAGTACCGATGAAAATCAGGATCTTTGATCCGAAATTGGGCGCTAGCCACAAAGCATCCATTACAGACGGAAGGGCGGACTCCGTTTCCGCTGCCCCATCGGCGCCGACGGTTTCCTCGATCTCGCGTCCAAGCGTTTCGATACCCCGAATGAACTCGGACATCGCGGCGACCCAAGAGCGCAACTCGCGTTTGATGGCAGGCAACTGTTCGACCAGCGTAGACAGTAATGGTTCAAGCAGAAGGAATGCCGCGACGATGACGGTGCTGGTCACGAACAGCAGTGCCGAGGCGGATATCACACGCGGGCAACCGACCTTCTCAAGCTTGTCCGCAAGCGGGGCAACCACGACCCCCAAAACCAAAGCGAAGGTGATCGGCGCAACGATCGACCGGGCCAGGTACAAAGCGGTGATGATGGCAATCCCGGTCAGGATCGCCAGCATCGCACGCAGGGCCGATGGAGAGCTGAAAGCAGTTGGCATGGGTGCGCTTCACTGACTGCGCAAAGCGTCAGAGGCCCGATCAGCCGCCTCATCCAGCCGTGCGTTGGCCGCGGCATGCAGTTTGTCCAGTTCTTCGTTCAAAACCCGTTGGGCCTGTCGCATCAGCTGATCGCGCCGATGGCCCAGCAACTCGTCCTCTTTGCGGGTGTTGGGCAGCAGAGCGCCAGCCAGAATTCCTACGCCCAGCGCTAATGCTCCGGCCGCCAGCGGCTGATCATGAACGAAGGTTTGCGAGGCCTTCGCCGCCTTCCGCGCACGTTTCTCGACCGCTTGCTGCGCACCGATTGCGGCCTTGCGCGCCTCGATCACACGGGCACGGGCTTGGGGCGAGAGCTTGTCCAGACCACGATCCAAGGCGGCGGACAGCACGCTGGCAGATTGGCTGTGCTCAGTCATTCCGGTCATCTCCTTTTTCATGCGGCTATCAGCGTTGGCGACACGCCGATCAAACCCGTCGAAGGCCTGCTGCGGGGGTACGGCCTGGGGCGGGGATTGGGTGCTTTTTGCGCCGGACCCGGGACCCGCAACCAAAAGGGCTGCTCCTGCACCGAACAGAGCAAAAGCGGCCGGGTTTTTTCGAGCCGCGGACCAGAGCTGCGCACCGATCTGCCCGCCATAGGCTTCGAGTGTCGATTTCGCCTCGTCGGCCAAGCGCTGTGGCGCCAGCGTATCCGACAGAGCGTTCAGCGAGCGCGCAAGGGCGCTGCGTTCATATGCGATCTGCGTCTCAAGGGGTGTCAGGTCAGACATGGGTCGACTCCTTCATCGCTTCGATGTCGCGCTGCAGGTTTTTCATGGCTTGCTCGGGAACCAAGGCGGCGGCGGACATACGGGACCGACCCAAAAGCGCCAGGCACGCAGCAGCCAACGCCAAGCCCGCGCCAACAAGCAACGAGGCCATACCCACAGACAATCCATTGGCGGCGATATACGCAACCAAGGCTGTGGCCATGAGGTTCAGCGCGATCATCAACAGGATCAGAGCAATGCCAATGCAGGCCAGCCCTACGCCCGCTCGCGTCAGGTTTCGGGACAACTCCTCCTTGGCTAGCTTCACTTCAGCCTGAAGCAAACCCGACAGATGTTTGAGCGCGTTTGCCAAAAGCCCCGGTGCCGATCGCAGATCGTTGGGGTTATGCATCGCGGCCACCATTCATCCGCGCCAGCGCGCTGGTGTGGCCCGACGTATCGACCGAGGTCCCATGCAGCGGCGAGGGATCAATATCCCAAGGATCTGCGCCAAAAGATGCGGATTGAGCGGCGCCCGTGTTACGCGCGCTCAGAAAACGGGCTGCGGCAAACCCAGCCAAGGCAGCCGATCCGACGAACAACAGCGGGTTTTCCCGGGCGAAATCAGATACCTTTCGGCTCATACTGGCCAAATCGGCAGAGCGCACTTGCCCAGCCACTGCCTCCATGTTGTCGGCAATCCTCGACAGGACCTGATGCTGCACAGATTGGTCGGGAAATGCATCGGCAGCTGCGTCAGCTGCATGAGCGGCACTCTCAGCCTCCTGCGCTGCGCTGTCTTTCAGGGCTTCGGCCCGGGCCGAGACCTCGGCGGTCACGGTGTCCTTGACCTTGCCGGCCAGATCCTGGGCATGGGCTTTTGCTTTCTCCGTGGTCTCGGTTCGACGTGGCATGGTTCGATCTCCTGTGTTGAGGTCTCAAGCCCCCAACGCATAGCTAGCGAGATTGTTCCCAAGACCACTTCGGACGCCACTGAGGACCCAGTTCGGATACCGTCAGATCGCCCTTGCACGTTGTCAGTTTCAGAAAAAACGCCGCCGACCGGAACCAGTTCGCGTTTGGCGCGTTTCACTGACAGCGACGAAGCAATCGAAAGGAAATTATCATGAACTGGGACCAAATTCTTGGACGCTGGACCGAATTCAAAGGCAAGCTGATCGAGCGTTTCGGCGATTTGACTGATGATGAACTCGAACAAGCGCGCGGCGATCGCGAGCAACTGGAAGGCATCATCCAAAAGAAATACGGAGACTCGAAAGAGGACGTTCGGGAAATCGTGGATCGCCTGATGAAGGAAATGTAGCCCAAAGGTGGATGCGCACATCGCGTGGGGTGGCGTCAAACCAATGGCGCCGCACACTCCCAGGATAGACACCAAAGGCAATCATCGAGACTATGAAACTGTCTGACCTCATCAACACGCCCGTAGTCCCAGCCGGAACCGGCCACGCAATTGGTCGTGTTTCCGATATCGCCATCCGCGCTGGGCAAACCGAGTTGGAGTACGCCTTGGTCAATCTGAGCGTGACCGGGGGGAGTGACCCGGTGGCGTTCACGGCCGATACGCTCGATCTTGGCGCAAGCGAGATAGAGTGCGCGTTCTCCCAACAACAATTGGATCACCTTCGTCAGCGCAAAGAAGACGAAAATCCCCTTGCAGTGGACATCGAAGGTCTGCCGCCCCTGGTCGTAGGGCCTTTCGGAAACGCGATTGCACCGGTTGTGATGGGGGCGGTCCTGAATGACGCCCTCCGCCAAAGCCCCCAACCCACGCCACCCGGTAGCAACTTCCGATGGTTTACGAAGTTGCAGGGCAACCCAGTGTTTGACTCGACTGGTGAGTTGGGCAGATTCAAGGATATTGAGTTCGACCCTGACACCAAGGCTCTGCGGTTTCTCTTGATCGACGGGCGACCAGATATCCTGAGTTTTCCATTCGCCGAGTTACGCAATATTCCCGACGACGAACACTACATGGTTCTGTCCAGATCTTCCGATCCGCTGCACCCGGTCTGAGTATCTGGACACGGCTTGTCAAACCGCGCAGATGCGCGGTTTTTTCTTTTTAAAACAAATATTTTTGCATTCTTTTGGGAACAAGTTGCGGCGTCATTCGTTTGTTCAACAAGACCGCGGGAAATGCGGTCAGAACAGACCAAAGGAGTGAGCTATGAAACGTTTTCTGACCACAACTTCGATCGTTCTGGTGATGTCGGCATCGGCCTATGCAGAAAGCTCGAATGTCGAAGAAGTCGGCAAGAACCTGGAAGAGGCAGCCGAGGCAGCCGGTGATGCGCTGTCCAATACCGCGCAGGATATCAAGAACGCTGCGCAGAACACGGCGGAAGACGTCGACCAGGCAGCCGAAGCAACCGGTGAGTACATCAACGAAAAAGCCGGACAGATGGCTGATGCGGTTGATCCAACCACCATCGACATCGAGGGTTATGTCCCCGTTGCCCAAGGCACGATCCCGGCCGAAGACCTGACCGGCATGCGCGTCTATGACGTCTCGCAAGAGTGGATCGGCGAGATCGAAGAGGTCGTGGTAGACATGGACGGATCGGTCGATGGTGCCGTGATCGGCGTCGGCGGGTTCCTCGGCTTGGGGGAAAAGGATGTTCTGATCGATTTCTCGCGCGTGTCGCTGATGCGTGAAGTCGATGGTGATACCACCTATGCCTTCGTTCACGCTGACAAGGAGATGCTGAAGGATATGCCGGCCTACGAAGGGTCGTAAAACGGCTCCTCGGTCGCAAAGCATGTGATCAAGCCGCCGGCCGATTTTTCGGTCGGCGGTTCTTTAATTCCTGTCCATCCACCACGTTTAGATCAGCGGGCGCGGAACGGGTTCGGTGATTTCGACCAAGCCAAGCTCGGCCAGACCCTCAAGATCGTTGATCTGCAGCACATTGTTGGACCACTCGGCCAGACCGAGATCCTTCAGCCGGCGCAGGGTCTTGTTCGTGTGAACCAGCGACAAGCCCAACGCATCCGCAAGATCCTGCTGCCGGTAGGGCAGCGGACACCGCAAGCCTTTGGCCAATCCGACGGCCTGCGACCTTGTGTAGAAGCGGTGCAGGCTCCACGCGATCTTCTCGATCGCGCCGCGCTGGCCGACGGTTGTCAGGGCGTCGCCCAGGAAATGCTCTTCGACGGCTGCCAGGAATGTCAGGTCAAAGGCCCGATCAGGCTGGTTCTGATACAACTCGAACAGCCGCGAGCGATTGAACACGCACAGCCGCATCGCGGTTGTCGCTTCGACGGAGTGCCGCATCTCGCCCATGACCCCAGCCTGCAACCCGACCAGATCGCCGGGAAGCACAAAGCCGATGACCTGCCTACGACCGTTTTCCAGCGTTTTGTAACGAACGCCCATCCCGCTCAGAACCGTGAACAGATGCGCGGATTTCGCACCCTCGATGAACAGCTGTGTTCCGGGTTCGGCCTGCATCTCGCCGGTTTTGAACCCCTGCATGAACCGCAGGTCGTCTTCCGAGAACGGCAGGAAGACATCCATCTGCCTCAGCGGACAGTCCGCACATGCGATCAGAGAAATTTTTCGTTGCTGTGTCATAGTTTATTGCGGCGCTGCGGGATTGCCCTACGGTGGCATCGAACAGATTTCAGGATGGTATTTATGGAAGCCTCTTCCCGCAGCGTAGCAGATGTTTTAATTGTTACGGAAAACTTTATCGAAGCAGCGGACATCAGTGACGCCATCCCCGGAGTTTCGCCCGATCGCATTGTCCATATCCGCGAGCTGCACGCGGGCGGGCATTTCTGGCAGGACCCCGAATTCGCCCCGGCCCTGAGCGTTCTGAGCTATCGCAGAAGTGAGACGTCATTTGACGCCGTCGCGCGGCTGTTGGTTGAACGCGGCAGTGCACTGTTGCTGCTGGACCCGTCCCCCGAGGTGCAAGCGCAATTTGAATGCGCGGCTCTGATACGGCCTTTCACGGCCGCAGATCTTGCACGCAAGATCGCATCCATCGATTTCAGTGGGAACGGCTTGAAGGTCGGTTCAGATCCTGGGTGAGTCGGCGCAGGGCGCATTGTGCCCCCAATATCCTTGAACGAAAAAAGCGCGGCCGATGCCGCGCTTTGTTTTTGTACTGACAATTTCCGAACTGATCAGATCGCGCTGCGCGCGGCCTTCGGGCCAAAGATCAGCCAGCAGATGAATCCGATGACCGGAAGCAACAGAACGAAAAGGACCCACAGGATTTTCGCACCGGTCGTCGCAGACGAACCGATGATCGAGATTATGGCCCAGATCGACAAAACCAGGACGATCAGACCGCCAATGCCATATACTTCCACCATACCGAAGTTCCTTTCGAATTACGTGTCGTTGTTCCTACGAGGAAACAACGCGATAGGTAGCCGAAAGTTCCCGACAAAGATCTGGGCGTGATCCCAGTTCTTTCAGAAGGTTTGAGGAACTTTGTACCTGACGGAACCAAAACGACCGGCAGAACGTTGGGTTTGAAGGTCGATACATGGGGTCAAAATGTCCGATAAAATCAAAGCGCCGCGAAAAGATCTTGTCGAGAAAGAAAGTGAGCGCGAAGCGGTCGAAGAAGCGTCCGGCCTGTCTCCGCGCCTGATATTCGAGACCATCCGCCAAAACGGCGAGGAGGAACTGGACCGCCCGACCAAAGCGTTGTTCTGGTCCGGGATTGCCGCAGGCGTGCTGATCAGCTTTTCGGTGCTCGGCGAAGCGATCTTGCGAGCACATCTGCCCGAAACCAGCGGGCGCTTTCTGATCGAGAACCTGGGTTATTCCCTCGGCTTTGTCCTGGTCATTTTGGGGCGGATGCAGCTATTCACCGAAAACACGATTACGACTGTTGTTCCAGCCATGATAAATCCGTCCGTTGCCTGCTTCACCAAAACCGCGAGGCTGTGGGCAATCGTACTGGGTGCCAATGTGCTGGGGGCGTTTGCGATATCTGCCTTCCTGATCCATACGCCGGTGTTGTCGCCCCAGCTCGTCTCGGTCATCAACGACCTGAGCCACCACGCCACCGGCATGGGCGCCTGGGTTGGCTTTCTGCGCGGAATACCGGCGGGAATCCTAATTGCGGCGATCGTTTGGATGCTGCCTTCGGCACAGAACAACGAGGTGCTGGTCATCGTCATCTTCACTTGGATGATTGCGGCCGGTGACTTTACCCACGTCGTTGCCGGATCGGTGGAAATGGCGGTTCTGATGCTTCAGGGGCAGTTGCCAGTAGGCGCAGCCGTTTTCAGCTTTTTCCTACCCGTTCTCGCCGGCAACATCATCGGAGGAACCGCTGTCTTCACGATGCTGGCCTACGCCCAGATCAAACCCGAAATAGAAGAAGACCCAAAGCGCGGCTGAGGCGCTTTGGGTCGTTGGGATGGCGGGCTGGTTGGCGTGGCAGTGACGAATAGCGCTGTCAGCGATTCCTGATGAAAAACCAGATCAGTAGACCGGCCAAACCCAAGCCGAGCATGGCCGGCAATACGTATTCGATGCCCATATCGGTCGCAGTGTACCGCGTGTTCTAACTGCGGTCCGCCTTGCGCAGCGCGAGGCCCAGCAGGACACCCACGCCCAACGCTCCGACCATTGCCAGACCCGGGTTCTCACGCACGAATGCGACACTTTTCTCGGATGTCTGTGTCAGCTGTTTTTGCGCCTCGTCGCGCGCCGTCTTCAACGTGTCACGCGTTGCGGTTACGCCATCTTCCAACGCTGATTTGGCCTCCTTGGCCACTTCGTCGATCCGCGCCGCCATCTCTACATGCGGAGTGTCCTGAGGGGCCTTCTTCGCCGTTTTCTGTGTCATGTCAGATCTCCTTTCATCGACCTAACGCGGGCGGTCGCCAATTGTTCCACCAAAATGATCCGGAACCAATCTGGGGTTTCAAGCGTTGACCCGTCAGTAGTCACAAAATGAAAGGAAATCCCATGTTGTCTTGGGCGCTGATCTTTTTCGCACTTGCTATCGTTGCTGGCATCTTCGGGTTTGGCGGCATCGCGTCGGCCTCGGCCGGTATCGCGCAAATCCTTTTCGTGATCTTTCTGGTCCTGTTCATCGGTTCGCTGATCTTGCGACTGATCCGTGGGTAAACCCCGGCTCATCCGCACTCCCTGAAACAGTACCCCGAGGTTCAAAGCCCTATGAAAGATGCCGTCCATGCCCAAACCGCCGCCGAATTGCTGATTGCCTGCCTCGAGGCCAACGGCGTGACCTGTGCCTTCGGTGTTCCGGGTGAGGAAACAACCGATCTGATCGCCGCAATCGACCAGTCGAGCATCGACTTCGTCCTGTGCCGGCACGAGCAATCGGCGGCGTTCATGGCATCGGTTCACGGTCGATTGACGGGGAACCCGGCGGTATGCCTCTCGACACTTGGACCTGGTGCGACCAACCTTGTCACCGGTGTGGCTGACGCCACGCTTGACCATGTGCCGCTGATCGCCCTCACGGGACAGGGTGCGCGGTCCAGGCTGGGCCGCGAAAGCCATCAGATCATCGATCTCGAAGCACTCTTCGCGCCAGTCACCAAGTTGAGCCGAACGCTGATGGTTGCGGATGAAATTCCCCAAGTCGTGGCCGAGGCCGTGCGGTTGAGCAAGCTCGACAAACCCGGAGCCGTCCATCTTTCCCTGCCCGAAGATCTGGCCGAGGTCCCGATTCTGGCCGAACCTTTCGTGGCCCCGCCGCCAGCGGAGGTACGACCGGCAGCCGATGCGGTCATCCGTTCCGCGCGCCTGCTGGCTGAGGCGAAAAAGCCCTTGATCCTTGCAGGACACGGGGTGATCCGATCCGGCACCGCAAGCGACGTTCGGGCACTTGCGGAAAGCCTGTCTGCCCCGGTCGTCACGACATTCATGGCCAAAGGCGCTCTGCCTCCGGGGCACCCGCTCTCGCTGCATTCGATCGGTCAGCCGGGCAAAGAATTGGCATCAGAAGCCTTCGACCTGTGCGACCTGATCATTGCAATCGGGTTTGACCCGGTTGAATATCCACCCTCGAACATCTCGATGGGCGGTAAGAAGCCGGTTCTCGAGATCTCGGACGTGGCCTCGACTGTTGATGTGGACTGGCCGGTAAAGGCCGCTCTGACAGGCGACCTTCCGCACTGCATCGACGTTCTGGTGAAGGCCACGGCCGAACGTCCCACGCAAAGCTGGTTCAAAGGTCTCCAGCGGAGGATTGAAGCCTCGCTGGAAGGTGGACCAACAGCTTCCGATGCCGCCTGTGTCGCGCCGTCGGACATTTGTCAGGCGATTTCCGAAACGCTTCGCGAAAGCGACGTTCTGTTGTCTGGCGTTGGCCTGCACAAGCTTTGGGTCGCCAGCAAGGTTCAAGCACGCCGGGCGGGTCAAATCATCATTCCGAACGGTCTGGCCGGTATGGGCCTTGCGCTGCCCGGAGCGATTGAGGCTGCCCGTCTGTTGGACGAGGGTCGGGTGATCGCCGTTTGTGGTGATGGGGACTTCCTGATGAACGTTCAGGAGATGGAGACGGCGGCCCGGTTGTGCGTGCCCATTACCGTTCTGATCTGGGAAGACAACGGCTATGGTCTGATCGACGAAAAACAGCCAGGTGCGCGCGAGTTTTCCTTCGGCAACCCCGATTGGGAGTCACTGGCCCGATCCTTTGGCTGGGTCTACCACGATATCGAAAGTCACAGCAAACTTGCTCCTGCGCTGCAGGCGGCGGCTGACGTCGCCGTTCCGACCTTGCTGCGGGTGTCAATCGACTATTCCGCTGATGGCGGGATGCCCACCGTCACCTGATTTTTCCGCCGAAAGTGGAACAAAATCCGGTTTTGGACGTTTCTTCCCCAGTAGAAAAAAGGAGTTGTCATGACCGACGCATTGAACGTTGTCCCGAACGAAAACCCCGTTTCCACTGGCGTGCGCGACACCGCGCCCTTGGCCAAGGGTCTGGCTGATGTTCTGGCCGATACCTACCGGCTGACCTTCAAGACACATGCGTATCACTGGAACGTGGAAGGCCCGCTGTTCTATTCGATCCACAAGCTGACCGAAGAACAGTACGAAAACATGTTCGCCGCCGCTGATGAGATCGCGGAACGCATCCGCGCGCTGGGACATCTGGCGCCCTCGCGCATGTCCGACATCCTCGATTTCTCGGCCATCAAGGATCGCGAAGGGGACCTGTCCGCCGCCGACATGATCGAAGATCTGGCTGCTGATCACGAGCGAGTGGCGCACCGCCTGCACGCCCTGACCGAGCTTGCAGGAAGCCGCAAAGACGTCGTGACCGAAGATCTGGCGACCGAACGTTCGGCATTTCATGAGCAGGCAGCTTGGATGCTGCGGGCGATCTCGAAATCAAGCTGACGCGGTGACCAGGCGCGTGTGTCCTTTTGCGACCCAACTGTGCGCGTTTAAGGTCTTGTGAAGGCTTGCCGAAAAACCGGCAAGCCTTCACATTCCGATCTGGTGAGCAGTCCAAAGGGCGGCAATGTCTGACAAAAGCACGAAAAGCCAAAACTTGGCCGAGGAGCGGACCGACTGGGCCGAAGACCGCACCATTTTGGCAAATGAGCGCACGTTTGCGGGTTGGATGAGAACCGGGATGGCCTGCGTGGCCATCGCCCTCGGCCTCAAGGCCGTATTTTCCGCCGTCGAACCCGAGTGGCTGGCAAAAGCCGCAGCCACTCTTTTTGTGTTGATCTCGCTGCTGATCTATTGGGGAGCTTGGATAAACGCCCGCCGCGTATATTCCCGATTGGAAGCGCACAGCGCCCAACCGGCATCTCGCTTCCACTTGCAATTGGTTGTTGGGAGCCTGTCCCTCGGATCAATCGCATGTTGCCTTGTGTTGTGGCTTGTCTAGTTGAGGCGCCCCTACAGGGTGGTCCGCTTCGATTTTCAGTTCGTCGCGGGCCTTCGGCCCATCAAGCGATGATTTCTGATGCGGGCAGACGTCAGCCAATGCGCTGTGTGGCCTGACGGTAGTGTAGTGGAGACGCCATTGCACGATCAGGGTTTCGGCTTGCTTTGCCGCCGCAGCGGGTGCAGTCCCCGCCTGGGGACAAAACTTCGGCATACCGGTCCAGATGATCAGGCAACGGCTTGCGGCTGTGCTATCGGACCCGGTCAGATTGAATGAACCGCCGCATCGCGAATAAGCCGTTGAAAGATCAGCGCTAAAGGCAAAGCAGGTTCGAGCGCAATTCCAAAAAAACCGCTTTTTTGTCGCAAAAACCGACTTTGGATCTCGAACGTCACTTGGATCAGTAACTGGCGATCCCGGAAGGACTCGAACCCTCAACCTGCTGATTAGAAGTCAGCTGCTCTATCCAGTTGAGCTACGGGACCGCTGGGCCCTTCTTGATCGGTTTAGAGCCGGGGTTCAAGAGCCAAGCGCATGAACGCGCTGTTGGGATCGTCGTGATACCCAAAGATCGGACCGCAATAGCTGTATCCCAACGCTTCATAGAGTTTGCGTGCGGCGTCGTACTCGGCCAGATGGGCAGCGCCGGTTTCCAGAACCAGAGCAGAGATTCCGTCGGCGCGGGCGCTTTCGGCCAGGTGGTTCATCATCGTCCGCGCCAACCCGCGCCCACGTGCTTTGGCCAGGATATGGACGGACTTCACCTCGGCCGTCCCGTCCGGCAAAGCCTTCAATGCGCCGCACCCCACAGGCTCGTCGTCGTCGAACAGGGCCCAGAACCGAATATCCGGCCCAGAGAGCGCCTCGGCATCCATTGTGTGATTGCTTTCGGCGGGTCCCGCGGTTTCGCTGTGCGCGAAATGCGCCTCGACCACCGGCCGCAGGGCAGCCGAAGTCGGATCCGCCTCGCGGATGTCAATCATTCAGTGGGTCCAGGGACCGCGGCGGTCTGTTGCAAAATTCTCGCCATACCCGCGCTGGCGCAGGTTGGGTTTGCGCTTGTGCGGTTCGCTGACCAGAACTTCGATGCCATGATCCTTGGCATAGTCCAACGCTTCTTCCTTGGTGTCGAACTTCAGGCGAACCTGGGATTGCGTGTCCGAAGACGATGTCCAGCCCATCAGCGGATCAACCTCGCGCGCCGACGCAGGCGCGAATTCCAAAACCCATTTGCGGGTCTTGGCCATACCCGACGTCATCGCATTTCTTGCAGGCTGGTAAATCCGTGCGCGCATGTCGCCTCTCCATACTCGGTTGGTCGCGACCGTTTATGCGTCAGAGTGCGGGCGGGGACAAGATTGCAAATGCCGCAGGGCCATGCAAATGACCGGCGCTGCAGGGGTTGCATGCGGACAAAATAAGAACAAATGTAAGAAGCCCAAGCGGAGCCTGCCGATGCCCTATGCACATTCTGACAAAACCCAGCTGACCGTCGACGATGTCCGCGCCCGCCTGAAGCTTGAGGGCGGCAAGCGGTTCGTCATGCATACGGAGTTTGCACCGGCCGGGGATCAGCCAACGGCCATCAAGGAACTCGCCGCCGGTGTCCTGGACGGCGAGCGCGATCAGGTGCTTCTGGGCGCCACGGGCACCGGCAAGACCTTCACCATGGCCAAGGTGATCGAGGAAACCCAGCGCCCCGCCATCATCCTGGCCCCCAACAAGACGCTGGCGGCCCAGCTTTACGGCGAGTTCAAAGGCTTCTTCCCGGACAACGCGGTCGAGTATTTCGTCTCGTACTACGACTACTACCAGCCCGAGGCCTATGTGCCGCGCAGCGATACCTATATCGAGAAGGAATCGCAGATCAACGAACAGATCGACCGGATGCGCCACTCGGCCACCCGGGCGCTGCTGGAACGCGACGACGTGATCATCGTGGCCTCGGTGTCGTGCATATACGGCATTGGATCGGTCGAGACCTACGGGGCGATGACACAGGATCTGAAGGTCGGGAACGAATACGACCAGCGGCAGGTGATGGCCGATCTGGTGGCCCAGCAATACCGCCGCAACGATCAGGCCTTCCAGCGCGGCAGCTTCCGGGTGCGGGGCGATTCCCTGGAAATCTGGCCTGCCCACCTGGAAGACCGCGCGTGGAAACTCTCGTTCTTCGGCGAGGAACTGGAGGCGATCACCGAGTTCGACCCCCTGACCGGCGAGCGCACCGACACGATGGAGCAGATCCGCGTCTACGCGAACTCGCACTACGTCACGCCGAAACCGACGATGCAGCAGGCGATCCTCGGCATCAAAAAGGAGCTGCGCCAGCGGCTGGATCAGCTGGTGGGCGAGGGCAAGCTGCTCGAAGCTCAGCGGCTGGAACAGCGCACCAATTTCGACCTGGAGATGCTCGAAGCCACCGGCGTCTGCAACGGGATCGAGAACTATTCGCGCTATCTGACCGGCCGCGCACCGGGCGAGCCGCCCCCGACCCTGTTCGAATTCATCCCCGACAACGCCATCGTCTTCGCCGACGAATCCCACGTCTCGGTGCCGCAGATCGGCGGCATGTATCGCGGCGACTACCGGCGCAAGTTCACGCTGGCCGAACACGGGTTCCGCCTGCCCTCCTGCATGGACAACCGTCCCCTCAAGTTCGAGGAATGGGACGCCATGCGCCCGCAGTCGGTATTCGTCAGCGCCACGCCGGCCAAGTGGGAACTGGAGCAGACCGGCGGCGTTTTCACTGAACAGGTGATCCGGCCCACGGGCCTTTTGGACCCCGAGGTTGAAATCCGCCCCGTCGAGATGCAGGTCGACGACCTGTTGGACGAGGTGCGCAAGGTCTCGGCCAAGGGGTTCCGCACGCTGGTCACCACGCTGACCAAACGCATGGCCGAAGACCTGACCGAATACATGCACGAACAGGGCATCAAGGTCCGCTACATGCATTCCGACATCGACACGATCGAGCGGATCGAGATCCTGCGCGACCTGCGGCTGGGGGCCTTCGACGTGCTGGTGGGCATCAACCTGCTGCGCGAGGGGCTCGACATTCCCGAATGCGGTCTGGTCGCCATTCTGGACGCCGACAAAGAGGGCTTCCTGCGCTCGGAAACCTCGCTGATCCAGACCATCGGCCGCGCCGCGCGCAACGCCGAGGGCCGCGTCATCATGTATGCCGACCGCATCACCGGCAGCATGGAGCGCGCGCTGGAAGAAACCAACCGCCGCCGCGCCAAGCAGATCGCCTATAACGAGGAGCACGGCATCACGCCCGAGACGGTGAAGAAGAATGTCGAGGACGTTCTGGCCGGTCTCTATCAGGGCGACGTGGACATGAACCGCGTCACCGCCACCATCGACAAACCGATGCACGGCGCCAATCTCGAGGCCCATCTGGACGGGTTGCGCGAGCAGATGCGCAAGGCGGCCGAGAACCTGGAATTCGAAGAGGCCGCCCGCATCCGCGACGAAATCAAGCGTCTGGAAGCTGTCGATCTGGCCGTCGCCGACGACCCCATGGCGCGGCAATGGGCAGTCGAGAAAGCCTCGGAAGACGCAATTCGCTCGCAGGGACGGTCAACGGCTGGGCGGCCCGGGCAGCGGGGTGGGAATGTGAAGAGAAGGAAGCGATAACTCAGACGGCTGAAAGCTACCAGTGACTGGGAGCTAGTTTCTTAAGGCCCAAATTCCCGCTCCTTTGCCCTCGGGCAAACAAAACCAATCCTCTCCTCGCGCTGCGTCAAAAACTTCCGAGTCAGATGATCGCATTTCAAGTTCTTTCCGAACCACTTCCTCTAGACTCTTAGGCGTAGATCTACCTGCACTTTGTCTGATTTCTTCCACTTTCTCGTAAATCTTCGACAGGTGCGCCCTGCCACCCAATTCATCTAAGGCTGACCTAACATCGTCACACCATCTTGCATCGGGCGCCATCATGTCATCACTACTCCTTTGAGTGGCCGCTTTTTTTTGGTTTCTAGTGGTTACAGTATTTGGATCTCGAAGAACAGAAACGGGTTTGCGTCGACCGGCTGCATCAATAAAGAACCAATTGGCCCATGCGTTTTCAGTTTTTGTTCCGATCGCGCGGCTTAACTCATTTAACGTTGAATATCTGCCACTTAATCCAGCAATCTGCCACTGCCCGCCAACTACGATTGCTTGGTACTCTTTTCCTAGATACGTTCTGTGTATCTGGAAGCCTTCGCTGAATTGCACTCCAAATCGACGATCTACCAAACCGAGTCTATCATTGGACTTTTGCTGCGTTGCCTCTGGTGATTTTTTATCCTCCCGGCTCAAAACCCTTCTAAGAATATCGTCTTCGTTTTCTTCGCCGCGAATTCGCAACGACCAGATCAAAGCAAAGACGTCGGTTGATACTTTAATTTCTTTCATCTAGAACCTCCAATCTAGGCTCTAGAAATCATAGATAGATCTAGAACTCAAGGGAAATCGTACGTCTGATGAAATCACCATACCGCCACAGTCGCGTTATACCTGTTCATATTCCACCCTTGCCACCCACCCCTCCCTCCTCCACGTTTGAAATCACAAATTGTGATTCCAAACGGGTGCCATGACGAACGCCAAGAACCTGCCCTCCATGCATGAGGTCCAAAGCGCCATTCACCGGGTGCGTGGCACCCGCGTGGTGCTGGCCGAGGATCTGGCGCGGTTCTACGGAAAATCCGTCAGCGCCTTCAATCAGGCCGTCTCGCGCAACAAGGACCTGTTCGAGGGCTACCGCTTTCAGCTGACCGATGCCGAGGTGGCGGATTTGATATCACGGAATGTGATTTCAAAACCCAAGGGCCGCGGTGGGCGGCGGGTCAACCCGTGGGTCTATACCGATTACGGCGTGGCCATCGCCTCGACCCTGTTCAAGGACCCGCGCGCGATCAAGATCACCCGCATGATCACCGAGGCCTTCGTCGACGGCGCCAACGCCCTGGCTGAAACCCCGCGCAGCGCGCCCGAGATCCTGCCGCCAGAAGGCACTCCCGCCCCGCTGCTGCCCAATGGCGAGCAGTTGCGGGCGCTGGCCGAAAACATCCTCGATTCCGGGCAGCAGAGCCTGGTCGATTACATCGCCAACCCCACCACCAAGCGCCAGCAGGCGGTGGCGGTGATCATGAAGACGCTGGCCGAAACCGCAGGCGAAGAGGTGCGCACCCAGCACGAGCGTCTACGCCTGCGCATCGCCGAACGGTTGGCCGCGGGCGACTATGCCGATGACGATGACCGCAAGCGGCTGATCGAACTGCTGCAGGCGATGAAGGGCTAAAGCCCCAGCTCGGCCCGCATCTTTTTCGTCAGCTTGGCCACGACCATCTCGTAGGACGTCACGATGTGGTCGCGCAGGGACGCGTCGCTCATCCCGCGTTCGTCATAAACCTGCAGCCATTTCATGCCGCGCGAGGCCAGATAGGGCGCGGGCCGGATGCCGGGCTGATCCTGCAGCACCTCATAGGCCAGGTCGGTGGCCTTGAAGGTAAAGGCGTCCTTGCCGTCGTTCCAGCCGCAGATCGCGAACACCTTGTCGCCCACCTTCCACACATCCGCATTGCCCCACTGCACGACGTGGCTCGTGGCCTTCAGAGAGGCGCAGAAAGCGTTGAATTCGTCCCGGGTCATGACGCCGATCCTGACGGGCCGGCAAGGATTTCGCAAGCAAGCATGACCTGTCGGGCCTAACCGAACAGGTCTTGCAGAACGTCGCCGATCAGCACCGTTGCCGCGCTGGACCAGTCTGGCCGATAGGACGGTTTTCGCACCTGGTACTCGGTTCCGGTGCCCGTGCCCGACCAGACGCCATCGAAGAACAGAGCGCGCTCCTTGCGCCGCCGTGGGCGTATTTCAGGCGGCCGCCGCCAATACATGATCGCGCGTCGAGCACCGGCCACATCCCCGGCCTTCCACCTGCGCACCCATACGGCCCGGTCTATGGCCCCGGTGTTGTAGTGAAAGGACAAGGCCGCGCCCAACTGCGCCTCTGTCAGGGCGTGGCCGGCAAAGGCCGTTTCCACCGCAGGCAGATAGTTGGTGCGGATAGCCCACTCATACACTTCAAAGCAGCGCCGCAAGGTCTGGGGGTTGTCCAGATAACGCGGCCAGACCGTGTGGCCCGAGGCCGACGTGATCCCCACGCTCCAGGTCCAGACATCAACGGAATCCAGATAGGCTTCACGCACGATGGCTTCGTGCACGATAAGCTCGGCTGCAATTCGCGGCGTGATCTTGTAAGGCATCAGGCCATCCCCGGGTGACGGCCGATGTCACCCCTTGTCCCAATGGGCGATGACATCATACCCCATCGGCGTCGGAGGTCCTTCAAGATACTCGGCAAACTGGCCCCACAACTCGGCAACCTTGGGGGCGTTTGCGTTTGATGTCGCCTCGCTTTCGACGACCGAGATCACATAGCCACTGCCATCCTCGTTCATCACATTCGTAAAGCAGTGCATACCGGGCATGCCCATGATCTGATCCTTAAGATCGTTCATTCGGGCCGTGGCGGCCTCGCGGGTGCCGGGCTTCATCTTGAACTGGGTAATGCGTGCAAACATGGTTGTCCTCCCTCGCATGGGGTCCAGACCCCGAACCGCGGCAAACTGCCAGCGGACGGTATGATCCTACCACGTCCTGCCCAAATCACGCAGGGACACAGGCAACGCGATCATGTGCGCGAAAAGGTTCAACCATGAAGATAGGTGTCTTCAATGGCCGTCAGGGGCGGACAAATTTGGCGTTTCCGACAGCCCGCGGTTTGGGCGCCGCGTTTTGCGTGGACGCAGGTGCCTGGACCGGCACAGCCGACCGCGTCGCGGCCCGGACAGTGGACTCGCATGCGATCCCGTCGCCATCAGGGTCGTTGCGTTTGTGGTACCCAAGCTGTCCCTCGCGCATCGGTCCAAGACCAACGGAGCGTGCCGCGTCGCAACCAGCCAGCGCCACAAGGTGCATCACGGCTTCGGTCCGCTCCAGATCCGAGGTCCGGAGATATACGCCCAGCGCGATCATCCCCGTCGTCAGCGGTAGGGCCAGCACCATCAGCAGAATGCGCAGCGGGGACAGCGCATGTCGGCGCAGGGCATCAGCCTTGCGCTGTCGACGTGCCAAGCGCGGGTCTGGTGCGGGTTCGTTGTATACGGTTGTCTTCAGCTTCATAAGCTTGGCGATACACCAACTATGTGGCAAAGCCGAGGCATCGGAATGACGCAATCCAGCGAGGGCGCCACGTGAACACTCGAAACCCATTTCAACCGGTCGACGAGACTGCACGGGAACTGGCCCTTGATCTCATCGCGCAGGCCCGTTTTGCCGCGCTTGCCGTGGTGCATCCGGACAACGGACTGCCGTCGATCAGCCGCATAGCACTGGCCACCGACAGTGCTGGATGGCCGCTCACCCTGATCTCGGATCTGGCGGAGCACTCACGCGCGTTGGAGGCAAATCCGGCCTGCGCGTTGCTGATCGGCGAGCCCGCTGACAAAGGTGATCCACTGACCCATCCCCGGCTGACCCTGCACTGTACGGCGCGCCCGATCCCACGGGCGACCGAGGAGCATACCGCGCTTCGGGCACGCTACTTGTCACAGCGTCCGAAGGCCGGGCTATATGTCGACTTCGCGGATTTCCGTTTTGTGCGTTTTGAGATTGTCGATGGGCTTCTCAATGGCGGGTTCGGCAAAGCGTGGAAGATGACACGCGAAGACCTTTGCCCGCCATCAGATCAGCGAACGACGTGAACTGCGCAACTGGCGTGACGCACCACATGCGTCGCGGTCGAGCCGAGCAACAGATCCTGCATCCCCGGTCGGTGCGACGCCATGATGATCAGGTCAGGTTTGTTGGTTTCCGCCCAATCCAGAATCGTGCGCCCCGAATGGCCCTCGACCACAACGCCTTTGGCGTTCGGCAGCTTGGCAGCCAGAATGTTCAGCTCATCCTGGATCGCGCGCCGCGCCTCGGTCAGGTATTCGGCCGGCATATAAGAGATTGCGTAGTCCGGAATATGCTCGACAACATGCAACAGGGTCACTTTGGCATCTGGCGTCGCCAACAGCTTGGCCAGCTTCAGCGGCCCCGACGTGTCACGCTCGGCATCGAAGGAAATCGGGACAAGAATATTGTGATACATGGCTGGCGCCTCCTTGAGTTTCGCGTTCAGATAGCAGTAGCCAAAGTCTTCTGACCTTGATTCAGGTCAGGATCAGTCAAATGTTTCGGCCACGTCGTACATCACCGGCTCGAAGCTTTTGCACAATTCGTTGATCTTGCGGTTACGCTCGCGCATTTCAGGCGTTCGCAGCATGGCCAGAAAGTCTTCCCGCCGCTCCCACTGCGAATAGTTCGCGATGCGGGTCTGGGCATCGTTGACATGCAGTCCGGCCGCGACAAAACCGGGCTGCTTGGAAATGAAGTTCGCATAGGCGTCGGTCAACGCTTCCAGCAGGTCCTGGCAGGTTCCGGGGGTCATTTCGAAAGTGGTGATAACGGTCTGAACACTGGCGT
Source organism: Ruegeria sp. BC6 (assembly GCF_056539185.1). NCBI lineage: Bacteria > Pseudomonadati > Pseudomonadota > Alphaproteobacteria > Rhodobacterales > Roseobacteraceae > Ruegeria > Ruegeria sp. BC6. The sequence goes on from NZ_JBQFUM010000005.1 coordinate 37,458, forward strand.
CTTTTGATATCTTCGGCATCGGTCATCTCCCTTGTCTGACCCAAGCCTAGCACAGGTTTTTCAAACGTCCTGCCTTTCGTTGAGCTGGCGCGAAAAAGTTTCCGAAAAATGAACCGAGCGCTAACCTTCCGTTAACCAAGGTTGATGATCCTGCGCCAATGGCCCGCCTGATCGCCTTCCTGTGTGCAAGCCTTGTGTTTTCGACTCCGGCCGTCGCCGGGGCGTGGCTGCGTGAAAAAGGCGCCTCGTTCACTTCGTTGGCCCTGACGGCGTTTTCCGAGTCCGGGAGGGACATCCGCTTCAAGTCCTCGCTCTATGGGGAATGGGGCATCCGCCCAAACCTGACGCTGGGTTTGGACGCGGAAGAGCATCAGGACCTCTACGGTCATGCCGTGGTGTTTGCGCGCCTACCGGTTGCCGAATTTTCCAACGGTGGGCGGCTGGCGGCCGAGTTAGGTGTCGGCGCGCATCACCGTGAAACCCGCGCATGGGCGATGTACAAGGCAACCCTGTCTTGGGGCAAAGGATTTCAGGCCCGATATGGCAGTGGCTGGATGGCGGCTGATGCCGCGCTGGAATACCGAAGCCATGACGCTCTGATCCGCAAACTGGACCTGACAGTGGGTTTGTCGTCGCACCGTCGGGTCAATCCCCTGCTCCAAATCGAAACGTCCTATGTACCTGGCCGCCCGCTCTATTGGAGCGCGCGGCCCTCGGCGATGTTTCGATCCGAAACCGGCCCAAACACCTGGATAATCGGGGTCGAGCGTAACGCCGCCCAGGACAGGCCGGGCCTGAGATTCGCGCTGTGGCGCGAGTTCTGAATGCAGCGCGCCGGCCGCCTCAAAAGCGACCGGCCGACACGGATCAGACCTCGATCCGCATGATCACCGAAACTTCACCGCTCAAGGCCTCGGACCAACGCAACTTGATCTGGTCCTGGTTTGTCCCCTGCTGCAACTGAACATAGGGGGCCGAATAGCGCAGGGTTCCAAGGGCGGTTCTCAGCCCGTCCAAAACGACGACGCTGTCACAGCTGCGGGCCTGCCCACCAAAGGGGAATGCACCATCCGAGTCCACCGTCCAGGCAGAGGCCGCCGTATTCTGTTCGTGTCGGACCCGCAGCGGGTTCGCGGTCTTGATTGTCACGTTGTGATACGTGTTGTCTGCGAACGTGACATTCACATGCCGATCAGGATTCAGATCGGCAAAAGTTGTATCAACCTTGTCCACGCGGTCGATTGACCCGTTCGCCGTTCGGAACTTGTTGCCCGTGACCGTCATTCCGTTCAGGAAATGCCCGACGCCATGCGGGCGCACGACGATATAGGCGAACCACGGGGCAACATCACTTGAATAGAAGATGTTGTCGGTGATGCTCATGGCGCTGAAGGAATAGCCTGAGGTGTAGTCGGGTTCGGCATCGCGCTCATTGCTCCACTCGATGAAACAGTTGTCGACATAATTGTCGGCGATCGAAGAGCTGTTGTAGGCCCCGATCATCACCAAACCCGCATTGCGCACACCGTTCGACACGCTGTCGCCCTGAAAGAAATGGTTGCCCAGAACCAGGTTGTTGTCTCCGCCCAGAACCGCGAAGTGGTGGAAACGAACGGCGCGGTTGTGGCGCAGCTTGACGTCGTTGGCATTGGCGTTGATGGCAATCGAACTGCGGTCGGGCACGTCCAGAGACTCCTCACTGGACAGGAACTGGCAACCGTCGATCAACATGCCTTGGCACCCTACCCCGATCGAAGTGATTCCGCGGTCCAACGGGCGGCTGACAAAGCAGTTTTTCAAAACGAACGTGTTCCCGCCCGGCGACAGGCGGATCGCACTACAGCGCCCGTTGCATTGAAACTCGATGTCTTCCATCGCGAATTTCTGCAGCGCACTGAAGCCCGAGAAATCCAACAGGTACTTGAAATCAACGAACGTGAAGGTCTGAGTGCCAGCCGCATCGTAGATGGGTGCGTTCAAGGTGATCTCACCGGCACCTTCATCCTTGGACCGAACATAGATCTCACGTCCAACGCCGCTGCCCTGAACCAACGACCCGAGCGGGATATTGGCCACGTTGGCCACACCGGACAACTTGTAAGGATCCGCCGGATCGTATGTTGAGACAGAGGTAAAGGTCTCGGTGTCCCATGAGGCGCTGCTCTTGACGTCGAACTGCCCGTTGCGGATCACGCGGCGAGTGGAGTAGCTGCCGCGATTGGGTACGGCGGCCTGCATGTCGATCGGCTCGGACACCGAGATCTTGCGGCCGCCCAGGTCCAGCGATTCATGATCCGAGTTGTTCAGCAGCGCCTGAAACGCCTTTTTGAAGGCCAGGGCTTCATCGCCGAAGGCGGAGATGTAAGTCGGCAGATCGAAATTCTTGGTCAGAAGAAGCATCTTGTCATCAGGCATCGTGACCGTGCCCTCAAAGTCGACCTCTGCGTCCAGCCCAACATCCTGTGCCAGGTGATAGGTTCCCTGCGGCACATAGATGCGGCGACCTCCCGCGGCTTGGTCTGCCGCTTCAAACGCGGCCGAGTCGTCGGCCACACCATCTCCTAACGCGCCATAGTCCCGCACGTCCACAAGGCTGATCATGTCGCGCAAGAAGACCCCGGTGACATCGGTAATTTCGATATCATCAATCCGAACGAGCGCGCCGTTTGCCCCCTCGATATCGAGGCCGAAATGCCCGTATAGCGCTGAAATGCCCCAAGGCATGTCCACGCCCGGCCGCTGTCCAATCCCGACGATGGCGGTGACCTCGTGCACCACGCCATAGCCCGACAGCTGGATGGCCGGGCCCTGTTCGGTCAGTCCGGAAAGGTGCACGTCGCCGGCCCCTCCGGCCCATCCAGCGATCCGGACCTGCGGCAATGGCCCGCTGATCGCTTTGACCCGCGCCTTGATCTGCAAATAGCAGCCCGGCAGAAGCGGCGTCTGCCCCATGTACCGCAGTTGCTGCGTGGCATTGACCTTCAGTATCTCAAGACAACCGCCAAACTCCGCATCTGCAGGCACGAACACTCCCGTTCCAGACCCGTCATAGGTCGGTGAGCCCGGAGTGCCATCGCCGCTGGACCACACATCCAGACCATTCGCGAATTGCGGCGGCGTGAAAACGATTCCGTCGGTGATTGCCTTGTTCATTGAATACCCTTTCCCAAACGCGCCCACTCTTCAGGCTATGGCGCATGCCAGATTTCGGATCCGGAAGCCGCCCGGACACGCTGGTCTGAGTATCGAAAAGGGATTAACCGTCGCTCATATCATCGTGACGGTGGGTGTTGCGTCAGGCGGATGGGTCGGAGTTGCCAAGCAGTTGCACCCCGTTGATCTTCCAGCCGTTTTCCAGCTGGACCATCTGATAGTCCAGGATGTGAACCCGGCCGTTCGCATCCACCACCATCACTTTCTGCCACCAGAACCCTGAGATCTGCCGCAATTCCAGAAATCGGATCTCAGCTGGGCGCCAGACCATTGGATAGCCGTTGCGCACCATCGCGCCAAAATTCTCGGGCGTGCGGAACATTGTCTGGATGTTGGGGCTGGCGAAGGTGAAGGCCGTGGCGAAGTCATCGGCCTTGAAGGCTTCAATCTGCGCCGCGATATTGGCTTCGATGTCGCCACTTTGGGCAACTGCGGCTTTTGCCAGACCGGCGCTCAGGGAAACTGCAAGCAAAAGTCGACGCATGGGGCCACCTCCTGTCGGAAAGGTAGCCCCATGCAGTATCGGGTCAAATCAGGCCAGGTCTCCGGCCAAAGCCTTGTCGATCAGTGCAATCGTTTCGGGGACGCCATAAAGGGCGATGAACCCGCCGAACCGAGGACCTTGGCTGGCGCCCAACAACACCTCGTAAAGGGCTGTGAACCAGCCGCGCATCGGGTCAAAGCGCTCGCGGCCGATGGAATAGACCACCGATTGCAAAGCTTCGTCCTCGACCGGACCGTCATAGGCTTCAAGCGCCGACTTCAGGGCCTCAAGCGCCTCGCGCTCTTGCTCCGTCGGCGCCCGATGCTTGCGGGTCGGTTTCACGAAGTCGTTGAAGTAGCGCACTGCAAAACCGGCGGCCTTGTCGAGGTCCGGGTGGCTTTCGGCCGTGGCTTCGGGCGCATAGCGGCGGATGAAACCCCACAGCGTCTCTTTGTCTTCGGCACCTGAAACCGACGCGAGGTTCAGCAGCATTGCAAAGGGTACGATCAACGTCGATTCCGGCACGTCACCGCCGTGAATGTGCCAGACCGGGTTGTTCAACTGAGCCTTCAGGTCCTGCCCGGGGTAGGCACGCAACTGCTGATGGTATTCATCATATGCCTTCGGGATGACGTCAAAATGCATCCGTTTTGCCGTCTTCGGCTTTTGATACATGAAATAGGCCAGACTCTCGGTCGGCGCATAGGTCAACCACTCGTCGATCGAAACTCCGTTTCCGGACGATTTCGAGATTTTCTGCCCGTTTTCATCGAGGAACAGCTCATACGAGAAATGCTCGGGCGCACGGCCGCCCAGCGCCCGGCAGATCGCGTCATAGATCTTTTCGTTGGTCGCATGTTCCTTGCCATACATCTCGAAGTCGACGCCCAACGCCGCCCAGCGCGCGCCGAAATCCGGCTTCCACTGCAACTTCACATTGCCGCCGGTCACTGGCAGCGTCCACTCCTTGCCATCTTCATCATCGAAGGTGACGGTGTAGGTCTCGGCGCACACCTTTCTCATCGGCACATAAAGAACCCGGCCCGTTTCCGGATGGATCGGCAGGAAGATCGAATAGGTCTGCTGACGCTCCTCGCGCAGGCTTTTCAGCATGATGGCCATGATGTCGTCATAACGTTCTACTGCACGCTTCAGGATTTCGTCGAACTGACCCGAACGATAAAAGTCGCGCGCCGAATAGAACTCGTATTCGAACCCGAACGTATCAAGGAACCGACGCAGCATGGCGTTGTTGTGTTCACCAAAGCTGGGATACTCGCCGAACGGATCAGGGACCGAAGTCAGCGGCTGCTGCAGATAGGCTTCAAGGGCCTCGGGGTTCGGCACGTTGCTGGGGACCTTGCGCATTCCGTCCAGATCATCCGAAAAGCAGATCAGCTTGGTGGGAATGTCCGACAGGGCCTCGAAGGCGCGCTTGACCATCGTGGTCCGTGCCACCTCACCGAAAGTGCCGATATGCGGCAGGCCCGACGGGCCATATCCCGTTTCGAACAGAACGAAGCCCTTCTCCGGTGGAGACTTCTGATAGCGTTTGAGCAACCGGCGCGCCTCTTCGAAAGGCCAGGCCTTTGACGTCATGGCGGTTTCACGCAGTTCAGACATTTCGTTCGTTCTCCATCGGGAAATCAGCGAGGGTCGCTCAATGCGACCGACCGGCATCTCCTATTGTGCAGATGCAGCGTGAGTCAATGACCACAGGCGAGAAACGCCGCCCCTGCTACGATTTCAGACGGTTGTTCGTGACCAGGAACACGGCCTGACCCGCTTGCAGATCGACCAACTGCAAACAACCAGGATTGGCTGCAATAAAATCGCAGGCGGCCTGCTTCACCGAGGCTTTCCCCTCGTCATCATGCCAGTTCCAGTCATCGAAGATAAGAAAACCACCGGTTTTCAGCTTGCCTAGGTACGACAATATATCCGCCCGAACACCGTCATAGTAGTGGTTGCCGTCAACGTAGACAAAATCCAGGCTTTCGTCAGGCACCGCGGATGCCGCTTCCGCAGATCTTTTCCGAACAAAGATCTTTTCGCCAGGCAAATGTGCCAGTCGAGACTGCGTCCGTTCAAAGATTTCGTCCATGTCGCCCTGATTTTGCGCGACCTTTCCCCCATACATCCTGTTCGGGAATTGCGGCATGAACTCGTAGGGATCAATCAGGTAATACTTCGCGATGCTGCCCGTACTCAGAACCATCTCCGAAAAATCGCCCATCCAGACGCCGATTTCAGCGCCCGCGGAATTGGTAGTCAAATAGTGAGTCAAAAACTACCTTGGGTCCGTCGGCGTCTTTCCATAGAGTTTCCTGATTTTTCTGCTGCTCAATGACATTCGTTCAACCGTTTCCGTCAGATCTGTTGTTCAGGGTGAATTGGCCCCTGCGCGGACCAACTACGAAACACATACCACTTTGTGACCGATGGGCGGCAAACGCGCAACTCTGCTGGTAAACGTTCGCCGTACTTGCAATTCCAGACTACGGTCGCCGGCGAAACAAGGTGTTGAACCCGCGGGCCCTGCCCCATATCGTGCGCGATCAAAGACAGCCAAGCAGGACGTTCCCATGACCCAACCCGTTTCCCACCCGATGTCGCCGCAGGATTGCCTTGTGGCGATCATGGTGGCCGTCTCAGCCTCGGACGAGAACATCCGCACCGTCGAACTGGTCAAGATCGAGACAGCCGTGAACATGCTGCCTGTGTTTGCCGACTACGATATCGACCGTATGCGCCGGGTTTCGCAGATCGTGTTCGATCTGTTCGAGCAGGAAGATGGTCTGGACGCACTGTTTGGTCTGATCCGGGACAACCTGCCTGAGCGGTTGAACGAAACGGCCTATGCTCTGGCCTGCGATGTCGCCGCCGCCGACGGCTCGCTGGCCGAAACCGAACTGCGGCTGCTGGAAGAGATCCGGTATGAGTTGGAGATCGATCGGCTGCACGCCGCAGCGATCGAGCGCGGCGCACGGGCGCGTCACACCGTCTGATCGGATTCAGCTGCCATAAAGCGCGCCCCAGCGCTCGATGAGGGCCTGCTGCAGTTTGCGGGACCTGCGATTCCAGCTGCGCGCGCCTTCAGGGCGTTCGCGGCTTTCACGCGCGATGGTCGCCCGATGCGGAAGATCGGCAGTGAATATCGCAAAGGCCAACTCGGATCCTTCGGCGGTGGTCAGATACCCGCCCAAGCCAGATACAAAGTTCAGGGTTCCGGTCTTGGCGTCGACCTTGATCGGGTGCCCTTGGATCCGCTGGCCTTTGGCGTCGGTCAGGGTAAACGGCTTCAACAGATGTCGCAGCGTTTCATGTTGCTGAGCGGCCACCAGAACTTTGACCAGGCCAGACGGCACCATTCGCGAAGCATCGCCCAACCCCGAATGATCCACCATAGCAATACCGGACGCGCCATAGGTCTGAGCCGACCAGCGATTCATCTCATCCGCGGACTCTGCCAGTGTTTGCGGTTGCCTACCCCGCGCGACGGTCGCAGCCAGCCCCACCATCTCGGCCGTGAGGTTGGTCGAATATTTCAGCATCCCTTTCACTATGCTGGTAAGTTCATCGCTCTGATGCGTGACCAGAACGGTGCCGCTGGGGGCCTCGCGTGTGACTTGAACCCGCCCCAGGACGATGCCGTTCACCCGGGCCAGAGTGCGGAACACATCCCCGGCATACAAACCCGGTTTGCGCACGGGCAACCACCTGGCGCCACCATTACCCAGCGCGCCCTTGGCAACTGTCCAGCGGTCCTGCCGCGCGCTGGGTTGATAGCTGTAGACCGGAAGGTTGCGATTTTCGATCCGCATCGCGGCCATTTCCACCGACGGCGTATAACTGGCACTGCGTGCGTCCATGGTCACGTCATAGCTGGACCCTTGGCGTTTCCACTCGAAATGCACGCGGTTGAAGTTCAGGGAAATTCCACTGATCGCAGGGCTATAGCCCACATGATCAGGCTGACCGGGGTCTATGCTGAATACATAGGGCAATGCGCCGCTGTACACTTTGAACGCCCCCCGAACCTCGGTCAGTCCGGCCTTGCGCAGGTTGGCGGCCATCGTGGCCAGAGCATCGGTATCCAATACCGGATCGCCGCCTCCGACCAGTATCAGATCACCCTTGAGGATTCCGTTTTCAATCGGACCATCTGCGATCAGCTTTGTTTCAAACCGATGGTCCGGGCCCAGAACGTCCAGCGCGTAAAGCGCGGTCAGGGCTTTGGCGACACTGGCCGGCGGCAAGCCGCGGGCCCCGCCGAATTCCTCCAGTTGCGCGCCGGTTTTCACGTCGGCCACGGCGAAGACCACTTCGCCCTTCAATCGCGCCGCCTGAATGATGCGTTCGGCACCGCTCAACTCGGCGCCACGGGCAACAGGCCGCAATGAGACCGTTGGCGCCCCGGCAAGACCCGCGGTGGGGATCAGAAGCGAACCGGCGCCGGCCAGAAAGAAACGTCTCGAAATACGATCAGTCATGGGTCAAATAAAATCCCAGAGATCACAGGCAAACAACCATGCACCTGAATTATGTGCCCATCGGGGCTGTTCAGGCAACACCTGTCAGGTCCAGCCGCCTCTGGAGCGTATCTGAGTCGAGCTGACATCGACCATCGGCACGTTCACGAAACACCAGGCAGGCGCATCGGCTCGCCCCAAAAGATGCCGCGCCGTTCCGTCAATCCGGTATTTGGCATAGACACGCGCCGCCGGTGACATGCGCGCCGAAATCCGATCTCCGGGGCGCGCCACCACGCCTACAGGAACGGTGTCCATGATCAACCGCCAGTCCTTCCATTTGTGAAACTGGGCCAGGTTGTCAGCCCCCATCAGCCAAACGAACCGAACCTGCGGATAGAGCCGCCGCAATGCAGCAAGTGTGTCAGCCGTGGCGCGGGTGCCGGTCAGATCCTCTATGTCAGTCACCTCAACCTTGGGATGCCGCATGATGGACCGTGCGGCCTCGACACGCTGATCGATCGGAGCCGGGCCGCGAGATTTCAGCGGATTCCCCGGCGACACCAACCACCAGACCCGATCCAACCCAAAAGCCTTCATCGCCTCCAGTGTAACGTGCACATGCCCCTGATGCGGTGGATCGAACGATCCCCCGAACAGTCCCACGACCTGACCGGGCCGCGCATATGGTATCGCGCTTCGCAACATCCCCTGCTGTAGTCCAGAACTCGGCAGCCTTGTCAATCAACAGGTTGCACAGCATCGCCCAAACCGACCATCCCCGATCGCACCACTTCGGCACACCAGCCGCCATGCCCACGCACGGCAGAGTAGCCTCCGCTGCCCAACGCCTCTTCCATCCTGCTGCAAGGCGCGCAGATAACCGTGATCCGCAAAATCGCTGTGCCGACCTGAACCTCGCGCCCTTTGAGAGCGCTCAGATTGACGCCGGAAACCACCAGATTGCGCCGCAGCACGTCCGGTGTGACCGGACCTTGTCCCAAAAAGCTGCCGATCGCGGCAAGATGCTCGTGCTGAACCAGGGTCACCGCACGCTTCCCTGGGCGACTGCGATCGCCCTCAACCCCGTCTTCCCGGATCATGGCCTGACCCAGTGCGATCATATCCAATCGTCGCCCCGGTCTGACGCCGATCCATTCGATCCGTCCGGCCTTGGCCCAACCCGATACCAATTGCGCAAGTTCCGGCATTTCCAGCATCCTTCCCAGTCCGGTCAGGCCGGCGCATAAGGCCAGCCAGAAATTCGCCAAAGCACCAGCTTGCCCCGCCCGTCCCGCTTGGCTATCAAGCGGTTCAACCTGAATTCCCCGACCCAGAGGACGCGACATGGCCGCCTATCAATATGTCTACCACATGCAGGGTGTCTCGAAGACCTATCCCGGTGGCAAGAAGTGCTTTGAAAACATTCACCTGAGCTTTCTGCCCGGCGTAAAGATCGGTGTCGTCGGCGTGAACGGCGCGGGTAAGTCGACCCTGATGAAGATCATGGCCGGCCTTGATACCGATTTCACCGGCGAGGCGTGGGCCGCCGAGGGCGCAAAGGTCGGCTATCTGCCACAGGAACCTCAGTTGGACGAATCCCTGACCGTCCGCGAAAACGTCATGCTGGGCGTGGCCGAAAAAAAGGCCAAGGTCGACCGCTTCAACGAAATCGCGATGGAGATTGCCGAGAACTACTCGGACGAGTTGATGGAAGAGATGACCGCCCTGCAGGACGCGATCGACGCGGAAAACCTGTGGGACCTCGACAGTCAGATCGACGTGTCGATGGAGGCACTGCGCTGCCCGCCGGACGATGCCAACATCGCCAACCTCTCAGGCGGTGAGAAACGCCGCGTGGCACTGTGCAAGCTGCTGCTGGAAGCGCCCGACATGCTGCTCTTGGACGAACCGACCAACCACCTGGACGCCGAGACTATCGCCTGGCTGCAACAGCACCTGATCGACTACAAGGGCACCATCCTGATCGTCACCCACGACCGTTACTTCCTAGATGACATCACCGGCTGGATTCTGGAACTCGACCGCGGACGCGGCATCCCCTACGAGGGCAACTATTCCTCGTGGCTGGAGCAGAAGGCCAAGCGCCTGGAACAGGAAGCCCGCGAGGACAAGTCCAAGCAGAAGACCCTGCAGCGCGAACTGGAATGGATGCGTCAGGGTCAAAAGGCCCGTCAGGCCAAATCCAAGGCCCGGATCAACGCCTACAACGAGTTGGCGGAACAGTCCGAGCGCGAGAAGCTGACCCGCGCCCAGATCGTCATCCCCAACGGCCCGCGCCTGGGCAGCAAGGTGATCGAGGTCAACGGTCTGGCCAAGCATATGGGCGACAAGCAACTGATCGAGAACCTGTCCTTCAGCCTGCCGCCGGGCGGCATCGTCGGTGTGATTGGCCCCAACGGCGCCGGTAAATCGACCCTGTTCAAAATGCTCACCGGCCAGGAAAAACCTGATGCCGGCACCATCGAATACGGCGACACGGTGCAACTGTCCTATGTCGATCAGTCGCGCGACGACCTCAACGACAACGACTCCGTGTGGGAGGCGATCACCGGCGGCGCCGAGATCATCCAACTGGGTGACGCGCAGGTCAATTCCCGCGCCTATTGCTCGTCCTTCAACTTCAAGGGCGGCGACCAGCAAAAAAAGGTCTCGCTGCTGTCAGGGGGTGAGCGCAACCGCGTCCACATGGCCCGCCTGCTGAAAGAGGGCGGCAACGTCCTGCTGCTGGACGAACCGACCAACGACCTGGACGTCGAAACCCTGCGTGCGCTGGAAGACGCGCTGGTCGATTTCGCCGGCTGCGCCGTGGTCATCTCGCACGACCGTTTCTTCCTCGACCGGATTTGTACGCACATCCTGGCCTTCGAAGGTGATGCGCATGTCGAATGGTTCGAGGGCAACTTCGAAGACTACGAAGAAGACAAGAAGCGCCGCCTGGGACCGGACGCGCTGGAACCCAAGCGGTTGAAGCATAAGAAGTTTGCGCGATAACACTCCTGACACATCTCCGGATGGATAGTGTGGGCAGAAATAAGCCCATACTATCAACGGGATGATGAACAGTTGGAGAACTGTATGGCGGAAGCGCCACTGTTGCTTGGTTTCTTTATGATCGCAAGCATTTCGGTGTGGGTGTCTCCGCTGATCTTGGCGTCTGTGTTTCCATTCTTCAACTTCAAGAAAGAGTATACCGAGTATCTGTTGAGGGTAAGCGGCGCACCGCCCGCCCGTCTTCGTCTGCTTCTGACGGTTTACAGGGCTAACAGCTATTTCTTTAGGATTGATTGGGGGTACGAGTCACCTGCACCGGGTGCACTCAAAACCACTCCAAATCGCAACCTTTTTCGCATGCTCCTCCTGGCATTTGCGACCTTGATTTTTTAACGTGTTCCTTTGGGTCGCTGCATTCGCGATTTTCGACATCATCTCGGCACTCATTTAGAAAATGACATCCCGGCATCTGGGTGATTGCTTGTGCCGATTCAGGCTTTCGGGCGTCCGAATGCCGTTGAATGGAGTCGACTATCAGACAGGTGACCGATCCTCTTTCTTAGTTGTGCCGCTGCTGGCCTCGCGCCCGTTCGGCCCGCGTAGGGCGCGATAATCTGACAACAAAAAAGCCCGAGGCAGGTTCGAATTCAGTTCGGCGGATTTACGTTCACAACGCCCGTTGACCCCTGAAAGCGCAGCACATTCTGCCCAACCAGCCCTTGCCACATGGCGTTCTCAGTGCCATATGCAAAGAGCTTACGTTTTTCTACTTCGACCTACTGTCTCCGTTTTCGGCGTTCAGTCTATCGATCCAGACAACGACGCCGGGCTGCCGCAATTCCGTGGGCAGCACTCAAACAGGAGATACGGATATGCCCGCAGGCACCGTAAAATGGTTCAACACCACCAAAGGCTACGGCTTCATCGCACCCGAAGAGGGCGGCAAAGACGTGTTTGTGCACATTTCGTCCGTCGAGCGTTCGGGCCTGACCGGCCTGGCCGACAACCAGAAAGTCACTTACGAACTGCGTTCGGGTCGTGACGGTCGCGAAAGCGCCGACAACATCGAACTGGCCTAAACCAAGTCTCTTGGGGGCGACGGATGACCGTCGCCCCCATTTTTTTGCGCGGTTTCTGATCGCGCTTTCCAGCCCCAGTGGGGCAGGAAAACAACATCACTTTCCGGTGAAACCCGCGCGGGAATTGACCGGATCGGCTATTCTGAACAGACTGCTACCCTGTTTTCATTGTTGATTAGCCGAGTATTGCCATGTTCTCACGCCGCAATTTTCTGATCTCCGCTGCCGCTATCAGCGCCGTGCCTGGCACGGCCCACGCGCAGAAGAAGCCGGTCGAGTACGACCCGACTCCGCAAATCGTTCGGATCAAGAAGCAGTTTTTGCCCGGGCAATTGTTGGTCGCGCCACGTTCGTTCTACCTGTATTTCGTGACCGAGCCCCGCAAAGCCATCCGTTATGGCTGTGGCGTCGGCAAGGCCGGGCTGGAATTTACCGGAACTGCGACGATCGACGTGAAAAAGGAATGGCCCACCTGGCGCCCGACCGAAGAGATGATCGAGCGGGACCCCGTTGCCTATGCCAAATTCAAGGACAATGACTATGTCCAGCCCGGTGGAGGAGACAACCCGCTGGGCGCCCGTGCCTTGTATCTGTTTCAGAACGGCGTCGACACGTATTTCCGCATCCATGGAACGACCCAGCCGCAGACCATCGGACGAGCCGTGTCGAACGGGTGCATCAGAATGCTGAATGAGCACGTGATCGACCTGTACAACCGCGTCCCGATCGGAACGGTCGTCACCGTCGTCTAAGGCAGCGGTCAAGGCCCCGACCAATCCACCCCTTCGGCTTTTTCAATCTTCAGTCTTCCGTTTGGCCACGGGACACAAAGGCTTGCCGCTTGCCTGTCCGATCCGTTCAGCCAGGTCCGGACGTCTTCGGGCCGCAACAGGACACCCATGCGGTGGTGGATCGGCCGCAGATCATCGTTCGGCTCGCAGGTCACAGCAGCGAACTGATCGACATGCTGACCACCGGGCGCGATCCATCTGTCCGTAATCGCGGCAAACAACAAGGGGATTCCGTCGGCGGATTCAATCCGCCACGCGGTTTTGCGGCGCTTTTCGCCAGTCCACTCGTACCAGCCATCAACCGGAACAACCGCGCGACCGACACCTAGAAAAGCAGATTTGTCAAAAACCGTTTCCGACCGCGCATTGATGATCGTTTCCATGACCGGTCGCCCCCGGGCATTGACGCGCCCTACGGGAATCATGCCCCACCGCATGGGCCCGGCGCCTTCAGCGGTCAGAACGATAACTTCCTGACCGGGCTGTATGTTCTGGCGCGGCTGCTCATCCGGCCAAGCAGTTTCTTGACCCAGGAATTCGGAAATCTGGGAAAACGGCCGCGTCAGAAAGAACCGCCCGGGCACGGTTTACTGCCGCTGTTTTGCGGCGGCGATCAGATCAAGGACAGCAGGTCCAAGATCATCCACGATCAGCGCAACGCCGCGCGCATTGGGGTGGATCCCGTCTGGTTGCATGTAGGTCTGCACGGCTCCGGGGTCGCCCCCCGCCTGCAATCCGGAAAAAAAGCTGGGGGCGAAAAGTGTGCCGAACTGGGTGGCCAAATCAGGATAAATCGCATCAAACGCCTGTTTGTAGTCCGCACCATAATTGCCCGGGGCCTGCATGCCGATCAGCAGAACCGGAACCTTGGCCGTTTGCGCCTCGGTCAGAATTTTTTCCAGATTCGACTTCGAGACCGCCGGGTCGATTCCACGAAGAACGTCGTTTCCGCCCAGCGCCACGATCATCCCGTCCACCTCTGGTGTCAGGGTCCAGCCCACACGCGCCGCACCGCCGGCCGTTGTGTCCCCGGAAACACCGGCGTTGATTATCTTCACCTCGACGCCTTGCGCATCCAGCCACCGGTTCAGTTGAGGGACGAACCCATCCTCCTCAACAAGGCCGTAGCCTTGAGTCAGCGAGTCTCCGAGAGCGGCCAGGACCACCGGCTCGGCTGTGGCAGCAATGCCGCAGAGCGACAACAGCCCCGCCGCCAGAGCCTTGCGCAAATTCCTGACCGCTCCATATCCCAAATGATTGCCCCTTTCGGAAAGACTGATGACTGAACCCGTTCTGACACTCCAAAATGCCGCTTTGTCGCTGGATGGCAATGCCGGACCCGTTGAAATCTTGCGGGAAATCAATCTGACCGTGAAAGAGGGAGAAACGCTGGGCCTCGTCGGCCCGTCTGGTTCGGGTAAATCCTCGCTGTTGATGCTGATGGGTGGGCTGGAGCAGACGACCTCAGGTCGCATTACCGCATTGGGTCAGGACCTGACCTCGATGAGTGAGGATGCGCTTGCCCGCTTTCGTCGTGACGCGATGGGCGTCGTTTTCCAGAATTTCCATCTGATCCCGACCATGACGGCGCTTGAAAACGTAGCCACCCCGCTGGAACTGGCCGGTCACCGCGATGCCTTCGATCGGGCCGAGGCCGAATTGGCGGCGGTGGGGCTTTCGCATCGGCGCGATCACTATCCGGCGCAACTGTCGGGCGGCGAACAACAGCGGGTCGCGCTGGCCCGCGCTTCGGCCCCGCGGCCTCGGATCCTGTTGGCGGACGAACCGACCGGCAATCTGGATGAGACGAATGGCGCGGCCATCGTTGATTTGCTGTTCGGCCTGCGTGACCGGCACGGGGCAACGCTGGTTCTGGTCACACACAGCCACTCGCTGGCCCGAAGATGCGACCGGGTCGCCCGATTGCGCAACGGCCGCATCACCGAAGAGGCCAGCCAAGAGGCAGCGGAATGAGCTTGCGCCTGGCGACGCGCCTGGCCCGACGTGAACTCAGGGGCGGCTTACGCGGTTTTCGGGTTTTTCTGGCCTGCCTGACCCTGGGGGTTGCCGCTATTGCTGCGGTTGGATCGGTGCGGCAAGCAATCATGACCGGCCTTGCACAAGAGGGGGCAGCCTTGCTGGGCGGCGATGCCCAGATCGAGCTGACCTACCGCTTTGCGGACGAAGCAGAAACCGCATGGATGGAGCAGAACGCCGATCGCGTGTCCGAAGTCGTCGATTTCCGCTCGATGGCCGTGACCCGCAGCGACGCACCGCTACGCGGACTTACTCAGGTCAAGGCCATCGATGACGCCTATCCTCTGATCGGCACCGTCCAACTGGACCCCGAGATCTCGCTGTCCAAGGCGTTGGACGGAAATGCCACTCTTCCCGGGGCAGTGATGGACCCGGTTCTGATCGAGCGTCTGGGGCTGGACATCGGCGACAGTTTTGCACTGGGCACGCAGGACTTTGTGCTGGCTGCCGCCCTGATATCCGAACCCGACGCGGCCGGAGATGGGTTCACCTTGGGCCCGCGCACATTGGTTCGCACAACCGATCTGAAAAACTCGGGCCTATTGCAGCCCGGCACGCTGTTTTCAACCAAATACCGTATGGACCTGCCGGTCGAGGCCGACCTCGCAGAACTCTCGCAACAGGCCGAGAGCGTTCTGCAAGGCTCAGGACTGCGCTGGACCGATGCGCGCAACGGCGCACCCGGAATTGCCGAATTCGTCTCGCGCCTCGGCGCGTTCTTGGTGCTGGTGGGTCTCTCGGGTCTGGCTGTGGGCGGCATCGGCGTGTCCGCGGCCGTACGCGCCTATCTCGCCCGAAAGACCGAAACCATCGCCACACTGCGCACCCTGGGCGCAGACCGCGCCACGATCTTTCAGACCTATCTGATCCAGATCGGCGTTCTTTCGGTTGTCGGGATCGCCGCTGGTGTAGCCCTTGGCGGGCTGGCGCCGATTCTCCTGGCACCCCTGATTGAAAGCCGGCTTCCCGTACCGGCCGTTTTCTCTGTCTATCCGCAACCGCTGTTCGAGGCGGCATTGTATGGCCTGCTGACCGCCTTGCTTTTCACCCTGTGGCCCCTTGCCCGGGCGGAGGACGTCCGGGCAGCGACCCTGTTCCGCGATGAGCTGAGCAGTGCCCGCAGGCTGCCCCGCGCCGCTTACCTGTTTGCGACGGGCCTGGCCCTGGCGACACTGATCGCCACCGCCGCTTGGTTCAGCGGCTCCCCCTGGCTAACCCTCTGGACCGGAGGTGGATTTGTCGGCGCATTGGTGCTGTTGGCGCTGTCGGCCCATGGCATCCGCTATGTGGCAAAAAGGACCGCAACACGCGCCCGCGGCCGCCCGGCGTTGCGTTGGGCACTTGCCGCAATTTCCGACCCCCGTGAAGGTGCCGCATCGGTGGTCCTGTCTCTGGGATTGGGGCTGTCGGTTCTGGCTGCGGTCGGACAGATCGACGGCACTCTGCGCAATGCGATATCCGGGAACCTGCCAGACGTGGCGCCGTCTTACTTTTTCGTGGACATCCAAAAAGACCAGATGCCCGGCTTCAGCAGCCGGCTTGAAAATGACCCCGGTGTCACACGCGTAGAAAGCGCACCAATGCTGCGCGGAATCATCTCGCAGATCAACGGCCAGCCCGCACATCAGGTTGCGGGCGATCATTGGGTTCTGGAGGGCGATCGCGGCGTGACCTATTCGGACAATGCGCCACAAAACGCCCGCATCACCGCCGGGGAATGGTGGCCAGAGGACTATTCAGGCCCGCCTCAGATCAGCTTTGCTGCGGAAGAGGCCGAGGAAATGGGTCTCAAGCTTGGTGACGAACTGACGGTGAACATTCTCGGGCGTGATATCACCGCGACCATAACATCGCTGCGCGAGGTGGATTTCTCGAACGCGGGCATGGGATTCATCATGTCGATGAACCCGTCCGCACTGGCCGGCGCGCCTCATAGTTTCATTGCAACGGTCTACGCCGAGGAAGAGGCCGAGGCAGCCATCCTTCAAGACCTTGCAACCCAGTTCCCCAACATCACCGCGATCCGGGTTCGGGACGCGATCGACCGTGTCTCGGGGCTGCTTGCCGGCTTGGCCTCGGCCACTTCCTACGGCGCCGGTGTGTCTTTGCTGACCGGTTTTCTGGTTCTGATCGGCGCCGCCGCTGCGGGAGAGCCCGCGCGTCGCTACGAGGCCGCAATCCTCAAGACGATCGGCGCAGATCGCCAACGGATACTTCTCAGCTTTGGCTTGCGCTCGGCGCTGCTGGGTGCGGCCGCGGGCTGCGTGGCGCTGCTGGCCGGCATCCTTGGCGGCTGGGCTGTGGCGACATTCATTTTCGATACCAGCTTTGCGGTGATATGGCCTTCGGCATTGGGTATCGTCGCTGCCGGGCTGGCCGTCACGCTGCTGGCGGGGCTGTTCTTCGCCCTCCGCCCCCTATCCGTCAGCCCGGCCCGCGTCTTGCGGGCCAGCGATTGAATTCAACGCGCGCAGGTAACGGGTTGCAGAATTTTCAGCAGCGGATCGTTGTCGCAAACCAAAGCGTCCAGCGATATTTCATCCAGCGACGCAAAGAAGACCTCGGCCGCGTCCTGCAGCGCCAGACGCAGGCGGCAGGCATCGGTCAACGGACAGGTGTTGTCGGCATCCGCAAAACACTCGGCGATCGGCAAACTGCCCTCGACATGGCGGAAGACGGATCCGATCCGGATCTGGTCCGCCGGCCGCCCAAGAGTCATGCCGCCGTTGCGACCGCGCTGCGTACTCAGATACCCCAACTGACCCAGCTGGTTGATGACTTGGGCCAGGTGGTTTTCCGAGATGTTGCAGACATCCGCAATCTCGGATTTCGTCACGAGCCGGTCGGGATGCGCAGCGCAATACATCAACAGCCGCATTGCGATATTTGTTCGTTTGGTGATCCGCATCAGATCCTCCCCCCGAATTTCAAGATGCAGCCTTATTGCACAGGCCGCAAAAAAACGGTTTGACATACATCAATCGTCAAAAAGGACAGCACGCGACATGGCAGAGCCCTATTTCTTTGGCTATGGCAGCCTCGTAAACCTTGCCACGCATGACTTTCCCGACCCGCGACCGGCGCGACTCAAAGGCTGGCGCCGGGCGTGGCGGCATACCGATCTGCGCCCGGTCGCCTTCTTGACCGCGGTGCCGGATCCCGACTGCGAGATCGACGGCATGATCGCACATGTCCCCAAAAACGACTGGGCAGCACTGGATGAACGGGAGTGGGCCTATGATCGGATCCCCGCCACCCACGCCATAACTCATCCTCTGAAGAAAGAGGTCGAGATTGCGGTCTATGCTGTTCCGGAACAGCACCGCAAGGACCCGACGCACAGCCACCCGGTTTTGCTCAGCTATGTGGACGTTGTGGTGCAGGGGTATTTGCGCGCATTCGGCTTGCCGGGTGTCGAGCGTTTCTTCGCCACAACCGACGGGTGGGACGCGCCGATCCTGAATGACCGGAACGCGCCGCGTTATCCGCGCCACCAACAGCTTCACCCCGACGAAACAGCCTTGGTCGATGAGCACCTGTCCCGGGTCCCGGCCCGGATCGTTCAGACCGCGTGAAAAAGGCGGGCGCCTGCAGCACCCGCCTCTGGTTCTTGTTCAGATCGAAGGCGACACCGCTCCGCGGTGTCTTATTTTCGCGCCCGCACGACCTGCAGCAACGGCAGAAAGGTCGCCATCTCGGGGCCACGCTCCATTCCGGTCAGCGCCTTGCGCAGGGGCATGAACAGGCCCTTGCCCTTGCGCCCGGTCGCCTCTTTCACGGCCGCGGTCCACTTGCCCCAGGTCTCGCCGTCAAACGGCCCCTCGGGCAGCAGTTCCATCGCCTGCGCAACGAATTCGCGGTCTTCGTCGTCGATCAGCGGCTCGGCCCCGTCGCGGCACAGTTCCCACCAGCCCTTCAGGTCGTTCAGCGTGGTGATGTTCTCGCGCGCCATCATCCAGAACGGCTCGGCCAGTTCATCGGGTACACCGGCCGCGGCCACCGCGTCGGCAACCTTCTCGAGCGGCAGCGTCTGCAGATACCGGGCCGTCAGCGGAAACAGGTCCTGCACGTCGAACTTGGTCGACGCCGACCCGAACCGAGTCACGTCGAAACCTTCGATCAACTCGGCCATGTCGCTGCGCAGTTCGACTGGGTCGGACGAGCCCAACCGCGCCATCAGGCTCAGCAGCGCCATAGGCTGAACGCCCTGCTCGCGCAGATCGCGCAGCGCCAGCGTGCCAAGACGCTTGGACAGCGCCTCACCCTGCGGGCCGGTCAGCAACGAGTGATGGGCAAAACGCGGAACGGTTCCGCCCAGCGCCTTGATGATCTGGATCTGGGTCGCGGTGTTGGTCACGTGGTCGGCACCGCGCACCACGTCAGTCACGCCCATCTCGGTATCGTCCACGACCGAGGCCAGCGTGTACAGCACCTGCCCGTCGCCGCGGATCAGCACCGGATCCGACACCGAGGCCGCATCGATCGACACGTCACCCAGTATGCCGTCCGTCCACTCGATGCGCTCATGATCCAGCTTGAACCGCCACACACCGTTGCCGCGTTCAGACCGCAGCGCCTCTTTCTCGGCCTCCGACAGGTTCAGGGCGGCGCGGTCATAGACCGGCGGCTTGCCCATGTTCAGCTGCTTCTTGCGCTTGAGGTCCAGCTCGGTCGGGGTTTCAAACGCCTCGTAGAACCGGCCGATCTCGCGCAGCTTGTCGGCGGCTTCCGCATAGCGGTCCAGCCGGTCCGACTGCCGTTCGACCCGATCCCAGTGCAGACCCAGCCACTCGAGATCCTGCTTGATCGCATCAACATATTCTTCCTTCGACCGTTCGGGGTCGGTGTCGTCGATACGCAGAATGAACGTGCCGCCGGCCTTGCGGGCGATCAGATAGTTCATCAGCGCGGTGCGCAGGTTGCCCACATGAATATAACCGGTGGGCGAAGGGGCGAAACGGGTGGTTGTCATGGATGTCTCCTGTTGGCGCGGCTCATGTCACATGAGCGCGTTTTTGTCCAGAAGGCGGTGCGAATGCTTGCCGTTTACTCGGACTTGATCGGCCAACGTGATGACAGGTCATCCAACCCTGCGCGGATCAATTCGGCCAACACGTCCTCGTCAATGTCCGACAGCTTGTTCACGTACAGACATGACTTGCCGGTCTTGTGCTTGCCCAAGCGCGCCAGAATACTGCCGAAATCGGAGTAGCACGGCATGATATAGATCGAAAACGCGGCCTTGCGTGGGGAAAACCCGGTGGCAAGAAACGTGCCTTCCCGCCCGGACTTGTAGCGGTAGTCATACCGCCCGTATCCAACGATGGATGGCCCCCACATGACTGGCCGAAACCCGGTGACGGTTTCAAACAGGGTGTTCAGCCTCTGCGCCTCCGTAGCGCGCGCGGCCGGCAGGATCGCCGCCAAGAATTCCTGGACGCTTTGATCCGTCGGAACGGTTTTGTTTCCTGAGCGGGACATGAACAAGATTTAACATGCGATCGGCCAGCGCGCAGCCCATATGGTAGAGTGGAAAGTGGCAATTATCCGAAAGCGTTCTAATTCGTCGCACGTAATCTGACAGGGAGACTTTGAAATGACCATGAAACTGACCCGCCGGGCCGCTTTGGGCACGGCCGTTGCGCTACCTTTTGCATCTATCGCGACACAGTCACTGGCTGCCGGGGCCGAAACCAAGGCCAACTCGACCGTCGCCCGCAGCTTTCAACTGGGCGATTTCACGGTCACGACCCTGTTGGATGGCAGCCTGCCGAGAGACGGCGCCCAAGAGATTTTCGGCGGTGGCGCGTCAGACGAGGAGTTTGCCAAGGTATCGGCCGACAATTTCATCTCGCCCGACATTGCCCAGTTCTTCTTCACGCCAACGCTCGTCAATACCGGATCCGAACTGATCCTGTTTGACACGGGATTGGGCCAAGGCGGTATCCAGAAGGCTCTGGCCGATGCGGGCGTTGGCCCCGAGGCGATCAACGTTGTCGTACTGACCCACATGCACCCCGACCACATTGGCGGCATGACGACCAACGATGCCGCGACCTTTCCGAACGCACGCTATGTGACCGCCGCGGCCGAGTACGATTTCTGGTCAGCACAGGAGGCCGGCAACCGCGTCGGCGACCTTGTGGCAGCCAAGGTCACCCCGATGGCTGAAAAGATGTCGTTCATCGAAGACGGCGGCGAGGTCGCATCCGGCGTGACCGCCATGGCGGCCTTCGGGCATACGCCTGGCCATATGGTCTATCATCTCGAAAGCAACGGTCAGCGGCTGATCCTGACCGCCGATCTTGCCAATCACTATGTCTGGTCCTTCGCGCATCCGGAATGGGAAGTCCGGTTTGACATGGACAAGGCGGCGGCCACCGCATCCCGTCGGAACGTGTTGGGTATGCTTGCCGCGGACAAGGTCCCGATGATCGGGTACCACATGCCTTTCCCGGCCGCCGGCTATGTCGAGCCGCGCGGCGAAGGCTTCCGCTTTGTACCCGTCAGCTATCAGATGATGGGCTGATCAATACCCCGGATCCGGCCGTACTTTCGTACCGTCCGAAAACCGCGACAGTCGAAAGGCGGCCGGGTCTACACAAGGCGCTGTGTTCGTCACCATATCGGCCACCAGGCGGCCGGCACCGGGGCCTATGCCAAATCCATGTCCCGAAAATCCGGTTGCAATCACCAGTCCCGGGATTTCCCGCACGTTCGAGATGACCGGGATTGCATCCGGGGTCACATCGATCATCCCGGCCCAGCTCTGCACGATTTCGGCACCAACCAGTGCCGGAAGCGCCTGACGGGCCTTGGCCCATGACTTGCGGAGCGCCTTCTGCGACGGCTCGGGGTCCAGGATCCGACAGAGTTCGAACGGGGTTACGTCGGTGGGCGTCCATGACCGGCGCTGACGCGCCTCAATGGTCCAGCGGTGCGACAGGCGGAATCTGAGCGATTTCCATTCCTGCGCGTATGCCGGCAGGAATTTCGCGGCCAACCGAAAGCTGTCAGGAACGATATCCACCGTGTTTTCATGGCCCGAGGCGATCGTGTACCCGCCGTCGGCGCGTTTGCGAATGGCAAAATCATCCGACCAAAGAGCTGTTTCCGGACCCGGTTCCACAGGCGAGGTCCGCAGAACCGTGTTCAGCACCTTCAGCTGTGGCAGGGCAATGCCTTCGTTACCGGCAAACAACCGCGACCATGCCCCCCCGGCCAGAACCACTTGATCGCAAGCGACCCGCCCCCGTTCCGTGTAAACCCCGGCAACACGACCAGCTTGCAGGTCGAGGCAGCGTACCGCGCAATTCGTCATGATGACCGCGCCTTGGTCACGCGCCGCCTCGGCCAACGCCGGAGCAACCCATTGCGGCTCGGCCCGTCCGTCCTGCGGCGTGAAAAGCGCGGCCTTCAGCTCGGTCTTGAGGCCGGGCATGTGCTGTTCCAACTCGGATCCGGAAACCATGCGCGCTCCGGTCTGGTAGCCTTCGAGGTTTCGCAACCAGCGTTCCATTTCAGCTGCGGACCGGTCGGTCCGCGCACCGAACAGAATGCCGGATTGCACATAGCCGGTTTTGCGCCCGATCCGCTCATCAAGCGATTGCCAGATCCTGAGCGACTCGGTCATCAACGGTATTTCGCGCGGGTCGCGCAGCCCCAGGCGAACCCAGCCCCAGTTCCTGGAACTCTGTTCAGCGCCGATCTGGCCCTTTTCACACAAGAGGACGGAATTGCCACGTTCCGCCAGTTCCAGCGCAGTTGAGACACCGATAATCCCTCCGCCGACGATCACGACGTCAACGGATTTGGGCAGGCAAAGATCGGATTCAAC
Organism: Ruegeria sp. BC6; assembly: GCF_056539185.1. Lineage (NCBI taxonomy): Bacteria > Pseudomonadati > Pseudomonadota > Alphaproteobacteria > Rhodobacterales > Roseobacteraceae > Ruegeria > Ruegeria sp. BC6. Next base: position 60,386 of record NZ_JBQFUM010000005.1, read on the forward strand.
AGGGTTGGGCTTGGGGCCGGGCATCAACGGATCTTGTTAGTCAGACACGAGCTTCATCGAGCCTTGGCAAACGTCATCCGGCAATCCTGAATAACGGAAAAAGCATCACTTTGTTCGGCTGTGTGGCGTCGATGCAAACGCCACAATGGAACTAGACCGGCACCCGGTTCAGGCTGCGCCCGAGAACTCGGCCCATTTTTGACGCAACAAAGCTGCGACACCCGAGTTTTGGGTCTCTGCCTCGGTCTCTTCGGGTTGAAGCTCGGGCAATTCCGGGTGTTTGGCTGAGAACTCCTCGGACGGCTCCTCGCTCTCTGCGTCAGCCTCGGCCAACACACCGGCGATTGCCGCTTCCAGACGCGCCTCATCCAATTCGCGCGCCGGCGTCTCCATTGACTTGTACCTCAACGGCGCATGCAGCGGTTTGTCATATCCATCAACCATCGGACCACCTAAACCTTATAACCGGCACCCCACCACGGATGCGTCACCAGAAAACTTGGTCTTCAACTGCGCTTCGGCCGACAGATCAATGCCCGGCCCCCGCGCGCCGATCTTTCAAAATATGTGGCAAGATCGGTCCTAAACTATGGCAAAAAAATGTCCCAAAAACAAGGAGGCGGCCAAGCGCTGCCAGCAATACCGCCCCAACCGCAGAACAGTCAGGGTGGGGGCCCCTCATTGCTGCCGATTTGTAAACAAACACCCGGACCCGGGCACAGGGCGCTCAGCCGCAGTTTCCGTCAGCTCGGATCGCGCCAACGATTCACGATCGGATAGCGCCGGTCCAACCAGAAGGCCCGAGGTGTCAGGCGCGTGCCCGGCGCGGACTGAAAGCGTTTGTATTCGCTGATATAGATCAGATGCTCGACACGTCGGGCATCAGCCTCCTCGTACCCGGCTGCAACACAATCCGCGATCGAGCCATCCTGATCAACCAGGATGTCGAGAATACCGTCCAGAACCGGGTAATCCGGCAGGCTGTCGCTGTCCTTCTGATCCTCGCGCAGCTCGGCACTGGGTGGTTTGTCGATGACTGAGGGGCGAATGACCTCGCCGGCGGGTCCTTTCATCCAGTCGCGGTAATTGGCATTGCGCCAGCGGCAGGTTTCGAACACCCGGGTCTTGTACAGATCCTTGATCGGGTTGTAGCCGCCATTCATGTCGCCATAGATCGTGGCATATCCGACCGCCACTTCGGATTTGTTGCCGGTGGTCAACAGCATCTCGCCAAACTTGTTGGACATCGCCATCAACAGCAGACCGCGCAGACGGGACTGGATGTTCTCCTCGGTAATATCGGCCTGAAGACCGTCAAACAGCGGCGCCAGGGTCTCGGTGACGGCGGCGCGGGACTGGCTGATCGGAACGTAGTCGTATCGCACACCCAGCGCCTTGGCGACGGCTTCGGCATCCTCCAGCGACTCGGCGCTGGTGTATTCCGACGGCAGCATCACGCATCGCACATTGTCGGCCCCGAGAGCGTCAACCGCGATGGCGGCAACTAGCCCGGAATCGACGCCTCCGGACAGTCCCAGCAGTGCTTTGGAAAACCCGGTCTTGCCCATATAGTCGCGCAACGCCTGCACCATGGCGCGATAGTCCTGCTCCCACGCGTCCGGCTGCTCGGCGATTTCGGCGGGAACGATGACCCATCCTTCATCACCGCGCCGCAGATCGATCTGCATCACCGCCTCGTCGAAGACCGGCATTCGAAAGGCCAGTTCGCCGCCGGGATTCAGGCCAAATGTCCCACCATCGAAAACCTGATCATCCTGCCCGCCCACCATGTTGAGGTAGATCACCGGCAGCCCGGTTTCGACCACACGGGCCACCATCTGGTTCAGGCGCACATCGTGCTTGTCGCGGAAATAAGGTGATCCGTTGGGGATCAGAAGAAACTCGGCGCCCGTCTCCTGCAGCGTCTCGGCAACATCCTCGTGCCAACCATCCTCGCAGATCGGACTGCCGATACGGGTGTTGCCTACCGCATAGGGGCCACCCAACGGCCCGGAGTCGAACAACCGAACCTCGTCGAACACAGTCTCGTTGGGCAAATGGTGTTTCAACACCTTGCTGACGATCCGCCCCCGGCTGAGGATCAAATAGGCGTTGTAGAGGTTGCCACCCTCGACCCAAGGCCCCCCGATGGCCATCGCCGGACCATCCGCGCAGGATTCCGCCAACTGCTGCACAGCCGCCATGGCAGCCTTGTGAAACGGCGGCTTCAGAACCAGGTCCTGAGTATTGTAGCCAGTGATGAACATCTCGGGCAGAGCCACCAGATCGGCCCCCGCAGCGCGGCCTTGCTCCCATGCGGAACGGGCTTTTGCGGCGTTGCCTGCAATGTCGCCCACCGTCGGGTTCAGCTGCGCCAGCGTGATGCGGAAATGGTCGGCCATCTTTGCCCTCTTGCCCTCGTCACCTGAAAAGGCATTTAGCAGATCAGGCCGCAAGTGAAAGGCCAATGCGGCAAAACCCGTTGCCCGACCTTCATCAGTGTCATAGTTTTGCACGAACCAATGCACCACGGGACAATCGGGCAGGCAGGGACTACCATGAACGCTTTTCGTACAACGATTGCCGTTGCCGCAATGGGCATCGCCGCACAGAGCGCGTCCGCGCAGCAGGGCCAGATCATCACCGCGGATGACGATGTGGGCGGGGTCTACGAAGGCACCTTTGAAAACGGGCTGCGTCACGGAACCGGCACCTATCGCCTGCCCGACGGCTTTGAATACACCGGTGAGTGGGTCGAAGGAGAAATTCAGGGCAAGGGCGTGGCACGTTACGCCAATGGATCGGTCTACGAGGGCGATTTCGTCAAAGGTCGCCCGCACGGCAAGGGCAAGATCACCTTTGCCGACGGCGGCACCTACGAGGGCGACTGGACCGACGGTGCGATAAACGGAACCGGCATCGCGCAATACGCAAACGGAATGCGTTACGAAGGTGGCTTCAAGAACGCCCAGCATGACGGCAAGGGCGTCATGACCGACCCCGGCGGCTATGTCTATGATGGCGACTGGGTGGACGGCGTTCGCCAGGGCAAGGCCAAGATCACCTATGCGGACGGCGCGGTATACGAAGGCGATATCGTTGCCGGCCAGCGTCAGGGCAACGGATCGCTGACCTTGCCCGACGGCATGATCTATTCCGGCGAATGGACTGAGGACCGGATCACCGGAACCGGCGTACTGAAACAGGCCAACGGTGACGTTTACGAAGGCGCCTTGGTGGACGGGCGCCGGCAGGGCAAGGGAAAGGCGACCTACGCGAACGGCGATACCTACGAAGGCGATTTCGTCGACGACCGCCGACACGGCAAGGGTACGTTTACTGGCACCGACGGCTATGTCTACACCGGAGATTGGAAAAACGGTCAGATCGAAGGGTTGGGCGAACTGACCTATCCCGATGGCTCGGTCTATGTCGGTGACTTCAAGGCGGACCTCGCCGACGGCAAAGGCCGGATCACCTATCCTGACGGCTCGTCCTATGACGGCGACTGGGTTGCGGGGGTGATCGAAGGTCAGGGCACCGCGACCTACACGAACGGCACGATCTACAAAGGACAGTTCAAGAATGCCCGAACGCATGGCACCGGCGTTCTGACCCGGGCCGACGGCTCTCGCTACGATGGCGAGTGGGTAGAGGGCGTGCGTCAAGGCAAGGGCACAGCCACCTACGCGGATGGTACGGTCTACACGGGTGATTTCCAGAACGGTCAGCGCCATGGCCAGGGCGAGGTCGTGATGGCGAATGGCTTCAAGTATTCCGGCCAGTGGACCGAGGGCAAAATTACCGGCGCAGGTGTCGCGACATATGCAAATGGCGATGTCTATGAAGGCAACTTCGTGAACGGCAAACGCCAGGGCTCTGGAACAATGCGCTATGCAAATGGCGAAGAGGAAAGCGGCACCTGGGAAAACGGCGCCCTGTCGGAAGCGGGCGCGGCGCAACCATCGGGCAACGAGCCGCAGGCGCCGGAGGCCGAACAGGACCCGGAAGTCACCCCATCGGACGGATAGCCCGCTACCAGGGAACCGGTTGGCCGGCCCAGTCGAAGAACTGGCCGGTCTGATCAGCCGTCAGACCATCCACAACCCGCAGAAGGTTTTGGGCGGCGTCACTCGGCTCGACCGCGGGATGGCGGCCCAGGTATTTCTGCGTGAACGGGGTCTTGACCGTTCCGGGGTGCAGGGCGACGCAGATCGCATCCTTGTGGGTTCGGGCCAGTTCAATTGCGGCCGTGTGCACGATCTGGTTCACCGCCGCCTTGGCCGCGCGATAGCTGACCCAGCCGCCCAGACGGTTGTCCCCGATCGAGCCCACGCGCGCAGACAGCACGGCGAAAACCGACCGCCCATTGCGCGGCAACAAGCGATGCGCGTGTTTCAACACCAAGGCCGAGCCCACTGCGTTCAGGGCGAATTGATCCATCATGGCCTTGGCCGACACCGCCCGAATGGTCTTTTCCGGTTCCGCCCCGTCGATCTCGAGCGCACCGGATGCCACCAGAACAAGGTCGAACGGCCCCTCGATCCGGCCTAGAATCTCGTCGGCCAGTTCCGGCTGCATCAAATCCAGCCCATTTTCCGACCGCGACAGACCGACCACATGAACCGACCGCGACAGAAGCGCATTGCAGACGGCCCGGCCGATCCCACCACTTGCGCCTATGACCAAAGCATTTCTCATCGTCCTCCAGCTAGCGGAGTTGACCACGCAATCAATCCCCGTTTCCGTTCCTTTCGCGAAATCGGACAACCGCGCATTTTCCTTCTTTTCATTCCCGGTTCGGGGTGTATAACCTCGGACCCATGATCAACCGCGCAGATATCCCTTTTGCTTTCGCCGCGTCCGCCGGCGCTGCCCTGCGTGGCCTACTGATCCTAATCCGCCTCTGAGCGTGCCATCCGGCGCGCCCGCTCAGAGGAGGACGCCTGCGCGCCAATGGCTTTAGGACAGACAAGAAAGTGACCCCCATGACCAACGTGACCGACCAAGACCGCGTCTTGATCTTTGACACCACTTTGCGCGACGGCGAGCAAAGCCCCGGCGCCACCATGACCCATGACGAAAAGCTGGAAATCGCCGAGCTTCTGGACGACATGGGTGTCGACATCATCGAGGCCGGCTTTCCGATCGCCTCCGAGGGTGATTTCAAGGCCGTTTCGGAAATCGCGCAGCGATCCAAGAACGCCCGTATCTGCGGTCTGGCGCGCGCCAATTTCGCCGATATCGACCGCTGCTGGGAGGCAGTGAAACACACCGAAAAGAACCGGATCCACACCTTCATCGGCACCTCGCCGTTGCACCGCGCCATTCCGAACCTGACGCAGGACGAGATGGCCGAAAAGATCCACGAGACCGTCAGCCACGCCCGAAATCTGTGCGAAGACGTGCAATGGTCGCCGATGGATGCGACCCGGACCGAATGGGACTATCTGTGCCGCGTGATCGAGATTGCGATCAAGGCCGGCGCGACCACGATCAACATTCCCGACACGGTGGGCTATACTGCCCCGATTGAAAGCGCGGACCTGATCAAACGCCTGATCGAAACCGTTCCGGGCGCAGACGAAGTGATTTTCGCCACCCATTGCCACAACGACCTTGGAATGGCGACTGCCAACTCTCTGGCCGCCGTTGCAGGCGGGGCCCGGCAGATCGAATGCACGATCAACGGTCTGGGCGAACGCGCGGGCAATACCGCGCTGGAAGAGGTCGTGATGGCCCTGCGCACCCGCAACGATATCATGCCGTGGAAGACGGGCATCGACACCACCAAGATCATGCACATCTCGCGTCGGGTGGCGACGGTTTCGGGCTTTCCGGTGCAGTTCAACAAGGCGATCGTCGGCAAGAACGCCTTCGCACATGAAAGCGGCATCCATCAGGATGGCATGCTGAAGAACCGCGAGAATTTCGAGATCATGCGCCCCGAGGATATCGGCCTTTCGGGCACCTCGCTTCCGTTGGGCAAGCATTCCGGCCGGGCCGCGCTGCGCGACAAGCTGGAAACGCTGGGCTACGAGATCGGGGACAACCAGCTCAAGGACATCTTCGTGCGGTTCAAGGATCTGGCCGACCGCAAGAAAGAGGTGTTCGACGACGACCTGATCGCGCTGATGAGTGCAGATGACGAGGCCAATGACCACCTGCAGCTGGTCTCGATGAAAGTCACCTGCGGCACAGGCGGTCAGGCCGAAGCGACGGTCGAACTGGAGGTGGACGGCAAGGATGTCATCGCCACCGAGCACGGCGACGGGCCGGTCGACGCCACCTTCAAGGCGATCCGGGCCATCTACCCGAACAAGGCGCATCTGCAGCTCTACCAGGTGCATGCCGTAACCGAAGGTACCGACGCACAGGCCACGGTTTCTGTCCGCCTCGAGGAAGACGGCATGATCGCCACGGGCCAATCCGCGAACACGGATACCGTGGTGGCGTCGGCCAAGGCCTATATCAGCGCGCTGAACCGTCTGATCATGCGCCGCGAAAAGGCAGGCCCCGGCGCGGATGCGCGCGAGATCAGCTACAAGGATCTGACCTGATCAGACATGGCAGGCGGGTCTCCCGCCCGCGCAGCAGCCCGGCTTCGCCGCGCAGCCTGACGGACTTGGGCCCGGCACCGCGCCCAACACGTTTGGCGGCATCTTTGATGCTGTCAGACGGGGCGGGAGGCCTTCGCGCCCCCGAAGCGCCGTCAGATCTTTGCGAACAGGTCGGACAGACGCGCCGCTTCGTCTTCGATCCCGAAGGGCGCGTTGACCACGAACATGCCCGAACCGATCATCCGGTGACCCTCACGCGCAGGCGGAAACCGAACTTCGTGCACGAACGTCTTGGGAAGATCCAAGCCCTTCAGCGCCGTCACCATCGGAACGTGCCGATCATCAGTCAGGATCGGGTACCACAGGGCAGTGAGACCCACGTTCCACTTGCGGTGCAACTTGGCGATCAGCCCCGGCAGGCGGCCATAGTCCGCCTTTACCTCGTAGCTGGGGTCAATCAGCATCACCCCGCGCCGAGGCGTGGGCGGCAGAACCGACTGAGCCAGCTCGAACCCGTCCTGTCTGTAGGTCTTGGCACCGCGCCCGGTCAGCGCTTTTTTCAACGCTGCGTATTCCTGCGGATGAAGCTCGGCGAACTGCAGACTGTCCTGCGGACGCAGCAGGCTTGCCGCAATCATCGGCGAGCCCGGGTAGGCCGTTTCGCCAAACTGCGCCTGGACCGCATGCAACGCGCGTGCCAGCGGGTGATCGTCGGCAAACCACCCGTTGCTCAGCGCGCGCCCGATCCCTGCCGCCGCCTCTCCGGTCTGCACGGCCTCGGCCGCATCGAGGTGGTACAGACCACGCCCCGAATGGGTCTCTAGATAGCTGATCGGCTTGTCCTTGCGGGTCATGTAGTCCAGCATCCATGCCAACAAAGCGTGCTTTTGCACGTCCGCCAGATTTCCCGCGTGGTAAATGTGTTGATATGAGAGCATGTTGCCTTCTAAAGTCCCTGTCAAAGAGGCGGAAAGGTGCTGATTTACGCGGAATCAGGCCTTTAACCGGGCGTCATGGCACCCTATAAGTCATCCGTCCCGGAACCGTCGAGTCGCGGGCAGTAGAAAACATCTGACAGACAGGATCAGGGGAATATGGGGATCTTTGACAGTTTGGGCGGCCTGTTCACAGCGGATATGGCCATCGACCTCGGGACGGCCAACACGCTGGTCTACGTCAAGGGGCGCGGCGTGATCCTGTCTGAACCCTCGGTTGTCGCCTACCATGTCAAGGACGGCGTCAAGAAGGTTCTGGCCGTGGGCGAGGACGCCAAGCTGATGCTGGGCCGCACCCCCGGCTCGATCGAGGCCATCCGCCCCATGCGCGAGGGTGTGATCGCCGATTTCGACACCGCGGAAGAGATGATCAAGCACTTCATCCGCAAGGTGCACAAGCGTTCGACCTTCTCGAAGCCCAAGATCATCGTCTGCGTTCCCCATGGGGCAACGCCGGTTGAAAAACGCGCGATCCGTCAGTCGGTTCTGTCAGCAGGCGCGCGGCGCGCGGGTCTGATCGCCGAGCCGATTGCCGCCGCCATCGGAGCCGGGATGCCGATCACCGATCCCACCGGCAACATGGTCGTGGATATTGGCGGCGGAACCACCGAAGTGGCCGTTCTGTCGCTGGGCGACATCGTCTATGCTCGCTCGGTCCGCGTGGGGGGCGACCGCATGGACGAGGCGATCATCTCGTACCTGCGCCGGCAGCAGAACCTGCTGGTGGGCGAATCCACCGCCGAGCGGATCAAGACCACCATCGGCACCGCCCGGATGCCCGATGACGGGCGCGGGCAGTCGATGCACATCCGCGGGCGCGACCTTCTGAACGGTGTCCCCAAAGAAATCGAGATCAGCCAGGCCCAGGTGGCCGAGGCTCTGTCGGAACCCGTCCAGCAGATCTGCGAGGCGGTGATGACCGCGCTGGAAACCACCCCGCCGGATCTGGCCGCGGACATCGTGGACCGGGGCGTGATGCTGACCGGTGGCGGCGCGCTGCTGGGTGATCTGGACCTGGCCCTGCGCGAACAGACCGGATTGGCCGTGTCGATTGCCGACGAAAGCCTGAATTGTGTGGCTTTGGGCACCGGCAAGGCGCTGGAATACGAAAAACAGCTGCGCCACGCGATTGACTACGAAAGCTAAGGCGCGCACCCTCTGATCTGAGGGTTCAAGATCGGGCACGAGCAGCACGGGAAGGAGTCCTGTGGCAAAAGACCGAGCACAGCGCGACAACTACACCACCCCCTTGCGCCGCTTGTTCATGGGGATCGTTGTTCTGTGCCTGCTGGGCATATTCCTGATTTGGCGCATCGACAGCCCGCGGGTCGAAAGGTTCCGGGCCCAAGTGGTGGATGCCGTTGTGCCCTCGATGGAATGGGCGATGGTTCCGGTCACGGCCGCGATTAACCTCGTACGGGATTTCCAAAGCTACCAAAGGCTGAGCGAGCAGAACCAGGAACTGCGCAGTGAACTGCGCCGCATGCGCGCCTGGAAAGAGGCGGCCCTGCAGCTGGAGCAGGAAAACGCGCGGCTTCTGGACCTGAACAACGTTCGACTGGATCCGCGTCTGACTTATATTACCGGGGTCGTCATGGCCGACAGCGGGTCGCCATTTCGGCAATCTGTCTTGCTGAACGTCGGCGAGCGTGACGGGATCGTCGACGGCTGGGCCGCAATGGACGGCATCGGGCTGGTGGGCCGGATTTCTGGCGTTGGCCCGGATACCGCGCGGGTCATCCTGTTGACCGACGCCTCGAGCGCGATTCCCGCCACGATCCAGCCCTCGGGCCAGACCGCGCTGATTACCGGTGACAATACCCCTGCCCCAGCCGTCGAGTTTCTTGAAAGCCGTGAACTGGTGCGACCCGGCGACCGTGTGGTGACCTCAGGCGACGGCGGCGTATTTCCTGCGGGCCTTCTGATCGGCCAGATCGCCGCCGATCCAGGGGGGCGTCTGCGCGTCCGACTGTCCGCGGATTTCGAGCGTTTGGAATTCCTGCGCGTCCTGCGCTACCACTCGGCCGCCCCGATCCGAGACCCGGGCGGCATCGTCGGACCTCCGCGCCCCGAGGCTCTTCTCCCGACCGAGGAGGCCGCCGATGGATAGCGCTGCGTCACGTCTATGGCTGGTGCGGGGCCTGTACCTGTTCCTCGCTCTGACGGTGATGTTCTTTCACCTGTTGCCTCTGAACACGCAACCGGGTCGTCTGCCCTTTCCTGACTTCCTGATCTGCCTGACCTTTGCATGGGTCCTCAGGCGGCCGGAATATGTACCGACACTCAGCATAGCTGCGGTCATGCTGATGGCCGACCTGTTGCTGCAACGGCCGCCGGGACTGCTGGCGGCATCCGTCGTCATCGGTTCTGCCTATCTGCGATCGGCAGGCCCCGGAATGCGCGACGTCGGATTCGTGGGCGAGTGGACGACGGTGGGCGTCGTCATCGCGGCAATCTTTGCCTTCAACCGGACAGTTCTGGCGCTGCTGTCCGTCAGTCAGGCCAGCATTGGCCCGGTATTTGTCCAAGTGGTCTTCACGGTCCTCGCCTACCCGCTTGTCGTTGCATTCAGCCAAACCATATTTGGCGTCCGCAGGCCATCTGCGGTAGATGTTGCCACTGTGGGAACACGCTCATGAAACGCACACCCAAAACACAAGGTGCCGCATACAAAAGGCTGACCCGGCGCGCGCTGGTGCTGGGTGGCATGCAATTCGCATTCGTCGGCGGCCTGGCGGCCCGCATGCGTTACATGCAGGTCGATCAGGCCGACCAATATCGCCTGTTGGCCGAAGAAAACCGCATCAACATCCGGCTCATTCCGCCAACCCGAGGGCGCATTTATGACCGCAATGGTCAGATCATCGGGCAGAATGCGCCGTCCTACCGCATCGTGATCGTGCGCGAGGATGCGGGCGACGTCGACAAGGTCATTGCCAAACTGTCACAACTGATTCCGCTGAACGAAGACGAGATCGAGCGGGCCAAAGCCGAGATGAAACGTACAGCGCCGTTTCTGCCGGTTACGCTGGCCGACCAGGTCACCTGGGAAGATATCTCGAAGGTGGCGATCAATGCCCCCGCCCTTCCCGGCGTCACGCCCGAAGTCGGACTGACCCGCCAATATCCCCGCTACGAGGATTTCGCCCATGTGGTCGGGTATGTCGGACCTGTCAGCGACTATGACCTGAGCAAGATGGAAGACCCCGAGCCGGTTCTGATGATCCCGCGCTTTCAGATCGGCAAGGTCGGGCTTGAGGCCAAGAAGGAAGACCTGCTGCGCGGCAAGGCGGGCGCCAAGCGCGTCGAGGTCAACGCGACCGGTCGGGTGATGCGGGAACTTGACCGCCGCGAGGGCAAGCCCGGCGCCGACCTGCAATTGACCATCGACGCCGACCTGCAGGAATACGCACAGGCCCGGCTGGCCGGAGAAAGCGCCGCCGTGGTCGTGATCGACTGTGAGACGGGCGATCTGCGGGCCATCAGCTCGACCCCCAGCTTCGACCCCAACCTGTTCGTGCGCGGGATCTCGGTCGCGGATTACCAGGCTCTGACCCAGGACAACCACCGCCCGCTGGCCAACAAGACGGTTCAGGGCACTTACCCGCCCGGTTCGACCTTCAAGATGATCACCGCGCTGGCCGCGCTCGAGGCCGGCGTCGTCGGTCCGGGCAACACCGTCTATTGTCCCGGCTACCTGAAGGTGGGCAGCCGTCGATTCCACTGCTGGAAGCGCGGCGGACACGGGATGGTCGATCTGGAGACCTCGTTGAAGCGCAGCTGCGACGTCTACTATTACGACGTCGCCCTGCGGGTCGGGATCGACAAGATTTCGGACATGGCGCGCAAGTTCGGCCTCGGCATCAAACACGACCTGCCGATGTCTGCCGTGGCGGCTGGCCTGGCGCCGAACCAGGAATGGAAGCAGACCACCCACGGACAGGACTGGCTGGTCGGCGACACGGCAAATGCCTCGATTGGGCAGGGCTTCATGTTGGCCTCGCCGATGCAACTGGCCGTCATGACCGCGCGCATCGCGACCGGCCGATCGGTGACGCCGCGTCTGATCCGCAGTGTCGACGGGGTCGAACAGCCTTCGGGCGCGGGCGAGCCGCTGGACGTCAATCCGGCCAACTTGGAACAGGTACGCAACGCGATGTACAAGGTCTCGAACGACCGTCGCGGCACCGCTTATCGCAGCCGGATCATCGCAGACGAATTCCGCATGGCCGGTAAGACGGGCACCAGCCAGGTGCGCAACATCACCAAGGCCGAAAGGGCCGCCGGGGTCATCCGCAACGAAGACCTGCCCTGGGAACGGCGGGACCACGCGCTGTATGTCAGCTTTGCCCCTTACGACAATCCGAAATATGCGGTGGCCGTCGTGGTCGAACATGGCGGCGGCGGTTCGAAGGCTGCAGCCCCCGTGGCCCGGGACGTGATGCTGCAGGCGCTGTACAACGGCACCCCGCCGCTGGAAGCATATCCCGTGGCCGACCGCGACCGCATCAAGGAACAGCAGAAACGTCTGGAAGGTGATCGCCGCCCGAAAGCGCGCCCTGACGAAAAGGACCGCGCATGAGCTATCTTGAATATGCGGTCAAGACCACGCCGACGGGGATCCGCAAGGTTCTGTACATGAACTGGCCGCTGACGCTTTTGCTGATCAGCGTCGCAAGTGCCGGTTTTCTGATGCTGTATTCGGTGGCCGGCGGCTCGTGGTCGCCGTGGGCGGAACCACAGATGGAACGGTTTGGCCTGGGCCTGACAGTCATGTTCATCGTCGCATTGGTTCCGATCTGGTTCTGGCGCAACATGTCCGTCGTCGCCTATCTTGTATCTTTGGGGCTTCTGCTGTTCGTCGAACTGTTCGGCACCATCGGCATGGGCGCGCAACGCTGGATCGACCTGGGGTTCATGCGCCTGCAGCCCTCCGAACTGGCAAAGGTGACTTTGGTCATGTTGCTGGCGGCCTACTACGATTGGCTTCCCTCCTACAAAACCTCGCGCCCGGTTTGGGTCTTGATCCCGGTTGTCCTGATCCTGATCCCGACCTTCATGGTGCTGCGTCAGCCTGACCTGGGAACTGCAATCCTGCTGTTGGCGGCCGGAGGAGGCCTGATGTTTCTGGCGGGCGTGCATTGGGCCTATTTCGCAGCGGTCATCGCGGCGGGTGTCGGCTTGGTTTCAACGGTGTTCAAAAGCCGTGGCACCGATTGGCAGTTGCTCAAGGATTATCAATTCCGGCGCATCGACACATTCCTTGACCCCTCGACCGATCCGTTGGGCGCGGGGTATCACATCACCCAGTCCAAGATTGCCCTGGGCTCCGGCGGCTGGAACGGTCGAGGCTTCATGCAAGGCACCCAGTCACGCCTGAACTTCCTGCCCGAAAAGCACACCGACTTCATCTTCACGACACTGGCCGAAGAGTTCGGCTTTGTCGGGGGCACAACCTTGTTGCTGCTTTACGGACTGATCCTGATCTTCTGCCTCGTCACGGCGCTGTCGACCAAGGACAGGTACTCATCATTGGTGACACTGGGCATTTCGCTGAACTTCTTTCTGTTCTTCGCCGTCAACATGTCGATGGTCATGGGGCTGGCGCCGGTGGTCGGTGTTCCGTTGCCGATGGTCAGCTATGGGGGCTCGGCCATGTTGGTTCTGATGGCCGCCTTCGGCATCGTGCAGAGCGCGCATATTCACCGTCCTCGTTGATCCGAAAGGCCGACCATGTCCGTGAACGTCCTGTTTTCCGCCCGCCCGACACTTTGGCCGGTTTACGAGCCCTTGCTGAACATCGGGCTGGCCGATGCGGGGATCAAAGCCACTATCGCCACCGACCTGCCGCCCGATCAGGTGGATTACATCGTCTATGCACCCAATGGCGGGCTGCTTGATTTCACGTCCTACACGCGCGCAAAGGCCGTGCTCAGCCTATGGGCCGGTGTCGAGAAGATAGCCTCGAACGACACGCTGACCGTGCCGTTGGCCCGGATGGTCGATCACGGTCTCACCCAGGGCATGACCGAATGGGTCGTGGGGCACGTTCTGCGCTACCATCTGGGCATCGATCGACACATAACGGTCCAGGATGGGGTTTGGGCCCCGGATCCGCCTCCGCTTGCCACGCAGCGATCGGTCTGCGTTCTGGGACTTGGCGCCCTGGGCCGGGCTGCGGCACAGGCGCTGGCCGCGTTGAACTTCAACGTGACAGGGTGGAGCCGTTCGGCCAAGGAACTGTCTGGTGTCACGTGCCTGCACGGACCGGACGGGCTGCGCGTCGCCCTGAGCCAGGCCGAGATACTCGTCCTGCTGCTGCCTGAAACGGCAGCCACGGAGAACACTCTGAACGCGGACACTCTGGCACTTCTGCCAAAAGGTGCGCGAATTCTGAACCCCGGCCGAGGCCCACTGATTGACGACGAAGCGCTGTTGCAGGCGCTGAACACCGGCCAAGTTGGGCATGCCACGCTGGATGTGTTCCGCACCGAGCCGCTGCCCTCCGATCATCCGTACTGGGCGCATCCAAATGTAACCGTCACGCCGCATATCGCGTCGGAAACCCGGCCCGAAACGGCTGCGCAGGTGATCTGCGAAAACATCCAACGCAGCGAATCCGGACGGCCGCTGCTGCATCTCGTCGACCGCGCACTCGGGTACTAAGGCCATCGGGGGCCACCGCCCCCGTCTTGCCGGGCGCTATTCGACCGCTACGCGTCCACCAGTCCCCGACCTTTCAGCAGGGCTTCGACACCCGGCAACCGGCCCCGGAACGCCAGATACAGATCCTCGGCCTCCTTCGAGCCTCCTTTGGACAGAATGTTGTCCTCCAGAGCCTGCGCCCGCTCAGGATCAAACGCGCCTCCTGCCTCTTCGAAGGCAGCAAATGCGTCAGCATCCATCACTTCGGACCACATGTAGCTGTAGTAACCCGAGCTGTAACCATCACCCGCAAATACATGAGCGAAATGCGGCGTCGCGTGGCGCATACCGATGGCATGCGGCATCCCGATCTCGGCCAGAACCTCAGCCTGCTTCGCCATGGGGTCCGCCGGGGCCGGACCGTCGTGAAAGGCCAGGTCGACCAGCGCCGAGGCGACGTATTCGACCGTCTGAAAACCCTGATCGAAATTGGCGGCACCCAGAACTTTGTCCAGCAATTGCGGTGGCATCGGAGTTCCGGTTTCGGCATGAGTTGCAAACTCGGCCAGAACCTCCGGTACTTCCAGCCAATGCTCATACAGTTGGCTGGGCAGTTCCACGAAATCCCGCGCAACGCTGGTCCCCGAGATGCTGTCATAGGTCACATCCGACAGCATCTGGTGCAGTGCGTGCCCGAATTCATGAAACAGGGTCCGTGCGTCGTCATATGACAGCAGCGCCGGATCGCCCTTGGCGAAATTGCAAACATTGATGACGATTGGCGTCTGGACCTTGGGAAACTTGGCCTGCGCGCGCATCGCGCTGCACCACGCACCCGACCGTTTCGATCCACGCGCAAAATAGTCTCCGATGAACACGGCAACGTGTTTGCCACGCCGGGTCACCTCCCAAGCTCGACAATCCGGATGGTACAGCGGAACGTCCAACGGCGCGAACTCCAACCCGAACAAGCGGTTGGCGCAGGTAAAGGCGGCTTCGATCATGCGCTCCAGCTGCAGATAGGGTTTGAGTTCTGCCTCATCCAGATCATGCTCGGCCTTGCGCCGTTTTGCGGCATAGTACCGCCAGTCCCAGGGTTCGAGCGGACCGTTGACGCCATCCTCCTGCATCATTCGCGTCAGGATCTCCGCGTCGGCCTCGGCCCGGGCCTTGGCGGTTGCCCAGACCTGCATCAGCAAGTCGCGTACCCGTTCGGGGGTTCGGGCCATCTCGGTCTCGAGCTTGAAGGCCGCAAAGCTATCATAACCCAGCAACTTGGCCCGTTCCTCGCGTAGCTGAAGGATTTCGGCGGCAATCGCTCGGTTGTCGGTCTCGCCTCCGTTTGCCCCGCGTGACGCCCAGGCGCGGTAAGCCTTTTCGCGCAAGTCGCGACGTGGCGAGAACTGCAGGAACGGCACGATCAGAGACCGCGACAGCGTGACAACCGGCCCCTTGGCCCCTTTTTCCCGACCGGCCGCGTGTGCCGCATCGACAACGAAACCCGGCAGTCCCGCCAGGTCATCTTCAGTCAGCTCCATGAACCAGCCACGCTCGTCCGCCAGCAGGTTTTGCGTGAACGCGGTGCCCAATGACGCCAGACGCGCCTTGATCTCCTGCATCCGGGCATCTTCCGCACCGTGCAGCGCCGCACCCGAGCGGACGAACCCGCGATGGGTGAGCATCAAAACCCGATCCTGTTCCTCGGTCAGCTCCAGCGTATCTCGTTTCGTCCAAAGGTCGTCCACACGCTGGAACAGCGCCTTGTTCGAGGAAATCGCGGCGAAATGGGCTGCAAGCTTGGGCGAAAACTCCCGTTGCAACGCTTCGCGCTCCGGGTTGCTGTCAGCGCCAGCGACCGTGAAGAAAACCGACAGGACCTTGTTCAAGGCCTCGCCCGCCGCTTCCAGCGCTTCGATCGTGTTGGCAAAACTCGCGGGCTGGGTATTCGTCGCGATGGTGTCGATCTCGTCGGCATGGGCCTGCAGAGCAGCTTCCAGTGCCGGGGCAAAATCGTCATCCGAGATTTCGGCAAAGGGCGCGATTTCAAACGGGGTCGTCCAGTCGGACAGGATCGGATTGGTCATTGGGGTCTCCTTCAAGCGTCAAGCTAGGAATGCAGGGCAAGATCGTCCAGTGGCCGCGATCAAACGGATTGCCCGCAAACCGGGCAATCGTCCCGCCGGGACAGGGTGATCTTGCGGCTTTCGCCATAAAGCGCGTCATAGATCAGCATCTCGCCACGCAAGGCCTGACCTGCACCCGTGACTACCTTGACCGCCTCAACCGCCATCATCGCCCCCACCACGCCCGGCAGTGGCCCGACCACCCCGGCCTCGGCACAGGAAGGCGCAAGCCCCGGCGCAGGCGCTTCGGGAAAAATACATTGGTAGCAAGGGCCGTTGTTGGCGGGGTCAAACACGCTCAGTTGGCCTTCCCATTGGGACAGCGCGCCTGAGATCAGGGGCTTGCCCAAAGCCACCGCGGTGCGGTTGGCCAGATACCGGGTTTCGAAATTGTCGGTGCCATCGAGGATCAGGTCATAATCCGCGAACAGGTCGGCCGCGATGTCGCCCGTGAGGCGGCGGCGATAGGGGCGAACGATGACATTGGGGTTCTGCGCCTCCATTGCTTGCTGCGCAGAAAAGACTTTGGGCATTCCGATATCGGCATCCCGATGGATGACCTGCCGCTGAAGATTGGCATTCTCGACGACGTCATCGTCAATGACGCCAATCGTGCCCACGCCGGCGGCTGCAAGGTACTGCAGCGCCGGTGCGCCCAACCCACCTGCCCCGATCACCAATACACGAGCGGTCTTCATCCGTTTCTGCCCGGGTCCACCAAGCTCGCGCAGGACGATGTGACGGGCATAGCGCTCCAGTTCGGCTTCGCTGAACTGGTCAGGTGGTCTGTTCGGTCGAATATCCGACGGTGGGTTGGCCCGGCGCCTCAGGGCTTTCACCACAGCGCCATAACCCATGGCCAGCAGAACGAAACCACCCAGGATCAGCCACATCGCGGCCGAGCCGCCTGTGGCCTCGCGCAGTGGGTTCCCGTCGGGCAAAACCAGATGAGACAGAACCACCCCTGCCAGCAAAACCAAAACCGACACCCAACGGGCAGTACGCGAGGCACCAGCGAGGTAGCCAAGCCCCCAAAGACCCGCTGCCAGCGCCAGTACCAGAACCATCAGGCGCGCCCCGTGGATCCGAACCCACCGGAACCGCGCTGCGACTCCTGCAGGCTGTCCGCCATCTCGAACCGCGCCTGGATCACCGGGGCCACGACAAGCTGCGCAATTCTGTCGCCATGTCCGATTTCAAAGGCTTCCTGACTCGCATTCAGCACGATCACCCCCAAGGGACCGCGATAGTCGCTGTCGATCGTGCCCGGTGCGTTCGGCAGCGTGATCCCGTGTTTCAACGCAAGTCCCGAGCGCGGACGCACCTGGATCTCATATCCATCCGGAATCTCTACCCGCAGGCCGGTTGGGACCAAGGCGCGCTCACCGGGTTGAAGGGTGATCGACCCTCGATCAGGCAGGTTGGCCCGCACATCCGCGCCGGCTGCCCCGGCCGTTTCATAGGACGGCAATGCAATGGCCGGATCGGCCCCGTCTTCTCGGATCACCCGGATTGCCACCATCAGCGCATCCCAACCTTCATCTTCTGTCAAACAACCGCATTACCCCGCCAGCGCGGTTGCGATCTTTTCCGCCAGCCGCACGGCCACTGCGTCCTTGCCCATGCGCGGCCACTCCTCGGCACCCGCATCCGAAATCAGTATCACCGCATTTTCGGCCCCACCCATGATGCCGGTCATCGGACTGACATCATTGGCCAGGATCCAATCGCACCCTTTGCGCGCCCGCTTGGCGGTTGCGTGGGCGATCACATCATCCGTCTCGGCGGCGAAACCCACGACCAAGCTGGGTCGGCCGGTCTCCAGATGCGAAATCCGTTTGAGGATGTCCGGGTTTTCGGCAAATTGCAGGGCAGGCATTCCATCGCGGCTTTTCTTCAACTTGCGGTCTGATGCTCCGTCTACCCGCCAATCGGCCACGGCTGCGGCAAACACGCCCGCATCCACCGGCAGAGCCGCGTCCACCGCATCCGACATTTGTTGCGCAGTCTCAACCTGCACAACCTGGACGCCTTGGGGTGGTGGCACATCCGCGGGGCCGGTTACAAAAACGACTTCGGCCCCCAGGGCCGCCAAAGCGTTCGCAATCGCCGTCCCCTGCGCCCCCGAGGATCGGTTTGCAATGTACCGAACCGGATCAATCGGCTCATGCGTCGGCCCCGACGTCACGAGAATCCGCTTTCCCTTCAGTGGGCCATCCGACAAGGCAGACTCGACCGCCGCCACGATCTCGAGAGGTTCCGACATGCGGCCGGGACCGAACTCGCCACAAGCCATGTCACCGTCGTTGGGTCCGACAAACCGGACGCCGTCCGCGATCAGCTGCTTGTGGTTCCGGCGCGTTGCCGGATGGTTCCACATCCGCACGTTCATCGCCGGCGCACATAAAACAGGGGTATCCGTGGCCATCAACAGGGTCGATGCCAGATCATTGGCCAGACCCCCGGCCATCTTTCCCATCAAATCCGCAGTCGCCGGGGCCACGACGATCAGATCAGCCGAACGTGACAGTTGGATATGTCCCATCTCGGCCTCGTCCGTCAGGTCGAACAGATCACGATAGGCTTTTTCACCGGCCAGAGCAGACACGGACAAGGGGGTCACGAATTCCTCGGCAGCGCGGGTCAGGACCGGGGTCACCGCCGCCCCGCGCTCCTTCAACCTTCGGATCAGATCCAGCGATTTGTAGGCCGCGATCCCACCGCCAAGGATCAGGAGGATCCGTTTGGATGCCAGCATGTTCAGCCCTTCCCGGTCGTACTCGGCCTCGACACTATGCAACCCATGTCCCGAGTTCCAGCGCTTAATTCTGGGACTCGAAGGCCTTGCAGGGGTCTTCGCGTTCGGCCGCGGGGCTGTCAATCACCGCGTCAAATTCACCGTTCACGACACCGTCTTCGGCCTGCCCGAGAACAAAGACCTTCAGGCCCGGACGCAGGCGTGACAGAAAGGTCGGAATGCCCTGATCCTTGCGCGCGTGCCCGTTTCCGGTAATCACCGCCACCGGACCGCCGGTTTCATCAATTGCACGAAGAATGGCCCGGGTCAGAACAGCATCGCGCAGACGCTGGATCGCCACCAGTTGCGGCAAGGCCTCGGCCGGAAGTGCGTTGCAATGCGCTGCCAATTGCTCGGCCTCGCGCGCCGCCTGATCCTCGGGCTCCAACGGAATGTTCAACCCATATCGCGCCGCATCCGCGCCCAGGGTCGTTGCGGCACCGCGTTCCATCGCAGCCCGCGCAGCCGCGCGTGGCACCATCGCTCCGTATACCGGAGCCTCTGATGCTTGGAAAACAGGGTAATACATGCTGAGCGGCGGCCATCCCGTTTCTGCCCATCTCAGGATCCGTGACAGCTCCTCGGGGTTCGAGGCGGCAGTCTGCGCCAGTCTCTGAGCCCCTTCCTCGGTTACCATTTCCCAGACCATTGCAGACGGATCGATGTCCGCAATCGCTTCGGTCTGGACCAGGTGATGCAGTGGGTTGTCGTGAACTTCGCCAAGGATCACGACATCGGCGTCCCTCATCTGTGCCAATATATCGTCGGGAATAAGATCCCCGGCCAGAACTGGCCGGGTCAAAAGTGTTAGCGACAGCACGGCCGCCGTCAGAATCGCAAGATGTCTCATGCGAAGAAGTGTTGCACCTCGCGCGATTGAGCTTCAAGGTTCTTGCGCATCTTCACGAACGCCGCTGCCTCAAGCTGCCGCACGCGTTCCTTGGACAAACCCAGTTCCTGACCCAGGCTTTCCAATGTGCGCGCCGGCTCACGCAGCTTACGCTCACGCACGATGAACCGTTCCCGATCGTTGAGCGCTTGCATCGCCGTGATCAACCATTCCCGCAATTGGCGGGTATCGTGGCTGTTCTCGACAGTTTCCGCAGCCTGCTCGCGATCATCCTCCAACGCGTCGATCCACTCGCGACCATCCTCGTCAGCCGATTGAACGGCGTTCAGGGAAAAGTCTGAGCCGGCCAACCGGCCGTGCATCATTTCCACATCGCGCAGCGGTACACCGATCTCGGCCGCAATCATCTGGTGCAGCTGATGGCGGTCCAATTCGACGCCATCGGTCGCAGCTTCGCGCTCCAGCCGGGCCTGCACGCGCCGCATGTTGAAGAACAGAGATTTCTGGGACGATGTCGAACCGGTCCGTACCATCGACCAGTTGCGCATCACGTAATCCTGAATGCTGGCCTTGATCCACCACACCGCATAGGTCGAAAAGCGGACCCCGCGATCCGGGTCGAACTTGTCGGCGGCCTTCATCAGGCCCAGCCCGGCCTCTTGGATCAGGTCATTCATCGGCGCGCCATAGCGTTTGAACTTGGCCGCCATTGAAATGGCCAGACGCATATAGGCCGTTATCAACCGGTGAAGGGCCTGTTCGTCGCGCTCGTCTCGCCAAGCATAAGCCAGGCGCAATTCGGTTTCCGCATCCAGCAATTCGGCTTTCATAGCCTGCCGGGACATCGAGAAGTCGTTCGGGTTATCCAGTGCCATGCAGCTCTCCCATCTGTCGTAGGCGCCGCCGGTCTTGCCTTGCCGACGTATGGTCGATACGCAAGGGCGCACCGGGTGGATCACTGTAAAGGTAGTAAAAAATGCATCCTGATTTAACCTTTGTCCTGGGTGGCGCGGCATCGGGAAAATCTGCATTTGCCGAGCAACTCGTTGTTTCAACAGGAAAAACCCGCATCTACCTGGCAACATCACAAGTGTTTGATAATGAGATGCGCCTAAAAATCAGGCGCCATGTGGACCAAAGAGGCGACGGCTGGGTCACGATCGAAGCCCCGATGGACCTGCGCCCGGCGCTGGCGAGGCTGAACCGGGATCAGGTCTGTCTTATCGATTGCGCCACGATGTGGCTCAGCAATCACTTGCTTTCGGACAGCGATCTTGAGCAGGAACAGGCCGCCCTTCTGGCCGCACTACGGACCTGCCCCGCGCAGGTCGTGATCGTCTCGAACGAAGTGGGGCACGGTATCGTCCCCGACAATGCGCTGGCCCGCAAATTTCGCGAGGCGCAGGGGCGGTTGAACATCGCCCTCGCCGCCCAAGCCGACCTTGTGGTTCAGGTCATCGCGGGGCTGCCGCAGGTTTTGAAAGGCCAGTTGCCGTGACCCGGTTGCATCTTGTCCGCCACGGCCCGACCCATGCCAAGGCGATGGTGGGCTGGTCCGATATTCCCGCCGACCTGAGCGACCACGCGGCCATTGCGCGCCTGCATCACCACCTGCCGCGGGATGCGCTGGTCATTTCGTCGGACCTGTCGCGCGCCGCAGATACGGCCACGGCCATTCAAGGCACGCGCCGTCGGCTGCCGCACCATCCCGACCTGCGCGAGATCCATTTCGGCACGTGGGAGATGCGCGCATTCGCCGAGATCGAGGCCGAAGACCCCGAACTGGCCTTTGCCTATTGGGACAGCCCCGGCGACGTGCGCCCGCCCAACGGCGAAAGCTGGAACGCGGTCCGCGCGCGGGTCGACGCGGCGGTCGACGGGTTGATCGGTATGCATACCGGCGCCGATCTGGTCATCGTGGCCCATTTTGGCGTGATCCTAACCCAGGTACAGCGCGCCCTTGACCTGGACGCGCAACAGACCTTTGCCCATCGCATCGACAACCTCTCGGTGACCGAACTGGCCTTTGACGGCAAAACCTGGTCGGCCGGCCGGATCAATCATCTTCCGTGAACACGGGGCGCACAATTCAGCGTTTTACTGATATCGGGCGTTCGACCATCCTCGGGCCATGACATATGACCTTTTCATCGGGGACCGCCTGTTTTCCAGTTGGTCCATGCGCGGCTGGCTGATGCTGGAAAAATTCGGCCTGCCCTACACGACCCACATGATCGGCCTGTATTCGGGCACGATGACCCGGGACATGCAGCCGCTGGCCCCGGCCCGTCTGGTCCCCGCGCTACGCCTGCCCGAAGGCACGGTGGTCGGCGAAAGCCTCGCCATGACCGAGACGCTGGCTGAACGCCACCCCGATGCGGAGCTTTGGCCGCAGGACGCCGCCGCCCGCGCAACCGCCCGTTGGCTGTGTGCCGAGATGGTCGCCGGGTTCCATGCGCTGCGGTCGGCCTGCCCCATGCAACTCAAACACCGCTGGAAAGGGTTCGAGGCGTCCGCCGAAACCCGCGCCGATCTGACCCGGATCGAGACCTTGTGGGCGCATGCGCGCAAGATCTCGGGCACGACGTCCGGCCCGTTGTTCGGCAGCTATTCGCTGGCCGATGTGTTCTATACGCCGATCGCGGCCCGGATCATCGGCTACGGTCTGCCCGTATCCGTGCAGAACCACGACTACTGCATGGAATTGTTGTCGGACCCGGCAGTTCGGCAATGGCGCGCGATGGGGCTGACTGTCGACTACGACCCTTTCCCCTATGACCAGCCGCTCGACGCCGAGCCTTGGCCGGTCGGCGGAGCCTCGACGGCCCGCGCGGTTGAGGCGGGGCCTTCGGTCAATGACCGCTGCCCCTATTCCGGCAAGCCGGTGACCGCATTTCTGGAGCTGGATGGCAAACGATGGGGCTTCT
Organism: Ruegeria sp. BC6; assembly: GCF_056539185.1. Taxonomy (NCBI): domain Bacteria; kingdom Pseudomonadati; phylum Pseudomonadota; class Alphaproteobacteria; order Rhodobacterales; family Roseobacteraceae; genus Ruegeria; species Ruegeria sp. BC6. The sequence continues at coordinate 83,283 of NZ_JBQFUM010000005.1, forward strand.
GCAACACCTTCTGCCGCGACAAAACCGTGGCCGACCCCGGAGCGTGGCCGAAATTCACGCAAATGATCCGGCAAGCGGTGTGACCGTTAACCATTCCTAAACCGACGCCATGGCAGCAAGGTCCTATTAACCAAGAACAGGATCGCCATGGTCGCCCGCGCTCATACCGTTGCTTTTCAGGGGGTCGAGGCCCGCCCGGTCGAGGTGCAATGCGCCGTCTCTCCCGGGCTGCCCGCCTTTTCAATCGTCGGCCTGCCGGACAAGGCCGTGTCCGAGGCCCGCGAACGCGTGCGCAGTGCGCTCAGCGCGATGGCCATTGCGCTGCCCTCCAAACGCATCACAATCAACCTGTCGCCCGCTGACCTGCCCAAGGAGGGAAGCCATTTCGACCTGCCGATCGCGCTGGCCCTGCTCTGTGCCATCGACATCCTGCGCGCCGACGCCGCCGAAAGCACCATGGCTCTGGGCGAGCTTTCGCTGGACGGCTCATTGGTGCCCGTGGCCGGCGCCCTGCCCGCCGCGATGACCGCCGCGGCCGAGGGCCGCACGCTGCTGTGTCCGCGCGCGTCAGGTGCCGAGGCGGCCTGGGTCGACGCGACCCAGGTGATCGGGGCCACGTCCCTGGCCGACGTCGTGCGCCATTTCACCGGCCAGTCGCCCCTGCCGGTCGCCCAGCCCGGCGAGGTCAGGTTGGAGCCCTCGACCCGCGATCTGCGCGACGTCAAAGGGCAGGAACGGGCAAAACGCGCATTGGAAATCGCAGCGGCCGGCCGTCACCACATGATCATGATCGGCACGCCGGGATCAGGCAAATCCATGCTCGCCGCCCGCCTGCCCGGCATATTGCCGCCGTTGACGCCCACCGAGGCGCTCGAGACCTCGATGATCCAATCGCTGTGCGGCATGCTGGACGAGGGCGGCATCAGCCGGACCCGCCCGTTCCGCGAACCGCATCATACGGCGTCGATGGCGGCGATCGTGGGCGGCGGAAAGGGCGCGAAACCCGGCGAGATTTCCTTGGCTCACAACGGCGTCCTGTTCATGGACGAATTCCCCGAGTTTCCGCGAACGGTTCTGGAAACCCTGCGCCAGCCCATCGAGACCGGCGAAGTCATGGTCGCCCGCGCCAACGCCCATGTAAAATACCCCTGCCGGTTCATGTTGGTGGCGGCGGCGAACCCCTGCAAATGCGGATATCTCAGCGACCCGTCCCGCGCCTGCTCGCGCGCGCCGGTTTGCGGCGAGGACTATCTGGGCCGCATCTCGGGGCCGCTGATGGACCGGTTCGACCTGCGGATCGAAGTGCCGCCCGTGGGTTTTACCGACCTTGACCTGCCGCCATCCGGAGACAGCTCGGCCACCGTCGCCGCGCGGGTGCAACAGGCGCGCGGTGTTCAGGCCCGGCGCTTTCAGAACACGCCCGGGATTCGCCAGAACGCCGATATCGAGGGCAATCTGCTGGAAGAGGTCGCCGCTCCAGACGCCGAGGGCAAGGACCTGCTGGTCAAGGCGGCCGAGCGGTTCGGCCTGTCGGCACGGGCTTACCACCGCATCCTGCGCGTGGCCCGCACCATTGCCGATCTCGAGGGCGCGCCCGATGTGCGCCGCCCGCATGTGGCCGAGGCGCTGAGCTACAGGATCAGCGCGCGGGTTGCGGTTTAGACCTTGGCCTCGATCGCCTGCCAGATCTTTTCGGCAATATTTGTACCGTTGAACCGCTCCAATTCCTGGAGTCCGGTGGGCGAGGTCACGTTGATTTCTGTCAGATAATCTCCGATCACGTCGATACCCACAAAGATCTGGCCCTTTTCCTTCAGCAGCGGTCCGATGGCCGCGCAGATTTCAAGATCGCGGCCGGTCAGCCCAATCTTTTCGGGACGGCCACCCACATGCATGTTCGACCGGGTCTCACCCTCGGCCGGAACGCGGTTGATCGCGCCGACCGGTTCGCCATCGACCAGGATCACCCGCTTGTCGCCGTTGCGCACATCCGGCAGGAATTTCTGAACGATCAGCGGCTCTCGCGAGAAACCGGTGAACAACTCATGCAACGAAGTCAGGTTGCGGTCATCGGCATCCAGCCGGAACACGCCGGCCCCGCCATTGCCATAGAGCGGCTTGAGGATGATATCGCCGTGCTTTTCCTTGAACGCCTTGATGGTCTGCAGATCGCGGGCGATCGTGGTGGGCGGAGTCAGGTCAGGAAAATCCAGAACCAGCAGTTTTTCCGGATAGTTGCGCACCCAGAACGGATCATTCACCACCAGAGCCTGCCCACGCAACCGATCCAGCAGGTGCGTTGAGGTAATATAATGCATATCAAACGGCGGGTCCTGCCGCAGCCAGACGACATCGAAATCCGCCAGATCAACCTCGCGCTCAGGCCCCAGAACCGCCGGCTGGTCCGCAACCCGCTGCACCGTTATGTCGTGACCGCGGGCGGTGATACGCCCCTCTTGATAGGCCAGCTGATCGGGTCCGTAGTAAAACAGTTGGTGCCCACGGGCCTGGGCTTCTTCGGCCAGCCGGAACGAGCTGTCTGCATTGATGTCCACGGCCCCGATCGGGTCCATCTGAAAGGCGATTTTCATGGCGTGTCCCTCGTAGTCACGCCAGATACATGGCCCAGCGGGGACGGGTGTTCAATGGCGATCAGCCCTGACCAAAGGCGTTTTCGACGATTTGTAATGCGCCCGTTGCATCCACCAGAGCCGCGTCGAACCGGACATTGGTCAGCTGCCCGCCCGGTTCCTGCGCCAAATACTGCGCCGCCGAGGAGCATATCCGGTCGATCTGCCGCTTGCTGATCCGCGCGGCGGCGCTGTCAAAGGTTTGGCTTTTCTTGACCTCGACGAACACAAGGCCCTGCGCATCCCGGACGATCAGGTCGATCTCGCCACCGGCGCCGCGCCAACGCCTGTGACAGACCTTGAACCCTCGGCTTTCGTAGTCGGCAGCAACGCTCTGCTCGGCCGCCTGCCCGGCGTGATAGGAAACCGAGCCCTGGACCGACCGTCGCGCCATATCATCCCTTTCCTATCTTTAGGGCCTTCTGGTAGATCGGCCGCCGTGGCAAATCATACATCTTGGACACCAGATCTGCCGCATCCCGGACCGAGTGCGTTTCCAGAGCCTGTCGCAGCGCCTCTTCTACATCTGAATCGTTAACGGATTGTGAATGGGCACGGTCCACCAGCAAGACTATCTCGCCCTTGACAGTGGCACCTCGATACTGTTCGGACAGCTCTGCAAGGCTGGCCCGCCGGACTTCTTCGAACTTCTTGGTCAGCTCACGACAGACCGCGGCCTGACGCTCGCCACCCAGAACCTGCGCCAGATCCGACAAGCACGCCCCCAAACGCTTGGGGGATTCGTAGAACACCAGCGTCCCGAGAACATCCCGCAACGCCTCGATCCGTGTTCGGCGGGCGCCGGACGCATTCGGCAGGAATCCGGCGAAAAAGAAGGCGTCCGTCGGCAGGCCCGCTAGGGTCAGCGCCGTCACGACGGCTGACGCTCCGGGGGCGCAGGTCACGCTGAACCCGGCCTCGGCCGCCTGCTTGCCCAAGTCATAACCCGGGTCGGCGATCAGCGGCATCCCCGCCTCGGACGCGTAGGCCACGGACTTGCCCTGAGACAGTTCGGCAATCAGTTTTTCACGCGCAGCCGTGCCGCTGTGGTCGTGATAGGCCAGGATGCGCCGCCCTTCGAGGGGTACACCGTGAATCTCCATCAATCTGCGCAGGCTGCGTGTATCTTCCGCCGCGATCACATCAGCCGAGGCCAGAACGTCCAGCGCCCTGAGCGTAATGTCGCGCGCCGTTCCGATCGGAGTGGCAACAAAATACAGCCCCCCAGCCAATCTTACCTTTTGGAAATTCAAAGCTGGACCCTCGCAGCGTGACGTTTATTATCGCGGCGTGTTAGAACAGCAGCGTTCTTTGCCGCCGGATCAGGGAGTTTTCATTTAGATGTTTACCGTTTGCAAGCCCGTTCGCAAACTGGCGAAAATCGCCATCGGCCTGACCGCGGCGGCATTTTTGGCCGCCTGCGAACCCGGCGCCACCGGGCGCGGACCGTCGATAGACACGTCAGAGCCGATCCCCGTTGCCCTGCTGGTGCCCAAATCGGGCGACGCCGCGTTGGCGCAAAGCCTTGAGAACGCTGCCCGGCTGGCCATGGCCGATCTGGACAATGTCAAGATCGATCTTCGCGTCTATGACACTGCCGGCAATCCGAACACGGCAGCCGCAGTTGCGCAGCAGGCCGTTGCCGACGGCGCAAAGGTCATTCTGGGACCGGTCTACGCGCAGGCCGCCAATGCTGCGGGCCTTGCGGTTCTGAGCAAGAACGTGAACGTTCTGTCCTTCTCGAACAATACCAGCATTGCCGGCGGAAACGTGTTTGTCCTTGGCCCGACCTTCGACAACACGGCCAACCGGCTTGTCAGCTACGCCGGCAAACAGGGAAAGAAAAGCACCGTCATCGTGCACAGCAACGATGCGGCTGGCCAATTGGGCCAGGCGGCAATCTCGAACGCACTTGGCAACAGCCGTGTGGCGAATGCGGGTGTGGTCGGTTTTGATCGATCTCAGCAGGGCGTGATCGACGCCATCCCTGCAATCAAGGCAACTGTAGACTCGACGGGGGCGGATTCACTCTTTTTGACCGCCACGACCGCCGGCGCTCTGCCGCTTTTCAGCCAGTTGCTGCCCGAGGCCGGTGTCTCACCGGCAACCGTGCAATATATTGGCCTGACCCGCTGGGACATTCCGGCCCAGACGCTGGAACTGCCCGGGGTCCAAGGCGGATGGTTTGCCTTGCCCGACCCCGCCAAGGCCCAGGCCTATCGCGTGCGCTACAACGCGACCTATGGCGAGGCCCCGCATCCGATCAGCGGCCTGGCCTATGACGGCATCGCCGCCATCGGCGCTCTGGCCAGCCAAGGGAAGTCCAATGCCCTCTCCGCCGCGGCCCTGACCCAGAATGCCGGGTTCCAGGGTGTTGGCGGTATTTTCCGTCTGCGCCCGAACGGTACGAATGAACGAGGTCTGGCCGTGGCCACGATCCAGAACAAACAGGTAGTTGTGATTGACCCTGCCCCGCAAAGCTTCTCTGGCGCCGGTTTCTGATCAGCTTGTGACGATCCCCGCGCCGGCTGGCGCATTGATCTGCGACGCCAGCGAAATCTTCGATGGCGAAAAGGTCAACGCGCTGCTGTCGAAGGCCCTGAAAGACATTCCGGAAACGGCCGCAGCCCGAAACGAGGCCGTCCGGATCCTGCGGGACGCTCAGAAATCCGGGCGTCAGGCCATCGAAGAGGCATTCGCCGCCCGGCCATTTGACGCCCGGCCGTTGACGCGATCCTACACCTATCTGACCGATGGGCTGGTCTGCGCCGCGATGACCGTGGCCGGACAGCATCTGCATCCATTGGCCAACCCGACCCAGGGCGAGAAGATGGCGGTTTTGGCGGTGGGCGGCTATGGGCGCGGCGAGATGGCGCCGTTTTCGGATGTCGATCTGCTGTTTCTGACTCCTTACAAGATCACCGCCTGGGCCGAGAGCGTGATCGAGTCGATGCTGTACATCCTGTGGGATCTACGGCTGAAAGTCGGGCATTCCTCGCGCACGATCCGTGATTGCCTGCGTCTGGGAGACGAGGATTTCACGATCCGGACAGCGATGCTGGAACAGCGCTATCTGGCCGGTGATCGGGACCTTGCGGATGAGCTGGAAAGCCGGCTGAAATCCGAGCTGTTCAAAGGAACCGAACGCGAATTCATCGAAGCCAAACTGCATGAACGCGACGAACGCCACCACAAGCAGGGCGAGCGTTACATGGTCGAACCGAACGTGAAAGAAGGCAAGGGCGGCCTGCGCGACCTGCAGTCGCTGTACTGGATCGCCAAATACATCTATGGCGTTCAGGACGTGGCTGAACTTGTCCCGCTGGGGCTGTTTACCCAGGACGAATTCAACACGTTCGTGCAGGCCGAAGACTTCCTTTGGGCCGTACGTTCGCATCTTCATCTGGTGACACGGCGCGCAACCGAACAGTTGACCTTTGATCTGCAGGTCGAGGTGGCCGACCGCATGGGTTACGAAGACCGAGCGGGCCGCCGGGCCGTCGAAATCTTCATGCAGCGGTATTTCCGAGAAGCCACGAAGGTGGGAGAGCTGACACGGATCTTCCTGACCAAGCTTGAAGCGTCACATATGAAGAACGCGCCGTTGCTGGAACGCATCTTCAGCCGCAAGCCACGGGTCAAGCCGGGCTATAGGGTTGTTCATGGCCGGCTGGACGTGGCCGACCCAAAAAGCTTTTTGTCCGACAAGCTGAATCTACTGCGTCTGTTCGAAGAAGGTCTGCGCACGGGTATGCTGATCCATCCCGATGCGATGCGGCTGGTCACGGCCAACCTGCACCTGATCGATGACGAAATGCGCAACGACAAAGAGGCGAGGCGCATCTTTCTGGATCTGATGCTGAAACACGGCAATCCCGAACGCGCGCTGCGCCGCATGAACGAGTTGGGCGTTCTGTCGGCCTTCATCCCCGAGTTCGAGCCCATCGTGGCGATGATGCAGTTCAATATGTACCACAGCTACACGGTGGACGAGCACACGATCCAGTGCATCATAAACCTGGCGCAGATCGAACGGGGCGAACTTGTCGAAGCGCTGCCGCTGGCCTCGTCGATCCTCGAGGGCGGAGTGAACCGGCGTGTGCTTTACGTCGCTCTGCTGTTGCACGACATCGCCAAGGGCCGCCCCGAGGATCACTCGATCCTGGGGGCCAAGATCGCACGGACGGTCGCGCCTCGGCTGGGGCTGAACAAGAAAGAATGCGAAACCGTCGAATGGCTGGTGCGGTATCACCTGCTGATGTCGGACATGGCGCAGAAGCGTGACATCTCGGACCCGCGCACGGTGCGCGACTTTGCCAAGGCGGTTCAGACCGTCAAACGGCTGGATCTGCTGACGGTTCTGACAGTCTGCGACATCCGCGGCGTTGGGCCGAACACCTGGAACAACTGGAAGGCCACTCTGCTACGGGCCTTGCACGCGGAAACCAAGCGCGCGCTGAAAACCGGCATGGAGGACCTCAACCGTGCCAATCGTGGCGCCGAGGCCAAGAAAGCGCTGCGTGACGCGTTGTCAGCCTGGTCCAAGGCCGACCTCAAGACGGAAACCGGTCGGCACTACGATCCGTATTGGCAGGGGCTCAACCTCTCGACCCATGTCGAGTTCGCCGAAATGCTGCGCGCGCTGGAAAAAAGCGCGGATCCGGCGGCGATGGAAATCCGGCTGCACCCTGACGAAGACCGGGATGCGACGCGGGCCTGCTTTGCCATGGCCGACCACCCCGGTATCTTTTCCCGGATTGCCGGTGCGCTGGCGCTTGTGGGCGCAAACGTGGTCGATGCCCGCAGCTATACCACCAAGGACGGCTACGTGACTGACGCGTTCTGGATTCAGGACGCTGACGGCCACCCGTTCGAACTGTCGCGTCTGCCGCGCCTGACCCAGATGATTCAGCGCACCCTCAAGGGCGAGGTGGTGGCCCGCGAGGCACTCAAGTCCCGCGACAAGATCAAGAAGCGGGAAAAGGCGTTCAACGTCCCGACGCACATCACCTTCGACAATGAAGGGTCCGAGATCTACACGATCATCGAAGTCGACACCCGCGACCGGCCCGGCCTGCTCTATGATCTGGCCCGGACCCTTGCCGCCGCCAATGTCTATATCGCCAATGCCGTGATCGCGACCTATGGCGAGCAGGTGGTGGATACGTTCTACGTCAAGGACATGTTCGGGCTCAAATACCACTCGGAGGCCAAGCAGAGGACGCTGGAAGCCAAGCTGCGCACCGCGATCACCGAAGGCGCCGAGCGGGCCGCCTCATGAAGCAGATCCGCCTGTTCTCGGGCCTGTTCACGGTCGGGTTCTGGACCCTTGCCAGCCGTATTCTGGGCTTTTTGCGGGAAATCCTGCTGACAGCCTATATCGGGCCGGGGCCGGTCATGGATGCTTTCGTCGCAGCCTTCCGCCTACCCAACATGTTCCGCCGGTTCTTCGCCGAGGGCGCTTTCAACGCAGCCTTCGTTCCGATGTTCTCGAAACGGCTGGAAGGCGGCGAAGACGCGCAGGGGTTTGCGCAGGATGCGTTCAACCTGCTGGCGGCGGCCGTTCTGGCGCTGGTCGGGCTGGCCATGGTGTTCATGCCGGGGCTGGTCTGGCTGACGGCCGAAGGGTTTTATGGCGACGAACGTTTCGATCTGGCGGTCGGGTACGGGTATGTCGTCTTTCCCTACATCCTGTTCATGTCCCTGGCCGCGCTGTTTTCCGGGGTTCTCAATGCCACGGGGCGCTTCGCCGCCGCGGCGGCGGCGCCGGTCCTGCTGAACATCTTCGCCTGCACGGCACTGATTGTAGGCGCGGCAACCGGTGGCGAGGTCATCCGTTGGCTCATCGCCGTCATACCCATTGCCGGGGTTGCTCAACTGGCGCTGGTATGGGTCGCCACCGAGCGCGCCGGAATTCGCATCCGGTTCGGCCGGCCGAAGCTCAGCCCTGAAATGCGCAACATGGTTCGTATCGCGGTACCGGCGGCACTTGCCATGGGGGTGACGCAGGTCAATCTCGTTGTCGGGCAGCTGGTCGCGTCAAAGACCGAAAAGGCCATCAGCTGGCTCTTTGCCGCCGACCGGCTGTATCAGCTGCCGCTGGGCGTGGTCGGCATCGCCGTGGGCATCGTGCTGTTGCCCGACCTGTCGCGACGCCTGCGCGCCGGGGACGGCGACGGTGCGCGCAACGCCTTTTCCCGCGCCGGAGAGTTCACCCTGCTGATGACCATTCCGTCCACCGTGGCCTTCGTGATCATTCCCGTCCCGCTGGTCTCGGTCCTGTTCGAACGAGGCCAATTCACACCCGAGGATACCGCCGCCACCGCGCTGGCCGTGGCGGTCTATGGCATCGGCCTGCCGGCTTTCATGCTGCAAAAACTGCTGCAACCGCTGTTCTTCGCGCGCGAGGACACCCGCGCACCCTTCCGGTATGCCGTGATGGCGATGGTCATCAACGCCGTTCTGGCCTTTGGGCTCTACCCGCTGGTCGGCTGGATCGCCCCTGCCATCGCGGCCTCGGCCGCAGGGTGGGGCATGGTGGTGCTGTTGGTACTGGGCGCCCGGCGCATGGGCGACGAGGCCCGTTTCGACGACCGGTTCAAGCGCCGCGCGCCCAGGATATTGGCCGCCTCAATGGGAATGGGCGTGGTGCTGATCGCGGCGATACAGCTGTTCGGTTGGACGTTCGAGGTTCAGGGCTGGCGCTATCTGGCCTTGCTGGGCCTGATCGTTGTCGCCGCGGTATCTTACTTCCTTCTCGGCCACCTGCTGGGCGCATTCCGTCTGTCCGAGTTCCGGTCCGCCCTGCGAAGGTCCTGACCGCCTCAGTCCCGACGGATACGCCCCACCAGCCGCGCCCATCCACCCGGCGCCACGAAAAACGACAGCCCGAACCCGGTCGCGAAGCCACCCAGATCGGCCACCCAGTCCGAGGTGCCGCCGAAGATAAGCCCGAACAGCAGTTGGATGCCCATCAGCACCGCGATCAGTTGGAACGCCCGCGCCTGGTTTTCTCCGACCAGCGACAGCCTGCGCCACAGCAACCAGGTGAATGCGCCGATCAGGCCGTATACCGGCGGAAAGCCCCCGACCAGCGGATAGCGCGGGTCCAGCAGCACCGCATAGGCCAATGCCCCGCCCACGCCGGACAACACGAAAATCACCAGCATCGCAAAACCGCCAAAGACCTCGCCCACCATCTTGCCCATCGCCAAAACGAAGACGCAGACAAAAAGCGCCTGGGTAAAACTGCCTGACACGAAGGGGTAGGTGAAGAACCGGATCACATACACGACCGGCCAACGCCCGTTCATCACCATCCAGTCGAAGATGTCGGCCGAGAAGGAATAGCGCTGAATCGCCTCGAGCCGCCAGCCCACCGCGCCCGGTCCGCCGACCAGGCCGCGCGTGCCGAGGGTGAAGGCCAGTTCGATCCCCATGATGAACAAGACCAGCGCCACCACCACGGGCGGCAGGGGGTTCACGGGGGGTGTGTAATGCTCGCTGCTCATTGGGTGGGCCTTTCGCGGCTGTTGACGTCCCTTTGCCTCATGGGTAAGCGACGGAGGCTTATTTTTCCAGACGGGAGTTCCCTTCCATGACCGAGACCAAGTTCACGCCGCGCGTGTTTTCCGGCATTCAGCCCTCGGGAAACCTGCATCTTGGCAACTACCTTGGTGCGCTCAAGCGTTTTGTGGATATGCAGGGGCCGGAGATGGAGACCGTGTACTGCATGGTCGATCTTCACGCGATCACCGTCTGGCAGGATCCAAAGGAACTGGCGCATTCCACGCGCGAGCTGTGCGCGGGCTTCATCGCCGCCGGCATCGACCCGGAACAGTCGATCCTGTTCAACCAGTCGCAGGTGCCCGAGCACGCGCAACTGGCCTGGATCTTCAACTGTGTCGCGCGCATGGGCTGGATGCAGCGCATGACCCAGTGGAAGGACAAGGCCGGCAAGAACCAGCAGAACGCCTCGCTGGGCCTGTTCGCCTATCCCTCGCTGATGGCGGCCGACATTCTGGTCTATCACGCGACCCATGTGCCGGTGGGCGACGATCAGAAACAGCATCTCGAGCTGACCCGCGACATCGCCATCAAGTTCAACCACGACTATGGCGTCGATTTCTTCCCGATCACCGAGCCGGTGATCGAGGGCGCGGCGACGCGCGTGATGAGCCTGCGCGACGGGGCCAAGAAGATGTCCAAGTCGGACCCGTCCGACATGAGCCGGATCAACATGACCGACGATGCCGACACCATCGCCAAGAAGATCCGCAAGGCCAAGACCGACCCCGATGCCCTACCCTCGGAGGTGGACGGGCTGGAAGGCCGCCCCGAGGCGCGCAACCTGGTCAACATCTATGCCGCGCTCAGCGATCAGACGGTCGAGCAGGTTCTGGCCGAGGTCGGCGGCAAGCAGTTCGGTGAATTCAAGCCGATGCTGGCCGATCTGGCGGTCGCAAAGCTGTCGCCGATCTCGACCGAGATGGCGCGGCTGATGGGCGATCAGGCCGAGATCGACAGGATTCTGGACCGTGGCGCAGAACGGGCGCGGGAAATCGCGGCTCCGATCCTCAGCCGCACCTACGAGATCGTGGGGATGGTGGGCGCCGGCCGCGCCTGAGACCCAGACAGAAACTTCAGCGCCGCCCCTGATCCGGGGCGGCGTTTTTCGTTGCAGGTCAGGCGGCCTGCGGGTGCAGTTTTTCCTCGACGATGGATTCGGCCACCGCATGAGGGCTGACGCCATCGACCTTGGCGCGGGTCAGGATGCGGTCCATCGTCCGCTCCAGCGCCTCGAGCCGCTGACCGACCCAGGCTTCGCGATCCTTGATCTTCAGGATCTCGGTCGCGACGTTCACGATCCCGCCGCCATTGGCCACGAAATCCGGAGCATAGAGGATGCCGCGGTCATGCAGGCGCTGCGCGTCTGCATCGGTCGCCAATTGGTTGTTGGCCCCTCCGGCCACCGCGCCGACCTTCAGCAGCGGAATGTTGGTTTCGTTCATAATGCCGCCGATGGCGCAGGGCGCGAAAATATCCGCCTGGGCCGCATAGATCGCATCGGGCGCGACGGCCTGCGCCGCGAACCGGTCCGCCAGCCGGGCGGTCTGATCCGCATCGATGTCGGTGATCACCAGTTTCGCTCCGACGTCGTGCAACAGTGCGCACAGATGTTCGCCCACATGGCCCAGCCCCTGCACCGAGACGGTCTTGCCGCCCAGGTCGTCGGACCCGAACCGATGCCGCGCGGTGACGCGGATGGCGTTGAAGATCCCGCGGGCAGTGACGGGTGACGGGTCGCCGCTGGCGAAGGGGCCATCGGGCAGACCGGCGACATACTCGGTTTCGGTGCCGATCTGGGCCATGTCGGCCGGGGTCATCCCCATGTCCTCGGCCGTCCAGTATTGGCCGCCGAGGCTCTGAACCACGCGCCCGAAGGCCTGCAGCAGCCGGGGCGTCTTGTCCGCACTCGGGTCGCCGATGATCACGGCCTTGCCCCCGCCCAGCGGCAGATCGGCCGCGGCGTTCTTGTAGGTCATGCCCCGCGACAGGCGCAGCGCATCGTCCAGCGCCTCGGACGGGTGGCCATAGGTGCGCATCCGCACGCCGCCCGCTGCAGGCCCCAACTGCGTGGAGTGGATTGCCACAAAGCCCGAAAGCCCGCTGGCGGCGTCTTTGAATTCGACCACACGCTCGTGATCTGGCGCGTCAATCGTGGTTATTTCCATTTTGCTCCTCCGGAAAGACAGATGGATTCTGCCACATCCGACCGAGCGATTTTCGCCAATACATGCTGGTCAACTTATCTCTCTTGGGGATAATAGTAATCTGATCCGATCATATTAGGGATTCTCTCCATGGACCAGATCGACCGCAAGATCGTGCGCGCGCTGCAGCAGGACGGGCGCATGACCGTTCTGGACCTGGCCGAAAAGGTGGGCCTGTCGCCCACACCCTGCGCGCGGCGGCTGGACCGCCTGCGCCGCGACGGGGTGATCACCGGATATTCGGCCCAGGTCGACCCTGAGAAGCTGGGCTTTGGCGTCACGATTTTCGTGTCGGTCGAACTGGAGAAACAGGACCGCCACGCCATCGACGCCTTCGAACGCGCCATCCTGCGCTGCGATGAGGTTATGGAGTGTTACCTCATGACAGGCTCGCGCGACATCCTGCTGCGCGTCGTGGCGCGTGACCTGACCGCCTTTGATGCGTTTCTGGAAAACCGGCTGATGCAGATTCCGGGCATCCGCAACCTGCGCTCCAACTTCGCCCTGCGCGCGATGGTCAAGCGCGACGTGTTGCCATCGTCGGCTGGATAATCTGCTGGACCTCGGGCGCGCGCGCTCCTACGGTTCGGCGGAATTGACGGAGGGCACAATGGCAGTCGGCAAGAATATCCGCACTTATTTCGATGGCAAATGGCACGATGGCGATGCCCCGATCATGCGGGCTGCGGACCACGGGGCCTGGTTGGGTTCGTCGGTGTTTGACGGGGCCCGCCGATTTGATGGCATGACCCCTGATCTGGCCGCGCATTGCGACCGGGTGAACCGCTCGGCCGAGGCGCTGATGCTCACTCCGACCGTGACCACCGAACAAATGGTCGAACTGATCCGCGAAGGTCTGGAAGCATACCCGACCGAGGCCGCCGTCTACATTCGCCCGATGTACTGGGGGATCGACGGCGACGCGACCGCGATCGTACCGCAGGGTGACAGCACAGGTTTCGCCATCTGCCTCGAAGAGATCCCAATGGCACCCGAGGCGGCCTCGGTCACTCTGACGACCACCCGCTTCCGCCGCCCGGTTCTGGAAAGCGCGGTCGTCAACGCCAAGGCCGGGTGCCTGTATCCAAATAACGCCCGAATGCTGGCGGAAGCGCGATCCAAGGGGTTTTCAAACGCATTGGTGACCGACGCCATGGGCAACGTGGCAGAAACCGCAACGGCCAACATCTTCATGGCCAAGGATGGAGAGGTGTTTACTCCGGCACCGAACGGAACCTTCCTTGCAGGCATCACGCGCGCGCGGCACATCGACAACCTGCGTCGCGACGGGGTGACGGTTCACGAAACTGTTCTGACCTTCGACGATTTCCACGACGCGGACGAAGTGTTCATGTCCGGCAACATGAACAAGGTCACGCCCGTGACCGCACTGGACGACACGCAATATCAGATTGGCCCTATCACGCGCCGCACGCGCGCGCTCTACTGGGACTGGGCGGCCAGCAACCAATAAGCAACGGTCCGTCGCGGCCCGAGTTGCCAGACACCGAATGCTCGGGCATGATCCCGAAAACCGAAGAGGACATTCATGCGCAAGTTCCTTGTAGTTCTTGACGATAGCCGCGAGTGCCTGAACGCCATGCGTTTCGCCGCGATGCGTGCTGCGCATACGGGCGGGGGGGTGACCATCCTCTCGGTCATTCCTCCGGACGAGTTCAACCACTGGATCGGCGTGGCCGAAGTGATGCGGGAAGAAGCCCGCGAACGTATCCATGCGCATTTCGAGGTGTTTGCCAAATGGATGCGCGACAAGCAGGGGATCGAGCCTGAACTGGCGATCCGCGAGGGTGAACCAGTTCCGCAGATCATCGAGCATGTCCGCTCGGATCCCGAAATCGGCGTCCTTGTTCTGGGTGCAGGTACTGACAAGAAGGGCCCCGGTCCACTGGTCACTCAGTTGACGCGGAATTCCGGCAGCTTGCCGATTCCGATTACCATCGTTCCGGGCGACCTGAGCAAGGAGAAGCTCGAAGAGATCACCTGATGCCCGCCACCCTGCACTTCTGGTTCGATTTCGCCTCGACCTATTCCTACCTCAGCGCCATGCGGGTCGAACGGGACGCGGCAGCCTGCGGCGTGCAGGTGGACTGGCAGCCATTCCTTCTGGGTCCCATTTTTGCCGAGCAGGGGTGGAAAACCTCACCGTTCAACATCTATCCGGCCAAGGGGCGGTACATGTGGCACGACATGGAACGGCTTTGCCGGCAGCATGGCCTGCCCCTGACCCGACCTGCCGAGTTTCCGCAAAACAGCCTGAAGGCCGCACGCCTTGCGCTCGCCATCCCTCAACGTGAAGCGCGCGCTGCATTCTCCTGCGCCGTTTTTGCCGCGCAGTTTGGCCAAGGCCTGAACATTTCGGTAGAGCCAGTCCTGCGCAGCGCCCTGTCCGCCGCCGGCCTCCCCGAGGACATGATCGACCGAACCGCAGACTCTGACATCAAGAGTGCTCTGTTTGACCAGGTTGCCCGCGCCAAATCGCTGGGGATCTTCGGCGCCCCCAGTTTTGTCGTGGATGAGGAGCTTTACTGGGGCGATGACCGACTGGACATGGCCATCCGACAGGCTGCAGCGATTTAGAACCGTTCCAAATCTTGACTTCCCGGCCGCTGACGCGCATATCAGAGCCAACTGATACGGAGCGCGCCATGTTCATCCAGACCGAATCCACACCCAACCCGGCCACGCTGAAATTCCTGCCCGGTCAGACCGTGCTCGAGGCCGGTACAGCGGATTTCCCGACCGCCGAAGCCGCGCAGAACTCGCCGCTGGCGCAGCGCATCTTTGCGGTCAGCGGTGTGACCGGAGTTTTCTTCGGCAATGATTTCGTAACCGTCACCAAAGACGACGGCGTGCAGTGGGACCACATCAAACCTGCCATCCTGGGCGCCGTGATGGAGCACTACCAGTCCGGCCAGCCGGTGATGGGGGCCGGGGTGGAAACCGCGTCCGGCCATGCTGAACATTCGGGTGAGGACTCGGAAATCGTCAACCAGATCAAGGAATTGCTGGACAGCCGCGTGCGCCCCGCCGTGGCGCAGGACGGCGGCGACATCACCTTCCACGGCTTTGACCGCGGCGTCGTCTACCTGCATATGCAAGGGGCCTGCGCAGGCTGCCCGTCCTCGACGCTGACCCTGAAGATGGGAATCGAGAACCTGCTCCGCCATTACATCCCCGAGGTGACCGAGGTTCGCCCTGTTGCCGTCTGATCAGACAATTCTGGCATTTGACACATCGGCCGCGCATTGCGCGGCCGCTTTGCTGCGCGGGCCAGACATCGTCGTGAGCCGCGCCGAAATCATGACCCGCGGCCAGGCGGAACGCCTGATGCCTTTGCTTCAGGACATCCTGGCAGAAGGCGGGGTTTCTTGGGCGGATATCGACGCGATCGGTGTCGGGACGGGTCCGGGCAATTTCACTGGAATTCGCATCTCGGTCTCCGCAGCCCGAGGGCTGGCGCTTGGATTGAACAAGCCGGCAATCGGCGTTTCGGGCCTCGAAGTCTTGGCGGCCTTGGCGCCCGAAGGGCGGATCCCAGCCATTCCAGCCCCCCGGGATCATGTTTACCTGCAAGCGCCCGACGGGACGCCGCAACTGATGACGCAGGAACAGGCAGAATCACTTGGCACCCTGTTTTTGTGCGACGATGCGGATGCAGTCGTCCGGGCCATCGCCCGGATTGCATCCGAACGTGTTGACCTTGTGTCAGGTCCCCCGGCCCCCCTGTACGTTCGTGCCGCAGACGCCGCCCCGTCGCGCGATACGCCGCCGCCTTTGCTGGACCCATGAACCCAAAGGAAATGGCCGAGACCCACGGCGCGGCTTTCACCCAGTCCCGCCCCTGGACCGCTGATGAATTCGCTGATCTGCTTGCCAACCGCTTTACCCATGTTGTTGGAAACAAATCAGCATTTGCCTTGATCCAGGTCATCGGCGACGAAGCCGAGCTGCTGACCATCGCGACGCATCCCGATCATCAGCGGCAGGGTCGGGGCCGCGTCTGCATGCAGGCTTGGCATGACAAGGCTCACGATTTGGGTGCACGCCGGGCGTTTCTTGAGGTGGCATCGGACAACGCAGCCGCCATTGCACTCTACCAAAGTTGCGGCTATGCGCGCTGCAGTCTTCGGCCGGGATATTACCGGCGCGGCAAGGCTGACAAAGTAGATGCAATCTTGATGGAGCGCGCGCTACCCTGACGAAAGCCGGGCATTTCTGAGACCAAATGGTCAAAAAGCGGTTGACCATGGCTGTTTCAGACGGCCTTAATTGCCGCTATCACAGCAGTTCTGCTCGCTCTGAGCGGGGCTGGGCAAAAGCCCCTGCCCCGAAGCCATAATAAACAACGGGAGTATATGATGACCCTGATGAAATCCTTGATGGGCGCGGCCGCCGCGTTTGCACTGACCGCAGGTGCGGCGCTGGCCGAACCGGCGATCATCTTCGATCTGGGCGGCAAGTTCGACAAATCGTTCAACGAAGCAGCCCATAACGGCGCCAAGCGCTGGGCCGACCAGACCGGCAAATCCTATCGCGAAATCGAGCTGCAGTCGGAAGCGCAGCGCGAACAAGCCCTGCGTCGTTTCGCTGAAGCCGGTGCAAACCCGATCATCACGATGGGCTTCGCGATGGCTGATCCGCTGTCCGCCGTCGCACCTGACTATCCCGACACCAAGTTCGTTGCCGTCGACGTCAGCTGGCTGGACGCGCCGAACATCCGCCAGGTCTCGTTTGCCGAGCATGAAGGTTCGTACCTGGTCGGCATGATGGCCGCGATGGCATCCAAGTCGGGTACGGTCGGATTCATCGGTGGCATGGACATTCCGCTGATCCGGCACTTTGGCTGCGGCTACGCCCAGGGCGCGAAGGCCGTGAACCCTGACATCAACGTCGTAGCCAACATGACCGGCACCACCCCGGCCGCTTGGAACGACCCGGTGAAGGGTTCGGAGCTGACCAAAGCTCAGATCAGCCAAGGCGCTGACGTGATCTACGCTGCCGCAGGCGGTACCGGCGTCGGTGTTCTGCAGACCGCGGCCGACGAAGGCATCCTGTCGATCGGCGTGGACAGCAACCAGAACCACCTGCACCCGGGCAAGGTTCTAACCTCGATGCTCAAGCGCGTGGACGTGGCCGTTTATGACGCCATGAAAGCAGGCGAAGATGTCGAAACCGGCAAGTTCACCATGGGTCTGGCACAGGACGGTGTCGGCGTTGCCATGGATGAAAACAACGCCTCGCTGGTGAGCGACGAGATGAAGGCCGCCGTCGAAAAGGCGCGCCGCGACATCATCGACGGCAATGTCACCGTCGTCAGCTACTACGAGAACGACAGCTGCCCGGCACTGCAGTTCTGATATCGCGCGGGGCGGGGGAGACCTCCCGTCCCGCATCCACTCATGCCGCTGTTTCGCCACGACAGAATGATCGCGAAATCAGCGCAGCTTCTACGGCAATCGAGGACAAGACATGACAGTCCCCGCCATCGAGCTCAAAGGGATTTCCAAAGCCTTTGGGCCAGTTCAAGCGAACAAGGACATCTCGATCAGCGTCGCCCCCGGCACGATCCACGGGATCATCGGTGAAAACGGTGCGGGCAAATCTACGCTGATGAGCATTCTGTACGGCTTCTACAAGGCCGACAAAGGTGAAATCTGGATCAACGGCAAAAAGACCGACATCCCCGACAGCCAGGCCGCGATCGCCGCGGGTATCGGCATGGTCTTTCAGCATTTCAAGCTGGTCGAGAATTTCACCGTTCTGGAAAACATCGTTCTGGGCGCCGAAGATGGCGGGCTGCTGGCCCCCTCGCTGGCCAAGGCCCGGAAAGAGCTGAAAGAGCTCGAGGAAGAATACGAGCTCTTCGTGGACCCCGACAAGCGCATCGACGAGATCGGCGTGGGCATGCAGCAGCGGGTCGAAATCCTCAAGGCGCTGTACCGCAAGGCGGAAATCCTGATTCTGGACGAGCCCACCGGGGTGCTGACCCCGGCCGAGGCCGACCAGCTGTTCCGCATCCTCGACCGGCTGCGCGCCGAAGGCAAGACCATCATCCTGATCACCCACAAGCTGCGCGAGATCATGGAGGCCACCGACACCGTGTCGGTGATGCGCCGCGGACAGATGACCGCTACGGTCAAGACCGCCGAGACCAACCCCGAGGAGCTGGCCGAGCTGATGGTCGGGCGCAAGGTTCTGCTGCGCGTCGACAAGGTGCCGGCCAAACCCGGCAAGCCCATCCTTGAAATCGAGAACCTGCGGGTGACGGATTCGGCGGGCGTCGAGCGCGTCAAAGGTATCGACCTGACCGTCCGCGCGGGCGAGATCGTGGGCATCGCGGGCGTCGCCGGCAACGGGCAGTCCGAGCTGCTCGAGGTGTTGGGCGGAATGCGCCCGGGATCAGGCGTGATCAAACTGAATGGTACGCCACTGGCGCTCAGCGGACCCGAGGCCGACGGTCAGGCGCGGCGCGCCCAAGGCATCGCGCATGTGCCCGAAGACCGGCAGCGCGAAGGTCTGATCATGGACTTCCACGCCTGGGAAAACGTGGCCTTCGGCTATCACCGCGACCCCGCTTATCAGCGCGGGATTTTCATGAACAACGCCGCCCTGCGCGCCGACACAGAACGCAAGATCGAGAAATTCGACGTGCGTCCGCCCAATGGCTGGCTGTCGGCCAAGAACTTTTCGGGTGGAAACCAGCAGAAGATCGTGGTTGCTCGCGAGATCGAGCGGAACCCCGATTTGCTGTTGGTGGGCCAGCCGACCCGCGGCGTGGACATCGGCGCGATCGAGTTCATTCACAAGCAGATCGTCGCCCTGCGCGATCAGGGCAAGGCGATCCTGCTGGTCTCGGTCGAGTTGGAAGAGATCTTCTCTCTATCCGACCGGATTGCAGTGATGTTCGACGGACATATCATGGGCGAGCGTCTGCCCCATGAAACGGATGAAAAAGAACTGGGCCTGTTGATGGCCGGTGTTGCGGGGGAGGCCGCGTAACATGGATAAGATGCCCAAATGGGCCGACGTCATTCTGATCCCGCTCATCAGTCTGATCCTGGCCGCAATCCTGTCGACACTGGTCATTCTGGCCATTGGCGAAAACCCGGTCGAGGCGGTGAACCTGATGGTCACCGGCGCGCTGGGGTCGACCTATGGCTGGGGCTACACCCTGTATTATGCCACCAACTTCATGTTCACCGGCCTTGCGGTTGCAGTGGCCTTTCACGCGCGTCTGTTCAACATCGGTGGCGAGGGTCAGGCCATGTTGGGCGGACTGGGCGTAGCCATGGTGTGCCTCTATGTGCCGTGGCCGCATTGGAGCATCGCTCTGCTGGCTGCGATGGCCGCCGGCATGCTGTTCGGCGCGGCCTGGGCGGCGATTCCGGCCTATCTGCAGGCCAAGCGCGGCAGCCATATCGTGATCACCACGATCATGTTCAACTTCATCGCCGCGGCGCTGCTGAACTACATGCTGGTCAACGTGATGCGACCGGCCGGCTCGCAAGACCCGGCCACCGCCCGCTTTGCCGAGGCGGTACATCTGCCTACCCTGCACGAGATGCTGGCCCCGATCGGGATCAACTTCTCCAAGGCGGCTCCGGCCAACATCTCGCTGATCATCGCGGTCATCGCCTGCATCGTCGTCTGGGCGCTGATCTGGCGCACTCGCCTGGGCTATGAAATTCGGGCTTATGGGCATTCGGAAACCGGTGCGGTCTATGCCGGTATCTCGCCGGTGCGCATCACCATCGTGGCGATGCTGATTTCGGGCGCTCTGGCGGGCCTGATGGCAATCAACAACGTCATGGGTGAGGCCGAGCGGCTGGTTCTGAACTCGACCGAGGGCGCGGGCTTCATCGGCATCGCGGTGGCCCTGATGGGCCGCTCGCACCCGTTCGGCGTGTTCCTGGCAGCCATCCTGTTTGGTTTCCTCTATCAGGGGGGCGCGGAACTGGCCCTGTGGACGTCGATCCCGCGCGAGCTGATCGTGGTGATCCAGGCGCTGGTAATCCTGTTCACCGGAGCGCTGGACAACATGGTCCGCATGCCGCTTGAAAAGCTGTTCCTGGCCCTGCGGAAGGAGGCGAACTGATGGAGTTGTTCCTGACGATCGTCCAGGTTCTGGACTCGACCATTCGCCTGGCCACGCCGCTGCTTCTGGCCTGTCTGGCCGGCTTGTATTCGGAACGCGCTGGCATTTTCGACATCGGCCTGGAAGGCAAGATGCTGATGGCCGCATTCTTCTCGGCCGCCGTTGCCGCCGTCACCGGGTCGGTATGGCTGGGCCTGCTGGCCGGCATCGCATCGTCCTTGGTGCTGTCTGGCCTGCACGGGCTTGCCTCGATCACGTTCCGGGGCAACCAGCTGATTTCCGGTGTCGCCATCAACTTCCTGGCTGCCGGCATGACCGTGCTGGTGGCGCAGGACTGGTTCCAGCAAGGCGGCCGCACGCCGTCGCTGTTCGGGGGCGGCCGGTTCGAACCGATCAACTTCCCCTTCGCAGAAGCTTTGAGCGGTGTGCCGATCATCGGTCCCATCTACGCCGAACTGCTCTCAGGCCACTCGATTCTTGTTTACGTGGCGTTCCTGATGGTGCCCGCCACCTGGTGGGTGCTGTTCCGCACCCGCTTTGGCCTGCGCCTGCGCGCCGTGGGTGAAAACCCGGCGGCAGTGGACACTGCGGGCGTCTCGGTGGTGGGGCTTCGCTACGCAGCCGTCGCCATCTGTGGCGTGCTGTGTGGCATCGCCGGGGCCTATTTGGCTACTGCGTTGCAGGCAGGGTTCGTCAAAGACATGACGGCCGGCCGGGGCTTCATCGCACTGGCCGCACTGATCTTTGCCAAGTGGCGGCCATGGCACGCCATGTGGGCGTGTTTACTGTTCGGGCTGCTGCAGGCTGTCGCTCTGCGGTTCCAGAATATCGACCTGGGCGGCATCATAATCCCCGTTCAGGTCATGGACGCGCTGCCCTATATCCTGACCGTGGTGATCCTGGCAGGTTTCGTCGGCAAAGCGGTCCCGCCAAGGGCCGGTGGCGAGCCTTATGTGAAAGAGCGTTGATAAGGCCAGTTCAGGACTGCTTTTCAGTCCTGTTTGCTGCAAAGCGGCATGCAGAGTTGATTTTGCATGCCGCAAGCGCTCTAAGAGGGTATGCACGTCTACCTTCCCATAGCCGAAGTATCCGTTAGCCCGTTTGTCCTGCTGGCGATTGGTGTTTCCGTGGGCGTTCTGTCCGGCATGTTCGGAGTGGGAGGCGGCTTTCTGATCACGCCACTGCTGTTTCTGATTGGCATTCCACCTGCAGTCGCCGTGGCGACATCGGCCAACCAGGTGGTGGCATCCTCGTTTTCCGGGCTGATGGCACATCTCAAGCGCAGGACCGTAGACCTGAAGATGGGATCGGTTCTGCTGGGCGGCGGCCTGCTGGGCGCGACGCTGGGAATGCTCGTCTTCAACTATCTCAAGCATTTGGGGCAGGTCGATCTGGCGGTCCAGCTGTGTTACGTCGTGTTTCTAGGCCTCATCGGCACTTTGATGTTCATTGAGAGCCTGCGTGCAATTCGCCGGTCACGGGCAGCGGGCGGCACCGCACCGACCGCACGCCGCCAACGCACCTGGGTTCATGCACTGCCGTTCAAAATGCGGTTCCGCGAGTCAAACCTGTACATCTCGGTCATTCCACCCATCCTGGTCGGCTTTGGCGTCGGAATCCTGTCGGCCATCATGGGCGTTGGCGGCGGGTTCATCATGGTTCCGGCAATGATCTATATCCTGGGAATGCCGACAAAGGTGGTGATCGGAACCTCGCTGTTTCAGATCATTTTCGTGGCCGGGTTTACGACGATGATCCACGCTTCGACCAACTTCAGCGTGGATATCGTGCTGGCCTTGTTCCTGTTGATCGGGGGGGTCGTTGGGGCCCAGTTCGGCAGCATGGTCGGCGCTCGGTTGAAGGCTGAGCAGCTGCGGGTTTTGCTGGCGGTACTGGTCATGATCGTGGCCGGAAAAGTCGGGCTGGAACTGATCGTGGCTCCGACAGAATTCTATTCGCTTTCTGAATTGGCGGGGGTTTGATCGTGACCAGTTTATCCTTCGAAACCGCCATGTACCCACCAGTCCGTTTCTTCGCCCAACGCAGCGCGCCTGCCTTTGCTCGCATTAACCAGTCCACCGCAGTACGGATCGGCTAGACCACATGCATATCTACCTGCCTATCGCCGAAGTTTCCGTAAACGCCTTTCTGCTGCTTGGCCTCGGCGGCATGGTGGGAATCCTGTCCGGCATGTTCGGTGTCGGTGGCGGCTTTTTGATGACCCCGCTGCTGTTCTTTATCGGCATCCCACCAGCCGTTGCCGTGGCAACCGAGGCGAACCAGATCGTTGCCTCGTCATTCTCGGGGGTGCTGGCGCATTTCCGAAGAAAGACGGTCGACCTGAAGATGGGCACGGTCCTTCTTGTAGGTGGTCTGATCGGCGCCGCCGTTGGCGTTGTCTTCTTCAACTATCTCAAAAGCCTGGGTCAGGTCGATCTGCTGGTCAAGCTCTGCTATGTCGTCTTTCTGGGCGTCATTGGCGGGCTGATGTTCTTTGAAAGCCTCAATGCGCTGCGCAGGTCCCGCAAGGCAGGTGGGGTCCCTGTCAAACGGCGCCAGAGGGGGTGGATCCACGCCCTGCCGTTCAAGATGCGGTTCCGGACCTCGGGGCTGTATATCTCGGTCATTCCGCCGGTGCTTGTCGGCCTGTTCGTCGGCGTGTTGTCGGCGATCATGGGCGTGGGCGGCGGATTCATCATGGTGCCCGCCATGATCTATCTGCTGGGAATGCCAACCAAAGTGGTTGTGGGGACATCCCTTTTCCAGATTATTTTCGTCACTGGCTTCACCACCATGCTGCACGCCACGACCAACTTTACGGTCGATATCGTGCTGGCTGTCCTACTGTTGGTTGGCGGGGTGATCGGGGCTCAGATCGGGACCGTGCTGGGGGCACGCATCCCGGCCGAGCAGCTGCGCGTTCTGCTGGCCGCTCTTGTCTTGGCGGTTTGCGGCAAGCTGGCCCTGGATCTGTTGTTGCAACCGGCCGAGCTCTACTCGCTTGGCACCGATGGGGGGCATTGACGTGTTGCGCTGGTTCATCGCCCTTGTGTTCCTGACCCTCCCCGTCCACGCCGCGGATGAGCAGGTCGTTCTTGGCCTCAGCCAGGATCGCGTAGCCATTACCGCCGATTTCGACGGATCCGAGATTCTGATCTTTGGCGCCGTCAAGCGCGAGGCGCCGATCCCGCCCGGCCCTCCGCTGGAGGTGATCGTGGCAGTCGCGGGCCCGTCCGAGCCGGTGATGGTGCGGCGTAAGGAAAAGAAATTCGGCATCTGGGTGAATACCGACAGCGTTCTGGTCGATTCCGCACCCAGCTTCTACGCAGTCGCTACAAGCGCACCGTTCACGGACATCATCACCGACACCGAAGATCTGCGCTATCGCATCTCGATCCGGCGCGCGATCCGGTCCGTCGGGGCAGCCATGCATATTCGGGAGGCTCAGGATTTCGCCCGGGCTGTCGTCAGGATCCGAGAGGATGAGGGCCTGTACTCGATCCGGGAGAACACGGTTGCCGTGGATGAGCAAACGCTATTCCGCACCTCCATCGAGATGCCGGCCGACCTGACCGAAGGCGACTACCTGACCCGCATCTTCCTGATGCGAAACGGCGAAGTCATTTCGCAGTTCGAGACGGTTATCGACGTTCGGAAAGTCGGGCTCGAGCGGTTTCTCTACAACATGTCGCGTCAACAGCCGGTCTGGTACGGGTTGATGTCCCTTGTCATTGCCATCGCCGCAGGCTGGGGCGCTTCGACGGCTTTCCGACTGTTGCGCGAAAACTGACCGCTACCCGCGCCCTATATACGGCATCGTCGTTGCCATCACGGTCATGAACTGGACGTTGGCTTCGGGCGGCAGGATGGCCATGTGCAGGACCGAGCGCGCGGCATCTTCGACCGCCATCGTCGGATCAGGCTCTCGCCCTTCAGCAACCGCCGTATCGACCAGGTTCTGCACCATCTGGGTTCTGGCATTTCCGATGTCGATCTGCCCACAGGCGATCCCATGGGCGCGGCCGTCAAGCGACAGGCTTCGTGTCAGCCCGGTAATCGCGTGTTTGGTGGCGGTGTAGTGCACGGAGTTCGGACGCGGCACATGCGCCGCGATCGAGCCGTTGTTGATGATGCGTCCACCTTGCGGGTTCTGCCGCCGCATCGCGCCAAAGGCGGCACGGGCACACAGAAACATCCCGTTCAGGTTCACGTTGACGCTCTGATACCAGTCGTCCAGCGCGATTTCGTCGATCGTGCCTGCGGGCGCGAAAATACCCGCGTTGTTGAACAGAACATCCAACCGTCCGGCCTGCGCCTTAAATTCATCGAACGCCGCCGACACCGCTTGGGGGTCGGTTACGTCGGCCACCAGGGGAATGGCGTTTTCGCGCGTCGCGGCCATCTGGCTCAGCTTGTCCGCACTGCGTGCCAACAGGCCGACCTTCCAGCCCTGGTCCAGAAACAGCTCGGCCGTCGCCCGCCCGATGCCCGAACTTGCCCCGGTTACAATGATCGTCTTCACGTCTCCTCCGCCTCCAGCGTCAGTTTTGCGGCCGGGACCGCACGCAGGTCGTCAACCCGCAGCGGGTGGCTTGGTTTGGACAGCCGGTTGCGCACCACCCAGATCAGCCGCTCTTGCGCCCGGGTGATGGCCACATAGGCCAGCCGTTTCCACAGGGGTTGCCCGGCCTCGGTCCGGCCCATGCGGGCGGCGGCGTAAAGGTCAGGGGCAAAGACCTGCACCGTGTCCCATTGCGAGCCCTGCGCCTTGTGGATCGTCACGGCGGCCCCATGCAGAAACGTGGCCCCCATGCGCGCGGCAAAGGGGATGAAGGGCTCTTCCTCGTCCGGTTTTTCGATCTGCACGATCGACGCGGCGCTGACCTGCGGGTCTTCGGCCCCCATGACATGCAGCCGCGAGAACCCCGGCTTGCGCCCCGGCCCCAGATAGATCACCTGCGCGCCCTTGATCAGCCCGCGCGCCTCGAGGTCGAGCCGTTTCTTGCGGTGCTTCAGCGGCAGCTCGATCCCGTCGCAGATCAACGGTTCGCCTTCCAACAGCTCGGTCTCGGGGGCGCCATGCACCTGACGGAAGGCCTGGATCAGCCGGATACGCGTCGCGTTCCGCCAGACCAGAACCGGGCTGCGGGCCATCAGGTCGACCTCGACCCGCTGGCCCCAGACCACACGGTCATCCGTGCGGGCGGTCTGCTCGACAAGACGTTCAAAATCCTCGAACCCCATGGCAGGATCGGCCAGCGCATGGGCCAGGTCCAGAATGGGGTTGTCGGCCTCTTGCCGGTGCACCCGGTGCAGGATCAGCTTGCGCGGTTCGGGCAAAGCATCGAACACCATCGACCCGGACTGATTCACCGGTGCCAACTGTGCCGGATCGCCGAACAGCAACAAGGTAGGAAAAATTTCTTTGAGATCCTCGAACTGGCGGTCGTCCAGCATCGAGGCTTCATCGACGAACCCGATATCCAGCGGCTCGTCGCGACGTTTCCATCCGGTTATGAAATCCGACCCGCGCAGGCCGGCGGCGGCCAGGGCACCCGGGATGGACTTGTTGTTGGCATAGAACGCGGCCGCGCGGTCCAACGCCTCGTCGGTCAGGCCTTCGATCTCGGGGCGGTCGTCATTGCCCGCCAGCCACTCGGCGATCCGTTCGTATTCCGGATCATAGACCGGCGTGTACAGAATGCGGTGAATGGTGGTGGCCGGAACACCGCGCAACCGCAACACGCTGGCGGCCTTGTTGGTCGGGGCCAGAATGGCAAGGCTGCGCTTGTCCTTCGATTTGCGGCTTTCATAGTCGCCCGAGACGATCTGAACTCCGGTCTCGGCCAGCGCCTTGTAGAGTTCGGCCAACAGCAGGGTCTTGCCCGACCCGGCCTTGCCGATCACCGCCATCACGCCCGATTCGCCCTGGCTGGGCAGCTTGAGCAGCGCATCGTCTTCCAGGTCGACGCCTGCGGTTTTCAGCATCTGGGCAATGCTGTCGAACGCGGCGGCCTGATCTTCGGAAAAAGTAACCTTGGGCAGAGACATGGCGCGACCCTACAGGGCCGCGCCAACCTGCGCCAGATGCGGAATTCAACGTCAGGCAGACAGTGCGAACCGATGCCGCGCGGCGGACCCAAACGCCGTCTTGAACCACAATCGCGACAGCTCGCGCGGGATGCCCGCCCGCTCGGCCACGCGGTTGCAATCGTCAGCGGAATAGGGCCAAAGACCGACCGAGATCTGGTCACGGCCCGCCCCCTCCGAGCCCAAGACCACCGGCGAGGAACCGATCAGCCGATAGATACGGATCATCCTTGCATCAAAGACCCCGGCGATGTGGGTCAGACCGAAGCCTTCCATGATCTCCCCCCCGCTCAGCATGATTGCCCCGGCCGTGTATGGATGAGCGGTGCGGGACAGGCAGAACCGCGTCACTTCCCAGATCAGCGGGCTGCGGATTGGGCTGCCGCCGGTCAGATGCCCGAACACCTCATTTACCATGACAGGGCCAGTCGTGGGCAATACCCGCAGCGAGCCGCCGTGACTGCCGTCCGGCTCTTCCCAGATGACATACAGAGGGTTCAGATCATCATACTGATCCCGTTCCTCTCCTTTGGAATTGACATGAACATCCCATCCCAGGCGGGTTTTGAATTGATCGGCGCGGTCGCGAAACATCCCCTCGGCCAATTTTGGAAATTTATGAAGCTCGTCAGCGTAAACATAACGCAGCATGACTTTTCCCCTTGTCGTCCAGTGCTGGAACGAAGGGGGTACAAAGTCGTGGTTAATTTACCGTGTGGCCCTCGTGCGGGTCTTAAACCACTATTAATCCTCTGCTGAGGGCAGTGGCGATGGCATGGGTTGTATTCAGAGCACCCAGCTTGGACCGGGCGCTTTCGATATAGACACGCAATGTGTGCTCGGAAATAGACAGGGAGTGCGCGACCTGCGCCCGGCTGTAGCCCAAGGCCAGAAGCGTCATCGCGTCGATCTCGCGCGGAGAGAGGCCGCGCGCGGATTCAGGTCTGCGGTCCTGCTCGAAATCCAAAGCTTTGCGGTTGAAGTAGTGGGCGAGCAGTATCAACTCGCGGCTGTAGGTCACGATGAAGGCTTCCCAAGCCTCGTCGCTGCAACTGTGATTGACCGTAAAAAGCGCGAACTGGCCATTTGGTCCACGAATTGGGATCGAATAGCCCTGATTGCCGACACCATGATCCAAAGCATCTTGCAGAAAGGCTTTGGCGACCTTGCCGGACCAGTTCAGAGATTTCCAGTTGACCGGATGAAACCGCTGGAAGCAGCCCAGGATTACGGGATCTATTCGGTGATAGTTGCGTTCACGGTATCGGTCGGCCCAGGCATCGGGATAGGTGGTGTAGCCATATTGATCGCCAGCGCCATCGACCCAGTGATAGACGATGTGATCGACCTTCAGTTTGTCCCTGATGCGGACAGCAACCGCACCCAGCTCGTCAAGCGTGCTGGTGTTTTCCAAATCCTCCAGGACTTGGCTCAAATCGAACTGTGTTCCCATTCGACGGCGCTTTTGCCTCATCGTTCAGGGACGCAATTTCGGCCGCTGCGATCAGCCTAGTGTCGTCAAGCTGCTCGGCCAGCGCGGTCAACCCATTCGCAACGGCGAAGGCGTTGAGGTCCGACAATACGTCCAGTATCCACTCATTTCGCGCCATCATGGTCTCTCCGAAACAGTTAACGAAGGGTTAACACAACCATAACATGTACGCTGTTTTCTTGCCTATTCACTGCTTTCTACTCCCCAAAAACAGCGGGTCCCGAATTTGCATGGCATTGAAAAACAATATCCCATCTTCTAAACGCAAAACGCCCGCGAACCGTCCAAACGATTCGCGGGCGCTTGCTTTCAAAGCGCGGTGATCAACCGCGGGCGTCCAGAACCTCTTCCAAGGTCCGCATGCCCGTACGCGGGGCCTGAACCAAGACAGACATGTTGCCCGGCTTGTGCTCGTTCCGCATCATTTTCATGTGCGCCTCGGGCAGTTCTTTCCAAGTGAACACTTCGGACATGCAGGGATCGAGACGCCGCTCCAGCATCAGCCGGTTTGCAGCAGACGCCTGCTTGAGGTGCGCGAAATGCGAACCCTGCAGACGCTTCTGGTGCATCCACATGTACCGAACGTCAAAGGTCAGGTTGTAGCCGGTGGTCCCGGCGCAGATCACGACCATGCCGCCTTTTTTGACGACAAAGGTCGAGACCGGGAAGGTACTTTCGCCGGGGTGTTCGAACACCATGTCGACATTGACGCCCTTGCCGGTGATGTCCCAGATCGCCTTGCCGAATTTGCGGGCTTCCTTGAACCACTCGGCATATTCGGGTGTGTTGACCGTGGGCAACTGGCCCCAGCAGTTGAAGTCTTTGCGGTTGATGACGCCCTTTGCGCCCAGCCCCATGACGAAGTCACGCTTGCTTTCGTCCGAGATCACGCCGATCGCATTGGCGCCCGCCGTGTTGATCAGCTGGATCGCGTAAGAGCCCAGACCACCCGACGCGCCCCAGACCAGAACGTTCTGGCCCGGCTTCAGATCATGCGGCTCGTGCCCGAACAGCATCCGATAGGCGGTGGCCAGCGTCAGCGTGTAGCAGGCGCTTTCTTCCCAGGTCAGGTGCTTGGGGCGCGGCATCAGCTGTTGTGCCTGCACATTGGTGAATTGCGCAAATGACCCATCGGGCGTTTCATAGCCCCAGATCCGTTGGCTGGGCGAATACATCGGGTCACCGCCGTTGCACTCTTCATCGTCGCCGTCGTCCTGGTTGCAATGGATCACGACCTCGTCGCCGACCTTCCAGCGTTTCACCTTGTCGCCCACCGCCCAGACGATGCCAGACGCATCCGAGCCCGCGATGTGATACGGGGCCTGGTGACCATCGAAGGGGCTGATCGGCTTGCCGAGCGAGGCCCAGACACCGTTGTAGTTGACGCCCGCCGCCATCACCAGAACCAGAACTTCGTGGCTGTCCAGCTTGGGAACATCGACCACTTCCAACTGCATCGCAGTGTCGGGCTCGCCGTGGCGCTCTTTGCGGATGGCCCATGCATACATCTGTTTTGGCACATATCCCATCGGAGGGATTTCACCCATCTCATAGAGGTCTTTTTCCGGTGCCTCGTAGGACGCGATGCCGCCGTCGGTGTCCAAAGCCATTGTGGCCTCCTCTGTCAAACATGTTCGCCGCGACGCAGAATCGCGTGCTTCATAGGCTGGAATATTGGCCAATGAGTAATTTTGCAACCCATTTTGGATCATTATTGAAATTTTATGACCCAGCGGCTGCAGAAATTTCTTTTGCAGCCGCAGAACCATCCGGGTCTTCGCTGATGGGCGCTGAGGCCGCATAATACTGCATCAGATCCAGCCGCTCGACCGATGGCGACAGCATACCGTTGTTTCTGCTCAGTATTCGCCGTTCGACCAGTTGTTCGATCGCTGGTGGGATGGCTTTAAGGTCTTCGTCCGTGGCGCCCTCCCGCCGCATCAGCTCGGCGATCCGTGACTGAACGTCAGATTCGGAGATGGTGCCGTTTTCGCGAACGAGCCAGCACGCGGCAGGCGCGGGGACCAAAGGAATCGCCTGGCCAATCCGGCGCATCAGCTCTCGAGCCAGGTCCGTCATCAGGTCCGGGCCGGCTTGTTCGCGGAACTCCTGCAGCGAAATGGGCAGGCCGTATCGAACCGAGGCAAGACCGAACCGTTTGTAACGCCCGATGATACGGCGCCATATCTGTTTCAGGCTCCACCTCGTAATCACGCCGATCCGCGCGCGGAACCGCCGTTCGCTGCCCAACGCGGCGGCGGTCAGAATCGTATCCTCCAGCACCCGGTCATAGTTCAGCGCAACCGGCACGAACACGACGTCGCGACCATCGGTACTGGTGCCGTCGATGATGTATTTCAGCAGTCCCAGTTTGGGTCGTCCCAAAGACCCGGTGAGGCTCAGACCGCCCTCGGGGAACATCGCCTGCGTCACACCAGCATTGGTGGCCAGGCGCACATAGCTGGCCAGAACCTGCCGGTAGAGCTCGCTGCCGGACTTGCGCCGGATGAAATAGGCCCCCATCGCGCGGATCAACCGGCTGAGCGGCCAGACCCGTGCCCACTCGCCCACCGCATAGGACAGCGCCGACTGTTGCGCGGCCAAATAGGTCACCAGAACATAATCCATGTTGCTCCGGTGATTCATCACAAAGACCACGGTTGCTTTGGGATCGATCTCCTTCAATGCGGCCTCGTCCTCGTGGCTGAGGCGGACATTGTAGAACGCGTTGCTCAACCATCGAGCCAACCGAATGGCAAAGCTGAAATACATGAAGGCCGAAAACGACGGGACGATTTCCCGGGCGTAGCGCCGGGCCTGCTCGAACGCGACCGCTTCGGGGATTCCATGTTCTTCGGCGTGGTGCTGAACAGCCTGACCAACCTGCGGGTCATAGATCAGGCGTTGGATCATGTCATGACGCTCGGCCAGTTTGAACGGCTGGATCGGCCGTTGCAGGCGCTGGTTCAACCGTTCAACAGCCCGTTCAAGCCGACGGCGAAAGAACCAGCGCACCGACGGGAACAGGAAATGCGAGGCAAAAGTGACCGCGGCAAACACCACGATCAGAACAAACAGCCAAATCGGTAACTCAACGGTCTGCGTCATGCCGGCACAGTGCCATCAAACCGCCGCGGTCACAATCGGCAGCACGCCTGACATGCCGCAACGCAGC
Source organism: Ruegeria sp. BC6 (assembly GCF_056539185.1). Classification (NCBI taxonomy): domain Bacteria; kingdom Pseudomonadati; phylum Pseudomonadota; class Alphaproteobacteria; order Rhodobacterales; family Roseobacteraceae; genus Ruegeria; species Ruegeria sp. BC6. The sequence continues at coordinate 114,559 of NZ_JBQFUM010000005.1, forward strand.
GAATTGACATGTGCTGAAAATTGCGCTTTAGAACCCATGAGAGAAATATTGTTACCCATCGACGCATGAGGCTCTGACCATGACGCAGACGCAGAAAGACCGCCCCTGGCTCATCCGAACCTATGCCGGTCATTCCACGGCCAAGGCCTCGAACGCGCTGTACCGGTCAAATCTGGCCAAAGGGCAGACAGGCCTGTCGGTGGCCTTCGATCTGCCGACGCAGACCGGATACGATAGTGATCACACCCTGGCCCGGGGCGAGGTCGGCAAAGTCGGAGTTCCGGTCTGCCACCTCGGCGACATGCGGGTGCTGTTCGACCAGATCCCGCTGGAGCAGATGAACACCTCGATGACGATCAACGCCACAGCCCCCTGGCTGCTGGCGCTGTATATCGCGGTGGCCGAGGAACAAGGCGCCGATGTGTCCAAGCTGCAGGGCACGGTGCAGAATGACCTGATCAAGGAATACCTGAGCCGTGGAACCTATGTCTGCCCGCCCAAGCCCTCGCTCAAGATGATCGCGGACGTGGCCGAGTATTGTTATTCGAACGTGCCGAAATGGAACCCGATGAACGTGTGTTCCTACCACCTGCAAGAGGCCGGCGCGACGCCCGAGCAGGAGCTCGCCTATGCGCTGGCCACCGCCATCGCGGTTTTGGACGAGCTGCGCCCCCGCGTTCCGGCCGAGGATTTTCCGGCGCTGTGCGGCCGCATCTCGTTCTTCGTGAATGCGGGCATCCGGTTTGTCACCGAAATGTGCAAAATGCGGGCTTTCGTCGATCTTTGGGATGAAATCCTGCAACAGCGCTATGGCGTGGAAAACCCCAAGTTCCGCCGATTCCGCTATGGCGTTCAGGTCAACTCGCTGGGCCTGACCGAGCAGCAACCCGAAAACAACGTCTATCGCATCTTGATCGAGATGCTGGCCGTGACCCTGTCGAAAAAGGCACGCGCCCGGGCGGTGCAGCTGCCCGCCTGGAACGAGGCGCTGGGCCTGCCGCGCCCCTGGGACCAGCAATGGTCGATGCGGATGCAGCAGATCCTGGCCTATGAGACAGACCTGCTGGAATATGACGACTTGTTCGACGGCAACCCGGTGGTCGATGCCAAAGTCGAGGAACTGAAGCAGGGCGCCCGGGCCGAGCTGGCCAATCTGGAGTCGATGGGCGGTGCGGTTGCGGCGATCGACTACATGAAATCGCGGCTGGTGGATTCCAACGCCGAGCGGCTCAACCGGATCGAGCGCAATGAGACCATCGTCGTCGGCGTGAACCGCTGGACCGAGGGTGAACCCTCGCCGCTGCAGACCGAGGATGGCGGGATCATGGTCGTCGATCCGGCGGTCGAACAGGAACAGATCGATCGCCTGAACGACTGGCGTGCCGCCCGCGATGACGCCGCCGTGATCGCGGCGCTGGCCGATCTGCGCGCCGCCGCGCAATCGGGTGCCAACATCATGGAGCCCTCGATCGCCGCGGCCAAGGCCGGTGTCACCACCGGCGAATGGGCAGAAGAGATGCGCCGCGTCTTTGGCACCTATCGCGGCCCGACGGGCGTTTCGGGCTCGGTCTCGAACAAAACCGAAGGCTTGGACGACCTGCGCGCGGCCGTGGATGCAGTCAGCGACCGCCTGGGGCGTCGTCTGAAGTTCCTGGTCGGCAAGCCGGGGCTGGACGGCCATTCCAACGGCGCCGAGCAGATCGCTTTTCGCGCCCGCGATTGCGGCATGGACATCACATATGACGGCATACGGCTGACCCCCGAGGAAATCGTGGCTTCGGCCATCGAGCAGCAAGCCCATGTGATCGGCCTGTCGATCCTATCCGGCAGCCATCTGCCGCTGGTTCAGGAAGTGATGACACGCCTGCGAGAAGCGGGTCTGGATGATATTCCGGTTGTCGTCGGAGGCATCATCCCGGACGAAGACGCGGATCGTCTCAGATCAATGGGTGTTGCCAAGGTCTATACGCCCAAGAATTTCGAGCTGAATGCCATAATGGGGGATATCGTTTTGCTGGCCGATCCAAAAACGCTGGCCGCGGAATAATCGCCCAAAATTAATTCCATTGCCCATTTCGTTTAAAGAATGGCCATTGATTGGGATTCTCCGTAACGTTGCCTGATGAGTAAAAAATGAATCAGGTGGGTACGGAGAACGACAATGGGCATAAATCTGGAAAAGCTGTCGCGTAAGGAATTGCTTGAATTGCGCGATCAGGTCGACAAGGCGCTGGAAAACGCTGAGGCCAGAGAGCGTCAGGAAGCATTGGTGGCCGCTGAAAAAGCAGCTGCCGCTTACGGGTTTTCCTTGTCCGACCTGGCGTCTCAGCCCACGCGGTCCGGCAAGGGATCGAAAGCCAAAGCGAAATATCGCAATCCGGCCGATCCGGCGCAAACCTGGACGGGGCGTGGGCGAAAACCGAAATGGGTCCACGAAGCGCTGAAAGCCGGGGCAGATATTTCCGATCTGGAAATCTGAACGGGAAAAGTATCAAAATGACAATTCACATTGGCGCCGAAAAAGGCGAAATCGCCGAGACCGTGCTTTTGCCGGGTGATCCGTATCGTGCGAAATGGGCCGCCGAAACTTTTCTGAGCAATGTGCGGCAAATCAACGATGTCCGCGGGATGCTGGGTTTCACCGGCGAATGGAAAGGAAACCCGGTCACCATTCAGGGCAGCGGAATGGGAATGCCGTCGCTGTCCATTTACGTAAATGAACTGATCCGGGACTACGGTGCAAAAACCCTGATCCGCATCGGGTCTTGCGGCGGCATGCAGGAAAACGTGAAGGTCCGGGATGTTATCCTGGCCATGACGTCAACGACGCTCAGCACTCCGTCCCGGGGCATCATGAAAGAGCTCAACTTTGCGCCTTGTGCAGATTGGGACCTGCTGCAGGCCGCCGCCAAGGCAGCCGAGGCCAAGGGCACGGCAACCCATATCGGCGGCATCTACTCGTCTGACGTTTTCTATGACGAACGCCCCGACCTGAACGAACAGATGGTGCGTCACGGAATCCTGGGTGTCGAAATGGAGGCAGCCGAGCTCTATATCCTTGCCGCGCGGCACAAATGCCGGGCCTTGGCGGTTCTGACCGTGTCCGATCACCTTCTGACCGGCGAGGCTCTGCCCTCGTCCGAGCGCCAGAGCAGCTTTGGTGACATGGTGGAAATTGCGCTGCAGGCCGCCTTCCCGAACGCCTGACACAAACCGGCCCGGGTCACCACCCCCGGGCCTCAGCGCCCATGCGTACGGTCATAGCCATTGGGCGCTGGACTTTGCCATCCGCTCAGCGTGCGTTCGGCAGGTTCGAAAACCTCGACCAACAGCGGGTGACAGGCGGCGGTATCCGACGAGTGCTCGGACGAGCAATCCCCACCCGGACAGGCGCTGAGGTCACCCAGAAGGTCGATTTCCGCGAAGAACTCCAAGTAGTCACCCGGTCGAACCGGTGAAGCCTTCATGAAATACTGCCCCGTATCGCGGGTAAAGCCGGTGCACATGAATACGTTCAACACGTCGTGAACCAAACGCTCGGCTACCGGTATTTCCAGACCAGTATGGTCAGCCAGCGCCCGGGTCAGGTTGGAGTGGCAGCAATGATGGTACTGAGTTCCCGACAGCAGGTTTCCAGTATAGGGATCGCAACGCGTTCCGATCACGTCATGCACCGACCCGCCGTATTGATCGATTCCGTACCAGTCCAAGGTGTCCGCAACAATCGTGGCCAGCGGGCGCAGAAAGGGAAAGCTGGACCATAGCCGCTCGCCGGTCGTGACATGGGTGCCATGCAATGCACGCGTCTTGCCCGAATAGAAACGTTCGTTCAGGTCATGCAGGTTCCACAGGTTCAGGTCGCCGACCTGCGGGCCTTCGACCGAGGTGATCCGAAAGAAGTGTCCGGCCGGCACCTCAAAGCAACGGGCATCACGTGGCGGCACCAGAACTTCGGCTGTCTTTCGCGCGCTCTTTCGGGCGTCCAGCAGCAGGTCAAGGTCAACGCTGGGCAGGGTGTCATTTGGGTAGCAAATGACCGGAACGATCCCGCGGCGGGCGGCGGCATCCGAAGGAGGATTTGGCATTCTGCATCTTTCCGCTGTTTTGCGCAGATTGACCCAGAATGACCTTTGGGAAAACCCCGTTTCCCTCAGGTAAAAAGGCTTATTTCCGTTCGCATCGCGTGGGCTGCGTCTCGGAGACGGAAACCGCCCCGCAATACGCACAACTCCACGTGCCGGCTTGCCTGTGCTGCCGCCACCGGCAGTCCCGGGTCAAAGAAGACGTGCGTGAACGCCAGACGAAATAGGCGAACACGCCGGCGCCGAGCAGAAGCAGAAGAACAGGCATTCCCCTGCTTCGCGCAATATGCGCCGGGACTCAAGACTTGGCTTGGAAAACTCAGGCCGCGTTGGCGTATTCAAACAGCTCCGGCTCTGCATCTTTTGCAGGCTTGACCCGCTCAGGCTCATAATAGGCCCAGGCTTGCTCAAGATATTCCAAGGCTTTGGCTGCGTCTGTTTTTTTGGATTCGTTCTTCATCGGAGTGATCCTGTTTCCAATCCGTCACTCCTCCCCGATACCGAACATAGTCTTGGCCGGGGCGGCCCACATCCAATGATTTCGCATGTGGGCCATGCACTTGCCGCAACGCGGCAAGCACGTTGGTCGTCATCGGTCAAACTGCGCGTTCGACCATCATCTTCTTGATCTCGGCAATCGCCTTGGCCGGGTTCAGACCCTTGGGACAGGTCTTTGCGCAGTTCATGATCGTATGGCACCGATACAGCTTGAACGGATCCTCAAGCTGATCCAGACGCTCGCCCGTGGCCTCGTCGCGGCTGTCGATGATCCAGCGATAGGCGTGCAGCAGCGCGGCGGGGCCAAGGTACCGGTCGCCATTCCACCAATAGCTGGGGCACGAGGTCGAGCAGCTGGCGCACATGACGCATTCGTAAAGACCATCCAGTTTTTTTCGGTCTTCGATCGACTGCTTCCATTCTTTTGCAGGGCGGTTGGTCTTGGTCTCCAGCCACGGCATGATCGAAGCGTGCTGCGCATAGAAATGTGTCAGATCCGGGATCAGGTCCTTGACCACCGGCATGTGCGGCAGCGGGTAGATCTTCACGTCGCCCTTGATCTCGTCCATGCCGTAGATACAGGCCAACGTGTTGATCCCGTCGATGTTCATCGCGCAGGAACCGCAGATCCCCTCGCGGCACGACCGGCGGAAGGTCAGGGTCGGGTCGACCTTGTTCTTGATGTAGATCAGCGCATCCAGAACCATCGGCCCGCAATCGTCCATGTCGACGAAATAGGTGTCGACCCGAGGGTTTTGCCCGTCATCCGGATTCCAGCGGTAGATCTGGAACTTACGCACGTTGCTCGCGCCTTCCGGCTTCGGCCAGGTCTTGCCCGTCGTAATCCGGGAATTCGTAGGGAGGGTCAGTTGGACCATGTGTTCCTCTCCTCAGAATGTCCGCGCCTTGGGCGCGATCTTTTCAAGGCTGATACCGCCTTCAGCCTCGGTGCTCAGCGGATCGACGATGACCGGGCGATAGCTGAGTTCGACCTTGTTCCCGTCAACCCGGGACACGGTGTGAACACGCCAGTTTTCGTCATCGCGCTCGGTGAAGTCTTCATGTGCATGAGCGCCGCGGGATTCCTTCCGCGCTTCGGCGCCGACGATTGTGGCAAGCGCGTTGGGCATCAGGTTGGTCAGTTCCAGCGTCTCCATCAAGTCGCTGTTCCAGATCAGGCTGCGATCCGTGACCTTGATGTCCTCCATCTTGGCAGCGATTGCAGTCATCTTCTCGACCCCTTCGGCCAGGGTCTTGGCTGTCCGGAACACCGCAGCATCCGCCTGCATGGTTTTCTGCATCTCAAGCCGCAGATCGGCCGTCGGGATTGCGCCGCTGGCATTGCGCACCGCATCGAACCGATCAAACGCCTTGTCGACCGAGGCCTGGTTCAGGACCGGGTTGGGCGTTTCGGGGTCGACGACCTTGCCGGCCCGGATCGCCGCCGCACGGCCAAAGACCACGAGGTCGATCAATGAGTTCGACCCCAACCGGTTCGCTCCGTGAACCGACGCGCAACCGGCTTCGCCGACGGCCATCAGGCCGGGCACGACGGCGTTCGGATCGTCGGCGGTCGGGTTCAACACCTCGCCCCAATAGTTGGTCGGAATACCGCCCATGTTGTAGTGCACGGTCGGAAGAACCGGGATCGGTTCCTTGGTGACATCCACGCCGGCGAAGATCTTTGCGCTTTCCGAGATGCCCGGCAAACGCTCGTGCAGGGCTTCGGCCGGAAGATGGCTCAGGTTCAGGTGAATATGGTCGCCTTCGGGACCGACGCCGCGCCCTTCGCGGATTTCCATGGTCATCGAACGCGAGACATAGTCGCGCGGTGCGAGGTCCTTGTATTGGGGCGCGTAGCGCTCCATGAACCGTTCACCTTCCGAGTTGGTCAGATATCCGCCTTCGCCGCGGGCGCCTTCGGTGATCAGGCAGCCCGAGCCGTAGATGCCGGTCGGGTGAAACTGCACGAACTCCATGTCCTGCAAGGCCAGGCCGGCACGGGCCACCATGCCGCCGCCGTCGCCGGTGCAGGTGTGGGCCGAGGTCGCGCTGAAATAGGCGCGGCCGTAACCGCCCGTGGCCAGAACCACCATCTTGGCGTTGAAGACATGCATGGTGCCGTCGTCCAGCTTCCAGCAGACAACGCCTTGGCACTGGCCGTCTTCGGACATGATCAGGTCAATGGCGAAATATTCGATGTAGAATTCCGCATTGTTCTTCAGTGACTGCCCGTACAACGTGTGCAGGATCGCGTGACCGGTCCGGTCGGCAGCGGCACAGGTACGCTGAACTGCGGGGCCCTCACCGAATTCGGTCGTGTGGCCACCAAAGGGGCGCTGGTAGATCTTGCCTTCTTCGGTGCGCGAGAACGGCACACCGTAATGCTCCAACTCATAGACGGCCTTGGGTGCTTCGCGCGCCAGGTATTCCATCGCGTCGGTGTCGCCCAGCCAGTCCGAGCCCTTTACGGTGTCATACATGTGCCACTGCCAATGGTCGGGGCCCATGTTCGACAGCGACGCCGCAATGCCACCCTGCGCCGCAACAGTGTGCGAGCGGGTCGGAAAAACCTTGGTTACGCAAGCGGTGCGCAGACCTTGTTCGGCCATGCCCAGCGTGGCACGCAGACCGGCCCCACCGGCGCCGACCACGACCACGTCATATTCGTGCGTTTCGTATTCGTAAGCAGCCATTTCATTCAGCTCCGGGGTGTTAGAGGGCAATGCGGGCGACGGCGAAGATACCTGCGGCCGCGGCGCCATATGACAGACACTTCACGAGAATGATCAGAACCTTTTCCATTGTGCCGTGCACATAGTCCTCGATCATCACCTGGGCACCATCAGCGAAATGCTTGAACCCGACGGCCAGCGTCAGGGCCGCCACGATCGCCGGGAATGGTCGCGAGTAGTAGTCCAGCACCACGTCAAAGGGCTGTCCCAGCGTGGGGCCGAATGTGAAGACAAAAAGCGGGACAAGGATCAGCAGCGCAACCGAGCTGACCTTCATCGCCCAAAAATGTTCGGTGCCCGACTTGGCCGATCCCAGGCCTACGGCGCGTTTGCGGTCGGTAAGATAACGCATGTCAGCCTCCCTCAGGCAACGATCAACAGTGTCAGGAAAGTCAGCACGAACGAGCCGATCACAACCGCCCAGCCCAGCTTGTAGGCTGTCGGGATATCCAGTCCGATCGCGTTGTCCCAGATCAGGTGCCGGATGCCGGCAAGCGTGTGGTACCAAAGACCCCAAAGCGACAGTGCCATGACCAAGTCCCCGAGGAGCGACGTGATCACACCATTGGCGCGATCAAAGGCTTCGGGCGACGTGGCTGCGGCCAGGAACCACCAGACGATCAACAGCGCGGCCACCAACATGGCGTTGCCGGTGATCCGGGTCAGGATGGAAGTGACAGAGGTCAACTGCGGACGATAGATCGACAGATGCGGCGATAGCGGGCGGTTCCCCCGATTGACATCGGCCATGGCGGCTCCTTTTGAGGTTGGCTACCGAAGTTTTTACTCCATTTTGCGACCCTGTCACGCGCTGCGCGTGCAAAAAAGATCAAATCACCCGCAATTCGGCCGATAATTCGGAAACGTGATCACACAAAATATTCTCGTGATCACAAAATGCATTCCAACCCTCCAATGTTAGCGTTTTCAAGGGTCAAGCAATGTGATCACGAATCTTTCTGCGCTCAGCGCAGATCGGCAGTCTGCCGCGTGACTTCACGCAGAAGTTTTTTCCGGATCCGTTCGGGATAGTCCTTGAAACCGGCAGCCGATACGACGAAGGCCCCTTCGCCGACTATGACGTTTTCAAAGAAATAGGCCGTCAGGTCTGGTTCGCTCTCCTCGATCGCAATTGCGTTCACCGTAATCCCCTGACGGCGCAAAAGGTCCCGGATCTCGGTGGGTTCGACCCCTTCGTTCGAGACGCCGTCCCCCGAGATGTCAATCAGGTGACGCTTGCATTCGGGCACCTCGAGAAAGCTGTTCACGGTCATTTCCAGCGCCTCACCGATCGCGGTCGAAAAGTTCCGCCAGACACGCGGATCGGCAGACACTTTTGCGGCAAACGCATCCAGTGCGTCGAACCCGTCAATTTTGGTCCAGGGGATGGTGATCCGCTGCCGCGAGGTCCCGGTCCATTGCACCAGCATCAACCGGGCTTGGCCGCGCACCAGCGCCTCGGACACGACCGGATCGCGCAGTCCGGCCGCCAGGCCATCCATCTGGATGCGGTATTCCGAACTGTCGACCGAGCCGGACACATCCACGGCCAGCGCCAGCGCCAGATCGCAGGCCAGCGTCGGGCGGGCAAAGCAAAGTGCAGCAGCAAGGATACGCAGAAAAGACATGAGCCGAACCTAGCACGGTTCGGCCCGGTCGGAATCACAAGACTGTGGGGGTCAGCCGGCTCAGGTCGGCATCAGCGCCCAATAGTCCAGATCCAGCAGGACGTCGGGGCTGTATTTTCCATCCGGGCCGCGCAGCGCAAAGGGCTCGCCGCCCTTGGTCGCCACCAGTCGCAACCGGATCGCACCCACGCCGGGCACGCCGGTTTCGGCCTTGTCCAGCACTTCGGACCACGCCTTGATGGTGTCGCCCGCGAAACAAGGGTTGGCATGGGCCCCGCCGTTCAAACCGACGATCATCTGCGCATTGGCCAGCCCGTTGAACGACAGCGCGCGCGCCATCGAGATCACATGGCCGCCATAGATCAGCCGCCCATCGGGGCGGAAGGTCAGGTCAAAATGCACTTTGGCGGTGTTCTGCCACAGGCGGGTGGCCAGCATGTGTTCGGCCTCTTCCACGGTCACGCCGTCGACATGGTCGATGGTTTCGCCGATCTGGTAGTCTCCCCAGCGGTGCGGTTCACCGGCCAGAGCAAAGTCGTATTTGCTGAAATCCAGCCCGCCCGGCACCACGAGGTCGCCGGGTTCCAGCGCTTTTTTCAGGTCCGGCAGCACGGTTTCGGGCGCCGGCACATCAAGGTTCGATTTCCGCACCATCACCCAGCGCACGTATTCGATGACCACCTCGTCGCGCTGGTTCAGCCCGCGCGTGCGCACCCAGACCACCCCGGTCTTGCCGTTCGAATTCTGCTTGAGGCCGATGACCTCGGATTCCGACCGCAAGGTGTCACCGGGATAGACCGGCTGCAGCCAGCGACCCTCGGCATAGCCCAGATTGGCGACCGCGTTCAGCGAGATGTCCGGCACCGTCTTGCCGAACACCACATGGAACGCCGCCAGATCGTCGATCGGGCTTTGCGGCAGGCCGCAGCTCCGGGCGAACTCGTCCGAGGAATAGAGCGCGTGGCGCGCGGGATAGAGCGCATGATAGAGCGCGCGCTCGCCCACCGTCACGGTGCGCGGCACCGCGTGGTGCAGCACCTGCCCGATGGAGTAATCCTCGAAAAAGCGGCCCGAATTGGTCTTTGCCATTATTGCTGTCCCAGTTTCATGTCGGGGGAATAGTCGGCCGCGACCTCCTTGGTCACAGCCTGCGCACAGCGCATCTTGCTGGTGGACGGGTCGAACGCATAAGCCGGAGAGCCGTGCAGCTCCCACCCTTTGGCCAGCGCCTCGGACACCTTATGGCAGAAGTCCGAGGTATCCTCTTCAGTCAGCAGTCGATAAAGTTTTGCCATCACATCACCTGCCTAGCCCGGGAACGGAGACGGGCCGACCAGCCCATGAATGTAGCCGATGATGCCCAGCAGCACGATCGAGGCCACGAAGAACATCGCGTCCTTGCCCAGCGTTCCGGGCTCGCCCGGGGTCCAGTCGGGCTCGGACTTGTTGATGACGATCACTTCGACCACGGCCCAAGCCAACAGGCCGCCGAACAGGATGATCGACGCCAGATCACCATTGACCAGCAGATGCGCAAAGGCCCAGAGCTTGAACCCGCCCAGCATCGGGTGACGCACCTTGTTCAGCAGTCGGCCCTTGGTTCCGGCAGGGCTCATCATCCAGATGGCGATCAGCACCAGCAGGTTGTTGATGTGAATCATGAAGCTGGGCGGTGCCCAGACATGGATGAAATCGGTCATGCGATAGCCGAAGATCATCAGCAGGATCGACACGACCAGCGCGCCCGCGACGGCGCCCTTTCCGGCATCGCCCATGGCCGCGCGGCGCGCGGGCATCAGGCGTTTGAACAGATGCGCGGCCCACCAAAGCGCCACACCGAGAATGAGAAGAACGAAGCCCATGCTGGCTTACCCCGCTTGCAAAGCTGATATCGCCTCTGCTTTTGCCAGAATTTCGCGGGCAGTTACAACGTGCAGGTTTTCCACGATCTTGCCATCGACCACGGCAACGCCTTGCCCCTTGGCCTCGACCTCTTCGAAAGCGGCGATCTGTCGGCGGGCCAGGTCGATCTCGGCCTCTGAGGGAGCGAAGGCGGTGTTGGCGGTCTCGACCTGCGCGGGGTGGATCAGGGTCTTGCCGTCAAAGCCCATGTCGCGGCCCTGCGCACATTCGACAGCCAGACCTTCGGTATCCTTGAAGGCGTTGTAGACGCCATCGACGATCACCAGCCCCTCGGCCTTGGCGGCCAGCAGGCACAGGCCAAGCGAGGTCATCAGCGGCAGGCGGTCAGGGCGGAAGCGGGTCTGCAATTCTTTCGCCAGATCATTGGTGCCCAAGACAAAACCCGCCATCAGCGGATGCGCCGCGATCTCGGCCGCGTTCAGCATCCCGCGCGGGGTTTCCATCATCGCCCAGATCGGCAGGTCGCCGGTGATCGCGGCCAGCGCATCCACGTCGGCGGCCGAGTTGACCTTGGGCAGCAGCACCACGTCGGCATCCATCTCGCGTACGGCCTCGGCATCGGCACGGCCCCAGTCGGTGTCCAGACCGTTGATTCGAACGATCTGGACGCGTGGGCCGTATCCGCCCGTCGCCAGCGCGGCCTTGAGCGTTTCGCGTGCGTTCTCTTTTTCATCGGCGGCAACCGCGTCCTCCAGATCGAAAATGATGGCATCGACCGGCAGCGTGCACGCCTTGTCGAGCGCCCGTTCCTTGGAGCCGGGAATGTAAAGAACGGATCGGTAGGGGCGCTGGCGGGGGTCCATGGGAACCTCTCGTTGAAATAAAGTTGCGCAGAATGGGGCATTTTTTACCGGAAACTTCAAGGCCAAAATCGCCGCATTGCAGCATGTGACGCAACGCGCGGTGGTTTTACAGCAATTGCAGAGGGTTCCGGCAGCCTTGGTCCGGACAATAGGCAAAGGGGGCCGGAGATGAACCAGCGGTTGTTTCAGATGACGATGGGGCTGGGTATCATGGTGCTGGCGGCACAGCAGGTACAGGCGCAGACGCCGAACTGTGCGCCCCGGCCGGACGTGCTGCAGCGGTTGGCCGAGACCTATGGCGAGACCCGGCGCGGCATCGGCATGGCGCAACAGGGGGCGGTGATGGAGGTCTTTGCCTCGGACGAAACCGGCACCTGGACGATCACCGTGACCCTGCCCAACGGGCTGACCTGTCTGGTGGCCGCGGGCGAAGGCTATGAGACGCTGGCCGAAGCTCTGCCGCCGAACACCTGAGGATCAGGTCAGCGCGTCCCAGATCAGCTTTGACCCGGTCAGGGTCAGCAGCACATAGGCAATGCCGAAAAAAAGCCGCTCGGACATCATCCAGTGGGCGCGAACGCCCAGCCAGGCGCCGAGGATGGCGAAGGGGGTCAGCAGCAGGTCGACCCAGGCGGTCTGCAGGGTGAACATGCCCAGATAGGCGTAGGGGACGAACTTGGCGATGTTTATAACCCAGAAGACCAGCACGGTGGTGGCCTGGAACTCGGTCTTCGTCAGGCGTTGCGACAGCAGGTAGACGGCGGCGGGCGGGCCGCCGGCGTGGCTGACGAAGCTGGTGAACCCGGCGACCAGCCCCGCGAACAGCCCGGCCGGGAGCGGCAGGCGGTTGGCGAAACCGCGCACCCAACCGCGGGATTGCGCCACATGCCAGACCACGAAGCCCACCGAGATTCCGCCGATCAGCAGGCGCAGTAGGTCTTCGTCGGTCGCCCGGTACAGTAGCGCGCCCAGCGCCACGCCCGGCACCGCCCCCAGCATCAGCAGACGCGCGTCGGGCCAGCTCCAGCGTTTCCAGTAGGGGCGCAGGGTGGCCAGGTCGATCACCATCAGGATCGGCAACATCAGCGCTAGCGCCTGCCCCGGATCAAGGATCAACGCCAGAATCGACGACGACGCAAAAGCCACGCCCGAGCCGAAGCCGCCCTTGGAAATGCCCGCAAAGATCACGGCCGGGATCGCCACGACAAAAAACATCAGGTTCAATTCAACCATGCGGCGGCCCCGAAACGGCTTGTCCTGCGGGTGGTTTAGCGCAACCGGCGGGGGGCAGGCAAACGGTATGCGGTCGCATGCCGCGCCGCAGAACCCTTGCGCAACGGCGTTTTAGCGACTAGCAAAACCGCGATTTCAAAACCGACCGGAGACAATCCAAATGGCCAGACCCAAGATCGCGCTGATCGGCGCAGGTCAGATCGGGGGCACGCTTGCCCACCTCGCAGCAATGAAGGAACTGGGGGATGTCGTTCTGTTCGACATCGCCGAGGGCATCCCGGAAGGCAAGGCGCTGGACATCGCCGAATCCGGCCCGTCCGAGGGCTTTGACGCCAAGCTGAAGGGCACCCAATCCTACGAGGACATCGCCGGTGCCGATGTCTGCATCGTGACCGCCGGCGTGCCGCGCAAGCCGGGCATGAGCCGCGATGACCTGCTGGGCATCAACCTGAAGGTCATGAAGTCGGTCGGTGAGGGCATCGCCGCCAATGCACCCGACGCCTTCGTCATCTGCATCACCAACCCGCTGGACGCGATGGTCTGGGCGCTGCGCGAATTCTCGGGCCTGCCCCACAACAAGGTCTGCGGCATGGCCGGCGTGCTGGACTCGGCCCGTTTCCGCCACTTCCTGGCCGAAGAGTTCGACGTATCGATGAAAGACGTCACCGCCTTTGTTCTGGGCGGCCATGGCGACACGATGGTACCGTCGGTTCGTTATTCGACCGTTGCGGGCATCCCGCTGCCCGATCTGGTCAAGATGGGCTGGACCACGCAGGAGAAGCTGGACGCCATCGTACAGCGCACCCGTGACGGCGGCGCCGAGATCGTCGGCCTGCTGAAGACCGGATCGGCCTACTACGCGCCTGCAACCTCGGCGATCGAGATGGCCGAAGCCTATCTGAAAGACCAGAAGCGCGTTCTGCCCTGCGCCGCCTATTGCGATGGCGAGTTGGGCGTGAAGGGCATGTATGTGGGCGTCCCGACCGTGATCGGCGCCGGCGGCATCGAAAAGGTCGTCAACATCCAGCTCAATGACGAAGAGCAGGCCGGTTTCGACAACTCGGTCAACGCCGTAAAAGGTCTGATCGAGGCCTGCAAGGGCATCGACAGCTCATTGGCCTGATACATTGATCGGATCTTTGGACCCCACCAAATATCCGGCCAAACGCATGACACCCTGCCCCGCTGGTTCCAACCGGTGGGGCATTTCTTTTTTGCCCTCGAGTTCTATCGGAACATCCCAAGCCACCTGGCTACTCCCAGAAGCATCCCGCCAAGTGCGACCAGCAAGGCGCAAACGACCCAGAACGCATGCGGACTTTCGGCGCCGGGAATGCCGCCGACATTGATCCCCAGAACACCCGCCACTAGCCCCAACGGCAGAAAGACAGCGCTGACCACTGACAGCACGAGCATACGGTTGTTCATACGTTCGGCCCGTTCATCCATCAGCTGATCGTGTATGATCTGAACCCGTTCCCGCACGGCCGCCAAATCCTCGCCGATCCGGTAGATGCGCTCCGAGGCTTCGCGCAACCGCGACCGGTCGTGAGCCTGCAGCCACGGCACGTCTTCGATCTCGAGCGTCGTCAGCGCGTCGCGCTGAGGGACCAGATACCGGCGCAGCACGATGGAGGACCTGCGGATCGCCGCCAGCTCGGCCCGGGAAATCTCGGCATTCGCCTCGAGAAGCGCCTCCTCGAGGTCATCCACACGTTCGTTCAGATCAGTGATCGAAGGTTCGGCCCTATCTGCCAGCCGCAAGGCCAAGCGCGCGACGAAGTCACCCGGCGACTTCGGTGCCTGCCCGCGGTCGATGGCCGCCAGCATGTCCGCAACCGCATCCAAGGGGCGGCGCCAGACACCGATGATCTTGTTCTCCGTCAACCACAGCCTGACCGAGATCATGTCCTCGGGCGGTTGCCCTTCTTGCAGGTTCACTCCGCGCAGGTTCAGGATTACGCCATCGCCATGGACGGTACAGCGGGGCCGGGTCTCGTCCGCCGTCAGAGCGTCGATCACGAACTCATCAAGCCCGCCGGCGCGTAGAAGCGGAGCCGTGCCTGGCGCTTCCAGCCTCAGGTGTTGCCAAGCGAACTGCCCCTCCGATCCAGCCGGTATCCAGCTGGCAAATTCATCGGCGTCCAGTGATACGGCTTTGCCGGATCCGTCGAAGATCCAGGTCATGACATCGGGGAAATCTGGGTTCGGCACTGTCATCTGCTCGGAGCTTGTTCATGTTTGACCTGCCCGACCCAACCGGACCCGCACAGGCCCGGTCAGACTAGCCAGCCTGCGAGAATGCGCCAAGCCCCGAAGGCCTGGCAGGTCCGGTCCCGCCGCTTCGAACGCGACCGGAAATGTTGGCGCAAACGGGGTGCGAACACGGTCTTCGAATATGTTTTCAAAGCCTATTCTGACTCGCTCGAATCATTTTTTGGCACCGGTTTGTTTGTGATCACACCCCGAAAATGTGTGATCACAAATGCTGAAAATCTTCGGCAAATAGCGCGATCGCAGCAGAAAACCCTTTAATTTTTGCCGCTAGACACCCCTATAACGATCTAATCGCAGTCAGACGGGACAGTTTCGATGAACATTCACGAATATCAGGCCAAGGCTCTTCTTCGCAGCTATGGCGCTCCGGTCTCCGACGGACGTGCAGTTCTGCGCGCCGAGGAAGCCAAAACAGCCGCCGGTGAACTGGACGGCCCCCTTTGGGTGGTCAAGGCACAGATCCACGCGGGCGGCCGCGGCAAAGGTCACTTCAAAGAAGCCGATGCCGGTGAAAAAGGCGGTGTCCGTCTGACCAAATCGGTGGAAGAAGCCGCCGAAGAAGCCAAGAAGATGCTGGGCCGCACGCTGGTCACCCACCAGACCGGCCCCGTAGGCAAGCAGGTCAACCGCGTGTACATCGAGGCCGGTTCGGGCATCGAGCGCGAGCTGTACCTGGCCCTGCTGGTGGACCGCCAGACCAGCCGCATCTCGTTCGTGTGCTCGACCGAAGGCGGCATGGACATCGAAGAAGTAGCCGCAGCGACACCCGAGAAAATCCTGTCCTTCTCGGTTGACCCGGCCACTGGGTACCAGCCGTATCACGGCCGCCGCATCGCGTTCTCGCTGGGTCTGGAAGGGGCGCAGGTCAAGCAATGCGTGCGCCTGATGGGCATCCTCTACAAAGCCTTCGTCGAGAAGGACATGGAGATGCTGGAGATCAACCCGCTGATCGTGGCCGAAGGCGGCGACCTCAAGGTGCTGGACGCCAAGCTGAGCTTTGACGGCAACGCGGTCTACCGCCACCCCGACATCGCCGAACTGCGCGACACCACTGAGGAAGACCCCAAGGAGCTGGAAGCCAGCAAATACGACCTGAACTACATCGCGCTGGACGGCGAGATCGGCTGCATGGTCAACGGCGCGGGTCTGGCGATGGCGACGATGGACATCATCAAGCTGTACGGTGCCGAGCCTGCCAACTTCCTCGACGTCGGCGGCGGCGCCACCAAAGAGAAAGTGACCGAGGCGTTCAAGATCATCACCAGCGACCCGAATGTCAAAGGCATCCTGGTCAACATATTCGGCGGCATCATGCGCTGTGACGTCATCGCCGAGGGCGTAGTCGCCGCAGTGAAAGAGGTTGGCCTGCAGGTTCCGCTGGTCGTGCGTCTGGAAGGCACGAATGTCGAGAAAGGCAAAGAGATCATCAACACCTCTGGCCTGGACGTGATCGCGGCGGACAACCTGAAAGACGGTGCCGAGAAGATCGTGAAGGCAGTCAAAGGCTGAACCCGATAAATCAGGGCGGGTCGCGGCCCGCCATTCCGATGAATGCTGGCGGGTCAGATCCCGCCGAAAACAGGAGAACGCCAAATGGCAGTCCTCATCGACGAAAATACCAAAGTGATCTGTCAGGGCTTTACCGGCTCGCAGGGCACATTCCACTCTGAACAGGCCATCGCCTATGGCACCAAGATGGTCGGCGGTGTGACCCCGGGCAAAGGCGGGATGACCCATCTCGACCTGCCCGTGTTCAACTCGGTCCACGAAGCCAAGCACGTGACCGAAGCCAACGCCACCGTGATCTATGTGCCGCCTCCGTTTGCCGCGGATTCGATCCTCGAAGCCATCGACGCCGAGATGGAAGTGATCGTCTGCATCACCGAAGGCATCCCGGTTCTGGACATGATGAAGGTGAAGCGCGCGCTGGAAGGCAGCAAATCGCGCCTGATCGGCCCGAACTGTCCCGGCGTCATCACGCCCGACGCCTGCAAAATCGGCATCATGCCCGGCCACATCCACAAGCGCGGCTCGGTCGGCGTCGTGTCGCGTTCCGGCACCCTGACCTATGAGGCGGTCAAGCAGACCACCGATGTGGGTCTGGGCCAGTCCACCTGCGTGGGCATAGGCGGCGACCCGATCAAAGGCACCGAGCATATCGACGTGCTGGAATGGTTCCTGGCCGATGACGAGACCGAGTCGATCATCATGATCGGCGAGATCGGCGGCTCGGCCGAGGAAGAAGCCGCGCAGTTCCTGGCGGATGAGGCCAAGAGGGGCCGCAAGAAGCCCGTTGCCGGTTTCATCGCCGGCCGCACGGCGCCTCCGGGCCGCCGCATGGGCCACGCGGGCGCGATTGTTGCCGGCGGCAAAGGAGGTGCCGAGGACAAGATCGAAGCCATGCGCAGCGCCGGCATCGTCGTGGCCGAAAGCCCGGCGCAGCTGGGTGAGGCTGTGCTGGAAGCAATCGGCAAGTAAACCGCCGGCCCCTTGCGTGGGCTGGCCTCAGCGGAGCGAAACACATGACCTTCAACGAAGCCGTCAAAACGTGTTTCTCCAAATACTTCACATTCTCGGGGCGGGCCTCTCGCCCCGAGTATTGGTATTTTTTTCTGTTCATTCTGGTCTGGAGCGCAATCGCCACGGTGATCGACTGGCATTTCTTCGGGCAGGTCACGACCGTGCAATCCGAAGGCTCGGTCGAGGTGACCGCAACATCCAGCCAGCCGGTGCAGAGCATCGTGTCACTGATCGTGTTCTTTCCGCATCTGGCCGTGGCGTGGCGGCGCATGCATGACACCGGGCGCAACGGTCTCTACGCGCTGCTGCCGATCCTTTTGATCCTTGGGGCTTTTGCCGTTCTGGTCTTCGGCATCGGCCTCGCCTCAAGCTTCCAGCATGGCGGAAGCCTCGACATCCTGTTCACGCGCGCCACGCTGCTGATCGTCATTCCGACACTGCTTGTTCTTCTGGTGTCGCCCCTCCTGGTTCTGTGGTGGCTGTCCCGCCCCAGCCAGCCAGGCACCAACAAATACGGTCCCAACCCATATGAGGTAACCCAATGACCGAACACTCGCCCAATTCTGCCTTCCATGCCTCGAGCTTCATGCAGGGGCACAATGCCGAGTACCTGGAGCAGCTATACGCCCAGTACACCAAGGACCCCGGCGCAATCGATGCGGCCTGGGCCGAGTTTTTCCGGCAGATGGGAGACGCGGCACCGGACGTCCAGAAAGAGGCCGAAGGGCCTTCGTGGGCGCGCACCGACTGGCCACCGATGCCGAATGATGACCTGACCGGCGCCCTGACCGGCGAGTGGATCGAGGTCGACGCCAAGGCAGCGGGCAACAAGATCAAGGAAAAGGCTGCCAAGGCAGGGGTTGATGTCAGCGACGAACAGATCAAGCGCGCCGTGCTGGATTCGATCCGCGCGCTGATGCTGATCCGGGCCTATCGGATCCGGGGTCACCTGGCCGCTGATCTGGACCCGCTGGGCATGCGCGCCGCGACCAACCATCCCGAGTTGGACCCCAAGACCTATGGCTTTACCGATGCCGACATGGACCGGCCGATCTTTATCGACAACGTGCTGGGTCTGCAGATGGCCAGCATGCGCCAGATCGTCGAGATCGTGAAGCGCACCTATTGCGGCACTTTCGCGCTGCAGTACATGCACATCTCGAACCCCGAGGAGGCCGCCTGGCTGAAAGAGCGGATCGAAGGTTATGGCAAGGAAATCTCGTTTACGCGGGAAGGCCGTAAAGCGATCCTGAACAAGATGGTCGAGGCCGAGGGCTTTGAGAAGTTCCTGCATGTGAAATACATGGGCACCAAGCGGTTCGGTCTGGACGGGGGCGAGGCGCTGATCCCGGCGATGGAACAGATCATCAAGCGTGGCGGCGCCCTGGGCCTGAGCGATATCGTGATCGGCATGCCGCACCGCGGACGTCTGAACATCCTGGCCAACGTGATGGGCAAACCCTACCGCGCCATCTTCAACGAGTTCCAGGGCGGCAGCTTCAAGCCCGAGGATGTGGATGGGTCGGGCGACGTGAAATATCACCTCGGTGCGTCCAGCGACCGTGAGTTCGACGGCAATACCGTGCACCTGTCGCTGACGGCGAACCCGTCCCACCTCGAAGCCGTGAACCCGGTTGTTCTTGGCAAGGTCCGGGCCAAGCAGGACCAGCTTGGCGACACCGATCGCAGCAAGGTCATGGGCATTCTTCTCCACGGCGACGCGGCCTTTGCCGGCCAGGGTGTCGTGGCCGAAGGCTTTGGCCTGTCCGGTCTGCGCGGTCACAAGACCGGCGGCACCATGCATATCGTCGTGAACAATCAGATCGGCTTTACGACTGCGCCGCATTTCTCGCGGTCGAGCCCCTACCCGACCGATATCGCGCTGATGGTCGAGGCGCCGATCTTCCACGTGAACGGCGACGACCCCGAGGCGGTGGTGCACGCGGCCAAGGTCGCGACCGAGTTCCGCCAGAAGTTCCACAAGGACGTGGTCATCGACATCTTCTGCTACCGCCGGTTCGGTCACAACGAGGGCGATGAGCCCATGTTCACCAACCCGATCATGTACAAGAAGATCAAGACCCACAAAACCACGCTGTCGCTGTACACCGAGCGGCTGGTCAAGGACGGTCTGATCCCTGAGGGCGAGATCGAGGACATGAAGGCCGCCTTCCAGGCGCATCTGAACGACGAGTTCGAGGCCGGCAAGGATTACAAACCCAACAAGGCCGACTGGCTGGATGGCCGGTGGTCGCATCTGGACAAGAACAAGGAAGAATATGTCCGCGGCGACACCGCAATCACGCCGGACACGCTGGCCGAGGTCGGCAAGGCGCTGGTGACGGTGCCCGAAGGATTTGCCCTGCACAAGACGGTGGGTCGCCTTCTTGAACACAAGAAGCAGATGTTCGAAACCGGTCAGGGCTTTGACTGGGCCACCGGCGAGGCGCTGGCCTTCGGGTCGCTGCTGACCGAGGGCTATCCGGTACGCCTGTCGGGGCAGGACGCCACCCGCGGCACATTCAGCCAACGCCATTCGGGCTTCATCAACCAGGAGACCGAGGAGCGCTACTATCCCCTGAACCACATCCGCGCCGGACAGTCGCAGTACGAAGTGATCGACTCGATGCTGTCGGAATACGCGGTGCTGGGCTTCGAATACGGCTATTCGCTGGCCGAGCCCAACGCACTGGTACTGTGGGAGGCCCAGTTCGGCGATTTCGCCAACGGCGCGCAGATCATGTTCGACCAGTTCATCAGCTCGGGCGAAAGCAAATGGTTGCGCATGTCCGGTCTGGTCTGCCTGCTGCCGCACGGGTTCGAGGGGCAAGGCCCCGAGCACTCGTCGGCGCGACTGGAGCGGTTCCTGCAGATGTGCGGCCAGGACAACTGGATCGTCGCCAACTGCACCACGCCTGCGAACTATTTCCACATCCTGCGCCGTCAGCTGCACCGCACTTTCCGCAAGCCGCTGATCCTGATGACGCCCAAATCATTGCTGCGCCACAAGCTGGCGATCAGCAATGCCGAGGACTTCACCACCGGGTCCAGCTTCCACCGGGTGCTGTGGGACGACGCGCAAAAAGGCAACTCGGACACCCAGCTGGTGCCCGACGACAAGATCAAGCGCGTGGTGATGTGTTCGGGCAAGGTCTACTACGACCTGCTTGAAGAACGCGATGCGCGCGGGATCGACGACGTCTATCTGCTGCGGATCGAGCAATACTATCCGTTCCCGGCCCATTCGCTGATCAACGAGCTTGAGCGGTTCAAACAGGCCGAGATGGTCTGGTGCCAGGAAGAGCCCAAGAACCAGGGTGCCTGGGGATTCATTGAACCCAATATCGAATGGGTCCTGTCCCGCATCGGCGCCAAGCATACCCGGCCGATCTATGCCGGCCGCGCCACATCGGCCTCGCCCGCAACGGGTCTGGCCAGCCAACACAAAGCCCAACAAGAAGCGCTGGTGAACGAAGCGCTGACCATTGAAGGATAATTTACGATGACGATTGAAGTTCGTGTTCCCACGCTGGGCGAGTCCGTCACCGAAGCCACGGTCGCAACCTGGTTCAAGAAACCCGGCGATGCCGTCGCTGTCGATGAGATGCTGTGCGAGCTTGAGACGGACAAGGTCACCGTCGAGGTTCCGTCGCCCGCAGCCGGCGTGATGGGCGAGATCGTAGCCGCCGAAGGTGAGACGGTCGGCGTTGATGCGCTGTTGGCAACGATCCAGGCCGGTGAGGGTGCGGCCCCCGCTCCAAAAGCTGAGGCCGCTCCGGCAGCGGCTCCTGCGGCCTCGGGTGGCAGCGTCGACGTGATGGTTCCGACACTGGGTGAGTCCGTCACCGAAGCGACCGTATCGACCTGGTTCAAGAAGGTCGGCGATACCGTCGCACAGGACGAAATGCTGTGCGAGTTGGAGACCGACAAGGTCTCGGTTGAGGTCCCGGCTCCGGCTGCGGGTGTACTCGCGGAGATCGTGGCCCCCGAGGGCGCGACGGTCGACGCGACCGCCAAGCTGGCCGTGATCTCGGGCGCTGAAGCAGGCACCGCACCGGCTGCGCCAGCCGCGGCAGCCCCTGCCCCCGCAGCAGCTGCGACCGGCAAGGACGTGGCCAATGCGCCCTCGGCCGAAAAGGCCATGGCCGAAGCCGGTCTGTCGGCCGATCAGGTCACCGGCACCGGCCGCAGTGGTCGCATCATGAAGGAAGACGTGGCCCGCGCCGTCGCAACCGCCGCTGCCCCGGCCGCGGCCGCCCCGGCACCGGCAGCAGCCCCGCGCGCGCCCGTGGCCGCCGAGGACGCCGCCCGCGAGGAACGCGTGCGCATGACGCGCCTGCGCCAGACCATCGCCAAGCGTCTGAAGGACGCGCAGAACACCGCCGCGATCCTGACCACCTACAACGAGGTGGACATGACCGAGGTGATGGCCCTCCGCAACCAGTACAAAGACCAGTTCGAGAAGAAGCACGGGGTGCGCCTGGGCTTTATGTCCTTCTTCACCAAGGCCTGCTGCCACGCCCTGAAAGAGGTGCCCGAGGTCAATGCCGAGATCGACGGCAATGACATCGTCTACAAGAACTACGTCCACATGGGCGTGGCCGCCGGTACCCCGCAGGGCCTGGTGGTTCCGGTGATCCGCGACGCCGACCGGATGTCCTTTGCCGAGATCGAGAAAGCCATCGCTGAGAAGGGCAAACGCGCCCGTGACGGCAAGCTGAGCATGGCCGAAATGCAGGGCGGCACCTTCACCATTTCGAATGGCGGCGTCTATGGCTCGCTGATGTCCTCGCCGATCCTGAACCCCCCGCAGTCGGGCATTCTGGGCATGCACAAGATTCAGGAACGTCCGATGGTCATCAATGGCGAGATCAAGATCCGCCCGATGATGTATCTGGCGCTGTCCTATGATCACCGCATCGTCGACGGCAAAGGCGCGGTCACCTTCCTGGTGCGCGTGAAAGAGGCGCTGGAAGACCCGCGCCGTCTGCTGATGGATCTGTGATCATGGCGACGCATGTACTCTGGCAGGCCGACGTGGCCGATTTCGACGCCTGGCTGAAGGTATTCCGCGAGGACAAGCCGATGCGCAAGGCGGCCGGGATTGTCGATCTGCACGTCTGGAAAGACCCCGAACAGCGCGATCATGCGGTTGCCCTGTTCGAGATTACCGATCTGGACCGGGCCCAGAGCTTCATCGAATCGGAAGAGCTGGCCATGCACCATGAACGTGGCGGCGTCGCGCATATTCAGGTGAAGGTTCTGACACCCGTCTGAACAGGCACCCAGGCGATCCACCCCGTGGGTCGCCTTTTCAAAAAAGAACACTCCGCGGATTTGGGAGAACAAAATGGCTAACTATGACGTCATCGTAATCGGCGCCGGTCCTGGCGGCTATGTCTGCGCCATCCGCTGCGCGCAGCTGGGCCTGAAAACCGCCGTCGTCGAAGGGCGCGAGACGCTGGGCGGCACCTGTCTGAACGTGGGCTGCATTCCGTCCAAGGCGCTACTGCATGCCAGCCATCAGCTGCACGAGGCCGAGCACAACTTTGCCAAGATGGGCCTCAAGGGCAAAAGCCCCTCGGTCGACTGGAAACAGATGCTGGCCTACAAGCAGGATGTGATCGACACCAATACCAAGGGCGTCGAGTTCCTGTTCAAGAAGAACAAGATCGACTGGCTCAAGGGCTGGGGCTCGATCCCGGCGGCGGGCAAGGTCAAGGTCGGTGACGAAGTGCATGAGGCCAAGAACATCATCATCGCCTCCGGGTCCGAGGCAGCGTCGCTGCCCGGCGTCGAGGTCGACGAAAAGGTCGTCGTGACCTCAACCGGCGCGCTGGAGCTGGGCAAGATCCCGAAAAAGCTGGTGGTGATCGGCGCAGGCGTGATCGGGCTGGAACTGGGCTCGGTCTATCAGCGTCTGGGCGCCGAGGTGACGGTGATCGAATATCTGGACGTCATCACCCCGGGCATGGACCCCGAGGTGCAGAAGACCTTCCAGCGCATCCTCAAGAAACAGGGCCTGAACTTCGTCATGGGCGCCGCGGTGCAAAAGACCGAGGCCACCAAGACCAAGGCCAAGGTGACCTACAAGCTGCGCAAGGATGATAGCGAGCACGTGATCGAGGCCGACACCGTTCTGGTCGCCACCGGGCGCAAGCCGTTCCATGACGGGCTGGGTCTGGAGGCGCTGGGGGTCGAGCTGACTCCGCGCGGCCAGATCAAGGTCGGCAAGGACTGGCAGACCAACGTGCCGGGCATCTACGCCATCGGCGACGTGATCGAAGGCCCGATGCTGGCCCACAAGGCCGAGGACGAAGGCATGGCCGCCGCCGAAGTGGTCGCGGGCAAGCATGGGCATGTGAACTATGGCGTCATTCCGGGCGTGATCTACACCTGGCCCGAGGTTGCCAATGTCGGCGAGACCGAGGCCACGCTCAAAGAGCAGGGCCGCGCCTACAAGGTGGGCAAGTTCAGCTTCATGGGCAATGGCCGCGCCAAGGCGAACTTTGCCGCCGACGGGTTCGTCAAGATCCTGGCCGACAAGGAGACCGACCGCATCCTGGGCTGCCACATCATCGGCCCCGGCGCGGGCGACCTGATCCACGAGGTCTGCGTTGCGATGGAGTTCGGCGCCTCGGCCGAGGATCTGGCGCTGACCTGCCACGCGCACCCGACCTATTCCGAGGCCGTGCGCGAGGCGGCGCTGGCCTGCGGCGACGGTCCGATCCACGCCTGATGAGTTCGGCTCCGGCGGTCAGGCCGCCGGAGTCAGCCACGCCCGCAGATAGGTTTCCAGCCGGTCGGTGAAAGTCGTCGCCGAATGCAGGGCGCAGAATTTCAGTGACATCGCCTGGATGGCAAAGGCCTGCACGCCCTCGGCCAGCAGGTCGGTCGGCACGTCCTGCCGGACCTCGGCCTGGTCCAGCCACATCATCACGATCCGGAAGTATTTCTCGAAGCAATAGGCGATCGGCCCGATTTCAGAGATCGCGGCGGCACCGGAATAACGGATCAGCAGGTCGAAGACATAGCGTTCGGACATCATGAAATCATGCACCGGGGCCAGGGCCTCGATAATCTGCGGCACGGCTTTCGGCGGTTTCGCCGCCTGCGCCTGATCCAGACAGGCGTCCAGTTTTTCGCCGATCAATATCTCCATCAGCGCGTCCTTGTCGTGGAAATGGGCAAAGAAGGTGCCCTTGGCCACGCCGGCGGCCTGTACCACCTCTTCCACGCGCAACGCCTGGTATCCGTTTTTCTGCACCACGTCCGCCGCCGCCTGCAGCAGCTTGGCGCGGGTCTTCAGGGTTCGTTTCTGAATCGTCTTTTGCATGAGGCTTGTTCGCATGTTTTTTGACCGTGGTCAAATTTAATATTGACCGTGGTCATTTTTTGATTCTATAAACTGACCGTGGTCAATTTTAGGAGAATCCCGATGCAACCCAAGAAAATTCTCATCCTCGACGGTCACCCCGCCGAAAGCAGCCTGTCGCGCACCTTTGCCGACACCTATGCCGAAGCCGCCCGCGCCAAGGGCCATGACGTGAAGACCGTTCACCTCAGCGAACTGGAGTTCGATTTCGATTTCGGTCAGGGCAACTATCATGATTTCAAACCGCTGGAGCCGGTTCTGGAACAGGTTCTGCAGGATTTCGAATGGAGCGATCACCTGGTTCTGACGACGCCCATGTGGTGGGGCGGCCTGCCCGCCAAGCTCAAGGGGCTGATCGATCGGATGTTCATCCCGGGCCGCACGTTCGACACCCGCAATCCCAACAAACTGGGATTCCCGGCACCGATGCTCGACGGCCGAACGGCGCGCGTCATCATCACCTCGGACACGCCGGGCTGGTTCATGCGGTTGGTTTACCGCAGGGCATTGATTCACCAGATGCGCGGGCAGGTTCTGGGGTTCGTCGGGTTCAAGCCGACGCGGTTCACCTGGTTTTCCGGTGCCAGCTACCCCAAGCAGGACAGCGTTCAGAAATGGATCGCGCGGGTCACCCGGCTGGGCGCGGCGGCAGCGTGATCACCACATCGTCTTTGCGGCGCGCGCGCGCCATTCGCGATCATAGCGTGCGCCGCCTTCTTCGCCCTGAGACACCTCGGCCAGAATCTCGCCCACCGTCGGCAACCCGGCGCTGAGATCGCCGCCGGTCCAGGTTTCAGCCCGCATCAGGGCGCGGGCACATTGCGTGTAGATTTCCCCGATTTCGATAACGATCACCGTGGCCGGTTGCTTGCCCTTTTTCTCGAACCGGGCGCGCAGGTCGGCGTCGGCCGTCAACCGGGCGGTACCGTTCACCCGCACCACGTTGTTCGAGCCGGGCACCATGAACATCAGCGCCACACGCGGATCGCGCACGATGTTGCGCAGGCTGTCCAGGCGGTTGTTGCCGCGCCAGTCGGGCAAGGCCAGGGTACCGGGGTCCAGTTCCTTGACCACCGGGCCGTCATCGCCCCGGGGGCTGCCATCCACCCCTTCGGGCCCTACCGTGGACAGCACGCACAGCCGCGACGCCATGATCCATTTGCGGTAGAGCGGCGTCAGTCGCCGCGCAACCTTCCGCATCGAGGCCGCGCCGGGCGTGCCGTACAGCGCCTCGAGCGCGGTGATGTCATTGATGTACTGCATCCGGATCAAACCCCACTTCGCGCATAAGCGCGTTCGAGCGCGTCTCGATCACCTCTTCCAGCCGGGCCAGGAACGAGTCGCGATCAACGCCCGGTTCAAACGGATCAAGGAATTCGACGATCGCATGGCCCGGTTTGCGCAGAATCCCCGACCGGGGCCAGAAGACACCGACATTGGTGGCCGCCGGCACGCAGGGGAAGCCCAGCCCCTCGTACAGAACGGCGGTGCCGACCTTGTAGGGCTTGTAGACCCCCGGCGCCACCCGGGTGCCCTGCGGATAGATCACCAGTTGCCCGGGCTCGGTGAACTCCTTGGAAACGTCCTTGACCATCTTGGCGACTGCCGCGCCACGCTTGCCGCGATTGACCGGAATACAGCCCAGACGACGGGCATACATGCCGATGATCGGGGTCCAAAGCAGTTCGCGCTTCATGATGAACTTGCCATGGGGGATCGCGTCAAAGATCAGGATGATGTCGAAGAATGACTGGTGCTTGGCGGCGATCACCACTTCACCCGTGGGCACGTTGCCGCGCACCTCGCCGCGAATACCCACCATCCAGCGCGCCAGCCATATGGTCGTGCGCGCATAGGTCTTGCAGGCGCGCAGGGCCCCGCGCTTGGAGAACAGCGCATAGGGCGCGAAGACCAGGCCCAGAACCGCCATCCACGCGTAGATCGTGACCATGAAGATCAGCGAGCGCACCCATTGGAACGCCATTGCCATCACGAAAGCTCCTTCAATTTGCGACGGGCCGCCGACCATGTGGCGGCAAAGGCCACGGCCGCGCCCAAAACGGGGATTAGGGCAGGCAGCAGCCAGTCGGCGCCCTGGAATCCAAGGCCGGTCAGGAAACCGCCCGCATCCGAGGCCTCGGGCAGCAGCAGCACCCCGGTCAGGCCCAGAACCGTCCCCACCACGGCACCGAAAAACGCGCGCCAGGTGAACCGCCGCACGAAGGCACCGGCGATGAAACGGTCGCGTGCACCGACCTGACGCAGCACCTCGATGATCTGGGCGTTGGCCGCGAGCGAGGCATTGGCCGCAAGCGTGATCATCGCCGCCGTGGCCCCACCGATCAGCAGGATCGAGATCCAGCCCAACCGCCGCAACGAGGTGGCCGCATCGACCAGCGGCTCGCGCCAGCGAGAATGGTCATCCAGAACCGCGCCTGGCACCTCGGCCGCCAACCGCAGGCGCAGGCCCATAGCGTCCAGCCCCGGCTCACCCTCGATGATCTCGATCAGCTGTGGCACCGGCAGCGTGTCCAGCGGCAGGTCTGGTCCAAACCAAGGGGCCAGCAGCGCGGCCTGTTCTTCGGCGCTGAGCGCCCGGGCCGAGGCCACGCCCGAGGTCTGTTTCAGAACCTCCAGAGCGGCCTCCGTCTGCGCTGCACGCTGTTCAGCGGGCGCATTGATCCGCAGGGTGGCCGCTCCGGCCAGCTCCGAGGCCCAGCGATCGGCCAAACGCCCCGAGGCCAGCGACAGCGCAAGCGCGAAAACTGTCAGAAAGGCCATCGCACCTGACACGAAAAGGGTCAGGTGCGCCGTAAATCCCGTTGGCGGCACGACGCGGTCGGCCCGGGCGTCCCGGCGCAGCAGGGCGCGAATGTCATCGGCAATCATAGATCCGCCCCCGCCAGTTGCAGCCGCCGCTGCGAGATCCGAAGAACCCGAGCCTGCACCTGGCTTTTAGCCGCCCGGATCAAGCTCAGATCGTGGGTGGCGATCACCACGGTCTTTCCCATGTGGTTCAGCTCGATCAGCAGACGCAGCAAACGCTGGGACATCTCCCAGTCGACGTTGCCGGTGGGTTCGTCGGCCAACACCACGTCCGGTGACAGGATGACCGCCCGCGCCAAAGCAGCCCGTTGCCGCTCGCCGCCCGAAAGCTCCGGCGGAAGTGCGTCCAGGCGGCCACCAAGACCGACCCAGGACAGGAGTTCGGTCAGATCTTCCTGCTCGGACTCGACAGAGCGTCCCGACACCATCAGTGGCAGGGCGACATTCTCAGCCAGAGTCATGTGGTCCAGAAACCGGCAGTCCTGATGCACGACACCGATGCGACGGCGCAGCAGGGCCATCTGGTCCCGGTCCAGTCGGGCAATGTCCTGATCAAAGGCGCTGATCCGCCCCGAACTGGCCAGCAACGCGCCATAGCAGAGTTTCAACAGGGTCGTTTTGCCCGCTCCGGACGGGCCGGTCAGAAAATGGAACGACCCCGGCTGCAACTGGACCGAGACATTGCTCAGCAGTTCGCCGCCGCCATAGCTGTAGCTGACATTTTCAAGCTCGATCACGCCTGCCCTCAATATTGCTTGCGCCCTTCTTGCCCGAGCACGACCACGGTTTCAATGCCTGCACCGAGTCCATTTGGCGACACTTGATCCACCGGGCCGAAAACGCGCTTTGCTGTTTCGCCTTAACGGATTATCATTCTTGGAAAAACGACGACAGGCCGCCAGCGGCCGGGGAGGCAGTATGCGACTAACATGCCCGAACTGTAATGCCCAGTACGAGGTTCCGGATGAGGTCATTCCGGAAGAAGGTCGAGACGTGCAATGCTCGAGCTGCGAGCAGACCTGGTTCCAACCCAAACACCCGGAGGCTGAGCCTGTCGCGGCCGAAACCGATGACGGACCGGCCGAAAGCGCGCCCTCGGATGCGTCTGAGCCGCCAGCCGCCGAAGCTGCTGCGCCCGAACCGGAGCAGGCAGAAGACGAACAGGTCGAAGCCGAACAGCCCGATCCCGAGCCCGAGGACGAAGCCCGGCCAGCCGCTCCGACCGGCAACGTCGATCCGGCCGTTGCGACAATCCTGCGAGAGGAAGCCGCGCGTGAGGCCGAACTGCGCGCCAAGGAAGGGTCCGGCCTGGAAAGCCAGCCGGATCTGGGCCTGGATCAGCAGCCGGAACCGGCCCCCAAGCCGACACCTCCTGCGGCGACCGAAACCGCCGCGGGAACCGGTCAGAAAGAGGCGCTGCCGGATGTGGACAGCATCAATTCGACTTTGCGCAGCGACGACGCACCCGCCGAGGCAGAGTCCGCCGAGGCCCCGCCGCGTAAATCGGGCGGGTTCCTGCGCGGCTTTGCGCTGATCCTGATCATCGGGGTCATCCTGTTCCTGATCTACGGCAACGCCCGCCAGATCAGCGAGGCGGTTCCCCAAGCCGAGCCCGTGTTGCAGTCGTATGTCTCGATGGTCGATCAGGCCCGGGTCTGGCTGGAATCGCAGGCTGGCTCCGCGACCGAGTAACTCTGCCGGTCAGAACCGCTCGAGCAACCTTTTGAGGTATTCCAGTTCGATTCTGGGCCTGTCGGTTTCGCCCGTGCGGCGACGGATTTCATCCAGCAACTCGCGGGCACGGCGGTACACATCATCCCCTTGCAGCAGGTTCTCCTCGGTCGAGATCGAGCCCGCAGCGCCCGGATTTCGACCCAGAGGATCGCGGTTGTTCGCCTGCATGTCGCCTTCCTGCGTACCCTGACCGGGCTGGTTCTGCTGGTTCTGGGCCATGGCCTCACCCAGCTCGCGCATCCCTTCGCGCAACGCTTCCATTGCTTCGGACTGGCGGTCGATCGCTTCGGCAAGGTCGTCGCTCCGCAGGGCATCTTCGGCCTCATCCATGGCACGACCTGCACGCCCCAGCGACTCGCGTGCGGCGTCACCCTCGGGCGTTCCTGCGCCCGGCAGGTTCTGCTGCTGGCGGTTCAGTTCATCGCGCAGCGCCTGTTGGCGATCGGCCAGAGTCCCCTGTCCTTGCTGGCCTTCGCCCGCCTGATCTGATCCTTGACCCTGGCCGCCCTGACCCTCATGGCTCTGGCCGCGCCCCTGACCGCCCGAGCGGCCTTCATTGCCCTGGCTTTCACCGGCCTGCGCGCCGGGATTGAATTGCTCCTGCAAGTCACGGAAGGCTTCGTCGCTCAGGCCCTGCTGCTCACGGAGGGTTTCGGCCAAGCCTTCCATGGCCTGCTGGCCTTCGGATTGTTGCCCCTGTCCCTGGCCTTGGGTCACCCGCATGTTTTCCATCATCTGCTGGAACTCCTCCAGCGCCTGCTGGGCCTCGGCCATGCGGCCCTGCTCCATCAGTTCCTGGATCCGGTCCATCATCCGCTGCAGGTCATCCTGCGTCATCTGCATGGATTCACCGGATTGGTTCTGCTGGCCCTGCTGGCCGTCCGGGTTTTCCTGCGCCAGTCGCTGCAGCTGACGAAGATACTCGTCGGTCGCTTCACGCAGCTCCTGCATCAACTCGGCGATTTCCTCGTCGCTGGCACCGTTCTGCATCGCTTCGGTCAGACGTTCCTGAGCGCGACGCATCCGCTCCAGCGCGTCGGCGAGCGTGCCTTCTTCGATCAGGATGGCCAGATCCCACAGGGCTTGCGCGATCTCGGTCTGCTGTTCGGGGCCCAGGCCGAATTCCGTAAAGGTTTCCAACCGGCGTAGAATATAGCGCAGTCGCAGATATGCGGTTTCCGAACGGAAGACATCTTCAGGCCGGTGCGAAACCGCCCGCAACAGCTGAGCCACCCTTTTGGCATTGTCGCGCGACCACAGCAGATCGCGACGCTGTTCAATCACCGCCGCAGCCAGCGGATCAAAGAACCGGCGGGCGGGAAGGTCGGTTCGGTAGACATCCGACTCCGACACCTGATCAGCGGCATCGACGGCCGAAAGGGTAATCTTGACCGGCAGGTGCGCCCAAGGGTGTTCCGAAAAGTCCTCGATCAGATCTTCCGTGAAATCGCTCCGGTCACCAGCGATCGGCATGGGCAGGTCGACGGTGACCGCGTCACGAGGTTCGGGCTCAACGGCCAGACCATGGCGACGATCCACCCCAGACAGGTCCAACTCGATCAACGCGGTGCCTGATAGGATGCCATAATCGTCACGCGCCGAGAACGGCAGTTTCATCTGGCCACCAGCCTCGGCGGTGGCGGGTTCGGCCACGGCGATTACCGGCGGCGCGTCCGCAATGACCTCGACACCCCAGTCACGTCCTGCAGGGCCCTCGATCGACAATCGGCCCGAACGCTCGACGACAAACTCCTGATCCGGATCGGTTGCTGTCGTGGTGGAAGCAGAGGAACTGGTTTCGGTCAAGCTGTGCGCGCCGACCTCGCCATAGAAGCGCAAAGTGACGCGGCTGCCTTGTGGCACTGTCAGCGTCGGACCGGATTGATCGGCCAGATACAGCGTCGGCAGGCCGGTATAGCGAGGCGGCTCGACCCAGCCTTCCCAGCTGGGGCCCTGGCCGGCTACGGCCGTGCCGGGTGTCATCTGGGCGACCGATCCAACTTTCCAGAACGATCCGAACAGCATTCCGACCACCAGCGCCAAAAGCGCCGCATAGCGCAGCGCGTAGGGGTCACGAGCGGCAAGGTTCAGGTCAGGCTTGACCGGTCCTGCCTGCGCGGCGCGGGCGGCCATGCGCGCCTGATGGGCCTGCCACAAAGCGCGCGAATCTTCGTCCATCACCCCGATGGCCTGATCGTCCAGCAACGCCTGAATGGGACGGCCCGGCAGTGTCTCGTCTAGTCGGACAAGCGCCTGCGTGCGGGTAGGGAACCGAAACCTCTGCGCGCCCCAGACCAATGCAACCGTCAACGCCAGAATGGATGCGGCTCCGATGATCCAGACGGTTTCAACGCCGATCAGGTCGTGGAGGCCCAGCAGCAAGGCCGCCATGATCAGGGCCGCAATCGACAGGAACGGCCAAAAGGCGCGCATCACCTGCTCGGCCAACATCCCCGTGCGCGTCAGCAACAGGGACAGTCTGGGGATCGGCAGGTTGCGAGTGTCGGTCACGTCAGGCCTCCGGGTCGGGCCCGCGCGGTTATCGCGTCACAGCCACTCAGGTATGGTATCGCGGTTTATGATTTCGTCAAAGGTTGGCCGTTCACGAATAACCGCGAATTGATCGCCATGAACCAGAACCTCGGGGATCAGGGGCCGGGTGTTGTATTCACTGGACATAACCGCGCCATAGGCGCCGGCGCTGCGAAATGCGACCAGATCCCCTGGGTTCAGCGGTGGCATCGCCCGTTGTTTCGCAAAGGTATCCCCGGTCTCGCAGACCGGCCCGACAATGTCATAGGGGCGTTGTTCGACCCCCGGGGCGGGCTCGATGACGGGAACGATGTCGTGATAGGCGTCGTACATGGCCGGACGGATCAGATCGTTCATCGCCCCGTCGAGGATCAGGAAATCGCGCCCTTCGCCCGACTTCACATAGATCACTTTCGACACCATCAGCCCCGCGTTGCCCGCGATCAGACGGCCCGGCTCGATCTCGATCTCGCAGCCCAGATGGCCCAGCGTTTCCTTGATCATCGCACCGTATTCCAACGGCAGCGGCGGTGCTTCGTTCGACCGGGCATAGGGGATACCCAGCCCGCCACCCAAGTCCAGACGGTGAATGTCGTGGCCCTGTGCGCGCAACTGTTCGGTCAGCTCGGCGACTTTGGAGTAGGCCAGGCGGAACGGCTCCAGATCGGTCAGTTGCGAGCCGATATGCACGTCGATGCCCACCACCTTGAGGCCGGGCAGGCTGGCGGCATGGGCATAGACCTCGGGTGCGCGGGCGATCGGGATGCCGAATTTGTTTTCGGATTTTCCGGTGGCGATTTTGGCGTGGGTCTTGGCGTCGACGTCCGGATTCACGCGAACCGTGATCGGCGCGATCACGCCGAGGTCCTGCGCGACGGCGTTGATCACCTCCATCTCGGGCTCGGATTCGACGTTGAACTGGCGAATCCCGCCTGTCAGTGCGATGCGGATTTCCTCGGCCGTTTTGCCGACGCCCGAGAACACGATCTTTTCGCCCGGCACGCCCGCTGCCTTGGCCCGCAGGTACTCGCCGCCCGAAACCACGTCCATCCCCGCGCCCGCCTGCGCCAGCGTTTTCAGAATAGCCTGGTTGCTGGCGGCCTTCATTGCATAACAGACCACGTGGTCGGTACCTGCCAACGCCTCGTCGAACAGGTTGTAGTGCCGCAGCAGCGTCGCCGTGGAATAGACATAGAACGGCGTGCCGACCGCAGCCGCGATCTCGGCAACCGGGACATCCTCGGCGCACAACACGCCATCGCGGTAGAGAAAGTGATCCATATCTGCGCGCTTAGACCAAAACAGGCCTGTGGATCAACGGGATTTGCATCGCGGGCATGCAATCCGGTGCGAACCGCACAGAAGTCGGGCGCAACAGCTTATCCGCGCAGGCCGGCCTGAAGCAACGAAAGGGTCGCGACGCGACGCGCTTCAAAGTCGCTTTCATCGCCCCCGTAGATCGCCAGATGGATCACCAATCCATCCAGCATCGCCGTCACCGCCTGCGCGGCGGCCTGCGCACTCAGGTCGCTGCGGATTTCCCCCGCGCGGATCAAGGGGGCGAAGTGAGCCGCATAGTGATCGGCAAGCCAGGCGAAGAACCCGCCAATGATCTCGGCCGCGCGTGGGTCCTGAAATCCGGGGCCCAGCACGTCAAAGAACAACCGCGTCGCCGCCAGACGGCCAGTCATAAAAAGGATTCTGTCATGGCGCATTCGTCACAAAGCAACGCCAGCCCAACGCGGCCCATGGCGCTCCAACCCACGGCAACAGCCGCCAAACTGATGCTTGTCCTCGTCGTCAGCTTTGTCACGTTGGTCCCCGGCGGACCGATCGAGACCCGCGACTTTTCCGGGCTGGGTGGAGCGGTGTTCTGGGGTTTCAACGTCTTTCTGATCGCGCTTGCCCTGCTGGCCGTGGGGTCGGCGGTGGCCATGCTGCGCGGCTCGGCAACGGCAAGCTGGGGCGCCATCGTGGCGGCCTGGGGATACATCTTCGTGGTCATGCTGGACCTGGGTCATGTCTTCCCCACATCACCCGACCCGATTCCGCTGATGCTTGGACTGGTCGAGATTCTGGATTTTGTACTGGCTTTCTACGTCGTGGCCTTGGCTCATAGTGGCCTGGGCCACATCTGAACCCGCCCGGCACGCCCTCGCATAGGGCCCGAAGCCACAGCAACAGGAAGTGGCTCCGGCTCCCGCCGGAATACCTACAAAGAAAGACAACTCATGCTGTTCAAGGAACGATTCACATTGACCGTCTTGCCGCTGGCCCTGGTCACAGCCGCATGCAGCGGCACCGGTGCCCAACACCAACCCGTCCTGTCTGCCGAGCCGGGCCCGGCCTACGCCGCTGATCTGGACCAGTGCCGCGCATTGGCCAAGTCTCAGGACCTGTGGAACCCGGAAACCCGGTCACAGGCCTTGATCGGCGCCGGGGTCGGCGCATTGGCAGGCATTTCGGACGACACGGTTGGAAACACAGAAGGAGCCATAGCAGGCGCAGCTGTGGGATCAGCGGCAGGTGCGGTCGCCGGAGCCGCCGAGATGCGCAACACCCGGCGTGACATTCTGATTGAGTGTCTGCGGCAGCGCGGGCACCCAGTGGCCGGCTGAGCGCATCAACGGCTCATTCAGAAATTCGTCGACACCCCGGCCCGCGCGTATCCGGATACAGACACCCCAGCCCCCGAGCGCGCGGGCTCTTCTACTGGCTGCGAACGCGGCGGATTCGTGGTCTCACACGCCGCCAGTATGGCAAGCGACAGGATAAGGCCGAGTGGTTTCATTTCGCTGCCTTCATTTGTTGGATCACTTGCTAAATGGCGACTGGCACGTCGCTTTCAACCGCAGAGCGTTCAGATCCCCAGAAACACGCTGAGGGGGCCTCGGTGCAGGCCGACGCCCCCGCTCACATATGTGCCACCGGTCGAAACGCCCACATTGGCGTTCAGGGTTGGCTGGACGGGCTCTCCGTCAGCGCCGCAGGCCGCCAAGGTGAAGGCGGCCCCGATCAGGGCAATCACACGCAAGGTTGTCATTCCAGCATCTCCTTCCAGCGGGCGATCTGCGCCCGGACCTGGTCCGGGGCCGTACCCCCATAGGACTGGCGCGAGTTTACCGAATTCTCCACGCCAAGGACAGAATAGACATCCTGCGTGATGCCCGCGTGGACGGATTGCATGTCCTCGAGCGTCAGATCGGGCAGATCGCAGCCCTTCTTTTCGGCCATGGCGACCAGCGATCCGGTGACGTGATGCGCGTCACGGAAGGGCAGGCCCAGCACCCGCACCAGCCAGTCGGCCAGATCGGTCGCGGTGGAAAAGCCCGAGCCGGCTGCGGCGGCCAGGCTGTCGCGGTTGGCGGTCATATCCTTGACCATGCCCTCCATCGCGGCCAGCGCCAGCATCCAGTTGTCGGCGGCGTCAAAGACCTGTTCTTTGTCTTCCTGCATGTCCTTGGAATAGGCCAACGGTAGCCCCTTCATCACCATCATCAGCGCCGTGTTGGCGCCAAAGATCCGACCCACCTTGGCGCGGATCAGTTCGGCTGCGTCGGGGTTCTTTTTCTGCGGCATGATCGACGATCCGGTCGAGAACCGGTCGGACAGGGTGACAAAGCGGAACTGGGCCGAGGACCAGATCACCAGTTCTTCGGCGAACCGCGACAGATGCACCGCGCAGATCGAGGCCACCGACAAAAATTCCAGCGCGAAGTCCCGGTCGCTGACCGCATCCAGCGAGTTGGCGGCGGGCCGGTCAAAGCCCAGCGCCTGCGCCGTCATGTGCCGGTCGATCGGGAAGGACGTGCCGGCCAGCGCCGCAGCACCCAGCGGGCATTCGTTCATCCGGGCGCGCGCATCCCGCACCCGCGACAGGTCGCGGCCGAACATCTCGACATAGGCCATCATGTGGTGGCCCCAGGTCACCGGCTGCGCGGTCTGCAGGTGGGTGAATCCGGGCATGACCCAATCGGCCCCGGCCTCGGCCTGCGCCAAAATCGCGCGGATCAGGGCCAGCAACCCGGATTCGGCGGCGTCCAGCTGATCGCGGACCCACAGTTTGAAATCGGTCGCCACCTGGTCATTGCGGCTGCGGCCGGTGTGCAGGCGGCCTGCGGGCTCGCCGATGATCTCTTTCAGCCGCGCCTCGACATTCATGTGGATGTCTTCCAGCGCGGTCGAGAACTGGAACTCACCACGTTCAATCTCTGACAAAACGGTGAGCAGCCCTTCCCGAATGGCCTCGGCATCACTATCACTAATCACGCCCGTGGCGGCCAGCATGGCGGCATGGGCACGCGAGCCCGCGATGTCCTGGGCCGCCATCCGTCGGTCGAACCCGATCGAGGCATTGATCGCCTCCATGATCGCGTCTGGTCCGGCGGCAAAGCGGCCGCCCCACATCTGGTTCGAGGATTGTTCGGTCATGCTGGAAAACCCGGAGTTGATATGCGCCTGTTTCGTCTGATCCCCCTTTATATGGCCCTTGCGCTGGGTGCAAATGCCGCTTTGGCCGCCGACACGCAGGCCTTGGCCGACCTGCGCGACGGCAGCCTGAAACGCCTGATCCTGCATTCCGAGCCGAAACCGGTCTCGGACGCGGAATTCCTGCTGGAAGATGACGGCGGCACCGCCACGCTGGCAGATTATCGCGGCAAATACGTTCTGCTGAACTTTTGGGCCACCTGGTGCGCGCCCTGCCGAAAAGAGATGCCCCAGATCGCCGAGTTGCAGGAGGAATTCGGCGGAGACCAGTTCGAGGTTCTGACGCTGGCCACCGGGCGCAACTCGCCCGCGGGGATCAAGAAGTTCTTTGACGAAAACGGCATCACCAACCTGCCCCGCCATCAAGACCCGAAACAGGCCGTCGCACGCGAGATGGGCATCGTCGGCCTGCCGATCACCTTAATCATCGACCCCGACGGCCAGGAAATCGCGCGGCTGATCGGCGACGCCGAATGGAACTCGGACAGTGCCAAGGCGATCATCGCGGCCCTGCTGAACCCCGAAAGCTGACCACCTGACGGGCCTTTTGTGCTAGACTGGAACCGGCCTGAACAGGGCCGGTTTTTCATTGGCAACAGACAGGAGGCTGAGATGAAACCGGTGGTTTTACTGATCGGCCGGCTGCCCAACGTGATCGGCGACGTGGCGCGGCAACTGGAGCATCTTCCGATCCGGTGGCTGGGCGCGCATGATCCCGACGAGGTGCGGCGGCAACTGGACGCCGAACCGCGCATCGCCTGCGCGATTATGGGCGCGGGCCTCGATGACAAGGTGCGCGGCGAACTGGTGGGCATCATCGCGGCGCGGCGGCCGGATATCTGCATTCACCTCAAGGATCGCGCCTCGGGACCCGAAGGGCTGGTGCCCTTCGTCGAGCGCGTTGTCCGGCACGAAGTGCTTGAGCCGCACAACACCCCCTGACGCAACGCCACCTTTGACAGGGCCTGAACCCGCTTGCACTCTGTCCGCGGGAGGACATCATGCCGCTGGAAATCCTGCTGGTTCTGGTGGTCGGTGGCATTGCCGGCATCACCGCACTGCTGCATCTGACGGGCAAATCGCGCCTGCGCGTGCTGAGCGCCGATGTCGCGCGCGCCGAATGGCTGCGCCATTTCCCCGACGACACCATCATCGACGTCACCCTTGCCCATGACGGACACGCCGCATTGCTGCGCACCGAGACCGGGCCGGGCCTGTTGTGGTCCTTTGGCGCCGACACGGTGGCCCGCCATCTGCGCGATTTCGACTGGATCGACCACCCCGAGGGCATCGAGGTCCAGTTCCACGACTTCGCCACCCCCGGCGTCACCGTCCGCCTTGATGAAACCGAGCGCCGCCACTGGCGCCACCTGCTGGAGCCCGCATGACCGACCAGATCAGCTTTCCCGATGTCGTCCAATGGGCCGTGCCGTTCTTTATCGCCGCAATCCTGGCCGAATTTCTGTGGATCGCCATGAAGGGCCGTGGCGGGCGGTATGAAACCCGCGACGCCGTGACCTCGCTGATCATGGGAGCGGGCAACATCGCGTCCGGATTCCTGCTGGGCTTCATCGCCTATGGGTTCTTCATGTGGCTGTGGAAGATTTCGCCATTGGATCTGGGCACATCGATCCCGGTGATCATCCTGTGCTTTGTGCTGGATGACCTGCGATACTACTGGGTGCACCGGTTCGGGCACCGCATCCGCTGGGTCTGGGCCAGCCATGTAAACCACCACAGCTCGCAGCACTACAACCTGACGACCGCCCTGCGGCAGACCTGGACCTATACCTTCACCTTCATGATGGTCGTGCGCGCGCCGCTGATCCTGCTGGGGTTCCACCCGGCGATGGTGCTGTTCTGCGGCGGCCTGAACCTGATCTACCAGTTCTGGATCCACACCGAAGCCATCGGCAAGATGCCCCGCTGGTTCGAGGCGGTCATGAACACCCCCAGCCACCACCGTGCCCACCACGGCCGCAACGCGCGCTATCTGGATTGCAACTATGCCGGGGTGTTCATCATCTGGGACAAGCTGTTCGGCACCTTCGTCCCCGAGCAGGAGCACGACCGGGTCGACTATGGCCTGGTGCACAATATCGGCACCTTCAACCCGCTGCGGGTGGCCTTTCACGAATGGGTGGCCATCTGGCGCGACGCGACCCAGCCGGGCCTGACCCTGAAACAGCGGCTGGCCTATTGCTTTGCCCCGCCGGGCTACAGCCATGACGGCAGCCGCGACAGCTCCGAGCAGATCAAGTCCAAGCACCTGGCCCGCCATCCCGAAGATCTCGGAACGCCCGGTTTCGAGCAATTCGACGAAAACCTGCCCAACCAACAGGCAAAACAGGCCTGAGACTGGCGGCGTCTGCCGGGCGGGCGCTTGAATTCCGGCGCGCGTGCTCCATATCCGGAAATGCGACAAGTTTGTTCGGTCGGAGTTCCACCATGTCCCGCGTTACAGCCATCTTCACCGCAACCGGCCTGTTGGGCTTGGTAATCGCGATGCTCAGCGCCCTTGGCCAGCAGCCTGCGCCGGCGGTGATGATGCTTGGAGTTGCTATGGTGGGCACAGGCTTCCTGGGCGCCGTGATTGGCGCCGTAGTCGAATTGCGCCACGCAGCCCAGACGACCCGCTGATCCCGCCGACTGATTCCCGACGCGCATTAACCGCAAATTCACCGGTACGACCCGAAACTACGTGCTGACCGGTTTCGGAAACGTACGGGGATTCGGCGTCGATGCGGAAAAAGGACTTTGCAGATCTGCCAGAGGGTGGGGACAGCCCGTTGAATTCGGCCGTCGCCGCGCGGGACACTTCGACCGTTCAAATGGCGACCGAGGCTGTCAAGCATCAGCAATGCCGCCTGGCGTTCCAGCCCGTCATGCAAGCACGAGACCCGCACGGCGTTGCCTTCTATGAGGCATTCATCCGCGTGCTGGACGAAACCGGCCGTGTGATCCCCGCGCGGGAGTTCATGCCGCAGGTGGAAAACACACCAATCGGCCGGGAATTGGACTGCATAGCATTGGAAAAAGGATTGCGCGCCCTGTCTCGCAATCCGGAAATCCGGCTTTCGGTCAACATGTCCGCACGCTCGATCGGATACGCGCGCTGGTCGCGGATCCTGGACCGGTTTCTCAAGCGGGACAAAACGCTGGGCGAGCGGCTTATCCTCGAAATCTCCGAAAGCTCGGCAATGCAGGTTCCCGAACTGGTGATCGATTTCATGGACCGGCTTCAGGATCGCGGGATCGCTTTTGCGCTGGATGACTTCGGCGCCAGCAACTTCAGCTTCAGGTATTTTCGCGAGTTCTTCTTTGACGCGGCGAAGATCGACGGGCAGTTCGTACGGGGTGTCAGCACCAACCCGGACAATCAGGCGCTGGTGCGCGCGCTGATCGCCGTCGCCCGTGAATTCGAGATTCTGGTCATCGCCGAATCGGTCGAAACGCGTGAAGATGCCGAGTTTCTGGTGGCCAGCGGTGTGGACTGTCTGCAGGGCTACCTATTCGGCGCTCCGACGGTGAAAGCCCCGTGGCAACCGGAAAAAGAAGCCAAAACAGGAAGTTGAACCCAATTCCCTTGGGCGCTATCCAGCCGAGGCTTTCTCATGAGACAAGCTGTCCGTTGCTGCACGTGCAGCATTGCGCTATGGCAGAAAGTGCTGGAGCGGGGGATCACGAGGCGCTCTTGCATCGCCAGAGAGGCTCTGTGCGACCTGCGCCGTCAGATTTCCCACAGGACCTTGACGGTAAAGGATTGACTGTATGACCAACGTAGTAATCGCATCCGCCGCACGCACGGGCGTCGGCAGCTTTGGCGGTTCCTTTGCGAACACCCCCGCACATGATCTGGGCGCTGCCGTCCTCGAAGCCGTCGTGGAACGCGCCGGGATCGACAAGTCCGAGGTGAGCGAAACCATCATGGGTCAGGTTCTGACGGCCGCCCAAGGCCAGAACCCCGCACGCCAGGCGCACATCAACGCCGGCCTGCCGCAGGAAAGCGCGGCCTGGGGCATCAACCAGGTCTGTGGTTCGGGCCTGCGTGCCGTTGCACTGGGCGCTCAGCACATCCAGCTGGGCGATGCCGAGATCGTCTGCGCAGGCGGTCAGGAAAACATGACCCTGTCGCCCCACGCCGCATCTCTGCGCGCGGGCCACAAGATGGGCGACATGAAATACATCGACACCATGATCCGCGACGGCCTGTGGGATGCGTTCAACGGCTACCACATGGGCCAGACCGCTGAGAACGTGGCCGAGAAGTGGCAGATCAGCCGCGATATGCAGGATGAGTTCGCGGTGGCCAGCCAGAACAAGGCTGAGGCCGCGCAGAAGGCCGGCAAGTTCAAGGACGAGATCGTGCCCTTCACCATCAAGACTCGCAAGGGCGACATCGTGATGGATAGTGACGAGTACATCCGTCACGGCGCGACCATGGAGGCGATGGCCAAGCTGCGTCCAGCCTTCACGAAGGATGGCTCGGTGACTGCGGCCAACGCCTCGGGTCTGAATGACGGCGCGGCGGCAACCCTGCTGATGTCAGCCGACAACGCCGAAAAGCGCGGGATCGAACCGCTGGCCCGCATCGCGTCTTATGCGACCGCCGGGCTGGACCCGTCGATCATGGGTGTCGGACCGATCTATGCCTCGCGCAAGGCGCTGGAAAAGGCCGGCTGGTCGGTTGACGATCTGGATCTGGTCGAAGCCAACGAGGCCTTCGCGGCACAGGCTTGCGCCGTGAACAAGGACATGGGTTGGGATCCCTCGATCGTGAACGTGAACGGCGGCGCGATCGCCATCGGCCACCCGATCGGAGCATCCGGCTGCCGGGTTCTGAACACGCTGCTGTTCGAAATGAAGCGCCGAAACGCGAAAAAGGGTCTGGCAACCCTCTGCATCGGAGGCGGCATGGGCGTCGCCCTGTGCGTGGAGCGCGTCTAAGTGCTTTGACAAGTCACGAATAAGGGCGTCCAATGGGCGCCCTTTTTTGTTACACTCCGAGAATATCCCTAGGATGCGACAATATCACCAAACGGAAAGAGCCAGCTCGCGACGAAACGATATTGCGCAACACAATCTCTCAGAGTAACAGAATTACCAACACGATTAAATTTGGAGGAGTCCTAAATGGCACGTACAGCACTCGTAACCGGCGGCACCCGCGGCATCGGCGCAGCAATTTCCAAAGCGCTCAAGGCCGAAGGATACAATGTAGCCGCCTCGTATGCGGGGAATGACGAAGCCGCGGCCAGGTTCACCGAGGAAACCGGCATTGCGACCTACAAATGGAACGTGGCCGACTATGACGAGTCCAAGGCGGGCATCGAAAAGGTCGAAGCCGAGCTCGGCCCGATCGACATCGTTGTCGCCAATGCCGGCATCACCCGCGACGCGCCGTTCCACAAGATGACACCGGAACAATGGCACCAGGTGATCGACACCAACCTGACCGGGGTGTTCAACACCGTACACCCCGTCTGGCCCGGTATGCGCGAGCGCAAGTTCGGTCGGGTGATCGTGATCAGTTCGATCAACGGGCAAAAGGGCCAGTTCGCTCAGGTGAACTATGCCGCCACCAAGGCCGGTGATCTGGGCATCGTCAAATCCCTGGCGCAGGAAGGCGCGCGCGCCGGCATCACCGCAAATGCTATCTGCCCCGGATACATCGCGACCGAGATGGTCATGGCCGTTCCGGAAAAGGTGCGTGAAGCCATCATCGGTCAGATCCCCGCAGGCCGTTTGGGCGAACCCGAGGAAATTGCCCGCTGCGTCGCATTCCTGGCCTCGGAAGATTCGCAGTTCATCAACGGGTCGACGATTTCGGCCAACGGCGCGCAGTTTTTCGTCTGATCGCGGCTTATATGAAAACGGGCCGACCCAACGGGTCGGCCCTCCTTTGATCCCGTAAGAACGCGCGCGCAGCGTTCAGCGGGAACCCAGAACCCACTTCCAGAAACTCCGGATCGCCTTGCCGCGCTCTTGATGAGCGCGCAGAATTGCCTTTTGTGCGGCAGGATTGGTCGTCATCTCGATCATGGCTTTTCCCTTCTACTAAAGGTGAACTTGACTTGCATTCAACATGCCTGTTGTTTTCAATAGGTACAAACGAGAGTTTTTCCGCATTCAGTTTAGAAAATCTTATGTGAAGATGAGCGACCGACTTCCCCCACTCACCGCCCTCAGGGCCTTTGACGCCGCCGCCCGCCATATGTCCTTTGCCAAGGCCGCGGACGAGTTGAACGTGACACCAGCGGCGCTGTCGTTTCAGATCAAGTCCCTGGAAGAGCATCTGGGCCAGCCGCTGTTCCGCCGATTGAACCGTGCGGTCGAGCTGACCGAGGCCGGACGAACCCTGGCCCCGGGCACGGAAAAAGGGTTTGCTGCGCTGCAGGCGGCCTGGTCGGCCACCCGCCGCCTCCAGGACAACACAACACTGACAGTGACCGCTGGGCCGGCCCTGACAGCCAAGTGGCTGGCCCCCCGCCTTTACGAGTTCGCCCGCGCCCATCCCGAGATCGACCTGAGGTTTTCAGCCACGCTGCGCAATCTCGATTTCGAGCGCGACGACGTGGATGTCGCGATCCGGTTCGGGTACGGGCAGGATGACGGGCTGTATTCAGTTCCCGTGCGGCAAGAGTGGCT
Organism: Ruegeria sp. BC6; assembly: GCF_056539185.1. Classification (NCBI taxonomy): domain Bacteria; kingdom Pseudomonadati; phylum Pseudomonadota; class Alphaproteobacteria; order Rhodobacterales; family Roseobacteraceae; genus Ruegeria; species Ruegeria sp. BC6. The sequence goes on from NZ_JBQFUM010000005.1 coordinate 157,861, forward strand.
AACACCGGTCATGACGCCCGAGCTTGCGGCCCGGTTTCCGACGCCACAGGATCTGACCAAAGCGCCGCTGATCCACGATGACTCGATCAACTTCCTGAATCCGCCCTGTGACTGGCCCGCCTGGTTTCGCGCGGTCGGGGTTGACTTCACGCCGACTCATGGCGCGCATTTCTCGAACGCGGATCACGCCATAGATGCCGCGGTGGCGGGTGTCGGCGTCGCGTTGGGACGGCGCCCGATGATCATCAAGGATGTGATCGAAGGCCGACTGGTCATGCCCTTCAAAACCGCCATCGAAACCAAGGCCCGCTTCCGGTTCCTGTGCCGTTCGGGAGAAGAGACGCGCCCTCAGATTGCCGCCTTCCGGGATTGGTTCCTTGCAGAGATCGAAAAAACCGCGCACATATCCGACGGTCTTGAAATCATACCCGTCGAGGATATCCCCCCCGCATGACAAAGAACCGCGCCACCGCCATCGGTTTTGTCGCCGTCCTTTTGTGGGCACTGCTCGCGCTGTTCACGGTTGGCTCGGCGCCGACCCCGCCGCTTTTGCTGAACGCCATCTGCTTCACGATCGGCGGAACCCTTGGCTTGATCTGGACATGGCACAGCGGTGGGCTTGCGCAACTGAAACAGGTCAGTTGGAAGGTATTCGCGTTCGGCACGGTTGGCTTGTTCGGATACCACGCCCTGTACTTTTCGGCCCTGCGCATGGCACCTGCGGCCGAGGCCGGATTGATCGCCTACCTCTGGCCCTTGCTGATCGTGCTTTTCTCAGGGTTGCTTCCCGGCGAAACGCTACGACTGGGGCATCTGCTCGGGGCATGTCTGGGCTTCTCCGGGGCCGCGCTGATCATCACTGGCGGCGGAACCGCGGGGTTTCAGGCCGAACATCTGCCGGGTTATGCGCTGGCGCTTTTGTGCGCCCTTACGTGGTCCGGGTATTCCGTATTGTCGCGCAGGTTGGGTCAAACGCCCACCAGCTCGGTAGCAGTGTTCTGCGTGCTGACAGCCATCGCCTCGTGGATCCTGCATTTCAGCCTTGAGCAGACAGTCTGGCCGCCCGACGCACTGGCCTGGATGTCGACCGTTGCCCTGGGATTGGGGCCCGTTGGGCTGGCGTTCTATGTCTGGGATATCGGGGTCAAGCACGGTGACATCCAGATGTTGGGCACCAGCTCGTACGCGGCACCCCTGCTGTCAACTCTGGTGCTTGTGGTCGCCGGGATCGCCACGCCGTCCTGGACGCTGGCGATCGCGGCATTGCTTGTTACCGGCGGCGCTGCAATCGCGGCACGCGCCAGCCTACGACGTTAAGCCGACAGGCGTTCAATCTCTTCCTTCAGCTTCAGCTTCTTCTTTTTGAGTTGAGCAATGTGGAGATCGTCGATACCGGGCGAGCGCTGGGCTTGTTCCACTTCGAGACTGAGGGTTTCGTGCTTCTTCTTCAGTTCCGTCAGATGTGCGCTTACGCTCATGGCGATCCTCCTTCTCTGTTTCTGAATATCACATGGGAAGTTGATCACATCATTTCCAGCCTGTCACGCCGCAGACGCTCGGATTCTTGTTCAAATCCGACAATTTCGGCTGGTCATTGCCTATCGGGCGTCCGGCCAGGGCATTGGTCGGCCCTCGCGCAGGATGCCGGATACCGTGTCGGTGTAGCTGTCGCCGTCCCTTTCATGGCGGTCACCGCTGTGGAGAATCAGCGGCGCATGCAACCGAAAATCCGCGCGTCCCCCTTTGCGCGCCCGCAGGATCAGCAACTCGGCCCCGCGCCCCATGCGCGGCGCGATGGGCAGAACTTCTACCGAGCCCAACCGACCCGCGCAGGCCGTCATCATGTCGGGCAAGCGTTCCGCGCGCTGGATCATGTGCAGGTACCCGCGCGGTGTCAGCCTGCGCGCCGCCGCATCAAACCAGTCGGACAGCGGCGTCTGCTCGCTCAGCGCCGTTCGCCGACCAGCATCGACGGCCGCGCTATGTGCACCGGGCCGATAATAGGGCGGGTTTGCGATCACGTGGTCGAAGTGCTGCTGACGCAGATCAGTCGGCATATTGGACAGGTCGGCCACGTGGACGGACAAATCGATCTCGTTGCATTGCGCGTTTCTTGCGGCCAGATCGGCATAGTCGGCCTGAAGCTCGACCCCAGTCGGCCGCAGACCGGGCACGCGGGTCGCGAGACAAAGAACCGCAGCGCCCGCCCCGCAGCCCAGCTCCAGCACCGACTGCCCGGCTTTGGCCGGAACCGCGGCAGCAAGCAGCACCGGATCGACACCGGCGCGATAACCGTCTCGCGGCTGCCACAGCTTTAGGCGGCCACCCAGAAAGTCGTTGCAAGTCAGCGCGCTGTCTGGAAACCCGGTCATCTTCCCAGCGGAATGTCATTGTCACGCATCACCCGCTCTGCCCGCTCGAGGTCATCGGTCCGAACCATGAGGCGGCGCGGAAAGATTCCGATGCCTCCCTCGAGGACGCTCATATTTACGTCCATCTCAAAGCAGTCTATATCCTCGCCCTCAAGAAGAGCGGATGCAAAGGCGATGATGGTCGGATCGGTGCTGCGCAGAAGTTCTTTCATGGGGATGGATGTAAGGGCAAGGCAGGACGAAAGTCGAGCCTTGTATCAGGAGTGTGATGACGATCAGCACGATCTCGAAACCGCATGAGCGACTGGCCGAGATTTTAGCCGGTGAAATGGAGGCGGTAAACACTCTGATCCGCACCCGCATGGCCTCGGAACACGCGCCCCGCATCCCCGAAGTCACCGCGCATCTGGTCGAAGCCGGCGGCAAGCGCCTGCGCCCGATGCTTACACTGGCCGCCGCGCGGCTGTTCGGCTATGGCGGTGACCATCACATCCGCCTGGCCGCCACGGTGGAATTCATCCACACCGCCACGCTGTTGCACGACGATGTGGTCGACGAAAGCGCCCAGCGGCGCGGCCGACCTACTGCCAACCTGCTGTGGGACAACAAATCCAGCGTGCTGGTCGGCGACTATCTATTTTCGCGCAGCTTCCAGTTGATGGTGGAAACCGGGTCTCTGCGGGTTCTGGACATCTTGGCCAATGCCTCGGCCACCATCGCCGAAGGCGAGGTGCTGCAGATGACCGCAGCCACCGACCTGCGCACGGATGAGGCCGTCTACCTGCAGGTGGTGCGCGGCAAGACCGCCGCGCTGTTCTCCGCGGCAACTGAGGTGGGCGGTGTGATCGCCGGTGCGTCCGAGGAACAGGTCCGGGCACTGTTCAGCTATGGCGACGCCTTGGGCATCGCCTTCCAGATCGCCGACGACCTGCTGGACTATCAGGGCGACAGCAAGGCCACCGGCAAGAACGTGGGCGACGACTTCCGCGAGCGCAAACTGACCCTCCCGGTGATCAAGGCCGTGGCCCAGGCCACACCCGACGAGCGTGCGTTCTGGGAGCGCACGATCGAGAAGGGCCGGCAACAGGATGGAGACCTGGACCTGGCCCTGAACCTCATGCGCAAATACGGCACCCTGGAGGAGACCCGGACAGACGCTTTGGCTTGGGCAGCAAAGGCCAAAACCGCTCTGACCGCGCTGCCCGATCACGAGTTGCGCGACCTGCTCGGTGATCTGGCCGATTACGTCGTATCCCGCCTCAACTGAGGACGCTTGCGCGACACCACCAGTCCGGCTGGGAAACACCAATCTCGTAGGCCGCAAAATGTGCGGCCTTCATGGACGGGTACAGCGCAAAGCAGGTCGAACCCGACCCCGACATGCGCACCAGCAGAACGTCCCGCGTTTCACCCAGCGCCTGCAACACGTCTGAAATCTGGGGCGCCAAGCCTATTGCCGCTTCCTGCAAATCATTCCGTTGCCCGGCCAGCCAGTCAGCACACGCCTCGGGCGTTTCGAATGCCGGGATCTCATCCGGCATACCCGGATTGTCGCGCGAAGCCAGCGCGTTGAACACCGGCCCCGTCGGAACCGGCACACCCGGATTGACCAGCAGCGCGGGCAAAGCGGGCAATGCAACCGGGGCGACACGGTCACCAATGCCCTGCATCCGTGCAGCGCTGCCCAGTACACAAACAGGAACATCCGCGCCCAGGGCCAAAGCCGTTTCCAGCGGAACTTCCGCGTCTTCCCCTGCGATGGCCCGCAAAGTCGCAGCCGCATCCGATGAGCCGCCGCCGATTCCCCCGCCATGCGGCAGAACCTTGTCCAACTGGATTTGCCCGATCCATCCCATCGCCCGAGCGGCCCGCCAGACGAGGTTGCGGTCGTCGGTCGGCACCCCGGCGGAATGGGGGCCGGTCACGGTCAGGCGATTCTCGGGCCCGGGTGACAGGATCAACGTGTCTCCCACATCGGCAAAGGCGACCAGCGAATCCAGAAGATGGTATCCGTCGGCCCGCCGTCCGGTCACATGCAGGGAAAGGTTGATCTTCGCGGGCGCAAAGGCCTCAGTCGCCATTGGCGACCTTCAGGGGGGCCGCGCCTTCCTCGGCCAGCACCGCGTCCAGCCCGACCTCGAGTTTGCGTCGGATCCGGTCGGGGTCGGCCTCGCCATCGGTGTCTGCGGGATCGATGAAGGACAACGCGCGCCGCCATTGGAAATCGGCCTCACGGGTGCGCCCGACGGCCCAGTAGACGTCGCCCAAGTGGTCGTTGACCACCGGGTCCACGGCCATCAGTTCAACGGCGCGCTCCATATGCTCGACCGCCTCGTCGTACCTGCCCAAGCGAAACAGGACCCAGCCCAAGCTGTCGACGATATAGCCGCTGTCAGGCTGGATCGCGACGGCGCGCTCGATCATGTCCAGCGCCTCTTCCAGTTTTTCCTGCCGCTCGACCAGCGAGTAGCCGAGATAGTTCAAAACCTGCGGCTGATCCGGATTCAGCTCCAAGGCACGCCTGAAATCCGCCTCGGCCTTGTCCCAGGCCTTGAGACGTTCGTGGCAGATGCCGCGGGCGTAGTGCAGGAACCAGTTGCCACCCGAACCGGTTTCGGTCAGTTCGATGGCTCGGTCATACGAGGTTACAGCTGCGGCGTAGTTTTCCTGACGCCGCTGCAGGTCGGCCAAGGCGACATGGACACTGGGCAGATTGGGCTGCCGGGCCGCAAGATTTTCCAGCACTTCGATCGCCGCATCCGGTTTCCCCGACTGAGCCAGAATTTCGGCACGCCCCAGCTCGGCAGCGTGGAAATCGCTGCTATCCGTGGGAACCTTTCGATAGGCTTCGGCGGCAAGGTTGTACTGGCTCAACTGCTCAAGCAGTTCCGCGCTCAGCAGGATCGCATCGATGTGATCGGGCCGGAGGTAAGTCGCGATCCGCGCGTAAAGCAGCACATAGTCATGTGCGGCCTCGGTGTTCAACGCCGCCCCGACCGAGAAAAAGACCTCGGCCACGCCTTCGGTGGCCGATCCGACATGGGTGAAAGGCAAGGTGCCACCGGCGCTGAGCGTGTCCACGTAGGACTCGATCGACGGGTCGCTGCCCGCCGCAAAGACGTTTTCCAGGAATTGCAGAGCTTCGTCGTTGCGGTTGAGCTGCGACAAGACTTCGACCCGCGCCAGCGCTGCTCGTCGCGAAAATCGCGCAACGATACTGTCGTCGGCCGCAAAGATCGCCTCGGCCCCCTCGAAATCGCCAACCGACGCCAGCGCCAACGCCTTGTGGTACAGCGCGAATTCCCGCAGCCCGTCCTGCTGGGCGACCTCATCGAACTGCGCCATCGCCTTGGTCATTTCGCCCTTGCCCAGATGCGCCCAGGCCGTCATCAGCCCATCGACCAGCGGGCCAACGCCCTGGTTTTCCGGATCACGGGCCAGCAATTCGTCGAACTTTCCGTCAGATACCAGTTTGGCGGAAACAACCATACGTGCGGCTTGGTTGGGCTGCTCGTTCGCCTCCATGTCCTCGGCGATCGGCAATGCACGTTCCACATTGCCAAGCGCCACGCGCGCCAGCAGCACGCTTTCCTTGAGCTTGGTGTTGCCCGGATCGAAAATCAGGGCCTTGGAGTAGTACTCCTCGGCCGCCTTGTAGTCGCTTTCATAGATGGCCTGGCGTCCAGCCAGATAGGATCCCGCGCCGGAATCCGCGTGAACCGGAACGACAGCCGCTGTCGCAAGAAACACGGCCAGCGCCGTGCGACGAACCAGTGAAACCACCTAATACCTGCCTTGTCTGCCTATGATTGCAGAACAAGCTAGGGCCTTGGCCCGCCAGAGGCAATGGCCGAGCGTTCACGGCCCCGCCATTGCCCGGGTTTTTGCCTACATGTTGGGGTAGTTCGGTCCGTCCCCACCCTGCGGCGTGGTCCACGTGATGTTCTGGCTGGGATCCTTGATGTCACAGGTCTTGCAGTGGACGCAGTTCTGGAAGTTGATCACGAATCGCGGCTCGGCCTCGTCCTTCACCACTTCGTACACGCCCGCCGGGCAATACCGCTGCGCCGGTTCGTCAAACTTGGGCAGGTTATCCTTCACCGGAATCTCGGGGTCGGTCAGCTTCAGGTGACAGGGTTGGCTTTCTTCGTGGTTGGTGAACGAAAACGCCACGTTGGTCAGACGATCGAAAGACAGCGTGCCATCGGGCTTCGGATAGTCGATGGGGGTGTGCTTGCTGGCATCCTCGGTCGCCTCGGCGTCGTTCTTGCCATGGCCCAGTGTCCCCAGCAGCGAGAAGCCCAGCGTGTTGGTCCACATGTCCATGCCACCTAGAACCAGCGAAGCGGTCAGGCCATATTTCGACCACAGTGGCTTGACGTTGCGAACCTTCTTGAGGTCGTGGCCAATCGCACCGTTGCGCACCTCGTCTTCATAGGCGGACAGTTCGTCGCCCGACCGGTCGGCCTTGATCGCCTCAAACGCGGCCTCGGCCGCTGCCTTGCCCGACAGCATCGCGTTGTGGTTGCCCTTGATGCGCGGCACGTTGACCATGCCCGCCGAGCAGCCCAACAGCGCAACACCCGGTGCCACCAGCTTCGGCATCGACTGATATCCGCCCTCGGTGATCGCGCGGGCGCCATAGGCCACGCGCTTGCCGCCTTTCAGCAGGTCGGCCACCACCGGGTGGTGCTTGAACCGCTGGAATTCCATGTAGGGGAACAGGTGCGGGTTCTTGTAGTTCAGGTGCACCACGAAGCCGACATAGACCTGGTTGTTTTCCAGGTGATAGATGAACGACCCGCCCCCGGCATTGCCGCCCAGCGGCCAGCCCATCGTGTGGGTGACGCTGCCCTCCTTGTGCTTGGCGGGATCGATCTCCCAGATTTCCTTCATGCCGATGCCGTATTTCTGCGGCTCTTTCCCGGCGGACAGGTCGTATTTCGCGATCACTTCCTTGGACAGCGACCCGCGCACGCCTTCCGACAGGAAGACGTATTTGCCGTGCAGTTCCATCCCCGGCTCGGTGTTGGGGCCATAGGATCCGTCGGGTTCCAGTCCGAACACGCCAGCCACGACGCCCTTGACCTCGCCATTGTCGCCATAGACCAGTTCCGAACAGGCCATGCCGGGGAAGATTTCCACGCCCAGCTCCTCGGCCTGTTCGGCCATCCAGCGGCAGACATTGCCCATCGAGACGATGTAGTTGCCGTGGTTGTTCATCAGCGGCGGCATCGGCCAGTTGGGGATGCGCAGCTTGCCCGCCTCGCCCAGCATATAGAAGTTGTCTTCGCGCACGGGCACATTCAGCGGCGCGCCCTTTTCCTTCCAGTCAGGGATCAGCGCATCCAGACCGCACGGGTCCAACACCGCGCCCGACAGGATATGCGCGCCCACTTCCGAGCCCTTTTCCAGCACGACCACGTTCAGGTCGGCGTCCAGCTGTTTCAGACGAATGGCCGCCGACAGGCCCGCCGGGCCTGCGCCCACGATCACCACGTCGTATTCCATCGCTTCGCGTTCAATTTCGGCCATCGTGGGCTCCTCCGCTAACTATCCGAATTGGCGCCTGGGGCGCGGGCTCGGCGAAATTTTGTTTCCCGGCTGATTACCTGCTGGAAAAGACCTTGGTCAATCAAAACACGGCGTAACATTGCTGCAATGCGGCAGATCAGCCCTCGGGCGCGTCACCCATCAGGTACCTGGGACCGCTACCATGCGCCTTGGCCCGGTCGTCGGGGTTGTAGAGCGCGCATTTCGGAAGGCTCAGACAGCCACAGCCGATGCAGCCGTCCAGATTGTCGCGCAGACGCAGCAGAGTATCGATTCGCTGGTCCAGATGCGCGCGCAGGCCGACGCTGATCTTTTTCCAATCCGCCGGCGTGGGCGTGCGGTTGTCGGGCAGCCCGGCCAGAACCTCGCGGATTTCGGGCAGGGTCAGACCGAACTGCTGCGCGATCATCACGAAACTCAGCCGACGGATGTCGGCGCGCTGATACCGCCGCTGACCGCCCGGATTGCGCCAGGGGGAAATCAACCCCTGCGCCTCGTAATAGCGGATGGCGGATACCGCCAACCCCGTGCGGCGCGCCAACGCGCCGATGGAAAGGCCTTCGGATGCGGGCATGATCTCCTCCCGGAAAAATCTCTTGAGCTAAAGTTAAGTTTAGGAATTACGGTGAGTCGAAACAAGCCTGAACATGAAAAGGAGACCCCATGATGGCGACGCTGGAACACACGAACTTCACCGTCCGCAACCCGCAGGCGACTGCCGCCTGGATGCAGGACGTATTCGGATGGAAGACCCGCTGGGAAGGCCCGGCCATCGCGGGCGGCTATACCGTGCATGTGGGCAGCGCGCATACCTATCTGGCGCTTTACGCCCCGGCCGACCCGAAACCGTCGGGCGAAAGCAGCTATGACATCGTCGGCGGGCTGAACCATGTGGGCGTGCTGGTCGAGGACATCGACGCGACCGAGGCCAAGGTTCGCGCCGCGGGCTTCGAGCCCCACAACCACGCCGACTATGAACCCGGCCACCGGTTCTATTTCGACGATGACAACGGTATCGAGTTCGAGGTCGTTCAATATGATTGAAATGCTCTGGTTCGGCGCCGAGGCGCATCGCTGGAAACGCGGTGATCTGCTGGGGCATCGGCACAATCGGAAACCCCCACCGCCCCGACGGCGTTAAGTTGCGGATTGCAGGGGCCAAACCCCTTGGCCTCTTGCATTTCACGCCATATTTGGGTCAGGTAATTGCCAACCCATCTTTCGCCCCGACGCTGGTCTCATGCGGCGGGGCGACTCAATTTGTGCGTGGAAAAAAGAAGATATGGAAAAGATCCCCATGACGCCCGCGGGCTTTGCCGCGCTCGAGGCAGAGCTCAAGCAACTCAAGTCCGTTGAACGCCCCGCCATCATCGAGGCCATCGCCTCGGCGCGCGAACTGGGCGACCTGAAGGAAAACGCCGAATACCACTCGGCCCGCGAAAAGCAGGGCTTCATCGAAGGCCGCATCAAGGAACTGGAAGGCGTTCTGTCGCTGGCCGAGGTGATCGACCCGACCAAACTGTCGGGCGCGATCAAGTTCGGCGCCAAGGTCACCCTGGTGGACGAGGACACCGACGAGGAGAAGACCTGGCAGATCGTGGGCGAGCATGAGGCCAATATCGAAAAGGGCCTGCTGAACATCAAATCGCCCATCGCCCGCGCCCTGATCGGCAAGGAAGAAGGCGACAGTGTCGAGGTGCGCACCCCCGGCGGCGTGCGCTCGTACGAAGTGCTGAGCATCCACTACGCCTGATCGGAGCGCGTCATGTCGGGCCAAGACCCTGATCCGGACAGCAAACGCCCCACCTGGCTGGGCATCTATGACCGTCCGGGCCGCCCCAGCGTCACCGGGATCGAGATTGCGGCCGCGGCCCTCAGCCTGATCTGGCTGGTGGTGGCCGTAGCCTTTCTTGTGCTGCCCGAGCAGACGCAGGCCGGCAGTTTCATCGTGATGCTGCTGGCGGTGTTCATGCCGGTCGCGATGATCTGGGTCGCGGCGCTGGCCATGCGCGCCAGCCGCATCATGCGCGAAGAAAGCGCCCGGCTGCAGACCGCGATCGACGCGATCCGGCAGGCCTATGTATCGCAGCAACAGCGCTCGGCCAGCACCTACGAACCCGCGGTGGCCCGGAAACTGGATGAAATCGCCGCGGCCGCCCGGCACACCCAAAGCACGCTGGCCACGTTCTCCAGCAAGCGGCGGGATCTTGCGCCGCTGGCAAGACCTGCGGCACCCTCGGGCCAAACCTCGTTGGAACTGGGCACTCCGGCCGAGGAGATACCGACTCCTCTGCCCACCGACATTTTCATCCGCGCGCTGAACTTTCCCGAAACCGCCGAGGATACCGAAGGCTTCAACGCCCTGCGCTGCGCCATGAAAGACCGCAAGACCGCGCAACTGGTACAGGCCGCCGAGGACGTGCTGACCCTGCTCAGCCAGGAAGGCATCTACATGGACGACCTGCGCCCGGACATGGCCCGCCCCGAGGTCTGGCGCCAGTTCGCCAAGGGCGAACGCGGGCGTGCGGTCGCCGCGTTGGGCGGTATCCGCGACCGGTCGTGCCTGGCGCTGACCTCGGCGCGGTTGAAACAGGACCCGATCTTTCGCGATGCGGTGCACCATTTCCTGCGCCGCTTCGACACCATGATCGCCGAGTTCGAACCTCAGGCCAGCGACGCCGACCTGACCGCTTTGGGCGACACGCGCACGGCGCGCGCCTTCATGCTGCTGGGCCGAGTGGCCGGAACGTTCGACTAGCCACCGTTGGGCACGACCCACCGCATTTTCGTGGCCGAACTGAATCCGAAAAGATGCTTGAACGGGCCGGTATAGTCCTGCCCGATCGCCTGAAACCCTTCGCGCTCGTACAGGGTCCGCGCGCGCGGGTTGGTATCGATCACGTCCAGTTGCACCTCGTGCATGCCCAGCCTCTGTGACTCGTCCTTGATCGCCCCCAGCAACAGGGTCCCGACACCCTGCCCGCGCGCCTCGGCTGCCACGCATATGCCATCCATCTGGAACACGCCCGGCTTCAGGTCGCGCTCCAGAACGCTCAGGACAAGGCCCCGCCACAGGGCGCCGAACCAGCCATAGACCCCGGCCAGATCCGCCAGCCTGCCCTGCGTCAGCCCACCGTCGCAGGTCTTGTACCCGGCCAGCCCCAGCATCCGCCCGTCCGCATCCCGCGCCATCAGAGCGAAATCGGGGTTCAGCGCCCGTTCGAAAAACGCCAGGCCGCGCGCATCCGGCCCCATGACGCGCGACAGTTTGCCCGAGAACGCCTGCCAGAACAGCGCGGCCGCCCGCGCGCGCTCATCGGGGGAAAACCCGCGCGAGACCGAAACCGTCACAGGCCGAAACTGCCATAGGGTATGAAACGCACAGGGTCTCCGGGCTGGATGTCCAGCGGGCCGTCCGGTAGTTCGACCAGCCCTTCGGCCCAGCTGAGCCCGCTGATGCGACCCGACCCTTCCGAGTGGAACACCTCGACCCGGCCGTCGCGGACCCGGGCGCGCAGGTATTCGCGGCGGCCCGGTTTCTTGCGCTTGGGGAACCCGGCGGGCAGGTCAAAGCCCTGCGGTTGCCGCCAACCCTCGCCCGCCATCAGGCCCAGCGCGGGCCGGGCAAAGATCAGAGTGCAGACCATCGCCGCCACCGGGTTGCCCGGCAGGCCGAACACCGGCGTACCCTGCCACAGGCCCAGCGCCAGCGGGCGGCCCGGCTTCAGCGCGATGCGCCATTCTTGCAAGGCCCCCGCCGCGCGCAGCAGGGCCGAGACATGATCCTCGTCCCCCGCCGAAGCGCCGCCGCTGGTCAGGATCGCGTCGGTCTGTTGCGCAGCTTGGTCCAACCGGTCCCGCAGCGCGGCCCGGTCGTCGCCCACGCGGCCCAGATCGACCGCCACAAAACCCATCCGTTGCAGCATCGCCAACAGCATCGGGCGGTTCGCATCATAGATCTGGCCCGGCCCCGCGGCCTGACCCGGATCACGCAATTCATCGCCGGTAGACAGAACCCCCACGCGCAAGGGCGTGCGGACCGGGACCTCGGCCACGCCCACCGCCGACAGCAGCGCCAGATCGGCAGGCGTCAGGCGTCGCCCGCCAGACAGAGCCAAGGCCCCGGCCTGCACGTCTTCGCCCGCCTTGCGCGTGTTGGCGCCGGTCTTCAAAGGGCCGTTGAAGGCGATGTGGCCGTCCTGCACGGTCACGTCCTCTTCCAGAATGACGGTATCCATCCCCTCGGGCAGCGGCGCGCCGGTCAGAACGCGCAGCGCCTGCCCCTCCGGCACGGCCCCCGCAAACGGCACGCCCGCCGCCGCGCGTCCCTCGGCCAGCGGCAGGACATGCGGGCCCTCGGGTCGGCCACCGGCAAAGCCGTACCCGTCCACCGCCGTGTTGGGCAGCGGCGGATTCGACCGCTGCGCGATCACGTCCTGCGCCAGAACGCGCCCGCAGGCTTGACCAACGGGCAGGGTCTCGACATTGGCCACCGGGTGCAGCCGGTCGCGCAGCAGGGCCAGCGCGTCATCGACCGGGGTCCATTCGACCCCCGGCGGCAGGGCGAAACAGTCGTTTTTCAGCGGTGGAGGCGCAATCTTCGGCATGGTCCGGTCCTCGGGCATGGTCAGGGGCTGGGCCGCGGCTCCAGGCCGACCTCGGCCAGGATGAAATCGGCAATGGCAGGCGTGTCGTTCAAGTCAAAAACCGGACGGTCCAGATCCAGCGGCGTGTCGCTGGCCACCGCGCGGATCGTCGGATCGTCAGCGGCGATCAGCGGGTTCCCGGGCTGGGCGCGAAAGGCCTCGACCTTGGGATGGCGCGCGCGCTTGTACCCCTCGACCAAAACCAGATCGACCGGGGACAGGCGCGCCAGAAGGTCATCCAACGGCGGCTCGGGCGCGCCGCGCAGCTCTTGCATCACGGCGATTCGGCGACTGGAGGCCAGCAGAACCTCGGACGCCCCGGCGGTTCGGTGGCGGTAGCTGTCCGTGCCCGGCTGGTCCACGTCAACCGCGTGGTGAGCGTGTTTGACGGTCGAGACACAGAACCCGCGCCCGGTGATCTCGGCCACAAGCCGCTCGACCAGCCCGGTCTTGCCCGCGTTCTTCCAGCCGGTGACACCGTAGATCCTCATGCCCGCTCCAACAGGTGCTGCGCCCGGATCAGATCTTCGGGCGTGTTGACGTTGAAGAACGGATCGAACGGGGCGGCCGGAAACAGCGCCTCGCGCCCGTCATGGCGGTCGGTCCACAGGACCACCTTGCGCAGCCCGTTGTTCAGCGCCGCCCGCAGATCGTCGCGCAGCGCCACGGGCCAAAGGCCAAAGGTCGGGTGCCGGTTGACCCGCCCGCCGGATTTCAGAGCCTCGCCCTCGCCGCGCGGCGTGGTGGCCAGAACCAGCGGATGCGCCTGCCCCTGCGCCGCCCGCGTCAGCCGGTCGACCAGATCGCGCGGGAAGAAAGGCGTGTCGGCGGCAGCGGTGACGATGCAATCGGCGCCCTGCCCCGCCGCCCAATCCAACCCGGCCAGAACGCCCGCCAACGGCCCGGCGTAACCCGCGATGCTGTCCGGCAGGACCGGCAGGCCAAGATCGGCAAAGCGCGCCGGATCGCCATTGGCGTTCAGCGCCAGCCCGGCCACCTGCGGCGCCAGCCGGTCGATCACATGCCCCAACAGGCTTTGCCCGCCCAGTTGCAGCAACCCCTTGTCACCGCCGCCCATCCGCGTGGCCAAACCTCCGGCCAGTATGACGCCGAGGGGGCGTGATGTTTCACCTCCCATCGGCGCTTTTCCTTCGATGCTTCTTGTCCTCGACCGGTACGGAGGCCGGGTCCACGTCGCGCAGCAGCCGGTCCTCGCCCGACAGGCAGACGAAACGTTGGCCGCGCATCCGGCCGATCAGGGTCAGGCCGACCTCGCGCGCGATTTCGACGCCCCAGGCGGTAAAACCGGATCGAGACGCCAGCACCGGAATGCCCATCATCGCCGTCTTGATCACCATTTCCGAGGTCAGCCGCCCGGTGGTGTACAGGATCTTGTCGCCGGCCGCCTCGCCTTCGGACAACATCCAGCCGGCGATCTTGTCCACCGCGTTGTGGCGGCCCACGTCCTCCATATAGACCAGCGGGCGACTTTCGCGGCACAGAACCGTGCCGTGGATCGCCCCAGCCTGCAGGTACAGCGACGGCGTGCGGTTGATCTTGGCCGCCAGACCATACAGCCACGAGGTGCGCACCTGAACCTGCGGCAGGCGCACGCCCTCCAGCCCCTCCATCATGTCGCCGAACACCGTGCCCACCGCGCAGCCGCTGGTGCGGGTCTTTTTCTTCAGCTTGTCCTCGTACGAGGTTTCGCGGGTCGTGCGCACCACGACGGTTTCCAGATCGTCATCGTAATCGACCCGCGTGATCTCGTCATCGGGGCGCAACATGCCCTGGTTGCGCAAAAAGCCCAGCGCCAGATATTCCGGGTAGTCGCCGATGGTCATCGCGGTCACGATCTCTTGCGAATTGAGGAAGATCGTCAGCGGGCGCTCCTCGACAACCGAGATGCGGCTGACCTCGCCGTTCTGGTCCACCCCTTCGACCGCGCGGGTCAACCGCGCCGCGCCGGGATCGGGGGCGATGATGTATTCCGACAGATCGACTTCGGTGGCCAATTGCAACCCTCTCTCTGACCCGCTACTGCTGCGCAGACCACCATAGGATCTAGCCATGGCAACCTCCACATCCAAGTCATACTATTGGCAGGGTTTTCGCGACGGGACCCCGTTCATCTTCGTGGCGGTGCCCTTCGGTACCCTGTTCGGCGTCTTCGCGACCGAGGCGGGCCTGAGCATTCTGCAGACCATGGTGTTCACCGCAGCCGTATTTGCGGGGGCCGCGCAGTTTGCATCGCTGCAGCTGCTGCAGGACGGCACACCCACGGCCATCATTCTGGTTTCGGCACTGGCCGTGAACCTGCGGATGGCCATGTATTCAGCGTCTTTGACGCCTTATCTGGGTGCGGCGCCCCTGTGGCAACGGGCCTTTGCCGCCTATCTTACGGTCGACCAGTCCTATGCCTGCTCGATCGTCCAGTTCGAAAAGGAACCGGACATGTCGGTTCCGCAGCGCATGACCTATTTCATGGGGTCGGTTTCGCCGCTGGTGCCCATGTGGGTACTGGCCACCTTTATTGGGGCCTACCTGGGAACGCAGATCCCGGATAGCTGGGCACTGGATTTCGCGCTGCCGATCACCTTTCTGGCCATGATCGGCCCGATGATGCGCACTCCGGCCCATGTGGTCGCGGCTCTGGTCGCCATCGTCGTGTCGCTGCTATGCGTGGCAATCCCCTACAATCTTGGCCTGCTGATCGCGGGCTGCGCGGGCATGATGGCCGGTGCGCAGGCCGAAGTGATGCTGGAACGCAGAAAGGTAGCGTTATGACCACCCCCGATCAGACAACGGTCTGGACGATCATCGTCGGGCTGGCGCTCGGCAGCTATGCCCTGCGCTTCGTGTTCATCGGCTTTGTCGGAGACCGTCCGTTGCCGCCATGGTTGCTGCGGCATCTACGCTATACGGCGGTGGCCATCCTGCCGGCCCTGATTGCCCCTCTGGTCATGTGGCCCACGGCCACCGAGGGCCAGCCGGACCTGCCGCGCATGGCCTCGGCCGTGGTTGCCCTGAGCGTCGGGTTGATCACCAAGAACGTGCTGGCCGCCATCTTTGCCGGGGCCGGCACGCTGTATGGTCTGCTGTACCTAGTTGGTTGAAACCGCTTCCAGCTGGTTGAGCGCGGCGTTGTTGGCCGCCAGCCCCGCCTGCAGATCGGCGCTGTCGTTTTCACGATATTCGGTCTTGACGACCCCCGGAATCTGCCCGAACTGATCGGACAACTTGACCGGGTAGAAGGTGGTCTGGATCTGCTCGAACCCGGGAACCTGCTGCAGCAGCCGAGCCGTCGAGTTGGCGCAGTAGGCGCCCGGAACCGGTCCGGACTGTTTGGCCAGCTGATAGGCGATCTCGGCCTGCTGGGGGGTCACCTGGATGGTCTGGATGCGCGCATAATGCGTTTCGCGTGCGTGCGAGCTGCGATAGGCACGCTCGACCGCGGGGGTGATGCCATACAGCACGTCATCCTTGATCGGCACCACGTCGGCGCGGAACGACCCGGCGGGGTCGAAAATTACCCGCTCGCTGGCGCTGATCATCAGCGAGGTATGCGCGCCAGACCCCGTACGCGTGTTGATCATCGTGTACAGGGTCAGCGTTGAGGGCCCCGGGTCACGGTAGGATCGCGCAACGATCTCGGACTGGTCGGCCTGAGGGCGCTGCGACGTGGCACAGCCTGCGACGGTTGCTGCCAGCAGGCAGGCAATCAAGATGCGAAACATGACCCGTCAGTCCGGCTTATGCCCCGAAGATCGCAAGAAACAGGGCAATGAAGCAGATCACCACGACGCTGTAGGTGGTGAATTTGATGAACCCGTTGAAGGTTTTGGTCTGGACGGTGATGTCCATCTCGCCGTGTTTGTGTTCAGCCATTTCGAAAGATTCCCAATTCGCGTGTTTGCCGGTTTGGATAAATCATATTTTCCGGCCTGTCACGACGTCAATCGCGCGCAGGTGCCCGAGTTCAGTCGCCCGCAGCCTCATCGGTGGCAAAAACCGAGCAGCCGGGATACCCGAAGCCCCACCGCCACGGCAGGCCGGTGCAAGGGCCACCTCCGAATCGGACGGCCATGAACATCGCCTCGGCGGTGATCGACATGGCCGACGTCACCTGCTCGGGCGTCATGTCGTATTGCGTGGCATAGTCCTGCGCATGCTGGGCTCCGAATTCCTTGACGCAGGCGCGCAGGGCGCGGTCAGCCTCCAGCCGGGCGTCGAAACTGGCGCCGGCGGACGTGGCGCCCCCGGCGGTGTGATACGCGCGATCATGAGTCACGCAGCAGGACTCCCACGGCGGGTGGCTTTCATAAACCGCGCGAAATCTGGGAAAGGTTTCTGCCACCAGCCGCCAGCTGGACGACATGCCGCCCGAGCAGCCATCGGTTTCAAACGCGCTCAATGGTTGCCCAACCGATTGCGCGATCAAAGCCCGATGCGCGGGCATCTCGACGCCGCGCATCAGATCCTGCGCCGAAGCCGACCCGGCAAGGCAGGCAAGCAAAAGACCGAAGCTAGGGGCTTTCATCGCGCATCGCCTCGGTATCGACCGACAGGCCGAAGGTCGTGGCCAGCCACAGCAGCAAGCGCTCGCCCGGTTCCATTTCGGCGCGGACACGTAGCACTTCACGCGCCATGGCGGGGCGGTCGGTGATCAGACCGTCGACACCCATCGAGGCCATCGACGACATCTGCAGCGGGTCATTCACCGTCCAGACATAGATATCCTTGCCTGCATCATGGACCGAGCGGATCAGCCCAGGCGTGACCATCCCGGCATTTACCGCGACGAAATCGCCCTCCAGCCCGGTCAGATCGCCCACCGCCGTGGCAGCCAGAACGCCGGCGCGCCAGTCCGGGCGCAACGCTTTCATCTTCTGCACCGCCGGGTATTTGAGCGACATCGTGGCGATGTCCTGCTCCATCCCGAATTCTTCGACGATGGCGGCCACGCGGTTTTCCAGGTCCACATCATGGCCATAGTATTTCAGTTCGATGATGACCTTGGATTTGCCCTTCGCGGCCTTCAGAACCTCGCGCAGGGTCGGAGTGCGCTGATCGGCATATTCGGGGTCGAACCAGCTGCCGATATCGATCTGCGCCATATCCTCCATCGTGGCATCCCAGACCTTCATATTGACCCCGCCCAGCTTCATGAAGTCGCTGTCATGGGCCACGATCACCTGGCCGTCGGCGCTTTCCTGAACGTCGATCTCGACCCAGTCGGCCCCGTCTTCGATGGCCTTCAACACCGCAGCCATCGTGTTTTCCGGCCGCAGCGCCGCCGCGCCCCGGTGGCCGATCACGTCGGCATGATCGGGTGCCGAAATCTGGTCCAGCACGTCCTGGCTGAACCAGATCCCGGCCAACAAGGCCACAACGGCCGCGGCAACGGTCACCAGAACCGGGGCGCGCAGATTTCCGGCTTCGGGATGGGGAAGCTCTGCCGCCCGGGGTTCAAAAAACCCATCCAGCAGAACCGCCAGCGCGCCTAACGCCACCGCCGCCAGCACCAATCCGGCCAGAGACCACAGCCCGGCCACCAGCAGGCTGAGCGTCAGGGCAAACCGCAGGTTCGTGCCCTGTTCCAGAGGTACAAGGTGGAACAACAGGCTGGCCACGGCGGCAATCAGCGCAGCGATCGCCAGACGTACGACCAGCCACAGCGCCAGTTCGATCTTCAACCGGCCGCGTTTGCCCTCCATTCGGCGGGCGCTTTCGGCAAAGGCGTCCGAGGGCGCAATTCCCTCGAACAGCACCAGATGCAGGGCGAGCGCCCAAGCCGACAGGCGGCGGATCAGCACCCAGGCCAAGGCCAGCACCACCAACCCGATCAGTGCGACGGCCACCTGGAAGGCGGGCGGATGGAATGTCAGGTAATAGTTGATGTCGTATTCGGTCAGCGTCCACCATGCAATCAGGCCCGCGACCGCCACGAAGGGCACCGCCAGAACGAGAACCCGCAGAATGAAGCGTACCGCGAAGGAAAACAGCGTCGGCAGGCGCGACAGGATCAACCGCAGCGCCGACCCGCCGGCCCGCCACGGGTCGCTTTCGCCCATCCTGAGCGATCCGGCCATGACCGAAAAGACGAACACCTCGGCCAACAGGAACAGGCCCAGAATGACCACCGCCGCCACGAAACCAACCGGCGACAGGATGAACATCGCGATGTCCTGATCGGTCAGCGCAGTTTGATCGGACAGCATCACCGCCAGGTTCACGGTGAAGGCTACGCCGGGTGCGATCAGCGCGATCAGCAGCAGACGCACCGCCAGATAGATGGGAACAAAGGTCCGGCGTCGAGCCCAGGCCCCGCGATAGGCATCTGTTACGGTTGAGAAATGTGACACGCCGGCCCCCTTTGAATGCTGAATTCATTCAAGGCCGCGCAGATGTGAATTGCAAGCGTGACGCTCAGCTTTCCTCAAGCTTGGCGGCCAGGCGGAAGCCGATGCGGTTGGCGGGCTTGTCCTCGACCGTTTTGGGCAGGGCGCGCAGCATGACGTTCAGCTGGCTGACATGCTGCACCAGCTGGGTGCGCGCGCCCGAACCGTCCGAGCCGTAGAAGGTGATCACGTCGGGGTCGAAATATCCCATCCCCTCGATCCGCATCACCCCGGCGTCACCACCGGTAAAGCCCATGGCGACCTCGTGATCGGCATCGAGGGTCTGCTCGAAGTTCTGGATGTACAGGATCAGCCGCTCATACGCCCATTGGGCGGGGCTTTTGCTGTCGACCGGTTGGCGCAGGGATTCGGGCAGATCCTTGGTGCCAGACGTGCTGTCCGGGTCAGCATGAACCTCATAGCACCGGGGCAGAGCCGCCGCTTCGGCGGCCTCGGCCGAGGTTTCGATCTTGTCCTGCATCGTTTCAACCTTTGCGCTGATACACCCATGCGCTGTCCTCACGGCGCGCCCGGGTCACGGCTCCAGTGTGATAAAGATGGTTCAGATGCGCAACCGCCTCGACCAGCGCAAGACCGTATTCGCCGTCGCGGATGGGGCGTTTGAACAGGGTCACGAAACAGTCCGACGCCGCCTTGGGCGCGTCCAGATCGTCCAGCAGCCGTGCAAGAGCGCCGTGGTGGTTCTCGATCAATTGCTTCATGCGGATCGGCAGGCCGATGAAGGGCAGTTTGTGCCCCGGCAACACCACCTGATCGGGCCGTGCCAGCTGTTGCAGGCGCTCGCAGGCCTCCAGCCAGTCGGACACCGGGTCGGCCATCGGTTCGGTGGCATAGACCCCCAGGTTCGGGCTGATCGAGCTTAGGATCTGGTCGCCCGAGATCACCAGGTTGTCGTCGCGGCTCCAGAACGTGGCGTGTTCGGGGGCATGGCCATTGCCCATATGCACGTCCCAGTCCCGCCCGCCCATGCGGATCACGTCGCCCTGCTTGATGCGGACAAAGCCCAGAGGCATCGGATAGACCGTGTCGGCAAAATTGAAGGGCCGCTCGGACATGCGCTTGGCCAGGATCTCGGGGGCCATGCCCGCGCTGCGGTAGAACTCCAGCGTCTCTTCCGGCCAGCTCTCCTGCACGTCCAGTGTCAGCATTCGCGCAAACAGCCATGCGGTGCGGCTCGAGACCAGATCGGCGCCGTGCTCCGACTGTAACCACCCGGCATTGCCGACGTGGTCGGGGTGGTGATGCGTAACCACCACTCGAGTCACCGGTTTGCCCGCAAGCGGCCCGGCCATCAGGTCGGACCACAGGCCGCGCGTCTTTTTCGATGAAATTCCGGTGTCGATCACCGTCCAGCCATCTCCGTCATCCAGCGCGTAGACGTTGACGTGGTCCAGCGCCATCGGCAGCGGCAGGCGCATCCACAGCACGCCCTCGGCGATCTCGGTGGCCTGTCCGGGCGCGGGCGGCTCGGGCCAGGGATGGCGAAACGCCGGAGGCCGCGCGCCGTCCATCACGCTGCCAGTTCGTCGGCGCTGAGCGCGAACAGGTCTTTGGCCCCGATCTGTGCCTGATCCAGCAGGCCCGCGTATTCCGGCAGGCGCGCGGTGATGTAGTACCGCGCCAGCTTGGCGCGCGGACCATCCGGATCGGCCAAAGCGGCGATCAGGTGGTAATGCGCGCCCAGCACGCGGGCAAAGGCGTTCAGATAGGCCACGGCCCCGGCAAAGCGGTTGTTCATGTCCTCTTGCGCCGCCAGCCACTCGGTCGCCTCGCGCAGGGTTTCGGTCGCCTCCCATACCGGGCCGGCCAGCTCGGGCACGGTGGCGCGGGCGCGCTCGGCGTGATCTTCGATCTCGTCCAGCAGGCGGGCGGCGGCTTCGCCCCCATCCATCATCTTGCGGCCGACAAGGTCCATTGCCTGAATGCCGTTGGTCCCCTCGTAGATCGCGGTCACGCGGACATCGCGGTAATACTGCGCGGCGCCGGTTTCCTCGATATATCCCATGCCGCCATGCACCTGCAGGCCGGTTTCGGCCACGCGCATGCCGGTCTGGGTGCCGAAAGCCTTGCAGATCGGGGTCAGCAGGGCCGCCCGCGCGGCCCAGTCGGCGTTGCCGGTGGCCTTGGCCATGTCGATGGCCGCGGCATTGGCCAGCATGATCGCACGGGCGGCGAACAGGTCGGCCCGCATGTCCATCAGCATCCGGCGCACATCGGCATGATCGATGATCGTGCCCGAGGGCGTCTTGCCCTGCTTGCGCTCCAGAGCATAGGCCAGCGCGTGCTGATAGGCGCCCTCGGCCGCGCCCACGCCCTGCCCGCCGACACCGAGGCGCGCGTTGTTCATCATGGTGAACATGGCGGCCATGCCTTTGTGCTCCTGGCCAACCAGCCAGCCCTTGGCGCCGTCATACTGCATCACGCAGGTGGGCGAGCCATGCAGGCCCATCTTGTGTTCCAGCGACACCACCTTCAGGTCATTGGCCACGCCCGGATTGCCGTTTTCATCGGGGATGTACTTGGGTACCAGAAACAACGAGATCCCCTTGGTTCCCGGCGCGCCATCGGGCAGTCGGGCCAGAACCAGGTGGCAGACATTCTCGCAGAAGTCATTGTCGCCCCACGAGATGTAGATCTTCTGCCCGGTCACCGAATAGGTGCCATCGCCGTTGGGTTCGGCCTTGGACGTCAGCGCGCCAACGTCAGACCCGGCCTGCGGTTCGGTCAGGTTCATCGTGCCCGACCATTCGCCCGACATCAGCTTGGGCAGGTACAGCGCCTTGAGCTCATCGCTGGCGTGGTGTTCCAGCGCCTCGATCTGACCCTGGCTCATCAACGGGGCCAGCTGCAGCGACAGGCAGGCGGCGCTCATCATCTCGTTGACGGCGGTGGTCACGGTCATGGGCAGGCCCATGCCGCCGTATTCGGGGTCACCGCTCATGCCGATCCAGCCACCCTCGGCGATCGCCTTCCAGCCATCGGCATAGCCGGGCGAGGTCCGCAATACCCCGTTTTCCAGCCGCGCCGGCTCAAGATCGCCGGGGCGCTGCAGGGGAGCCATTACCTCTTCGCACATCTTGCCGGCCTCGGACAGAATGGCGCTGACCACGTCCGGAGTGGCCTCGGCGAATTTCTCGGTCGCGGCGACGTCCTTGAACCCCACCACCTTGTCCATCAGGAACTCGTAATCAATGACAGGAGCGCGATATGGCATGGTTTCCCCCCGGAAATCGTGTGTCGGTCGCAATGGCGGGCTTGGAATCCATGGCCCGCGCCGGTATTCATCTAAGCTTGTTCGATTACCTATCCGTCCCCCTGTTGCAAGCAACCAAAACGCCGCGTCACCACCCATGATCCCCAACAGCACGCAATATCTGGATGCTGATCCCGCCGGGATTGCAGCCGCGGCCGACCTGCTGCGTCAGGGACTGCTGGTCGCCTTCCCGACCGAGACCGTCTACGGGCTGGGCGGCGACGCCCGCAACGGCGAAGCGGTGGCAGCGATCTACGCCGCCAAGGGACGACCCAGTTTCAACCCGCTTATCGCGCATGTCGCCTCGGTCGAGGCTGCCAAACGCTATGTCGAGTGGTCGGACAATGCCGAACAACTGGCAGCTGCGTTCTGGCCCGGTCCGCTGACGCTGGTGCTGCCGCTGCGCGCAGGGCATGGCGTGTCCTCGCTGGTGGCGGCGGGGCTGGAGACGCTGGCCGTGCGGGTGCCCGCCCACCCAACCGCGCGCGCATTGCTGAGCGCAGTTGACGGACCCGTCGCTGCCCCATCGGCAAACCCCTCCGGTCGGATCAGCCCGACCACTGCGGCGCATGTGCGCGCAGGTCTGGACGGTCGGATCGCCGCCGTACTGGATGACGGACCCTGTTCAGTCGGGTTGGAATCGACCATCGTGGGCTTGGCCGACACCCCCGCTTTGCTGCGGCCCGGCGGTGTGGCACTGGAACAGATCGAAACGGTTCTGGGCACGCGCCTGACCCGCCACAAGCCCGGAGATCTGCTGACCGCTCCGGGGCAGTTGCTGTCACATTATGCTCCGGATGCGCCGGTGCGGCTGAACGCCACCGAGCGGCGCGGAGACGAGCTGCTGCTGGGATTTGGCAATGTCGATTGCGACCGCAATCTATCTGCCAAGGGTGACCTGATCGAAGCGGCGGCAAACCTGTTTGCGTATCTGCACGAACTGGACGGTACGGGGCGGCCGATTGCCGTCAGCCCGATCCCCTCCGAGGGCGTGGGGGCGGCCATCAACGACCGCCTGCGCCGGGCCGCGGCGCCGCGCAATTCCTGATCAGGCCCGACCGGCGCTGGCCGACAGCGTCAGCGGATCGACACCCAGCGTGGCCAAGGCGGCCTCCCACTTTTCGTCGTCGGCAACGTCAAAGACCAGTTTCGATGTGGCATCGGTCGTCAACCAGCCATTGGCCGCGATCTCATCTTCCAGCTGTCCAGGCCCCCATCCCGAATAGCCCAGCATCAGCATCGAGTTCAGCGGCCCTGTGCCAGAAGCGATATCTTCGAGCACGTCCAGCGTCGCCGTCATGCTGAAATCGCCGGCCACGTGCAGCGAATGCAGATTTGCGTCGTAGTCCGCGCTGTGCAGGACAAACCCCCGGGACAATTCGACGGGACCACCAAAATGCACAAGGCGTTCTCCGACAACCGGGATGCGGCATGCGATGTTCAACTGTTCAAGAAGCGTCTTGATCCGCAAATCCGACGGTTTGTTCACGATCAGACCCATCGCGCCGTCATCGCCGTGGCTGCACAGGTACACCACTGAATGATCAAAGCGCGGATCGCCCATGCCGGGCATCGCAATCAACAGTTTTCCAGTCAGATCCATCAAAAAAACTCGTGCGGCTTATTCCCTTACAATGACCTTGCGGAACCCGGATTGGCAAGGGATCACGCCTGAAATCCCGCGATTTCCGCCGGTGACCAGAACGTGACTTGGCAAACCTGCTCGCACATCGCATTTATGGATCATGAGATCGCTGTTCAAACCCGTCCTGACCGTTGTTTCAGCTTGTCTGGCCTTGGCCGCACCTGCGCAGGGGCAATCGATCGACTCGATCGTCCGGCTGGACGTGATCGATGGCGGCCAATCCGAGGATGGAACCTATCTCACCGCGATCCGGTTGGATCTGGAACCCGGATGGAAGACCTATTGGCGGGCCCCCGGTGACGCCGGCATTCCGCCTGAATTCGATTGGCGCCGCTCCGGCAATGTCGGCGCGGTTGCGATCACCTGGCCCACGCCGCATGTCTTTGACCAGAACGGCCTGAAGTCCATCGGCTACGAAAAGCAGCTGGTGTTGCCGGTTCGGATTACGCCCAAGGACGCATCCAAACCGGTCCGGTTGCGCGGCGAGGTCGATCTGGGAGTGTGCAAGGATGTCTGCATTCCCGCATCTTTGAAATTTGACCACGAACTGGACGCCGGCGCAGCAAGAAATCCGGCGATCGCGGCTGCGCTTGCGCAACGGCCCTTCTCTGCACGCGAGGCTGGCGTTACCGGCGCGGCCTGTCGCCTGAGCCCGACCGCGGACGGTTTTCAGGTGCAGGTACAGATCGACATGCCCTCGGCCGGTGGCGCCGAGCTTGCGGTGATCGAACCGGGGAATCCGGCCCTGTGGGCCTCGCAGACTGAAACCAAGCGGCAAGGCAACCGGCTGACCGCCACGTCCGAGGTGATCAGCCCAGACGGTCAGCCCTTTGCGCTGGACCGGTCCGCCGTGCGGATCACGGTTCTGGGGACCAAACACGCGGTCGACATTCTGGGCTGCAGCGCGGGCTGAGCGGATGCAGCAGGTTCCCCGGATCGGCGCACTGGCGGTTGTCGTAGATCAGGGCCATGTCCTGCTGGTGCAACGCAGCAAGGCCCCCGATGCCGGTCTCTGGGGATTTCCGGGCGGCCATGTGGAGTGGGGCGAAACCGTCCTGCAGGCCGCCGCGCGCGAGTTGATGGAAGAAACCGGTATCGAAGCAACCCCGCAGGCGTATCTGGGCAACCTTGATCTGCTGGTCCGGGATGCGGCCGGACAGATCACCGCCCACTATTTGCTGGTCGGCGTGTCCTGCCGCTTCGGATCCGGCACTCCGGTCGCAGCGGATGATGCGCAGGATGCGCGTTGGTTCCCAATCCGGCAGGTGCTGGACCGCGACCTTGCCATGAGCGCCCGGGTGCCCGACCTTCTGTCTCAGGCACTGGCCCGGGATGAAAGCCTGACATAAAGCGCCCCGGACACGATCAGGCTGACGACCAGAATGGCAACCGCACCGGCCGCGAACGCTCCCAGCCCCATTCTCAGCAACGCCAGACCGTCCTCGCCGCCGTACAGCCCGGACAGCACACCCAGCGGCGCGCCGGCCAGAACCGGCCAGACCATCGTGACCAGCAGCCAGAGGATCATCGCCCCGCTCGTCCCCGCGGCCGCGACCCGGACCACCTTGTCCGGCGCCCGCAAGGCGCGGCGCATCGCAGTCATCGGGCGAGAAATATCACTCAGGATCGCCAGCAACGCGGGAACCAGGAGTAGCACCAGCACCATGCCGAACCCGAGCCCGTAGACCAGCGTGATCACCGTGGGTTTGAGGAATTGCGCCTGCTGCGACCCTTCGTACAGCAACGGGGCCAGCCCCATCACCGTCGTCAGCGTGGTCAGCATCACCGGCCGCAACCGGTCAGCGGTGCCTTCTATGATCGAGGGCACCAGCCCGCGATCCTGCTGATACCCATCAATGGTCGTTATCAAAACGATCGAGTCATTGATGATGATCCCGGTCATACCCAACAGGCCGACGACCGTGAACATGCTTAGCGGAACGCCCCAGATGTAATGCCCCCAGATGGTGCCGACCAGACCAAAGGGAATGATCGCCATCACTACAAGCGGCCTTGTCCAACTGGCGAAGATCCACGCCAGAACAAGGTAGATTCCGGTCAGGCACAGGATCAGACCGGTACGCGCCTCGGTCAGGAACTCGTCCTCCTGTTCGCTCAGACCGGCCATGCGCCACTCGACCTGATACTCGGCGGCGATATCAGGCAGGATTTCCTCGCGCATGGCGCGGGTGATTTCCGCGGCCTGGGCCGGGTCATCCTCGGATATGTCCCCGTTCACTGCGATCACCCGCAGGCCATTTTCCCGGCGCACCGTCGAGAACCCCGACTCGCGCTTGACCGAGACGATGTCAGCCAGCGGGACATAGACCCCGTCCGGTGACCGCATCAACGTGCGTTCCAGGAAATCTGCGGTCAGCTCGCTTTCGGGCAGTTCGACCCGGATCTCGGCGCTGCGAGGACCGTCGGGGAATGTCGCCGCCTCGATCCCGTTCAAACGGTGACGCAGAACCCTGCCCAATGTCTCGATGCGGAAACCCAACGCCTCACCCTGTGCCGTCAGATCCAGAATGTATTCTTCCTTGTCATAGGTCAGATTGTCTTCCAGCGCTGAAACCTCGGGGTATTTCGACAGTTCCGCCTGCAGGGCCTCGGACGCGGATTTCAGTGTGTTCACGTCCGCGCCGAAAAGCTGCACGTCGATGGCATCACCACCCGGACCCGAGCGCCAGCCGCGGAACGTCAGCAATTCGACCTTGGGATGGCGCGGCACGAATTCCTGCAGCTCGCCCACGAATTCAAAGCTGGAATAAGGTCGCAGGTCGGCATCGATCAGCTCGATCGAGATACCGCCCAGCAAATCGCCATCCTTGCCATCGGCGGCGGACAGACCATAGCCGGCGCTGCCCCCGATCTCGGCCAGAACATAGTCGATCGGGTTGCGACCGTGGCGTTCTTCGTAGATCTGGCCCAGCTCTTCGGTGGCGCGCTGCAGAATGTGCATCATTTCGATCGTGTCGGCGCGGGTAGCGCCTTCGGCCATGATGAAATTGCCGGTGACCGAGCCCCGCTCGGGCGCGTTGAAAAACCGCCAATTGACGTCGCCCTTGATGAACAGCGCTATCTGGCTGGCCAGAATGGCGATCATCAGGGCCACGACCACGTATCGCGCCCAGATTGCCCACGCCACCAAAGGTCGGAAAAGAGTGTCGCGCACCCAGCGAAAACCCCTGTTCACAACCCGGTTGGGCCAGTCATACCAGTGTTCCTTGGCCGAATGTGCGATAGCATGCGCCATGTGGTTCGGCAGGATCAGAAAACACTCGATCAACGATGCGATCAGTACAGCGATCACCGTAAAGGGAATGTCCCGGATCAGCTCTCCGAACCGTCCGCCAATGGCGGTCAGACCGAAAAAGGCGATCACGGTCGTGACCGTGGCCGCAAAAACCGGCATCGCCATGCGCCGGGCGGCGCGCTCTGCGGCAACGACCGGTGGCTCGCCCAGACGGCGGGCCCGGAAATCGGCGTGTTCCCCCACCACGATCGCATCATCCACCACGATACCCAGCGTGATGATAAGGCCGAACAACGAGACCATGTTGATCGACAGCCCGCCGATATACATGAAGGCGATGGCCGCCGACATCGCAACCGGGATACCGGCCGCGACCCAGAAAGCGATGCGCGCATTCAAGAACAGGAACAGCAGGCACACCACCAAGCCCAACCCGACCAGCCCGTTGTCGATCAGAATGTCCAACCGGTCGGTAATGGCCTGCGCCCGGGTACGGATCAGCTCGACCGAGATACCATCCGGCAGGCTCGCCTGCATCTCGGCGACCACATCCTCGACCGTGTGCTGAATGTCGATCGCGTCCCCCAGGTTCGACCGGTCCACCCGGACGGACATGGCCGGATTTTCCCCCACAAAATAGCTGCGATTGCGGGTAACGCCCTCGACCCGGATCTGCGCGACATCGCCGACCACCAGCTTGGACCCGTCCGGATAGGTGCGCAAAGCGATGCGCTCGATCTCCTCCGGGGTGCGCTTTTCGACACCGGTGCGGATCCGGGCGTTTGCGCCGGTCACGTCCCCGGCCGGATTGGCCGTGACCTCGGCCGCGACCGCCGAGGCGATCTCGGACAGGGTGATGTCGTTGGCGATCAACTGCGCAGTGGGAACTTCGACCACGATGCGTGGGGCGGCAAGGCCGCGGATCGTAGTCCGCGTGACACCGGCAGCGAACAGCCGATTGATCAACTCATCCGTGAATTTGGCCAGCTGCCCGGTCTCGATCGGGCCGGTGAGGACAACATCCGTCACCCGGTCTCGCCACGCAGCCCGCCGGATGGACGGTTCTTCGGCATCCTCAGGCAGGTTGGTCACGCTGTCGACCGCAGTGCGCACTTCTTCGACGGCGCGGCTCATGTCCCAGTTGGGTTCAAATTCCAGCGCGATGCGAGCCGATCCTTCGCGAGAGGTCGACTCGGTGCTGGCAACGCCTTCGACAGCCAGCAATGCAGGTTCAAGGATCTGAACAATCCCGTTGTCCACATCCTCGGGCCCCGCACCATCCCATTCGACGTTGACATTGACCCGTTCCAGGATCACGTCCGGAAAGAACTGCGCCCGCATGTTCGGCGCCGAAGCCGCGCCAAGGACCAGCATGACCACCAGCAGAAGGTTGGCAATGGTCCGGTGACGCGTGAAATAGCTGAGGATGCCGCTGGCCGCGCCCGGGATCTCGCGCATCATGGCGCCTATCCCCCGGCCCGGTTTTCAAGCCGCCGCAACAGAGACGACGGCACCTTTGCCTCGCTCAACTGAGCAAGAACTCGGGTCTTGGCGTCCTGGGACATGCGGTCGCTGGCCTCGACCTGCGCCACCAGCCGCGCGCGGTGCTCGTCCGTCAGCTCGACCATGTCCGGCTCGACCGCGGCGCTGTCTTCGATGCGAACCGGGCGCACGCGGACCCCCGACCCCAGCAGTGGGGTCCGACCCACCACGACTTCGCGCCCTTCCAGCCCGGCGCCGCGCAGCAGAACTTCGTCCCCTTGCCGGCGTACCAGCTCGACCGGGAGCGTTTCCAGCCGGTCGTCGTCGCCCAGCACCAGCACGGTGCCTTGCGCATCCAGAACCGAAGACGGGAGACGCACGACATTATCCAGCGGCTGTTCCTCGACCGAAACGGTCACGAAATCGCCGGGCTTGAACCCCGGCGCGTCATCAAGCCGGGCATAGAGCAACCGGCCGGTCTGGCCCTCACCGGCCGACCCGCTGTCGCGGCTGATCCGACCGGTGGCGCTCAGGTCCGTGCCCGTCACCTCAAGCGAGATGGTCACCGGTGCCGGGATCAGCTTGCCCTGATCGTCCAGCAACCGCACGTATTGCGCGGTCGAAACACGGAACGCGACCTCCAACGCAAACGGGTCAACCAATTCGGCCAGCTTTTCATTGGCCGTGACCAGACGCCCTTCAACCAGCGTGACACCCGTCAGCGTCCCGTCGAACCGGGCGCGGATGGTCATGTCCTCCAGATCGCGTTCGGCCGATTCCAAAGCGATACGTGCCCGCGCCAGCAACGTCGTCGCCTGATCGACGCGGGACTCGGCCTGCGCCAAAGCGATACGGCGCGACAACACGGTTTGCCGGGCCGAGGCCGCGGCCAATTCGGCCTCTTCAACGCTGGCGGTCGCGCCCACACCACGGTCCAGCAAATCCTTCTGGCGCTGCAGGGCCCGTTCCCGCAGATCCGATTGGGATTCGGCGGCCTTCAACTCATCCTGCGCCAAAAGCAGAGCGCGTTCGGCATCGCGTTCCTCGAACTGGGCATCCAGCAGGTCCGACCGCGCACGGTCCAGCGCCGCCTGCGCATCGGCCGGGTCCAGCTCGACCAGAACTTCGCCTGTGCGCACAACCCCACCATCCTCGAAATTTTCCGCCAGCCCGATGACACGGCCACCCAGCGCCGCCCGCAATTCCAGACGCCTGCGGCTTTGAACTTCGCCGAATGCCTCCAGGTAGGGGGTGGCGGTTTGTGGCTCGGCCTTCTGAACCGTGACGGCGAACACGCGTTCGCGCGCCTGCGGGGGTTTGTTGTCGCGGGTCATGACCTCTTGCACTGCGCCGGTGATCATCTGCGCCGCGACAATCAACAGCGCAAGCATCAGGGATGCCAGAAAGACACCGATGAGGCTCTGC
The DNA here is from genome assembly GCF_056539185.1 of Ruegeria sp. BC6. Lineage (NCBI taxonomy): Bacteria > Pseudomonadati > Pseudomonadota > Alphaproteobacteria > Rhodobacterales > Roseobacteraceae > Ruegeria > Ruegeria sp. BC6. The sequence continues at coordinate 187,915 of NZ_JBQFUM010000005.1, forward strand.
CGCAGAAATCGCATAGATCTTTCACTCCGGTTGCAACGGGACGCCGTCTATAAATAGGTAGCCGGGCCGGAAAAAATACCAACCCACAAGGCGGTTATGAGCCGTTAAACGTACGACCAGTCTACTTCCGTCGCAGATGTTCGTCCAATCTGGGCATGATTTCCACGAAATTGCAGGGCCGGTGGCGATAATCCAGCTGTTTTTCCAAAATGCCGTCCCAGGCATCCTTGCAGGCCCCCGGGCTGCCCGGCAGCGCAAACAGATAGGTTCCGCCGGCGACGCCACCTGTGGCCCGCGACTGTACCGCCGAGGTTCCGATCTTCTCCATCGAAATCAAGGTGAAGACGGTGCAAAAAGCCTCGATTTCCTTTTCGTAGACATCGCGATGCGCCTCGACCGTGACATCGCGCCCGGTCAAGCCGGTGCCGCCGGTCGAGATCACCACGTCAATCGCGGGGTCGGCGACCCACGCCCGCAACTGCTCGGCGATCTGGGCGCGCTCGTCCTGAATGATCTTGCGGTCGGCCACGGTGTGCCCCGCACGCTCGATCCGGTCAACCAACGTTTGCCCCGAACGATCTTCGGCCAGTGACCGCGTGTCCGATACGGTCAGAACAGCGATGCGGATGGGGATGAATTCCATGGTTTCATCAATTCGGGACATGTCGTGTCAGGCTCTTTCCATGATGGCCAACCGGGCCGCCAGCGCGACGAACACGCCGCCACTGACCCAGCCGAGAATTCGCGAAGCCCGCGGGCTTGAAATCAGCGCTCGCCCGGCGCCGCCGGCAAATGACCCCACCAGGGCATTCACGACGAACCCGCCCAGAGCGATGATCGCGCCCAGCAGCAGGAACTGAGCCAGAACCGATCCGTTGGCCGGCGAGACGAATTGCGGGATGAAGGCCAGAACAAACAGAATGATCTTGGGATTCGTCATGTTGACCAGCATCCCCTCGCGAAAGGCATGGCCCGACGGCTTCATTGGAGCGTCAGTCCGGACCGCACCGTTCCGGATGGTGCCCCAGGCCAGATACAGCAGGTAGGTCACACCCAGCCAGCGAATGACGTCGAACAGCCAGGGCATAGCCGCGACCGCCGCGCCAAGTCCCAGCCCGGCCAGCAGAACATGAACCATCAGTCCCGTCGAAACGCCGGCGCTGGCCACGATGGCAGATCGGGCACCGGACCGCAGCCCATGCCCGAAACAGAACATCATGTCAGCCCCCGGCGTCATGTTCAGCGCGATGGCGGCTGGGATGAAGGTCAACAGCGTTGCGTATTCGATCATGGATCGACCTCAAACCAATTCACCTTGGGCCCCAGATTTGCGATCCGGGTGCGACCGATCTCGCCGCGATAACCCCAGCTGTCGTGGATATGACCGCACAGAGCAAAGTCAGGTTGAATCCGTTCCACCGCGTCGCGCACCGCGCTCGATCCGATCGATTGCCCCTGCGAGGTCCGATCGCCTTTGCCCTTGGGCGGGGCATGCGTGATCAGGATGTCGGCCGACGGGCAGCGATTGAGCAGCTCTGCGGCCTCGGCTTCGGTCAGGTCGCAGGACCAGTCACCAAATGGCGTGACCGGTACGCCATAGCCAAGTCCGAACAGGCGCAGCCCGTCCACGGTCATGCCTGTTCCGTGCAGTACATGCACGCCGTCCGGCACGGCCGCCGCCAGTTCCTCGGCGCTTTCGGCGTTGCCGGGAACCAGAACCATCGGCGCGGATATGCCGGAAAGCATATCCATCGCCTCGTCCAGCCCCTGACGCATGTTGCAGTAATCACCCGCGCCGATCACGAGGTCAGCTTCGACGCTGGCTGCCACCAGTTCAGCAGCCCGATTGCGAGCCATGTGCAGGTCGGAAAAGGCTAGAACCTTCATCCCTTGTTCTCCAGATATGCGCGCAGATCCAATAGATCGGCCCAGGCCTGGCGCTTGGCATGGGGCTGGCGCAGCAGATAGGCGGGGTGCAGCATAGGCAGAACCGGCAGATTCAGCGCCTGATCCCACTGCCCGCGCAGACGTGTGATGCCGCGCTTGTCCAGAACCGCCTGGCAGCTAATGTTGCCCATAACCACCAGAACCTTTGGCTTGGACAGGGCCACGTGCCGTTCCAAAAACGGCTGCATCATCGCGATCTCGTCCGGCCGCGGGTCCCTGTTCTGCGGCGGGCGCCAGGGCAGGACATTGGTGATGTAGACGTTCTTGGCGCGGTCCAAATCTATCGCGGCCAGCATCCGATCCAGCAACTGCCCGGCGCGGCCAACGAACGGCTTTCCAGCGCGGTCTTCTTCACGGCCCGGGGCCTCGCCGACGATCATGACCGGCGCACCGGCGGTGCCATCGGCAAAGACCAGGTGCCGCGCGCCGCGCTTCAGGTCGCAATGAGCGAACGCCTCCATCGCCGCGCGCAGCTGATCCAGAGACGATGCCGCAGACGCAGCCTTCTTTGCCTCGACCACCGGATCGGCCTTGGCGGGCTTCTGCACCGCGGGCTGCGCTGCGGCGGGTTTTTTGACCTTTGGCGCGGTATCCGGCAATGCATAGCGGTCAACCGGTGCGTCGACGATCGCGTCGGTTACGCCCAGCTCAACCTGCCATTCCAGCAGGGCACGCGCGGTGTAGGGGTCAAGGGCCGATTCCATGACCATCAATCTACTCAGCTTTGCGGGAAGGGAAAGCAAATTGGCCTTGCCTTGGCGCATTGCCGGGCCGACGATGGTCCCCGTCATGACGCGAACCCTGGGCCTTCTGCTGATCACTCTGTTCGCCCTGCTGCCCGGCGGGTCGGAGGCGCAGTCGTTTCTCAACAATCAAGGCCAATGCCGTGGGGGCCAGTTTCAGTGCGGTCTGAAATGCTGCTCGGTCGGCCAACGCTGCAGCTATGACGGGTTCTGCATTCAGGCCGGGGGCACCTATTGCGGCGGCGGGCGGTCCTGCGGGCCGTTCGAGAAATGCGTGGCCGGAGGCACCCGATGCGCGCCGGCAGGGGCAAACAAATGCGCCTCGCGGCTGGATTGCCCCAGCGGGTCCTTCTGCAACGCGCGCGGCGAATGCGAGCGCAGTTCGCCGGATTTCGACCCCTCTCCGCAACCTGCAACGCCCTGCGACGACGGGCGGACCTGCGCAGCCGGTTCGACCTGCCTGCCGGGCGGCGGCTGTACGCGCCCCGGCTGGTACCTGTGCGAAGAGACCGGATCGCAGTGCCGCACCGGCTTCAAATGCTCGGCCAATCAGGGCTGCGTGCCCAGAAAGGCCGTCGATTGCGGATACGGCAAGTGGTGCAGACCCGGCGAGCAGTGCCTGCCCGAAGGCGGATGCGAGAAACTGCCCGATGGGGACTGACTCCAGTTGCCCCGCGGCGCTGCGCTTTCTATAAGCGGCGCGACTGTCAGACAGGAGCCCGGCCCATGCGTTTCGCCCATCGTCACCTACTTGGCATCGAGCATCTGTCCCAATCCGACATCACCGCCATTCTGGACCTGGCCGAAAAATACGTCGATCTGAACAGGCAATCGGCCAAGCACTCGGACGTTCTGGCGGGGCTGACCCAGATCAACATGTTCTTCGAGAACTCAACCCGCACGCAGGCCAGTTTCGAACTGGCGGGCAAGCGTCTGGGCGCGGATGTGATGAACATGGCTATGCAGGCCAGCTCGATCAAAAAGGGCGAGACCCTGATCGACACGGCGATGACGCTGAACGCGATGCATCCCGACCTGCTGGTGGTTCGGCATCCGCATTCGGGCGCGGTGGACCTGCTGGCGCAGAAGGTCAACTGCGCGGTGCTGAATGCCGGCGACGGGCGGCACGAGCACCCCACCCAGGCGCTGCTGGATGCGCTGACCATCCGCCGGGCCAAGGGGCGGCTGCACCGGCTGAACGTTGCGATCTGCGGGGATGTCGCCCATTCCCGCGTAGCGCGGTCGAACCTGATCCTGCTGGGCAAGATGGAAAACCGCATCCGCCTGATCGGCCCGCCGACGCTGGTGCCTGCGCAATTCGCTGAATTCGGGGCCGAGATCTATGACGACATGACCGAGGGCCTGCGCGACGTGGACGTTGTGATGATGTTGCGCCTTCAGAAAGAGCGGATGGATGGCGGGTTCATCCCGTCGGAACGGGAATACTATCACCGCTATGGCCTGGACGCCGCCAAGCTGGCGCTGGCCAAGCCGGACGCCATCGTGATGCATCCCGGCCCGATGAACCGCGGGGTCGAGATCGACGGGACGCTGGCCGATGACATCAACCGCTCGGTCATCCAGGAACAGGTCGAGATGGGCGTTGCCGTGCGCATGGCCGCGATGGAACTGCTGGCCCGCAACCTGAAGGAGGCGGCATGAGCGATCTGGACATCTCCGCTGGTGAGCGCGGCGTGATCCGCCTGTTCGCGCTGGACATGCGCCCCGAAGAGGCGAAGTTCCTGCGCGAGCCCGGCGCGGCAGACCAGATCCTTGGCGTCAATGGGCTGGACCCCGAGCAGATCGACGTGTTTCCGGTGTCCGACCTCGAAGACCTGGGCCTCTACGGCTATCTCAGCGAGGGCTGCGGCGTGTCCGAGGACCAGCTGGACCGGGCCGAACTGGAGTCGGTCGACGGCTGGGTTTTGGTGCTGCGCAGCGCGGCCCTGAGCGCGCGCGCGGCCACGCTGAGCCCCGACCCGCGTCTGCGCCTGATCGGGCTCTACACCGAAGAGGCCACGAACTGGAGCGGTGGCGCCATCGAGACCGAAAGCGCCCGACCCTACTCGGCCGCGCAAAATCCAGTTTCGAGCGAGCAACCCCGCCGGACGGGATCGGCCTTGCTTGCCTTGATCATCCTGTTGGTCATCGGAGGTGCTCTGTGGCTGATCCTGTGACCTTTGCACCGGACAAGGGCGCCTATGTCCGCACCAACGCGTGGCTGGCCGCGGGCGCGATGGCGGGGGCGATGCTCGTGCTCTGGCTGATCGGCAATCCCTATGTCTGGACCGGCGCCCCGGCCGGTCTGGCGGCGGTGGGCGTCCGGGCGTGGTACCTTGCCTCGGAGGAACTGGTGGCCAACTGGCAGATGACCGACACCACCTTGACCGGCCCGGGCGGGCGCAGCGTGCCGCTGAACCAGATCGCGGCCGTGAATATCATGGGCAGCTTCGTGCAGATCGTCACCAAAGGCGGCGACAAGCACCTGATCAAGTACCAGGCCGACCCGGCCGCCACCAAAGCCGCGATTGAAAGGGCAATGGCATGACCAAGCTGATCTTCACCAACGCCCGCCTGATCGACCCCGAAGCCGGAACCGACGCGCTGGGCTGGCTGCATGTGGCCGATGGACGGATCGTAGCCAGCGGCGACGGTCCGGCGCCCGAGGCGGACGCGCAGGTGATTGATTGCGGCGGTCAGTGTCTGGCCCCCGGCATCGTCGATATCGGCGTCAAGGTCTGCGAGCCGGGCGAGCGGCACAAGGAAAGCTACAAATCCGCGGGCCTTGCCGCCGCGGCCGGGGGCGTGACCACAATGGTCACCCGCCCCGACACCCTGCCTGCGATCGACACGCCGGAAACGCTCGAGTTCGTCACCCGACGCGCGCAGGCCGACACGCCCGTCAACGTGCTGACCATGGCCGCTCTGACCAAGGGCCGCGACGGGCGCGAGATGACCGAGATCGGGTTTCTGATGGATGCGGGCGCGGTGGCTTTTACCGACTGCGACCATGTGGTGACGGACACCAAGGTATTTTCCCGCGCGCTGACCTATGCCCGGGCCTGCGGCGCGCTTGTCATCGCCCACCCACAGGACCCGGGGCTGAGCCATGGCGCCGCGGCCACCAGCGGCAAATTCGCCGCCCTGCGCGGTCTGCCCGCCGTTTCGCCCATGGCCGAGCGCATGGGGCTGGACCGCGACATCGCCTTGCTGGAAATGACCGGCGCGGCCTATCACGCCGATCAGATCACCACGGCCCGCGCCCTGCCCGCACTGGAACGGGCCAAACGCAACGGGCTGGACATCACCGCCGGCACCTCGATCCATCACCTGACGCTGAACGAGCTGGACGTGGCGGACTATCGCACCTTCTTCAAGGTCAAGCCGCCGCTGCGCTCCGAGGATGACCGGCAGGCGGTGAGCGAGGCCGTGCGGTCCGGCCTGATCGACACGATCAGCTCGATGCACACACCGCAGGACGAGGAAAGCAAACGCCTCCCGTTCGAAGAGGCGGCCTCGGGCGCAGTGGCGCTGGAAACCCTGCTGCCGGCTGCACTGCGCCTGTATCATGCCGATCAACTGGACCTGCCGACCCTGTTCCGGGCCATGACACTGAATCCGGCGAAACGACTGGGGCTGGACTGCGGCCGCCTGAGCGCGGGCGCCCCGGCCGATCTGGTTCTGTTCGACCCGGATGTGCCCTTCGTGCTGGACCGGTTCACGCTGAAATCGAAATCGCAGAACACCCCGTTTGACGGACAGCGGATGCAGGGTAAGGTCACCGCAACCTACGTTGCAGGCAAAGAAATTTTCCGGAGATCCTGATGCCCGTTTTCGACAGCTCGACGACCCAACTGATTATCTGGGCCGCGATCGGATACCTGATGGGGTCGGTACCTTATGGCATGATCGTTGCGCGGGTGATGGGACTGGGCAACCTGCGCCAGATCGGGTCCGGCAATATTGGTGCCACCAACGTGTTGCGCACTGGCAGCAAGGCGGCGGCGGCGCTGACTCTTCTGTTCGACGCCGGCAAAGGCGTGGTCGCGGTCCTGCTGGCCCGGGCACTGGCCGGCGACGATGCCGCCCAGGTCGCGGCGCTGGCGGCTTTTGTCGGCCATTGCTACCCGGTCTGGCTGAGCTTCAAGGGCGGCAAGGGCGTGGCAACTTTCCTGGGCCTGTGGCTGGCGCTGGACTGGCGGGTGGGCGTTGCGTGCTGTCTGACATGGCTGGTCGCTGCTGCGATCTGGCGGATCTCGTCCCTCGGCGCGCTGGCCGCGGCAGCCCTGTCGACAACATGGGTGATGATCCTGACGGACGGGTCGACCTTTTTGCTGGGCGTCGTTCTGACGCTGCTGATTTACTGGCGCCACCGCGAAAATCTGGCCCGCATCAAGGCGGGAACAGAGCCCAAGATCGGGAAATCGTGACCGCGCCGGCCGACTTTTTGGACTCATTCTTTGCCTTGCCGGCGGGTTCGTTCACCGGAACCGCAAACGGTCGAAGCTATTCGGTCACGCGGCTGGCGATGGCCGGCGGCAAATCGCACAAGCTGGTCGCCCATGAACGGGGTGGTGCGGACTACATCAGTATGAACCTGTACCTGACGGATCAAAGCGGCGCTTTGCTGCGCCCCTGCGAGATGCCTGCCGCCAAGGTCGTACGCTTTGTTCTGGCCCTGGTACCCGACAGCTGAACCGCAGACCGATCTGCGCTTGCGAACAGACCGCCTGGCATTTCCGCACATTCACGTTTGATTGCTTTGAACGTGATCGCCGCCTTTCCCACCTGAGTTTTCGTGACGCTCAATTACCGGGTGCACGAAACGCAATTTCGGTGCTGAAACGCCCGCGCTTGGACATGCCGGGCAGCCCGATCACGAAAGGTGGAACCATGAACAAGATCAAATCCCTGTTGGGCGGCGTTGCGCTGTCTGTGGCAATCGCAAGCTCGGCCCTGGCGGCCGGGGTAGAAATCAACGCCTCGTCGACCGGTTTGGCGATGCAGGGTTACGACCCGGTGGCGTATTTCACTGAAGGCGAGCCGACCAAAGGCAGCTACAAGATCACGGCGTTGCACAACGATGCGCTGTACCGTTTTGCCACCGAAGAGAACAAGGCCGCGTTCGAAGCCAATCCCGAGGCCTACCTGCCGGCCTACGGCGGCTACTGCGCCTTCGGAGCGGCCATGGGGTTCAAGTTTGACGGCGATCCGACCTACTGGAAGATCGTGGACAACAAGCTGTACCTGAACCTGTCCGAAGACATCCAGCAGCGTTGGGAAGGCGACATCCCCGGCTTCATCGAAAAAGCCAGCGTCAACTGGGAAACGATCGCCGACAAGGATCCGGCCGAACTGCAGCAATAATCTGCTGAATTGGCGGCAAGGATCGGCGGCAGAATGCTTCTGCCGCCGATCGTGATTTGAAGCCCCACGACCCCGAACCTATCTGATCAGAACAACACTCCAAAAGGGCGGCCAGGCGCCGACCTTGCGGAAATCCGGGTCGGAATAACAGCGAAAAACCAATGATCCGGTCCACCGACCGGAACGTAATGATCAATACAAACCTTCAGGCCAACCAAAGGCCGAGGCAGATAACTTCCAACGAAAGGATAGCAAGATGACGAGCAAACTGGCACTTTTGACCACCGTTGCAACTTTTGCAGCCGGCACCGCCATGGCGCAGTCCTCGGGCGATTGGACCGGGTTCTATGCGGGTGCGCAGGTCGGCTACGCGGATATCGGCACCAGCCTGTCCGGTGTGGACGGAGACGGCGCCATCGGCGGTCTGATCCTTGGTTACGACTATGATCTGGGCGACTGGGTCGTTGGCGGCGGCTTTGACTATGACTGGTCTGATGTCGACCTTTCGGGTGCCGCAACGGTCGAAGACGTCTGGCGGCTGAAAGCCCGCGCCGGCTACAAGGTCAACCCGCAGGGGCTGCTGTATGGTGTCGCCGGTTACGCGGATGCGGGAACCGACACGCTGGGCAGCGACGATGGATGGTTCATCGGCGCAGGCTATGAACAGATCGTCGCGCCGAACGTCAGCATCGCGGGCGAGCTGCTGTACCACGAGTTCGACAATTTCAACTCGACCGGTGTCGACGTGGATGCAACCACGTTCCAGATCCGGGCGGCATACCGCTTCTGATCCCTTGCGCAGAATCGAACGGGCCCGGCACGGCGTGCCGGGCCTTTTTCATGGCACAAGGATCGTGCTTCCGGTTGTCTGCCGCGCCTCCAGTGCGCGGTGCGCCTCGGCAACCTGATCCAGTTCGAAGCGTTGATCGATGTGAATCTTGACCTCGGCGCCGGCCACCTTGCCGAACAGCCGCCGGGCCATGGCCTGACACACGGAATGGTCCGCGATATGGGTGAACAGCGTCGGCCGGGTGATCTTCAACGACCCTTTCTGCCCAAGAATGCCGATGTTGAACGGTGGCACGGGTCCAGACGCATTGCCGAAGGAAATCATCATCCCCAATGGCTTGAGGCAGTCCAGCGAGCCTTCGAACGTATCGGCACCGACAGAGTCCATGACCGCATCGACCCCTTTGCCGCCGGTAATCTCGGCCACGCGGGACGCAAAATCCTCGGTCCGGTAGTTGATGCAGTGTGTGGCGCCGTTGAACTGGGCCAGACGGCACTTGTCATCGGTCCCGGCCGTGCCGATCAGCTTGATGCCTTCGGATTTGGCCCACTGGCACGCGATCAGGCCGACACCCTCGGCGGCGGCGTGGAACAGAACCGTATCACCACGTTTCAGCGGCGTGGTGCGGTGAAACAAGTATTCAACCGTCAAGCCCTTGAGCATCATGGCCGCCGCGGTCTCGAATGAGATTCCGCCGGGCAAGGGGCACACCTGCGACGCGGGCATCACCCGCGCTTCGCAATAGGCACCGGCCGGCACCGCTGCATAGGCCGCCCGCTGGCCCGGTTTCAGATGCGTCACGCCTTCGCCGACCGCCTCGATCACCCCGGCGGCTTCCATTCCCAGCGCGTGCGGCAGTTCCATCGGATACAGACCGGTCCGCTGGTAGACATCAATAAAATTCAGACCGCAGGCGTGATGGCGGATCCGAACTTCACCCGGTCCCGGGTCACCCAACGGTCTATCCTCGATCTTCAGCACCTCGGGGCCGCCGGTTTCGTGAATGACTACGGTACGCGCCGTTTTCAGCATGCTGACCTCCTTTTGCCTGGATCCAAGCTATCACTTCGGCGCCGCAGGGCAATCGGGCGATCTCGCAAGGGTGAACGAGGATTGGAAAAAACTGTGGTACACTAGGGTCAGGCGTTGCCGGGTCATCCGGCCACGGGCAACTTTTCGCCGGATGCATCCTGCGGCGCACCTGCGCCAAGGAAAGGGATGACAATGGCAAAGACAATCGGAAACCCGATCAGTTGGACCGCGCAGCAACTGGGCGCGACCAGCGATCACATCGCTGAAAACGTAACGAGCATCGGCAGCGCTGACACCCAGCATCTGCCGACGGTACAAACGCTGACGCTGCAAGACTTGCGAGAAAGCCTGCGCGCCGGATACGAAGACTTTCTGGCGATACGGGCCGATGCCATTTTCATTGTTCTGATCTACCCGATCGCGGGGCTTTTGATGTTCGGATTCGCGATGCAAGCCAACATGGTGCCGCTTCTGGCTCCTCTGGTGGCCGGGTTTGCGCTAATCGGTCCGGTCGCTGCACTGGGCTTGTATGAGATCAGCCGCAAGCGGGAGCAGGGGCACGAGGTTCACTGGCTGGACGCGTTGGGTGTTTTCCGATCCCCCTCGTTCGGCGCCATACTGGCACTGGCCTTTTACCTTGTCATGCTGTTGCTGGTCTGGCTGATGGTGGCACACGGCATCTATGTCGAAACACTGGGTCCGCAGCCGCCAGAGACGCTGGGCCAATTTCTGACACAGGCTCTGACCACCGGCCCCGGCTGGACCATGATCATCGTCGGATCGGCGGTTGGGTTTCTGTTTGCTCTGGTGGCCTTGGCCGTCAGCGTTGTCAGCTTCCCGTTGCTGCTTGACCGCAAGGTCGGCCTGCCCGTGGCCGTTGTCACCTCGGTCCGGGTCCTCCGGCACAATCCGACCGTGATCCTGACCTGGGGTTTCATCGTCGCCGCGCTGCTGGTTCTTGGCGCGATTCCGCTGCTTTTGGGCCTAATCGTCATAATGCCTGTCTTGGGGCACGCGACATGGCACCTGTACAGACGCGCCATCGCCTGAGCAAAGCGCGGGGCAACCCACCGCGCTGATAGGCCTAGCCTGATACTTTCAAAACGATCTTGCCAATGTGGCCGGAGCTTTCCATTCGGGCATGCGCAGCGGCGGCATCGGCCAGATCAAATTCGCTGTCCATGACCGGGGCAACTTTTCCAGCCTCAAGCAGCGGCCAGACCGCCTCATGCAGATCCTGCGCGATGCGCGCTTTGGCCAGATCGCTCTGTGGCCGCAGCGTGCTGCCGGTCAGGGTCAAGCGTTTGACCATCATCAGTGCAAAGTTCAACTCAACGACGGGTCCTTGCAGAAACGCGATCTGAACCAGCCTGCCATCTTCGGCCAGCGCCTTGACGTTGCGAGGGATGTAATCGCCGCCAACCATGTCGAGAATCAGATCCGCCCCACCTTCGGCCCGCATGGCAGCAACAAAATCCTCGGTCTTGTAGTTGATCGCCCTGTCGGCCCCCAGGTCCAGACAGGCCTGACATTTCTCGTCCGAACCGGCCGTCACGAAGACCCGGGCTCCGAAAGCGTTGGCCAGCTGAATGGCCGTGGTGCCGATCCCGCTCGATCCCCCATGTACAAGGAACCGTTCGCCAGCCTTCAGCCCGCCACGAGTGAACACGTTTGACCAGACCGTAAAAAAGGTTTCGGGCAGGCAGGCGGCCTGTTTCAGGCTCAGGCCCGAGGGCACAGGCAGGCAGTGCACCGCCGGTGTCGCCACGTATTCTGCATACCCGCCGCCTGGCAACAACGCACAGACCTGATCCCCCAGTGCCAACCCCGAGACCCCGGACCCGATGGCCACCACCTCGCCCGAAGCCTCAAGCCCGGGAAGGTCGCTGGCCCCCGGCGGCGGATCATAGGCCCCGGCCCGCTGCAAAGCGTCCGGGCGGTTGACGCCAGCATAGGCCACTTTCAAAACCACCTGACCATGACCCGGCTCGGGCATGGGGCGTTCCGTCAGCTTGAGAACGTCCGGACCTCCGGGCGTGGTGATCTCAATGGCGCGCATCATCTGGGGCATTGGCAAAACTCCTTTGCGCAATGGGTATCAGGCGAATCGGAAAAGGCCCAGCAGCAAGAGGCGGTTACTTGCGCGGGTTCAGAAGACCCGGCAGATCGGCCCGCATCCTGACTGGCGCCCGAACCTGACTTGCCAGCCAGTTGGGAACCGCAAGAAAAGGTTTGAACAACGGATTGTTGTTCACCTGCGCCTTGAGCTTCTCGAACTGCATCACATCCGCAATGCGGCGATCCAGGAATTCCCATGTCCGCTGGTGGTCCGAGCTGTCATCGCCCAACCAGAACAACAGGGTCGAGGAATACACACCCGACAGTGTTGCGCGTTTGGTGTACCAGTTGACATCATCCGAAGTGTCGCCCAGCGCATCCCAGATCAGGTCACAGGTGCCCCAGACCGCCTTGGCCCCATCTGCTGCATATGACGGCAATGAAAACAAAGTCACGCCTCGGCGCACCGCCTCCCTGTCGGGGACAGCCTGCAGGCGGAAGCGCACTGCGGCGGCAATCCTGTCGCGGAACTTCAGATCGCTCAGGTCCTCGGTCTCCAGCCGTTCAAGCATCTCGGCGTCCCCGCGGGCGTGAAATGCGAGCGCCAGATCCACGGCGCCCCGCGGGCAGATGACCCGGGCCAGACCTTCGTCCAGATCGCAGTCGGAAATGGCCGCGCGAAAGCTCTCTTCGGACCACCCGTCAAAAGGAACATGGGTCAGAATTGCGTCCAGCAATTGCTGTTTTGAATCTTCATAGGTCACGGTCATGGCGGTCCTCCGACTGTTGGGCCCAGTACTAGACAAGTTAGGTCCGCTTTGCTATACGGCCAACTCCTGCAATTTCCTTGCAACTCTATCTAGAAAGGTGGTGACAACCACATGCAGGTTAGTGTTCGCGACAACAATGTCGATCAGGCGCTTCGTGCCCTGAAGAAAAAGCTGCAGCGCGAAGGCGTGTTCCGTGAAATGAAGCTGAAGCAACATTTCGAGAAACCGTCCGAGAAAAAAGCGCGCGAGAAAGCTGAAGCGATCCGCCGTGCCCGTAAACTGGCACGCAAGAAAGCCCAGCGCGAAGGTCTGCTCTAAGATCTTCCTCGTCCAGCTTTGGATGACACTATTTGACGACCCCCGCGGCCCTGCCCGGGGGTTTGTCGTTTCAGTAGATCTTGGGCACGTACAATTCGTCCGGCAGAACCCGCCGTTCATACTCGGGATTGTATTTCCGATCCGGCAGAGTGACCTTTTCGTGGGGCACCTCTTCGTACGGAATCTTGGTCAGAATGTGCTCCATGCAGTTCAACCTTTCCCGCTTTTTGTCGTTGCCTTCGACAATGTACCAGGGGGCCTCGGGAATGTTGGTTCGGAACAGCATGTCTTCCTTGGCCTTGGTATAGTCTTCCCAGCGGATGCGCGATTCCAGGTCCATCGGTGACAGTTTCCACTGCTTCATCGGATCGTGGATTCGCATCAGAAAGCGCAGCTGCTGTTCTTCGTCCGTGATCGAGAACCAGTATTTCAGCAAAATGATTCCCGACCGAACCAACATGCGCTCGAATTCGGGAACGTCCTGAAAGAACTGCTCGACCTGGGCCTCGGTAGCGAAGCCCATCACCCGTTCGACGCCCGCCCGGTTGTACCACGAACGGTCGAACAGAACGATCTCACCCGCCGCCGGCAAATGCGGCACATAGCGTTGAAAATACCACTGGCTCTGCTCGCGCCGGCTGGGGGCAGGCAAAGCAACGACACGTGCAACCCGCGGGTCCAGCCGTTGGGTGATCCGCTTGATTACCCCGCCCTTTCCAGCGCTGTCGCGCCCTTCGAACAGGATGCAAACCTTGGCGCCGGTATGCTGCACCCAGTCCTGAACCTTGATCAGCTCGGCTTGCAGGCGCAACAGGTTGCGGAAATAGACCTTGCGATCCAGCATTTCAGGATGCTGTTCGCGATAGATCTTGCGGACCTCCATCGACAGCATGGGTTCACTGAACTCGATCTCAAAATCCTCGTCCAGTGTGTCCTGCAACTCGGCTTCCAGCCAATCGTCGACTGTGTTCTCATAGTCTTCAGCCAAGGGCCTGCTCCTTATCTTTCAACAGTCTCGGACCATATCGGGTACGTGTAACCGGCCAGTGTCATGCCGACCTGTTTCCCGCCCCGAAGGCCAATATTGAACCGGCTCAACGGCAGATACAACCGCATCGGCAAGAGTGACGCACCAGTATCAGACAGGCAGTGCTGTCGTCTTGAAAACGGTCCGCAGGGCGAACGAGCTTTGCATTTGCGCAACTCCGGGGAGGCGCGACAGATACTGGCGGTGGATGCGCGCAAAATCCTCGGTGTTTTCGGCGACCACCTTCAGGACATAATCCGCCGACCCGGCCATCAGGTGGCACTCCAGAACGTCTGGAATGCGCCGGACCGCCCGCTCGAAGGCCTCGAGCACCTCCTCGGCCTGACCCTGCAAGGTGATTTCGACGAATACGGTTGTCGGCACCCCCAGTTTGCGCGCATTCAACAGCGCGACATAGTCCCGAATATAGCCTTCCGCCTCAAGCCGCTGGACCCGGCGATGGCAGGCCGACGGTGACAGGTTGACCTGCTCGGACAGTTCCGCGTTCGACATACGCCCCTTGCGCTGAAGGGCCGCCAGAATCTTTCGGTCAGTCGCATCAAGTGACATTCACGCACATCCGTTGCAAGATTTTCTCATTTCATCGAAAAATTTCCCATATATTAGCGCAGTTGCGCACCGAGTTTCACAGAAATTGCACCGCTTTCTGCACATAATTTGTGCAGTTTATGAATGGAGAGCCCCATGAAAATCGGTTGCCCGAAGGAAATCAAACCGCAGGAGTTCCGCGTCGGCATGACCCCGAACGCCGCGCAGGAAGCGGTTGCCCGTGGTCACGAGGTCATCATCGAAACCGGCGCCGGGCTGGGTTCAGGCTTTGACAACGACGCCTACGTCGCCGCAGGCGCGCGCATCGTGGACAACGCGGAAGAGGTGTTCGCGACCGCCGACATGATCGTCAAGGTCAAGGAACCGCAAGCGGTCGAGCGCAAGATGCTGCGCGAAGGCCAGCTGCTGTTCACCTACCTGCACCTTGCGCCCGACCCGGAGCAAACCCACGATCTGCTGGCCTCGGGCTGCACGGCGATCGCCTATGAAACGGTGACGGATTCTAACGGTGGTCTGCCGCTGCTTGCCCCGATGTCCGAAGTCGCAGGTCGTCTGGCCCCGCAAGTGGGTTCGTGGACCCTGCAAAAAGCCAATGGCGGTCGCGGCGTTCTGATGGGCGGCGTCCCTGGTGTGGGCCCGGCCAAGGTTGTCGTGATCGGTGGCGGCGTCGTTGGCACGCATGCGGCTCAGGTGGCGGCGGGCATGGGCGCTGATGTGACCGTTCTGGACCGTTCGCTGCCGCGCCTTCGTTATCTGGATGACGTCTTCGGTGGCCGGTTCAAGAACCAGTACTCGACCGCCGGTGCTACGGCCGAACTGATCCAGTCGGCGGATATGGTGATCGGTGCCGTTCTGATCCCGGGCGCGGCCGCCCCGAAACTGATCACCCGCGAGCAATTGTCGACCATGAAGCCGGGCGCCGTGCTTGTCGACGTTGCCATCGACCAGGGCGGTTGCTTCGAAACCTCCAAGGCAACGACACACGCGGATCCGATCTATGAGGTGGATGGCATCATGCACTACTGCGTGGCCAATATGCCGGGTGCGGTGGCACGGACCTCGACCATCGCGCTGGGGAACGCAACGATGCCGTTCATGCTGGCGCTGGCCGACAAGGGCTGGAAGCAGGCGTGCCAGGACGATCCCCACCTTCTGGCAGGCCTCAACGTGCACGCCGGCCAGTTGACCTACTATGCCGTAGGCAAGGCACTGGGAATCGACGTGGTCTCGCCCGCAATGGTCGTCAAGGCCTGATCGAAACGCAACAGCGCCGCGCATCTGCGCGGCGCTTGGCCCAACCGGAGAAGGGCATTTCCAATGCCCGACGGACGGGCGGGAGCATTCAGCCCTCTTTGTGGATTTCCACCGAGTGCGGGTAGGGGATCGAAATGCCCTTGCTGTCAAAGGCCTCCTTGACGGCCTTGGTCAGATCAAACTTGACGTCCCAATAGTCGGCGGCCGCGCACCACAACCGCGCGGTCAGATCTACCGAGCTGTCTCCCAAGTTGGTCACACGCACCCAGGGCTCGGGGTCCGAGTGTATGCGCTTGTCCGCCTTGGCCACATCCAGAATGATCTTCATGGCCGCATCCGCATTGTCGCCATAGTCGATCCCGAACACCAGATCGACACGCCGCGTGTCGTGGGCCGAGTAGTTGGTGATGATCGACCCCCAGGACTGACCGTTGGGAACGATGATCTGCACATTGTCGGGCGTGACCAGTTCGGTCGTGAACAG
The DNA here is from genome assembly GCF_056539185.1 of Ruegeria sp. BC6. Classification (NCBI taxonomy): domain Bacteria; kingdom Pseudomonadati; phylum Pseudomonadota; class Alphaproteobacteria; order Rhodobacterales; family Roseobacteraceae; genus Ruegeria; species Ruegeria sp. BC6. The sequence continues at coordinate 204,275 of NZ_JBQFUM010000005.1, forward strand.
GTTCAGGTCCTTCACCGTGCCGGCTGTCCCACCGATGTCAACGAACTGACCCAGCTTGTATGGCCGGAAAACCACCAGCATCACACCTGCGGCTAGATCGCTGAGCGTGCCCTGCAGCGCAAGGCCGATAGCCAGCGAAGCGGCACCCAGAATGGCAACGATACTCGTCGCTTCGATCCCGAAGATGCCAAGCACAGCAACCAGGACAATGGCCAGGATCACCCATTTGACGGTGCTGGCAACGAAATTCCCCAAAGTCGGATCGATTTGCGGGGTCGAATTAATTCGGCGGCGAACGATCCCTGCGATCATGCCAGCGGCTATCCAGCCAACAACAAGAACGATCAGGGCTTTGACCGCGCTCATGATCAATGGGGCAAATGCCCCTACCTGCGTCACGACCTCATCCACGGGCGTCTCCTTTCCAACAGCAACAAACCCGCGACTTTTGCGCGGGGTTTCCTCAACATTGGGCGATAAAACCGCACAGGTCTAGGTTTGAAATGTCCCGGATTTCCCCGCTGTGCTTCAGCAAACAGTCGCTGCCCGGGGTTGCACAGACCGCCATCTAACAATCCGCCCCTGAATGCCTAGCTTGCAATAGTACCCGAACAAGGAGCTTGCCATGCTGGACACCGCCACCTTCCCGATCATGACCAAATGGCCCCCGCATTCGCCGGAGCGGATCCAACTCTATTCCTTCCCGACGCCGAACGGCGTGAAGGTGTCCATCATGCTCGAAGAAACAGGCCTGCCCTACGAGGCGCACAAGGTCACCCTGTCAGACGCTGACGTCAAAAGCCCCGAGTTTCTGTCGCTGAACCCAAACAACAAGATTCCGGCGATCATCGATCCTGACGGCCCGGACGGACAGCCCTTGGCGCTGTTCGAAAGTGGTGCGATCCTGCTTTACCTGGCCGAGAAAACCGGCAAGTTCCTCGGCCAGAACACGGCCGACAAGTACCGGATCACGCAATGGCTGATGTTCCAGATGGGCGGCGTCGGCCCGATGTTCGGGCAGCTGGGTTACTTCCACAAGTTCGCCGGCAGCGCGATCGAAGACCCGCGCCCGCGCGAGCGGTATATCAACGAGGCCAAACGGCTGCTGAATGTCGTCGAGACCCAGTTGCACGGGCAGGACTGGATCGCCGGTGAGTACTCAATTGCCGATATCGCTTTGGCCCCGTGGCTGCGCGGCCTTGATTTCTACGGCGCCAAAGAGTTGGTCGGCTGGGACGATCATCGCAACACCATCGCCTATCTGAACCGGTTCCTGGACCGGCCCGCGGTTCAAAAGGGTCTGGTCACGCCTCCGCGCGGGTAAGGGATCACGCCGTCGCCGCCTTGCAAGCGGCGTCGGCATTCCGTGCCATCAACCGGGCAGTTTTCCGGTCAGCACATAGCGCAGAATCTCGACCACCTGACGGGGCTCCTCGGCCACCGCCAACGCGGCGGCATCGACCTCTTTCAGCGCATGCTGATGGTCGGGGCCGTGCAACACGATGATCGACTTGCCCAGGGCCGCGGCATAGCCCGCGTCAAAGGCCGCGTTCCACTGCTTGTACTTGTCGCCGAACCGCACCACGACGACGTCGGCATCGGCGATCCCCTTGCGGGTACGGATCGCGTTGACCATCGCGCCTTTTTGGTCGTGCCAGTACTTGTTCGGCTCGGCCCCCAGAATGGCGACCCCGCAATCGTCGCTGGCCGCATGATCGGTGACGGGGCTGTTGAACGTGACATCCAACCCCTGCGCGCCTTCGATGATCTGTTCGCGCCAATCCGTGTGGATCTCGCCCGACAGGTAGACATTCAAACCCATTGCAGCCTCCGCATTTTGCTTCTGGCCCTGTTTACTGTCCAAACCCGCAAAGCCCAATGCGGAAGTTGCCTGCCGATGCGGCGCTGGCGTTACAACTTGCGAGCCACCAGATAGCGCGAGGGCGGTTTCGCCGGGAAGTTCCCGCTTTCGATGATCTCGAACCCGGCCTTTTCAATTGTCGTTTCCAGCGTTTTGATGTCGAACTGGCTGACGAATGGCGCCTTGCCCAAAAGCTGCATGATCGGCAGCAGCAGCTTCAGCAAGCCGAACTTGAACCCCAATCCACCCTGGGCAAGACAGGGCGTTTTTGAAATGAACAGACCGCCGGGTTTCAACACCTCATGAACCCCGGACAGCGTCGCCTCCAGATCCCGGATCAGGTGCAGCAGATTGAATGCCATCACCACATCATAGGCCCAATTCGGGGGGCGGTTCGCGTCGGCCTCGACAAAGACGACGTTTTCGATCTGCTCCTCTTGCGCCAGCCTGCGGCCCACGGCCAACATGCCCGGAGAGACATCGCTCGCCGTGATCGTATCCGCATGGCCGGACAGACGCAGCGCGGTGCGCCCGGTTCCGCAGCCCAGTTCCAGCACCTGATCGGTCGGCTTCAGATAGGACACCGTGCGTTGCAACGTGTGCTCGTAGGACTCCATGTCCCGGATCGGGGATTTCGCGTATTTCTCGGCGATTCCGTCCCAGAATTTGGCTGTGGCGGTCATGTAGGCTCTCCTTTGAGCGCAAGGTAGTGATACGCGTTTCAAAGGTGAATTGCCGAAATTTGCAGAATCCTTATACATTCATGCATGGATGATCCGCGCAAATTCGACTGGAACCATATCCGCGCCTTTCTGGCCACGGCCGAGACCGGCTCGCTTTCGGCGGCGGCACGGCGATTGGACCAGACGCAACCGACCCTCAGCCGCCAGATCGCCGCGCTTGAATTCGACCTGGGCGTGATGCTGTTCGAACGGGTCGGCCGATCACTTCAGATCACCACCGCCGGGATCGAGCTGTTGGAGCACACCCGGACCATGGGCGCCGCCGCAGATCGCATTGCGCTGGCCGCGTCCGGTCAGGCGCAGTCGATCGAAGGGCAGGTGCGGATCACCGCAAGCGACGTGATGTCGGCCTATATCCTGCCGGATCTGCTTCGCGAGATTCGCGCGCAAGCTCCGAAACTGCGGATCGACGTGATCGCCGCGAACGACATTCGCGATCTGATGCGGCGCGAGGCGGATATCGCCATCCGACATGTCCGCCCCGACCAGCCCGACCTGATCGCAAAACTGGTGCAGGAGGCCGACGGGCATTTCTATGCCGCCACCGCCTACCTGAACCGGGCTGGGCGCCCCAAGTCCCTGTTGGAGCTATCCCGGCACGAGTTCATCAGTTTCGGCGACACCGCGCAGATGATCGCCTATTTCGAACCGATAGGCCTGCATCTGACCGAAGAAAACTTCCGCCTGGGGTCGCAGAACGGCATCGTCTCGTGGGAATTTGCCCGGCAGGGCTTTGGCATCGCGCCCATGTCCGAGCCGGTTGGCGATGCCACACCGGGTATGGAGCGCGTCCTTCCCGACATGGAGCCGCTGCGGTTCCCGATCTGGCTGACCACCCACCGCGAGCTGCATACCAGCCGGCGCATTCGGCTAGTCTTTGACCTGCTGGCAGAGTTCTTCGCAAAATGAAACACGCGCACCATCGGCGCGCGTGTCTCTTCGGGTTAGAGCCGCTTCAACCGCGCAGAACGCCGCCGGTTGCCTTGGTGACCTTGGCGATGATCTTTTCCGCCACCGCCTCGATGTCTTTTTCCTTCAGCGTGCTGTCGGTCGGCTGCAGACGCACGGTGATGGCCAGAGATTTCTTGCCCTCACCCAGGCTGCCGCCGATGAATTCGTCGAATACGCGCACCTCTTCGATCAGCGCCTTGTCGGCTCCGGCGGCGGCATTCACCAGCGTCAGCGCCTCGACATCGGCATCGACGACAAAGGCAAAGTCACGCTCGACCGCCTGCAGGTCGCGCAGTTCCAGCGCCGAGCGGGTGGTGCCGGATTTGCGCGGCAGCGGCACCTCGTCCGGCCAGATGGTGAAGGCCACGGCCGGGCCCTTGATGTCCAACTGCTGCAGCACGCGCGGATGCAGTTCACCGAACACGCCCAGCACCTTTTTGGGGCCAAGGCAGATCTTGCCGTGACGGCCCGGATGCCACCAGGCGTCGCCGTCGCGCAGGATCTGCACCTTGGCCGGGGCCCCGATGGCGGCCAGCACAGCCTCGGCATCGGCCTTGGCGTCGAACAAATCGACCGTGCGGGCGGCGCCATGCACATCCTTGGGTCCGGTCCGCCCGACCAGAAGGCCTGCGATCTGGGTGCGTTGCTCGCCGGGTTCCCCGTCATGAAAGACCGGGCCGACCTCGAACAGGGCCAGATCGGCAAAGCCGCGCGCCTGATTGCGGGCCGCGGCCTGCAGCAGGCCGGGCAGCAGGTCGGGGCGCATGTGGCTCATCTCGGACGAGATCGGGTTTTCCAGCATCGTCGCGTCATCGCCGCCACCGAACAGCGCGGCCGAAGCCTGATCGATGAAAGTATAGCTGACGCATTCACTGTACCCCAGCGCCGCGCAGGTGCGCCGCGCCATCGACTGACGCCGCTGGGCCGGAGTCATGACCGGCTTGGGTATACCATCCGTGACACGCGGCAGCGGCTTGCCCTGCAGCTTGGTCAGCGATGCGATGCGGGCGACCTCCTCGACCAGATCGGCCTCGCCCTGGATGTCGGGGCGCCAGCTGGGCACATGGGCCATGTCGCCTTCCAGCCGGAAGCCCAGCCGGGTCAGGGTCTGGCGCTGCTCGCTTTCGGGGATGTCCATGCCCACCAGCGACTGCACCCGCGCCGCATCCAGCCGATAGGCGCGCGAATGGTCCGGCGCCTTGCCGGCCTCGACGACCTTCGAAACCTCGCCGCCGCAGATATCCAGAATCATCTGGGTCGCGTGCTCCAGCCCTTCCAGCGTGTATTCCGGATCGACTCCACGCTCGAACCGGTAGCGCGCGTCCGAGTTGATCTTGAGCGCACGGCCCGCCAGCGCGATCTGGACATGATCCCAGAAGGCGCTCTCCAGGAACACGTTCACGGTGTCCTCGGTACAGCCGGTCTCTTGCCCGCCCATGATGCCGGCGATGGATTCCGGGCCGTTGTCGTCGGAAATCACCATCATGCCGGGCTGCAGCGTGTACTCCTTTTCGTCCAGCGCCACCAGCTTCTCACCGCCCTTGGCGCGGTACACCCGCAGGTTGCCTTTGACCTTGTCGGCGTCAAAGACGTGCAGCGGGCGGTTGCTGTCGAAGGTCATGTAGTTGGTGATATCCACCAGGGCCGAAATCGGACGCAGGCCGATCGCCTTCAGCTGATCCTGCAGCCATTGCGGGCTGGGGCCGTTCTTGACGCCGCGGATCAGGCGGCCGGTGAAATGCGGGCAGCCATCCAGCGTGTCGTCGTCGATCGTCACCTTGATCGGGCTTTCGAAATCCCCCGGCACCGGGGCATAGTCGCGCTGCTTCAGCGTGCCCAGACCCCGCGCCGCCAGATCGCGCGCGATGCCCGCAACGCCCAGCGCATCGGGACGGTTCGGGGTGATGGCGATCTCGATCACCGGGTCGATCTTGGCGGGGTCGTTTTCGGCCAGCCAGTCGACGAACCGCTGGCCCACCTCGCCCGAGGGCAGCTCGATGATGCCGTCATGTTCGTCCGACAGTTCCAGCTCGCGCTCGGACGCCATCATGCCAAAGCTTTCGACGCCGCGGATCTTGCCAACGCTGATCGTCAGATCCAGACCGGGGATATACATGCCCGGCTTGCAGACCACGACGGTGATGCCCTCGCGCGCGTTGGGGGCGCCGCAGATGATCTGCAACTCGCCCTCGTCGGTGTCCACTTTGCAGACGCGCAGCTTGTCTGCATCGGGGTGTTTCTCGGCATGTTTCACATAGCCAAGGGTAAAATCCTTGAGCTTGTCGGCCGGGTTGATGACCTCTTCGACCTCGAGCCCGAGATCGGTCAGCGCCTCGGCGATCTCATCAACCGAGGCGTCGGTGTCCAGGTGGTCTTTCAGCCAGGAGAGGGTGAATTTCATTTCTGTTTTCCTGTCCGGTAAGGCGGGCCAGCCCGCCGAATTCTCTTGGGCAGCAGGGCAAGCCCCACGCTATTTCATCGTGACAAGCCACCATGCAGGTTCGGCATATCCAACGCCGCAAACCCATAGTGCCGCAGCCAGCGCAGGTCGCTGTCAAAGAACGCCCGCAGATCCGGGATGCCGTATTTCAGCATCGCCAGACGATCGATGCCGATGCCGAAGGCAAAGCCCTGATAGACCTCGGGGTCGATCCCGCCGGCGGCGATCACCTTGGGGTGGACCATGCCGCTGCCCAGAATCTCCATCCAGTCGTCGCCCTCGCCGATCTTCAGCTGGCCGCCTTCCCAGGAACAGCGGATATCGACCTCGGCCGAGGGTTCGGTGAACGGGAAATGCGAGGCGCGGAAGCGCAGTTCGACATCGTCGACCTCGAAGAACGCCTTGACGAATTCCTCCAGAACCCATTTCAGGTTCGCCATCGAGATGTCCTTGTCGATGGCCAGGCCTTCGACCTGGTGGAACATCGGCGTGTGGGTCTGGTCATAGTCGGCGCGATAGACACCGCCCGGACAGATCACGCGGATCGGCGCGCCCTGCTTTTCCATCGAGCGGATCTGAACCGGCGAGGTATGGGTGCGCAACACATGCGGCGGGCGATTGTCGCCCGGCGCGCGGTGCATGTAGAACGTGTCCATCTCGGCCCGCGCGGGGTGGTGGCCGGGGATGTTCAGCGCGTCGAAATTGTACCAGTCGGTCTCGATCCGCGGACCTTCGGCGACGGAAAAGCCCAGTTCGGCAAAGATCGCGGTCAGTTCCTCGGTCGCCTGGCTGACCGGGTGGATCGAGCCTTGGCGGCGCGGGCGCGCGGGCAGGGTCACGTCCAGCCACTCGGTCCGCAGACGTTCGTCCAGCGCGGCATCGGCCAATGCGGCCTTCTTGGCGGCCAGCGCCGAATTGATCTCGTCCTTCAGCGCGTTCAGCGCGGGGCCGGCGACCTGGCGTTCCTCGGGCGTCATCTTGCCCAGTTCGCGCATCTTCAGCGCCACTTCGCCCTTTTTGCCCACCGCGGCCACGCGGATCGCTTCCAGCGTGCTTTCGTCGCCTGCGTCAGCGATCTGACCCAGGTATTTTGCCTTAAGATCGTCCATGACGGTCCCCTGAATTCTGTTGCTGTCCTGCTATCACAGCAGCGCGCGAAAGCAAGAGGGCCGGGCCGCGCGATCAGGTCGCGCGCAGAACCGCTGCCTGTCGATCACACCGGACCGGGCGGATCGTGGGGCCATAGCCCTGCGGATGGGTCTGCAGTTCGGGGAACAGCGCAAACAGTTCGCGCGCGGCCTCCTGCTTCAGCCCCGAGAGCGCCTCCTGCCCCGGAAAGAAGCTCTCGGACACAAGACCTGAAGTGGTGACCAGCTGGTGCTGGTCGAAGAACAGGTGGACATAGCGGACAATGTCACAGGGCTGCACGGTGACGGTATCGCCGTTGACCAGCGATTTGGCGGGGACCAGAACCTCATCCTCGCCGAACAGAAGCTGGGTTTGCCAGCCTCCGACCAGAATGCGGTGCTGGGGCGAGACCAGAATGTCTGTCTTGGCGCCCAGAACACCCGCGCCGATGCGCACCGGCGCGAAACGACCCACGCCGCGCACCGTGCGGCCGCCGATCCAGCGCACCCGGCAGGGGCCGTCATCGACGGTCAGGACCGTATCGCCGGGCTGCAGCGTCTCGATCCGGCGCGGCCCCTCGGGGGTATCAACCAGGGTTCCGGCCGTGAAACAGGCGGCCCCGGTATCCCCGGGCGACAAGGGGCCATAGGTCAGCGTGTCAGGATCGGGTTGATTGAACTGCAGGGTCGTCGTCGTCTGGTTCGGCCCGACCAGCACCGGCAGGTTGACCGAGGTTTCCCCGGCCGCCAACCCATCGACCGCGACGATGTTCTGCGTGCCGCCACCGATGTCGTAGAAATCTATTACCTCACCCGTGGCGGTGTTGGTCAGCGCATAGGCTTCGTAATTGGTTGGGCCGCCACCATCCGGATCGGTCAGGAAGATCGGAAAATCATCGGCCGAGATGACATAGACGATCTCGTTGTTGTCGGGGTCGACGGTGACCTGAACGGAGGGATCGTTGAGTGGGATCTCGATCCCAACCTGCCCGTTCGCCTGATAGAAGGACACGGTGAAATCCGCCGGATCTTCGCCGGGGCGAAGGGACACCTCCAGGAATTCGGACACGCCCGAATTCGCGGCATAGGCATTGGAATAATGCAACTCACTGATACGCGCCATGAAAGCACCACGACCGGAAAACCTGACCCGAATGTATCGCGCAAACGCCGCCGCCGAACAAGGCGCGATCCGGGAATGTGGCTAACAGGCCCCTAATTGCAACAGGTCGCGGTCAGTAGCTGTATTCGGGGTAGATCCGCGTCAGATCGCCCTGCCAGTCGCCGTGGTAATGCTCGAGCAGTTCGTCGGCTGGCACCTTGCCGGACTGGATGCTTTCCTTCAAAGCGTTCAGGAAATGCGTCTCGTCCGGGACAAGCCCGCCCGCACCCGGCCGCGCCCGCGCCTTCAGGCCGGACTCGGCGATGGCCACCACCTCGCGCGCCAGATCGTGCATGTTGATACCGCCGACCTGCGCCTGCAGCCCGTCCCGGGCCGCGGCGACGCGCAACCCCTCGCGGGTTTCGGCGTCCCAGCCCTTGACCAGATCCCATGCGGCATCCAACGCGGACTGGTCATAGGTCAGCCCCACCCAGAAGGCGGGCAGCGCGCACAGGCGGCGCCACGGGCCGCCATCGGCCCCGCGCATTTCCATGAATTTCTTGATCCGCGCCTCGGGGAATGCGGTGGTCAGGTGATCGGCCCAATCCGAAAGCGTCGGCGTCTCGCCCGGCAGCGCGGGCAGCTTGCCCTGCAGAAAATCGCGGAACGACATGCCCAGCGCATCGATATATTTGCCGTCGCGATAGACGAAGTACATCGGCACATCCAAGGCATATTCCACGTAGCGCTCGAACCCGAAGCCGTCCTCGAACACGAAGGGCAGCATGCCGGTGCGCGCGTCATCCAGATGCCGCCAGATGTAGCTGCGCCAGCTTTTGTGGCCATTGGGCTTGCCCTCGAAGAAGGGCGAGTTGGCAAACAGCGCGGTCGCCACCGGTTGCAGGGCCAGCGCCACGCGCAGCTTCTGCACCATGTCCGCCTCGGACCCGAAATCAATGTTGACCTGCACCGTGCAGGTCCGGCGCATCATGGCGCGGCCCATGTCGCCGACCTTTTCCATGTAGTCGTTCATCAGGACATACCGGCCCTTGGGCATCAGCGGCATGTCCTCGTGCTTCCAGATCGGCGCGGCGCCCAGCCCGATGAAGCCTACGCCGATCTTGTCGGCAATGTCCTTCACGTCGCGCAGATGCGCGTTCACCTCGTCGCAGGTCTCGTGGATGGTCTCCAGTGGCGCGCCTGACAGCTCCAGCTGCCCGCCCGGTTCCAGTGAGACGTTGGCCCCGTCCTTTTCCAGCCCGATCAGCTTGCCCGCCTCTTCCACGGGGGTCCAGCCATGCCCGTCGCGCAGCCCCTGCAGTACCGCCAGGATCGAGCGTTCGCCTTCATAGGGCAGCGGCTTCAGCGTGTCCTTGCAATAGCCGAATTTCTCGTGCTCGGTCCCGATGCGCCATTCGCTTTTGGGTTTGCAGCCATCGGCCAAGTATTCGGCCAGTTGTTCGTGGCGTTCGATCGGCCCGCCGCCGGACTGAGGAATGGACATGAACCGTGCTCCGATCCTGAAGTGTCGAGTCGTGGGGGTCAGTGGTGGTCGCAATCTCCCCCGGTGTCAATGCACCGTCAGTTCAACCGGATGTGTGCCGGGCGCGAGGGATGGCGTTCCCAGATGACCACCGGATGCGACGCCCCGCCCTTGAGTTCCGACAGCATCCGCTCGGTCCGCAGCCCCGGCAGGGCCGAGAACACGTCGAACAGCGCCTCGGCACCCTCGGCATTCACGGGAATGTGAAGCGGCGGCTGGCCGGGCTGCTGCAGCACCCAATGCGCGGGGCTGGCGGTAGGGTCCAGAGTCAGGCTCTCGATTTCGCGGGTGGCGACGATGCCGCCGTCCAGCGGCCCCAGGTAGGCGATCTGCCCCTCATCCACCGACACCACGCCCGGCCCGCCCGCGCCCAGCCGGAACCGCGCGCGCTGTACGCCGATCACGGCCAGCGCGACCGAGACCAGCACAAGCACCCAGCCCAGCCAGCCCAGCAACCCGCCCGGGCCGCCGATCCAGCTGAGGCCAAGGATCAGAACGAACCCGGCGGCCAGCACCTCGCGCCAGCGCCACAGGGCCAGTTTGGCTTCGGATCGGATGAAACTCATGACGCGGCCTCCATCTGATCGCTGAACAGGACCAGTGAAAAGGTCCCGGCAGGGGCAAACCCAATAGCAACATAAGCACGCACGGCGGCGTTTGAAGCCGCGAACAGAACGGCCTTGCGCACTCCGGCGGCCCGCGCCTCGGCCAGATGCAGGGCGACGGCGGTGCGGGCATAGGCCCGACCACGCAGCGCAGGCGGGGTGAACACGCCGCCGATCTGGACGATCTCGGGCAGCGTGGCATTGAAGCCCGTCATGCTGACGGGCTGGTCGTCGACCATCAGCAGCCGGTGCGAGTCGCGCTGAATATATCCGTCGATGTCCTTCTGCGCAGCCGCGCGGGCCATGCCCGGGTCGGTGCCCAAAGATTCCAGGTGATAGGCCTCGCGCCAGCGGATCAACAGGCTCCGGTCGCCATCCGACAGCGGCACCAGCCTTGCGCCATCCGCTTGCGGAACGATCAGGTCGCGCAGGTCCAGCGCAAAGGAGGGCTCGTCCCGATCCAGATGCGCGGCTCGGTCCTGCCATCCGGCCTGTCGCAGAAACCGGCGGGCTTGCGTGGCCTCGCCCGCCAGCCCCATGACCGTGCGGCCCCGGATCAGATCCGCTGCCTCGGCCAGGCCGGCCTCGGGCAGATCCGGGCATTGCGGCAGAATCATGCCTTCGTTGGTGATGCCGAACACGCCGCGCAGCGGGTCGCCCAGCATCCACATGCTCATCGCGCGCGGCGCGGGTGCGTTCAGGCCAAACTCTCGCAGGTTGGCCAGCGCGAACATCGAGCTTTGCACATGGTCCAGAAGAAACCGTTCAATCGCCGGAATGTCCTGTTGCTGCGCCACCCGCCACATCAGGACCAGTCCCCCAGCGCCTGTTGCCACAGGGTCATCGCGGCCACCGCCGCCGTATCGGCCCGTAGGATGCGCGGCCCCAGGCTGACCACATGCGTGAACGGCAGATCCTTCAACCGTTGGCGCTCGGCATCGGAGAACCCGCCCTCGGGGCCGATCAGAATGGCCCACGGTCGGCCCTTGTCCTGCGCGGCCAGGCGCAGGGCCGACCCGGCCTCGGCCTCGTCGCAGAACATCAGCTGGCGGCCGTCGGGCCAGTTGTCCAACAGCTTGTCCAGCCGCTGCAGGTCGCAGACCTCGGGCACGAAAGTGCCGCCGCATTGCTCGGCCGCCTCGACCGCATGGGTCTGCAGCCGGTCCTGGCGGATGCGTTCGGAATTGGTGAAGGCGGTCTGCACCGGCATGATCTTGGCGGCTCCCATCTCGGCCGCCTTTTCGACGATGAAATCGGTCCGCGCCTTCTTGATCGGGGCAAACAGCAGCCACAGGTCCGGCGGCAGTTGCAGTGGCCGGGTCTGTTCAAGACAGCTCAGAACACCGCCCCGCTTGCCCGCCTCGGCCACCTGCGCCAGCCACTCGCCATCGCGGCCGTTGAACAGGCCCACCTGCCCGCCCACGGCCAGACGCATCACGCCGAACAGGTAATGGGCCTGCTCGCGCGTCAAAGGAACCGATTGCCCCGCACCCAAAGGGTGATCTACATACAGCCTGATCTTCGCACTCATGAGACCCTACATATGCAAGGCAATGCCCCAACACCAGACGGTCAGGTCGCCGACGCCGTTACCGGCAACTGGGTCGATACCCGCGCCCCGGCCTTTGCCCGCCCCTATCTGAGACTGTCGCGCGCGGATCGGCCGATCGGGACGTGGCTGCTGTTGCTTCCGTGCTGGTGGGGCCTGGCGCTGGCGATCCTTCATGACGGTCAGCCGCGGTGGGGCGATCTGTGGATTGCCGTGGGGTGCGCGGCCGGGGCCTTTCTTATGCGTGGCGCGGGGTGCACCTGGAACGACATCACCGACCGCAAATTCGACGCCCAGGTCGCCCGTACGCGCTCGCGGCCCATCCCCTCGGGTCAGGTCAGCGTGCGGCAGGCGGTGATCTGGATGGGCCTCCAGTGCCTTCTGGCGCTCGCGATCCTGCTGACCTTCAACCAGGCGGCCATCGCGATGGGCGTCCTGTCGCTGCTGCCGGTGACGATCTATCCCTATGCCAAGCGCTTCACCTGGTGGCCGCAGGTGTTTCTGGGGCTGGCCTTCAACTGGGGCGCCCTGCTGGCCTGGGCGGCGCATCGCGGCACGGTCGAATGGCCCGCGATCCTGCTATACTTGTCCGGCATCGCCTGGACGCTGTTCTACGACACGATCTATGCCCACCAGGACGCCGAGGATGACGAGCTGATCGGCATCAAGTCCACCGCGCGTCTGTTCGGGACCGACACCGCGAAATGGCTGAAGTATTTCCTTGTGGCGACCGTGGCGCTGATGGGGCTGGCCATCGTCGAGGCCGCGCTGCCCAATGCCAGCGTGCTGGCGCTGGTCGTGGCCATCGGTGGACCTTGGGCAATGGGGTGGCACATGGCGTGGCAACTGCGCGGGCTGGACATCGAAGACAACGCGAAACTGCTGCAGCTGTTTCGCGCCAACCGGGACACCGGCCTTATTCCGCTCATCTTCCTTTGCGTCGCATTGCTCCTCTGATTGCACCTCGGTACCGGTGCCTGTAAGAGTCCCGCCCAATGGCCCGAGGAGATAAGAAACCGCTCATGCGCTTGCCGTATTTCCTGACATCAGCCCTGATCTTTGTCGTGTCGGCGGGGGTCTGTCTGCTGGCCGCCGGATTCGCAGTGACCAAGATCGAAGAAACCTCGGAAACTGCCGTTCGAAATGCACTGAGCATGCAGGGCCATGAGTGGGCCGAAGTGCAGGCGGATGGGCTGCGCGTTGTGCTGACCGGTACTGCCCCGGACGAGGCCACCCGATTCAACGCGCTGACCGCGGCCGGTACACAGGTCGACACCTCTCGGGTGATCGACGAGATGGACATTGCCCCGACGGCTGACCTGACTCCGCCCAAATTCTCGGCCGAAATTCTCCGGAACGACAGCGGCATTTCCGTGATCGGGTTGGTTCCGGCCAGCGTGGATCGCAACGCTCTGATGGACCGGCTGCAGAAGCTGGACCCGCAGGCAAGGGTGTCGGACCTGCTGGAAACCGCAGACTACAAGAAACCCAAAGGCTGGGACGACGCGACTTCCTATGCCATCCTTGCCCTGTCCAAGCTGCCGCGAGCCAAGGTTTCCGCCAGCCCCGACCTGGTCAAGATCACTGCCATCGCTGACAGCCAGCAGGAAAAAGAACGGCTGGAACAAGAGCTGACACGCGCCGCGCCGCCCAGCTTGCGCATCGGTCTGGCGATTTCGGCACCGCGCCCGGTGATCACTCCGTTCACCCTGCGCTACCTGATTTCGGAGGAAGGCGGCCAGTTCGACGCCTGTTCGGCACAGGATGAAAAGGCGCGCGACACCATTGTAGCGGCCGCGCAGGATGCCGGGCTGTCAGGGCCCTATACCTGCACGATCGGCCTGGGTGTGCCATCGCCCCGATGGGCACAGGCCGCTGAACTGAGTATCCGGGCTCTGTCCGAGATCGGGCAAGGATCGGTCACGATGTCGGATGCCGACATCACGCTGATTGCTGAACCGAACACCAGCCCGGCCACCTTCGACAAGGTCGTGGGCGAGTTGGAGAACGCCCTGCCCGAAGTGTTCGCCCTGCACGCGGTTCTGCCCGAACCCGAAAACAACGAACAAGCCGGACCTGTGGAATTCACCGCCACCCGCAGCCCGGAAGGTCTGGTACAATTGCGCGGCCGTCTGGGCGACGATTTGCAGCGCGACATGATCGACAGCTACGCCCGGGCTGCCTTCGGATCCGATCAGGTTCACAGTGCCGCCCGCGTGGTCGACCAGATGCCGCAGGACTGGCCCGTGCGCGTTCTGGCGGGGCTGGAATCCCTGTCCTGGCTGAACAACGGCGTGCTGACCGTAACGCCCGACAAGGTCGAGTTGACAGGCGTCAGCCATGATGAAGACGCCAAGGCACAGATCGCGGGCCTGCTGTCCGACAAGCTGGGCGATGCGCAGGACTTTGACCTGTCGATCACCTATCAGCCCCCGCCCGAACCCGAAGACGCGCTGCCAGACCCCGAGCAGTGCGAAAGTCGCATCGCCGAGGTTCAGGAAACCCGCAAGATCACGTTCGAGCCCGGGTCGGCAACGGTCTCATCAGAATCCCGCGACAGTCTGAACCAGATTGCCGAGATCCTGCGCGAATGCGGACCGATCCGGATTGAAATCCAAGGTCATACCGACAGCCAGGGCCGTGAAGAGATGAACCAGCAGCTGAGCCAGTCACGCGCCCAGTCCATCCTGAACGAATTGCGCGCCCGCCGGGTGCCGACCAAAAGCTACTCGGCCGCAGGCTATGGTGAGACGCAGCCAATTGCAGACAATGACACCGAAGACGGGCGCGAGAAAAACCGGCGCATCGAATTCCGCCTGATCCGGCCCGAGCCGGTCGCCAATCAGGAAACCGGTCTGGAAGCATTGGAGACCCAGACAAGCGCAACCGAACCTGCGCCAACAGAAGAAGAAGCATCCGAAACGGATGCAGGGGACCAGTAAGTTGAACAGAACCGAATTCATCATCGCCACCGCCGTCATCCTGTTCGCCGCCTTCTGCATGGGCTGGTTCGCCAACTGGCTGGTGCACCGCCTGTCGCGCGTGCGCCAATCCGACGTGGCTGATCTGGACCGCATGAGCCAGGAGCTGCACGAGGCCGAGGAAACCCGTGATCAGGCGATCACCTATCTGCAGCAGCGCGAGGCCGAGCTGACCAACCAGCTGACCCAGACCGAGGCCGAGCTGGCCGCGGCCATGGACGGGCTGCGCGCCGCCCGCCAGGAAGCCGAGGAATTGCGCGGCCGGATCAACAACGCCGACTGAGCGCCTACCATCGCGACAGCGCGTCCTCGTCCTCGTCCTTGGCGGCAACCCACTCCGCGCCCGAACCTGTGATTTCCTTCTTCCAGAACGGGGCGCGGGATTTCAGATAATCCATCAGGTATTCGGCGGCCTCGAACGCATCCTTGCGATGCGGGGCTGCCGTTGCGACCATCATGATCCGGTCACCCGGGGCCAGCCGCCCGTGGCGATGGATCACCAGCACGTCACCCAGCGACCACCGGTTCTTGGCTTCCTCGGCGATCTTGGCGATGGCGCGTTCGGTCATGCCGGGATAATGCTCGATCTCCATGCAGGCCAGATCGGTCTGCGCCAGATCTCGCACGACACCGGTAAAGGTGACGATGGCGCCATAGGCCGTGTCACCCGCGGCAAAGGCATTGGCCTCGGCCCCCAGATCGAACGGCTCTTGCTGGACGGAGATCCGCATCGCCCTAGCCGCCGGTCATGGGCGGGAAAAAGGCCACTTCGCGGACGCCGGCCAGCGGCGCGTCGAAATCCGACAGCTCCTGATCCAGCGCGACCCGCAGGGCGGAGATGTCGGCAAAGGCCGCGGCATAGCGGTCTTCGCGGGCGCTGAGTTCCGCCACCAGATCGGAGACCGTGGCCGCAGTGGTTTCGACCTTTTCCTTCGGCACGCCGATCCGCTCGCGGACCCAGGCGAAATACAGGACATCCATGCGTCAGCCCTCCTTCAGATGGGGCATAGCTTTACGTAGGTAGTCGTAGCCGGTGATCAATGTCAGCGTCGCCGCAATCCACAGCAGCCACAAGCCGATGCGGCCCGACCAGAACATGCCATCCAGCTTCCATTGCAGGCCCGAGATGTCCTCGACCTGGCCCGACAGGATCTGGTCGATCAGCGCGGCATCCATGCCGAAGGTGGACATGACGAAATAGTGCTCGAATATGCCCTGCGAAAACAGCACGGCGATCGCCACCATCTGCGCGGTCGTCTTCCATTTGGCCAGCTTGGTGACCTTGAGCGTTCCGGCCACGTCGCCCAGATACTCGCGCAGGCCCGAGACGAAGACCTCGCGGAACAGGATCACGGTGGCGGGCAGCACCAGCCAGGGCGTCCAGTGCTCGGTCGAATAGCCGACCAAGATCATCAGCGCGATCACCACCATCGCCTTGTCGGCGATCGGGTCCAGCATTGCACCCATCTTGGTTTCCTGCTTCCACGCGCGCGCCAGATAGCCGTCGAACCAATCGGTTATGGCCGCCGACAGGAACAGGATCAGCGCGAACCAATCCGCGTAGGGCCGTGTGAAATACAGAAACATCACCGCCAGGCCGGGCGCGGCCAGTAGGCGCAGCAAAGTCAGAATATTCGGCAGGTTCCACTTCATGCGCTGGACCCTACAACCATGACCGGGAACAGAAAAGACGGCACGACAAAAAACTGCCAAGAACACAGGTGTTTGGACCACGACAGGTCAGACCGTCGCAGGCGGAGGATCGATGACCGTTTCCCCCTTGGCGCGGCGCGAATAACGGGTCAGGTTGCGCGGGTATCGGCACACCAAGAAAGATCCGCCCCGTGACCTCACATATCAGAACCGATGCGCGCGCCAACCTGATCGGCAGCGCCTGGATGATCGCGGCCATGGCCGGGTTCGCCCTGGAGGACGCGCTGTTGAAAAGTGCCGCCAAAGCGCTGCCCATCTGGCAGGTTCTGGTGCTGTTCGGGCTGGGCGGGGCGTTGATTTTTGCCGGAGCCGCGTTGCTACAGGGGCGGCGGTTGCTGCACCCCGATGTCCTGTCCAAGCCGATGAAGATCCGGGGGCTGTTCGAAGTCTTCGGCCGCCTGTTCTATGTACTGGCCATCGCCCTGACGCCGCTGTCCTCGGCCACGGTGATCCTGCAGGCCACGCCGCTGGTCGTGGTGGCGGGTGCCGCGCTGTTCTTCGGGGAAACCGTCGGCTGGCGGCGCTGGAGTGCCATTCTGGTCGGACTGATCGGAGTGGTGGTCATCATCCAGCCAACCGGAGACAGTTTCTCGGCCCTGTCCATTCTTGCGGTACTGGGAATGCTGGGCTTTGCCGGCCGCGATCTGGCCAGCCGCGCCGCCCCCGCCACGTTGGGCACCACCGTTCTTGGGTTTTATGGCTTTCTGTCAATTGTCGTCGCCGGTGGACTGTACCGGGCTTTCGAAGGCGCCGCCGCGGTGCCGGTGGACGCCCGAGCCGCCCTGCACCTGACTGGAGCCGTGGTGATGGGCGCGGTGGCCTATTCTTCGCTGATGCTGGCCATGCGGACGGGTGAAGTGTCGGCCGTAACTCCGTTTCGCTATACCCGCCTTCTGTTCGGCATCGGGCTGGGCGTGCTGATATTCGACGAGCATCTGGACCAGACCATGTGGCTGGGCAGCGCGCTGATCGTGGCCTCGGGGCTTTACATCCTGTGGCGCGGGCGCCAGCGGCCTCAGCCCTTTTCGTGAAAGAAATCATAGACCTTCTGCGCCAGACCGGCCGAGATCCCGTCCACGGCCTTCAGATCCGCCAGATTGGCACGGCTGACCGCCTTTGCGCTGCCGAAATGCGCCAGCAGGGCGCGTTTGCGGGACGCGCCTACGCCGGGGATTTCATCCAGAGGCGTCGCTCCCATCGCCTTGGCCCGTTTGGCGCGGTGGGTGCCGATGGCAAAGCGGTGCGCCTCGTCCCGTAGCCGCTGAATGAAATACAGAACCGGGTCGTTGCGTTTCAGGGCAAAGGGGCGCTGGCCGATGCGGTGGAACTCTTCCTTGCCGTGGTCGCGATCGACGCCCTTGGCGACACCGACCATGGGGATGTCCTCGACCCCGTGCGCCTGCATGATCTCGTGCACGGCACTCACCTGCCCTGCACCCCCATCGATCAGCAACAGATCGGGCCACAGGCCCTTGTCGCGGTCGGGGTCCTCTTTCAACAAGCGGGTGAAGCGGCGGGTCAGCACCTCTTTCATCATGCCGAAATCGTCGCCCGGCGACAGGTCGTCGCCGCGAATGTTGAATTTGCGATAGGCGTTCTTCATGAACCCCTCGGGACCGGCCACGATCATCGCGCCTACCGCGTTGGTGCCCTGGATATGCGAGTTGTCGTAGACTTCGATCCGGTTCGGTGGCGCGTCCAGATCGAAGGCCTCGGCCAGACCGCGCAGCAGCTTGGCCTGCGTCGCGCTTTCCGACATGCGGCGGGCCAGCGCCTCGCGGGCGTTGCGCAGCGCGCCCGAGACCAGTTCCAGCTTTTCGCCCCGCTGCGGCACCAGGATCTCGACCTTGCGGCCGGCCTTTTCCGACAGGGCCTGCTGCATCAGGTCCGCGTTCTCGATCGCTTCCGACAGGATCAGTTGGCGCGGCGGTTCCTTGTTGTCGTAGAACTGGCCCAGAAAGGCCTCCATCACCTCGGCCGGGGAGACGTCGGGCCCGACCCGCGGATAGAAATCGCGGTTGCCCCAGTTCTGGTTGGCGCGGATGAAGAACACCTGAACACAGGCCTGACCGCTGTCCATATAGAGGCCGATCACATCCGCCTCGGCCACCCCGCGCGGGTTGATGCCCTGCGCCGTCTGCACCTGCGTCAGCGCGCGGATCCGGTCGCGCAGGGCGGCGGCGCGCTCGAACTCCATCGCGTCCGAGGCTTCCTGCATCTGCGCGGCCAGTTCCTCCTGGATCCGGGTCGAGCGGCCGGACAGGAACCGCTCGGCATCGCGCACGCTTTCGGCATAATCGGCCTGCGAAATCATACCCACGCACGGCCCCGAGCAACGCTTGATCTGGTAGAGCAGGCAGGGCCGGGTGCGACTGTCGAACATCGAATCCGAGCAGTTGCGCAGCAGAAACGCCTTCTGCAGTTGGTTCAGCGTGCGGTTCACCGCGCCTGCGCTGGCGAAGGGTCCGAAATAGGCACCCTTTTCCTTCTTGGCGCCGCGGTGTTTCTTGATCTGCGGAAATGGGTGGTCCTTGGCCACCAGAATGTTGGGAAAGCTTTTGTCGTCGCGCAGCAACACGTTGTATTTGGGCTTGAGCTGCTTGATCAGGTTCTGCTCCAGCAGCAGCGCCTCGGTCTCGGTCCGAGTGGTCAGGAACATCATCGACGCGGTCGAGGCGATCATCCGCTCGATCCGGCCGGAATGTCCCGGACGGGTGTAGTTCGACACCCGGGCCCGCAGGTTGCGCGCCTTGCCGACATACAGAACCCGGCTGTCCGCATCCAGCATCCGATAGACACCCGGCGAACTGTCCAGCGTCTTCACGTATTTCTGGATGCAGGCATAGCCGGTCGGCTGAGGCTGGGATTGAGGGGCGCTGTCGGCGGTCATGAGAGAGAGATACGATTCTCTGACCGTGGCTGCAATCTTGCGCGCCTCAGATCAAGAGAAAACAAATCCACGATTCTTGTGGATAACTGTGCGGACAACTTTCCCTGCACCGTGATTTTTCCTTGAATCCTTGTGTTTTCACTGCGTTGCACAATAAATAGGCACAAATTCAACGTATTGATTATAAACGATATTTTTATTCTCGTTTTACAAGTGTATGAAAAAAAAGACATTTTTGTAACGAACCTGTAACAGGATCGAGAGCGGTGCAAAACTTGCAGGGCCAATACCTATTCAAGGCCCACTACATCAGGCGTTTGCCAGCCCAAATGCTGGCCACCATCAACGCACAAAAGCTGGCCCGTGACCGCATGTGCGTCCAGAAAATACCCAAGAGCCGCGTTGATATCCGACGGGTTTGCACCGCGTTCCAGGACCGTGTTTTCGCGTTGGGTCTTGAAGTGCTGGGGACTTTGCCGATGTCCCTGCAGGGTTGGACCCGGCCCAATGGCATTGACGCGAATGGCCGGCGTCAGTGCCTGGGCCGCCGTCCGGGTCAATGCCCATAGCCCCATCTTGGCGATGGTGTAGGACATGAACTCAGGCGTCAGTTTGCGCACCCGCATGTCGACCATATTCACGATCAAGCCGGTCGCGACGGGTTCGTCATTCTCATCCATCTCGGGTTCCAGACCCTGACTTGCCATGGCCTGCGTCAGCACGAAGGGCGCGCGCAGGTTGCTGTCCATGTGGCGATCCCAGCTTTGCCGGGTGGCAGTGCGGATGTTGTCGTATTCGAAGATCGACGCATTGTTGACCAGACAGGTGATCGGACCGCCCAGCGTCTCGGCCGCCCGCGGCAAAAGGGTCTGCACCTGATCCTCGTCCAGCAGATCGGCCTGCAGCGCCACGGCATTGCGGCCCATCGACTGGATCTCGGACAAGGTCTCGGCAGCGGCTGCGCCCGAGGTTGCGTGGTGCACGGCAACGTCCATGCCACGTTTCGCCAGATACAACGCCATGGCCCGCCCCAGTCGAATGCCGGCGCCGGTCACCAGTGCTCGGGTCATGAAGGGGCTCCTTTCAGTCAGATCAGGCCAACAAGATCACGACGTATGTGACGTAAAGCAGTGTCAAGATGAACCCCCAGACCCGGGTGATGTCTTGCTTGAAGAAAACGAACGGGATCAGCAGCAAGGACGAGCCCAGCATGACCCAAAGATCGAATTGCAGGAATTCGGGATCCACGGGGATGCGCCCGAACAGCGTGGCGATACCGACAATGCCCAGAAGGTTGAACATGTTCGAACCGATGACGTTGCCCAGAGCAACATCGGCCTGCCGGCGCAACGCGGCCATGACGGTGGTCGCCAGTTCGGGAAGCGAGGTTCCGACCGCGACCAGCGTCAACCCGATCACCGTTTCACTGACCCCGTAGGTCCGCGCAATGATGGTCGCGTTGTCGACCAGAAGATGCGCGCCCATCGGCAGGCCAATCAGCCCCAGCACCAGATACAGCGACACCTTCCAGTACGGCATGTCCGGGTCGGCCTCTTCCAGCGTTTCCAGGTCCTGCTCTTCCGAGCAGGAGTTGCGATGCGCGTGCGCTTCTCGGAAGGCGTTGAGCAGGATCAGAGCCAATCCCGCCAGCAGGATTGCCCCGCTGAACAGGTTGAATTCCCCGCAAAAGGCCAAACCGATGAACAGAACCGAGGCCAGCAACATGAAGATGTAGTTTCTGCGCGTGTTGCATTCGCTGCTGTGGATCGTGGCCAGCAAGGCCGGCAAACCCAAGACCAGCAGGATGTTGGCCGTGTTCGAACCGACGACATTGCCCAACGCGATACCGGGCGCATTTTCCTCGATGGCCTTGATGGCGATCAGAAGCTCTGGCGCCGAGGTACCGAAGGCCACGATCGTCAGGCTGACGATCAGGGCGGGAACACCCAAGCGCAGGCTGAGATTCACCGCACCCCGCACCAGCGCGTCACCGGCCAACAGCAGGATCAACAAGCCAAGACCGGAAAGCAGCCAGGCCGTCATCGACGCCCTCCTTGCTCACATTTGCAGGGGCCCTTGCCGATCCGGAATCGACCGCAGCGCGGACATTTCGCGGAGTTCAATCGCTGTTGGCCGGGAAAGCGCAGCTTTCCGAACATCGCCAGGACCCCCATGGCAACCAGAAACAGAATGACGACCTTGACGATCACGTCACATACCAAAGCGCGCGTAGGCCGCGCGCTCCTCGAGCAGGGAAATGGCGTCCTGCGCCATGTCCGTTCCGAAACGCGACCAGATCGGTCGGCGCAACCCGTAGCGCCGGAATTTGACCTTGTCGCCAAACACTTCCTGCATCTTTGGCTTCAGATGCGCGATGCCGTCGATCAGCCCAAGTTCATGCGCACGCCGCGCCAGCCAGATTTCACCGGTAAACAGATCGGCGGCCTCGTCCAAGCGACTGCCGCGCCGAGCTTTCACATAGGCAATGAAATTCTGGTGGATGTCCTCCAACAGCCCCTTGAGACGCGCGACATCCTCTTCTTTCTCCGGAGAGAACGGGTCCAGCATCGATTTGGATTTCCCGGCGGTGTGCACGCGCCGCTCGATCCCCTGACGGGCCAGAAAAACATGGGCTCCGAACCCCGAGGAGATGACCCCGATCGACCCCAGAACCGAGCTGTCATCCGCCCAGATCTCGTCCGCCGAAGCCGCAAGCCAATAACCACCCGAGGCCGCCACGTCCTCGACAAAGGCATGGACTGGCACCTTGAACTCGTCGGCCAACCGTCGGATCCGCGCACCGATCAGCGAGCTTTGCACCGGCGATCCGCCCGGCGAATTGATCTCGAGCGCGACGGCGGCAGGTTTTCCCTTGCGGAAGGCTTTTTCCAGAACCGGTGCCAAAGAGGCATCGTTCAGCGAGGCTCGGCCAGCCATTCCAATGGCTCCGGACAGGCGAACGACAGCCACGGTTGGCTGCTTGTTGAGAAACGGCAGGCTGAGTTTCATGGGTGCCGATGTAGAGTGCGTCCGCCCCTTAAACAAGGGACCCCACATGCCATGAACGTGACGTGAACCAAAATCCTGTTCAGCCACGGCAAAAATGCAACGCCCTAGCTGCGGATGCGCCACCCGGTTTTGAAGATCCAACCGATGACCGCCAGGCAAAAGCCGGTAAAGGCCAGGATCGCCAGAAGGCTAAGCAGAATGGGCACGTCCGAAAGCCCGTAAAACGACCAGCGAAAGCCCGAGATCAAATAGACCACCGGGTTGAACAACGAGATCGTCTGCCACACCGGCGGCAGCATCGAGATCGAGTAGAACGTGCCGCCCAGAAAGATCAGAGGTGTGACGACAAGCTGCGGCACCAGAGACATCTGTTCGAAGTTGCTGGCCCAGATCCCGATGATGAAGCCCAGCAGGGAAAAGCTGAGGCAGGACAGGATCAGAAAGGCGGCCATCGCGAAGGGATGCTCGATGCGGATGTCCACGAAGAACGTGGCGGTGGTCAGGATCACCAATCCCACGAACAACGCCTTGGTCGCGGCGGCGCCCACATAGCCGATCACGATCTCGATGAAGTTCACCGGTGCCGAGAGCAGTTCGTAGATCGTGCCCAGGAACTTGGGGAAATAGATTCCAAAGGACGCGTTCGAGATCGACAGCATCACCACCGACAGCATGATCAGCCCCGGCACGATGAAGGCGCCGTAGGAGACGCCCTCGACCTCCTGGATGCGACTGCCAATGGCAGTGCCAAACACCACGAAGTACAGCGAGGTCGACAGAACCGGTGACAGAAAGCTCTGCGCGAGGGTACGGAAGAACCGGGCCATTTCGAACCGGTAGATGGCGGCGATGGCGGACCAGTTCATGCGGCATCTCCGGACACGAGGTTGACGAAAATCTCTTCCAGGCTCGATTGCCGGGTCTGAACGTCACGCAGCACCAGCCCCGCCTCGGCCACGTCATTCAGCAAAGTGGTGATGCCAGTGCGATCGGCATTGGTGTCATAGGTATAGATCAGCGCATCGCCCTGCCCGTTCAGCACCAGATTGTGGTGGGCCAGACTGCC
Organism: Ruegeria sp. BC6; assembly: GCF_056539185.1. Taxonomy (NCBI): domain Bacteria; kingdom Pseudomonadati; phylum Pseudomonadota; class Alphaproteobacteria; order Rhodobacterales; family Roseobacteraceae; genus Ruegeria; species Ruegeria sp. BC6. The sequence goes on from NZ_JBQFUM010000005.1 coordinate 227,855, forward strand.
GGGAATGTCCGAGATCGTGCGGGTCAGCATGACCTCGATCTGCTTCTTGCCCATCTGCGCCATCAAGGTGTTTTTGTCCTGCACCAGCATCAGTTCGCCCTTGTCGATCACACCGATCCGGTCGGCGATGGCTTCGGCCTCTTCGATGTAGTGGGTGGTCAGAATGATGGTGACACCGGCAGCCTTCAACTCGTCGACGATGGCCCACATGTCCTTGCGCAGTTCGACATCCACACCGGCGGTGGGTTCATCCAGAAACAGCACCCGCGGCTCGTGCGCCAGCGCCTTGGCGATTAGCACCCGCCGCTTCATGCCGCCCGACAGTTCCTTGATCGCGTTCTTGCGCTTGTCCCACAGCGATAGCTTGCGCAGGATCTCCTCGATCCGCGCGCTGTCCTGCCCATAGCCGAACAGACCGCGCGAAAACCGTACGGTGTTCCAGACCTTCTCGAACGGCTCCAGCGCAATTTCCTGCGGCACGAGGCCGATCATGCGCCGGGCTGCACGAAAGTCCGTGAGGATGTCGTGCCCCCCTACTGTGACGGTCCCAGACGTGGGCGTGGTAATCCCGCAAACCGTCGAGATCAGGGTTGTCTTTCCCGCCCCGTTCGGGCCGAGCAGGGCCAGGATCTCGCCCTCTTCGATGTCCAGCGATACGCCTTTCAGCGCTTCGAACCCGCCGGCATAGGTTTTGCGCAAATCCTTGATCGAAAGAATTGTCGTCATGCGTTTTCCCAGTTCTGGCCGGGACAGTATCGCGCCAGAGGATTGCCGAACAGACCAAATTCGCACAGTCCTCTGCGCACAAACGCAGGTTTCACTCGCGCCCGGTCAGGCGACCCAGCCAGCCTTTCTTTTCCCCCTCGGAGGTGTCTTTGCCGGCCTCTTCCGGCGCTGCAGGGCCTTCGAAATGCTGCTGAAGGTTCGAGAAGAACTGGTCAGCCATCTTTTTGGCAAAGCCGTCGATCAACCGGCTGCCAAGCTGCGCCAGCTTGCCGCCAACCTTGGCATCCACGTCATAGGCCAGAACCGTTCCACCGCTGTCACTGGCGCTGAACGTGACACTGGCGCTGCCCTTTGCAAAACCCGCGGCCCCGCCTTTGCCCTCACCGGCGATGGTCAGGCTTTGACCCTCAACCATGTCGGACATCGTGACGGTGCCTTTGAACGTGGCCTTTACCGGCCCGACCTTCTGCACCACGGTCGCCTCGTAACCGTCCGTCGGATTGCCCGAAACCTCTTGCGCACCGGGCACGCAGGCTTTCAGCACCTCGGGGTCCAGCAGGGCCGCATAGACATCGGACGGCGCCGCCTGAATTTCACGCGTGTCACTCATTTGCATGGGAGCACCCCCCTTTCTTAAATGTCTGATATTCGACCAATGACCTATCCACGAACTGCCGTTGCGGCAACCGTGTTCCACACATTACCCGCCGCCCCTGGAATCCTGAGCCCGCATGTCGGAAATCCGTTTCTGCACCAGTTCCAGATGCAGACGGGCATCATACTGCCCTTGCCTGTAGGCCGCTGGCAGCCGTAGGTCCGCCAGCTTTTCGTCCAGCACCTGCAATTGGCCTTGCATCCGCGCGAGGTCTTCCGCGGAAGGGTTGTCGGCCAGGTCCTGTTCGATCAGACGAATTTCCGGGTAGTGCTGCCAGACACGCCATCGTTGGAAATAGGCGTAGATGCGCGGCAACAACCGGACCAGCGGAAGGACGATGAAAAAGAACGGCAGGAACAAAAGGAAAACCCGATTGACCTGCGCCGCCACCCAATAAGGCAACCAATCATGCCAGGTGGATGGCCCTTCAAGTATCAGCTGCCGTGCGGTGTTGTTGAGGGGCAATGCGGTCCCTTCGATCCCCGGAAAGGCCCCGGGGTCATTGATGATGCCCTGAGCCTCGTGCAAGGCGATCGCCGCCATCGTCAGCCGGTTGACCAACGCCGGATGCAGTCCCGGCCGCACGACCAGTCGCGCCTCGAGAGCGATCAGATCAACCGGGCGCGGCGGTAAAACCGGGTTCAGCGACATGCCTCCGGTCGGTACGGTCACCACGGTGGCATAGGACAAACGACGCGAAATCGCCTCGACATGTTCAAGGTTCAGAACCTTCAGTCCCGGCACCTCGTAGGCGGCCAGCAGGTAGGGGGCTTCGATCGGCGCAACAAAGACGGCGATGTCCAACGTTCTGTCCAACAAGGCGTCGGCCGCCTGGTCATAGGGCAGTGCAACATGCACGTTATCCTCTTGGGCCAGCCCGACCGCGCGCTCGAAGTCGCGGAATGCGTCCGCGGTGCCGGACCCGGGCGCACCGCTGTTGATGCTCAACCCACGCCACAGCGCGGGATTGGGCGGAATCCACGCATCCTCGCGCGCCATGAAAATCATCGGCTCGAAAAACACGGTTCCGATGGCCTGCGCCCGATCCGGGTCAACTTCGATGCCGCCCTGCAAGAAGGCCACATCCACAGCCCCGTCTTCCAGGAGACGCGCATTTTCGACCGACCCTGCGGTTTCGACGATCTCGAGCCGAATGTCATCCTCGGCAAGGATATCGGAATAGTCCTGCGCCACTTCGATATAGGCACCACCCGCCGGTCCGGCTGCCATGCGCAGGTCGCCGGGCGGGTGCAGCAGAAGGATGATTGCCACCAGAACCGCCAAGACCATGGCGGCACTGATCGTGATCCAAAGACGCATCCTACCCCTCGCTGATCCACCCCGGACAGCACGCTACGCCGCTGGCCCCAAGCTGGCAAGTATTCCGATGTGTTTGCTGGTTTTTCCCGTTCCGGATCAGACCGATGCCAGACGCCGCGTCGATGCCGGTCGGTCTTGCATTCCTACTTGGCCCCGGCCAGCATCGCCGCGAGGGAGTGCTGCTCATGCTGAACGGAATCCGTGTTGTCGAAATCGAGGGGCTAGGCCCCGGCCCGTTCGCCGCCATGATGCTGGCGGATCTGGGGGCCGATGTCGTGACCATCCACCGCAAGGGGGGCGCCGTCACACCGGGCATGCCGGACCGATCCGTGCTGGACCGGGGCAAGCGGTCGATCGCGCTCGACCTCAAGGACCCCAACGACCTCGAAACCGCCCGGCGTCTGATCGCAACCGCCGATGCGTTGATCGAAGGCTTCCGCCCCGGCGTGATGGAGAAGTTGGGCCTGGGGCCCGATACCTGCCACGCCCTGAACCCGGCGCTGGTCTATGGCCGCATGACCGGCTGGGGCCAAGACAGCCCGCTTGCCGACACCGCAGGACATGATCTGAACTACATCGCCCTGTCGGGGGCACTCTGGTACGGCTCACCACCCGGCAGCGAACCGATGACCCCGGCCACGCTGGTCGGCGATATCGGCGGCGGCGCAATGTATCTGGTCACCGGCATACTGGCCGGGCTGCTGAACGCGCGCACAACGGGCACAGGCACAGTGGTCGACGCCGCCATCTACGACGGGTCCGCGCACATGATGAACCTGCTGATGAGCCTGCGCCAGACAGGCAACCTGTCCGACTCGCGCGGCCAGAGCCTGCTGGACGGCCCGCATTGGAGCCGCACCTACGCCTGCGCGGATGGCGGCTTTGTTTCGGTCCAATGCCTCGAGCCGAAATTCTATGCCCAATTCCTCGAAATCCTGGGCCTGTCCCAGGATCCGGCGTTCCAGCAACCGTATAACAGCACGCTCTGGCCAGACCTGACCCGGCGCCTGGCGGAAATCTTCGCAACCAAACCGCGCGACCATTGGGCCAAACTGTTCGAAGGCTCAGACGCCTGCGTCGCCCCGGTGCTCAGCCCCGACGAGGCCGCAACCCATCCGATGAACACCGCCCGCCAAACCTGGCGCACGGCAGACGGCACCCTGCAGGCCGCCGCCGCCCCGCGCTTCTCCGCCCATCAATGGCAGCCGAAACCCAGCCCGACCCGCGGCCAACACACGACCGAAATTCTGAACGAACTTCAGGCTCTCAAAAAGACCTGACACATCCTTCATCTGGCCAACGGTCAAGAGGGCGCGGGCCCCCTCCCGCGCCGCCTACCTGCCGCGGACCGTGTCAATCATCAACTGCACATTCTCCGGGTCGGCATCCGGAGTGATCCCGTGACCCAGATTGAAAATATGCGGCCCCTTGGAAAAGGCGCGCAAGATGCGGCGGGTCTCATCCACCAGCGCCTGCCCGCCGGTGACCATGTGAGACGAAGCCAGGTTGCCTTGCACGCAGCCATCCACCTGCACATGCTCGGCCGCCCATTCCGGCGCAACCGAGTTGTCCAGCGCCACGCAATCGACACCGGTGGTCTTCGCGAAACCGACATAACCCTCGCCCGCCTCACGCGGGAAACCGATGACGGGAATGCCCGGGTGGCGCTCCTTAAGCGCCTGGGTGATGATCCGGCACGGCTCGACCGCGTATTTGGTGAAAGCCGCGCCTTTCAGCGACCCGGCCCAGCTGTCGAAAATCTTGACCACCTCGGCCCCCGCTTCGATCTGAGCCGACAGGTATTCGATCGTGGCCGCCGTGATCCGGTCCAGCAACGCCTCGAACAGCGCGGTGTTTTCCTCGCGCAGGGCGTGGGCGGGACCCTGATCGGGGGTGCCACGCCCGGCGATCATATAGGTGGCAACGGTCCACGGAGCGCCGGCAAAGCCGATCAGGGTCGTTTCGGACGGCAGCTCGCGCGACAGGATGCGCACGGTTTCATAGACGGGCGACAAGGTCTCGTGAATCGCATCAACCGGCTTCAACGCATCGAAATCCGGTTGCTGCGTGATCGTCGACAGGCGCGGCCCTTCGCCGGTGACGAACCAAAGGTCGGCGCCCAGCGCCTGCGGCACCAGCAGGATGTCGGCAAACAGGATCGCGGCATCGAACCCATAGCGGCGAATCGGCTGCAGCGTCACCTCGGCCGCCAGATCGGGGGTGTAGCACAGCGACAGGAAATCGCCCGCCTGTTCCCGCGTCGCGCGGTATTCCGGCAGATAGCGTCCGGCCTGTCGCATCATCCAGATCGGCGGCGTGTCCAGTACCTCGCCCGCCAGCGCCCGCAGCAGTTTCTTGTTCTCGGCCATGTCAGCCCCCACTATTCCGGTTTGCGCAACGGGTCCGCCTTCAGCGGCAAAATGTCAAGCGTGGCCCCCATTGTCAGGGCAATGTGACGCGACTAAAGCTGTGCCCATGACTTTGACCTTGCCCACCCCCGCATCGCCGCTGAAGATCGGCACCCGTGGTTCGCCGCTGGCGCTGGCCCAGGCCCATGAAACCCGTCAGCGGCTGTGCGATGCCTTCGATCTGCCGGAACAGGCGTTCGAGATCGTGGTGATCAAGACCACCGGCGACAACCGCGCCATGATCGACGCGGACCGCCCGTTGAAAGAGATCGGCAACAAGGGCCTGTTCACCAAGGAAATCGAAGAGGCGATGCTGGGCGAGGACATCGACATCGCCGTGCACTCGACCAAGGACATGCCCGTCGAACAGCCGCAGGGGCTGGTGCTGGACACGTTCCTGCCGCGCGAGGACGTGCGCGATGCCTTCATCTCGCCCCGCCTCAACTCGATCCATGACCTGCCCGAAGGCGCGGTCGTCGGCACTTCGTCGCTGCGGCGACGGGCCCAATTGCTGCACCGCCGGCCCGATCTGAACGTGGTCGAGTTCCGGGGCAACGTGCAGACCCGGCTGAAGAAGCTGGCTGATGGTGTGGCCGAATGCACGTTCCTGGCCATGGCCGGCCTCCGCCGCCTGAACATGCAGGACGTCCCTGCCACCGCGATCTCGCCCGACGACATGCTGCCGGCTATCGCGCAGGGTACGATCGGCATCGAACGCCGCGCGGACGACCACCGGGCCGCCGAGATGCTGGAAGCCATTCATCACTCTGAAACGGCCTGTCGTCTGGCGGCCGAGCGCACGTTGCTGGCCGCGCTGGACGGGTCCTGCGAAACTCCGATTGCCGGTCTGGCGGAACTTGCCGATGGGCAGTTGTGCCTACGCGGCGAAGTGCTGCGCCCGGACGGATCGGATGCCATCAGTGAGAGCGAGACCGGTTCGACGGAGGACGCAGCGGAAATGGGCCGGGCCATGGCGGCAGAACTGCTGCACCGTGCCGGGCCCGGATTCTTCGAGTGGAGAAATTTGTAAAAAAGTTTCTGCGAATGTGAACTGCTTCACTGTCGCCCCGGTTGAAATCGGGCATCAATGTGACATCCCGATTGGGAATGTGGATCAGTCTCGAATGTATCGAAGTTTTAGTTCGTGATTTTGTAGATAGTATTCGAGGGGGCGAGACTGAGAACCCTGTCCGATCGAAACGGGTCGTGCCTTTGAAAAAGGCGCGGCCCGTTTTGACTCTGCGGCCCGCAACGGGTCCCTGTCATCCGGGAAACCGGTGCACGTTGCCATGATGACTGAACATCGCCTGACCCGAGCGGATGTCGAACCGGAAATCAGCCGACCGTCCCGGCAAGGCCGCATAGAACGCGCGCAGGCCCGGCTCGACCAAGCCAGCTTGGACGCTGCAGGCTTCGCTCAAGCGCTGTATTTCGTCGTGAGACCGCCGTGCACGTATCGCAGTGATCAGATCCTGATGCATCTCCTGCAGCTTCTGGAAATCCGCGCTATGGACCAACACGCCGTCACCGACCAATGCAAAAATAGGCTCCAGTTCGGTCTTGCCTTTCAGATGAACAAGCCCAGCTTCGAGCATCGCGAGATCAACGCCAGCGGCCTGTGAGACTGAGCTTGAGATCAGGATGTCATATTCGACCTGGCGGCAACTCTGCTCGATTCGAGCGGCGACGTTGACCACATCTCCGATCACCGTGTAGTTGAATCGCCGCCGCGAGCCGATGTTGCCGACACAGGCCATTCCCGTGGCGCATCCTGTCGCCAATGCGATCGGAGGATGCCCGCGCATCGTGTCCGAAGCATTGAACTCGGCCAAAGCTCGGCGCATCTGCAGCGCAGCCTGCGCCGCCAGAAGCGGGTGCCGCTCCACCGGAACCGGCGCGTTCCAGAACGCCATGACCGCATCCCCGATGAATTTGTCGATGGTGCCTTTTTCGTGCAGGATCCGGTCTCCGATGACCGAGAACAGTTCATTGAGCAGCGCGACCAGGTCTGTGGCCGACACCCGCTCGGACAACGGTGTAAACCCGCGAATGTCCGAGAACATGACCGTGATTTCCTGCGTTTCACCGCCCAGTTTCAGTTGGTGTCCGGTTGCATCCATCTCGTCCAGGATCTCGGGTGCGACATAGTGCGAGAAGATCCGCCGGATCACCCGCTTTTCCCGCTCGGTCGATATGAACAGATAACCGGACAACAGCCCGAAATTGGCCATCCCGCCGGCAAGCGGGAAGGTTGCATCGAACAGCACGGACTGGTTCTGAAATGCCAACCAACTGACCCCGACAACCACGGCCGCCGCGATGCCGCCGGCCATGAACGAGGCAACCGCACCAAAACTGGACATGACGACCGTGACGACGACTCCAAGGATGATGAAAGCCAGAAGTTCGAGGGCGGCGGTGACATCCGACCGGGTCAGCATGTCGCCCAGCAGTGCCTGCTCGATGACTTGGGCGTGGATGGAGACGCCGGGAACGGACTCTCCCAACGCAGTCTGATGCATGTCGAACAGACCTGCCGCCGACGTTCCGATCAATACGATCCGGCCTTCGATCTGGCTGCGCAGAACCGGATCATCTGCGGATTGCAGTATGTCATTTGCCGACAGGTAGAGCCCGGGATCATCCGGTCTGTACCTGACCCAGACCTCTCCGTTTTCCGTTGTGGGCAGGACCAGACCCGCCAATTCGACCGACAGCACGATGCCGGCCTCGCCCTGAGCCCCTTCGATGAAGATCACCGGCTCGCCCGTCGCGACCCTCAGAGCCTCCAGCCCAAGTCCGGGCAGAACACCGCTTGGCCCCTGCCACAACACCGGAACCCGACGCACCACGCCCGTGCCGCCCAAAGGTGAAACATTCACACCGCCGATCCCGGTTGCATCCCGGTCCAGCGGTGGCGCCAGCGGAGTCCAGTGGGGCACGGACACCAGCCCGGCGGCCGGGTTTTCGCCGATCTCCACGATCCCGGCCTTCGGGGCAATGTCCTGATCCCCTCCGGTCAATCGCGCCGCCACACCCATCACGACGGGCCAGTTCGAAACCTCGGCCCCGAACAAGATGTCATTGTCCAGCTGGGCGGCTTCCTTTTTGGCGCTGAGAATGTCAGCCAGGGCCGGATCACTCAGCAGCCGCGACGGTGAGTACCGATCGGGCTCGGCGAACAACATGTCAAAAGCGATTGAAGCGGCGCCATACTCGCCCAAACGCTCGACCATCTGCGTCAACAGGGTCCGGGGCCAGGGCCATTGGCCCCAATTCTCGAGCGACGTTTCGTCGATATCGACGACCCGGACCGGCAAATCGGGATCGAAGGCGCGCGGGGACAACCGCTGCAACACGTCGAAAAAGATCAGCCGGGACATGCGGACCGGATAAGGGTCCAGTACCCGCAGCAGACAACCAAACAGGATCAGACCCAGGCCCACCAGCCGAAAAGCACGGCGCCGTCCGGCTTTCTCGTGCTGCTTGACACTCACGTCAACCTCTGCTCGCCGGCAACGACATGGACAACGCTCTAGCCATTGCCGCCGGACCCAAAGACACCGCCGCCAGTATCCCGCCGATCATCGACAGTTTCGGGCCGGTCGCCCGGCCTGTCGAACTGCCCGACCGGATCCGGTTGTTCGGGCGGCGCGGCAACCGCTGCCTTGACCTGCCTCTGCGGCGGAGCGGACCGGCGCGGTTCGGGCGCGTCCGATTTTGCGCGCGGCGCAGGTTGGGATTCACCCGAGCAACCTTCGACATCCACCTGCAAAGGCGGTTTGAGGTCTTTCTGCGACTGAATGAAAGGAAAACCGCTGACCACGGCCTTGTCATACATCGCCTGATCGACCGGTCGCCCGACCGCACCGCGCTGGCTGGTTGCATACAAGCTGCAAATCCGGCCGGTCGATCGGCAAGAGCCGCCGAGGCCACACATCTGAACCGTGCCGTGCAGCACGAGCATCGCGCTTTGGTTTCCCGGCGCGATCCACATGTCAAATACCGTGCCCCGCACCGCCATGGTGGCCGTCGGCGTCTTGATGGAGTAGGCGCGTTTCCTGCTTTTGCCTGAGATGAACCGGAAGCTTCCGCCCAGCGCCTCGACCGCAAAGCTCTTGGCCTTGCGGTTGCCGCGCAACATCTTCACGTCCAGAACCATCCGTGCATTGGGACCAACCGCGATCTTCGTGTCATCCACAAAGACAAGCTGAACCACGCCATTCGCATCCGTGACGATCGAGTCGCCGGACAACACCTCCATCCCATTACGCAGGGGCAGCGTTTTGCCGCCACGGGTCACGTCCGCCCCCTGTTTCACGCTGATTACGGTTCCGATATTTGCCCAACTGAGGGCAGGAACGCAAAGAACGAAAAAACCAACCAGAACAATCTTCAACCAAGCCAAAATGCCAGCCCTTCCCCCAAAGGTTACTGTCGAGCGCGGATGCGCTCACTGCCCGGCCAGCCTCTGAAACTGTTTTTTGGATCAATCAAAATGACTAAAATCTTAGCAAATATGCATCCATTGGCATGTAATTGGCAAGTTTTCTGTTCTTATGCCTGTTCAGCGGAGAAGCTGAGCCGCCGAGTTTAGTCAAAAGAAACGGCCGTTTCTGCAGGTCAAACCACCTAACACTGGTGATCCAGCAGAGCGCGTTCCAACGCCAAAGGCAGGCAACCTCTCCAATTGGTTCAGCCGTTCGCGACACCCATCATTTTGCAGATGCAGTTCCCCACCGCACCTGGCTCGCCATAATTATGTGTCCGATTACGTACTCTGGCCGCGCGTAAATTCTCAGGCCAACCGACGTTGGGATAGCGAAACCAAATCGAAGCAGAACGCGAATCCACGCATAGTTCTTGGAAATCCAACAGCAAGACATGGTGACCACGCCTTGGTCCAAGCGGGTGCAGACCTAAGCGATTCCAAGCGTTTTCAAGGGCTTCGCCCAATCCGGCAAAAATTTCCGGTGGCGCAGGAATTGGCCTTGTATTTCCGTCGCTTGCACGGCTATACCCGTCGGCGGAGACGTGGCCGAGTGGTCGAAGGCGCTCCCCTGCTAAGGGAGTAGGCGGGAAACCGTCTCGAGGGTTCGAATCCCTTCGTCTCCGCCATTACCCATTGATATGGCTAAAATAGTGAAGGGCTTGCTTTCAAGTTCTACACTTTTGCTGCGCGCCTTCGCCGGTGCTCCGCCAGCTTCAAGCACCGTTTGGCTGATGATCCGCCAACGGGCCTCGAACACTCAGCGTTTCAACAACAGAATAAAGAAGATCCCTCCCAAAAGACCCGAGACGACGCCAACGGGAATGTCCTCGGGGGCCATTGCGGTTCTGGCGACCACATCCGCCCAGAGCAAAAACAAACCACCCAGAATTGCCGACAGAGGAAGGACGCGTCGGTAGTCTCCGCCAACCAGGAACCGCACAATATGCGGAACCATAAGACCGACGAAGCCGATCATGCCCGAGAAGGCCACCATGACTCCGGTGATCAGCGCGCCAGCTGCAAAGACACCAAGCCGAAACTGCGCCACCGCAATGCCCAGCGAGCTTGCGGTTTCATCCCCGATGGTCATCGCATTCAGCCTGGCGGCCTGAAGCCAAAACCAGGTACCGCATGGCAGCAGGATCGCCAGCGGGTAGATCAGGTATGACCATTGAGCCAATCCCAACCCGCCCAACATCCAGAACACGACCGTATGAGCCGCCTTGGGATCGCCGAGGAAAATCAGAATGTTGGCGCCAGCCATGATGACGAAAGAAACCGCCACACCGGTCAGGACCAGGCGGTCCGCGCTTGTGGCGCCGGCCCAGCGGGCAACGTTCAGGACCGTCAGCGTGGCCGCCAGGGCGCCCAGAAACGCCGTGACCGGCACGGTCAGAAGCCCCAGAAACAAGCCGGTATGCATCAAGGCAACAATGGCTCCAAACGCGCCGCCGGCCGAAATGCCCAGCAGGTGCGGATCGGCCAGCGGGTTTCTTGTGACCGCCTGGAGGGTGGCCCCGACAATCGCCAGTCCGGCCCCGACCATGACGGCAAGCAAGGCGCGCGGAAAACGGATTTCCCAGATAATCGCGGCGCGGCCCTTTGACCATGTCGGCTCGTCCGAGGATAGGCCGGCTTCGTGCAGCAACACTCCCCAGACGGTCTTGGTGGGCACCGAAATGGCCCCCACCGAGATCGCAAAGGATAAGGACGCGACCAACACGACTAGTCCCACCAGCATCGCCGCCCAGAGCGGTAGTACCCGGCGCGCCCGCACTACGCGCATTTAGTTGCCGACCGAGGCAGCCGGGCCCCAAAAGCCATGGGCGAGCTTCCGAACCGCCTTGATGTTGCGCGGTCCGGGTGTGGCCTCGACATATTCCAGAACCACGAAACGATCGTTCTTGACCGCGTCCAGATCTGCAAACGCAGGATTATTGACCATGAAGTCCCGCTTCTGCTCGGCGGTGACGTCGCCATAATTGACGATCACAATGACTTCGGGGTTGCGATCGACGACTTCCTCCCAGGTGACGGTCGCCCAGCTTTTCTCGAAATCATCCATGATGTTGACGCCGCCTGCGGCCTCGATCAGAGCGGTCGGCATGGCATAGGGGCCGGCTGTGAACGGCGTATCCTCGCCGCTGTCGTAGACAAAGACACGCGGCGGTTCGCCCGAAGGATTCAGGCCAGAGGTGATCTCAGCAAGTTCGGCCTTGTACCCCTGAACCAGCTTTTGCGCCCTGTCTTCGACACCGAAGATACGACCGAGATTCAGCAGATCGTTGTACATGTCACCCATGCTGGCTTTGGGCTTGTCGCCAATGTGGATGCAGCTTTCAGTCAGTTCGTAGACTTTGATCCCGAAGGGCTCGAGCGTCTCCGGCGTCACCTCGCCACCCACTTTCATCCCGTAGTTCCAGCCTGCGAAATAGAAATCGGCATCTGCGCCGACCAGCACCTCTTTGCTAGGATATTTGGCCGACAGCTCGGGCAGTTGCTGCACTCCGGCGCGCATGTCTTCGTCCAACGTCTTCCAGCCGGAAATGCCGGTATATCCCACCATCCGGTCGGCCAGGCCCAGCACCAGCATCATTTCCGTCAGGTTCACGTCGTTCGAGATCGCCGCCTTGGGCGGTTCGTCAAAGGTGACGGTTCGATTGCAACTTTGCACGGCGGTTTCCGCGGTCGCGGTGTTGGCGGCCAAAGCAAGGCCCAGGGCCAGGGTGGTCGGTTTCATTCCAAGCTTCCTTCTGGTTGGGGATTGGGGAGTTGATAGGTCAGGTGAGGTTTGTGACTGAGGCTGAGCTGCTCTTGCCGGGCGGTGACTTCGAACGTGTCAGAGACCAGCCTGTCACTCAGCACTGTCTGGGGTGGGCCAAAGCCGCAGGGTCGACCGTTTTTCAGAACCAGAACATGGTCGCAGACGTCGGCGGCCAGGTTCAGGTCGTGCAGCGAGGTGACGATCGTCAGGTCGAGGTCCCGGATCAGCCGCAACACCTCTAGCTGGTTGCGGATGTCCAGGTGGTTGGTAGGCTCGTCCAGCACAAGAATCCGGGGCTCTTGGGCAAGGGCGCGGGCGACCATCACACGCTGACGCTCGCCGCCGGACAGAGTGGCCAGCCCACGGTCGGCAAACCCGTGCAGATCCATTCGGTGAAGCGCGGACTCGATGATCTGGTGGTCACGACTGCCGGGCGTGGACAGGCCTAACCGGTGCGGCACACGTCCCAACGCCACGACGTCGCGCACGGTCAGCGCGAAATCCGAGGGCTGCTCCTGCAGCACGGCGGCAACCTGACGCGCCAGCGCCCGGGGGGCCATTCTTTTGACGGACACGCCGTCCACCAGAATGTCGCCCGAGGACGGACGGTGATAGCCGTAGATCATCCGCAGAAGGGTTGTCTTGCCGGCACCGTTCGGCCCCACAACCCCCATGACCTGCCCGCGCATCAGCGCAAAACTGGTCTCGTGCAGCACCAACGGCGCTCGTTTTCGCGGCGCCCAGGTGACGGTATCCACCGACAGCAAAGGCGCGCTCATGAGGCGCAATCCGCATTTTCCGAAGACGCAGCCATCGCGGCTGGAATGCGGGCCAGCGTCGCGTGGCGAAGCCCGGCCGGGCGGTCGACCGAGCTGCACCATCCATCGCGCAACTGCTGGTACAGCCGGGCGAATTCCACCAATGCCCCGGTCTCTTCAGACGTCAGGCCGCCAAACAGGTAAGATGCCTTGCCCGGCGCGTGATAGGCGACGGTACAGGGTCGGGTGCACCCGGCCATGCAGGCCGCACCGGAAACGTCAAAACCTGCCAAACCGTCGTCTTCGGCCAGCGCGGCGCGCAATCGTCCGATCAGGTCAGGCCCGGGGCGTACGGCTGCGCTCTTGGGTCGGCAAGATAGGCAAACCGTGATGTGATGTGTTGATTGTCGGTTCATTTCGCCCTCCGCGAAATCGCGGGGCGGAAAGGGAACCAGTCATGTCAGCGGCGTAAGCCGAAAATGCCATCTTGGCCTCCTTCCGGGACACCCCGCCCGGGTTGAGTTGCGTTTGATGATGGCAGGTCTCCTGACTCGCGGTGTATGGCTTGCCCCGCCTTCCCAGACCTATCGGCCCAGTGGCATCCGGGGGTCGCACACCGCCTACAGTTGCGGGGGCAGTCACGGAATTGGCGTCAGAACGGCGCCGCACCGTATTCCCTTTTACCCGACCGCCGAAACGATCGGGAACCATCAGCGCAAATCTCATCCATGAGTCGGGTTGCACTGTCAACGACGTTCTGGGCGGGTGCGTAATGGAGGTATCCAGGCGACCCTTCGGCACCACCTGAGCGACAGACCGGGCCGCGAATCACGTCGTTTTGACCAACTGGATTAAGATAGCTCGGAAGGTCCCGAAACACGGCGGCGCAAGCGGGCTGACTGCCAAGCCTCCGTGAACGGCCTCGCCTTTTCCCTTTGAATGCAGAAGCCTATCGTTGGCAAGCGTACAAAATTTACGCGCGGAAAAATCATTGATTTATCCTGTGATTGATTCAAACATAAGAATTCGACACAACTTTAGCTTTACCTCCGTTGTTGTCGCTGTCGCCCGTTTCGTCGGGCCCTTCCGACTGCTGGAGTGAGTGCTGGCGGTCGGAAGGCATTTCACGAAGATCAGCGTTGGGAGGACGCGGTGCCCGGACTTAACGTACGAACCCTTCCTCGAAACTTCGCACCGGTTTTTGCCCATAACGTCATTGCGTCAGCACGCTTTGTTCACGGTCCCGGGGATCGGCAGAATATCTGTCTGCCAGCCATGTCATTGGCCGCAAGATCGGGGACCGCTTAGACGTGAGCGCGCAAAATAAGACCACCTATTCCAAAAGTATCAACAAATCTGTGAGGAGAAGAAAATGATTAACAAAGTCATGATGATTTCAGGCGCGACGTGTTTCGCACTGCTAGCGGCCTGCGACGACACCAGCACGTCTAGCGCACCTGCCGAACTGACACCCGCCCAACAGGCGTGTCTGCGAGACGTGGCCAAAACAACCAACAATTCGCAAGTCGTCGTGCTCTCATCCGCGTTCAGCGAGGCTGGAACACAAGTCACCGTTGGGGTTGGAGAGGATCGGGCTCCGTGGAATTGTATTGCCTACAGTGATGGCGCGACAGCTGGTATCGAGTTCCTCGGCGACGAAGGCGCGTTGTGACCCGTTTGATGCGTAGCCGAAATCGGCTGCGCAGCACTGGCTTGATACGCTGAGGTCCGGCTTGGTCTGCAGAATAACCATCATCGCGTTCGCGACCCTTTACCTGTTGGCGTTGTTTGCGTTTGTGACGGGCACGTTTGGCTGGTTCGGACAGGAGCGAGACCCATTGTCCGGCGTATTCCTTTTGCCGCTGGGTCTGCCTTGGGTCCTTGCGGTGGACCTTTTCTCAGAGTCGGCCAAACCGTGGCTCGCGGCGATTGCACCGGTGCTCAACCTGTTGGCACTGGTTTTGATATGCAGATGGGCACGTGGTTTGCGCCAGGAATGAAGGCGGAACTCTTTCCCGCAAAATGGGAGGAAAACATGGGAAAAGTGATCTTGGGGCTTGTGATCGGGCTCATCCTCGGCGTGGTTGGAGCGATGACCTTGGGCGGCGGGGCCGCGATGGGTGTCGGCGTTGCGACAGGCTTGTCCGCCGGTGTGTGCACCACATTGAAGGGAGCTCAGGCCGAGAACCTGATCACCGCCGAGCAAGCAGATCAGATCCTCAATCGCGTGAATTCCGAAATGGCGTCATTGCAAAGAATTGAAACGACTGACGAGATCGTCGGCAGCGCACAGGCATGCGACGAGTTTCTGGCAGAGTTGCGGGAAGCGCAGTGAGGTTTCTGCTCACCGGAAACATAACATTTACGATAGACCGACAGAGGACCTGCTTATGAAACGCAGTTTTTTGAACCTTCTAACTCCCGCCCTTGCAATCAGCGGAACAGCCGCCGTGGCCATGTCAGACGCCGATGACGCCTGTATCGACCATCTGCGGCAGGTCGGTGGTCCGGACGGTCAATCCGGCACGATCGAAAGCTCACAGTTCTCGGAAGCCGGCACGCTCGTCATGCTGCGTGACGCCGGCGGAACACTTTGGCGCTGCATCGCGTACAAGGATGGAAGCATTGGCGAGATGTCGGTTGTCGAGGCGATGGATGATGGTGGCGGAGCCATGGCCGGCGCTTCCGGGTCTACAGGTAGCCAGCGCGTCAAATTCGATGCCGGGTCCACCGGCGCCGAGCTCGTCGGCCAACTCGCACCAGGCGCATCGCAGCAATACGTTCTTGGCGCGAAAAACGAACAGTTTCTTTACGTCCGAGTTGCTCCGCAAAATGGCTCTTTGGACTACGTCATTCGCAACCCCGATGGGTCTGAATTGTTGGGATTGATGTCTGCGGACAAGGAGTATCGCGGACAGCTTTGGCAATCCGGAGATCATGTTGTCGAGGTCATCAACCGCAGCAACTCTGCCGTCGACTACAACGTCATTTTTGGAATTGAATAGGGGATCGCCCCGAAACCATGAAACGCATTTCCAAAAAATAGGAAAGCAGATGAACTCCAAGATCCTATTGGTGATCGGCGCGGTCAGTGTCTCTGTGCTTGCAGGATGCGGTGAAAGTGGCGGATCAGTGGAAGCAAGTGCACCAACCGTGGGCAGTTCCAGCGATCTGTCGTCATTTGAAGGCGCAAGAGCGGGTCAGGCTGAAATGGGCATTCAAAGTCTCGGGTTTGAACTCATCCGAAGCGAAGGGCTGACCTCGTACTGGTTCAACAAGGAGACCGGTGCCTGTGCTCGGATCACGACATCTGAGGGAAGATACTCGGACGTAGCGATGCTGCCGTCAGGTGACTGCTGACACGCATTCATCAATCCCAAATCTTCAAAAAGGAGCTTCAACTTGCATTTCGACCTGGCACATGCGGCGATAACCGTTGTCGCCTTGATCATTACCAACCTGGCCTTGAAATCGGCCGGCGTGATCAACGAAGAAAACAAACACCAATGGAACTGGAAAGTTGTTCTGGCCTACTTCGTGGTGGTCTTTATCATCAATCTGGTGTGGCCGATCTAAGGCTTCAGGGCGGCAAGCCAACCGCCGATCTGACCTGGTTACCGTGAACGCGCCTCTCGGCGGGACTGCCGGCAGGAAAAGCGTGAGCATCGCTGGCTGAAAACAGAAAGGAATACGCATGCGGTTTTTGACGTCCCTCATATTCATCGGTGTTCTGGCAACCGCGGCGAATTCTGACGTCACCAGTCGAAACGGTGGCCCAAGCAACAGCCAGATGCTCTCCAAGGGCAGCGATGGAGGCGTCGATGGCGTCGCTTTCTTTCGCCCAGTCCTAAGCGGGGTTTTGTATCGCTCTGGCTTCAAGGGCGGCGACAAGGGTCGAACGGGTCTGAGTGACGCTCAGCGCGAAACACTTTGCGATGAAGGGTTTTCAACCGGGTTTTACGCGGATTTCGGCAAAAACACCGAATACGGCCGCATCAGCTGTGGGGACGGAGCCTTTGACTATCAGAGCGCCAGATCGTCCCGACCTAGCACTGTCATGGCCACCATACACGAGGTGATTGAGAATCCTGGAAAGGGTCCTGTCCTGGTGCACTGTATGTGGGGCGTTCATTCCTCAGGCGCGTTGTCGGCAATGGCACTTGTTCAGTTTTGCGGTTGGACGGAAGAAAGGGCCAAGGAATATTGGAATGATGCCCGAAACGGGGCCCCATGTTCGGGCGGGTGTGACCAGTGGATTGACTCGAAATTCTCCAACTTCAGTGTCGATCCCAGTTTGAAGATCTCCGCCGAACAACAGGCTGCGATTTGCCCCAAATGACATCGGGAGGACTATCCAAATGAGATTCAATCTTCTGGGGTCACTGGCTCTCATTGCACCCACAGCCTTGTGGGCGAGCGACGATGTTCGAGGAGAAGCCACGACATTTGATAGTCCCAATGGTGTTACGGAACGCTGCATTCGGATCGAAAAAGTCCCAACGGGCGAGTACAAGAACAGCGATCTTGAGGAAGAAACTGCCTATTGCGAGATCGATTTCTATGCGCCCGAAATCGCCATTTGCCCAAAAACCTGGAGCACCAGCCCAGGGATGGCCGTCTACGATATTTCGGAAGGACCCTACGTGGGGAACCGCTCTGAGTTCGAGAGAAACGCTTGCAAGGAGGGCAAGTCGGCAAAAGAACTGGCCAAGGGCAGAGCGGCCAAATTCAAATCCACCATGAACCAGAAGGGTACAAGCGGAACGTTTTCCACCTCGTCGCTGCTCTACTACCATTTCTCAAGGTATTTCGACGCGACGGTGAAAGTTCCGGTGGCGGTCTGGCGCAGCATGGACGCTCAGGCGCATCTTACCGAGGTTGCAGAGCCCGGCCTTGCGATTTCCGGTGGCTCTCATGGCGGGCGCATGAACCATGAAGGCTGGCGGGTCTTCGTGGCTGCGGATGCCGACCCGAACTCGTACCAACCGACGGATGATCTGTTCACCGCGGATCGAAAGCAGATTTACGGTGTCCTGCTTGATAGCCCCGGTCATCGCTACGGCTCGGAAATCAACGGCACCCGCAAGTCCGGTTGGGGCAAAGGCCAAAATCGCGATTTTCAGGAAACACCCGCTTTCCTGGCATTGCGGTCGTCAAAACCCTTGCCCGAGGCCATTGCAGAGGGTGTCAGGGAAGGCCGAAAGGACCGGCAGATCAATAAGGACCTCGGGCCCGATGTCAGCGACCAGCAGATGGCATTCTGGATGCAGGAGCTTACCGAGATTGTTCTGCTCGACTTCATCTTCAGCCAGCAGGACCGTGTGGGAAATATAGATTTCACGCCCTACTGGTATTGGGTCGAAGACGGAAAACTCAAACACAAGAAAACGAAGCACCATCAGCCGAATGATGGAGACGTTCCCGCCGATGCGATATTGATCCGTCGCAGCAATCTGAACGATAACGATGCCGGTGGGCGGGTCGAATATGCCAACTTCGCCAAGTCCACTCAGATGCTGGAAAAAATGCGGCACTTCTCGCCAAGCACGTACAGGCGCCTGGTTGCGTTGAACAGTGACCTTCAAACGCAAGGCCCGGTTTACGGCTGGTTGTCACAAAGCTTTGGGCTGTCGGACCGTCAGATTGCGCAGGTCGTCAAAAACACCGCGTTGGCAACATCCATCCTCAAGAGCAATTGCTCAAATGGCGATCTGGTGTTTGATTTGGACCCTGTCGCATTCCTTTTGAACAAAACGACCGAGGCGGAAGGCCTGGACTGCAATGATCCGTAAGCGTTCGATCACTGTCGCGGCGTTCGTTTGGACGGTCGTGCTCGCCTGCAGAGCGGTCGCTTTGGATGTGATCGTCATATCGGATCTGAACGGCAGCTATGGCTCGGTCAGATACGATGCCCGCATCGAAAAGGCAATCAAGCGGATAATTGAGATTGATCCCGATCTGGTGATTTCGACGGGCGATATGGTCGCCGGGCAACGCATCCCAAACCTTTCAGACAAGCAGGTCAGAGAGATGTGGAAGGCGTTTCACAAGGCGGTGTCCGACCCGCTGGAGGCTGCCGGAATTCCATTTGCGGTCACGCCGGGCAACCATGATGCCTCGGCCTATCGCGGGTTCGAGCGCGAGAGAAAAATTTATGCCGAGGAATGGGGCCCCAGAAAACCAGACGTCAACTTCCTGATGTCGGATGACTATCCGTTCTTCTACGCGTTTGAAATGCAGGGGATAACCTTTGCGTCTTTGGATGCCACGACCCTTGGGCCACTATCCGGCGATCAGCAGGACCAACTTGTGCAACTTGGGGCTGGTGGAGACCCGATTGTCACGTTCAGCCACCTCCCGCTGTGGCCATTTGCGATCCAGCGCGAACGCGAAATCATCGGTGACCCGACGCTTGAAAAAATCTACCTGCAAAGCGGCGTCGTTCTGCACCTGTCTGGCCACCATCATGCCTTCTACCCTGGCTGGAAAGACGGCGTGGCCTATGTTTCGCAAGCTTGCTTGGGTGGTGGCCCGCGGCGGCTAATCGGTGATCGCGCCAGATCACCTCACAGTTTCACACATGTCACCTTCCAGCCGAACGGAGAGTTTGGGATAGCAGTATATCGAGGACCGGATTTCGAAAGGTCTGTCGACTTCAAGTCGCTCCCGACAGAGATCAGATCCCCGAATGCGGTGTTGAAACGTTTAGACCTTGTGAAATGACTAGAAGCTAAGTTTCAACTCGACTTTTTCAGGGACCAAATCGTTTATCATCTCTTCGATGCGGGCTTCGGAAAGCCCACCCGAGGTAATGAAAAGCAATGAAATTCGGGATTTGCCGGGAACATGGTGTTTTCTGATCAGCTTCCAGCCGGCGTCTGCGGCCATGGCTTCAATGGCGCTGCTGACGTTCAATGAGTGCTCCTCGTCCGAAGCCTTAAGCGATATTTCAACGCCCTTGTTTCGCCCTCCGAGCCAAATGAAACACCAACAGACAACCGCCACCAATGTGGCCATCAGCGGCAGGCCCAACCCGACCGCAAGCCCAAGAACGGTTACGACGATCAATTCGACAGTGTCTATCGGATCATCCAAATTGGAGCGAAACCTGAGCAACGCTCCGATGCCGAAGATAACGAACCCGATCATTGACCCGTGTTGGACGACCAGGAACCCCACCGCCATGCCGATCAGCGCATAGAGGAAGAAGAGCCTGGGCATGACGATGTCGCCGACACTTCTACGGGCTTTGCGCCGCACCGGATGATAGACGATCAAGCCGGCCAGAATGATCGTGACCAGTACATCAAGAGAAAAGAAATACAGTTCCTGCTTGCCGCGAAACTGCGTCCATCTGCGTTCGATCAGAATTTCCGATTCCGACGCCCCGGCTAGCATCGTCGCCGGGTCGATTTGCGACATCGCGGCACCGGGCAACAGCAGCATCAACAACACAGTCACAAACGGGAAAATCGTATGCAATTCATCTTCCTTCCTGCTTGCGCCCAGACAGTGCCCGTCACAAGTGAATCCCAACAAGCAGGATCAGGTAAAGAGTTCAAAGCGCATTCTTCCGACATCGCATACAAGTTGTGATACGAATGCGATAAAGGGGTGTGTCACACACACGAGAAAATCGAAGGGCAGAAAGCACGTGTTTCCGTCAAAACCTCAAGTTTCACGGCGCTTGTGCCTATTTGGAAGACCCGCTCTTGCGGCCAGCTTCCTCGCGGCAGCGTTTTTGCCTTGGTCTGGCTCTGCCTATGCAAAAAGTGCTGATCTGGTTCTGGTCGATAGATTCAAGGTGGCGGACAAATCAAGGGGATTTTCCGAACCTTCTGGTTTGTCGCTGTCCCACACTGAAGGCTTTCTTTGGTCTGTAAGCGACGCTGAGCCGAAACTGCACCTACTTGGAATAGACGGAGATTTGGGAAACTCCTTCCAATTGCCGCCTTTGACCGGATCAGATTTGGAGGGCGTCGCGTCGCGAAAAGACGGGTCGGTTTTGCTCCTTCAGGAAACCGATCGATCGATATTGGTCGTTCACCCAACCGACCCTATCCAACTGACAAGGGTCCCACTTGCGTCCCTCAAGGGGTACCCGGCCGCTGCCGAACTGCTTGTCGGCAACCCGCTGAACAAGGGGCCTGAGGGCATCACCGTCGACCCGGACACTGGGCGAGTATTCGTTGTCATTGAAGGACAACCGCGTCTGTTGCTGGTCGTGTCACCGGACCTGACTGAAATTCAGGAAGTCATCCCTTTGGATCGTGGATCTGGTTTTGTCTCGGATCGCGTGAATGACGATGAACTGGATGTAAGCGGTTTGGCTTGGTCCGTGTCGGGTGTGCTGTGGATTCTCAGCGACAAGGGTCGCCAGATCTTTTTGTACGATCCAGAGACGAGAACAGCAGATGCGATCGAACTGACGTATATGAAAAATGGAGACCGAAAGGTCGTGAAGCACCCCGAAGGGATCGCCTTGGATGAGGCCAAAGGGCTTCTCTACATCCTCACGGACGATGCCGAGAAATCGCGCCTGTACGTTTTCAATATTCCTGAGCTTTGATCGCTACTGTACGGAACTCACCCCATAGGTATGACTTAGCCAAGAAAGCCCGCATTGGGTCCAACTTCCTTGATCCGCGCCACTCAGAACCGCTCCCAGGCCACGTTTTTTGGCCGTAGGAGCGTCCCGAGCAAAACTGCCGTCAGTTGAGCCGGTTCAGCCGTCTTGCGAAGCGACTAGAAATCCAGGTTTTCCACGCTCAGCGCGTTTTTCTGGATGAATTCACGGCGCGGCTCGACCACGTCGCCCATAAGCTTGGTGAACAAGTCATCGGCCTCGACCATGTCATCGACACGCACCTGCAGCAATGTCCGCGCATCCGGATCCAGCGTAGTTTCCCACAGCTGATCGGGGTTCATCTCACCCAGGCCCTTGTAGCGCTGGAGCGACAGGCCTTTTTCGCCCTCTTCCAAAATGGCGCGCAGCAGATCCAACGGGCCGTGGATGACCTGCGACCGGTCGCGGCGGACCAATGTGGCCGGCAGGTTGTAGACGTCCTGCAGGCTCTGGGTAAAGCTGCCTGTCTTGCGTGCCTCGCCGGAACGCAGCATCGGACCGTCCAGCGTGCGGACTTCCTCGACGCCGCGCAGGATGCGCGCCAGTCTGATACCGTGATCCTGAGTGATCCGGCCCTGCCAGCCGCGCTCGTATTCCAGCGCAATCAGGTCCAGCCGCGCCGCGACCTTGTCGGCCACGCCCTGCAGGTCGGCATCCACCGCCCCGGGCACAAAGGCCCCGGCAACGGCGGCCTGTTCAAGGATGTGCCGCGGGTAATGCGTCGGGAAGGCATCCAACACGCGCTTGAGCTGACGCGCCTCGTCCACCACACGGGTCAGATCCTGACCCACGATCTCTTCACCCGAGCCCAACTTGAGCACGGCGCCCTCGACACCCTGGTTGATCAGATAGTCGTCAAGCGCCGCCTGATCCTTCAGGTAAACCTCTGACTTTCCTCGTGAAACCTTGTACAGCGGCGGCTGCGCGATGTAGAGATATCCACCCTCGATCAACTCGGGCATCTGGCGGTAGAAGAACGTCAGCAACAGGGTCCGGATATGTGCACCGTCCACGTCAGCATCGGTCATGATGACGATCTTGTGGTAGCGCAGCTTCGAGATATCGAACTCGTCCCGGCCGATACCGGTGCCAAGCGCCATCACAAGGTTGCCGATTTCCTGGCTGGACAGCATTCGGTCGAACCGCGCACGTTCGACGTTCAGAATCTTGCCGCGCAAAGGTAGAACCGCCTGCGTCAGACGATCGCGACCGGTCTGCGCCGATCCGCCGGCCGAGTCCCCCTCGACAAGGAAAACTTCGCTTTTGGCCGGGTCCTTCTCAGAGCAATCCTTGAGCTTGCCGGCCAGATAGTTGACGTCCATCGCCGTCTTGCGTCGGGTCAGTTCGCGGGCTTTCCTCGCCGCTTCGCGCGCCAAGGCGGCCTCGATGATCTTGCCGACGATGGTCTTGGCCTCGTTGGGGTTCTCCTCGAACCACTCGGCCAGCTTCTCGTTCATCAACCCTTCGACAGCCGGTCGCACTTCCGAGCTGACAAGCTTGTCCTTGGTCTGGCTGGAAAACTTCGGGTCAGGAACTTTGACGGACAGCACGCAGGTCAGGCCTTCGCGCGCATCATCGCCGGTGAAGCTGACCTTTTCCTTTTTCGCGATCCCGCTGGACTGTGCGTAGTTGTTGATCGTGCGGGTCAGCGCCCCACGGAAGCCAGCGACATGCGTGCCGCCATCCCGCTGGGGGATGTTGTTGGTAAATGGCAGGACTGTTTCGTGATAGCTGTCGTTCCACCACATCGCGATCTCGACCCCGATATCGTCGCGCTCGCCCTTGATATAGATGGGCTCGGGCATGGCCGGAGTTTTCGACCGGTCGAGGTATTTCACGAATTCCTTGACGCCGCCCTCGTAGAACAGTTCGGTCTCAAGCCGCTCGGCCGGCCGCTCGTCAATCAGGATGATCCGAACGCCCGAGTTCAGGAAGGCCAGTTCGCGCAACCGCTTCTCCAGCGTCTCAAACGAATACTCAAGGTTCGAGAACGTATTGGTCGAAGCCAGGAACCGCACCTCGGTCCCGGTCCGGTCGCCGCATTCGCCGACCACTTTCAGATGCTCCGAGGTTTCGCCGCCTTCAAACCGGGCGAAATGCTCTTTGCCGTTGCGCCAGATGCGCAGCTCCAGCCAATCGGACAGGGCGTTCACCACCGACACACCCACGCCGTGCAGACCGCCCGACACCTTGTACGAGTTCGAGTCGAATTTCCCGCCGGCGTGCAGCTGGGTCATGATGACCTCGGCCGCCGAGACGCCTTCTTCGGGGTGGATATCCACCGGAATCCCGCGACCATTGTCGCTGACCGAGACGCTGGAATCGGCATGAATCTTGACGGTCACATGGTCGGCGTGACCGGCCAGAGCCTCGTCAATGCCGTTGTCCACGACCTCGTACACCATGTGGTGCAGACCGGACCCGTCGTCGGTGTCGCCGATATACATTCCGGGGCGTTTGCGGACAGCCTCCAACCCCTTGAGAACCTTGATGGAATCTGCGCCGTATTCCTGATTTGCCTGTGCGTCTTCGGACATGCCGTCAGTACCTATATTATTTTGGTAACTTATACGTTCTCTGGTGGGGAATGTCACGTCTTCCCCCCAGATTTTGTGCCGGTTCTTTCGGGCGCAGGCCGAGCTGATCGACCGACCTCAGACGGTCACAATCTATCCAGATCGGCGGCGATATCAGCAGCGATTTGGCGGGCATCGACATCGCCGCGCTCGGCCGACAGGCGCAGGCCCAACAAGTCGGACTGGTAGCGCGCCGCCAGCCGTTCGGGATCATGGTCGGCACCGATCTGCCCCCGCGCCTGCGCCTGCCGGAACAGATCGGCGAAACAGGTTTTCATTCGCGACAGATGGGTCGCGGCCAGTTGCGCCAGATCGTGGTCCTTTGCGCTCAACTCGGCATAGGTCTTGGCCAGCATGCAGGCCTTTGCGGGCGCGTTGGCAGCCTCGACAACCAAACGCGGCTGGGTCTTGAGCGCACCCAGCGGCCCCGACTCCCGGGCCAGAGCCTCAAGCCGCGCGATACCTTCATCCGCATAGCGTTCCAGCGTCAGGGCATACAAGGCGTCCTTGGACCCGAAGGCGGCGTAAAAGCTGCCTGGCTTCAACTTCAGCGCACGCTCGAGATCCTTCAGGGACGTGCCCGCCCAGCCCTGACGCCAGAACAGGTCTCGGGCCTGCGCGATCAGCGCGTCGCGGTCATAGGCAGGTTTGCGGGGCATGTGATCACCAATTCTTGAACGATTACTCAAATATATACTTGAGTGATCGCTCAATAAAGCCTATTTCGGACTCAGCCGCCAGAAAAGGAGACCCAAAATGGCCGATTTTCCCTCGCATGACCTGAACACCGCCCCTGAAGGCTCGAAACCCCTGCTCGAGAAATCGCAGGCCGCGTTCGGCCGCCTGCCGGGCCTGCACAAGGTCATGGCCGAAAGCCCACAGCACCTTGAGGCCTATCAGGTTCTGCACCACCTGTTCCTGCAGACCGAGTTCGACAACGACGAGAAAACCGTCGTCTGGCAGACCATCAACGTGGAAAACGAATGCCACTATTGCGTTCCGGCCCATACCGGCATCGCCAAGATGATGAAGGTGTCCGACGAGATCACAGAAGCGCTGCGCAATGAAACCCCGCTGCCCTCGCCCAAGCTCGAGGCGCTGCGGACGTTCACGCTGCAGGTGATGAACCAGCGCGGCAACGTCACCGACGCGCAGTTGCAGGCGTTCTTCGATGCTGGCTATTCGCACCGCGCCGTTCTGGACGTGATCCTGGGCCTGGCGCAGAAAACCATGTCGAACTACGTCAACCACATGGCCCAGACGCCGGTGGACGAGGTGATGCGTCCCTTCCTGTGGGAACGCAAGGTTGGCGAGCCGGCCTGATCCGCTCAGGCGGGGGTGACGGTCGAGCCGTCACCCGCGTCATTGACCACGAAAGACTGCGCCCGGTCGCCCAGTTCGGCGAACAACTCGGGGCCTGTTCCGGTCATCCAGGCCTGCGCCCCCAGCGCGCAGATTTCATCATACAGCGCCGCCCGACGGTCCGCGTCCAGATGGGCCGCCACCTCGTCCAGCAACAGGATCGGCGGTGCTCCGACCTGCGCGGCCAGCGCCCGCGCGTTGGACAGAATCAACGACACCAACAGCGCCTTCTGCTCTCCGGTCGAACACTCACTGGCCGCAACGCCTTTGGCGGCAAAAACCCCATACAGATCCGACCGGTGCGGCCCCACCAATGTGCGCCCCGCCGCCAGGTCGCGGAACCGGTTTTCGGCCAGCGCCTCCAACAGATCCTGCGCGCTTTCGGGCATGTCCCCTTCGGACTGAACAAGTTCCAGTTCCGCCGAGGGAAAGGCGGTCTCGGCCTGTTCCTGCGCCGCGCGCAACTGCGCCAGAGCACCCAGCCGCGCGGTATGAATGCGATGCCCGGTTTCGGCCATCTGAGCCTCGAGCGCCGCGTACCAATGCGCGTCACGCACCTGCTCTTTCAGCAGGCGGTTCCGTTCGCGCATGGCCTTTTCATAGATCAACGCGGCCTCGGCATGGCTCGGATCGAAACTCAGCGTCACCCGGTCCAGAAAGCGCCGCCGGCCTTCGGCGCCTTCGATCCAAAGCCGGTCCATCGCGGGCATCAGCCAGACGACCCGCGCCAGCTTGCCCAGATCGATCTGGCTGGCTGCCTTTCCGTCGATCCGGACCTGCCGCGCTGCGCCCCCCTCGGACCAGGTTTCGATCTCGGACCGGCAGCCCTGAACGTCCAGAAGACCGCTCAGCTTCCAGCCCAGCGCCTCGGGCCGGCGCGTCATCTCGGCGGCGCTGGCCCGGCGCATGCCGCGGCCGGGTGAAAACAGGGATACCGCCTCGAGGATATTGGTCTTGCCGGCCCCGTTCGGCCCGTACAAGGCCACCGGCCGCCCGTCCAGCGCCATGCGCGCCAGCTTGTGCGACCGAAAATGCGAGACCGTCAATTCGGTCAGGGCCAAAGCCATGACCCCTCCCTTCATTCTTGCACAAACACGCGCGCCGGACGCACCCCGCGCCCGTGCGATCAGACGCGCATCGGCATCACGACATAGACCGCGCTCTGGTCATTGCCTTCGCGCATCAGGGTCGGGTCGCCCGCCGAATTGAACAGGAACACCGCGTTCTCGCGGTCCACCTGGCTTGCGATTTCCAGCAGGTACTTGGCGTTGAAGCCGATTTCCAGCCGTTCGTCGCCATAGGCCACGGCCAGCTCCTCCTCGGCGGCGCCGCTGTCGGGCGCATTCACCGACAGGACCAGCTTGTCGCCGTCCAACTGCAGCTTTACCGCACGGGACCGCTCGGACGACACGGTTGCCACCCGGTCGACAGCCTGGGCGAACTCGGCCGCGTCCACTTCCATCTTACGGGTGTTGTTCTGCGGAATCACGCGGGTGTAGTCGGGGAAAGTCCCATCGATCACCTTCGAGGTCAGCGTGATGTCGGGTGTCGCAAAGCGCACCTTGGTTTCGCTGACCGACACCGCGATGTCCATGTCGTCATCTTCCAGCAGCTTGCGCAGCTCGCCCACCGTTTTGCGCGGCACGATCACGCCAGGCATATCGGCGGCCCCGTCGGGGCAATCCGCGTCGATCCGCGCCAGACGATGCCCGTCCGTGGCCACGCAGCGCAACACCTTGCCGCCCTCGGGGCCATCCGTCACGTGCATGTAGACGCCGTTCAGGTAATACCGGGTCTCTTCCGTCGAGATGGCGAATTTCGACTTGTCGAAAAGCCGCCGCAGCAGAGCCGCCGAAGCGGTGAAGTTCGACTGGTACTCCGAGGACGCCATCACCGGGAAATCCTCTTTCGGCAGGGTCGCCAGCGAGAAGTTCGACCGCCCCGCCTCGACCGTCAGCCGGCCAGCCGCGCTGTCGGCGGTCAGCGTGACCAGCGCGCCATCGGGCAGCTTGCGCACGATCTCGTGCAGAGTCGTTGCCGCAACCGTGGTTGCACCCGCCTTTTCGACCTGCGCGGGGGCCTTGTCGACCACCTCGATATCCAGATCGGTCGCGCGGAACAGAACCTGATCGCCCTCGGCCTCGATCAGCACGTTGGCCAGGATTGGAATCGTGTTGCGGCGTTCCACAACGGATTGGGCCTGCGAAACGGCCTTGAGCAGCGTGCCGCGTTCGATGCTGATCTTCATACCCTCAATTCCTCTGATTTGAGTGCTTACATGGGCGGGACTGGCAAGTTAGCGGTTCAGCCCTGAGGCACAAGGATTTTTTACCGATTTCTGGGTCGGAACGCGCAAACCGTCAAGGTCCCGAGCGGCCCTGCGCCCCAGTTCCGTGGAAATCGTGGAAAAATGCGCACAGAAAAACCGCCCCCGCGCAGAGCCGGGACGGCTTTTCGAATTGCAGGGGCTCAGGCTTCGAGCGCCCGGCGCAGCATTTCCACATCTTCGGCGATCTGACCGTCGGTCAGCTTCAGCTCTTCGATGCGTTTGACGCCGTGCATGACGGTGGTGTGGTCACGCCCGCCAAAGCGGCGGCCGATCTCGGGCAGCGACCGGCTGGTCAGCTGCTTGCACAGATACATCGCCACCTGACGCGGGCGGGCATAGGACCGCAGACGTTTCGGCCCGATGATGTCGGACAGGCGGATGTTGTAATAGTCGGAAACCTTGCGCTGGATCTCTTCGACGGTGATCTTGCGTTCCGAGGCGCGCAGCACGTCGGCCAGACAGTCCTGCGTCAGTTCCATGTCGATCTCACGGCCGACCAGCGAGGCAAAGGCGAACAGCCGGGTCAGCGCCCCTTCCAGAACGCGTACGTTGGTCGAGATGCGATGGGCCAGGAATTCCAGCACGCCATCGGCGATCTTCAGGTCGGGATAGGTCTTGGCGTATTGCTGCACCTTGTTCTGCAGAATGCCCAGGCGCAACTCGTAATCGGTCGGGTGCAGGTCAACCACCAGTCCGCATTGCAGACGCGACTTGACCCGTTCCTCCAGATCCTTGATTTCACCCGGCGCGCGGTCGGCCGAGATGATGATCTGCTTGTTTTGATCCACCAGCGCGTTGAAGGTGTGAAAGAACTCCTCCTGCGTCGAATCCTTGCCGGCGATGAACTGCACGTCATCGACCATCAGCACGTCGACCGAGCGGAACAGGTGTTTGAAATCCATCATCCGGCGTTCGCGCAGGGCCTGTACGAAGCGGTACATGAACTGTTCGGCAGACAGGTACAGCACATTGAGCTCGGGGCGTTTGGTCTTCAGCTCCCAGGCGATGGCATGCATCAGGTGCGTTTTACCGAGGCCAACACCACCGTACAGAACCAGCGGATTGAATGTGACGGGGCCGCCTTCGGAAACACGGCGCGCGGCGGCATGGGCCAGTTCGTTGGGCTTGCCGACGACGAAGGTGTCGAAGGTAAAACGTGCATCCAATGGCGCGGCCTGCAGCGACTCGAGCGCCTCATTGGTTCCGTTGCTTTCCGGTGCCAGCTCGATATTGACCGGCTCGGGCTGGTCTTCGACCGGCTGGACCGCGGCGGCGGGACGCGCCGGTGAGTTGGCGGCCACCCGGAAGGCCAGGCGCTGAACCGACTCTCCGGCCGTGTTCAGCTCGTACAGAATGAGGTCTGCAAAATTTTGACTGACGTAGTTCCCCATGAAGTTGGTCGGAACCGAAAATACGGCCACGCCTCCCTTCAATTCCTGAAATTCCAGTGGTTCAATCCAAGTCGTAAAATTGTTCCGGCCCACGGCCTTCAGCAATTTGTTACGCAGTTGTCCCCATTTTTCTTGTGTCATCCAGCGCCTCACGCATCCCAATATTTTTGACCTAATCGGCCTTATGATTGTGACCGGTATCCCGGTTCTTTTGCGTTCACTCGCGCACAGATATTCTGTCGCCGAAACCCCAAGCATCGGCGGGAATATCAGTGGTCACGACGCTTGCCTGTTTGACGACGACCAAAAAGTACGGCCGCCCAAACCGCGGTTTGCGCCACGCAGTTCCAGTTTTCGACAGGGCCAAGATCATCGGAGCAGCCGAGATCCGCAGCAGATCGTCAAACCGGTTGGCACCGGTTGCCGACATTCGCCCCTGGATCATTCTGATGCCCGTCAGTCCGATCGCAGGAACAGCCTGTCCCCCCAAGCGAGTGAATCGCTGAAACTGTCGTAGCAAGAGGCAGTGGGGCCGGGCAACGAAACTCTGATATTGACTCGGGTCTTTGGGCGAAAGAATCTCTCGGTTTCGTGAAGGCGCGGCATTCTGGCAACAACGCAAAAGGCGCCGCACGGGGCGACGCCTTCGAAACCGGAATGAACCACCAAATGTTGACGCTAGGTCAACCCAGCGCTTTGACGCGCGCCGACAGGCGCGACATTTTGCGGGCTGCGGTGTTCTTGTGGAACACGCCTTTGGTGACGCCGCGCATCAGCTCGGGCTGGGCCGCGCGCAGAGCGGCGGTTGCCGCGTCCTTGTCGCCGGATGCGATAGCTTCTTCGACCTTGCGCAGGAAGGTGCGGATGCGCGAACGGCGTGCTTTGTTGATTGCATAACGCTTCTCGTTCTGACGAGCGCGTTTCTTTGCCTGGGGCGAGTTTGCCATGTGTCTCTGACCTTTGTTCGGTACGTTTGTCTAGGGTTGCACGTCACGGAATTACCCGCACCGGATCAGAAATCACGAGTGTGAATCGGGCCAAGCGGGCCGCACGCGCATGTATGGTGGCGGTCAATAGCCAAGTTTTCAGACTTTGCCAAGCCGATTCTTGGCCTTGTTGCCCGCCATGAAAAAAGGCGGGCAACGCCCGCCTGATCCTGCAGTCTTGTCGGCGCCGGTTATTTGTCGCGGAACTGGGCCGCGCGCTTTTCAAGGAATGCGGCCATGCCTTCCTTCTGGTCTTCGGTCGCGAACATCGAATGGAACACGCGCCGCTCGAACAGCATGCCCTCGCTCAGCGGCACCTCGTAACTGCGGTTGACCGCCTCTTTCGCGGCCAT
Source organism: Ruegeria sp. BC6 (assembly GCF_056539185.1). NCBI lineage: Bacteria > Pseudomonadati > Pseudomonadota > Alphaproteobacteria > Rhodobacterales > Roseobacteraceae > Ruegeria > Ruegeria sp. BC6. Next base: position 258,601 of record NZ_JBQFUM010000005.1, read on the forward strand.
CGCGGTCAGCAGCGATTTCTCGGCAATCTTCTGGGCTGCGCCGGTCGCCTCTTCGATCAGCTTCTTGGCCGGCACCACGCGCGACACGAGGCCCGAGCGCTCTGCCTCTTCGGCATCCATGAACCGACCGGTAAGGTTCATGTCCATCGCCTTGGACTTGCCCACGAACCGCGTCAGGCGCTGGCTGCCGCCCATCCCGGCGATGACGCCCAGATTGATTTCCGGCTGGCCGAACTTGGCGGTGTCGGCGGCGATGATGAAATCGCACATCATGGCCAGCTCGCACCCGCCGCCCAGCGCATATCCCGCCACCGCCGCGATGATCGGCTTGCGGATCGCGGTGATCCGGTCGTTGGCGTCGGCGAACAGGTTGGTGGTGTAGACATCGACAAAGCTCATCTCGGACATCTCCTTGATGTCCGCGCCCGCGGCGAATGCCTTTTCCGATCCGGTGATGACGATGCAGCGCACCTTGTCATTGGTGTCCGCGTCCTCGAGCGCCTCGCACAGCTCACCCAGAAGCTGAGTGTTCAGCGCGTTCAACGCATCGGGTCTGTTGAGCTTGATTAGGGCGACGTGGTCTTCGATTTCGACGATGATCGTCTCAAAAGCCATGAGGTCTGAGCTTTCGGTTGTTCCGTTCAGGTCCAATTCCTTACCACGCGAAAAACTCGGATCAAGCTATCTTTGGCATTGCGCGCAATAGAAGGTTGAGCGTCCCGACTGGGTGATTCTGCGGATTTCGGCCCCGCAGCCCTCGGTCCGGCAGGGCTGGCCCTCGCGCCCGTAGACGTCGAAACTGTGCTGAAAATATCCAAGCTCTCCATCAGCTTGCCGGAAATCGCGCAGCGAGGATCCGCCAGCCTCGATGGCCTCGGCCAGCACCGTCCGGATCACCTGAACCAGGGCCTCGACCCGCCCGGCCGAGATCTGACCCGCCTTGCGACGTGGCGACACTCTGGCGCGGTAGAGCGCCTCGCAGACATAGATGTTGCCCAGCCCGGCAACGATTCTCTGATCCAGCAGCGCCGCCTTGACCGGTGAGGCCCGGCCGCGGAAGGCCTCGATCAGATAGGTCTCGTTGAAATCGTTGCCCAGCGGCTCCGGCCCCAGCACGGCCAGCAGCTTGTGCTGCTCGGCGGTGGCCGTGGGCATCAGGTCCATCGCCCCGAACCGGCGCGGGTCATTGAAAGTGATGCGCGCGCCGTTGGCCATGTGAAATACCACGTGGTCATGTTTCTGCGGCATCGGGTGATGATGCACGAACTGGCTCAGCGGATCGCCCGACACGGTCATGCGGCCCGACATGCCCAGGTGAATCAACAGGGTTTCGCCGCCGCTCAGATCGGCCAGGATGTATTTCGACCGTCGCCGCAGACGTTCGACCCGCTGGCCGGTCAGCCGTTCGGCCATCCGCTCGGGGAAGGGCCAGCGCAGATCGGGGCGGTTCACGTCCGCCCTTTCGATCACAACACCTTCCATCGCCGGGGCAAGGCCGCGTCTTACTGTCTCGACCTCGGGCAATTCGGGCATTAGACGGCTCCTATTCCAAAGGGCCGCATTGTGCCCCGGTTTCCAGGCCCTATAACAGAGACGAAATTCGACGAACGGCAAGGCTTATGTCCGACAATAGCGACAAGACCACTCATTTCGGTTTCGAAACCGTCCCCGAGGCCGAAAAGGCCGGGCGCGTGCAGGGCGTATTCAACTCGGTCGCGTCGAAATACGACGTGATGAACGACGTGATGTCGATGGGCATCCACCGGGTCTGGAAAGACGCGATGATGGACTGGCTGGCCCCACGCCCCGGTCAGCGCCTGCTGGACGTGGCGGGCGGTACGGGCGACATCTCGTTCCGCTTCCTCAAGCGCGCGGGCCACGGCCATGCCACCGTTCTGGATCTGACTGAACCTATGCTGATCGAGGGTCGCAAACGCGCCGAGGCCGCGCAGATGGCCGACAGCCTGGATTGGGTGGTGGGCGACGCGATGGCCCTGCCGTTCGAGGACAACACCTTTGACGTCTACACCATCTCCTTCGGCATCCGGAACGTGACCCGCCCGCAAGAGGCCCTGAACGAGGCCTACCGCGTGCTCAAACCCGGCGGCCGCCTGATGGTGCTGGAGTTCAGCCAGTTGCCCAATGACGGGCTGCAGAAACTCTACGACCTCTACAGCTTCAACGTGATCCCGCGCATGGGCAAGCTGATCGCAAACGACTATGACAGCTATCAATACCTGGTCGAATCGATCCGCAAATTCCCCGATCAGGATACCTTTCTGGGCATGGTGCGCGCCGCCGGATTCGAAAACGCGAAATACCGCAACCTCAGCATGGGCATCGCCGCCCTGCATTCCGGCTGGAAGATCTGACGCATGCGCGGCCCCCACAACATCATCCGCCTGATCCGCACGGGCGCCACGCTGGAGCGCACCGGCGCCATGAACGTGGTGCTGGACGCGTTCGAGGCTCCGCGCGCGTTGCGGATCGTGGCCCACACCTTAGGCAAACCGTTCCAATGGCTGGGCTACAAGGGCGACCCGTCCATGCCGCCGGCGACCCGGGCGCTGACCGCCCTGGGCCCGGCCTACATCAAGTTCGGTCAGGTCCTGTCCACACGCCCCGATGTCGTCGGCGAAGAGCTGGCCGAACAGCTGCGCGTCCTGCAGGACAAGCTGCCCCCCTTTCCACGCGACGTGGCCATGGCCGAGGTGGAAAAGGAGCTGGGCCAACCTCTGGACGAGATGTTCTGGGAGTTCAGCGAACCGATCGCGGCCGCCTCGATCGCGCAGGTCCACAAGGCCAAACTGGCCAGCACAGGCGAGGATGTGGCCGTCAAGGTCCTGCGCCCCGGCATCGAACGCGCATTCCGCAAGGATGTGGATGCGTTCTATTTCGCCGCCCGGATCGTCCAGCTTTTTGCCCCCGGTGCGCGCCGACTGCGCCCGATGGAAGTGATCGAGCATTTCGACGGCGTCGTCCGCGGCGAACTCGATCTCAGGCTCGAAAGTTCGGCGGCCTCGGAATTTGCCGCCAACACGCAGAATGACGAAGGCTTCTGGCTACCGCCCGTGGTCTGGTCCTTGTCCGCGCGCCGGGTCATGACGCTCAGCTGGGCTGACGGCATCCCCTTGGGCGACAATGCCGCGCTGGACGCCGCCAATCACGACCGCCGCGATCTGGCCGAGCGCGTGCTGCGCCTGTTCCTGCTGCACGCCCTGCGCGATGGCTTCTTCCACGCCGACATGCATCAGGGCAACCTCAAGGTCGCCGCGAACGGCGACATCATCGCCTATGACTTCGGCATCATGGGCCATATCGACGAATACACCCGCCGGGTCTATGCCGAGATCCTCTTCGGCTTCATCCGCCGCGACTACAAGCGCGTGGCCGAGGTGCATTTCGAGGCTGGCTACGTCCCGGCCGACCAGGACGTCGATGAATTCGCCCGCGCCCTGCGCGCGGTCGGCGAGCCGATCTTCGGCATGGATGCCACCCATATCTCGATGGGCCGCCTGCTGAACTACCTGTTCGAGGTGACCGAACGCTTCGGCATGGAAACCCGCACCGAACTGATCCTGCTGCAACGCACGATGGTGGTGGTCGAAGGCGTCGCCCGCTCTCTCGACCCGCATATGAACATCTGGGAGGTCGCCCGCCCCGTGGTCGAGGACTATATCAAGCAGTCCATCGGTCCCCGCGCCGCCCTGCGTGATTTTGGAAAAACTGCGCTGGTTCTTGCACGGTTCGGGCCCCGCCTGCCTGATCTGGTCGAAAATGCCCTGATCGCCCAGACCCGCAAGGAGGATCCCTCCGGGTCAGATTTCTGGCCCAAGGCCATTCCCGCCGCAATCGGGGCGGCAGCCGGGGCAGTGGCCGTCCTGATCCTTTCGGGCCTGGGCTGACGGACGCCCACGCTTCATCTGACCAAAATTATTCTCGGGGGGAATCGCGCCCCGGCGCGATTGGGGGCAGACAGCCCCCCTGCCCAGCCCGGGATCAGAGCCGCTCGACGGCGATGGCAATCCCCTGCCCGCCACCGATACACATGGTGATCAGCCCTTTCGACCCGCCGATGCGCTCCAACTCGTACAGAGTCTTCAGCGTGATGATCGCCCCGGTGGCCCCCACCGGATGACCCAAGGCGATGGCCCCGCCATTCGGGTTCACCTTCGCCGGGTCCAGCCCCAGTTCCTTGTTCACTGCCAGCGCCTGGGCGGCAAAGGCCTCGTTGCTTTCGATCACGTCGAAATCGCTCGCCGACAGGCCGGTCCGCTCCAACAGGTTGCGCACGGCCGGAACCGGGCCGATCCCCATGACTTCGGGGCGGACACCTGCATGGGCATAGCCCAGGATGCGCGCCTTGGGCGTCAGGCCGGCTTTTTCGGCGGCACCCGCCGTGGCCAGAACCATCGCCGCCGCGCCGTCATTGATGCCCGAGGCATTGCCCGCGGTCACACGCCCGTCCTTCTGGAACACCGGGCGCAACCCGGCCAGGGCCTCGGTCGTGGTGGCCTTGGGATGCTCATCGACCTTGAAATCGACCATGTCGCGCTTGACCTTGACCTGCACCGGCGCGATCTGGCTGTCGAAACAGCCCGCCTCGATCGCGGCCGCCGCCCGCTGCTGGCTGGTCAGCGCAAACGCGTCCATCTCCTCGCGCGTGATCTGGTGTTCATCGGCCACGTTCTCGGCGGTGACGCCCATATGGCCGGTGCCAAAGGGGCAGTTCAGCGCGCCCAGCATCATGTCCAGCGACTTGATGTCGCCCATCTTCGCGCCCCAACGCGCCTGCGGAACGATGTAGGGGCTGCGCGACATGTTCTCGGCCCCGCCGGCCACTGCAAATTCGGCATCCCCAAGCATCAGCGATTGGACCGCCGATACGATGGCCTGAGCACCCGACCCGCACAGCCGGTTCACGTTCATCGCCGGGGTGCCGTTCGGAATGCCCGCCTGCATCGCCGCGACGCGCGACAGGTACATGTCGCGCGGCTCGGTGTTGATGACATGCCCGAACACCACATGCCCGATCCGGTCGCCTTCGACGCCGGATTTCTCAAGCGCGGCCTTGGTCACGACGGTGGCCAGATCGATCGGCGCAGTCGCGGCCAGCGACCCTCCGAACGTACCGATTGCGGTGCGGGCACCGTCCAGAATCACGATGTCGGTCATGTCTCTCTCCTTTTGGATTTGCGCGCAGTATGCACCCGCGGCATGAACCTGTCGCGCTGGACGTTCCGTCATCGGCGGAATTGACAATTCGCGCCCGGACGCGCAAGAAATTCCGCCATGACGGAAAACTCAGACGATATCCTGACACGCCTGCCCGCCCGCCTGAAAGAGGCCCGGCGCGCCAAGGGACTGTCACTGGAAGCGGTGGCCAATCTCAGCGGCGTATCTCGGTCGATGGTCAGCCAGATCGAACGCGGCGAAAGCAGCCCCACGATCTCGACCCTTTGGAACCTGACCCGTGCGCTGCAGGTCGATTTCGCCGGACTTCTGGAAGAGTCTGAGACCACCGACCAGATCGAAGTGCTGCGCAGCGCCGAGGTGCCCAGCATCGACAATATGGGCCAATCCTGCCGGATCCGCATCCTCTCGCCGCCCGAGGAGGCCGGCGGGCATGAGGTCTATGACATCCGGTTCGACGCGGGTGGCGCGCTGAACAGCCAGCCCCATGCCCGCGGCGCTCGCGAACAGTTGACCGTACTGGAAGGGGCCGTCCGCGTCACTTCGGGCGCCGCGACGATGGAGCTGCAGCAGGGCGACACGGCTAGGTATGCGGCCGACGTGGCCCACGCCATCGCGGCACCGGACGGACCCGCCCGCGTGTTCCTGATCGTCAAGAATGCCTGATCCGCACATATCGGCCGATTTCCGCCTTCACGGATTTTTTTCCGCCATACTGAAAATCTCCTATTTGGGACGCGCGTCCGTTATGTTAGATACGCGACTCAGAAGAAGGAGACCGCCATGGCTGATGCATTCCTGTCCCACGTTTCGGACACCCTCTCGCAGATCAAAGCGGAGGGCCTGTACAAGACGGAACGAATGATCACCTCGCCCCAGGGCGGCGAGATCACGGTGGGCGGACGACAGGTCATCAACCTGTGCGCCAACAATTACCTGGGACTGGCCGACCATCCGGCGCTGATCGAGGCCGCGAAGAACGCGATGGAGCCCAAGGGGTTCGGCATGGCCTCGGTCCGGTTCATCTGCGGCACGCAGGATATCCACCGCGAGCTGGAGCAACGGCTGGCCAAGTTTCTGGGCAAGGACGATTCGATCCTGTTCGCGGCGTGCTTCGACGCCAATGGCGGGTTGTTCGAACCCCTGCTGGGACCCGAGGATGCCATCATCTCGGACAGTCTGAACCATGCCTCGATCATCGACGGGGTGCGGCTGTGCAAGGCCAAACGCTATCGTTACATGAACAACGACATGAACGACCTCGAAGCCTGGCTGAAACAGGCGCGCGCGGACGGGGCGCGGCACATCATGATCGCGACCGACGGCGTGTTCTCGATGGATGGCTACCTGGCCAATCTGCCCAGGATCCGCGAACTGGCCGACAAATACGACGCGGTGCTGATGGTCGATGACTGCCACGCCACCGGCTTCATGGGGCCGCGAGGCGCGGGCACGCCGGATCATTTCGGCGTGGACGTGGACATTCTGACCGGGACATTGGGCAAGGCACTTGGGGGGGCAATCGGCGGTTACATCGCCGGGCCGCAGCCAGTGATCGACCTGCTGCGGCAGCGGGCGCGGCCCTATCTGTTCTCGAATTCGCTGCCGCCTTCCATCGTCGCCGCCGGGCTCGAGGCGATCCGCCTGGTCGAAGAGGGCGACATGCTGCGCAAGCAACTGTTCGGCAACGCGAAATACTGGCGCGCCGGGCTGGAGAAGCTGGGGTTCGACTTGCTGCCGGGTGAACATCCGATCATCCCCGTGATGCTGGGCGAGGCGCAGCTGGCGCAGGACATGGCCGCCCGCCTGTTCGACGAAGGCGTCTACGTCTCGGGCTTCTTCTTCCCGGTGGTCCCGCGTGGCCAGGCCCGCATCCGCACCCAGATGAACGCGGCGCTGACCCGCGACGAGCTGGACCGCGCCCTGGCGGCCTTCGGCAAGGTCGGCAAGGAACTGGGGGTGATCTGATGCGACCCAACACGATGAAAGCGCTGGAAAAGTCCAAGCCCGAAGAAGGGCTGTGGATGGTGCAGGCCCCGGTCCCCGAGATCGGCCCCGATGAGGTTCTGATCCGCGTGAGGAAGACCGGGATCTGCGGCACCGACATCCATATCTGGAACTGGGATGAATGGGCGTCGCACACGGTGCCCGTCCCCATGATCACCGGCCACGAATTCGCCGGTGAGATCGTCGAGCTGGGCCGCAATGTGACCGGGCTGAAGATCGGCCAGCGCTGCTCGGGCGAGGGCCACCTGATCGGCACCGACAGCCGCCAGAGCCGCGCGGGAAAGTTCCACCTTGACCCCGGCACGCGCGGGATCGGGGTGAACGAACAGGGCGCCTTTGCTCAATACCTGAAACTGCCGGCCTTCAACGTGGTGCCCCTGCCCGACGACATCCCGGACGAGATCGGCGCGATACTCGACCCACTGGGCAATGCCGTGCACACCGCGCTGAGCTTCGATCTGCTGGGCGAGGACGTGTTGATCACCGGCGCCGGCCCGATCGGGATCATGGCCGCCGCGGTGGCCCGCCACGCGGGCGCCCGGCATGTGGTGATCACCGACATCAACCCCGACCGGCTGGCGCTGGCGCAGCATGTCGTGCCCTCGGTCCGGGCGGTGAACGTGGCCGAGGAAGAGCTGCAATCGGTGATTTCCGACCTAGGCATGAGCCAGGGTTTTGACGTGGGGCTGGAAATGTCGGGCTCGCAGGCGGCGCTGGACCAGATGGTCGAGGCACTGGTGATGGGCGGCAAGATCGCCCTGCTGGGTATTCCGCCCGGCAAATCGCCCGTCGACTGGAGCCGCATCGTGTTCAAGGCGATCACCATCAAGGGCGTCTACGGCCGCGAAATGTTCGAGACCTGGTACAAGATGATCGCGATGCTGCAGAATGGTCTGGATGTCAGCCGGGTCATCACCCATCGCTTTGCCGTCGATGACTTTGCGCAGGGCTTTGTCGCCATGAAGTCGGGAAAATCGGGCAAGGTGGTCCTGGACTGGGCCTGACCCTCTGGATAGTTGCAAACGCACCTTCTAGACAGGTGCGCACACATGCCGGGGAGGAAATGAAATGGCCGACAAAGCCAAGGGCGACCGCCCGCTGGAACGCGGAATCGAGGACACGCTGGTGACCGATTTCGCGGACACCCACCGCAAAAGCTATGGCGATTTCCTACAACTCAAGACCCTGCTGAACCTGCAGAAAACCTTTCAGGACCCGGCCCAACCCGATGAGATGCTGTTCATCATCATCCATCAGGTCAGCGAGCTGTGGCTGAAACTGATGCACCATCAGCTGGTCGAGGTGCGCCGATTCCTGCAGCAGGATGAGTTCGGCCCCGCGATGAAGAACCTGGACCGGATCAAGGCGATCCAGAGGCAGTTGATCGCCGCATGGGAAACCCTGCTGACCATGACGCCCGCCGACTACATGACCTTCCGAAAGGCGCTGGGCAATTCATCCGGCTTCCAGAGTTACGGCTATCGCCAGATCGAATTCATCCTGGGCAACAAGGACACCGCCACGCTGAAGGTGCATGAACACGACCCCGAAGTGATGGAGATGCTGACCGCCGCCCTGGTCAAACCGTCGCTGTATGACGAGGTATTGCACATGCTGGCGCGGCAGGGTTTTGACGTGCCGCAGGACCTGTTGGAGCGGGACTATTCAAAGACTTATTCCGGCGATCCGCGCATCGTGAAGATCTGGGCCGAGATCTACCGGCACACGGGCCGGTACTGGGACCTGTATGCGCTGGCCGAAAAGCTGATGGATGTGGAATCGCTGTTCCAGCGGTGGCGCTTCGACCATGCGACCGCCGTCGAACGTGTGATCGGCATGCAGCCCGGCACCGGCGGCTCCAGCGGCGTGGCCTTCCTGCGCAAGGCGCTGGAGCTGCGATTCTTCCACGACCTTTATGACGTGCGCACCGACCTGATGTACGGCGGACAGGGCTGAGCCATGCTGTATCGCGGATTTACCCAAGCCGAGCTGGAGCGCGAATACGCGCCCAGTTCGATGATCGGCGGCGACCTTGCGCCCTATCTGGCGGCCTATTCAGCGCTCAGCGCGCAGGCGCGGGCGCAACTGACGGTGCAAGAGACCCTCCGCTATGGCGACTCGCCCGCGCAGGTGCTGGATTTCTTTCCCGCCCGCACGCCCGGCGCATCACTGCATGTGTTCATCCATGGCGGCTATTGGCAGGCGCTCAGCCAACGCGACTCGGCGATGATGGCGCCCGCGCTGGTCCAAGGCGGGCAGGCCTTTGCGACGGTGAACTACACGCTCGCCCCCGACGCGCGGCTGGGCCAGATGGTCGATGAATGCCGGACCGCACTAATGTGGCTGGCCACCCGGGCAAAGTCGCTGGGATTCGATGCCTCGCATGTCACCCTGTCCGGGCACAGCGCCGGCGCGCATCTGGCGGCGATGGTCATGGCAACCTCGGCCGACCAATTCGCCCGGATCGGCCTGCGGGTGCGCGAAGTCATCCTGATCAGCGGCGTCTACGACCTGGAACCGATCAGCCTGACCCCGGTCAACGATCCCCTGCAGCTGACCCCGGTCGAGCTGCACGACCTGTCCCCCATCCTGAACCTGCCCGCGCCCGGGCCGCGTTATCGGGTCACGGTGGGCGAGCGGGACACGGGCGAGTTCATCCGCCAGAGCCGCGACTATGCCGAAGCGTTGCGCAAGGCCGGCCATGCCGTCAGCTTTGACCTGCAGCCGGGCACGCACCATTTCGACATCATCCTCAAGGACGGGACGTTTCTGAACGACCACCCCTGAAAACGAAAACGGCGGCCCTGGGGACCGCCGTTTCTTTCAATTTCGACCGGATCAATCCAGCGTGCGGGTGACTTCCTCACGCTCGAAGATCTCGATCACGTCGCCCGGGCGGATATCGTCGTAATTCTCGAACGCCATACCGCATTCCTGACCCGACTGAACCTCGGCCACTTCGTCCTTGAAGCGTTTCAGCGTCTTCAGCGTGCCTTCGTGGATCACCACGTTGTCGCGCAGCAGGCGCACGCCGGCCGAACGGCGGGCAACGCCCTCGGTGACCAGACAGCCGGCAACCTTGCCGACGCCGGTGACCTTGAACACTTCCTTGATCTCGGCATAGCCGATGAACTTCTCGCGGATCTCGGCGCTCAGCAGGCCCGAAGCGGCGGCTTTGACGTCATCCACCAGGTCGTAGATCACCGAGTAGTAGCGGATCTCGACGCCCTTCTGGTTGGCGGTGTTGCGCGCCGATGCGTTGGCCCGCACGTTGAAGCCAAAGACCGGAGCCCCCGACGCTTCGGCCAGGCCGATATCGGTTTCGGTGATGGCGCCGACGCCCGAGTGCAGCACGCGCACGCGCACCTCGTCGTTGCCGATCTTCTCCATCGCCTGCACGATGGCCTCGGCCGAACCCTGCACGTCAGCTTTGACCAGAATGGGCAGCTCGGCCACGTTCTCGTCTTCCTTGGCCTTCTGCATCAGCTGTTCCAGCGTGGTCGCGGCACCGGCGGCGGCGCGCTTGTCCTTGGCAACCTGCGCGCGGTACTCGGCGATCTCGCGGGCCTGCGCCTCGGTCTCGGTCACGTTCAGAACGTCACCGGCCTCGGGCGTACCGTTGAGACCCAGCACCTCGACCGGAACCGAAGGCCCGGCTTTCTGGACGCGCTCGCCCTTGTCGTTGATCAGCGCGCGGACCTTGCCGTACTGCTCGCCCACGACGAAGATGTCGCCCTGGCGCAGCGTGCCCTTCTGGACCAGAACGGTCGCGACCGGGCCACGGCCCACGTCCAGCTGCGCCTCGATCACGGCGCCTTGTGCGGCGCGGTTCGGGTTGGCCTTCAGCTCCAGAATCTCGGCCTGCAGCGCGATGGCTTCCAGCAGATCGTCCAGACCCTGACCCGTGATGGCCGACACTTCGACATCCTGAACCTCGCCGGACATCTTTTCGACGATCACCTCGTGCTGCAGCAGGTCGGTGCGCACCTTGTCCGGGTTGGCCTCGGGCTTGTCGACCTTGTTGATCGCAACGATCATCGGAACACCGGCGGCCTTGGCGTGGTTGATTGCCTCGACCGTCTGCGGCATCACCGCGTCATCCGCCGCGACAACCAGCACCACGATGTCCGTTACCTGAGCCCCGCGCGAGCGCATCGAGGTAAAGGCCGCGTGGCCCGGCGTATCCAGGAAGGTCAGCGTAGTGCCGTCGTTGGTCTGCACCTGATAGGCGCCGATATGCTGGGTAATGCCACCGGCCTCGCCCGCAACGACTTTGGCGTCGCGGATCGCATCCAACAGCGAGGTCTTGCCGTGGTCGACGTGACCCATGATGGTAATGACCGGCGGACGGGGCTGCAGGTCTTCATCCTTGTCCTCGACATCCGAGATGACATCCTCAACATCCGCATCCGAAACCCGCACGACCTTGTGGCCGAATTCTTCGATGATCAGTTCGGCAGTGTCGGCGTCGATGGTCTGGTTCTGCGTGACCATCATACCCATGTTCATCAGCGACTTGACGACATCGGCGACGCGTTCGGCCATACGGTTGGCCAGTTCCGAGACGACGATCGCCTCGGGCAGTTGAACCTCGCGGATCACCTTTTCCCGTTCGACCGAACCGCCCATGGCTTTCTGCCGCGCACGCTCCTGCTTGCGCTTCATCGATGCCATCGAACGCTGCCGACCGCCTTCACCGCCCGAAAGCGCCTGATTCAGGGTCAGCTTGCCCGAACGGCGACCATCGTCACGGCCCTTGCCGCGTGTCTGACGCTGTTCGCGGTCCGCCTTGCGCGGCGTTTCCGCTGGCGCAGGCTTGCTGGCCGCGGGGGCCTTGGCCTTGTTGGGCGCCTCTTTCGCGGCCGCGGCTTCTGCTGCGGCGCGCTGAGCGGCTTCTTCAGCCTCTTTCTGCTTGCGCTCTTCTTCCTCGGCTTTCTGCCGGGCTTTCTCCTCGGCCTCGCGCTGTTCGCGCTCTTTGGCCTCCTGTTCGGCGCGGCGGCGTTCACGCTCTTCTGCGCGCGCCTTTTCCTCGGCCTCGCGGCGTTCGGCTTCCTCGGCCTCACGGGCCTTGGCCGCTTGCAACGCCTTCAGGCGCCGATTCATCTCGGCATCGGAAATCCCGGCCGGCCGGCGCGAAGGATCACCCGACGGCGCAGCGCCACCGCTGGGCTTGGACGCTCCCGGCTTGGGAACCACCACGCGCTTGCGTTTGGTTTCCACCACGACATTCTTGGTGCGTCCGTGGCTGAAACTCTGTTTCACATTCCCGGGGCGTGCCCCGCCACGAAGACCCAATGTCTTTTTGCCGTCACTATCGCTCATAAAGCTTCTTACCCTTCCGCGCGGCCCTTGCCGCCGTCATCCATATCGCGCAAGCCACGCAGGCGCTGCGCTTCCTCTACAACACGTTTGGCGAGTCCGCCAGAGGCGAGCGCCGCATGAATCACCGTTTGGCGCCCAAATGCCGCCCCAAGCTCGTCTGCGGTCAGCCAGCCAATGTATTTCCCGAAATGCGGCGTGCTCAGCTTGGACTTGCCGCGCCCGGAACCATCGACCGCCTGAATCAGAACCCAGGCCTCTTCGCGATCAAGCCAGGACTTGACCTTTTCATACCCGGCGACTGCATCGCCGGACTTTCGCGCCAGGCTGATCAATTCGATCACGCGGCGCGACAATTGACGCTCCACCTCGTCCACAAGGTCCTGCGGTACAGTCACCTGCGCCTTGAACCCGCGTGCAAACAGCTTCTTGCCGACGGCCGTGTCCAGCGCCTTGCGATCCGCCGAGACATAAACGCCCCGACCCGGCAACTTGGACGCGACATCCGGGAAAACCTGCCCATCCGGGCCGGTTACAAAGCGGATCAGCCCGTACCGAGGCTGCACCTCGCCCGTGGCGATGCATTTCCGCTCTGGCCCTTCGGACCGTTCCTTATGGACGCCACCGCGACCCATGTGTGCCACCCGAGGCCTGGAATCAGGCCTCGGCCTCCTCGTCTGCTGCTTCGTCCTCGACGTCTGCCTCGGGCTGCTCCAGATCGGCGGGGTCGACCCAGCCCAGCATGACCCGGGCGGTCATCACCAGATCCTGTGCCTCTTCCAGCGTCACGCCAAAGGGTTCGAGAATACCGTCATCCTTGACCCGCTGGCCATCAACCGTGGTCCAGCCTCCGGCCAGTTCCCAGTCAGCGCAGGTTGCAAAGTCTTCCAGCGTCTTGACGCCGTCCTTGGCAAGCGCCTCAACCATTTGGGGTGTCAGACCCTCAAATTCAATAAGGCTGTCCTCGGCACCCAGGCTGCGGGCGCTGTCCAGCGCCGCCTTGGCCTGTGCCTCAAGGAATTCGCGCGCACGGGCCTGCAACTCGTTTGCGGTGCCTTCGTCGACGCCATCGATGACCAGCAGTTCGTCCAGCTCGACATAGGCCACTTCTTCCAGGTTGGTGAACCCTTCCGAGACCAGCAGCTGGGCAAAGAACTCGTCCAGGTCCAGGCTGTCCATGAACAGCTGCGTGCGGGCTTCGAACTCCTTCTGACGGCGCGCCGATTCTTCGGCCTCGGTCATGATGTCGATGTCCAAACCGGTCAGCTGGCTGGCCAGACGCACGTTCTGACCACGACGACCGATCGCCAGAGACAGCTGTTCCTCGGGCACGACGACTTCGATCTTGCCGGCCTCTTCGTCCAGAACCACCTTGGAAACCTCGGCGGGCTGCAGCGCGTTCACCAAGAAGGTCGGCTGGTCTTCATTCCACGGGATGATGTCGATCTTTTCGCCCTGCAGCTCGTTCACGACGGCCTGCACGCGGCTGCCGCGCATACCAACACAGGCGCCGACGGGGTCGATCGAGTTGTCATACGAGATGACCGCGATCTTGGCACGCGAACCGGGATCACGGGCCACGGCCTTGACCTCGATGATGCCGTCATAGATTTCCGGCACTTCCATCTTGAACAGCTCGGCCATGAACTCGGGCGCGGTGCGCGACAGGAAGATCTGGTGACCGCGCGTTTCGCGGCGCACTTCCTTGATGTAGGCGCGCACCCGGTCATTGGGGCGATAGCTTTCGCGGCCGATCTTGTCGTTGCGGCGCAGAACCGCCTCGGCCCCGCCCAGATCGACGATCACGTTGCCGAATTCCTCGCGCTTGACGGCTCCGTTGATGATGGTGCCGACACGATCCTTGAAGTCTTCGTACTGGCGGTCACGCTCGGCCTCACGAACCTTCTGCAGGATCACCTGCTTGGCCGACTGAGCGGCGATCCGGCCCATTTCCACCGGCGGGACCTCTTCCACGAAGACGTCACCGATCTCGGGCGATTCCATGTATTGCTTGGCCTGCTCGACGGTCATCTCGGCCTGATAGTTCTCAAGCTCGTCATCCGCGACCACGGTGCGGACCCGGGTAAAGGTCGCCTTGCCGGTCTTGCGGTCGATGGACACACGGATGTCCATTTCCGCGCCGTAGCGGCTCTTGGCGGCACGGGCGAGCGATTCCTCCATCGCTTCGACGACCAGACCGGGGTCGATCATCTTTTCGCGGGCCACGGCCTCGGCGGTCTGCAACAGCTCAAGCTGGTTTGCTGAGGTGATTGCCATCAGTTCGTCTCCTCTTCGGACCCTTCGGTCTCAATCTCGTCGAAAGCGTTTTCGTTCAGGGCGCCGGCATCCTTGCGCTGGCGCAGCATTTCCTTGATCAGGTCATCGGTCAGGACCAGCTTGGCGTCGCTCAGCCAGTCGAATTGCAGACCGATTGTCACGGTCTCTTCGCCGTTGGGGATGTTGATCAGAACCTCATCCCCTTCGACACCGGCCAGTTCCCCTTTGAAGCGGCGGCGGCCGTCGATCAGTTCGGTGGTTTCCAGCTTGGCCTCGTAGCCCTCGAACATCTCGAAGTCCTTCAGCCGCGTCAGCGGGCGGTCGATGCCAGGGCTGGACACCTCGAGCGTATAGGCGTCGAGGATCGGGTCCTCGACGTCCAGCGTGGCGCTGACCGCGTTCGAGATCTCGGCGCAATCATCCACCTCGATGCCGCCATCGGGCTTGTCGGCCATGATCTGCAGCGTAGTCTGCTTGCCGCTCATCAGGCGGATGCGGACCAGCTCGTACCCCAGATCCTCGATCACCGGAGTGATGATCTCGGCCAGTCGTCGGTCGATCGCCGCCTTGGCTATCAGGTCGTTTGTCATATGGTGCACTACCCTTCAATCGGGCACAAAAAAACGGGCGCGCGGCCCGTCGAATTTTCCGGTGGAGCCTCGGACCAGAAGTCCGACACGCCGCTGTTGCAACTGCATATACGCAGGACGCCCCGAGTCTGCAACCCCTGCCGTCAACCAACGGACAATCCGCGTCAGTTTTCAGGTCGGTCTCAGGCCATCCACCAGCGTTCCGCGATGCGCCCATCGTCCAACGGCGCGCCCCGCCCGATCCGGCGTGGCAGACCCACGGTGCCGGAGATTGCCAGCGACATCTCTGATTCGTTGGGGAAGAACCGCACGCCACCCAGACCGCGCAGCCCTTGAGCCGCCGGCAGCACCGACACGTCCACATAGCGGTCACGCAGCGCCTCGGCCCGCACGGCCGGGTCGGGGATAACGATGATGTCGACCGCCTCCAGCCAGCCGGCCTGGCCATCCTTGTAGTGGCCCGCGACCCGGCGGCCGCGGAAATGGCGACCGTCTTCGGCCCGTTCGACCCGGTAGCACCCGGTGCCGTTCGCCTGCTGCAGCGGAGAAACGCTTTGCCCGTCGCGGGTAATGACGAACCGGGTATCGGCCAGCAGGAACGGCAGGCCGGGATTGGCCTCGGCCAGTTCGATCCGGATGCGGTCCGGCGCCAGCGCTTCGGCGCGCCCGACCTCGGATAGGACCGCCAGAACATCTCCGGCCGTCAGCGCCACACCGTCGTGAAACACCGCATCGGCACGCAGGTCGAAGGTCCAGACCCGGGCCTCGGAATCGGTCTGCCATGCGGTCGCCAGCTCGCCGCGCAGAGTGCCGTCCGGCGCGATCTCGGTCAGGGTGTCGAACACCGCACCCCGGGCCAGCCGGTCCAGGCTGTCGTCGCGCGGCACGGCGATGCGCAGCACGCCGCCCGATTTCGGCGTATCCGCCAGCGAGGCACCCGTCGCGGCCAGCAGGGCCGCGGCGGCACCCGAGGTGAACAGGGCACGGCGGTCGATGCGGGTCATGCCACCTCCTGCGCGGTTCGGTCCATGATGCGCACCAGTTCGGCGCTGATCCCGGGTTCCGACAGGGCGTGACCGGCCTGCCGCACCATCTTCAGCTCGGCCTCGGGCCATTTCTCGGCCAGGCTCCAGGCCGCCTGCGGGGGGCAGATCATGTCGTAACGGCCCTGCACGATATGGCCGGGGATATGCGCGATCCGATCCATCCGGTCCAGAATCTGGCCGTCATATTCCAGAAACGCCTTGTTGATGAAATAGTGATTCTCGAGCCGCGCGAAGGTGCGCGCATATTCGCCGGGGCTTTCACCGACGGCCCCGTTCGTGTGGATCGAGGCCAGCGCGTTTTCCCAGTGCGACCAGGCGCGGGCGTACAGGATCTCGGTCGCCCGATCGCCCGAAAACAGCCGCTTGTTGTAGGCGCCGATGGTGTCGGACAGTTCCGAGTCGCGCAGCAGCGAGGTGAAGCGCGCCCATTGCTCGGGCCAGAACTTGCCGGCTCCGCCACCATAGAACCAGTCAAGCTCCGCCTGCGTGGCCAGAAACACCCCGCGCAGAACCAGTCGGGTCACCCGGTCGGGATGGGTTTGGGCATAGATCAGCGCCAGCGTGGCGCCCCAGCTGCCGCCGAACACGATCCAGTCGTCGATCTCGAACAGTTTCCGCAGACGCTCGATATCGGCCACCAGGTGCCAGGTCGTGTTGTTCTCGACCGAGGCCGTGGGCCGCGACCGGCCGCAGCCGCGCTGGTCGAACAGAATCACCCGGTAGACCTCGGGGTCGAAATAGCGCCGCATGGCCGGGCTGCAGCCGCCGCCGGGGCCGCCATGCAGCACCACCACCGCAATCCCGTCGGGATTGCCGCATTGTTCCACATAGATGCGGTGCCCGTCGCCCATATCCACCACGCGCTGGTCGAACGGATCGACCGGCGGGTAAAGATATTGCACTGCGCGCTTTTGGTCCGGGTACTTGTCCATTATGGCCCTATATAGTCCTACAGCGTAAAAGAGCACACGGAGACAGGAATGCAAGCGCATCCGAACACGGTGGACCCGTCCGAGATCGCAAAATTCGAGGCCATGGCCGCCGAATGGTGGGACCCGCACGGGAAATTCAAACCTCTGCACATGCTCAATCCGTGCCGTCTGGACTATATCACACAGCAGATCGCGGGTGAATTTGACCGGGACCTGACGGCAGCGAAACCGTTCGCGGGCCTGCGCCTGCTGGATATCGGCTGCGGCGGCGGGTTGCTGAGCGAGCCGATGGCGCGGCTGGGCGCCGAGGTCGTGGGCGCCGACGCGGCCGAGCGCAACCTGCCCATCGCCCGCATCCATGCCGAGCAATCCGGCCTGCAGATCGACTATCGCCACACCACCGCCGAGGCGATGGCCGACGCGGGTGAGCAGTTCGACGTGGTTCTGAACATGGAGGTGGTCGAGCATGTGGCCGACCCGCTGGCCTATCTGACCGCCACGCAACTGCTGCTGAAACCCGGCGGGCTGGAAATCTGCTCGACCATCAACCGCAACCCGAAATCCTATGCGATGGCGATTTTCGGGGCCGAGGTCGTCATGCGCTGGCTGCCGCGCGGCACGCATGAATGGTCCAAGTTCATCACCCCGGACGAGCTGTTCGACCTGCTGCGCCAGGCTGGTCTGGACCCGGTGGACCGCAAGGGATTCGTATTCAACCCGATCACCTGGAGCTGGTCGATCTCGGACCGGGATCTGAGCGTGAACTACGTCACCGCCAGCGTGAAGCCGGGCTGAGGCCTATTCCTCTTCCAGCTTCATGCGCAGGTCGCGCAGAACCGGCAGGGTCGTGCGCACACGCTCAAGGCCCAGCTCGCCCACGACCCGGTTGATCAGAGGCGCGATGGCCGAGATCGCCTGATCCCGCGCCCGGCGGCCGGCCGGGCTGATCGCCACCATCTTGCGGCGGGCATCGTCCCAATCGGGGCGGATGTGGATGTATCCGGCCCATTCCAGCTTGGCCAAGGTGTTGGTCATCGCTCCACGGGTCACGTGGAACGTGCTGGCCAGTTGGGCAGGCGTCCGCTCGCCCCCCACGAACACCAGGTGGTTCAGCACCGAGAAATGCGAGATTTCCATGCCCTTGGGCAGCACCCGGCTCAGCCGGTTCCGCAGCAATTGGTCCGCGGTCAGGATCTCGCTGAACAGCGCGACCGCAAGGGCGTTGGTTTCGTCAGTCATTACCCGGTTCTGGATCAGGGCCCGTCGAACGGGCGAACATGTGTCAGGGACGGCACGCGCCGCCGTGCCTCTGTAACAGACCTATCATCGAGATCAAAAAAGTGAATGCCGGTCTGAGTGCCTGCGTCGATCAGCACCTCGCCCCAGGGCGATACGACCATGCTGTGCCCGTGGGTATGGCGCGTCTTGCCCCGGGTCTTGGGGTGTTCTCCGGTCTGCGCGGGGGCAATGACCCAACAGCCAGTCTCGATTGCGCGGGCGCGCAGCAGCGGTTCCCAATGGGCCGCGCCGGTCACCGGAGAGAACGCCGCCGGAACCGTCAGGATCGTGGCCCCGCCCTGCGCCAGCGCGGCGTGAAGATGCGGGAACCGGATGTCATAGCAGATGGTCATGCCGACCTTGCCGAAGGCGGTCTCGGCGATCACCGCCCGCGACCCGGGGCGATAGCTGGCCGATTCGCGAAAGGTCTCGGTCTCGGTGACCTGCACGTCGAACATGTGGATCTTGTCATAGCGCGCCACGATCCCGCCCTGCGGGTCGATCATGAAGGACCGGTTGGCGAACCGCCCGTCGGCGTCATGAGTCTTCAGCCCCAGCGATCCGATCAGCAGCCATACGCCCAATTCCGCCGCCTGTTCGCACAGGCCCGCCAGGGTGATGTCGTCTTCCTCGTGCTGCAGCACCTCGCGTTGGCGCGTTCCGCTGGTCGAGACGCAGTTGGTGACCTCGGGCGTCAGGATGAACCCCGCGCCCCCGCCCGCGGCCTCGGCCATCATTGCGCGCACCATGTCCAGGTTCGCGGCCGGGTCGTCCGACGAGGTGATCTGCAGCAGCGCGGTTTTCATCAGGCAGCCAAAAGCGGGTCCAGCTTGCCGGCCTGTTCGAGTTCGTACAGGTCGTCGCAGCCACCGACATGAGTGTCACCAATGAAGATCTGAGGCACCGTGCGCCGTCCGCCCGCCCGCTGGATCATCTCGGGCTTGCGTTTGGGGTTCATCAAAACGTCGATTTCCTCGAAGGCGACGCCTTTCTGATTCAGCAGCCGTTTGGCCGCGTGGCAAAAGCCGCACAGCGGCGAGGTATAGATGACAACCGGTTTCATGGTCCGTTCCCTTGGATTTCGCGCAATCTAGGGGCAATTAGGCATCCTTGGCAACGCGCGCCAGTACCAACACGGAAATATGAGCCGCACCGGCCTCTTGGCAGGCATGGGTGCAGGCCGCCAGGGTCGCACCCGATGTCATCACGTCATCGACCAGCAGCGCGTGGCGCCCCGTCAGGCGGTCCGCCCGGCGCGGATGCACGGTGATCGCATCGCGCAGCGTACCCGCACGCTCGGCCGCCGTTTTACCTTCCAGCGGTGGGGTGCGCCGCTTGCGTATCAACAGATCCGGACAGACCGGCAGGCCCGCCTCCTTTCCCAGTTGGAGCGACAAAAGCGCGGACTGGTTGTATCGGCGCTTCAGCAGCCGCGACCAATGCAGCGGCACCGGAGCGATCACCGTATCCGGTCGAAACAGGGTGCGACCGGCCTGAGCCATCCAACGCGCCGCAGGTTTTGCCAGTTCGGAACGATCCCCGTGCTTCAGAGCCAGAACCAGTGACCGCGCCCGTCCCTGATACAGCAATGCCGCGCGCCCCTCAGCCCACGGTTGCGGGCGGCGCAAGCAATCGTCGCAGTCGATTCGGTGACCATCATCGCTGCCAGGCACGGGCGCACCGCAACTGTGGCAGACCGTCCCGCCAATGAACGGGGTTTCGCGCCAGCACGGCCCGCACAGGCCGAAATCCGAGGCCGCCATCTCGCCGCAGCCGATGCAGCGTGGGGGATATACGACCTCGATCGCGGTTTGAATCCGCTGCCATATGCGATAATTGCGGCCTATGGATTTGCCAGCACCCAATGCACCCTCGCTGTTCGATCGCAAAGCGCTTGCGGCACACCGCGCGCGGATCAGCGACGAAGCCCTTTTTCTGCACCACGCCGCCATGGACGAGGTGCAGGATCGCCTTTCCATGGTTAACAAATCCTTTACCGCGCCAGCGATCGTAGCCCCCTGCCCCGCCATCTGGGCGCCGGTCCTGCCGGGCGCCAAGGTCGTGGCCGATGACGACGTGCTGGATCTCAAACCCGCTGCGCATGACCTGGTGGTTCATGCGATGGCCCTGCATTGGGCCAACGATCCGGTGGGACAGCTGATTCAATGTGTCCGCGCGCTGCAGCCCGACGGGTTGTTGTTGGTGGTGTGTCTGGGCGGTGAAACCCTGCACGAATTGCGGGCCGCGCTGCGTCAGGCCGAGGTCGAGGTGACCGGCGGTCTCAGCCCCCGTGTCGCGCCGATGGCCGAGTTGCGAGATCTTGGCGCACTGCTGCAGCGTGCGGGTTTTGCATTGCCTGTTGCGGACAAAGTACGCCTGACGGCGACGTATCGCGACCTGTGGCACCTGATGCGGGACCTGCGCGCGATGGGTGAAACCAACGCCATGACACAACGTTTGAAGCACCCGTCGCGCCGCGCGGTGTTTTCTAAGGCCCAAGAGATTTACGCCGCGCATTTCACATCTCCCGAAGGCCGGCTGACTGCCACTTTCGAGTTGATCTGCCTGACGGGCTGGGCACCGGATGCCAGCCAGCCCAAGCCGCTGCGCCCCGGTTCGGCCCAGATGAGACTGGCCGACGCCCTTGGCACCAAAGAAGGCAAACTGTCCGATTGACCCGCTGACCGAACCGATTATTTCAGCCTCTAAACCAGAATTCAGGAAGCTCACCATGTTCGATGCCACCCGCCCGGAACACGCTCCGGCAGACCACCCAAAAGTGAAGATGGGCCGTGTCGGCGTTCTTCTGGCCAATCTCGGCACCCCGGACGACTACAGCTATTGGCCGATGCGCCGCTATCTGAACGAGTTCCTGTCCGACCGGCGGGTGATCGACTATCCGGCCTGGAAATGGCAGCCGATCCTGCAGGCGATCATCCTGACCAAACGTCCCTTCAGCTCGGGCGCGGCGTACAAGTCGATCTGGAACCACGACAAGGGCGAAAGCCCGCTGATGACCATCACCAAGGACCAGACCGGCAAGATGCGTGCGGCGATGCAGGACCGGTATGGCGACAAGGTCATGGTGGATTTCTGCATGCGTTACGGAAACCCCTCGACCAAGTCGAAGGTCCGCCAGATGGTGGCCGAGGGCTGCGACCGCATCCTGTTCTTCCCGCTCTATCCGCAATATGCTGGCGCTACGACCGCCACCGCGAACGACCAGTTCTTTCGCGCACTGATGGACGAGGCCTGGCAGCCCGCCAGCCGCACGGTGCCCGCCTATTTCGACGAGCCGGCCTATATCGACGCCCTCGCGCAGTCGGTCGAGACGGCCTATGCCGCGATGGAGGCCAAGCCGGACGTTTTGGTGTGCTCCTATCACGGCATGCCGGAACGCTATCTGATGCAGGGTGATCCGTACCACTGCCAGTGCGCCAAGACGTCACGCCTGCTGAAAGAACGGCTGGGCTGGGCGGATGATCAACTGGTGACCACCTTCCAGTCACGATTCGGGCCCGAGGAATGGCTGAAGCCCTACACTGTCGACCATGTCGCGGAACTGGCTCGGCAGGGCAAAAAGAACATCGCCGTCATCGCCCCGGCATTTTCGTCGGACTGCATTGAAACGCTGGAAGAGATCAATGAAGAGATCCGCGAAAGCTTTGAGCACGCCGGCGGCGAAAGCTTTACCTACATTCCCTGCCTCAACGACGAGGACGCGCATATCGCGGCCTTGGGCAAGGTTGTCGAGGACAACCTCAAAGGCTGGCTGGACTGAACCGGCCCGGAAACAAGCACGAAAAAAGGCGGTGGAAATCCACCGCCTTTCTTTTTTGTCGTAGTCCGTTGGACTTAGCCTGCGGCAACAGCTGCGGCAACAACGACCAGCAGGATCAGCGGCAGGATGATGCCCTGCGACGAGCCCTGGGTTTCTTCGACGACAACAGGTGCCTCAACAACCGGCTCTTCCAGGTTGCCAGCATATGCGGTCGAAGCAGCAGCGGTCAGTGCAGCAGCGAGTACAAGTTTCTTCATATTAACCTCCAGAGTTTGCGCGATCCCAATTGCGGAACCACACACCTAAGACTTACCTCGTGGTTTTTTCTAATCAGCAAAGCAGAACGAATGCAATTGCAACTTGCAGTGCAAGCGGGTTGGCGCGCGAAAATGTCGTCAAATTAGCAACACTTGCGTCCCGACCTTCGCCATGGCGTACAGCTCTGCGATGTTCTCGTTGAACAACCCGATGCACCCGTTCGACGACCGGCGGCCGATTTTCCGCGTATCGTGGGTTCCGTGGATCCGGTAATACTTCCAGCTGAGATACAACGCGTGCGTTCCCAGCGGGTTATCGGGCCCCGGAGGGATGTAATCCGGCCATTCCGGGTTTCTTTTCTTCATCGACGGCGTCGGCGACCAGCTGGGCCCTTCGACCTTGCGGATGACACTTGTGCGACCGCGGCGGGTCAGTTCTTCGGTCAGCGGAACCGACGACGGGTACAGCTTGTAGACGGTTTGGTCTTCCGACCAGTAGTGCAAAGCGCGGGAAACGGTGTCGACCAGAATCGCCCCGTTCCGGGTGTTCGAGAAGTAGGGCTGCCACTGCTGCGCCTTGAACCCCGACACGTTGCGGCGAACGGCCGGTTCAGGCTCGGGTGCAGGGCGCAGTGGGTCGCCCGGGATGTATTGGGCGATCGCCGGGCTGGCGAGCAAAGACGATGCGCCAGCGAGGAATCCGCGGCGGGACGAAGAGAAAACGCGTTTCTTGACCATGGTGACAGGTCCTCTGCGAAAGATGTGCAAGAATCCGCTCTATGTTATTGCCAGAATGCTTCAGTCGCAAATCAAACCGGCAGAATCATGCGGGTTCGTGCATTTGAGCCTTTGCTCATGGGCCGCTGGCAGGGTATTGCCAATTGGAAACAAGCAAACCGGACTCATCATGACGCGCATATTTTCCCTGCTCTTGATTTGCCTTGTCGCGCTGGCGGCATGTACCGACGTGAGCGGCACTTCAACCCTTGGTGCGGATGGGCGCCCGCTGCCCAAAGCCTACAAGATCCGGGGAAATCCCGAAAAACTGCAGTTCCGCATGCTTGATTCCGTAAACGCCCTGCGGCAGGCGTCGGGACTCCAGTCGGTGCAGTTGAACGCGCAGCTGAACGCAGCGGCGGCGACGCACGCCAAGGACATGTCGCGGCAGAACCGACCCTGGCATTTCGGCTCGGACGGATCTTCGCCACTCGACCGGGTGGCCCGTGCCGGTTATGCGGGCCGTTTCCTGGGTGAAGCGATTTCCGAGACCTACGAGACCGAAACCGAAACCCTGGCCGCGTGGATGCAGGAACCGGGTCCGCGATCGGTGATCATGGACCCGCAAGCAACCCAGATGGGGTTTGCATGGCACCAGGAAAACGGCGGAAAGATCTGGTGGACGCTCGAGATGGGAACCGGCGGTTAAGCTTGGCCCCAGACGAAAAAAAATCCCCGAAAACCGGGGGATTTTTTTTTCTAACAGGTCTCAGGCAGCTTGCATGGACTGAGCTGTGGTCAGGATCGCATACAGCTTGACCGGATCCGGGTTGGCCCGAAGCTTCGAGCAGACCGCGCTGTCGCGCAGCGTGCGCGATACCAGCGCCAAGGCCTTGAGGTGCTCGACACCGGCGTCTTCCGGGGCGAACAGCGCAAAGGCCAGATCCACGGGCTGACGGTCGACCGATCCGAAGTCGATGGGCTTTTCCAGCATGACGAACACGCCGGCAACCGAGTCGATCTCGGACAAACGGGCGTGTGGCAGGGCAACACCATGGCCAACGCCGGTCGGCCCAAGGCTTTCCCGCTCCAGCAGGCAGTCTACGATGGTCTGCGGATCAAGTCCGAGTGCGCCCGCGGCGACGTCACCGATTTCCTGAAACAACCGTTTTTTGCTGGACGCTGCAGATAGCACGCGCACCGCTTCGGGCTTCAGTATGCTCGACAAATCCATGTTTTGCTCCACGGCGACGCCCCCAAAATCCGGGGGCCCCGCCCAATTCTTGCCTGTTACGGATCGATCCAGCCGATATTGCCGTCATCCCGGCGATACACGACGTTCAATCCGTCCTTGTTTTCATTCCTGAACACCAGCACCGGGGCGCCGGCCAATTCCATTTGCATGACAGCTTCGCCGACACTCAACGATGGGATCTTGGTTTCCATCTCAGCCACGATGATGGGCTGCAATGAGTCGGGTTCGTCGGCCACGTCCGATTCGTTCGAGGCGAGGATATAAGATGACGCTCCGAAGAGTTCAACCGGCTGAGCCCGTTCACGATGGTGGTCCTTGAGGCGACGCTTGTAGCGACGCAGCTGTTTCTCCATCTTTTCGCAGCACGCCTCGAATGCTGCATAGATTTCGGTTGCATGTGCCTTGGCCTGGGCTGTCAGGCCCGTGGACATATGTATGGTGGTTTCGCACACATACTCATGCGCTGAACGGGAAAAGACGACGTTGGCATCCGTCGGTCGCTGAGCATATTTGCTCACGACCTCGCCCAATGCGTCCTGCACGTGTGTCTGCAAGGCTGCACCAATGTCGATCTGTTTGCCGCTGATTTGGTAACGCATGTGATCTCCTTCACAATTCACACCCATTATGACGTCACGTCAGGTGACATGCTTGTTTTTATCGGGTGGGGGGTAGAGACATGTTTCGCGGTTGTCCTCGGTAGGGCCCTTCGGAGAAGGGAGATCGAGATCCAGTCTGGAACCGCGAAAATGCCATGTCCCAATTGAGCCAAGAGGCGGCAGAAGAGTCAATCAAAACAGGAGTGTATATACGCGAATTCTGTCATGCGCCTGGCGCAATCACAGCTAAGCCTATGAAATCTTGAAGTTTTCACCCAAATACACGCGGCGGACATTTTCGTTTTCCACCACCTCGTCGGGCGATCCGGACATCAGCACCTGCCCGTCGTGCAGGATATAGGCGCGGTCCACAATTTCCAGCGTTTCCCGCACGTTGTGGTCGGTGATCAGTACGCCGATTCCACGCTTTTTCAGATCCGCCACCAGATGCCGGATATCGCCCACGCTGATCGGGTCGACGCCGGCAAATGGCTCGTCCAGCAGCAGGTACTTGGGGTCGGCGGCCAGACAGCGGGCTATCTCGACGCGACGGCGCTCACCGCCCGACAATGCAAGGGCAGGCGCCCGCCGCAAATGCTCGATCGAAAAATCCGAAAGCAGCTCTTCCAGACGTTCCTTGCGGCGGTGCACATGCTTCACCGCAATGTCGAGCACGGCCGAGATATTGTCCTCGACACTCAAGCCGCGAAAGATCGACATTTCCTGCGGCAGATACCCAATGCCCATGCGCGCCCGGCGATACATCGGCAGCGTGGTTACATTCTGACCGTCCAACGTGACCGTTCCGGCCTCGGGGAACACCAGCCCAGCAACAGAATAGAACGTGGTCGTCTTGCCCGAGCCGTTCGGTCCCAGCAACGCCACGACCTCGGACCGGTCCAGCGTCATCGACACGTCCCGGATCACGGTCTTTTTGCGATAGGATTTGCGCAGTTTCTGAATCTTCAGACCCTGAGACCCTTCGGCAACGGACAGTTGCGGGCCCGCCATCAATTGCCGCCCTGCTGAAGGATCGTCTTGACCCGCCCCGACATGGTCGCGGTTCCGCTTGTCAGGTTCGCAATCATCTGGTCGCCGCTGATCGTGCTGGGCCCCTGCGTCAGCAGAACGTTGCCCTTCATCACGATCACACCCGAGTCGATGGTGTATTCCGCCCAGTCTCCCTCGGCGGCATCCGGCGGGCTGACAAGCACGACGTTTTCCGAGGCCTCCATGCGTTCGATCCCCGACCGATCCTGGTTGTAGATCACCAACACGCGACCGGCGGACAGGCGCATTTCGCCCTGCACGACAATGACGTTGCCAAGAAACTCGGCCGAACCGTCCTCTTGATTGACGTTCAGCGTCTCGGATGTCACTTCGACCGGCAGACTGGGATCGGCTTTCACCGACCCAAAGGCCACCTGCGCTTCCTGCGCGGACGCTGGCACCGAACCCACGGCCAGGGCGAAACAAACGAGGACGAAACGAAAATCAAACACAGTCTATCTTTCGGCTTTTTTCGGCTCATATAACAGCTTAACGCCATCTGTAAAAAGAATATGGACCGGTCCACCGTCTTTTTCAGCGCCGAATGTCATCCGCCCAGCCGAGAAATTGCCGATTGGTCCCGTTCCCTGCACCTGACCGGGCGTATCGCCCCGGATCTCGTCCAAAGAAGTATTCAATAGGTCTGTCGTCACCCGGATCCCGTCCGTAGTGGTGATCACCACGTCCCCCGTGAAGGTGGCCGTCGCCTTGTCCGGTCTGATCGACCCCGAGTTGGAGTCCAGTGTGATCACCCCACCGTTCAGCAGGCCGAACCGGCCACGGAATTCGGTTGCTCTTGGATCGCTGTCGGCAGTTCCCTGGCTGGCCCGCACCGCCTCGACCTGGACATCTTCGCCCTTGCGGGTGGTCCCCCGATAGTTCGGGCGGGTTACAAGCTGCCCCTCAAGCCGTTCGTCGATATCCTGCTGGGTGAACGGACCCGAGACGTTGGTTTCGATGCTGCGCGACAGCAGGAATACCGTGGACAGCAGCAGAATCGCCGCCAGCGGCAACAGAACCTTCAGGAACTGCACCATTCGGGAATAGCGGTCCACCTGCGCCTCCTGTCAGCCCAGCCCGACGCGCAGGCAATCGTGAATATGCAGAAGGCCCTGCGCCAATCCCGGCTGTTCGGGGTCGACCACGAACAACGAGGTGATCTTGCGCGCGTTCATGATCGCCACGGCTTCTTCGGCCAGCGACTCCGGTGCGATCGTGGTCGGATTGCGGGTCATGACCTGAGCGGCGGTATTGTTCAGCAGCCCCTCCATGTGGCGCCGCAGGTCGCCGTCGGTGATGATGCCGGCAAGCTTGCCATCCGCGTCCGTCACCCCGACCACGCCAAAGCCTTTCTGGCTGATCTCGATCAACGCGTCGCTCATCGGTGTGTCGGCAGAAACCAGCGGCACCGCATCGCCACTGTGCATCAGATCGCGTACGGCGCTCAGCTGCGCGCCCAGTTTGCCGCCCGGATGGAAGGCGCGGAAATCCTCTGGTTTGAAGTCACGATATTTCATCAGCGCAATCGCCAGCGCATCGCCCATGGCCAGCGTCAGCGTGGTCGAAATCGACGGCACCATCCCATAACCGCAAGCCTCGCCCAGAGAGGGGATCAGCAAATGCACGTCCGCCTGTTTCATCAACGAGCTTTCGGGCTTGCTGGACAGGCCGATTAAAGGGATGCCGAACCGCCGGGTAAAGGCCAGAAGATTGGCCAGTTCCGGCGCCTCGCCCGAATTGGAGATCGCCAGAACCACGTCTCCTTTCGACACCATCCCCAGATCGCCGTGGCTGGCCTCGGCCGGATGGACGAAATAGGCCGGCGTGCCGGTGCTGGCCAGGGTTGCGGCGATCTTGTGGCCGATGTGTCCCGACTTGCCGATGCCGCTGATGATGATCCGCCCAGTGGCCTGCAGGATCAGCTGAACGGCTTCGGCAAATCGGTCGTCAAGGCTGTCGGCCAAAACATCCAACGCCCGGGCTTCGTCGGTGATTACCTGACGGGCAACCTTCAGAAAGGATTCATTGTCTGTCATGAGTGCGCAAAAATATCCGTTTCAGGCCATCCGGCCAGATCCAGTCTGGCACGCATCGGCAGGAAGTCAAAACAGGCCTGCGCCATCTCGGTGCGCCCTTCACGCGCCAGCCGCGCGTTCAAGGCATCACGCAGACGGTGCAGATACAGGACGTCGGAGGCCGCATAATCCAGTTGGGCCTCGGTCAGGGTCTCGGCACCCCAGTCGCTCATCTGTTGCTGTTTCGAGATATCGACGCCCAGCAACTCCTGACACAGGTTCTTGAGACCATGACGATCGGTATAGGTGCGCACAAGGCGGCTGGCGATCTTGGTGCAATACACCGGAGCGGCCAACGCCCCGAAGGCATGATACATCGCGGCAATGTCGAACCGCCCGAAATGAAACAGCTTCAGCACATCCGGGTTTTCCAGCATGGCACTCAGGTTCGGCGCCGAGGTTTGGCCCTTTTCGACCTGCACGATATGGCAATCGCCGTCACCCCCGGACATCTGAATCACGCACAGGCGATCCCGGTGCGGGTTGAGACCCATGGTCTCACAATCAATGGCCACGATCGGGCCCAGATCCAGCCCATCGGGCAGGTCGTTCTTGTACAGATGGTTCGCCACACGTGTTTCCTTCGTTCGGTATCGTCCCCGAAATAGGGTGTTTGGCCTGCAAACTCAACGCCATCCGGACCGATGCCGCGATTGATCTCCGGCAGGCTTGATGTATCCCCATGGGGGGGATAGGGTTAATGCATGAACCCTCACAAGCATTCAACTCACCCGCAGATCATCGCGCGCCTGAAACGCGCACATGGGCATCTGGCCAAGGTCATCGCAATGCTGGACGACCAGGAGCCCTGTCCGGACATCGCTCAGCAGCTTTTCGCCGTGGAAAAGGCGATCACGAATGCCAAGCGGACACTGATCCATGATCATGTCGACCATTGCCTTGCTTCGGGCGACGCCGACTCGGTCGACGCCTTCAAGGCCATCACCAAGTACCTGTGATGCTGAGCGTTCTGCAAAACCGGGTCTATCGTCACCTGCTTGCTGCGCAAATCGTGGCCTTGACGGGCACCGGTCTTGCCACGGTGGCCCTGGGGCTTCTGGCCTACGATCTGGCCGGAAGCTCTGCGGCCCTGGTTCTGGGTACGGCACTGACGATAAAGATGGTTGCCTATGTTACGGTCGCACCGGTGGCGGCGGCCTTTGCGGAACGGCTAAACCGGCGAAAATTGCTTGTGACGCTGGACCTCGTCCGCGCCGCAGTGGCGCTGTGCCTGCCGTTCGTGACCGACATCTGGCAGGTCTACGTTCTGATCTTCGTTCTGCAATCTGCCTCAGCCGGGTTCACCCCGGCGTTCCAAGCCACGATACCAGACGTTCTGACCGACCAACAGGACTATACCAAGGCGCTGTCGCTGTCGCGCCTGGCCTATGATCTGGAAAGTCTGGTGAGCCCGATGCTGGCTGCGTTCCTTCTGATCTTCGTCAGCTTCGATAGCCTGTTTCTGGGAACAAGCCTCGGCTTTGCCGCCTCGGCCTTGTTGGTCATGTCGGTTGCCCTTCCCTCACCCACGCCCGTCCGGCCGCGCGGGATCTTCGACCGCACAACCCGCGGTCTGCGGATCTATCTGGCCACACCACGCCTTCGGGGGTTGCTGGCTTTGAGTTGGAGCGCCGCAGCGCTCAGCGCGATGGTCCTGGTCAATACCGTCGTCATCGTGCGTGCAAGCCTGGGGCTGTCCGATAGTGCCGTGGCCATCGCGCTGGCCGGTTTCGGCAGCGGGTCCATGCTGGCGGCATTTGCCGTGCCGGCGGTTTTGCGGCGGTTCGAGGACCGCAAAGTGATGCTGGCGGGTGCGACAATTGCCACCGCGGCCATGGCGTTTGCTGCGATCCTGTCTGCAGCTGTACCCATGAGCCTTGCCGGGCTGTCCGCAATCTGGGCACTGGTCGGCTTCGGATACTCGGCAACCCTGACCCCGTCGGGGCGCCTGCTGACCCGGTCGGCCCACGCCGAAGACCGCCCGGCCGTCTTCGCCGCCCAATTCACCCTGTCGCATGCCTGCTGGTTGGTTCTCTACCCGCTGGCCGGATGGGTCATGACAGCGTTCGGTGCGACAGTGGCCATGGCTTTGTTGACCGTTCTGTCACTGTGCGGTCTGGTCGGAGCTCTGTTGGCATGGCCTCGCGCCGAGCCGGGCGCGGTCATCCACCAGCATCCGGACCTGCCGGTCGACCATCCGCACCTGTCCGGATCGGCAGAGCACGCCCACCCGATCATCATCGACGACCTTCACCCCCGATACCCGCATCAGCCTTGAGCGCAGGCGCCAAACTGGCATACACCCGAACCATCCCTTCGGAACACGGAGCATCGATGGACCAGCTTGATCGCCGCATCATTGCCGCGCTGCAACACAACGCGCGCGCCTCGACCACCCATATCGCGGCAACGCTCGGGGTGGCCCGGACTACGGTGCATGAACGTATCAGCCGGATGGAGAGAAACGGTGTGATCGCCGGATATTCGGTGATCCTGCGCCAGGCCGAGGACACGCCCAAGGTCCAGGTCGTTGTCCTGCTGGAGGTACAGCAGAAAGAAACCGCCCGCATTATCAAGCGGCTCGAAGCCTATCCAGAGGTCAAGCTGTGCCTGTCGATCAATGGAGAATTCGATCTGTTGCTGTCCGCCGAAGCGCCGCGGATCGAGGATCTGGACATTCTGGTTGATGAGCTAGCGGCGATCCCGGGAGTGCTGCGGACCAACACCAGCGTTGTGTTCGGCCGCCGCATCGATCGGGGCTGAGGTCCCGATAACCCTCTGTAAACCCAAAACTGGCTAGCTTGGCCCGGACACAAGAATCCCCGGACCGGCAGAATGCCAGAGCTCAAGTTTTTCATCTCGATCGCCGTTTGGCTTACCGCCGCCGCGCCTGCCGCCCTGGCATGGTCGGATGGCCACGCGACTGATGTCTGCGACCGGGCCGCGCGCCGGGCGGCCATAGCCGAAGGTGTGCCGCAGGATATCCTGTTGGCCGTCACTCGAACCGAGACCGGGCGCAGCATGAGGGGCCGCCTGACACCCTGGCCCTGGACCGTCAATGTCGAGGGCAAAGGGTACTGGTTCGCCACCGAGACCGAGGCCAAGGCCTTTGTCTTCGACGTGTTCAAAGCGGGTGCGCGCAGTTTTGATATTGGCTGTTTCCAGATCAACTACCGCTGGCATGGCAAAGCCTTCCGGTCCATAGACGCTATGTTTGATCCGGATCTGAACGCTGTCTACGCGGCGCAGTTCCTGAAGTCGCTCTATGCCGAACAGGGATCGTGGGGGCATGCGGTTGGCGCCTATCACTCGCGCACGCCGGGCCTTGCAAAGGCTTATACGGACCGGTTTGAAACCATCCTGGCCAATCTCGACGGGGTGCCGCCGGTGCAACCGGGACACACCGGGCGCGATCCGTTTTCCCAGGCGGCCGCGCCTTTGATCCCGCCCGGTCGTGGCCGAACCGGGCCGGGCCGCTTGGGTTCATTGGTTCCCGCCTCCGCCGCTGCTGCTGCCTTCATAGCGTTCGATCAGGAGTGACGCGTGCCAAAGCTTGACGCCCGATCTCTGTTTTCACCCACCGTTCTACTGGCGTTGGCCTTGATGACCGTGATCGT
Source organism: Ruegeria sp. BC6 (assembly GCF_056539185.1). Taxonomy (NCBI): domain Bacteria; kingdom Pseudomonadati; phylum Pseudomonadota; class Alphaproteobacteria; order Rhodobacterales; family Roseobacteraceae; genus Ruegeria; species Ruegeria sp. BC6. The sequence continues at coordinate 290,594 of NZ_JBQFUM010000005.1, forward strand.
CATGATGATCCTGCCAATGCCATCCTGGGTGCTGGACATTGGCCTTGCGGCCTCGTTCGCACTGGCCATCCTGATTTTCACCCTGACCCTGTTCATTGAGCGGCCGCTGGATTTCTCGTCCTTTCCAACAATCCTGCTGGCTTCGCTGATGCTGCGCCTGTCGCTCAACGTGTCGTCGACCAAGCTGATCATCGGGCAGGGCCATACCGGGCCCAACGCGGCCGGTGACGTCATCGAGGGCTTTGCCCAATTCGTCATGAGCGGCAGCATCTTCCTGGGCCTCGTGGTATTCGGTGTGCTGCTGATCGTGAACTTCATGGTGATCACCAAAGGTGCGGCGCGCATGGCCGAAGTCGGGGCCCGCTTTGCCCTTGACGGAATGCCGGGCAAACAGCTTGCCATCGACAGCGACATGTCTGCCGGCGCCATCGACCATCAGCAAGCAAAGGAACGGCGCGAGCTTGAGCAACAGGAAACCACCTTTTTCGGGTCGCTGGACGGGGCATCCAAATTCGTCAAGGGCGACGCAATTGCAGGGCTGCTGATTACCCTGCTCAACCTGGTGATGGGGTTGATCATGGGGGTGATCGTGCACAGTATGCCGGTCGCCTCGGCGTTTGAAACCTATGCGATCCTGACTGTTGGTGACGGGTTGGTCACGCAGATACCGGCTGTCATCATCTCCATCGCATCCGCCCTGTTGCTGGCCCGCGGTGGCACGCAGGGTGCAACCGACACCGCCTTGTTCTCGCAACTGGGGCGGCATCCGGCTGCGCTGGCAACCGTTGCGATCCTGATGGTGCTGTTTGCGCTGGTGCCCGGGTTGCCTTTTCTGCCGTTCATTCTCGGTGGCGTGATCCTGGGCTATGCGGCCTTCGTTGTTCACAGAAAGCAATCAGCTGCCACAGAGGCGGCACAGATGCCGGCTTCGGACGCCGAGCCCAAGGCATCACAAGGCATCGGAGACGTCCTTGACCTCGACGACGTTCACCTCGAATTTGCCCCGGATCTGGTCAGCATGGTGTTGAACCCCGGCACCGGATTGGACGCCCGGATCGCCAACATGCGGACCTACGTGGCGTCGAGCTTTGGATTGATCCTGCCGGAGATCCGACTGACAGACCGGGCCGACTTGCCGACGGGCACTTACGTCATTCGTGTTCAGGGCGTCGAACAGGCCCGGGGGGTGCTTCACCCCGACCTGATCCTGGCGCTGGTGCAGGACGGGCTGGACCTGTTGCCGGAAGGCAATGACGTCACCGAACCCGTCTACGGCGCGCCCGCCCGATGGATCCTGCCCAAGGATCAAGAGGCCGCCGCGCTGAGCGGCGCAACCATCGTCACCCCGCCCGAGATTCTGGCCACACATCTGCTGGAGATCATCAAGCAGAACTTCCCGCGCCTGCTGACCCTGAAATCCCTGCGTCGGCTCCTGTCAGAGATGACCCGCCTCAGTGACCCGGTCCGGGCCGAGGCGAACCGAAAGCTGCTGGACGAGCTGATCCCCGACAAAGTTCCGATTGACACCCTGCATGCGGTTTTGAGGCTGCTGCTCGAAGAACGGGTTTCGATCCGCAACATGGCGCTGATCCTTGAAAGCGTGGCCGAGGCGCGGATGACCACGACGCAGCCTGAGGCGATCTGCGAGATCGTGCGCCAGCGACTGGGCTTCCAGCTGGTGGCGGACCTGAAGCGCGGCGACGGCTCAATTCCCCTGATCCAGTTGGCGCCGGAATGGGAGGAGACGTTCTCCACCTACCAGATCGACACTCCGAATGCTGGATTGGATGTGGCACTGCCCCCCAATCTGTTCAACAAACTGGCCGATGGCGTCGTCACGACGATAACACGCAGCGCGGATCAGGGTGTGTTCCCGGCGTTGGTAACCTCGACGCGGCGGCGCAGGTTGCTGCGTACCATCATGCACGCGCGGGGAATTTCGAATCCTGTCTTGTCGTTCGAGGAAATTGGGCTCGAAGCGCGGCCGGCTCTGGTCGGAACGGTGCCGGTGTGATTGGGCTGCCGCCGGACTTGCTGGCTCAGCTGGGGGGCGTCCTGTGGTCCTCGTTTGCGGTTTTTCTCAGGGTTTCAGCGCTGGTTTCCCTACTACCAGCTTTCGGGGAGCGCAGCATTCCAACCCGCGTAAAGCTGGGGGTCGCAATGGCATTCACGCTGGTCGTCGCGCCGTCGGTTTCCGTTGCCGAGCCCGACAGTGGCCTGATGCCGCTGGTTCAATTGATACTGACCGAAATCCTGATCGGCCTGACCCTGGGGATCGGACTTCGGCTACTGGTACTCGCCCTTCAAACCGCCGGGTCGATGGCCGCGCAAGCCACGTCGTTATCGCAGATCCTGGGTGGCGCCGCTGCGGATCCGGCCCCGGCGATGGGACATTTTTTGACACTGTCCGGGTTGGCCCTTGCCACACTGATGGGCGTTCACATCCGGGTGGCCCAATTCCTGGTCGACAGCTATTCACTATTCCCGGTGGGTGCAGCCCCAACAGCGACCGATCTGTCACGTTGGGGGGTGTCGCAGGTATCGCGCAGCTTTGCATTGGCCTTTGGACTGGCCATGCCGTTTGTCATTGCATCATTGATCTACAACCTGGCCCTGGGTGTCATCAACCGGGCCATGCCTCAACTGATGGTCGCCTTTGTGGGCGCGCCGGCAATCACCTTTGCCGGATTGTTCCTTTTGTTCGCGGGAACGCCGATCATCCTTGCGGTCTGGTCTGACGTCCTGTTCCAGTACTTGCTTGATCCGACCGGAGCACCGGAATGAGCAGCTCGGACGATGACACTGACAAGTCCTTCGAGGCGACACCGCAGAAACTGCAGAAGGCTCGGGAAAAGGGTGAGGTCGTCAAATCAAATGACCTTTCCGCGGTTGCCGCCTATTCCGGCCTGACAATCGCTCTTTTGGCGGTCGGGCAGTTTTCGACCGAACATTTGGGATCATCCCTGATGGTTCTGATTGATCAGGCCCCGGAACTGTCACGGTTGTTGACGTCTGGCAGCGCGGCTGCACCGGTCGGCGGGCTGATGGAAAAGGTTGCCGTTTCCGCGGGCATTCTGTTGGCGGTTCCAGCGGCGTTTGTGTTGCTGAACCTCTTGGCACTGCGCGCTCTGGTGTTTGCCCCAAGCAAACTGACGCCGAAGATGTCCCGCATTTCAATCCCATCCAATGCCAAGAACAAGTTCGGTCGTGCCGGACTTTTTGAGTTCCTCAAAAGCTTCATCAAGCTGGTGATCTACAGCATCTGCCTTGCCGTGTTTTTGAAATCCAACCTGGCGGACATCCTGACCGCTGCAGCCAGCCCCGCACGAGCCTCCATCCCGCTGATGATGACCCTTCTGTTTGGGTTCCTGTTCATCGCCGTCGCTGTCACGCTGGCCATCGGGGTCATCGACTACCTGTGGCAGTATTCCGAGCACATGCGAAAAAATCGAATGTCGCGCAAAGAACTGCAGGACGAGACGAAGGACTCGGAAGGCGATCCGCATGTCAAACAGCAGAGACGCCAGCGCGCGCAAGAGATTGCGACCAACCAGATGATGGCCGAGGTTCCAAAGGCCGACGTGGTCATCGTCAACCCCACCCATTTTGCGGTGGCATTGAAATGGACCCGCGCCCGTGGAACCGCACCCGTCTGCGTCGCAAAGGGCGTTGACGAAGTTGCCGCGACAATCCGCCGAACGGCAATGGAGTCAGGAGTTCCGATTCATTCGGACCCGCCGACGGCGCGAGCCCTGCATGCGACCGTCGAAATCGGAAAGGAGATAACGGAAGACCTGTATCGTCCGGTCGCTGCCGCCATCCGATTTGCCGAAGCCATGCGAAAACGCGCGAAGGGAACGGTCGGATGACACGCACGAAACTAGGGGATCTAGCGGCGGTCACGGCGGCTTCATTCGAAAGAGAGTTTCAGAAACTGAAACCGATACTTGAGGCCGAAAGCCGCATTCAGGCACATATCAGCGCACTGAACGCGCAGGTCGCCCAAACGGCGTCGGACGCCGCGCAAACCCCTGGGTACCAGATCGCTGGCGCGGACGTCTTGTGGCACGGGTGGGAGTCCAGAACCCGGCGTGACCTCAACACTGAATTGGCGCGGGTCAGATCCCGGAAACTGGCAATGATGGAGGACCTTCGCCAAGCATTCGGCCGCAAGCAGGCGGTTGAGACGTTGCAGCGCGATCAAGAAACCGCGCTGCGCATTGCACGCGCCAGGAAACTGATGAACCAGTAATACGAAAGCTGAAGCCCGCCCTTTTGGAGTCAGGTGTCCTGGCGGCTCACGCTCATGATCAAAACACGGGACACGTCATCGCCAAGGTCCTTTCGGGCCACCTCCAACAGGGACTTTCGCAGCACCTCAAGATTGTCCGATTGCGTGAATTCGCCGTCGAACCCACCAATATTCGCGTGATCAAACAGCACTTGAAGAAACCCGTCCCGCAGTTTCGGTTCGATTTCGTAGAACTCCTCCGAGATGCCCGGCCGGGTTTCCAGACTCAGCGACATGGTCACCAGAGCAGAGATTTCGTTTTCTTCGACGACCGGAACGACGAACTGTTTGGTCAACTTGAGATACTCATAGGGACCGGCCTTGCCGGACTTCTCACTGTAGCCGGAGGTTTTATTCGATTTGTCTGTTGTCTCCTCGGCGTGGCGCTCCGGTGCTTTGGCATCGGCTTCGGTATCCGCTGGTCCCGGTGTCAAAAATAGCCCAGCCGCAACGCCGGCCCCGAGACCTGCAATCAAAAAGAAAACGGGGAGTAGTTTCTTCATCATTTGAACACCTTAGAATGGCAACAGCGCGTCCAGTACCTGTTGCCCGTATCGTGGCTGCTGAACATCCGTGATCTGACCGCGGCCACCATAGGACACCCGTGCAGACGCGATCTTGTCATAGGTAATCTCGTTCTGGCGCGAGATGTCCTGCGGACGCACATAACCAGACACCAGCAGCTCGCGAAGTTCGAAATTCACCCTCAGTTCCTGTGTTCCGGAAATCGACAGGACGCCGTTCGGCAGGACATCGATCACCGTTGCGGCGACGCGCAGTGTCAGCTTTTCCTTGCGTTTCACCGACCCCTTGCCCTTGCTGACCGACGCGGAATCGATCGAAACCGCTTCGTCCAGTGACGCACCATCTGGCAGGTGTTTCGCGGCGCGCTGGGGCAATCCCAAGAGGCCGGGAACCTTGAGATCTTCCGAGCTGCCGCGCGACCGGTTTGTATCGTTCGAGATTTCGGCCTTCTCATCCAGCTCGATCACGACAGTCAGAATATCGCCCTTCTTGATGGCGCGCTGATCACCCAGCAGAGATTGCTGACCCCCACTCCACAGAGACGCGCGGTCCACGGCGCGCTGGGATTGAGTGTGCAACGGCAAACCCGGCCACAACATCGCCACGTGTTCCGGAGTTTCCGTAGTTGGCGACAGGCTGGGCGGCTTGCCCAGATGGTCCAAACGCCCGCAGGCGGAAAGGGACAGGAGGGCCAGCAACAGGGATCTGGACAGTTTCATGATCAAAACACCTCGATTTGGCCGTCGGGACGGATTTTTCCTGTTACCGTCGTTCGTGACGACAGGTTCATGACTCGGATGCGATCTCCGGCGGCGCCACGGCCCAGCGCGCGCCCTTCGACCGCGATGGACAGTCCGCCTTTCACGAAGACAAGCGTCACCAGATCGTTTCGATCGACCAGGGCGGGAGGGCCGACACTTGCCATCAGAATTGGCCGACCGGGATACAGAGCGGTCTTGGCTTCCTGCCCGATCAGGTCTGCAGGATCATTTACCGCGCCGGGTGCCTCACCGGATTTCACCTGAAGATCAGCGGATTCAATGATCTCCTTGGCCCGGATCGTTCTGGTCGGCACGACTAAGTCAGCAAAGGCGGCAACCGGAAGAAGCCACAGGGATATGAAGGCCACGACCCGCATCAGCGTACCTGTGTCGTCGCGCCCATCATCTGGTCGACGGCCGAAATCACCTTGGCATTCATTTCGTAGCCGCGCTGCGCCTCGATCAGATCGGTCACCTCACGTACCGCATCGACCGAGCTATCCTCCAAATAGCCTTGACGCAGCATCCCGAGCCCGTCCTCGCCTGGGGTGCCCACGATCGGAGCGCCCGAAGCCTCGGTTTCCTTGAACAGGTTGCTGCCGATGGCCTCGAGGCCTTTGGCATTGGAAAAGCTGGCCAGCGTGAATTCTCCCAGCAGTTGCCCTTCCGCGGTGTCGTCAAAATAGGCGTAGACCTCGCCGGACGCGTTGATGGAAATCGACCGCGCGTCGTCCGGGATGGTGATTTCGGGGGCGACCGCAAACCCGTCCGAAGTGACGATGAGGCCTTCGGCCGATCGCTTCAGACTGCCGTCACGGGTATAGGCCGACTGGCCGTTTGGCAGAACCACCTCGAGATATCCGCGCCCTTCGATCGCGATGTCCAAGTCACTGCCCGTCGCGGACAACGCGCCTTGGGCCAACTCGACAGTCACGGCCGCGGGACGAACACCCAGACCAAGCTGTATTCCCGTCGGCAGGACAGTACCGTCCGCGGCGTTCACCGTGCCGGCGCGAGCCATCTGCTGATAGTGCAGATCCGCAAATTCAGCCCGCCGGGCGTTGTAGCCCGTGGTCGACATGTTCGCCAAGTTGTTCGAGATCGTCTCGACCCGCATTTGTTGCGCCGCCATTCCAGTCGCGGCAATTTTCAGGGCTCGCATTTCGGTTTCTCCTGCAGTTTCAGATCAGCGCATCAAGGTCTTCAAGGCGCCGCGGACCCTTTCGTCTTCGGCGTCAAGAAAACTCTGACCCAGTTCGTAGGCACGCTGGATTTCGATCAGCCGGGCCACCTGGCCGATGGCGTTGACGTTCGAACCCTCCAGAAACCGGTTCAGAACCACTGGCTGCTCGACCGGCTCGACCTCGCCTTCCGGTTTGAACAGGGTGCTGCCTTCCCGCACCAACTCGGTGCCTTCCGCGGGCTGAACCACCCCGATCTGCCCCAAAGCCTGTCCATTCACGCTGAGCGTCCCGTCGCCGCCCACATCAATGGTTGCTGCGTCCGGTGGGATGAAGACCGGGGCCCCGTTGCTGTCCAGCACGCGGTGCCCATCCATCGTCACCAGATCGCCATTGGCGTCCGGTGAAAAGCTGCCCGCCCGGGTCAGACGGTTGCCGGACGGAGTTTCAACCAAGAAAAACCCACTGCCTTCGATTGCAAAATCGAATTGCCCACCGGTTTCCGTCAACACGCCCTGTGCAAAAAACGTGTTGCGCGCCTGAGCACGGCTCATGGACAGAGAGGGGCTGCCAGGAAGGTCCCGCACAAACTCGGAAAACACCAAACCCTGCTGGCGGTAACCCGTCGTGTGCGCATTGGCGATATTGTTCGCGACCAGGCGCATTTCGTTCATCAGCCCGGTTTGACGGGACAAGGTGACGTAAGCTGTATCCATCAGCGGCCTCCTGCAATCAGCGGAACCAGTGTCGAGGTGAAGAACGTGACCAGCGTCTGAGTCATGAAGCCCATCGAGACCCAGAACACGATGACGATGGCCACCAACTTGGGAACGAAGGTCAGGGTCATCTCCTGGATGGACGTCAGGGCCTGGAACAGGCCCACGGTCAAACCCGTGACCAGCGCAACCGTCAGAATCGGAACTGACGTGATCACGGCAATCCACAGGGCCTGACGCACGACGTCATAGAACAGACCTTCGCTGAGCATCGTTCAGACCGGCATCCGCAGAATTTCCTGGTAGGCCTCAACGACCTTGTTGCGCACGACAACCGCTGTTTCGACCGCAAGTTCGGTCTGGGCCAGTGTCTGCACGAGGGCATGTGGGTCGGCGTGACCAATCATGGCCGCATGGGCGACCTCTTCGCTGTGTTTCAGGGTTGCCGCAAAGTCCTGAAATGATGCGCGCAGCCCTTGTGCCGCGCCACTTGTTCCCGGATCCGCTTGGGTGGCCGGGCGGGCATGCGCATAGCTCTGAGCCGCGGTGATCGATCGGATATCCATTCTGGCTTTCCTTTATTTTCTCAACAATTCCATGAGGCTGGCCGACATCTGTCGGGTCTGGTCGAACATCTTGAGGTTTGCTTCGTAACTGCGTTGCGCTTCACGCGCGTCGGCGATCTCGACCATAAGATCGACATTGGACCCCGCGTAATATCCGCTGGCGTCCGCCATCGGGTGACCGGGATCATAGATCCGGGGCAACGCCCGCCGGTCCAGCCTGACCCGACCGGCCTGAACCAGATCAGTGCCGTCCTTTTGCACCGTCTCGAAAGGGACCGATTTGCGCCGGTAACCCGGAGTATCCGCGTTCGAGATGTTTTCCGAAACATGGCGTAGGCGCGCAGCCTCCGCCCGCAGCGCGCTGGCGGTGACGGCCAGGGATTTGGAGAAATCGCTCATGACGGCTTCCTCACGCCTTGCCCAGACCGGTGCGCAGGATCCCGATCGAGGACTTGTAGATGGCCAGCGCGCGGTCATGCTGTCGCTTGACCTCGACCGCATTCAGCATTTCTTCTTCGAGCGAAACACCATTGCCATTGGGATCGACGGCGCCGCCGCGCATATGCTCGGCCCAAGTCATGCCGCCCGGCCCGACACCGTTCAAATGACCGTCGCGGGTCGCGCTCATTGCGCTGGTGGCACTGGATTTTTCAAAGGCTTCCACGAAAGGCTCAATATCGCGAGCCCGGTAGCCAGGCGTATCCGCGTTGGCCATGTTGCGCGAGATGACGGCCTGCCGTTGTCCGGCGTGGGTTGCCAGGGCGTACGCAACTTTAAAGACGTTCAGGTCCGAGAACATCGGGGCTTCTCCCTCGATCAATTTCAATCAAGGCTTAACCCCGATTCCTTTAGAAACCGTTTTCAGAAACCAATTGGAGCCGACGCCATGTCCGACCTCGATCCCTCGATTCTGAAGTACCAGTTCGAACGGCTTTCTCCAGTGCGGCACAAGGGTCTGGTCGCGGGTGTTTCCGGTGGGGTGATCGAGGTCGAAGGGCTGGCGGAACACGCGCGCGTCGGCGACCATCTGATTTTGCGGCGACGCGACGACCAGCCCTTGGCTGGCGAAGTGTTGCAGGTCGAGGCCGGAGCCGTTCACATGCTGCCTGGCGCAGCCCCTGACGGCGTTCGCCTGGGGGACAGGGTCTATCTTGAGCCGACTCCGGTTTTTGCACCCGGTTTGCATTGGCTTGGTCGCGTGGTCGATCCGTTCGGCAAACCGCTGGACGGCAAACCACTTCTGCCCGGGACGCAGGCCCGCAACGTGATGTCCGCGCCCCCCCGGGCCGTCGACCGCAAACCGCTGGGAGACCGTATGGCCACCGGGTTGGCGATTTTGAACACCCTGCTTCCGATCGTCCAGGGGCAGCGTGTCGGCCTTTTTGCGGGGTCGGGTGTGGGAAAATCAAGTTTGCTGGCAACGCTGGCCAGATCCATGCAAGCCGATGCCGTGGTCGTCGCGCTGGTGGGCGAACGCGGGCGCGAAGTGAATGAATTCGTCGAGACCGCGTTGGGCGCCGAAGGTATGGGGCGCTCGATCGTGGTTGCGGCCACGTCCGACCAATCAGCTCTGGCCCGCCGGCGCTGCGCCTGGTCTGCGATGACAGCGGCCGAGTTTTTGCGGGATCAGGGTCTGAGCGTTCTGTTCCTCTGCGACTCGGTCACCCGGTTCGCCGAGGCGCATCGCGAGATCGCCGTCGCCATGGGTGAGGCCCCGTCCCTGCGGGGTTTTCCGCCTTCGGTCACACCGATGATCGCCAGCCTTTGTGAACGCGCCGGCCCGGGAACCGCCGATCAGGGCGACATCACCGCCGTGTTCAGCGTTCTGGTCGCGGGTTCGGACATGGATGAACCGGTGGCCGACATCCTGCGCGGCGTTCTTGACGGGCATATCGTGCTAAGTCGCGAGATCGCCGAGCGAGTGCGCTTTCCAGCCATCGCGCTCAGCCGTTCGGTCTCGCGCTCTTTACCGGCTGCGGCGACACCCGAGGAAAACAAGCTGATCGCCGAAGCCCGCCGGCTGGTCGGAAGCTATGAGCAGTCCGAAGTGATGATCAAGGCGGGTCTGTACACGCCGGGCACGGACCCGCTCCTGGATCAGGCGGTTCGCATCCATGACGAGCTTGACGGCTTTTTCGGCAAACTCGATCCGGACGGAATCCAGAACAGTTTCAACCGCCTTTCGGTCATCCTGCGCCGGGCCAGCGCCGGGATGGTCCAATGAGGGGTCGGCAAAGGTCTGAACAGTTTTAGATATTAAGCCGCCCTTAATCCCCACGCTGCTAATCCAATAAGCGGGTGAAAAAGGGTGGTTTAGATGGGTGCGCAATCAAATGCGGCGCCGATCATCATCAAGAAGAAGCGCGTTTCGGGTGGCGATGGCCATCACGGCGGCGCCTGGAAGGTCGCGTATGCGGACTTCGTGACGGCCATGATGGCGTTCTTCATGTTGATGTGGCTGCTGAACGCAACGACCGAAAAGCAACGCAAGGGTTTGGCGGACTACTTCTCTCCGACAATTCCGATCAATCCCGTTTCCGGCGGGGGCGACGGGGCCTTTGGGGGCGACAATATGTTCTCGGAGAAAACCATGGTGATGGATGGCTCGGGAGCGACGAACAAGAACCCGACCGAGGCCAAGCGCGCACGGGGTTCGAGTGGTGTGGATGCCGATGGCGGCGGGCGCGGCGCGTTCGAAGACTTCTCGTCGCTCGAGGCGCGACTGCTGGGGCGCTCCGGTGAAAGCATGGTGACCCAAAAAGCCTTGAAGCATATTGTCACTCGGGTGACGGACGAGGGTCTGATCGTCGAGCTGTTCGATACCGAAGATGAGCCGTTGTTCGAGAGAGGTTCCGATTCTCCAACGCAGATGATGCGTGCACTGGTACTGCTGGTTGCACGTTCATCGGACATGGTGATGAATTCCATCTCGGTCGAGGGTCACGTGCATTCCTCTCCGGTGGTTCTGGCCCGAAATCCGTCGTGGGATCTGTCGACTTCGCGCGCGCAGGTGGTACGGCAGATGCTTCAGGACAAGGGGGTCGGCGCCAAACGGCTTGAACGGGTCACGGGTCATGCCGATCGCAAGCTGGCGGTGAAAAACCCGATGGCGGCCCGCAACAACCGGATCGAGATCGTGTTTCTACGCAATCCCTGAGATCGGAGGATATCTGGCATTTTACTTGTTAGCGCGCTGTTAAGGCCCAGCGCGTTACCTGTTGCGGGAACGATTGACGCAACAGAAGGGCGTGCCGATGACAATTTCCTCTTCGCTGAATGCCGGTGTGGCCAGCTTGAAGGCCAACGCGAACAGGTTGGCGACCATATCGGACAATATCGCCAACTCTTCGACCTACGGTTACAAGCGGGTTGAGACGGATTTTCATTCGATGGTGACGTCGGGCCAGGGCGGAAGCTATTCGGCGGGCGGCGTCCGGACCACCAGCCAGCGACTGATCGATCAGCGCGGCTCGCTGGTTACCACCAACAACTCAACCGACCTGGCCGTGCGCGGCCGGGGCATGCTGCCGGTTCGCCCAAGTTCCCAGATTGGAACCGATTCAAACGAAATGCTTCTGACCACCACCGGATCCTTCCGAACCAATGCGGAAGGGTATCTGGTTACCGAGTCCGGACTTGTGCTGCTGGGCTGGCCCGCCAACGCCGATGGGTCCATTCCCAACGTTTCGCGCGACACACCCGCAGCGTTGCAGCCGGTTCAACTCAGCGTCAATCAATTGTCCGGCTCGCCGACCACCGCAATGAACCTGCGCATGAACCTGCCCGCCACGGCCACCGATGCCGGCGCACCTGGTGACACGCAGCCCTTGTCCGTCGAATATTTCGACAATTTGGGCAAACCCGAGAATGTCGATATCGAGCTTGTCCCGACGGTGCCGGCCGCCGGGTCCAGCAACGAATGGACGATGATCTTGCGCGACTCCGCTTCGGGCGGCGCCGTGATCGGTGAATATACGCTGACATTTACGGACAGCAGAACCGCAGGCGGTACCCTTGCCAGTGTGACCACCGTGTCCGGTGGCACCTATGATCCGACCACCGGCAGCTTTGTCGTCAACGTCGCCGGCGGCCCGATGGAGGTCAATATCGGTCTGATCGGTGACAGCGATGGAATCACTCAACTGTCCGACACGTTTGCGCCGGTTTCGATCACTCGGGACGGATCCGCAGTCGGGACCATGTCCAGCGTTCAGGTCGATGAAAACGGATACGTCTACGCGCTGTATGACACGGGCGTCACCCGTCGGATGTACCAGATACCGCTGGCGGACGTCCCCAACCCGAATGGGCTGACCGCACTCGACAGCCAGACATATGCGCCGTCTCGCGACAGTGGAACTTATTTCCTGTGGGATGCCGGCGAAGGTCCGACGGGCGAATTGATTTCCTTCGCGCGCGAAGAGTCGACGACCGACGTTGCGACTGAACTGACGTCGATGATCCAAACCCAGCGCGCCTATTCGTCAAGCGCAAAGGTGATCCAGACAGTCGACGAGATGTTGCAGGAAACAACCAACATCAAGCGCTGATCTGAACCTGCAAAGCGGAAAGGAACGGCCTCATGAGCATGTCAACGGCCCTGAATAACGCGCTGGGTGGGCTGGGCGCGGCAAGCCGCGGCGCCGCCGTCGTCTCGGGCAACATAGCCAATGCGCTGACGCCCGGCTACGCCAAGCGGACGTTGGAGCTGACCACCAACTCTATTTCCGGCAACGGCGTCAGGGTCGTGGGAATCACCCGCCATCAAGATCCTGTTCTGATGGCGAACCTGCGCGCGGCAACGGCGGATAGCGCGGCGGCCTCGGCAATCTCGGAGTTTTACTCGCAATTCGAAGCATTGGTCGGTACCCCCGATGACGGCAGATCGATCGCGGTATCTTTGAGCGCATTCGAGAACAGCTTGATCACGGCCGCAAGCAATCCCGGCTCGGTCGAGCGTCTGGATCTGGCGGCGCGCGCAGCTGGGGATCTGGTTGCCGATTTGAATAAGGCGTCCGACGGCCTCAGCAAGATGCGTTCTGACGCGGACCGAACAATCGGGACGTATGTCGAAACACTGAATACGACCCTGAAAGATATCGAAGCGTTGAATGCCAAGATCCCGGCTGTTGAGAACGCGGGCGGCGATATCAATGGGTTGCTGGATCAACGCCAGGTTCTCATTGACCAAGTCAACCAGCTGGTTCCGGTCAGTGTCGTGACGCGCGACAAGAACCGCGTCTCACTGTATTCCGACGGTGGGCTGATACTTCTGGAAGGATCAGCCGCAGAGTTCGCGTTCTCGGTCACCGGTGATACCAAACCGCACATGACCGTAGGGAACGGACTGCTCTCCGGGCTCGAGCTCAACGGACGGCCAGTCCGCACATCCGGTGATTCCGCACAGATCCGCGGCGGCGCTCTGGCAGCCCAGTTTGACATTCGCGACGTGTTGGCCATCGACGCGCATGAGGACCTGGACGCAGTCGCGCGCGATCTGATCGAACGGTTCGAGACTGCCGGCCTTGACCCGACCGCGATGCCGACTGATCCAGGCTTGTTCACCGATGCCGGCGTCCGTTTCGATGCCACGGCGCCGGCGGGGCTCGCGTCCCGTCTTGAGCTCAACCCGAGTGTCGATCCTGATGCCGGCGGCGACAGTTGGAAACTGCGCGCGGGGTTGGGAGCCGTTGCACCCAACGACCCCGGTGAGGCAACCCAGCTGCAGGTTTTTGGCGCCGTATTGACCACGCCGCGCCCTGCCCCGGCTTTCGGCACAGGGGCCCTACGGGCCAGTGAGGTGTCGGCGGCGCTTTTGTCCAAAGCTGGCGCCGCTGCCCATACCGCTCAATCGCGCCTAAGCTACGCATCCAACGCGCAACTTCAAATGGAACAGTTAGTGGCCGAGCAAGGCGTGGACAGTGACACCGAATTGCAGCGCATGATGCAGATTGAACAGGCCTATGCCGCCAATGCGCGGATCGTCACCGTTGTCGACGAATTGATGGATTTGCTGCTGAGGATGTAACCATGACCTTGAACTCGATTGGTGATCTGGCCCGCGGTCTGACCTTGCGTGCGCGCAGCACCGAGATCAAAACGCAGATCGAAACCCTGTCCTATGAAATGTCTACTGGTCAAACCGCTGACATTTCTGGGCGTCTCAGTGGCGATTACTCGCATCTGCTGGACCTGGATCGAAAAATTGCACAGCTGGGCGCCTTCTCTACGGCGACCGCCGAGGCAAATCTGTTTGCTGATGCCACTCAGATCAGCCTCGAGACATTTGAGACCTCGATCGGCGAGGTTTCGGCTTCTCTGCTCGCGTTTGGGACGTCCAACCAAGCGACTTCGCATGCTCAGGCCTCGGCTCAGGCGCGCAACGAACTGGACACGATGATTTCTTCACTGAACACGCGGGTCGGTGGCCGCAGCTTGTTCGCGGGAACCGCCACGGACGCCTCTCCGTTGCAGTCGACGGACACGCTACTGGCTGCTCTGCGAACCGAATTGGCAGGGTTGACAACCCTGACCGATATTCGCCAGGCGGCCGAAGACTGGTTCAATGATCCTGCCGGATTCGAGGCAGTCATGTTCAACGGGTCCAACACGACCCTCGCACCAATGCAGATTTCGGAGACCGAGCGGCTGAACATGCCGTTCACGGCCAATGATCCGAAACTTCGGGATGGATTGCGCGATGTCGCGCTTGCGGCCTTGGCGACGGAGGGCGCGCTGGGATGGCCACCAGACCTGCAGACTGCCTTGTTTACCGATCTGGGCGTGGCTCTGGCCAACACCAAAGATGACGTCGTGACGATGCGCGCTCAGTTCGGAGCGGTGCAAGCCCGCATCGAACAGGCCGAAACACGAAATGCGGCGGCCAGGACCAGTTTTGAATACGCGCGCAACGAACTTGTCGCCGCCGATCCCTACGAAACTGCGGCACACCTGCAGACCGTGCAGTTCCAGCTCGAAAGCCTCTATTCGGTCACTGTCCGCAACTCGACCCTATCATTGGTGAATTTCCTGAGATGAGACTTCTGGCCTTCCTTCTGATCATGCTGCCTTCGGTGGCGGTTTCCGGGGCTGTTCGGCTCAAGGATCTGGTGAATTTTGACGGCGTACGCGGCAATGATCTGGTGGGATATGGCCTTGTCGTTGGACTAAACGGAACCGGTGACGGGCTGCGCAATTCCCCGTTCACCGAAGAAATCATGTCGAACATACTGGAACGGTTGGGCGTAAACGTCACTGGCGAGGACTTTCGCCCCAAGAACGTCGCCGCCGTTCTTGTCACCGCCACCCTTCCGCCCTTTGCGAGGGTGGGCGGGCAGATCGATGTGACCGTTTCGGCGATCGGAGATTCCAAAAGCCTGCTGGGCGGCACGCTCGTCATGACACCGTTGAACGCAGCGGATGGGCAGATCTACGCAGTTGCGCAGGGCACCGTTCTGGCAGGTGGTGCAGTCGCCGAAGGTGACGCTGCATCGGTTGTTCAAGGAGTCCCGACATCCGGTGTCATACCCGCCGGGGCCCGGGTCGAGCAGGAGATCGATTTTGAACTGTCAGGCCTTTCCCAATTGCGGTTGGCCCTGCGCGAGCCGGACTTTACGACCGCCGGCCGGATCGAAGCGGCCATCAACCGCGAGTTCAATCGCGCCGTTGCGGTCATGCGCGACTCGGGCACGGTGGAATTGAGCATCCCGGAAACGCGGGCCCCTTCCACGGCGCATGCGATCGGCCGGATCGAAAACATCCTGATTGAACCTGAAACCAAAGCGCGGGTGGTTGTAGATCAGCGCTCCGGCACGATCGTCATGGGGCAGGAGGTCCGAATCTCACGTGTCGCGGTTTCCCAAGGCAATCTGACACTTCGGGTAGAGGAATCTCCGATCGCCGTTCAGCCCAACCCCTTTGCCAGAGGGGAGACCGTTGTTGTGCCGCGAACCATCGCAGGGATTGAGGAGGACGCCTTCACCGGGTTGGCAGAAATACCTGAAGCGACGACACTGTCGCAGGTGGTTGCCGGCCTGAACGCGTTGGGCGTGTCCCCGCGGGATATGATCGACATCCTCAAAACCATCAAAGCCGCCGGGGCCCTTCATGCTGAGTTTGTCGTCAGATAGCGGGACGCCTAGCCGGGTAGCCGATGGTCAAACTGGTTCCCGGTTCTGGTCTATTTTGACTTCCAGCTGTCCAGCCAGCGCCGGAAGCTGGATCTTCGTTCGTCGATCGCATCCCCAGCGGCGTAGAGACCATCCTCGACGCTTTCAAGCATGGGGTCGATGCGGGCTTCGCGGAACCTGCGCCAACGCACCCAAAGCGCCCAGACGATGGCAAAAAACACGGTCAGGAAAATGATGTTGAACCAGGGAATGATGCGGACGTCCGGTCCTTCGACATGTTTGATGAAAATGGCATTCGGGAAGATCGACAGAAACTCGTTGCGCCAGCCGTAGTGGGTCACGACAACCCAATCCGGATCATCCTTGTCCGAGATTGCGTCGTTGGCTTCGGTGTAAAGGTTGGCGGTATCGAACTTGAAATAGGGTGGCCAACCCCAGCTGGTATCTTCGTTCCGATAGACG
Organism: Ruegeria sp. BC6; assembly: GCF_056539185.1. Lineage (NCBI taxonomy): Bacteria > Pseudomonadati > Pseudomonadota > Alphaproteobacteria > Rhodobacterales > Roseobacteraceae > Ruegeria > Ruegeria sp. BC6. Next base: position 307,225 of record NZ_JBQFUM010000005.1, read on the forward strand.
ATCGGCTTGCCGTTCGCCCGCACGGCTTGGATGAACTGCACATCGCGGTTCGAAAGGCTGGTCGACTGATCATCGGGCTCGGACCAGAAAATGCGGGTCCAATCCGTCAGATCCTGCCGCTCTTCGTAGGTGTTCACGATGCGGACAATGTCGTGCTGCGGCAGCGAGTATTGCAGGATCGCACCCAGCGTGATCCAGAAAATCAGGATGAACGCCCATTTGATGTAGACCATTCCCAAAACCTCACATGTAGTTCACGACATAGATCAGCGCGGCGATCGCCACCCAAGGCACGATATAAACACCCAAGATCAGTTTGCGACGGAACGAATTGTCATAGACGTGCAATCCGCGTTCGACGAAGGCTTCCTTGTTGCCGGTCTTGCCCTTCTCTTCCCACCATGTCTCAAGCTTTTGTCGCCGGACGCGACGCGAGTAAAGAGACAAGGCAAAGTAGGCAATCGTCTGAACGACGAGCAGACCGAGAAACAGGCGCATTGCTCCGAACATATCACTCTTTCCTTACCGCGCCCCAGGGGCCGACCCGTGCGATCACCGCCTCGCTGACCCGATCTTCGCCGCTCATGTCGGGTTCATGCCCGAACAGTGCGGCGCGGGCCCCGGCCTTGTCCACTTGATATTCACGGGCAAGAAACTCGGTCACATAGGCCTTTTTTGGCTCCGGCCAGCCACCATAGGTGCGGTAGAATAATTCCTTGTGGCAAATGAACATCTGGCGCGGGTCCAGCGGGGCAAGCTCGGCCAGCAGCATATTCACAAGATCGCGGTTCGGGGTATTTGCGGCGCGCAGCGAATAGAAATAGGCCGGGTGATCCGAGGTGATACGCGGCCAAGGCCCGCCATCGGTCGCCCAGCGCAACAATTGCGCGAGGCCATGATAGGCTTCGGGCAAGCGATCCGCGTGATTGCGCGCCAAACGCCGCATGTCGCTGCGGTCCAGCCCGGTCAGATCAATGCCCGCATCCGCGGCGGCGTCAACGGTCAGAAAGTCCATCTTCTGTTGCAGGATCGCGGCGGCATCCACGCCGCGGGCCTTGACGATCGGCTCGACCAGATCGTTGTAATTCAGAAATTTGGCGATCTGGTTTCGCTGCGACGGATCAAAGACATATTTGATCGGCAGATCCTCTGGCCTTTCACCCATGCAGATCGCCGCCGGGTGATCCAGATCCGGGAACAGATACATGCCGCCGAAATGCGCCGTCCAGAAGTTGCGCTGTTCAAACACCGTGTGGCGCAGCCGTACAGGGTTGCGGGTGACATCTCCGGTCTCTTTCGCCGTTTCGATCATCTTCGCAATCAGCACATCGTCGAACCAGGCGTCTTCTTCGGTTTTGAACTGTTCGACCATGCCCGCCAGCTGCTCGGCCTTGCGCAGAGTGCCGCCCACGGTGTCGGCCTCGATCTCAATCTTGCGCAGGTTCAGCAGGTCGCGCGGGGTGGTGAGTTTGAAGACCGAGTTCACCAACTCTCCGGCCACCGCATCGGTGGCGGTCAGGGCAAACAGCTGCGCCTCGTTCATCTCGATAAACTCGCGCAGAATATCGCGCGAGGTCGAGAATTTGACGTTCAGCAGCGGCGCGCGTTTCTGCTCGGTCGTCAGCAGAATGAACTGCCGGTTGACTCCGTTGGGGTTGAGGTAGAGCGGGTCGTCCAGTTCAATCCCCACCTCGGGCGAATAACCCGAGATATCGACATGGAAATCCGTCAGCGTCGTGGTCTTGCCCGCCAGATGCTGCAGCGCGCGGTTATACCGCTCGACCAGAGCCGGGCTGGAGATGTGGACGAGATTGCCGAACATCAGGCCTTTTTCGATGAGGCGGATCATGACCCCGCCCGCCTCCAAAGATCCATGGCTAGCATCTTTTCAAGGCTTTCCTTCATTTGAGGCAATTGCAAACCAACAATTCGCAAAGCATCATCTTTGCTAACTTTTTCCTGCCTTTCGAGTATTTGATCGATCAGGTCGACTATGCGTTCGAAAAACTCCGGCCGACCTTTGGAAACACATCTGCTCGCTCGATTTGATTGGCTCAACCAATGCAAAGTAGTTATTGCTGCTTCTGAAACTTGATAGACTCTGTCATCCAAAAGTCCTTCTAGGTTGTTTGAAAAGAACTCGAGCCGATCGATCTGCGTTTGATCCTCATCATAGTTTCCACTGTCATCAACTAATCGAGAATAGTCATCCTTTTCCCTTTCAAAATCCAAGCGCAAATTCTTGTTTGTGAGGGAGCAAACTCGAACGAGATTGGCAAGTAGCTGATCGAGAATTCTCCGCTCACGTTCAAACTCTCGAAACTTTCGTTCATATTTGAGAACTTCAGCTTGATCGGTCATCGCACCGGCCATCTTTTCGTACTCGGCTCGAGACAGACTTAGTTCTAGGCGCTGAGCCGCTAGCTCTTTTCCCTGCAGAACTACAGTCACGATAAGCCAAAGGAATGCTAAAGCGCTCGCAATACCTGCCAACGTATCACCAAACACGTTCGGTGAAGAGTTTAACAGCGCCGCAAATTTATTGGTGCAAGTTCCGTCTTCACTGCAGGTGGTGAACCCAAAAACTGCAACTACGATAAGTACGAGAGTTAAGGTCCCCCAGACGCCAATTTTGACTGTTTCGTCGAGGCCACGAAATCTCTCGGATGCATATCGAACTTTGTTTTTTAGCTGGGGCGGCTGCAAAGCAAATTGGATCAGCAGCCAAGTCGCCGCAAACATACCTATCTGAATCGTTACGTTAGAAGGTATCGTTAAACCATACCAACTCACCCCTTCACCTCCAGATACCGCCGCTTGGCCTCTTCCATCCGACCCATCTCGCGGACGGCGTTTTCGATGGCGACCTCATCGCTCTTGTCGGCATATCGGAACTCGCTGTCGGCGTAGCGGTTGATCTCCTGGATCACCATCTCGACCGTGATCGGCTGGCGCAGGTCCTCGATCATCGCCTTCTTTGTGTCGTAGTCGCGGAACAGGAACAGGTCGGGGTTTTCCATCCACTCGTCGGGCAGTTCGAAGTCCATTGCGCGGACCTTGACCGCGTCGGTGATGTTCTTGATCGCGCGGCCGGTAAAACGCTCATCCGCCTGCTGGATCGCCTTGAGGTAGGTGCCCAGCTTGGCGATCGTGTCCATCTGGCCGATCTGGCCAGAAACACGCTCATAGACCTGCAGCAAAGCATCCTCATGCGGGCGCGAGTGGCTTTCGAAACTGGCGGCGACGGCCTTCTTGATTTCCTGCGCGGCATAGGCTTCGTGTTCACCCAGCGGGATTTCGTGGTTGCGGCCCATCAGCAGGTGCAGAATGTCGATGTAATCCTCGCGCGTTTGCGGCCCGTCCACCAGGAACCGCGCACCCGCCCGCTGGCGCAGGGCGTCGTCCACGTTTTCAGGGTAGTTCGAGAACATGCCAAAGGTGCAGTTGCCGCGCACGACGGTGTTGGCGCCCGCAAAGCTCTCCATCAGCACGGCGGTGATTTCCAGCTGGCCCGCGCTGGACTGCCGGTCGCCGCGTTTGCCCGCCAGTTGGTCGATATCGTCGATGGTGCCAAAGCCGATGACCGAGGGGTCGATGATCGTGTTGATGAACGCCTTGGCATTCTGGCCGGATTTGCCCTGATAGCTGTCGATATTGTCGGTGCTCAGGTTCTGATAACGAAACGGATAGCCCGCGTTCTGGCAGTAGTCATTGATCAGCCCGGCCATCATCTGGATCAGAGTGGTCTTGCCGGTGCCCGGTTTGCCGTCGCCCATGAAGGTAAAGATGAATCCGCCAAGCTCCGCGAACGGGTTCAGGCGACGGTCAAAATCATAAGCCATCAGCATTTTGGCCAGCTTCATGGCCTGATATTTGGCGATATGGTTGCCCACCACCTCGTTCGGTTTCTTGAACGTCATGGTGAGCGTGGTGGATTTGGCCTTCGACGCGGGCTCAAACCCCCGGATCGTCAGATCGTCGGCCTCGATATGCCAGGCGGCGTTCTGGAACGGGGCCAGATAGCCAGCCGTTTGCGCGCGCAGAGCAGCTTTTTCCATCAGTTGCTCTGCATAGGCACTGGTGGCCGCGATCAGATGGGCATCATCGGGCGCGTGCTTGGCTAGAACCTGATCCAGCTCCCAAAGGGCACCGTGCAGGGCGAGTTGGCCGTTGTCTGTCAGGACCTCTTCGATTTCACCGATTTCGACCGTGGTCTCACCCAGATGCGAGGACATCAAATAGGCCAACGCATTGCCGAAGGTGTGCAAGGTGATCAACGCTTCGGCGGTCAGCAGATCTGAAAATTCGGTCTTGCGCGCGGCGGCAAGATCTCCGGCCAGATTGGCGCGTTTCAGATCGGCCAGCGGGGTCTGGTCCGCATAGGTTTCGGCCACCGCCAAAGCGATGGCAATCGCCCGGCGGATCGCCTGCTGTGTGGTCGCCTGCTGTGGGGACACCAGCGCGTCGCCGTCATCCGCGGCCTCGATCCGTTCGACCAGATGCACCCCATCGGCTCGCGCAGTGCGGCGGGTTACCAACCCCGGCGTGGTCGACCGGAACCGCCGCCCCGTCGACACACCCGGTGACCGTTCGACGGCGGCCTCGGCGGGTTTGGCTATGCGCGGCGCATGCTCGAACCCGTTCAGCAATGCGGTGGCGGCAGGATAGTGCTTGCGAATATCGTCTTCGCGCAATTCCATCTGGTCTGACGTCAAACTCATTTCAAAATCGCCTTTGTATTATCAATATCGCAACACCTGCCCGGACTTGCTGACCACGAACTTGCGCACATCCGCAAAGCCCGGCGGATTGCGTTCGGCCAGAACCTGGAACGGACGCTGGGGAAGGATGATCGAGCGCTGGGTGCGTGTGGCCCCGGTCTCGGCCCCCTGTCCACCGAAGGGGTCCAACGCAAAGACCTCGCGCTCGACGGTCGAGAACCATCCGGCGCGTTCTTCGATGACCTCTTCGCTGTGCAGTTCTTCGGTGGTCCAAGCCAGAGCCCAATCCTGCCCCTCGGGGGCTTGCGCGTCCTCCAACACCTGCCGCAGGGGGCCGGATTGCTCGGTATAGGCCGAGGAATACATCGGGCCCACATGAATGCGGCGCAGGTGTTTGGGGTGCAGGTTGTCGAAATCCTGGTCGAAGCCTTTGGCGATGGTCACCAGTTTCAAGCCACCAAGCGACTGCGCCATCAGATGCGCCTGCACTTCGGGCCAGCGACGCTGGTCCTTGGGCAGGGCCGTTTTACCGCTGTCCTCCAACTGCATCAGGTAGATGACCGGCAGGTTGATCTGGCTGTCATAGACCGCCCAATGAATCAGGAATTTCCGCCGCTCGCCCTCGGTCTCGATCCAATGGCACTCCGGATCATTGCGAGCCCAGAACAACTGACCTTTCAACAATTCCTCGTAATAGAGCCTTTGAGACAGCGCGAATTGCAGCTTGGTGGGGATTTCCCTGTCGCTGATGATCGTCCGCACCATCTCGGTTTTCAGGTCCTCTTCCGAGGGCATATTCGCCAGATGTACCTGCGCCTGCTGCGCGTCATTGGCCATGGTCAGCAGTTCGGCCGCCACCGGAAACCCGCTGTCGCGCTTGTCCATGGCGAGGCTGCCAAAGAACCGTCCCGTATCGCGCCCGACCAGCAGGTATTTCATGCTGAGCGCACGGAAGGTGTAGAGCAGCCCCGAGAGGTAGCGCGAAATGATCCGCACCTCTTGTTTGCTGATCGCGCCTTCCGCCTCCATCGTCGCGGCCACGCGTAGGAGGTGTACGGTGATCACCTCGAATTTGCGGAAATAGCGGCGCGAGGCGAAGGTGTCGGTCAGGCCAACATGGTCTTGGGTTGGGTTATTCATTTAGCTTATCGACCAATAGAAGGAATACCTCGAATGCCAACCAAAGTGCGCCCCAGACTGCGAACACGGCTGAAACTCCAAATGAGCCGAGCGCGAAGACCAATGGCACGAAGAACATCATCAATCTCAGATCGGGACCAAGGTATGCTGGAATCAATTGGGTAAGGTACCCGAACAGGATGAGAAGCGCCCCGAAGAGCGCAACGCCCACCGCTGAACTTAGCATCTTTAGCGGCGAACGGATCGCGTCCTCACCCCCCATACAAATTCTTATCATGCTTCTCGACAATCGAGGCAAACCGGCGGGCGAACCGCTCATCCGCCTTGGCCTTTTTCTCCAGCACGTCGCGGGCAAAGACCATGTGGTCCTCATGCGCCTCAAGCATGTCGGCCATTTTCTGGTTGGTCGCTGTGCCGATGGCGGCCATGGCGGTTTGCGCCTCTTGATCGGTCTGCACGCCGATCTCGTTGATGCGGTGGGCCACGTCCTGTTGCTGTGCGGTTTTCAGCGATTTGGTCAGGGCGTCATACAGCACCACGCGTTGCTGCGTGTCTGTTTGCAGTTTGTTGATCAGCACCATCTGCGTCGCCGCCTGGTTTTGCAGCGAATCGACCCAAGTCTTGCCCTTTTCGATGTAACGCTCCAACGTCTGGGACTTGGCCAGCTTCACCTGTTCTTCCTGAACCTTGGCGTTGTATTGCTTGTTCAGCTCGGCCAATTCAGTCTCTAACTGGGTGCGCGCGGCGGCGTCCTGTTCGACGCTGATCTTGTTTTCCAATGTGATGATCGTCGGATCCATGCCCTGAATCTCTGCGCGCAGCGCCTCGAGTTCCGCCACGGTCGCCTCGCGGTCGTCCAGCGTGACGGTCAGGTTGTTCTCCACCTTCACGCGCTGCTCTTCCAGCACGGCCAGTTGTCCTTCCAGCAGCTTCACGATCACGTCTGATTTCGCGATCAGGTCCTGCAGCTTGTCGTCGATATTGGCTGAGCGCATGCGTTCTTGGCGCATTGACTCGGATTTACCCTTCGAGAAGATGCCCACGAAGGATTCCCACCCGGTCTTCGAGCGCATCTCGTCGAAATCCTTGGAAAACGCGCTGGTGACGTCGTCCAGCCCCATGATCAGTTCGGCGATGTTTGCGTTCATCACCTCGGTATGGGCGTGCACGTCTTCAAGCGTGGCATTTTCGATGTCGATATCCGCTTCGGCCGTTCCGATCTTGGCGCGTGCGGCCTCGATCCGCGAGGTCAGCCCTTCGATCTGCGACTGGCTTTCGCGCACCTTGGCCTGGGTTTCCTCGATCAATGCTTCGAATTGCTGGTTCGACATCTGTCCAATCCTTGTTTTTCTTATCTACCCAACAAGATAGGAAATGTTATAACGATTTACATCCCCCTGGGTCTCTCAAATCACCGGAACTTTGGCAAAACCCTATCGAAAAAGATAGGCGTCAAAACCAACAGCTGGCTGGCTTTTGATGCTTTCCGGCCCTTGCATCGCACGCCGATCTATTTTTTGATCAAATCTGGATTGATTGACGCCCCCGGGTGGCCCTAGACATGTTCTGCGCCACCTGATTGGGTACGCGCAAATTCTTTCCCTGCCCGGAGGCCGACCCATGCTGGATACCACGACCGACCTGAAATCGCTTTTGAAGAACCCCGACCTTCTGGTCACCAAGGCCTATATCGGCGGGCAATGGGTCGATGGTGACAACGGCACCTTTGCCGTCACCAATCCGGCCCGCGGCGACGTGATCGCCGAGGTCGCGGATGTCAGCCGCGCCCAGGTGGCCGGTGCCATCGCGCAGGCCGAGGCCGCACAGAAGGAATGGGCCAAGCTGACCGGCAAGGAGCGCGCCGCGATCCTGCGCCGGTGGTTCGACCTGATGATGGAAAACGCCGAGGATCTGGGCAAGATCCTGACCGCCGAGCAAGGCAAGCCCCTGGCCGAGGCGGTGGGCGAGATCGCCTATGGCGCGTCCTTCATCGAATTCTTCGGCGAAGAGGCCAAGCGGGTCTATGGCGAGACCATCCCCGGCCATCAGCGCGACAAGCGGATCATGGTGCTGAAACAGCCGATCGGGGTGGCGGCCTCGATCACGCCGTGGAACTTCCCCAACGCGATGATCACGCGCAAGGCAGGCCCGGCACTGGCCGCTGGCTGCGCCTTCGTCGCGCGCCCGGCCACCGAAACGCCCCTGTCGGCGCTGGTGCTGGCGCTGCTGGCCGAACAGGCCGGCGTTCCGGCGGGCGTGTTCAACGTGGTGCCTTCGTCACAGGCCAGCGAGATCGGCAAGGAGTTCTGCGAGAACCCCGGCGTGCGCAAGCTGACCTTTACCGGCTCGACCGAGGTGGGCCGGATCTTGCTGCGTCAGGCCGCGGACCAGGTCATGAAATGCTCGATGGAGCTGGGCGGCAACGCGCCGTTCATCGTGTTCGACGACGCCGATCTGGATGCTGCCGTCGAAGGCGCGATGCTGTGCAAATTCCGCAACAACGGCCAGACCTGCGTCTGTGCCAACCGCATCTATGTGCAGGCCGGTGTCTATGACGCCTTTGCCGCCAAGCTCAAGGCCGCGGTCGAGGCATTGAAAATCGGCGACGGCCTGTCCGATGGCACAACGACCGGCCCGCTGATCAGCGACGAGGCGGTGGCCAAGGTGCAGGAACATATCGCCGATGCCACGGCCAATGGCGGCGCGATCCTGACCGGAGGCCTGCCGCACGATCTGGGCGGCACCTTCTTCCAGCCCACGATCATCACTGACGTGACCCAGGACATGAAGGTCGCGCAGGAAGAGACCTTTGGTCCGCTGGCGCCCCTGTTCAAATTCGAGGACGAGGACGAGGTGATCGCCATGGCCAATGACACGATCTTCGGCCTCGCCTCGTATTTCTACGCCAAGGATCTGAGCCGCGTGTACAAGGTGGCCGAGGCGCTGGAATACGGCATCGTCGGCATCAACACCGGCATCATCAGCTCGGAACTGGGCCCGTTTGGTGGCGTCAAGCAATCCGGCCTTGGCCGTGAAGGCAGCCACCACGGCATGGAAGACTATCTCGAGATGAAATACATCTGCATGGCAGTCTGATCGGACGGACCATGAGACAAGGGCGCCTCTGGGCGCCCTTATTCTTTGCAACCGTCATGAAAAAACCCCGCGTCCGGAGGAACGCGGGGTTGTGCGACAACCGAGGGAGGAGACGATTATCGCCGCTTGGGCGGTTTCAGCCTCAGTTCACGGGCTTGGCGTCAACCACGTCCTTTTCGATCGCCTTGGTTGAGGTGATCTCGATCCGGCGCGGTTTCAGCGCTTCGGGCACCTCGCGCTTCAGGTCGATGTGCAGCATACCGTTTTCCAGGCTGGCGCCGGTCACGCGGACGTGGTCAGCCAGAGCAAAACGACGCTCGAAGGCGCGGGTGGCGATGCCGCGATGCAGATAGGTGCGCTTGGTGTCTTCGGTGGCTTTCTTGCCGGCCACGACCAGCGCGTTTTCCTTGACTTCGATCGTCAGGTCATCTTCGGCAAAGCCGGCGACTGCGATCGAAATACGATACGCATCGGCATCGGTTTTTTCGATGTTGTACGGGGGATAGCTGGGTTGTGACACTTCGCTGGTCATAACCCGATCCATGATGTCGGCAATCTGGTCAAAGCCGACGGTTGCACGGTGCAGTGGTGCAAAATCAAAGCTACGCATGTTCGTTATCCTCATGTTCAGAGCGATTTACGAGTTTTGCCCTCCGATTGGACGGGCGTTGGCGATTGTCGGACCCCGGTTTGGCTGCCCGACACACATGAGATGGGAAAGGATCTGGCTGAGTTCAAGACCCGCCGGAGCTGATGAATTTCGCGCCCGAGCTGGACTTGCCCGAGCCGACCTGCAGCCGCCGGATCTTGGCCTTTGGCTGCGGCGCATCCCGCCGCATGATGGCCTTGAGGTCCGAGACGATCCCCTCAAGTTCCATGCCGAACCCGACCTTGCGACGGCCGTCGGTACCAACCGCCGATACCACCGACAGGATCTGCCAGCGCGGCCCGTTGCGGGCCAGAATGGCCGAACCGGAGGATCCGAACGTGACATCGCAATTGAAGGTGATCAGACCTTGGCGCCGCTCCAGAATCCGGCAGGACCGCTGGCGCGTGATTGCCTCGGATCGGCCGCGCCCGTACGAAGCGATGCTGATCTCATCCCCGGCGACCCGGCCACTGTGCAATGCAAATGGGTTGGCGACGGTGTACGGGATCGGTTGATCCAGTCGCATCAGGGCGACATCGACCCGGACCATCTCGGGTGACAGGCCAACCCGGGGGTCATAGTCGGGAAGGACGGCGATCTGCACGACCGTGCCTTCGGCAAGCGCATGTCCATCGCTCAGACCTGCGCGAAAAGTGACTTCGCCGGGTGCGTAGGTCCGACCGGTGGCCTTGTCCGTCGCACAATGGGCTGCGGTCAGAACAAGATCCTGCGCGATCAGCGTGCCGGTGCAGAACGAGCGGTCTCCGATGTCCAGCCGCCCGATCGCCTCCCAACCATACAGGTCGTCCCGATCGGTCAGCCGGCGCTTGCCACTGTCTTGGGCCACCGCCGACGCAGCAATCCCGGCCAAAATCAGGGCCAATGTCACGATACGGCAGGTCATGGCCGGACAAACCTTGCGCCGACGTTCTTTCCCGGCTCGAGCGTATTGCCGGAGGCGCCAAATCCATTCCCTGCGGACAACTCGGTGCGCAGCACCTCCAGCGACTCTTCCAGCGCTGTTCCCAACGATACCCGCCGGCCTTCCAATTCGGCCTTCGCAGACACCACCGATACGATCCGGGGGTGATCCCCTGAGAACGAGAAGATCGGCGCGCCGGACGCACCCAAATCCACGTCACAGGACATGACCAGCACCCCCGATTGCTGCGCCATGACCGAGCAGACCTGTTGCAGCGAAGGGGCTTCCGCGCGGTTGTGGGCGTACGAAACCACTCCGACATCCTCGCCACGTGTTGGCCTGTAGCCGGTTTCAAACGGAATCACGGTCGTATTTCGGATCGGCTGCCACAACTCGATCAGCGCGACGTCGTGGCGCACGCGGCTGACGGATGCGGCGCGGTCATACTCGTATTCCGGATGAATGACCGCCTGGCGCGCCGTACGATAGGCCGATGCGCGGCCATGTCGCCACCCCGCCAGAAACTCGATCTGGCCCGGATCAATTCGTTGGCGGGTTGCTTGGTCGAACAGGCAATGCGCTGCGGTCAGAACAAGCGTAGGAGAGATCAACGCACCAGTGCAGAAGCCGGTGCCGTCGATGTTCAGCCGTCCAACCGCCATCCATTCGCGCCCGGAATCCGAGGTTTCAAGGCTTTGCAGCCCAGTATCCTGCGCCGTGGCTGCCAATGGCAGAACACATAACGCTATCGCCCTGATCCATGTGCGCACGCGGTTCTCCGGCATGAGGTATCGGCCAATCTACTTACGCGTGGCGTTTGGCGAAAATAGGGCAAAGCCGGGCCGCGCCTAATCCGCACCAGACTGATGCGTCGGCGCATCAGGCCCGATCACCGCAGGATCGGCACCGCATCCGCAGGCTGTCCGGCCCGATCCAGCGCAGGGGGCCGAGGCCCGCCCGTGGCCCAATCCAACAGCTCGACCGTATGCACGATGGGCAGTCGGGTGCCCGACCCGATCTGCATCATACAGCCGATGTTCCCGGCCGCGATCAGATCGGGGTTCCTGGCCTCGAGCGTGCGCACCTTGCGCTGTTTCAGCTTGGCCGAGATCTCGGGCTGCATCAGGTTGTACGTGCCCGCGCTGCCACAGCACAGGTGGCTGTCGGCGGGTTCGACCACGGTGAACCCCGCCCTTTTCAGCAGGTCCTTGGGATAGGTCTTGACCTGCTGCCCGTGTTGCAGCGAGCAGGCCGCGTGATAGGCCACCGTCAGCCCCTTGTCGTCACCCTGCGGCAAGTCCAGCTGCATCAGGATCTCGCTGACATCCATGGCAATGCCCGACACCCGGGCCGCGTCCTCGGCCAGCGGATCGTCGCGGAACATGTGCCCGTAATCCTTGACTGTGGTGCCGCAGCCCGAGGTGTTGATGACGATCGCATCCAGCCCCTTGCCGTCCATCTCGCGCGTCCAGGCGCGGATATTGGCGGCGGCGGTGGCATGGCTTTCGCGGGTCTTGCCCATGTGATGGGTCAACGCCCCGCAGCAGCCGGCGCCCTCGGCCACAACGACCTCGCAACCCAGCCGGGTCAGCAGGCGGATCGTGGCATCGTTGATGTCGGTGTTCAGCGCCTTTTGCGCACAGCCCGTCATCAGAGCCAAGCGTTTGACCGCCTGCCGCTTGGGCGCAAAGCTTTGCGGGTCGTCATTGCGGCTGACCGGCGGGATGTGTTTCGGCGCCATCTCCAGCATCGCCCGCAGGCGCGCGTCGGGCATCAGAAAGCGGAACGGCCGCCCCAGCTTGGCCCCGATCAGCGCCCAGCGGAACCGCATCGGATAGGGCAGGATCCGTGCCAGAACCCACCGCAGCGCCCGGTCCGAGAAGGGGCGCTTGTAGCGGTTTTCGATATATTCGCGGGCGTGATCGACCAGATGCATGTAATGCACGCCCGACGGGCAGGTCGTCATGCAGGCCAGGCAGGACAGGCAGCGGTCGATATGCTTGACGGTCTTTTCATCCGGCACACGCTCGTTTTCCAGCATGTCCTTGATCAGGTAGATGCGCCCGCGGGGGCTGTCCAATTCGTCGCCCAACACCTGGTAGGTCGGGCAGGTGGCGGTGCAGAACCCGCAATGCACGCAGTTGCGCAAAATCTCGTTTGCGCGGCGGGTGCCGGGGTCTTTCAACTGGTCTTCGGTGAATGTGGTCTGCATCGCCCTATCCCATCAACCCGGGGTTGAACATGCCGCGCGGGTCGAATTTCTGTCGAATCCCCTGTGTCAGAGCCGAAATGCCCTGCGGTTCCGGCTGGAACCGGCCCAACCGGGCAAAAGTATCGGCCCCGGCCCGCACCAGCGTGGCGTGGCCGGAAAACACGCCGATGCGCGCGCGCAGGTCGGTGCCTGCGGGCACCAGCGCCCAGATCAGCCCGCCGCCCCAGTCGAACAGGGTCCGATCAGGCTCGGCCCGCGCGGCGATTTCGGGCGCATCCCCGGGTTTGACCGAGATCCGCCAGACATCGCCGGGCGTGTCGGCAAAATCGGCCGCGTCGCGGATCGTCGGCCACAGGGCGTCCGATGGCTCGACCGGATCAACCGCGCCGAACTGGCCCAGCAACTCCTGCAGGCGCCCGGTGCGATACGAGACCGATTCAGCAAACCCCTCGATCCGGATCAAGGCGCGCTGCTGCTGCGGATCATAGGCTGCGCCGGTGACCTCAAAGGGTGATTTCAGGGCCTCGGACAGGATGCGAACCGCAGTCGCGGCGTCCTTGACGGGTACGGCCAGCGTCGCGCTGGCCTCGGGTTTGGGCAGCACTTTCAGCGACACCTCGGTCAGCACGCCCAGCGTGCCCCAGGACCCGGCCATCAGCTTGACCAGATCATAGCCGGTGACGTTCTTCATCACCCGCCCGCCATTCTTGATGATCTGCCCCTGCCCGTCGACAAAGCGCACGCCCAGCAGGAAATCGCGGCAGGCCCCGGCCTGGATCCGGCGCGGCCCCGAGACGTTGGCGGCCACGACACCGCCGATCGTGGGCGCGCCCGTGGAACCAAGGAGGGCGCGATGGTCCATCGGCTCGAATGCCAGTTGCTGGCCTTCGGCCTCCAACGCGGCCTCGATCTCAGCCAGCGGGGTTCCGGCCTGCGCCACAAGCGTCAACGCCCCCGGCTCGTACAGGGTGATACCGCGCAGCCCCTCGGTGCTCAGCATCCGGTCGGGGCCGGTCACACCACGGGTGCCGCCACCGACAACGCGTACCGGTTCGTTCAGGCCGGCCACGATTTCGGCCAGTTCAGACTCTGATTCAGGTCTCATTGCGGGGTCCGTTCTATCTTGGGATTCATTCCGCCGCCATCGGCACGGCGCGCCGGTCCGCACTGGCATCCAGCGGGAACACCTTGGCGGGGTTCAGCAGCCATTTCGGGTCGAACACGTCCTTGACGGCCATCTGCGCCTCAAGGTCCTGAGGCGCGTATTGATGATGCATCAGGTCGCGCTTCTCGATGCCCACCCCATGCTCGCCGGTCAGGCAGCCGCCGGCGTCCACGCACAGTTTCAGGATTTCGGCCCCGAACGACTCGCATTTTTCCAGATCGCCGGGCTTGTTCGCATCGAACAGGATCAGCGGGTGCATGTTGCCGTCGCCGGCATGGAACACGTTACCCACGGGCAGGCCAAACTCTTTGCTCAGTTCGCCGATGCGGCGCAGCACGTCCGGCAGGGCCGACACCGGAATCGTGCCGTCCAGACACATATAGTCGTTGATCTGCCCCATCGCGCCAAAGGCCGATTTTCGGCCCAGCCAGATGCGGGCGCTTTCCTCGGCCGACTGGCTTTCGCGCAGCTCGACCGGGTTGTGTCGTTTGGCGATCTCGACGATCTTGGCCAACTGGCTGTCGATCTCGGCGTCCGAGCCTTCGACCTCGACAATCAGCAGCGCCTCGCAATTCGGATAGCCGGCATGGGCAAAATTCTCGCAGGCCTCGATGCACAGCCGGTCCATGAACTCGATCGCCACGGGCAGGATGCCGGATTTGATGATGTCCGAGACGCATTCACCCGCCACCGCATTGTCATCAAAACCCATCAGGACCGGGCGCGCGCCCTCGGGCTTGCGCAGGATGCGCAGCGTCGCCTCGGTGACGACCCCCAGCTGCCCTTCCGAGCCGCAGACCACGCCCAACAGGTCCAGCCCGCCGGAATCCAGATGCGCGCCGCCGATCTCGACCACGCGGCCATCCATCAGCACCATCGTCACGCCCAGCAGGTTGTTGGTGGTCACGCCGTATTTCAGGCAATGCGCGCCGCCCGAGTTCATCGCGATATTGCCCGCGATGGCGCAGGCCAGCTGCGACGACGGATCGGGCGCATAGAAGAAATCCTGCTCTTCGACCGCGCCGGTGACGCTCAGATTGGTGCGGCCGGTCTGCACACGGATGAAGCGGTTGTCATAGTCAACCTCGAGCACCTCGTTCATGCGGGCCACGCCCAGGATCACGCAATCGGCGGTGGGCAGCGCCCCACCAGCCAGCGAGGTCCCGGCCCCGCGCGGCACGACCGGCACGCCTTCGTCATGGCAGATGCGCAGAATGTCCGAGACCTCCTGCGTCGAAGACGGCAGAACCGCGATCATCGGCGCGCATTTGTAGGCGGTCAGGGCGTCGCATTCATAGGCGCGGGTTTCGGACGGATCGGCGATGATGGCATCTTCGGGCAGGACCTGCCGCAGACGGGCAAGCACGCTGGCCTTGCGGGCCAGAACGTCGGGGTTGGGCTGTGGCATGTCCATGGCGAGTCCTCCGGTTTGGTAAAATAATATTACCAATTTCTGCATCTGGCAAGTTGCCTTCGTCGGACGTACTGTCGCGCCATGACACTGACCGAACGCGCCCTGCTGTTTTCGCCCACGGACTATTCCGCCGTCCTGCTGTTGCTGATCGCCTGGCAATGGATCGGCTGGCGGATCGAGAACCCCGCGCCGGGCAAGCGTTCGGTCGCGGTTATGATGGACGAATTCCGCCGCTGCTGGATGCGCGAAATGGTGACCCGCCAGCCCCGCATGTTCGACGCCCAGGTCGTGGGCACGATGCGTCAGGGCAGTACGTTTTTTGCCTCGACCACGATGATCGCCATCGGGGGCGGGCTGGCCCTTCTGGGCAATACCGAGCGGCTGTCGGGCGTCGCCAAGGATCTGGCCATCGGCAGCGCACCGGCCATGGTGTGGGAGGTCAAGATCCTGATCGTGCTGCTGTTTCTGTCGAATGCGTTTCTGAAATACGTCTGGGCGCATCGGTTGTTCGGCTACTGCGCGGTGCTGATGGCGGCGGTGCCGAACGAGCCCGAGGATCCGCAGGCCTATCCCCGCGCGGCGCAGGCGGCCGAGATCTGCGTGACCGCCGCGCGCAGCTTCAACCGCGCCCTGCGCGCCACCTATTTCGCGCTGGCCTCGCTGGCCTGGATCCTGGGCCCGATCACTTTGATCATCGGTACGCTTCTGACATTGGGGGTTCTTTATCGGCGCGAGTTTGCCTCGCATTCCCGCGCGATCCTGCTGAGCCTGCCACCGGACACGCAGACGTGATCGCGCCCCGCCCGATCAGACCCTAGACTGGCGCAATGCGACACCTGATCCCCTGCCTGTTTCTGGCCGCCCCGGCCCTCGCCGACCCGCCGACGGTCGAAAATGCCACCGCGACGCGCACGGGCGAAACCTGGCGATTCGACGTGACCATTCGCCACCCCGATACCGGGTGGGACCACTATGCCGATGGCTGGCGCGTTCTGGCGATGGACGGGACCGAGCTGGGGATGCGGGTATTGCATCACCCGCACGAGACCGAGCAGCCGTTTACCCGATCGCTGGGCGGGGTCGCGATCCCCGAAGGCGCGATTCAGGTTCAGGTGCAGGCCCGGTGCAGTGTCGATGGCTGGAACGCGGACACCACGCTTGTGACGCTGGACTGATCGTCAGAACACGCCCAGCGACAGCCCGGTGCCCAGCGCCGCGCCGATCTCGCGGCATTTGACCAGTTCATCCTCTGGGATAGTCTTTTCCGCCAATATCGCCTCGGGCGTCTGGGCATGGGTGCAGACGATGAGGGGCGGCTGCACCTCTTTCAGGCGCCAACCGGTGGCGATGCGTGCCAGTTGCCGCACCGCGTTCTGACCGTCGGACCCGGCGCAGATCATCTGCGCATAGGGACGCCCCTCGATCCGGCCCAGAACCGGATAGTAGCATCGGTCGAAGAAGTCCTTCATGACGCCTGACAGCGCCGCGAGGTTCTCGGGCGCGCAAAAGATGTATCCGTCGGCCGCCAGCAGATCGTCGGGTCCCGCCTGCTCGGCGGGTTTCAGGCTGACCTCGGCCTCGGCGCTGCCCGCCTGAGCGGCCGCTTCGGCCATCTGCCGGCTGCCGCCGGTGCGTGAATGGTAGACGATCAGCAGACGGGCCACAGCGGTCAGGCCCGATGATACGGGCCGCCCGACAGGATCGTCGCGGCACGATAGAGTTGTTCGGACAGCATCACCCGGACCAGCATATGCGGCCAGACCATCGCGCCGAAAGAAATCGAAAAATCAGCCTCGGCCCGCAGCGCCGGGTCGATCCCGTCGGCGCCACCGATGACAAAGGCCAGATCCTGCCGGCCCATGTCTCGCCACCCGGCCAGCTTCCGCGCGAAATCGGGGGAAGCAATCACCTTTCCCCGCTCGTCCAATGTGCAGATCACCGCGCCAGCGGGCAGCGCCTTGCGCAGCAAGCCGGCCTCGGCGCCCATACCGGCGTTTTTCTTGTCTTCGACCTCGATCACGCGCGCAGGCCCAAGGCCCAGGCCGCGGCCGGTCCGGTCGAAACGGGTCAGATAGTCGTCAAGCAGGGTCTTCTCCGGTCCGGCACGCAATCGCCCGACCGCACAAATGCTGATACGCATGTCGCTCTCGCCGCCGGCCCTTCAATACGGGCCGGGATGGCGCCTCAGTTGGCCGAGGCGCTGCCGCCCTGAGGCAGCCACATCTTTTCCAGCTGGTAGAATTCGCGCACTTCGGGGCGGAAGATATGGACGATCACATCGCCCGTATCGATCAGCACCCAGTCACCGGCATCCTTGCCTTCGACCTTCGAGGTGAAACCGAATTCCTGCTTGATGCGATCCGTCAGCTTTTCTGCCATCGCCGACACCTGACGCGTCGACCGGCCCGAAGCGATGACCATGTAGTCGGCCACCGAAGACTTGCCCTGCAGGTTGATCTGCACAACATCTTCGGCCTTGTCATCGGAAAGTGAGGAAAGGATGCGTTCAAGCAGCTTGTCGCTGATTGACTGAGAGCGGGCCATCACAGCGGCCCCTTCATCGGCGGGCAAACCCGCCTGTGTGTGTAGAGACAGGACATGGTCCTCCTTGCTAAAGCGCCGTGTAACCCCGGCGCCGGGGTACTATTAAGGTAGCAAGGCAATTGCAACATTTCAATGAACGGAAACCGTTGATGGCACGGGGTTGATCAATCCGTGTCCAGATGTGGCACAGCGGTGTCTGTGGCACCCTGCCCCAGCAGGCGCACTTCGCGCTGCGGGAAGGGGATCGAGATGCCCTCGGCCTGGAATGCATCCCACAGCGCCAGATAGACATTGCCGCGGATGTTGGTCAGGCCGGCCGTCGGGTCCCGGATCCAGAACCTCAGCACGTAATCGACGCTGCTGTCGCCGAACCCGGTGATATGGCAGACCGGTTCGTGCTTGCCGCCGCTCAGAACGCGTTTGACTGATTTCACCGTTCGCACGGCGGTCTCGCGCACCTTGTGCGGGTCGTCGCCGTAGCTGGTGCCGAAGGTCAGATCGAGGCGGACGAACTCGTCGGAATGGGACCAGTTCACCACCTGCCCGGTAATCAGATCCTCGTTCGGGATCAGGTATTCGCGCCCGTCGCGGGTGACGACCGAGACGTAGCGGGCGCCCAGCGCGTTGATCCAACCGAACGTGTCGCCCAGCGAGATCACGTCGCCCGGCTTGATCGACCGGTCCATCAAGATGATGATCCCCGAGATCAGGTTCGACACGACCTTCTGCAGGCCGAAGCCGATACCGACGCCAACCGCACCGGACAACAGCGCGATCCCGGTCAGGTCGAATCCCAGCGTCCGGATCCCGACCAGAAAGACCAGCCCGTAAAACGCAACCTGGATCCCCTTGGCCAGCAGCACCTGCATCGAGGGCGAGATGTCGTCATTGCTTTTCAGCCCGCGTTCCGCCGCACGGGTGCCAAGCCGCGCCAGCACCAACAACGTGCCGATCAGCAGAATGGCCTTGAGAATCCCCAATGCCGAGATGTGAAGGCTGCCGATCGAAATCGCCACGCCGTCCAGGAACTCGGCGACGTCATCGGTCAGACTCAGCGCGACCAGCGTGGCGTAGATCCACATCGACCAGCGGAAGATGCGCCGAATCGTCCGGTTGCGGACCAGTCGCGAAATCAGCGCGATCGCCAGCCACGCGGTTGCCAGCGTTGCCAGAACACCGATGATGTAACTGCGCGATGGCCAGGTGACCTGCTGCATCACCAGATAAACGCCCCAGGCCAGCACGACGAAGTAGACCAGCGTCATCCGCTGCATCAGCTGAACCAGAACCCGCAACCGCCATTTGGGCCATCCACTACGCGCCCGCGCCCAGGCTTCCCACCGGCCTTTTGTCAGCAGAGTCAAAAGGAAGGACAGCGCCACCAGCCCCAGGATGATGGCGATCTGATACTGCCGCCACCCCGGAGTCACGATCAACTCGACCAGGTTCCCAAGCTGCAACAGAAAGGCCTCGGCCATGTTGTCGAACAGTTCTGAAATCGAACTTGGGATCAAATCATTGTCCATGCGCGTCTCCTGTCGCCAGATTGAACAGCAATGTGGCGGCTTGCAAGGCCCACCGACCTGTCGCGGGACGCGGATTGAGCCTTGATTGACGAGGGGGCGCGATATATCTGGATCGCATGAGATTCCATCAGGCCCCTGCTCCCAACCTGCAAGACCGCGCGCGCCTGCGTGAACGGTTCTTCGGGGCCGCCCGCACGGTTCTGGCCCGCCTATAATCGGCGCCCAGCCACTCGCCAGCATTTCTCAATACAGACGGGAGAGGACCGATGTCCCCCAAAACACTCTATGACAAGATCTGGGATGCCCATGTCGTGCACGAAGCCGACGATGGCACCTGCCTGCTTTATATCGACCGCCACTTGGTGCACGAAGTCACCAGCCCGCAGGCGTTCGAAGGCCTGCGCATGGCGGGCCGCAAGGTGCGCGCGCCGGAAAAGACCATCGCCGTGCCGGACCACAACGTACCCACCACGCCCGACCGCGTGAACGGGATCGAAAACCCCGAGTCGCGCATTCAGGTCGAAGCGCTGGACAAAAACGCCCGCGAATTCGGCATTCACTACTACCCGGTAAATGATATCCGTCAGGGCATCGTCCACATCGTCGGCCCCGAACAGGGCTGGACCCTGCCGGGCATGACCGTGGTCTGCGGCGACAGCCACACCGCCACCCACGGCGCTTTCGGCGCGCTGGCCCACGGCATCGGCACGTCCGAGGTCGAGCATGTTCTGGCCACCCAGACGCTGATCCAGAAAAAGTCCAAGAACATGAAGGTCGAGATCACCGGCAAGCTGCAGCCGGGCGTGACCGCCAAGGACATCACCCTGGCCGTGATCGGCGAAACTGGCACCGCCGGCGGCACCGGCTATGTGATCGAATATTGCGGCGAAGCGATCCGCGACCTGTCGATGGAAGGCCGCATGACCGTCTGCAACATGGCCATCGAGGGCGGCGCCCGCGCCGGCCTGATCGCGCCGGACGAAAAGACTTTTGAATACGTCAAAGGCCGCCCGCACGCTCCCAAGGGCGCGCAGTGGGAGACCGCTCTGACCTGGTGGAAGACGCTCTATTCCGATGACGACGCCCATTGGGACAAGGTCGTTACCATCCGCGGCGAGGACATCGCCCCCGTTGTCACCTGGGGCACCAGCCCCGAAGACGTTCTGCCGATCACCGCGACCGTGCCCAACCCCGAAGATTTCGAGGGTGGCAAGGTCGAGGCCGCGCGCCGTTCTATCGAATACATGGGGCTCAAGCCGGGCCAGAAACTGAGCGACATCGAGATCGACACGGTCTTCATCGGCTCCTGCACCAACGGCCGGATCGAGGACCTGCGCGCCGCCGCCGAGATCCTGAAGGGCAAGAAGATCAAGGACGGCATCCGCGCCATGGTCGTGCCCGGCTCGGGCCTCGTGCGCGCGCAGGCCGAAGAGGAAGGCATTGCCGAGATCTTCAAGCAGGCCGGGTTCGAATGGCGCCTTGCGGGTTGTTCGATGTGCCTGGCGATGAACCCCGACCAGCTGACCCCGGGCGAGCGTTGCGCCGCCACCTCGAATCGCAATTTCGAGGGCCGTCAGGGCCGCGGCGGACGCACCCATCTGCTGAGCCCCGCGATGGCTGCCGCTGCGGCAATCACGGGAAAGCTGACAGATGTGCGCGAATTGATGTAAGCTCCCCTCATATCTAGATATTTGAGGGAGAGACTGAAATGAGTGAATGGGTCAAATGGCTTCTGATGGGGCTTCTATCGATAGTGTTCGGCATCTTCGTGCTGGGCGCACCAGTCGTGGCATCCGTAGCAGTGACCGTGGTCACCGGCGTCCTTTTGCTGGTATCCGGCGTTCTGCAGGTTGTCGGCGGTTTCACCGTCGAAGGAACCGGCAACAAGATCCTTGCCTTCATCATGGGTGCGGTCATGCTGTTCTTGGGCTGGTCGTTTCTGGACCATCCGCTGGCGGGCACTCTGACGCTGGCAACGGTGGTGCTTATCCTGTTCATGGCAGGCGGGATCGCACGGATCATTCTCTCGTTTCAGATGCGAGGCACGTCATTTTTCTGGCCAACCCTGATCTCGGGCATCTTGTCGATCATCCTGGCAGGCATCATCTGGTCTTATGCAAGCTCGGAACCGGCGGTGCTGTTCCAGTTGCTGGGCATCCTGCTGGGCATCGAGATGCTGTTCAACGGGTTCGGATTGGTCTTCATGGCGTTCTTCGTCAAGAACGCGCCCAAAGACGAAACTACAGAAGCTCAACAAGCTTGAAACGCGGGGCATGGGGCCTGACCTCTCCCGCAGGAGTGTGAACATGGAAAAGTTTGAAAAAGTCCACGGTGTGGCAGCCCCCATGCCCCTGATCAATATCGACACCGATATGATCATTCCCAAGGTGCATCTGAAAACGATCAAACGGTCCGGCCTCGGCGTCGTCCTGTTCGACGAGATGCGCTATCACGATGACGGGCGCGAGAACGAAGAGTTCGTCTTGAACAAGCCCGCTTATCGCAACGCCGAGATTCTGGTGGCTGGCGACAACTTCGGGTGCGGCTCATCTCGGGAACACGCGCCCTGGGCGATCAAGGATTTCGGAATCAAGGTGGTCATCTCGACCAGCTTCGCCGACATCTTCTTCAACAACTGCTTCAAGAACGGCATCCTGCCCATCGTGGTCGAAGAACACCACCACGTCATTCTGATGGAGGATGCCCACAAGGGCGAGAACGCACGTATGACCGTGCACCTGGAAGATCAGCAGATCGTCACCTCGGACGGCGTCGTGATCGAGTTTGATATCGACCCGCACCGCAAGCATTGCCTGTTGAACGGTTTGGACGATATCGGCCTGACGATGGAAAAAGACCACCACATCGACTCGTTCGAATCCCATGCCGGACAGGCGCGCCCCTGGGTGTGATTCTGGGGATGAACCTGTGGACACTCAACCTGACGGGGTCGCCAAGGCGGCCCCGTTCGCATTCTTGGGGTTAAAGTCAAAGCAACCACAACATGTAGAGAACCATTTCCATTACACGTCGAATTTGCGACGTGAATGATGCAAAGCCGCACCAGTTTCGCCATCTTTTTGCCCGAAATCACGTGTTTTCTGCACCTCGGCTTGAGCGAAATGCCGCTTATCGCCAATGATGGCGCTAAAGGGGCATCCGCCAAATATCGAGATTGGCGGGCATCAAGTTGGAACCAAGTCGGCAAAGAATCGACTGGTCCGGTTTGGAAAGGGTTCGGATAGTGATTGCTCGCACAACAGGGGCTGCGATACGGGGATTGTTGGTGGCACTTCTGGTGCTGACACCCGCATTGTATCTGCCCGCATCAACGTCCAACGGGACCGAGATCGTTGTCTTTCTGGCAATCCTGGCATTCATCCTGACCTTCGCCGAATACAACTCGGCCTTTCCCAGCTTTATCGAATTCCGCGATGCGCCGCCCGTGAACAGACTGCGCTTTGTCGGCCTGATGTCGATGATCTCGTTCCTGACCTTGATCTGCAAGAACGCCTATGCGCCGACGGAACTGACCAGTACCGTGTATTCGGTCGGCCTGGCCGTCGCGAATGTCGTCGACTTCCCCTATTCGCCTGTCCGCCTGGTGGTGTTGATGCTGCCTGCTGACGCGAGCCAACCCTTGGTCGAGTTGGTACGCATAACGGCAAGTGTCGCCTATGTGGCCGCTTTGGTCACGATCGCCAGCTTCGCCTATGCGGTCAAACTGCGTGGATGGCCCACCGGCAACGGGGCGTTCAATGTCTGGACCAACCTGCCCCTGTTCGACCCCACCAAGGGCGGAGACGTGGTGACTCGCCTGCAGCGCGACGGTCGGTTGAACATCTCGGTCGGCGTTCTGCTGCCTTTCCTGATTCCGGCCCTGATCAAGCTGCTCACGGATTTCATTGATCCGCTGTCGTTGTCCAATCCGCAGACGTTGATCTGGACCATGAGCGCGTGGGCCTTCTTGCCGGCCAGCATGATCATGCGCGGGATGGCAACCCTGCGCATTGCCGGGCTGATCGTGGAAAAACGCCGCGCCTACTCGACCGCCGAGACGACCCAAACCGCATGATCCGTATTCTTGTTCTGCTGTTGCTGCCGTTTGCGGCGCAGGCAGAGCCAGTGCGCGTTGCCAGCTTCAATGCTGAGCTAGGGCGGAAAGGTCCAGGCCTGCTGCTGCGTGATATTCGGCGTGATGATCCCCAGGTGCAGGCGGTGATCGACGTTCTGACCGCCGCTGCCCCCGATGTCCTGGCCCTGCAAGGCATCGACTGGGACCATGACAACCTGGCCCTGTCCGCTCTGGCTGATCGGTTGCGCGCGGCAGGGCTGGATTACCCGCATCTCTTCGCTGGCCAGCCCAACTCGGGGCTGATGACGTCGCTTGATCTGGACGGGGACGGGGAACGGGGCGGATCCGGGGACGCCCAGGGATGGGGCCGTTTCACCGGAAATGGCGGGCTGGCCGTGCTGTCCCGTTATCCGATCGCAAAGGATGAGGTTCGTGACCTTTCAGCGCTGCTTTGGAAGGACCTGCCCGGCGCGACGCTACCCACCCTTGGCGGGTTGCCTTTCCCGTCCGAACAGGCCCACGCTGTTCAGCGCCTGTCGTCGACCGCCCATTGGATCGTGCCGGTGGAGACACCTCAAGGCCGCCTGAACCTGATGACCTTTCACGCCACGCCTCCTGTATTCGACGGGCCTGAGGATCGCAACGGATTGCGCAATCGCGATGAGATCCGGCTATGGTCGGTGTTGCTGGACGGCGGGCTGGGTCCAGCCCCGAAAAGTCGTTTGATCATTGCCGGTGACGCCAATCTTGACCCGAACCTGGGCGAGGGGCGCAATGAAGCAATCCGCGATCTGTTACAGCACCCCAGCCTGCAGGATCCGCGACCCGTGGATGGCGCAGGCTCGGCTGTAACGGTGGTTTGGAAGGCGGTGGGTGAACGGCGTGTTGACTATCTGCTGCCATCGGTCGACTGGGTGGTTGAAAACGCCGGCATCCACTGGACCGATGCCAAAGGCGTGCCCCTTGCCGCGGCCCGCAAGGCCAGCCGACATCGCCTGATTTGGGTTGACCTGTCACACCCGGACATGCCGCCGGGCCTATGACAGGCCCTGAACTCGATCCACGTCTGTGGTTCGCGGGCTATCATGCGACAGGTCAGACACAGCGGTTTTCAATGCCTCTTGCAGCGGCGTGGATGCGAAATCGCTGATCAACGAGTCGCAGAACGAGCCATCCAAGCGGTGCGGCGTGTCCCACAGATAGCGCATCTCAAGCAAATGCGGGGCCAGTTTCCAGAACGGCTGGGCCAGAACAATTGGCCACCAGTTCATCTGCTTCAGGCGCACCGGAGCCCCGGTCACTTCCGACAAGGCCTTTGCCAATTGGCGGCCGGTCAACGTGTATCCGGCAAAAGGAATGTCGCAATAGCGCGGCAAGGCATCCCGCATCTCGGCCAACTGAACCGCAGCGCGGGCCAGATCCGGCAGGTAGGCCCAGGCATGGGCAATGTCAGGGTCGCCGGGATAGACGAAACGCCCTTTGGCCAGCGGCTTGATCATGATCTGGTCGAACCAATTGCCAGAGGCTTGCGTGTCAAGGAAATCCCCGGCGCGCAGGATTACGGTGCGCACGCCCGACGACCGATAGGCCTCCTCCATACGGATCCGAATCTGGCCCAGAGGGTTGGTTGCAAGATGCGGCGTATCTGCCGCCCAAGGCCCGGGCGTGTCGGCCCCAAAAACATAAACGTTCCCGGGCACGATCACGGTCGCCCCGGTTGCCTTCGCCGCACCGATGACCTGAGCGTGCAAATCCGGCACCTGCCGTGCCCACTCGGTGTATGGCGGGTTCCAACCATTCACGATGACATCCGTGCCCCTGGCGGCGGTGGACAGATCATCCCTCGCGCGGTCAAATCCCCGCACCGTCCATCCGGCCGCTTGAAACGCGTCTGCGGCATTGCGGCCAAAACGCCCCGAAGATCCCAGGATCAGCACCTTTCCCGTCATCACAACTCCTGTCAGCCCTGGCGGTTGAACAAAAGATATCCATTCACTCACCTTTGGGAATTGCCGAAAAACGCAGAGCATGTATTCATCTGCGCATGGATAAAACCTTGGCACTTTCTGATTGGTCTTTGGTGCAGAGCTTTCTGGCAGTTGCGGAAACGGGATCGTTGTCGGCGGCTGCGCGGGAACTGGGGCGCAGTCAGCCGACGCTTGGTCGCCAGGTGCAGGCGCTCGAGACGGATTTGGGCGTGTCGCTGTTCGATCGCCATGCGCGAGGCCTCAAGCTCAGCGCAGCCGGCCAGCAATTGCTGCCGATGGCGCAACAGATGCACGCGGCCATGCGTCAGCTGAGCCTGGCCGCCGCCGGGCAGTCGCAACAGCTGAGCGGTACGGTCCGCATCACCGCGTCGGTCTTCGCATCGCACCATATCCTGCCGTCCATTCTGGCGGACATCCGCAGGCAAGAACCTTCAATCCAGCTGGAACTGGTCGCCACCGACACCAGCGAAAACCTGCTGTTCCGCGAAGCTGATATCGCAGTTCGCATGTATCGCCCCGAGCAGGTCGATATCGTGACCCGGCATCTGGGCGACGTACCGTTGTGTTTCTGCGCAGCCCGGTCGTATCTGGACCGCGCCGGTCGGCCAACCACCCCCGAAGAGTTGTTTCAGCATGACCTGGTGGGTTTCGACTCCAACGACCTGATCATCTCGAAAATGCAGGCCAAGGGTTGGCCTGCCAGCAAGGAAGACTTTGCCACCCGTTGCGATCTTCAAAGCGCCTATTGGGAGTTGATCCGCGCGGGTTGCGGCATCGGTTTCAGCCAGGTTCAAGTGGCCGAGGCTGATCCTGCGGTCGAAATTCTGCCGTTGGATGTGGACATACCAGTCCTGCCGGTCTGGCTGGCTGCGCCGCAGGCCATGCGGCAGACACCGCGCATTCGCCGGGTCTGGGACCTGCTTGCAGAAGGGCTGAAAGCCAGCTTGTAACCCAAATCGGGTGCCCGGCGCATGTTCAGCGGCGTTTTTCGCGCCGTACGGCCCTGAATCCGCGCATTTTGACCAGAACGCCTCATTGACCAGATGCACCGCAAACGCTAGGCCCGATGCTGAAAAACGCAAGGAGACCGTTCATGTCCAACCCCTCGCTCCTCATCCTGCCCGGAGACGGAATTGGCCCCGAAGTCATGGCCGAAGTGCGCAAGATCATCGGCTGGTTCGGCGCCAAGCGCGGCCTTGAATTCGACGTGAGCGAGGATCTGGTCGGCGGTGCCGCCTATGACGTGCACGGCAAGCCCCTGTCGGACGAGACGATGGCCAAGGCGCAAGAGGTCGACGCGGTTCTGCTGGGCGCCGTGGGCGGCCCGAAATACGACGATCTGGATTTCAGCGTGAAGCCCGAGCGCGGCCTGCTGCGCCTGCGCAAGGAGATGGACCTGTACTCGAACCTGCGCCCGGCCCAGTGCTTTGACGCGCTGGCCGATTTCTCGTCGCTGAAAAAGGACGTGGTTGCCGGTCTCGACATCATGATCGTGCGCGAACTGACCTCGGGCGTCTATTTCGGCGAGCCGCGCGGCATTTTCGAGGAAGGCAACGAGCGCGTGGGCATCAACACCCAGCGCTACACCGAGTCCGAGATCGAACGCGCCGCGCGTTCGGCCTTTGAACTGGCGATGCGCCGAAACAAGAAGCTGTGCTCGATGGAAAAGGCCAACGTGATGGAATCGGGGATCCTGTGGCGCGAAGTCGTGACCCGCGTTGGCAAGGACTATCCCGAGGTCGAGCTGAGCCACATGTATGCTGACAACGGCGCCATGCAGCTGGTGCGCGCGCCCAAACAGTTCGACGTGATCCTGACCGACAACCTGTTCGGCGATATCCTGTCGGACTGCGCGGCGATGCTGACCGGCTCGCTGGGCATGCTGCCGTCGGCCTCGCTGGGCGCGCCGATGGCCAACGGCCGGCCCAAGGCACTGTACGAGCCCGTCCACGGCTCGGCCCCCGACATCGCCGGCCAGGGCAAGGCCAACCCGATCGCCTGTATCCTCAGCTTTGCGATGGCGCTGCGCTACAGCTTTGACCAAGGCGCCGAGGCCGATCGCCTGGAAGCTGCGGTCGAAAAGGTTTTGGCCGATGGTGTTCGCACGGCTGATCTGCTGGCCGAAGAAGGCGTTCAGCCGGTCTCCACCAGCGAAATGGGCGACGCGATCGTCGCCGCGCTGGACGAAAGCCTGTAACGACCGATCCGGGCGGCGCCCAGCGCCGCCCGTCTGATCATCTGCGGTCTAGTTGCCGCCAAAGAGATCCTTCAACAGACTGTCGACGGCCTTGGCAAAGCCACCCTGCTGCCTGCGGCGTGGCTGGGATTGCTGAGTCGTCTGGACCGGAGCGGCCGGAGCCAGCATCGGCAGAGGGGTCGGAGTCATGCCTTCGGTGACCCGCACCATGGTTTCCTTCCAAATCTCGGCTGGCAGCCCACCGCCGGTCACGCCCGACAACGGCGTGTTGTCGTCATAGCCCATCCAGACACCGGCTACATAGTCCGCGGTAAAGCCGATGAACCAAGCATCCCGGGCGGCCTGAGTCGTGCCTGTTTTGCCTGCAACCTGCCATCCCGACAACTTGGCGCGTTGTCCGGTTCCCTCGGATACCACGCGCTCCATCATCCAGGTCAGTTGCTTGGCAGCTTCGTCTCGGATCACCCGCTCGCCGATTCCGGTTGTCGTCACCATCATCGGGGCATCATCGCCCAGCAGTTTCAACTCGGTCAGGCCGTAAGGTTCCACGGACGAGCCACCATTCAGGATACCGGCATAGGCGCCGGTCATTTCGATCAGTGTGCTTTCCGAGGCGCCCAGCGCCAGCGCAGGGCCCGCCGCCAGATCGCTTTCGATGCCGAACCCGCTGGCCACCGTGCGCACATTGTCCAGCCCAGCAACCTCGGCCACCTTGACGGCCGGGATGTTCAACGAGTTCTTCAGCGCATCCGCGAGGGTCACGCGACCGTAGAACTTGTTGGTGTAATTCTTTGGGCACCACTGGCCGGACCCCGGGATGTCGATGCAATATGGCTCGTCCACTACCGTGGCCAGCGGCGAATAGCCCAGTTCCAGCGCGGTGGCATAAACAAAGGGTTTGAACGAGGACCCGGTCTGGCGCAGCGCCTGCGTCGCGCGGTTGAACGCACCCGACACCTTGGTCTTGCGTCCACCCACCATGGCCCGGACCGCACCATCGGCCGACATCACCACGATCGCGGCCTGCGCTTTTGAGCCTTCGCTGACCTTTTCGTCGAACACCTGTTTCAGCGCCGCCTCGGCCGCCTGCTGGATCCGCTGGTCCAGCGTGGTCTTGATCACCACGTCCTCGGTGGTGTTGCGGGTGAAGAACTCGGGGCCGCTGGCCATGACCCAATCGGCAAAATACCCGCCAGCGCGCGCGGCGGCGGCCTCGGACAGCTCGGCCGGGTTATTGCGCGCCGCGTTTGCCTGTGACGTGGTCAGGTAACCCTGATCCTCCATCAGGCTGATGACCACCTTGGCCCGGTCCTGCGAGCGTTGCAGGTTGTTGGTGGGCGCATAGCGCGTGGGCGCCACCAGCAGCCCCGCCAGCATCGCCGCCTCGGCTGGGTCCACCTCGGCTGCGGACTTGCCAAAATAGCGCTGGCTGGCCGCCTCGAACCCGCGGGCCCCGGCCCCCAGAAACGCCCGGTTCAGATAGATGGTCAGGATCTCATCCTTGGAGTATTTGACCTCCATCGCCATCGCGTAGATCGCTTCCTTGGCCTTGCGCCACAGCGACCCCTGGCGGCAGTCGGCCTCGTACGCCGCTTCCGATTCCCACTCGGTCGGGTCGTACGGGACGCCCAGACACAGCAGCTTGGCCGTCTGCTGGGTGATGGTCGAACCGCCGTGCCCCGACAGTGGGCCACGCCCCTCGGACAGGTTGATCTTCACCGCACTGGCAATGCCGCGCGGGCTTACGCCGAAGTGACGGTAAAACCGCTTGTCCTCGGTCGCGACAACCGCATTCTTCAGATGCGGCGACACGGTGTCGGTGGTGATAACGCCGCCGAACTGATCGCCCCGCCAGGCAAAGACCTTGCCGTCCCGGTCCAGCAGCGTGACCGACCCGCGCGCGCGCCCGTCCAGCAGGGCATCGACCTCGGGCAGGGTTGAGTACACAACCCCAACGGCAAGCGCCAGCAGCAGTGCGGCTATCGCACCCACCCGCCAGGTCAGCCCCCAGATCAGGCGCCCTATCCAGCGGAACAGCCTGCGAAAGAAGCCGCCCTGCCCGCCTCCCGAACGTTTGCGCCGGGGCTTGCGACTGGTCTTTCGGGTCGTGGTCTTGCGCGCCGTCGCCTTCTTGCCCGCCGGTTTCGCCGTCCGCTTGGCGGACGAGGTCTTGCGGCCTCCGGACGGATACCGTTTGTCCGCCACCAGCGGTTTTCGACGCTTGGACTCAGTCATGCTCAAACTCTGCCCGTTTTTGCTTTTGTGGCACCATACCGCGCTGTCGCGCCCATGTAGAGGTGTGAAATAGCGCGAATTCCCCTCTCACACTTGCGTATTTTTTAATCACTTTGCCGTTTTTGTGCAAAAAATGTGCAACTTTTCCCCTCTTCCCCAGCGTCTTTTCGCCGAAATCGTTCCTTGAGCGGCCATGTCGGGCTCTTTTTCTGCAGGTGCAAAGCCGGACCCACCGGAACAGAAGAGGGGAAAGACGTGAAACTGATCATTGCGACAATCAAGCCGTTCAAGCTCGAGGAGGTGCGCGAGGCACTGACCGAGGCGGGCGTGCGCGGCATGATGGTGACCGAGATCAAGGGCTTCGGCTCGCAATCCGGTCACACCGAAATCTATCGGGGCGCCGAATACGCGGTGAACTTCGTGCCCAAGATCAAGTTGGAAATCGTGGTGCCCGCCGCGATGACCGACCAGATCGTCGAGACCATCACTAAAACCGCCAAGACCGGCAAGATCGGCGACGGCAAGATTTTCGTCCTCGATGTCGAGCAGGCCCTGCGCGTGCGGACCGGGGAACTCAACGAAGAGGCGCTGTAAGGCGCCGCGACCGACAATCATTCGAGGACTGAACATGAACCTGATGAAATCACTCATCCCTGCCGCCGCGATCGTCGCGCTGCCGCAGATGGGCCTGGCGCAGGAGGCCGCCGCAACCGGCGAAACCGCGCAGCATACGCAATATATCCTGACCTCGCTGCTGTTCCTGATGGGCGGCTTCCTGGTGTTCTGGATGGCCGCAGGCTTTGCCATGCTCGAGGCCGGTCTGGTGCGCTCCAAGAACGTGGCCATGCAGCTGGTCAAGAACATCGGCCTGTTTTCCTTTGCCGCGATCATGTACTGGCTGGTCGGCTTCAACCTGATGTATCCGGGCGACGGTTGGACCATCACCGGCATTCTGGGTGCCTTCTCGCCCACCTCGCTGGAACCGGTCGGCCTTGATGGCGTCGAAACCGATCTGTCCTATGCGTCGGTCGGTTCGGACTTCTTCTTCCAGCTGATGTTCTGCGCCACCACCGCCTCGATCGTGTCGGGCACCATGGCCGAGCGGGTCAAGCTGTGGCCCTTCTTCATCTTCGTGATCGTCCTGACCGGTGTCATCTACCCCATCGAAGCCTCGTGGCAGTGGGGTGGCGGCTGGCTGTCCGAAATGGGCTTCAGCGACTTCGCGGGCTCGACCCTGGTACATGCCGCAGGTGGCTTTGCCGCACTGGCCGGTGCCATCGTGCTGGGCCCCCGGATCGGCAAATACAGCAAGGACGGCAAGGTCGTTCCGATCCCCGGCTCGAACCTGGCGCTTGCCACCCTGGGTACGTTCATCCTGTGGCTGGGTTGGTTCGGCTTCAATGGCGGCTCGCAGCTGGCCATGGGCACGATCGGCGACATGGCTGACATCAGCCGCATCTTCGCCAACACCAACATGGCCGCAGCCGCCGGCGCCGTCGCTGCCCTGATCCTGACCCAGGTGATGTACGGCAAGGTCGACCTGACCATGGTGCTGAACGGTGCGCTGGCCGGGCTGGTCTCGATCACCGCCGAACCGCTGGCACCGTCGCTGTTCCAGGCGCTGATCATCGGCGGCATCGGTGGCGTGATCGTGGTCTACACCGTGCCGCTGCTGGACAAGATGAAGATCGACGACGTAGTCGGCGCCATCCCGGTTCACCTGATCGCGGGCTTCTGGGGCACCTTCATCGTGGCCTGGACCAACGGCGACGCGTCCTTCGTGACCCAGATCATCGGCTTCGCGGCCATCGGGATCTTCGTCTTCGTGGTCAGCTACATCCTGTTCTCGATCCTCAAGGCCACCGTCGGCCTGCGGGTTGGCGAGGAAGAAGAGATCAACGGCCTCGACATGGGCGAACTGGGCATGGAAGCCTATCCCGAGTTCTCGAAGGGCTGATCTCTCTTCAATCCAAACGAAAAAACCCGGGCATTCGTGCCCGGGTTTCTTTTTTTTTGAAATGCCTGAGCTCAGACGCCGACGTCGATGATGGCCTTGGCCAGGATCGGCACGGTGGCCTCGTTCAACCCGGCAATGTTCATGCGGCTGTCGCCGACCATGTAGATGCCGTGCTCGACCCGCAGCTTCTCGACCAGCTCGGGCGCGGCGCCCAGGCGCGAGAACATGCCGCGATGCTGGGCCAGGAAGCCGAACCGGTCCGATCCGCTCAGCCGCTGCAGTTCGTCCGCCAGTTGGCGGCGCAAGCCGAGCATCGACAGGCGCACCTCTTCCAATTCGGCCATCCAGTCGGCGCGCAGACCCTCATCCATCAGGATCGCGGTCACCACGCGCGCGCCGTGATCCGGCGGGAACGAGTAGTTCTGGCGGTTCAGAAACGCCAGCGTGCCCTGGTTCAACGCGGTCTGGCCCGCATCGGCACTGACGGCCATCAGCAGGCCGGCCCGCTCGCGGTAGACACCGAAATTCTTCGAACAGGACGCCGCGATCAGGCATTCCTTGACCGACGCAGCGACAAGCCGGGTCGCCTGGGCATCCTCGCTCAGACCGTCGCCGAAGCCCTGATAGGCGATGTCAATCATCGCCACTAGACCACGGTCGTTGATCAGGTTCACCACCTCTTGCCACTGGACCATGTTCAGGTTGGCGCCGGTCGGGTTGTGGCAGCAGCCGTGCAGCAACACGACGTCGCCCGCCTTGGCAGTCTTGAGGTCCTCGATCATGCCGTCGAAATCGACGCCACGGGTTTCCTCGTCGAAATAGCGGTAGGCGACGGTTTCGATGCCCAGATAGTTCAGGATCGAGATGTGGTTCGGCCAGGTCGGGTTCGACACGAACACCCGGGCCGAGGGGTTGGCCATGCGGATCAGCTCGAACGCTTGCCGGCAGGCACCGGTGCCGCCCGGGGTGGCCACGGCGGCGATGTTGGCGCGCGGCACGCTGGTGCCGAGGATCAGGCTGATCATCGCATCGGCATAGACCGGATCACCGGCCAGCCCGGTATAGGCCTTTGAGTCCTGCTCTTCCCAGATTCGCTGCTCGGCGGCCTTGACCGCCCGCATCACCGGGGTCACCCCATTGGCGTTTTTGTAGACGCCGACACCCAGATCAATCTTCTGTTCGCGCGGGTCCTCGCGATACATCTGCATCAGGGCCAGGATCTTGTCGGCTGGCTGCGGCTTGAGGTTTTCAAACATCAGGAGTCTCCGGTTGCGACGGGCAGGGTCGGGAAGGCGCCCCATTCGGCCCAGCTGCCGTCATAAAGCGAATGGTCTTTCTTGCCCATGCGCTCGAGCGCAAGGCTGAGGATCGCGGCGGTCACGCCTGACCCGCAGGTGGTGATGGCGGGTTTCGACAGATCGACGCCTGCGGCTTCGAACACCGCGCGGCAGTCCTCGGGCGATTTCATGGTGCCATCGGCACTCAGCAACTGTCCGAAGGGCACGTTGCGCGAACCGGGGATGTGCCCCGCCCGCAGCCCCTCGCGCGGTTCGGGCTGGGATCCGGCAAAACGGTCGGCGGCGCGGGCATCGATGATTTCGTGATCGGCCAGCTTGGCGGCGGCTGAGACCTGGGTCACGTCGCGGACCAGGTGGTTCTGCACGCGCACGGTCATGTGGCGATCGCGGATGACGGGGGGCAGATCCTCGATCTCGCGCCCCTCGGCAACCCATTTGGGCAGCCCGCCGTCCAGAACGGCGATGTTCTCCTGCCCCATCAGGCGGAACAGCCACCAGACCCGTGCGGCCGAAAACAGGCCCGCGCCGTCATAGACCACGACCTGATGGCCGTCGCCCACGCCCATAGCCCGCAGGCGCGACATGAATTTCTCGACCGGAGGCGCCATGTGCGGCAGGTCCGAACGGTGGTCCGAGATCTCGTCGATATCGAAGAACCGCGCGCCGGGAATATGTCCGGCCTCGTATTCGGCGCGGGCGTCGCGCCCCTGCTGGGGCAGGTACCACGAGGCGTCGAGGATCCGCAGATCCGGGTCCTTGAGGTGGGCGGCAAGCCACTCGGTGGAAACCAGGGTTTTTGGATCGTCCAGCATCAATGCCTCCCCTTTACGCGCAGGGATTTCCCTATACGCGCAAGGGTGCGGGTTCAAGGCTGGATCGGGTCCCTGCGGCCCTATCGCGCCCGTCGCAGGCGGAAATGCTGGATGATGCCGATTACGCTGATCGCGATCCAGAAACTTTCGATCAGCATCGAGGCCAGGTTGAAGTTCTGCAGCAGCGAATAGGCGATCAGCACCGAGCCGACGAGGTTGACCACCGGAAAGGCCAGATCGTCGGAATTCATCATCCGCATCTGTGTTGCGAAATAGGCCGCAACCACGATCAGCGCCCCGAAGGACCCGATGCCATCGGCCAGCGTCAGGCCGTTCAGGAATTCCGCCATCAGGTTGTCCCTTTCCGCCGTATCACCCGACCGCAGCGGTCGCAGGCCGGTGTCC
The DNA here is from genome assembly GCF_056539185.1 of Ruegeria sp. BC6. Classification (NCBI taxonomy): domain Bacteria; kingdom Pseudomonadati; phylum Pseudomonadota; class Alphaproteobacteria; order Rhodobacterales; family Roseobacteraceae; genus Ruegeria; species Ruegeria sp. BC6. Next base: position 341,581 of record NZ_JBQFUM010000005.1, read on the forward strand.
GTAGTGATGCATGTTCAAGAAGGCCGCGCCCTCGGGACCGGCGCGATAGCCATGCGGCAAGTCGGCCGGAAAGCGCAACCCCTGGCCCGCGCTCAGCGGCACCCATTCGCCGTTCCGCAGCACCTCGAGCGCGCCGCTCAGGACGAAGACTTCCTCGGTCACGCCGGCGGCATGGGCGGGGGATTCGTGGCACTGATTGGGGTCCAGTTCGACGTGAAAGGTCTCGGCCCCCAGAACCGGGTCGAAGGGAAAGACGATCTTGACCTTCAGACTGCCGGGAAAGGTCACGGTGCGGAACCGGGCCGCATCTGCCGGATCACGCAGGGCGCCGGTTCCGATCAATGCGCTCAGCGGCATCTGGAACCCCTTGGCGATCTTCCACAGCGTCGCGATGGTGGGGCTTGATTCGCCGCGCTCGATCTGGCCCAGCATGGCCTTGCTGACTCCGGTCAAATCGGCCGCTTTGGCCAGGCTCAGCCCCGATGCCGCCCGGACGTCTCTGAGTTTCAGGGTGATGTCGTCCGATTCCATGGCCAAGTCCCGCGATTTACCTTGTGCGTTATAACGCACATGTGCTACGTGCGCTATAACGCACGCAACACTGGTTTTGCAACCGGGCAAAAGGGAAACAGCATCATGCCAATGTACCGATCCAGAACTTCGACCCATGGCCGCAACATGGCCGGTGCCCGCGGCCTGTGGCGCGCCACCGGGATGGGCGACGACGATTTCGGCAAGCCGATCATCGCCATCGTCAACTCGTTCACGCAATTCGTGCCGGGCCATGTCCACCTCAAGGATCTGGGTCAGATGGTCGCCCGCGAGGTTGAGGCCGCCGGCGGTGTAGCCAAAGAGTTCAACACCATCGCCGTCGATGACGGAATCGCCATGGGCCATGACGGGATGCTGTATTCGCTGCCCTCGCGCGAGATCATCGCCGACAGCGTCGAATACATGGTCAACGCACACTGCGCCGATGCGATGGTCTGCATCTCGAACTGCGACAAGATCACCCCGGGCATGCTGATGGCAGCGATGCGCCTGAACATCCCGGCCATCTTCGTCTCGGGCGGGCCGATGGAAGCCGGCAAGATCGACATCGCCGATCTGGATGTGAAGAAGATCGACCTGGTCGACGCCATGGTCGCCGCCGCCGATGACAAGTACACCGACGAGCAGGTCAAGCATATCGAAGAAAACGCCTGCCCCACCTGCGGATCGTGCTCGGGCATGTTCACCGCGAACTCGATGAACTGCCTGGCCGAGGCGCTGGGTCTGGCGCTGCCGGGCAATGGCTCGACCCTGGCCACCCATGCCGACCGCAAGGAGCTGTTCCTGGAGGCCGGCCGCCGCATCGTCGAAATCACCAAGCGTCACTATGAGCTGAACGAAAAAGGCTTCCTCCCGCGCGAAATCGCGACCTTCGAGGCCTTCGAGAACGCCATGAGCCTGGACATCGCCATGGGCGGCTCGACCAACACGGTGCTGCACCTGCTGGCCATCGCGCATGAGGGCGGGGTGGATTTCACCATGTCCGACATGGACCGGCTCAGCCGCAAGGTGCCCTGCCTGTGCAAGGTCGCGCCCAACACCGAAAACGTCCACATGGAGGACGTGCATCGCGCGGGTGGCATCTTCTCGATCCTGGGTGAGTTGAGCCGCGCCGGCCTGCTGCATGACGACTGCTGCACGGTGCATTCGGCCAGCATGGCCGAGGCCATCGCCAACTGGGACATCACGGTGACCAACAACCCCAAGGCGCAAGAGCTGTTCAAGGCCGCCCCCGGCGGCGTGCGGACGACCCAGGCGTTCAGCCAGTCGAACCGCTACAAGGAACTGGACACCGACCGGGCAAACGGCGTGATCCGGTCTCAGGACCATGCGTTCAGCCAGGATGGCGGTCTGGCCGTGCTGTTCGGCAACATCGCGCGCGACGGCTGCATCGTGAAGACCGCGGGTGTGGACGAGAACATCCTGAAATTCACCGGCACCGCCTATGTCTGCGAAAGCCAGGACCAGGCGGTGAACGACATCCTGACCGGCAAGGTCAAGGAAGGCGACGTGGTCGTGATCCGCTATGAAGGGCCCCGCGGCGGGCCTGGTATGCAGGAGATGCTGTACCCGACCTCGTACTTGAAGTCCAAAGGTCTGGGCAAAGCCTGTGCGCTGCTGACCGACGGTCGCTTCTCAGGCGGCACTTCGGGTCTGTCGATCGGGCACGTCTCGCCCGAGGCGGCCGAAGGCGGTGAGATCGGTCTGGTGCAGAACGGGGACACGATCGAAATCGACATCCCCAACCGCTCGATCCACCTGGCCGTGTCCGACGAAGAGCTGGCAGCCCGCAGAGAAGTCCAGGACGAAAAGGGCTGGGTTCCCGCTGCACCGCGCAAGCGCAAGGTGTCCACGGCACTGAAGGCCTATGCCAAGCTGGCCACCAGCGCTGCAAAAGGCGCGGTGCGTCAGGTCTGAACGCTGACGGCCCGCGTCATGCGGGCCGGTCCGTTGCCTGAAACCGAAGTGCTCCCGCGCCTGACAGGACCCATCGGCTGCGCCGCTGCCTCCTTCAGTCTTGGGCCGGGCGCCGCGCTGTGCGCGGCGCCCGGCCCAACCAGAGGAGATGTCTCGCCAGAGACATCGACGATGGACGGGAGCGCCCCTGCCTGTAGGATCAATCACCCAACTTGGCGTGAATCTCATCCAGGTCGATTTCACCTGTCGGCATCTTGTTGGCCGGGTTCTCGAAATCGTATTTGAACAATTCGAAATCCTGTTTGTAGATCTCGTAGACCAGATGCATCGACAGGTCGTCGAAATAGTCCTCGACCGGGTGCGCACGTTTGGGGCCGTGGCCCTCGGATTCGTTGAAGCGCGGAATTTCGGACAGGGTCACGGGATGCGGGGTTTCCAGCGCGTCCAGCACGCCTTGCATCCCGTCGTTGAATTTCTCGGTCCAGAAAACCCGGTCATAGCGTCCGCCATTCACGATGAAGGTCGACACATGCCCCGACATGGCCGACCAGTGAATGTCCGGGTCCATTGGCCGCCGCCAACGGATCGTGTCGCGGGCAAACAGAAGAAACCGGCGGAAACTGGCAATCTGGTCGAATTCGCCCTTGCCGTCCTCGCCCCCGACCTCGATCCCGTAATTGTAGATCAGCGTCGGCACCAGATTGCCCCGGTACCGTTTCCCGTTGCGCTGAATGCCGCAGATCTTGTCGAAGAACGAACTGAGGATCCGCGTGTAGGGGTTGCGCACGCAGGTGAAGGCGAACGACTTGTGCCCGCGCACATTGGCCGAGATTACATCCTGGCTGTAGTCAAACGCCCATTTATGCATCCCGTCCTTGGCGTCGTGGATATCGCCATCAAAGAACCGACCGTGATCCGAGTAGTACATGATCTGCCCGATGGTCGAGCAGGCGCATTTGGGCACGACGCGATAGACCATGCTTTCGCTTTCGGTCATCCATGTACCGGGAAATCCCATCTGCCATGCCTCCTTAGCCGGCCGAGTCTCAAGGTGATGCGCCAGCTTTTGACGCCAGAGAAGCAAAAATATTCTGTTTATTCAATCGCTCATCCTCAGTATCACGGTTGGAACCGGGCAGTAACGGACTTCATGCAACGCCAATGGCCAAGATCGCCTACATTCTGCTGTGTCACAAAGACCCTGACGCGATTATCGCACAGGCCGAACGGCTGACGGCCGCAGGGGACTGCATGGCCATCCATTTCGACGCCAGCGCATCCGCAGGAGACTTTGACCGAATCCAGACGGCCCTGAAAAGCAATCCCAATGTGACCTTCGCGGCCAGGCGGATCAAATGTGGCTGGGGGGAATGGTCGCTGGTGCAGGCAACACTGAACGCGGTGCAAGCTGCGGTCGAGGCCTTCCCGCGAGCGACCCATTTCTACATGCTGTCGGGCGACTGCATGGCGATAAAGACCGCGGAATATGCGCATCGGTTTCTGGATGAAACCGACAAGGATTTCATCGAAAGCCACGACTTTTTCGAAAGCGACTGGATCAAGACCGGCATGAAGGAAGACCGGCTGATCTATCGCCACTATTTCAACGAACGCACGCAGAGCAAACTGTTCTATGCCGCCTACGAGGCCCAGAAACGTCTCGGCCTGACCCGCGAGATCCCGGAGGATCTCCAGATCATGATCGGCAGCCAGTGGTGGTGCCTTCGCCGCCGGACAATCGAGATGATCCTGGATTTCCTGCGCCAGCGCCGGGACGTGGTCCGTTTTTTCTCGACCACCTGGATTCCGGACGAGACGTTCTTTCAGACCCTCGTGCGCCACCTGATCCCGAAAATCGAAATCGAAAACCGTACGCTGACTTTCCTGATGTTCTCGGACTACGGGATGCCGGTGACGTTTTACAACGATCACTACGACCTGCTGCTGACCCAAGATTACCTGTTCGCCCGCAAGATCAGCCCCGAGGCGCAGTTGCTGAAGCAGAAATTGGGTGCGCTCTATGCCAGCGAAGGGGTCGCGTTCCAGATCTCGAACGAGGGTCGGAATCTGCACGGATTTCTGACCGGCCGTGGCCGCGTGGGACGCCGGTATACACCCCGCTTCTGGGAAACCGCCAACACGCTGGGCGCCGATCGCGATCTGTACATGGTCGTCTGCAAGAAGTGGCATGTGGCCAAGCGGCTGATCGACCAGATCGCCTCTGAGACCAACCTGCCCTGCATCGAGTACCTGTTCAACGAGGAAACCGCCCCGCTGCCCGATCTTGGGGGCTTGGAGACCACGCTGGTCAAACGATCCCGGCATCGCAGGGCGGTCACCCGGATGCTGTACGATCACTTCGGCGCCGACCGGCTGCTGATCTGCCTCGATCCCGCCAGTCTGGATATCGTACAGGATTTTTGTTCGGACAAGGCGCGCACGCATGTTCTTGAAATCGAGTGCACCTATTCGGACGCGTATCTTGTCGGCCACGCCCACAGAGTCGGGCTGGCCGGAGAAAACAGCCCAGCCGCAACCGTCGAACGCCTGTTACCGACGATCCGCAGCGATCTGGCCTATGAATCCGAACAGCTGCGCGGTGCCGGGATCGAGAGGTTCTTCCGATTGCGCGAAACCGCTGACCCGGCTGAGAACGTGGCCGCGATCGCCGAATTCCTTGGGGTTTCGGAGGAGACCGCCCAGTCGATCATGCGGCTTGATTACCTGTTCACGGACTGAACGCATGTGTTGGCCCGGCCGCACTATGCCGCCGGGCCGGGTTTTCAGATGTCGAACTTCACGCCCTGCGCCAATGGCAATTCGGCCGAGTAGTTCACGGTGTTCGTCTGGCGCCGCATATAGCCCTTCCAGGCATCCGAGCCGCTTTCGCGTCCGCCACCGGTTTCCTTTTCACCGCCGAACGCGCCGCCAATCTCGGCGCCCGAGGGGCCGATATTCACGTTGGCGATGCCGCAATCGGACCCGGCGGGCGACAGGAACTGCTCTGCCTCGCGCATGTTCAGCGTGAATACGCAAGACGACAGGCCCTGCGGCACGTCGTTCTGCATCTCGAGCGCCTCGTCGAAACCGTCATAGCCCATGACATAGAGGATCGGCGCAAAGGTTTCGGTCTTTACGATCTCGGTCTGGCCCGGCATTTCGACGATCGCTGGCTGCATGTAGACACCGCCCTCAGGCACGCCGTCGGTCACGCGCTTGCCGCCGAAGACGGTGCCGCCTTCGGCCTCGGCCGCCTTCAGCGCGGCCTCCATCGCCAGCCCCGAGGCCTCATCCACCAGCGGCCCGACCAGGGTGCCTTCGGCCAGCGGGTCACCGATGGGCAGACCGGCATAAGCCTTTTTCAGCCGCGCAACCAGATCGGCACGGATCGAGTTGTGCACGATCAGCCGCCGCAGCGTGGTGCAGCGCTGACCCGCGGTGCCCACGGCCGAGAACACGATGGCCCGCACCGCCATTTCCAGATCGGCCGAGGGGCCCACGATCATGGCGTTGTTGCCGCCCAGCTCCAGGATGCATTTGCCGAACCGCTGCGCCACGATCGGCGCGACCGCGCGGCCCATCCGGGTCGAACCGGTGGCCGAAATGATCGGCACCGCCTCGCTGGCCACAAGCGTCTTGCCCAGATCGGCACCGCCGATCAGCAGTTGCAGCAGCCCGTCGGGCGCGTCGCCGAACCGGGCCACGGCCTTTTCAAAGATCTTCTGACAGGCCATCGCGGTCAGGGGCGTTTTCTCGGACGGTTTCCAGATCACCGGATCGCCGCAGACCAGCGCCAGCGCCGCGTTCCACGACCAGACCGCGACCGGGAAGTTGAAGGCCGAGATCACTCCGACCGGACCGGCCGGATGCCAGGTCTCCATCATCCGGTGGCCCGGGCGTTCCGAGGCGATGGTCAGGCCATACAGCTGGCGCGACAGGCCCACGGCAAAATCGCAGATGTCGATCATCTCCTGCACTTCGCCCAGACCTTCCGAGGTGATCTTGCCGGCCTCCCAGCTGACCAGCGCGCCCAGGTCCTCCTTGGCCGCGCGCAGCTCCTCGCCCAGCAAGCGGATTAGCTCGCCCCGATGCGGGGCGGGCACGGTGCGCCAGGCCTTGAAGGCCGCCGTGGCGCGGGCCAAGACCGCATCCATGTCGGCAACGGGTGTTTCATGCACCCGCGCCAGCACGCGCCCGTCGATGGGCGAGCGGACCTCCAGCGTCCCGCCGGTCAGCTCGGCCGCCGTCAGGCCCAGTTTTTCGAGTGTGTGTTCTGCAGTCATGACTACGTCTTTCATGTTCAGGCCGCCTTGTTCTGGGGGGTCACTTCGCCAGCGCGGTACAGCTGGCCGAATTCGGTGTTCAGGAAATCATCCAGCCCGACCTGCTCTTGCCGGACAAAGCCTTGGGTGGGCAGCGCGCCGGTGCGCATCAGGTCGACCACGCCCAGAACGCCGGCGGCGGTGGTGATCTGGATCGCGCTCCAGACCTGGCCGTCGATGGTGCGGGCAAAGGATTTGTTGATCAGGGACTTCTCGCGCAGGGCCCCGTCGATCATGCCCTTGGCCGTGCAATAGACCAGAACCACATCCTGATCGGTGCGCGGCAGCGCGGTTTCAAAGATGTCCTTCAACAGGTCGCGGCGCTGGCCCAGGCCCAGATCGGTCAACAGCAGCTTCAGGATGTCGCGATGGCCGGGATAGCGGATCGAGCGATAGGACGCCGCCCGCGCCTTGCCGGCCAGCGTCTCGGGCAAGGTGCCCAGGCCGCCCGAGGTGTTGAAGCATTCGTACTCCACACCGTCATGGCCAATGATCTCGTAATCCTCGAGCGGCGCGGTCTTGACCCGTTCGCCATTCACGATGGCGTCGCAGGGGTTGCAGTATTCGTTGATCAGCCCTTCGGTGGACCAGGTCAGATTGTATTTCAGCGCATTGGTCGGATAGAGCGGCAGCGCGCCCACCCGCATGTGCAGGCTGTCCAGCGTGTCGAATTCGGCTGCTAGAGCGGCCCCTGCGATACCGACGAAACCCGGGGCCAACCCGCATTGCGGCATGAAGGCGGTGCCGCTGTCGCGGGCCAGTTCGCGCACGGCGTTGGTCGCGGCGACATCCTCGGTCAGGTCGAAATAATGCGCACCCGCCGCCTTGGCTGCCTTGGCGATGGCAGGCGTCAGGAAAAACGGTGCGGCCGAGATCACCGCATCGAACCCCGCAAGCCCCCGTGCCAGCCCGGCTTCGTCGCCCGCGTCGATCTGTCGGGTGGTGATGCCCTGCCTGTTCAACGCCGACAGCGCCGTCAGGTCATGGTCGGCCACGGTTACGGTATAGTTGTGCGATTTCTTCAACAGGGCGGCGATCATCTGTCCGATCTTTCCGGCCCCGACGACGCAGATGTTCCAACTCATTGCGCGCCTCCTCCTCTGCTCTGGTTCCAGTATGACCGCGCCACCGTCCGGGCACAGCAATCGAGTTGACGAAACGGGCAGCTTTTCCGTCATATTGACGAAAATTGAATCACAATGTCGGATCATGGCCGCAGCGTTCTGGGACCTGACGTCAGGGGTGGAAATGCCTTGCAACCGATTGCACCATTTTTGCAATGATGCGACATTCAACAGACCCGATCGACCGCACGAAGGAGACCAGGCAGGTGGGCGTTACGCTGAAGGAAGTTGCGGCCTTGGCCGGGGTGTCGCGGTCGGCGGTGTCGCGCACCTTCACGCCGGGCGCCTCGGTCTCGGCCAAGACCCGCGCCAAGGTCGAAAAGGCCGCCAAGGAACTGGGCTACAGCCCCAACGCGCTGGCCTCGTCGTTGACGACGGGGCGGACCAAGCTGATCGGACTGATCTCGAACAACTTCCACAACCCCATTTTTCTTGAGGTTTTCGACCAGTTCACCCGCGCCCTGCAGGAACGCGGGCTGCGTCCCCTGATCGTGAACCTGACCGACGAGACCGAGCCCGCCAATTCCGTTCGCATGCTGCGGCAATATTCGGTGGATGCGGTGATCGTCGCCTCGTCGACCTTGCCGCCCAGCTTTGCCAAGGCGTTTCACGATGCCGGCGTGCCGGTGGTGCACACCTTCGGGCGCTCGGCGACTTCGCCCGAAGTGCATGTGGTGGGCATCGACAATGTGGAATGCGGACGCATGGCCGCGCGCGAGCTGGTCGCGCGGGGCTATGCCAGCGTCGGCTATCTGGGCGGGCCGATCGATGCGACCTCGGCGCGGGATCGGCAACGGGGCTTTACCGAGGAAATGTCAAACCATCCGCAGGTTCCGGTCAGCCACTCTTTCGCCGGGGCTTATTCCTTCGAGGCCGGCCGGGCCGAGATGCTGCGCCTGCTGGCGGGTGAGCCGGCGCAGGCCTATTTCTGCGGCGACGACATCCTGTCGATCGGGGCGCTGTCGGCGCTGGCCGACCACGGGCTGAAACCGGGTTCCGACATCGGGATCATCGGACTGAACGACATGGAGATGTCGCGCTGGGAATACATCAACCTGACGACCATCCATCAGCCGATCAAGCAGATCATCACCTCGTCGGTCGATCTGGTCGAAGAGATGCTGAAGACGCCCGATCGCTACCCCGAGGCGCGGATCTTCCCCTGCCGGGTGATCGAGCGGGGCACGTTGCGGCCCCGCCCCTGATCAGCGGAACATCGGCGGGCGCGCGTCCTGCCAGGCGCCCTCGGCCCGGGCCGAGGCCACCGCTGCATGCACCGCGGCAATCGAGCGGACGCCATCGGCGGCATCGGGCAGCCCATCGCGCGGTTCGCCCCGGATCGCGTCGGCCAGATCGCAATAGATATTGGCCACGGCCAGCGGAAAGCCCTCGGGATGGGCAATCGCCACGCGCGACAGGCGCATGGCGTCGTCATGCAGGCCGCCTTCGCCCTTTTCGATGATCTGGGTGCGTCCACCGACCGGGGTGTAGATCAGCTGGTTGGGTTGTTCCGATGCCCAGCGCAACCCGCCGGTTTCGCCGAAGACCTGGATGTCGAACCCGTGCTGCCGCCCGATCGCCACGGACGAGGTCCACAAACGGCCCACGGTGCCGCCTTCCATGCGGAAATTGACCATCGCGTCGTCCTCCAGCTGACGGCTGGGAATGGTCGAGGCCATGTCGGCCGACAGCGTCGCGACCTCGTCATCGCAGATGAAGCTGGCCATGTGCAGCGCATGGATGCCGCAATCGGCGAATTGCCCCGACACGCCCGCCATGGCCGGATCATAGCGCCAGCGCACGCGCGGATTGTCCGCGTCGGTGGCGTCCCCATGGTGGCCGTGGCTGAAATTGGTGACGACCAGGCGCACCTTGCCGATCTCGCCGGCGCGGACCATGGCGCGGGCCTGCCGCACCATCGGATAGGCCGAATAGCAGTAGTTGACCGCGCAGATCTTACCCGAGGCCCGGGCCATGCGCACGATCTCTTCGCCCTCTTCCACGGTCATGGTCATCGGCTTTTCGCACAGCACGTTGAATCCGGCCTCGAGATACGCCTTGGCGATCTCGAAATGGGTCGCGTTCGGGGTGGCGATGGTTACAAGGTCGATCCGGTCGGGCCGGTCCTTTTCGCCGGCCAGCATTTCCTGCCAGTCGCCGTAGGCGCGGTCGGCGGGCACACCCAGCCGCTGCGCATAGGCGCGCCCGGCCTCGGGCCGGTGGTCCAGCGCGCCGGCCGCGAACTCGAACAGGCCGTCGGCCTGTGCACCCAGTCGGTGGGCGGGCCCGATCTGGCTGCCTTCTCCGCCCCCGATCATGCCCCATTTCAGCTTTGCCATGGTCTTGGTCTCTCTGCGAACGATGTTGGAAAACGTGCCGGGCCTAGAATGCGCCGACGTCCTGCCAGCCGCGACTGTCGGCCGAAGCCAGCGCCGCCGCCAGCACCCGGTTGACCTCGTGCCCGTCCCGGAAGGTGGGCCAGATGTTCCGGCCGGAATGAATGGAGGTCAGAAAATCCTTGGCCTCGATGATGATCTGATCCTGATATCCGGTGCCGTGGCCGGGACCCTGGCAAAAGGGTTCATAATCGGGATGCGCCGGACCGGTCAGGATCTTGGTGAAACCGCGCTGGGCCTCGGAGCCTTCGCGGCGATAGAGCCACAGGGCGTTCTGATCCTCCTGGTCAAAACGGATCGCGCCCTTGGTGCCCGATATCTCGTAGGCATAACCCATCTTGCGGCCGGTCGCGATGCGGCTGAAATAGAGGTTCCCCATGACACCGTTTTCAAACCGGCACATCATCTGGGCGTGGTCGTCATTGGTCACTGCACCGCCCGGGCGGGAGCGATGCACGGTTTCCACATCGGCCATGACCTGCGCGATCGGTCCCACCAAAGCCAGCGCGCCATTGACCATGTGTGGCGCCAGATCGCCGATGGTGCCGTTGGCCATGCCTGTCGTGCGCCAGGTCGCCGGGGCCTCGGGGTCGGCATAGAAATCTTCGGTATGTTCACCGCGGAACCACGTGATGTCGCCAATCGCGCCGTCCGCGATCAGCTGGCGGGCAAACTGGCTGGCCGGGGTGCGGATATAGTTGAACCCGACCATGTTGACGGTACCCGAGGCCTCGGCCGCCGCCACCATGGCGCGGCTGTCCTCGAGCGACGCGCCCAGCGGTTTTTCGCACAGCACCGGCTTGCCCAGCGCCAGCGCCGCCTCGGCGATCTGCCGGTGCGTGGACTGGGGCGAGGCGATCACGACGGCCTCGACCGCCGCGTCATCGACCAGCGCCTGCCAGTCGGCCGTGGCACGGCGGAACCCATAGGCGGCACGATAGCGTTCGGCGCTTTCGGGGCTTGAGGCGCAGATCATCTCGAGCCGCGGTCTGAGCGCGGTGTCGAACACGGCGCCCACGGCGGACATGGCCACCGAATGGGCCTTGCCCATATAGCCGCCTCCGACGATTCCAATTCCGATTTCTGGCATTTTGGGCGGCTCCGAACATACTGATTGCAACCGGTTGCAAAATCAGTATCGTGAGAATCGATCCAATGCAAGGTCCATCGGATCGGCGGGATCAAAATGCCTGGGAGGAACAGTTTGAGTCACTTGATCGACGGTATCAAAGGAAACCGGTTTGCCGTTTTCGGCCGCGCCGGCATGGACCTGTTCGCCGATCCGGTCGGTGTCAAAAGCGAACATGCCGAAATGTTCCGCGCGGACTTGGGCGGTTCGTCCGCGAATATCTGCGCGGGTCTGGTCAAGCTGGGCAGCCAGGCATCGCTGATCACGTCGGTCTCGGATGACGCGGTTGGGCGGTTCTGCCTCAACAAGTTGCATCACTATGGTGTCGACACCTCTTTCATTCGCGTCGTCGGCGGTGAATACCGCATGTCCTTGGCGGTCTATGAAAGCTGCATCGAGGACTTTCAGAACGTCATCTACCGAAACGGCGCCGTCGATTTTCAGGTCACCGAAGATGACATGGACCGGGTCGACTATGGCCGTTTCAGCGCGGCGATCTCGGCCGGAACCGTGTTTGCCGCCGAACCGTCGCGCAGCGCCACCTTCCGCGCCTTCGAACACGCGCGCAAGGCCGGTCTGCCGGTGATCTTCGACATCGACTACCGGCCCTACAGCTGGCCCTCGGCGCAGGTCGCCGCCGACGTGCTGTCGCGCGCGGGCGAGGCCAGCGACATGATCGTCGGCAATGACGAAGAATTTGGCTTCATGGCCGGCGGGATCGAGAAAGGCTTCCGGAAAGCCTGCGATCTGGCCGAGAAACCCGGCCGCATCGTCATCTACAAGATGGGCGAAAAGGGCGCCGTCACCTTAACCGACGGGCAAGAGATCCACACGGGCATCTACCCGGTCACCGCCGTCAAACCCAACGGCGCGGGCGACAGCTTCATGGCCGGGCTGCTGGCCTCGATCGCGGCGGGCCATCCGCTGGAACAGGCGGTGTTGCGCGGATCGGCCTGCGCCTCGATCGTCGTGTCCAAACCGGGCTGCGCGCCCGCCATGCCAACCACCGAAGACCTGGACGCCTTCCTTGCGTCCCACCCCGGCCCCACCCCGGCCGGATAGGAGAGCCCGATGCACATCCCCCCGTTCGACAACCAGAACAAACCCATCGTCGATGTCGATAACCCGACCGTGCCGCTGAACTATTTCAACATCGTGAAGTTGAACCGAGGCGAAGCGTTCGAATACCAGGTCCCGGGGTACGAGACCTGCATCGTGCCCGCCACCGGCAGCGTCGATGTGGATGTCGAGGGCATGCTCTTTGCCCATCTGGGCAACCGGGGCGAGGATGTCTGGGATGGCGAGCCCGAGGGGGCTTATGTCCCGTCAGGGGCAAGGGCGCAGATGGTCTGCGTGTCGGAAACGGCCGAGGTGTTCGTGGCCGGCGCAAAGTATGACAAGGTGCTGGACCCGTTCGACGTGCGCGAGCATGACTTGGTGCAATATGGCAGCGACGACACCAAGACCCATCGCAAGATCAAGCATATCCTGGGCCAGAAACAGCATGACAAGGTCGGCCGCCTGCTGGTGAGCGAGCTGTTCACCGTGGGTCAGGGCGGCTGGTCGGGCTTTCCCAGCCACAAGCACGACACCAACCGCCTGCCGGACGAGACCCGGCATGACGAGACCTACAATTTCCGTTTCAAACCGAACTGGGGCTCGGGCCTGCAGATGCTGCAGCGTGAGGACAACGAACCGGGTGACGCCTATCACATCGTCGATGGCTCCACGATCTGCATCGACAAGGGCTATCACCCCTGCTGCGTTCTGCCGGGATACGAGATGTATTACTTCACCATCCTCGGCGGACTGACCCAGCGGTCGCTGGTGCAGTATTTCCAACCCACCCACGCCTATCAGATCGAGACGATCCCGGGCATCAAAGACATGATCGCCAAATTCAAATGACCCTCGCTACGCTCAAAGACGTCCTGCAACCCGCTTATGAACAGGGCTATGCCGTCGGCGGCCTCGTGACGTTGGGCTGGGAGGACATGCGCGCCTATGTCGCCGCGGCCGAGGCCGAGAACGCCCCGGTGATCCTGCAGGCCGGCCCCAGCTGCCGCGAGCACACGCCGCTGCCGATCCTGGGCAAGATGTTCCGGTATCTGGCCGAAAACGCCTCGGTTCCGGTCGTGGCGCATCTGGACCACGGCTATACGTTCGAGGAGTGCAGGATCGCGCTGGACAGCGGGTTCACCTCACTGATGTTCGACGGATCGCGCAAGCCCCTGCAGCAAAATATCGACGAGACCGCCGGGATTGCCGAAATGGCCCACGCCGCCGGGGTCTCGTGCGAGGGCGAAATCGGCTTCGTCGGCTATTCCGGGGGCGAAGGCTCGGCCGGGACCGACCCGGACGAGGCCGCCACCTTCGCCGCACAGACCGGCGTGGATGCGATGGCGATCTCGGTCGGAAACGTCCACCTGCAGCAGAACAAGGAAGGCGGGCTGGACGAGGAGCGCATCCGCCGGATTCAGGCCGTGACCAGCGTGCCGTTGGTGATCCATGGCGGATCGGGCGTGCCCGTCGAACAGCGCGCACGGCTGGCGCGTGAAACCGCGATCTGCAAGTTCAACATCGGGACCGAGTTGCGCATGGCCTTCGGCGCCGCCCTGCGCGAGGCCGTCAACCGTGACCCCGACCGGTTCGACCGGGTGACGATCCTGAAGGAAACCCATGATCCGGTCGAGGCTGCCGCCCGCGCCGTGATCCGCGCCTTTGGTGCGCCGCCGCAGCGCTAACCGTCCCGACCTGTGCCGTTCTTCAAAATGCGCTGGCGGGTCCTAATCGTCGCGCCCCGGTTCGTTTGGATTGCTGGAAAACAGGGCGATCTTGTTGCCCTGTGGGTCCCGCAGATAGCCGACATAAAAACGCGGCCCGTACATGGCGCGAAAGCCCGGCTGACCTTCGTCCGATCCGCCGGCCCGCAGCGCGGCGGCGTGCAGGTCTCGTACCTGCCGCTGACTGCGCGCCTCGAAGGCGACCATCGCACCATTCCCGGCCGAGGCCGCAGCCCCATCAAAAGGCGGTTTGACATAAAATTCCGGCAGAACCGCTTGCTGGCCCGGCGGCACCGGCAGGGCGAAACTCAGCCCCTCGGGACCCTCTTCCAGCGCATAGCCGAGATCCGGCAGAAAGGCGCAGTAAAACCGTTTTGCACGCGCGATGTCGTCCGCGCCGACCGTGACATAGGAAATCATCCCGCAACATTCCTTGCCGGGTGTCGATCCGTCAACCGGCAGCAGCGTATCGACGCACGTCCATTCCGGACGGGAACGACCCCATGGCCGTCAGATCGAGCCGCCCTCGACCATGAAATTGCCCGCGCTGCACATGGCCGCGTCGTCCGAGGCCAGAAACAGCACCATCCGCGCCACATAGACCGGGTCGATCGGGTCGGGCAGGCATTGGCGATCGATCTGTTTGGCCAGCGCCTCGGGGGTGACCCACAAGTCTTTCTGGCGCTGGGTCATGATCCAGCCGGGCACGACCGTGTTGACCCGGATCCGGTGATCGCCCAGTTCCCGCGCCATGGTGCGGGTCAGGCCGTGCACTGCGGATTTCGCGGTGGCATAGGCGGGAAAGCCCGCGCCGGCCTCCCACCAGGAATTCGAGCCGATATTGATGATCGACCCCGCGCCCTTGTCGATCATGCCGGGCGCCACGGACTGGATGGCGAAGAACATGTGGCGGAGGTTGGTCGCCATGCGCTCGTCCCAATAGTCCGGCGTCACCTCGCGCCAGTCGTGCCGGTCGTCATGTGCGGCGTTGTTGACCAGAACGTCCGCTGTGCCCAGCGCGCCTGCCAGTTCGTCAAAAGCGGACCGCAGCGCCGCGATGTCGCGCAGGTCGCAGGCGGCAAAGGCGTGGGTTCCGTCCAGTTCGGCCAGCAGCGCGTTGCCGCCCTCGGTGTTGATGTCGACAAAGCCGACCTTGGCCCCCTGCTCGGCAAAGCCGCGCACGATCTCGCGCCCGATGCCCGAGGCCCCGCCGGTCACGAACACCGTGCGCCCCTTCAGGCTGGGATAGATGGCAAAACCCTTGGTCATTTGTCGCGCTCCATGATCCATTCGACTTCGGGCGCCGGAACGAAACGCCATTTGCGCAGCGGCCCGGCCATGACGTTAAGGTAATACATCTCGAACCCATGGGGCGCCCCGCAAGGGTGGTGCCCGCGCGGCACCAGTACCACATCGCCATCGGACACGGCCATGGTTTCGTCCAACTGACCGTCATCGGTATAGACGCGCTGGATGCCGAACCCGCTGGCCGGGTTCAGGCGGTGGTAATAGGTCTCTTCCAGATAGGTGATGCGGGGATAGTCATCCTCGTCATGCCGGTGGCTGGGATAGGATGACCAATGGCCGCTGGGGGTGAAGACTTCGGTCACCAGCAGGCTGTCGGCATAGTCCTCGGCCTCCATCGCGATGTTGTTGATGTGGCGCGTGTTCGTTCCCTTGCCGCGCTCGGTCAGGGTGATGCCTTCGGGCCCGATCCGGCGCGGGGCATGGCCACCCTTGCCCGGGGCCGAGCACACGGCGATCACGCAATCGGTTTCGGCCGTGGCCTCCCACTCGGTGCCGTTGGGCAGGTACAGGCAATGGGGCGGGGACTTTTCGAACACGTTCATCCGGTCGCCCAGCACGCCCCAATCCTGCCCGGCGCCGGTGATCCGGGCCTTGCCCTCGACCATCACCAGAATGACTTCGCGGTCGCCGGTGACCTCGGCGGCGCGCTCGCCGGCCCGCAGATGATAAAGGCCAAAGCCCACATAGCGCCAGCCGGCGCTGGCCGGCGTGATGTCATGCACCTTGCCATGGGTTCCGAACGGTTTTCTCAGAAGTTCTGCCATCGGTTTAACCTGTGTTGGGGCAGCACCGGCCGCCCGGGTTCCGTCATGCCGCCTGCCGCGACTGCCGCGCGTCCAGCGCCTGTTCCAACTGTGCCTGCGTCCAGCTTTCCGACACCGCACGGCGCAGGATGTCGGCCTGGCTGGGCGGAGCGTTTCCGCCCACCGGCGGATCGGTATCCAGATTGGTCGGAAAAGGATAGCCTTCGGCCGTGGCCGCGATCGCGGCGCCGATGCGGGCATCATCCAGATCGCCGCGCTGTTTCAATGCCACCAGCGCGGGGAATACGGCCAGACACATCGCCTTGCGGTCCACAGCCTCCATCGCCCGCCCGAAGGCTGACGAGACCTGCAGCAGGTTGGCCATCCGGTGGGTGTCGGCGCTGCTGTTCTCGCCGGCGGCATGGAACAGCGCCGGGTTGAAGAACACCGCATCGCCCTTGGCCAGCGGCAGCTGGATGCAGGCCCGTTCAAAATGCGCCCGATGCGCGTCGTCGTGAAAGGCGACATAGCCGGGCCCATACAGCTGCGAGAAGGGCAACAGCTTGGTCGGGCCGCTTTCAATGGGCATGTCGCAATGGGCAACCGCGCCCTGCAGGGTCAGCGCGGCGGTGACCATATGGGCATGCACCGGGAACTGGGCCGCCTTGTCGGCGGTCTGGAACCCCAGGTGATAGTCGCGATGCGCCTGCTGCGCCTTGCCGCCCGGCCGCACCTGGTTGATCTGCGCGGTCATCTGGTAATCGGGGCCCAGCCAGGCCTCGCAGGCGGCGGCAATCGCCGTGTTGCCGAAATAGAGCGCAAAGCCCTCGGGGTCGCGCAGGCATTGCTTCTGCAGCGCGTTCCACACCCTGTCATTCGCGCCCGAGGCCGCAAAGTGATCGCCCTCGCCGCCCCCGGCCTGACGCTCATCTTCGATGATCCGGCGAAACACCTCGGTCGCCCGGTCGATGACCGCGGTATCCGCATAGGCGCCTTTCAACGCGATCACCCCGGCAGATCGGCCCAGAACCCAGCCCCATTCAGCCAGCAGGGCGCGCCGGGTGTTGGGGGTTTCCAAGGCGGGCCGCAGCGCGTGCATGTCATAGACCGGCACGTTCTTCTCCACAGCGGCCGCGTGGGGCACCTGCTCGGGCCGCAGGCTCTGCGAGGTCAGCACCTTCAATTCGTCCAGATCACAGGACTCGGGGCCGAAATAGCCGACGAAACCAGGTTGCTGACGGACCATGAAACGCTCCTTTCCCAAGGCGGCGCGCCCGGAGGCGCGAAAGATCAGGCCGTGATCTTCAATCCGGCCTGACCGCAGACCTCGACGATGTGGTCATAACCCATCTTCGAGTATTCATAGGGCGGGGCCTTGGCCGGGTCCTGTTCGGCCTCGACCACGATCCAGCCTTCGTAATCCATGGCTTTCAACGCATGGGCGACCTCCTGAAAGTCGATGCAGCCATCTCCAGGCACCGTGAAGGCCCCCGCGATCACCGCATCCAGGAAACTGCGCCGGTTGCCGCGCGTGTCGCGCACGATGCCGGGGCGAATGTCCTTGAAATGCACATTTTGCAACCGATCGCCCCAGCGGTTCAGGGTTGCCAGTACATCACCGCCGCCAAACAGTAGATGGCCGGTGTCAAAGCACAGCTTCACCTCGGGCCCGGATCCGTCCATCAGCCAGTTCACGTCATCTTCGCTTTCGATGATCGTGCCCATGTGGTGGTGATAGGCCATCGGCATCCCCTGATCGGCCATCCACTTGGCCAGTTCGGTGATCCTGGCGCCATAGGCCCTGATCTCGTCCTTTGACAGTTGCGGGCGGTCATTGACCGGGGTGCCGATCTGGCCCTGAACCGTGTTCGAGCATTCAGCATAGACAATGCAGGGGCTGTTCAGCGCCACGAACTGCTCGACCTGCGCGCGCACGGCGTCGCGTTCGGCGGCGAAATCGTTGACCAGCGAATTGCCCGAACACCAGCCGCCGCACAGGGCAAGGTCATTTTCTTCCAGATAGGCGCGCAGCCCCTCTGTGTCGGCGGGCATACGCTGCCCGCGCTCGACCCCGGTATAGCCGATCTGACGCGCCTCTTTCAGGGCCTGTTCCATCGTGAACGCCGCCGTCAGGTCCGGCAGGTCGTCATTTTGCCACGCAATCGGAGAGATGCCGATCTTCACGCTCATTTGGTGTTTCTTTCCTTGATGGCAGCCTCGTAGGCCGCGCGTTTTTCATTCACTTCGGGGCGGGTGCTGACCTCGGGCACCGCCACTTCCCACCACGTGCCGCCATATTCGGTCGAGGGGTACGGATCGGTGTCGATGACGATCACATAGGGGCCTTTGACTTCGCCGCGTTTGGCCAGCTCCTCTTCCAGCTCGGCGATCGAGCCGACCTTGACCGAGGTCGCCCCCATCGCCGCCGCATGGGCCGCAAAGTCGATGGCCGAGGGCGTCTCGTGCACCGCATGGTCCAGCAGGTTGTTGAACTCGGCCCCGCCGGTGCCCATCTGCAGCCGGTTGATGCAGCCAAAGCCCCGGTTGTCGGTGATCACCAAGGTGAAGGACACCCCCATCATCGCCGCCGTCGCCATTTCCGAGTTGGCCATCATGTAGGTGCCGTCCCCGGTGAAACAGATCACGTCGCGGTCGGGCTGGGCCATCTTGATACCCATGGCGCCCGCGATCTCGTAGCCCATGCAGCTGAAGCCGTATTCCATGTGATAGGCCCCCGGACGCGGCGCCTTCCACAGCTTGTGCAGCTCGCCCGGCATGGTGCCGGCGGCGCACATCACCACCGTGTCGCCATGCGCCGCGCGCTGCACCGCGCCCACCACCTGCATGTCGGTGGGCAGCGCGTTGGCGTCGCCCGGTGCATCGGTCAGCGCATCGACCTTGGCAAACCACTCGGCCTTGAGCGTGTCGGCCACCGGGTCGGCGCGATAGCCCTGCAGGGCTGTGCCCAGTTCCTCGATCCCGACCCGCGCGTCGGCCAGCAGCGGCGTCGCGCCGTGTTTCGCGGCGTCATAGGCGGCGGTGTTCAGGCAGACCATCTTGCGCTCGGGGTTGGAAAACAGCCCCCAGGACCCGGTTGTGAAATCCTGAAACCGCGTGCCGATGCCCAGGATCAAGTCCGCCTCGGCGCATACGGCGTTGGCGGGTTCGCCCCCGGTCACGCCGACCGGACCCAGGTTCAGCGGGTGATCCCAGGCCAGGGCCGATTTGCCGGCCTGCGTCTCGGCCACGGGGATGTTGTGGCTTTCGGCAAAGGCCTGCAGCGCGCCGGTCGCGCCGGAATAGTGGACACCACCGCCGGCCACGATGATCGGGCGTTTGGCCGACCGGATGGCCTCGGCCGCGCGGGCCAGCTCGGCTGCGTCGGGGCGGATGCGGCGCTGGTGCCAGATGCGCGGCTCGAAGAAGCTGAGCGGATAGTCATAGGCCTCGGCCTGCACGTCCTGGCAAAAGCCCAGGGTCACCGGCCCGCAATCGGCCGGGTCGGTCATGGTGCGGAAGGCGCGCGGCAGGGCGGTCAGCAGGTGTTCGGGCCGGGTGATCCGGTCGAAATAGCGGCTGACGGGGCGGAAACAGTCATTGGCGCTGACGGTGCCGTCGGTGAAATCCTCGGTCTGTTGCAGAACGGGGTCAGGGCCGCGGCTGGCGAACACATCGCCGGGCAACAGCAGAACCGGCAGGCGGTTCACATGGGCCAGCGCGGCGGCCGTTACCATGTTGGTCGCCCCCGGCCCGATCGACGAGGTGACCGCCATGGCCCGGCTGCGCCGCATCTGCTTTGCATAGGCGATCGCGCAATGGGCCATGGTCTGTTCATTGTGACCGCGATAGGTGGGCAGGCTGTCGCGTACTCCATGCAGCGCCTCGCCCAGACCGGCCACGTTGCCATGGCCGAATATCGCCCAGACACCGGCGATGAAGGGCTGGCCGTCTTCGTTCATCTGCGCGCCAAGGTAACGCACCAGGGCCTGCGCCGCGGTCAGTCGGATTGTCTTGCTCATCATGATCCCTTTCAGAACGAGGCCGCTATGGGCAATCCGTTGCAATCATTCTGTCGTGAAAGGATCCGACACGCCCACCACCCAGACCGGGTGGCACGGCCTGCCGGACCCTGGTGATATTGGTGCCCCGCATGATGCGGGACACCGGGGAGAAACCTTCAGACGGTGCCGCCCAGCGACCCTTCCAGCTCGGCCATCTCCTGCCCGCCGGCCATCATGTCCTGCAGCTCTTCGGGCGAGATTTCACCGCGCCGGGCGGTGCCCAGCGTCTTGCCGCGGTTCAGAACCGTGAACCGGTCGCCCACGGCCAACGCGTGGCGGACGTTGTGGCTGATGAAGACCACGCCGATGCCCTGGTGGCGCACCTTGTCGATGGTGGCCAGCACGTTCGAGGTCTGCCGCACGCCCAGTGCCGAGGTCGGTTCGTCCAAAATCAGGATCTTGGCGCCAAAATAGACCGCACGGGCAATCGCCACGGTCTGACGCTCGCCCCCCGACAGGGTGCCCACCGCCTGATCGGGGCCGCGCAGGTTGATGCCCATCTTGCGCATCTCTTCCATGCAGACCTCGTTGGCGTGCTCGATGTCGAACCGTTTCAACAGGCCTTTCCCCTTGGTCGGCTCGCGCCCCATGAAGAAATTGCGGGTGACGCTCATCAGCGGGATCATCGCCAGGTCCTGGAACACGGTGGCGATGCCCGCCTCCATCGCGTCGCGGGGCGTGTCGAAGGACATCGGCTGGCCTTCGAAATAGATCTCGCCCTTGGTGGGTTTGTGCACGCCCGACATCGTCTTGATGAAGGTCGATTTGCCCGCCCCGTTGTCACCCAGTAGGCAGTGGCATTCACCCGGCTTGACGTCGAAACTGACGCCCGCCAATGCGATGATGTTGCCGAAATGCTTTTCAATCTCTTTCATTTCGACGACCGGGGCCACGTCCTTGACCGCATCGCCGTGATGGAACTTGGTATCTTCGGTCATGTCAGCGCTCCCCGGTTACGCGTTTGCGGATCGCGTTGTTGAACAGAACGGCGATCAGCAGCATCGCCCCTAGGAACACCTGGAACCAGTCCTGATCGAAATCGGTATAGGTCAGGCCGATGACTACCATGCCGAAGATGATCGCCCCGAAAAACGCCCCGATGGCCGATCCATACCCGCCGGTCAGCAAACAGCCACCGATCACCGCGGCGATGATCGCCTCGAATTCCTTCTGGAAGCCGCGCCGCGCATCGGTCGAGCCCGCGTCGATCACGGTGATGATCGCCACCAGCGCGGCACAACAGGCAGTCAGCATGAACAGTGAAATCTTGACCCGGTTCACCGGTACGCCCGAGTTCGACGCCGCAACCCGGTCGCCGCCCGAGGCGAAGATCCAGTTGCCGGCCGGGGTGCGCAGCAGAACATAGGTGGCGGCAATGGCGAAAGCCACGAACCACAGGATTTCAACCGGGACACCCGGCACTTTGGGCGCGCCGCTTTTGAACGTGTCGATCAAGCCTTTTTCGGCCAGCCAGGTGAACAGGCTGGCAAAGGCTTCGCCGGAAAAGAATGGCGCGAGCCAGTCATTTTCGACCTGATCGCGCACGCCGCGCAGCTGGGTCGATCCGCCGGTGGCGGCCTTGAGCCCCACCAGAGACAGGCCGCGCAGAATGAACAGAAACGCCAGCGTCACGATGAAGGATGGCAGGCCCGAGCGGATGACGATGGTGCCGTTGATTGCCCCGACAAAGGCCGCAAAGACAAAGGTCATCGGGATCGCGGCCACCAAGGGCAGTTGCCAGGTCACCACGCAGACCCCGAAGAACAGGCCGGCAAAGGCCACCATGGACCCGATCGACAGGTCAAACTCGCCCCCGATCATCAGCAGCGCCGCGCCGATGGCCAGAATGCCCAGTTGGGCGGCCGGGGTCATGAAGTTCATGATGCCGGCAAGCGTGAACATCGATTCATCGGCCGTGATGGCGAAGAAGATGAAGACAAGGATCGCCCCTGCGATGGCCCCCAGTTCGGGCCGCTTCATCAGCTTGGTCAGGAACGGTTCCTTCTTGATCCGTTCGTCCATCGCCGCTTGTGCAGACTCGGTCATGGTTTCCTCCCGTTTGGCAGGGGCGGCGCCCTGACGCCGCCCCGATTTTCAGCCCGCCGGTATCAGCGGATGCCCTGAGCGGACAGCTCGACCACCTGACCGGCCTTGTCGGCGGTGATCAGGTTCGGACCCGAGGGCACGTTGCCGCCCGGCATCAGGCCGTACTTGGCGTTCAGCGCCATGAACACGACCGGCAGGTAACCCTGCAGATACTGCTGCTGGTCCACGGCAAAGGCCGCGTCACCATCGACGATCGACTGCAGGAAGTTGGCCGACAGGTCGAACGAGGCCACGTTCACGTCGCGCCCCGACCCTTTGACGGCGGCCACTGTGGGCTCACCGGCCGAGCTTGCGCCCAGCGCCATCACAGTATCGACGCTTTCATCCGAAGCCAGAGCCGCCGACACTTTCGACTCGATCTCGGACGGGTCGTTCGACGTGGGCAGAACAGTCACGTTGCCGCCAAAGCCTTCGGCAAAGCCCGCGCAGCGCAGGTCCAGCGCGACGTTTCCGACCTCGTGGTTCACACAGATCGCGTTCTTGCCGCCCATTTCGGCCAGCTTCTCACCGGCGGCCTTGCCGGCGTCGAACTCATCCTGGCCGACATGCAGCGCCGCGCCCAGTTTCTTGGACACGTCCGAGCCCGAGTTCATCGAGATCACCGGGATGCCTGCGGCGACCGCGCGTTCGATCGAGGGGCCAAGCGCGTCGGCGTCCGGGATCGAGACGATCAACCCGTCGGGTTCCTGGTTCACGGCGGCATCGATCAGCTGCGACATGGCGACCATGTCGAAGGTTTCGGGCGCGCGGTATTCGACGTTCACGCCCATATCCGTGCCGGCCTGCTCGACCCCGTTCTTGACCACGTTCCAGAACGCGTCATTGGCCTGGCCGTGCGATACCACGACGATGTCCTGCGCAAAGGCCGGAGTGGCCAGCGCCAGCGCGCCGGCGGCCAAAGCACCTTTGAAAAATTTGTTCATTACGTTTCCTCCCACTAGGACAGATTTTTGTCTTGTCCGGGTCCTGGACCCATTCATCCGGCAAGGCCGAATCTCTGTCGCACCGATACGCATCGGGGCCGTTTCAGTTTCAATACTTCACGTCATTTTGCAACCGGTTTCAAAATTTCCTCCAGCTTTGCCGGAATACCCGTCCTAGCTGATTGGGTCGCAGCTTCGGCCAGTGCCAGCGCTGCGACGCCGTCTTCCAGCGTCACCGGCACGGCGGATCCGGTCTTGACCGCAGTCACGAACGCATCCCATTCCGCCCGATATGCAGGCATGTAGCGTTCGAGGAAGAAGTAGGTCGGTTTGGCACTGATCACGCCGTCGGACGTGGATTTCACCAGGTTGTTCTCGAGCACGTTGCGCGCCTGCAGCAGCCCGCCGGACCCCAACACCTCGACCCGTTGATCATAGCCGTATACGGCCCGGCGAGAATTCTTGATGACGGCGATCCGACCGTCCTTGTAGGTCATGGTGACGACGGCGGTGTCCACATCCCCCGCCTCGGCGATGGCCGGGTCCACGGTCGATGTGCCAACGGCCGAAACAGTGACTGGTAAGTCACCCATGATGAAATTGGCGAGGTCGAAATCATGTATCGTCATGTCCCGAAATAATCCGCCCGAGACTTTGACATAGGAAATCGGGGGCGGCGCCGGGTCAAAAGAAGTGATCGACAGCAATTCGGGGCTTCCGATCTCGCCAGACTGAACGGCGGATTTCAATGCGCCGAAGCCCGGATCGAAACGCCGGTTGAACCCGATCATGACCGGCTGACCGGTACCTGACACGGCTCGCTGGCAGGCCAAGGCGCGGTTCAGGTCCAGATCGACCGGCTTTTCGCACAGAACGGCCTTGCTCGCGGCGGTCGCCGCTTCGATGAGGTCCGAATGCGTATCCGTCGGCGTGGCGATCAGCACCGCGTCGATATCCGGGTCGGCGATGATGTCCTCCGACGTCCGCGCCACGGCTCCATGAGCTTGCGCCAGACGTGCAGCGGCGTCTTCCATTGCGTCCGAAACCGCAACAAGCGTGCTGTCCGGGTGGTCCGAAATGGCTTGCGCGTGGACGGTTCCGATGCGCCCCGCTCCAAGCAATCCGATTCTGAGCATTGTGACCTCTGGCTATATTTCTGGCGGGAGCATGTTCTTTTTTGCAACCGGTTGCAAGGATTATTTGCTGCCTGTGCGCGCCCGTGTTCTGGCCCAACATTGCAACGCGGTCAGGACGGCACTCAGCCGGTCGTGGGCGGAGCCAATCCCTTGAATTTGCTGCCTGGGCGTCCTTGGATGGTTTGGTATTGGCCCGTTCGGTTCGGCTTTTGTGATTTCTCCGTCGTCTGTTAAACCTTTGAGTCGGGGCAGAAATTGACACCGATACCAAACCGCCCCGACCAAGGAGACGATGATTTGATGAATTTGTCCCTGCCGATTCCGCTGCTGGTCATGGCCATTTTCCCTGCTGCGTTGCTGGACCGATGTTCGGGCCAGAACACCGGCACCGCGCTGGGAGTTCTGGCGCGGGACCGGGTGGCGCTGACGGCGACGGCCAATGAGATCATCGTGGAACTGCCTGTTGCAGAAGGGTCTCCGGTCAAGGTCGGCGACGTGTTGGTCAGGTTCGACACGGATCTGCAGACCGCGAAGCTGAACCTCGAGCAGGCGGAACTGGAAAAATCGCAGGCCACGCTGCTGAAACTGGAAGTCGGCCCGCGCGAGGAAGAGATTGCGATCGCGCGCGCCAACGTCGCCGGCGCGGAGGCGCGTCTGCTGGACGCAGAGGCCGTGTATCAGAGGAATTCTCAGTTGGTCGTCAACTCGGTCGTCAGCCAGGCGCGCCTGGATCAGGATATTGCCGCACGTGATTCCGCTCGGGCGGCACTGGAAAGCGCTCGGGAGTCCCTGAAAGAACTGGAAAACGGAACCCGCCCCGAAGATCTGTCGGTGGCCCGGGCCAATGTGCGCGCGGCTGAAGCGGCGGTTGCCGCCGAGCAGACCGTTCTTGATGACCTAACGGTTGTTGCGACACGGGACGGCATCCTAGATTCCCTACCCTGGAACCTGGGGGAACGGGTCGCCCAGGGCAGCCCGGTCGCGGTGCTGGTGTCCGGCGCGGCCCCTTACGCCCGCGTCTATGTCCCCGAACCCAGCCGGGTGGACATCGCGCCCGGAGACTCTCTCGAGGTTCGGATCGATGGGCTGGACCAACCTCTGACGGGCACCGTGCGATGGGTCAGCGACGACCCGTCCTTCACCCCCTACTACGGGTTGAACAAGGATGATCGGACGCGGTTGGTCTATCTGGCAGAAATCGACCTGCCGGAAACTGCCCGAGATCTGCCCGCGGGCGTTCCCGTTCAGGTGAAGATGCCATGAGCGATCTGGTGGTCTCGACCCAGGGTCTGACGCGCCGGTTCAAAGAGAAGACAGCCGTCAGCAACCTGGACCTGGAGATACGCCAGGGTCAGATCTATGGGTTTCTGGGCCCGAACGGCTGCGGCAAGACAACGACGATGCGAATGCTGACCGGACTGCTGACACCCAGCAGCGGATCCGTCTCGGTGCTGGGCCGACCGATGCCGCAATACGCCGAGCCGCTGAAGAATGAAATCGGATACATGACGCAGATCTTTTCGTATTACCGCGACATGACGGTGCTTGAGAACCTGCGCTTTGCCGCCGAGATCTATGGGATGCCGCGCCGCAAATCTGCCGACCGGATCGACGAACTGCTGACAACCTACGACCTGACCGAAAACGCTAATCAACTGAGCGGCAGCATGAGCGGCGGGCAGCGGCAGAAACTGGCGCTGGCCGCCACGGTGCTGCACGGCCCCAAGCTGTTGTTTTTGGACGAGCCGACATCGGCCGTCGACCCCGAAACCCGCCGGTCTTTCTGGGAACAGCTGTTCGACCTGGTCGATCAGGGCGCGACGATGATCGTGTCCACGCATTTCATGGACGAGGCGGAACGGTGTCACAAGCTGGCCATCCTCGAGCATGGGGTAAAAAAGGCGGATGGATCGCCCCGGCAACTGATGGAAGACCTGAACGCCACCGTGATCGAGCTCGAAGACGAGGGTCTGCGGCAGGTCAAACACCTACTGGATGACACGCCCAAGGTGCTGTCGACGGCGCAGGTGGGTGCCCGATTGCGCGTTCTGGTGGACAAGTCGGAAACCGATCCGATGGCGATGATCACGTCGCGCCTGTCGGACTTTCCCAACGTGGCGATGTCCGTGCAGCGCCCCAATCTGGAAGACGTGTTCGTCAGCGCGACGAAGGGGCCCGCCCAATGAAATCGCTCCGCCGTATCACCGCCGTTCTCAAGAAAGAGCTGCTGCAACTGCGGCGTGACCGGATGACCTTTGCCATGGTCATCATGATCCCGCTGATCCAGCTGCTGTTGTTCGGATACGCAATCAACACCAACATCCGCCATATACCGGTCGGGATCGTGGATCAGGCCGATTCGTCGCTGTCCCGGACGTTGGCTCAGATCGTTCAAGCCACGCAGGTCGTGACCATCACCGAGGTCTTCTCGACCCCGGAAGAAGCCGAGCAGGCGATCACCGAATCCACCGTGCGCGCCGCGTTCATCATTCCGCCCGACGTCGATGACCGGCTTGCCCGAAGCCCGTCCATTGGATTGGGCCTACCCAACGCCACCAACCAGACATCCAGCCGCCCCGTGGCTCATTGGATCGTGGACGGGTCGGACACCATGGTGGCCAGCGCCATCAAATCTCTGCGCAGCATGCCACTGACCGAATTGCTGCGACAGCCGCCAAACCGTCAGGTCCCGACCTTCGAGGTCACGCTGTATTTCAATCCCGAGCAACGATCGGCAGTGAACATCGTGCCCGGCCTTGTGGGCGTCATCCTGACCATGACCATGATCCTGTTCACCTCGGCCGCCATTGTCCGAGAGCGCGAGCGGGGGAACATGGAGATGCTCATCAACACCCCGGTCAAATCCATCGAGCTGATGATCGGCAAGATCATTCCCTACATCTTCCTGGGCTTGCTGCAGGTCGCGATCATCCTCGGGCTGGGACATTTCCTGTTCGATGTCCCCATAAACGGAGGGATGATCCCGCTGCTGGTGGTAACGCTTCTGTTCATCATCGCCAGCCTGTCGCTTGGCCTAGTGATCTCGACGCTGGCTCAGAACCAGCTGCAGTCCATGCAGATGACGATTTTCGTTCTGCTGCCCTCGATCCTGATGTCGGGGTTCATGTTCCCGTTCGACGGGATGCCCAAGCCGGTTCAGGTGATCGCCCAAGTGCTGCCGGCCACCCATTTCATGGACATGATCCGCGGCGTGGTTCTGCGGGACGCAACGCTTTACGCTCTGCGCGGCGACATTCTGTGGATGATCGGGTTTGCCGTCCTTGGGATGCTGGCCGCGACGCTCAGGTTCAAGAAACGCCTGGGATAAAAGAAGGGCGGCCAAGGTCGCCCCAAGTGTCTGGATTGCCAGTCTCTTATCCGTGTCGGACCGTTCAGATGATCTCGTCCTCGTCGAACATGGGATCATCTTCCAGCTGCGCGTTGATATCTTCCATCGAGTCTTCGGCCTTTTCCACGGACCCGACCCGCCCCAGGTGAAACACGGCATCGCCCTCATTCACCACAGGCATGACCGCGCGCCCGACGATCAGGCCGTCGAACGGAGCGATGATGTCCTCGCTGGCTTCGCCGAACGGGTCCGATACGGCACCCAGCAGATCACCTTTGCGAACCAGTTCACCGTCCGCTTTGTAGATCCGGAGGATCCCGCCCATCGGGGCGCGCAACCACTTGCTGGACGAACAGAACTGCGGTGCCGCTTTGGGCTTGGAGATCCGCTTGGCGGGAACCATCCCCATGTGCCTCAGCACCCGCAGAATGCCCGCAAGGCCCGCGCGGATCGACAGTTCATCCAGGCGAAGACCCTCGCCCGCTTCGTACAACAGGATATCTTTCCCCTGCGCCTTGGCCGCGCCGCGCAATGACCCGTCGCGCAGGGGCGATTGGATGACGATCGGTGCTCCGAAAACGCTGGCCAGTTCCTTGGTCCGAGGGTTGTCGGGCGAGATCCGGATCTGCGGATAGTTCGTACGATGAATCGCCGCCGAATGCAGATCGATCCCCAGATCCGAGCGGGCGACGATTTCTGTCATGAACAGATGCGCCAGCCGCGACGCCAGCGACCCGTTCTCGCTGCCGGGAAACACCCGGTTCAGGTCGCGGCGGTCGGGCAGATAGCGCGAATGGTTGATGAAGCCGAACGCATTCACGATCGGCACCGCGATCAGCGTACCTTTCAATGTCGCCAGGTTGGGCGCACGCAACAGACGGCGAATGATCTCGACGCCGATCACCTCATCACCATGCACCCCACCACTGACAAAGACGGTGGGTCCGTTCTGTCGGCCATGCACCACATGCGCGGACATGGTCACCGGGGTATGGTCCGACAGAACGCTGACCGGTAGATCCACGGTAAGCCGCGACCCCGGTGCCACCGTGGCGTGGCCGATCGTGAATGGCTGCCGCTTTGCCATGCCGTTACCCTTTGCCCTTGGTCTTGGTGGCTCCGGCTTTTGCGTTCTTTTCCAGGAACTCGATCATCTTTCCGGCAATATCCAGACCCGTGGCCTTTTCCACGCCCTCCAGACCCGGCGAGGAATTGACCTCCATCACCACAGCGCCGTGATTGGCGCGCAGCATGTCGACGCCGCAGGCATTCAGGCCCATCGACTTGGCCGCGCGAACGGCCGTTGCACGCTCTTCCGGTGTCAGTTTGACCACCTTGGCCGAACCGCCGCGATGCAGGTTCGAGCGGAAATCGCCCTCGGCACCGGTGCGTTTCATCGCAGCGACAACCTTGCCGCCCACCACGATGGCTCGGATGTCGGTTCCGCCGGCTTCCTTGATGAACTCCTGCAGCAGGATGTTCACACCCGCGCCGCGGAACGCCTCGACAACCGATTTGGCGGACCGGTCCGTATCGGCCAGAACCACACCGATGCCTTGCGTCCCTTCCAGCAGCTTGATGACGATGGGCGCGCCACCGGCCAGTCTCAGCACCTCGTCGGTCTGTTTGGGGTCATGGGCAAAGGTTGTCACGGGCAGGCCGACACCGTCGCGGGCCAGCAACTGCATCGACCGCAGCTTGTCGCGCGACCGGCCGATGGCGACGCTTTCGTTCAACGGGTAGACACCCATCATTTCGAACTGACGCAGCACTGCGGTTCCGTAGAAGGTGACCGAGGCACCGATCCGCGGAATCACCGCGTCATACCCCGTCAGCTTTTCGCCGTTGTAATAGATCTCAGGGCGACGGGTTGCGATGTTCATGTAGCACCGCAGGGTGTCGATGATGTCGAGCTGATGCCCACGCTCCTCGGCCGCTTCCTTGAGGCGGCGGTGCGTGTACAGGTTGGCATTGCGCGCCAGCATGGCAATCTTCATGACAAATCCCCTTTGTCCTGGTGTTTTGGTTTGCCGCGCAACAGATGCGCGCGCTTGGTGTGAACGGCGATCGCGTGGTTCTTCAGCGCCGCCCGGCCCACGATCATCTGAAAGGTCATGTTCGTGCGATCGGTCAGAGACAGATCCAGCGGCCAGGTTTCGTCGCCCAACCGGATGGTGGTTCGGATGACGATCCTGTTTTCAGGAATTCCGCTGGTGTTCTTGATGTTGCGCCGTTCCTTGATCGGAGCCTCGATACGGATCATGCCTTCTCCGCCCGGCACCTCCGTCAGGAAGGACACCCAATGATGTCCGTCCCGTTGAAACCGCCGAATGTCGGTTGCATGCAGCGCTGACGTGCGGGCGCCGGTGTCGATCTTGGCCTTGACGTCGTTCAATGGCAGGTCGGGAAGGTCGATGTATTCCATCCAACCAATGACCTTCGGCATCTGCGGCTGACCCTTGTCGGAAACGTTAGCCATGATCACACCAGCCAGGGCATCAGAAGGGTTGCAAGGCTGAGCACGAAGAAGAAGCCGGCCATGTCCGTAATCGTGGTCAACAGCGGGCCACTTGCGGCGGCCGGGTCCTGTCCGATCCGCTTCAGCAGCAAAGGAACAACACCGCCGATGGATACCGCCAGCATCGTGTTGAGTGCCAGCGCAGTACCAATCACCAGACCCAGGGCCGGATTGCCTTTCCAGAACCACGCGACCAGCCCGATCAGAATACCCAGCGCGATCCCATTGATGACCCCGACGGAAATCTCCTTGATCCAGACCCGCACGGCATCTTGCGGCCGCACCAACCCCAGGCTCAATTCACGCATGGTGACGCCAACGGCCTGGTTGCCGGAACAGCCGCTCATGTCCGATACCATCGGCAGGAAGATGGCCAGCGCAATCACCGCGGCCAGTGTTTCTTCGTAGGCCGAGATCACGCTGGCCGCGATGATGTTGAGCACGATGTTGGCCGCAAGCCAGGCCAGCCGGCGACGGGACCGCACCGACAAAGGCATCGAGCGCAACTCGTCGCCAACCACACCCTGACGTTTGAGGCTTTCACTTTCCGAGCGTTCCAGAGTGGCTTCTGCCACCGCCGTGCGGGACACGACACCCGCCAGGACTCCGTCGGCATAAACCACCGGCACCCCCAGGAAAGGATGATCGTTGAACACGTCTTCCAGCTGTTCCAACGGGGTATCCACGGTCACGGTCAGTGGTGGAACCATGATGCTTGTCAGCTTTTCGCTGCGCTTGGCGGTCAGCAGGCTGCGCAGCGATACCACGCCCACGGCGCGCCCCTCGGAATCGACAATATAGGGGTGCTGCCCGCGATACCTTTCAAAATCCTCGTCGTCCGAAGCAAGTTCGCGCAGGACATTGCCAACGGTCTGCGTGTCGCGGAACTTGAACACCTCGGTCATCATCAGACCGCCGGCGGTGTCATCCTCGAACGTGCTGAGCAGGCGGACATCCGCAGCCTCCTCGGCGTCCATTTCGGACAGGATGGCCTCGGCATCCGGTGTATCCAACTCGCCGATAACGTCGGCCTGAATGTCCGAATCCAGCTGTTCGATGATCTCGGCAGCACGCTCGGGCTTGAGGCGTTCCACAAGCTCGACCGCCATCTCGTTTGGCGCTTCTTCGACCAGTTCCGCCGCAAGTCCAACGGGCACGATCTCCAGAACGGTATCGCGCTCAGCCGGTGTCAGCTGAAGAACTTCGCGCAGGGCTTCGCTGCTGGTCAGCGGATCCAGAAGCGCCTCAAGCTCGGACGCATTGGACTGCTCGACCGCCTCCTTGATCCGAAGCGAAAGCTCTTCGTCGGTTGAGGGAATGTCTACGTTTCCGTCCATGCCTTGGCCATTCAATTGGGTTGTCGTTCCTTTATATAGGTGATAAATTTTTGTCTATAGACAAAATTGGATGAGATATAGAATGTCTGACATCACGAATGCCGCCGAAACCCTAGCCGGACTCTATACCAGGGAATTCGGAGGAAAGGCCTCGGGCCGGTATCGCATCCCGCAGAAGCTGCTGCGGGAACTGTGTGGCCGGAGAAGGCTGTACCAAGAGGACATCACGGCTCTAACCCGTGAACTTCTGGAAATGGGCTATGTCATGATTGATATGGACAGCTTCTTTGTCGTCATGAGCGCCAATTCCTTCGTGAACTATCGGCGGGTCGGCAAGGAAATGCTGGCCCACACGGAAGGCACCAGCTGAGTCCCATTTCAGGCAATCGGCGCAATGGCGCCCGATCTTGTCAGATCCTCAGTGCGCGAGCCGCTGCAGTCTTTGTTGCAGAAACTTTCTGGACGCCAGGTTCGGTGCCGCTTCTATGGCCTGCCGAAAGGCCGTGGCCGCCGCAGCGGTGCGGCCCGTCTTCTGAAGAATATGCGCGCGGGCCGCGTGCCATGGCTGAAAATCGTCAAGATCGGGCCGCAGGCTGTCCAGCTTGTCCAAGGCCAGTTGGGCATGACCTGCCTCGGCCATCACGACGGCCCAGTTCAGGGCAACCACCGGGGTTGGCTCGCAGGCCCAAAGGGACTGATACAGCAGCGACATCTGCCACCAATCCGGGGCCGGCGCCATCATGTGGCAATCCGCAATGGCGGCCTTGAGTTGAAACGGTCCCGGTTTTCTCTGGTCGACCGCAGCTTGCAGGAGCCGCTGCGCCTGACGTATCTGACCCTGCCGCCAAAGTGTTCGGTCCTGATCCTATACGGGCACCATAGCGCCATCAGCGTCGATACGCGCAGGGCGGCGGGCATCGGTCAATAGCATCAGGGCCAGCGAACCTTCGATCTCGGGCTCTCCCGGTTGGAGATCTCGCAGAACCCGCGCAAGGTAGATACCTTCGTGGCAGAGATCCCGCGGCCCTGTATCCTCGTTCACGTATCCAGTGGTGAAGATCAGGTAGAGGGTCGTCAGCACCGTATCCAAACGTTCCGGCCAGATTTCCGGATCGGGAACGGAGTAGCCAATCCCCTTGGCGCGAATCTTGGCCTTGGCTCGGGACAGGCGCTGGCCCATCGTCTGGTCGTTGTCCAAAAATGCTGCGGTGATCTCCCGTGTGGTCAGGTTGCAGACCGTGCGCAAGGTCAGCGCGATGCGTGACTTCTGGTCCAGCGCGGGGTGGCAGCAGGTGAAGATCAGACGCAACCGGTCATCCGGTATCGGCTCAGGCAGGTCGTCCGTCACGGAGTCGGGCAGGGTTATGGCCAGGGCAGCTGTTT
Organism: Ruegeria sp. BC6; assembly: GCF_056539185.1. Taxonomy (NCBI): domain Bacteria; kingdom Pseudomonadati; phylum Pseudomonadota; class Alphaproteobacteria; order Rhodobacterales; family Roseobacteraceae; genus Ruegeria; species Ruegeria sp. BC6. The sequence goes on from NZ_JBQFUM010000005.1 coordinate 374,668, forward strand.
TCCGACCTTCCCTATGTTGCGCTCGGATGCGATCAATGCCCTTGTTCAGACCAACCCGCATCAACCATGCTGTCGGGTTGTCCGGAACTCCGTTGCGGCTCCAGTGTTTCACAGCCGAGATTGCGGCCTCCTGCAGTGCGTCCTCGGCCAGTTGGAAGTCACCCAACCGGTTTATCAGGCCGGCCAAAATTCTCGCGCTTTTTGCGCGTTTCTTCTCTTTTTTTGTCGGCGATTGTTGGGTTGGTGCTGAACGAGCGGTGGAAAACGAGCAAAGCCGCCCTTGGGCGGCTCGTTCGGTGTTTTGTTCGACTGTTTTGGTTGCGGGAGCAGGATTTGAACCTGCGACCTTCAGGTTATGAGCCTGACGAGCTACCGGGCTGCTCCATCCCGCGACACTTTGGGTTGG
>NZ_JBQFUM010000006.1:0-123219 GCF_056539185.1 Ruegeria sp. BC6
CTGCGGTCAGCGTCGTCTTGCCGTGGTCAACGTGGCCAATCGTGCCAATGTTGACGTGCGGTTTTGTACGCTCAAACTTTTCCTTTGCCATTCCTCAGGCGCCCTTTTGCGATTTGGGGGACCCTTGGTCCCGTGGTTACATCTGCGCGCGCGAGATATTTGGTTCAAAGCGGAAAATCAAGCACATCCTGAGGGAAATCCTCAAAACTATGCCGGGTTTTGTACCACCTGTCCGGATTCAATCGGTTGGATCAGGCCGGGGCGCAGGTCGAACCACCCGTTGTCCTTGTGCTCTTCAGCCAGCCATTCCTCGACGCGGTCCGCCACTTTCAGTGCCAAACCGCTCATCTGCTCTTCCTTGGTGCGTTCGTTGCCCGAGCCCTTCAGAGCGCTGCCACCGGTGGTATCTTCGAGGACCTGAAACTGCTTGCCTTTGGCCAGAAACTCTTTCTTGCCGACATCATAGACGTTGACCAGAACGATCGCTGTGCTTTTGGGGTTGTAGATCACCGGAATACCAGGAGGTGCCAGCATATAGCCTTCGAGGCTGATCCCGATGTCATACTCCTGCGAGCCCTGATAGCGACCAAGGCGGATTTCGACGGCCTTCTGGATCGCTTCGGTCCATTCCTGGGGCGTCGCGTCCCGCGACACCGGCCCCTGGACGGCCTTGTCGGCAAACGCATAGTTCACGCGCAGCTTGAATTCACCCAGATCTTCCGGTTCTTCATAGAGTTGCGTCTGCGTGCAGGCGCCCACCAGGGCCAGTCCGGTAATCAGGGTCAGAATGCGCAGCATTGTCTCGTCTCGATAGGCCTGTTTTTCTTTGATCTAGCGCACCGATGCAGCATGTGCCAAGCCGTATCGGCAGATTTCCACCGTGGTCGGCGCACGATCACGAGAACTTGTAATCGCGCGGGAACCCATAGGGCGGTTTTTTTCCGACGCTTGCGCGCTTTGCCAGCCATTGAGACATATCTGCCTCATGCCGCGTCTTGTCGCCGCCCATTGACCATTTCAAACCGTCCTCCCAGTTGAACGTCGTCAGGTCGGACAGGCCACCATCCAGCTCCAGCGTGCCCTGGCGCCCGCGCGCCATGTTGTATTTCTGGAGACGCACGCCCTTGCCACGCGTCATCTCGGGCAGTTCGGAGACCGGAAACACCAGAAACTTGCCGTTCTGCGATACCACAGCAACGTGATCGCCCTCGATCGGCTTGCAGATCACCGCGCGCTCGTCATCCTTGACGTTCAGCACCTGTTTGCCGTTGCGGGTCTGGGCCAGCACCTCGTCCTCGGGCACCATGAACCCGTTGCCAGCATCCGAAGCAACCAGAAGTTTGCGTCCCGGTTTGTGGATCAGGATGTCGACGATCTGTGCCTCGTTGGGCAGATCGACCATCAGGCGCAGCGGCTCACCCATTCCCCGGCCACCGGGAAGGTTCGCGGCGCTGACCGTGTAGACCCGCCCGTTCGATGCGAAGACCAGCAGCCGGTCGGTGGTTTCCGCATGGAAGATGAACCGCGGCCCGTCGCCGTCCTTGAACTTCAACTCGCGGTTCAGATCAATATGGCCGGTCATGGCGCGGATCCAGCCCATCTGCGAGCAGACGACCGTGATCGGCTCTTTGTCGATCATCGCCTCAAGCGGTACGTCCTCGACCTCGCCTGCTTCGGCAAAGCGGGTGCGACGCGCGCCGCCCTCATAATCCTTGCCGAAGGTCTTCTTGGTCTCTTTCAGCTGCTCGGCGATCTTGGCCCATTGCAGACCCTCATCCGCCAGCAGATCCTCGAGTTCTGCGCGCTCTTCCATCAGCGCGTCACGCTCACGGACCAGTTCCATCTCTTCGAGCCGACGCAGGCTGCGCAGGCGCATGTTCAGGATCGCGTCGACCTGAACTTCGGACAATTCGCCCTCGCCCGGCTTGGGCGAGACATAGTCGGCCTCGCTGGCGGCGCGGACATGGTCGATGCTCCAATTCTCTCGCATCAGCGCGGCCTTGGGATCGTCGTCATAGCGGATGATATCAATCACGCGGTCGAGATTCAGGAAGGCAACGATAAAGCCCTCCAACACCTCCAACCGGTGGTCGATCTTGGCCATGCGGTGACGCGAGCGGCGCAGCAGCACCTCTTGCCGGTGATCGAGGAAGGCGCGCAGCACTTCCTTCATCGAACAGACCTTGGGCGTCACCCCGTCGATCAGCACGTTCATGTTCAGGCTGAACCGCACCTCGAGATCCGAGTTACGATACAGCATGTTCATCAACACCTCGGGGTCCACGTTCTTGGAGCGCGGTTCGAGGATGAGGCGGATGTCGTCGGCGGATTCGTCGCGCACATCGCCCAGGATCGGGATCTTTTTGGTCTGGATCAGCTCGGCGATCTTTTCGATCAGCTTGGATTTCTGAACCTGATACGGGATCTCGGTGACCACGATCTGCCACTGGCCGCGGCCCAGATCCTCGACCTCGTATTTGCAACGCAGCCGGAACGATCCGCGCCCGGTGCGATAGGCCTGCGCGATATTCTCGGCCGGTTCTACGATTACGCCGCCCGTTGGGAAATCGGGCCCCGACACATAGTTCAGCAGCGTGTCGTCACGCGCGTCGGGCGTCTTGATCAGATGCAGACAGGCGTCGCACAGCTCGGCGATGTTGTGGGGCGGGATGTTCGTCGCCATGCCCACGGCAATGCCTGAGGCGCCATTGGCCAGAAGGTTCGGGAACTGTGCCGGCAAGACGACCGGTTCGGTCAGCGTGCCGTCATAGTTGTCGCGGAAATCGACGGCGTCCTCGTTCAGCCCCTCCAGCAACGCCTCGGCAACGATGGTCATCCGGGCCTCGGTGTAGCGCGAGGCCGCCGGGTTGTCGCCGTCGATATTGCCGAAATTCCCCTGCCCGTCGACCAGCGGGTAGCGGACGTTGAAATCCTGCGCCAGACGCGCCATCGCGTCATAGATCGCGGCGTCCCCGTGCGGGTGATAGTTACCCATCACGTCACCCGAGATCTTGGCCGACTTGCGGAACCCGCCCGAGGAGCTGAGTCGCAGCTCGCGCATAGCGTAGAGGATTCGCCGGTGAACCGGCTTCAGCCCGTCGCGCGCATCCGGCAGCGCGCGGTGCATGATGGTGGAGAGAGCATAGGTTAGATAACGCTCGCCAATTGCCCGGCGCAGCGGTTCGGCCACCTCACCCCCGGCGTCGGGGGCCTCCATGTTGGGGTCGTCGATCGTGTCGTTCATAGATGATGTGATACGACGCCCGGCGCGCGTGGTAAAGCAACCAAGGCATATTTTGCTGGGGACAAGTCGGGGTTTTTGCAACAGGGGGAGCCAACCCGGCGATTTCCCCCGATTTTCGACTCGAGACCCGAACTATGGTAGGATCCCAACAATTGAATGCTGCCTTTTTCTTGTTGTTATGATTACCGGGGGATGCGCCATGACGCGCCTTATGCTTGTTACTTTTGCCATGCTCGGCTGGTTCTTCTACGTCATGAGCGGTGGATCCGAATTCGAACCGCGCGGAACCCGCGCCGAGGCACCACCCGTCGTTGCGGCAGCTGAGAAACCCGAGCCCAGGCCACTGGTCCCCTCCCCGGCAACCGAGCTTGTGACGAAAGTGGCCCTGCGCCCCGCCAAGCCGTCCGAACCCAAGCCGGAACCGATCCCCGCCGCCGATGCCGTCGATACCGAGGCGTTACTGGCGCAGATCGCGGCCGGTCTGAATTCTGATCTGTCCAGTTTCGACAATACCGGCGGTACCTTTTCGCTGGCGTCACTGGATGAAAACGCGGCCGTCCAGGTTTTGGACACCGACGCCGAACCGGAAGCGGCAGCCGCCCCTGCACCCGCAGAGCCGCCAAAAGATATTCGTATCGTGTCCGGTACCCGCGTGAACATGCGCGACGGCCCCGGCACGATCTATCCGATCATCGGCAAAGCGCGGATGGGTCAGCAGGTCGAAGTTCTGAGCGAGTCCGGAACCGGTTGGCTGCGCCTGCGCGTGTTGCCCGAGCAACAGGTTGGCTGGATTTCCTCCTCGTTGATCCGAAAAAGCACAAATTGACGTGATGCCGTCATTGCCGGAGGCCGATCCTCGCAATAGTTTTTGCCGAGGACGACTTTGGGGCAGACATGCAGAAATCCATCCTCATCACCGGATGCTCATCCGGCATTGGTCTGGACGCGGCACACGGGATGCGTGCACGCGGATGGCGCGTGTTTGCCGCCTGCAGACATCAGCGCGATTGCGACAGGCTGAGGGCTCAGGGCTTTGACAGCCCAAGAATCGACTATACCGATGCCGAAACGATCACTTCGGGATTGGCCAGTGTTCTCGAAGCAACGGGCGGCACGTTGGACGCGCTGTTCAACAACGGCGCCCATGGCCTGCCCGGCGCGATTGAAGACGTGCCCACCGACGGGTTGCGCCATATCTTCGAGACCAATGTTTTTGGCTGGCACGAACTGACCCGGCAGGTGATACCCGTCATGCGTGCACAGGGCCATGGCCGCATCGTACAGAACTCGTCGGTTCTGGGTCTGGTCGCCTTTCCCTGGCGCGGTGCCTACGTCGCCACGAAATACGCCATCGAAGGCCTGACCGATACGATGAGGCTGGAGCTGCGCGGCACCGGCATCAAAGTGGTGCTGATTGAACCCGGTCCCATCACCTCTAAACTGCGCGAAAAAGCCATACCGGTTTTTGAACGGTTCATAGATTGGGAAAACTCGGCCCTGCGCGACAAGTATGAGGGGTCGCTGCTCAAACGTCTGTACGAAGACTCGGGTCCCGACCGGTTCGAGCTGCCGGCGTCTGCGGTAACCGACAAACTTGCCCGCGCGCTCGAGGCAAAGTCGCCCAAGGCTCGATACTACGTGACCACACCGACCTATATCGCGGGTTATCTGCGCCGCATTCTGCCAACGGGCACGATAGACCGCATCCTTTCGGGTATCTGAGACGAAATTACCCGTTCGCTTTCGCGGGCCGCCCCGCTAGATGGTGCGCAAAGGATAAAACAAATGCGGACGGTGAGTTCATGGACCTTCTAATGGGCGTACTTCTTTTGGCCATGGCGGCGGTCGTCGTTGTTCTGGCCATCGGCATATCCAATTTCGGCAAGGGCGGCATGGCGGCTGCCAAGAAAAGCAACAAGATGATGCGGCTGCGCATCCTGTTTCAATTCATTGCCGTGGTACTGATCGTGCTCTACGTCTATCTGCGTGGACAGGGAGTGCAGTAGATGGTCGTTCTGAACAAGATTTATACCCGCACCGGGGACGATGGCAAAACCGCGTTGGGCAATGGCGAACGGGTTGCAAAATACTCGGGCCGCGTGGCGGCCTATGGCACGGTGGACGAACTGAACGCCTTTGTCGGCGTGGCCCGCACCGAGGCCGAGGGCGAGGTCGATGCGGCGCTGGCCCGCATTCAGAACGATCTGTTCGACCTGGGCGCTGATCTGTGCCGCCCCGACATGGAAAAAGACGCCGAGGCCGACTACCCGCCCCTACGGATCGCCCCGGCCCAGATCGATCGTCTGGAATCGGAAATCGACGCGATGAACGCCGACCTCGAGCCGTTGCGCAGCTTCATCTTGCCGGGCGGATCAAAGCTGGCGGCGCATCTTCATGTCTGCCGCACGGTCTCGCGGCGCGCCGAGCGCCTGTCTGTCGAACTGACCAACATGGAACCGGTGAACGAGGCCGCGGTGAAATACCTCAACCGCCTCAGCGACTGGTTCTTCGTGGCAGCCCGCTGCGCCAACAACGGCGGTCGCGATGACGTATTGTGGGTTCCGGGCGCGAACCGCTGAAAGCGGCACAACGTCCAGCGGACGTTGTGGCGACCGGAAGGGCGAAGCCCCGGCCAGAAGGGCGGGCGCGAACTGCTGAGACAAAAACTTCTTGAGAGCGATTTCGCACCATCCGGCGCGGCAAAACCGCCCATCGGCCGGGTAACAATCTTTCGTTCCTTCACGTCAAAAAGCGTGAAACGCGACGTCCCCACGACATGACGTGACGATTTTGCCCTGTCCCGACGCCCCGCAAGGCGCTATCTAGGCCGACGAGAGCATTGGTGGAGTCGCATTGCGGCTTGCCGTTTTTGTAAGGAGCGTACGCAAAAATGAAGGTACTTGTGCCTGTCAAGCGCGTGATCGACTACAACGTGAAAGTTCGCGTCAAAGCGGACGGCAGCGGTGTTGATCTCGCCAATGTCAAAATGTCGATGAACCCTTTCGACGAGATTGCCGTCGAAGAGGCGATCCGCCTGAAAGAAGCAGGCAAGGCCGACGAGGTCGTGGCCGTTTCGATCGGCGTCAAGCAGGCGCAGGAAACGCTGCGCACCGCGCTGGCCATGGGTGCGGACCGCGCCATTCTGGTGGTCGCGGCGGATGACGTCCACCAGGACATCGAACCGCTGGCCGTTGCCAAGATCCTGGCCAAGGTGGTCGAGGAAGAACAGCCCGGACTGGTTCTGTGCGGCAAGCAGGCGATCGACAACGACATGAACGCCACCGGTCAGATGCTGTCGGCTCTGCTGGGCTGGAGCCAAGGCACCTTCGCGTCCGAACTGGACATCGAAGGCGACACCGCCAAGGTCACGCGTGAAGTTGACGGCGGTCTGCAGACCATCAGCGTCAAGATGCCGGCCATCATCACCGTCGACCTGCGCCTGAACGAGCCGCGCTATGCGTCGCTGCCGAACATCATGAAGGCCAAGAAAAAGCCGCTGGACGAAAAAACAGCCGCCGACTACGGCGTCGACGTCACGCCGCGGCTCGAAGTCGTCAAGACCGAAGAGCCGCCGGCACGCGCCGCGGGTATCATCGTGGGCTCGGTCGACGAGCTGGTCGGGAAACTCAAAGAAGCGGGGGCTGTGTAATGGCTGTACTTCTGCTTGCCGAAGTCAACAATGGCGAACTGGCGATGGACGCAACCGCCAAGGCGGTCACCGCTGCCAAGCAGCTGGGTGACGTGACCGTTCTGGCCGCGGGTGGCTCGGCCGCCGCTGCCGGCGAAGCCGCCGCCAAGATCGACGGCGTGTCCAAGGTTCTGGTCGCCGAAGACCCGTCGCTGGGTCACCGTCTGGCCGAATCGACCGCCGCGCTGATCGTCAGCCTGGCCGACGGCTATGAGCATATCGTGGCGCCCGCCACCACCGACGCCAAGAACGTCATACCGCGCGTGGCCGCGCTGCTGGACGTTATGGTGATCTCGGACGCTTCGGGAGTAGTGGACGGCTCGACCTTCGAGCGCCCGATCTACGCGGGCAACGCGATCCAGACCGTCAAGTCGAACGATCCCAAGAAGGTCATCACCTTCCGTACGGCCAGCTTTGATGCGGCCGGCGAAGGCGGATCGGCCCCGGTCGAGACCGTATCGGTCGGTGAAAACCCCGGCCTGTCGGAGTGGGTCGAGGACAAGGTCGCCGAAAGCGACCGTCCAGAACTGACCTCGGCCGGCGTCGTTGTCTCGGGCGGCCGTGGTGTTGGCTCGGAAGAAGACTTCAAACTGATCGAAGCCCTGGCCGACAAGCTGGGCGCGGCGGTTGGTGCCAGCCGTGCGGCAGTCGACTCGGGCTATGCCCCGAACGACTGGCAGGTGGGTCAGACCGGCAAGGTCGTTGCACCCGATCTGTACATCGCGGTTGGTATTTCGGGTGCGATCCAGCACCTGGCCGGCATGAAGGATTCGAAGATCATCGTCGCGATCAACAAAGACGAAGAAGCTCCGATCTTCCAGGTCGCGGACTACGGCCTGGTCGCGGACCTGTTCCAGGCCGTGCCAGAACTGACCGAAAAGCTGGGCTGATACGTCCAGACTTCGAAACGATCAAGGCCCGCCAATCGGCGGGCCTTTGTCATTCGAGGTCTCGGATCGCAGGCAGCAAACGTTCTGCAATAGCCCGGTGCGTGGCCGGTCCGATCATATATTCCGCCATCGGTTGCTGCATCGTGCCGAACAGCATGTCCTCAAGATCATCCGAAGCACCTGAAGGGCGCACCGTCATCTTCACGGTTGGCACCCCTCCATCCGACAATCCATCAATCATGGCCTGTGTAATTGGCACCGGATCAGATACCCCCCGCGCATCCAGCCCGACTGCCGGGCTGTGATCCCAGTCCAGCCACAGCAGCAGAACCCGGCTGGTGACGTTGTCCAACAGCGTGCGAAGCGCCTCTGCCCAAGCCCGCCGCAACTCGGCGGCCACCACTTCGAACCGTGCGTCCGAAGATGCCGACAACCTGGACATAAGGTGCCGCACAAAATGAACGTCGGCGAAGTCAACTTCGGGGTACAACGCGGAAAGGTCCGATGTTGCCTGGAGCACCCGATCATTGCGTCGGGGATGAACACGGTAGAACCGGTTGGACTGATTCAGCGCCGAGGGCAGTTGCAGCACGCAAACCTCGGCGCCATTCATCAGGCTCAGAATTTCCGGATCCCGCGCCAATCCCTCGGCACCCGTGAACAGACTTCCCAGATTCAGACACTGCATTTCCAGCCGCTGCTCCAACACGACAGGAAACGGAGAATCGACGAACCGACCGAATGTCTCGGTGCCGCCGACGCAGGCCACATATGGTACCTGCAACGCACGCTTTGGCCCGCGAAACCACAATTTTGACGCCCCGTACCGGCAGACGGATTCCTCGACCCCGGTCGCGCCCGACTCATGATAACTCATGTCAGCCACCCATTTTCTTCACCCAATCGCCATTCTGCGGCCTTAGGTGTTTAGAAAACTCTAATGTGCGCATTTGAAGCGAATTGGACCGGTCCCAACCCCTTGCCGCCCAACCCGGACTGCCGATAATGTCCCCCTGAACCTTGATGCGGAAGGCAGTTCAATATGGACGTGAAATCAGTCGGAGTAATCGGCGCGGGCCAGATGGGCAACGGAATTGCCCACGTGATGGCGTTGGCAGGGTATGACGTTCTGCTGAACGACATCAGCCAGGATGCGCTGGACGCTGCCATTGAAACGATCAAGGGCAACCTGGCTCGTCAGGTGTCACGCGGAAAGATCGGTGACGACGAGATGCAGACCGCGCTGCAACGGATCAAGACCACGCTGAACCTTCCCGAGATCGGCCAGACGGACCTCGTGATCGAAGCCGCGACCGAACGTGAGGCCATCAAGCAGGCGATTTTCGAGGATCTGCAGCCGCATTTGCAGGCCCATACGATCCTGACGTCGAACACCTCGTCCATTTCGATCACACGGCTTGCCAGCCGGACGGATCGGCCGGAGCGTTTCATGGGGTTCCACTTCATGAACCCGGTTCCTGTCATGCAATTGGTCGAGTTGATTCGCGGTATCGCCACCGACGAAGAAACCTTCGCCACCTGCAAGGCCGTGGTGGATCGGTTGGGCAAAACCGCCGCCAGCGCCGAGGATTTTCCGGCCTTCATCGTGAACCGTATCCTGATGCCGATGATCAACGAGGCCGTCTATACTCTGTATGAAGGGGTCGGCAGTGTTCAGTCGATCGACCAGTCCATGAAGCTGGGCGCCAATCACCCCATGGGTCCGCTGGAACTGGCCGATTTTATTGGGCTGGACACCTGCCTGGCCATCATGAACGTCCTCCATGATGGGTTGGCGGATACAAAGTACCGCCCCTGCCCGTTGCTGACGAAATACGTCGAGGCCGGCTGGCTGGGCCGCAAGACCGATCGCGGGTTTTATGACTACCGTGGCGAGGTTCCGGTCCCGACGCGCTAAGCCGTCAAGAGACCGCCCCGCTCGCCCGCGATTTTTTCGCGCCAATGAACGGTGGATCAGGCTTCTGGTGACTGCCCCAAGCCCAGCGTGTGTTTTCTGAGCCAGGTCATGAATCCGCGCGGGTCGCGTTCGAGCAGTTTCATGTCCTCGTCCGAAATCGGCTCTCCGATCACGGGGCCGACCGGTTTGTTGCAGGACCGGACGATCTCATGCAGCAGAAGTCCCTGACGCAAAATTGCCGATAGTTTGTTGGCAATCTGGTACCAGCGCGAATTGCTGCCGGGGAAGTAGATGGGCAGAACCTTGGCACCGGATCGCCGGATCATCTTGGCGGTAAACACGTTCCATTCGCGTTCCTGAGCCGGGCCGAACCACGTGTCCGAAGACATCACCACACCGGATGGGAACAGCGCGACGACACCACCGTTCTTGAGGTGCTCCATCGCTTTGCCCCGCATCTCAAGCATCTTGCTCTGGGCTTCGGGGTCATGTGGAAACGGGACCGGGATCATGAACGATGTCGCGGCTTCATCCAGCCCGGTCAGAACCGAGCGGGTCAGGATGCGATAGTCCTGGCGCACGCGTCCGATCAATTCGGCCAGGATCATGCCGTCCACCATCCCATGCGGGTGATTGGCCACCACCACAACGGGCCCCTCTTTCGGAATGCGCGCAATCTGGTGTTCGGGCGTGGTCAGGTCGATTCCCATGATACCAAGGGCACCACCCCAGAATTTCTGGCCGCGATACTTTTCATTCTGCTTTTCGAACTTGTTGACCATGCGCAGAATGGTCAGCTTGCCTGTGCACCATTCGATCGCCTTGATGGCCGTCGAGGTCCAGGCGTCGTCAAACGAATTTGCGTAGGTCAGCGTGCGGCGGTCGTAGATTTCGCCCGCTTCCGCGGTCTCGGCCACCACCGTGTTGGTCTTGGTATCGTGCGTGGTTTCCGCCAATTCCTGGTCTTCCCGTTCTTGTTTTGTGGCAGTGCCCTGCGTCAGAAACCTTCGCCGAACTTGTCGTTCACCAATGCTTCCAGCGCATCTGCCAGCGCCTCAGCATCCGGCCCGGACGTTTCGACGTCAATAGTCGTTCCACGCGAAGCCGCCAACATCAAAAGGCCCATAATGCTGTCACCCGACGCGGACATGCCGTCTTTGGACACTTCGGCGCGGGCGTCAAACCCTTCGACTACCTCGACCAATTTGGCTGAAGCGCGCGCGTGCAAGCCCTTTTCGTTGATGATTTTCAAGCTTTTGGTGGCCATATTCAATCGATCCGATGTCAGTCCAATGTCACATTTTGCGCATTGATGTACTTTCGTCCAGCCTCCATAGCCCTACGGACGGCGTCCCCGACCGGAAGTTGGCGGCTTTTGGCCAGTTTGATCAGCATCGGAAGGTTGGCGCCGTAAAGAATTCTACGGTCCTGCGGCGCACAGGCGCGCAGGCTGAGATTCGAGGGGCTGCCCCCGAACAGATCGGTCACGACAACAACACCGTCGCCGACATCCACAGCATCCGCGGCCCGACAGATTTCGGCCTGCTTTTCTTCGCGATCATGATCAGCGTCGATCGACACTGCCACAAGGCCGGGTTGCTTGCCCACGACGTGTTGCATGGCCGCCAGGTATTCCTGGGCCAATCCGCCATGCGCCACGATTACAATTCCGATCAATCCGGCCTCACATTCAACGATCGACGTTCCATCTCGCGGTGTCTAATTGCCACCGGCTGCCCCTGCTCTGCAAGGGCTTTTGCGACCGCTTCGGCCATCGCGACCGAGCGGTGCTGACCCCCGGTACAGCCGAAGGCGACCGACAGGTGTGTTTTGCCCTCGGCCTTGAAGGCGGGCAGCAGAGACAGCAACAGTTCCACCACCCGTTCGAAAAAGGCGGCATAGTTCGTGTCAGCCTGAACATAGGACGCAACGTCCGGATTTCGACCATCAGCCTCGCGCAGCTCCGGACGCCAATATGGGTTGGCCAGAAATCGGCAGTCGAACACCATGTCGAGGCCCAGCGGCAGCCCCCGTTTGTACGAGAAGGACTCGATAGAAACGGCCAGATGCCGGCCTCCCTCCGGGGCGAACCAGCGTTCAACCTCGGATCGCAGCTGGTGCACGTTGAGCACGCTGGTGTCGATCAGGGTGTCGGCGATCTCGCGGATCGGCTCCAACAATTCCTTTTCCTGACGGATACCGGTTTCGGGGCTGGCATCGGTTGCGACCGGATGACGGCGCCGGGTTTCCGAAAACCGGCGCAACAGCACGTCGTCGCTGCAATCCAGATAGAGCGTGGACAGGTCCACCTGGCTCATCCGGCCCAGTTTGGCGACCAATTCGATAAAGCCGATGGTCGAGAAATCACGATTGCGGGCATCGATCCCCAGCGCCATCGGCCGGGATGGATCCGCGCCCTCCATCAGGCGCAGCAACAGGCCCATCGGCAAGTTGTCGATGGCCTCATAGCCCAGATCCTCGAGCACATGAATCGCCGTCGACCGGCCCGCGCCCGACGGACCTGTCACCAGAACGATGCGCGTTTGTGCTGTCATGTGCTTGGCCATTGCGGATCGACGCGCCCCATTTTCATCAGTTGAACAAGTGCTGATGCCAAGTTGGGGACGCCGGCGGCATGAAGCAAGGGAACAGGATGTCCCAGCACAAGAACCTGTCGCGGTTCCGGCAGTCGTTGGGATTCCACCTGATCCAGATCCACGATCCAATCCAACGGAACGGGACCGCAGGCCGTGGCGCGCAGCAGCCCGACGCCGCGGGCTTCGAGCAATCCACGGATTTGAGGAACCGCATCCGCCAGCACCCGGTCGCCCGACAGGGTCAAATTCACACGATCATCGGCGACGAGGTCCGCTCCGAAGCCCATCATCTGCAATGCAAGTGCCGATTTTCCGGCCCCGGACGGCCCCGAAATCAGGGCGCCGCGGCCTGCAACGGCAACGCAGGTGGCGTGCACGCAGACCGGATCATCGCTGGGCTTTTCCGGAAGGCGCAAAGCGCACATCGCTTAAAGGGGAAGACCCACGACAAACCGCGCACCTTGCGGGTCCGACGTGATGTCCGCCTCGGTCGGACGGATGTTCTCGGCCCAGATGACGCCGCCGTGGGCCTCGACAATCTGTTTCGAGATCGCAAGTCCAAGGCCCGAATTGTTGCCGAAATGCTCGGCCGGGCGCTGCGAATAGAAGCGCTTGAACACCTTGGTCAGGGCCTGATCCGGAATACCGGGGCCAGTGTCTTCGACAACAACCAGAACCCGATTTTCGCGTTGGCGCACCCAAACGCGGATCGCGTCGCTTTCCTCGCAGAAGGAGATGGCATTTGTAATCAGGTTCACGAAAACCTGCGCCAGACGGGCCTCGAGCCCGTTTATGACGATGGGCTTGGACGGCAAATCCGTGATGTAGTCGATCCCCTTCGATCGGGCATCTTCGCCCAGGTACTGACTGATATTGCCGATCAGCTTCAGAAGATCGAAGGGCTGCTCCTGCTCTTTGACCAGTTCAGCATCCAGGCGGGACGCGTTCGAGATGTCGCTGACAAGGCGGTCCAATCGGCGGACATCGTGCTCGATAACGCCCAACAATTTCTCGCGCTGATCGTCACGCTTGACCATTCGCAGCGTACCGACGGCCGACTGCAGGCTGGCCAAGGGGTTCTTGATTTCATGCGCGACGTCAGCCGCGAACTGTTCGTTGGCGTCTATCCGGTTGTAGAGCGCCGTCACCATTCCCCGCAGCGCACGGCTTAGCCGACCAATCTCGTCCGGGCGAGCGCTCAGATCGGGGATGCGGATACGGCCGGGATTGACCCCAGTGCCACGGTCCTTGCCCATTTCCGCCGCAGCGGCCAGATCCGCCAGCGGGTTCGCGATGGTTGAGGCCAGCACAAGGCTGAGACCCACCGAGACCAGCAGGGCAACGACAAACATCTGCAGAATGCGTTCCTGCTCTTTCCGAGCCAGTGCGTCGATTTCTCCGGCGGGACCGGCCATTGCGACAGCCCCCACAGGGGCGCCATCCAGAACGATTGGCGACGCCGCCACAATCACAGTGTCTCCGGCGGCGTCAGACACGGCGTGAACCTGCATGTGGCCGTCCAGCGCGTTTGGTATGATGTCCTGAACCCGCTGTGCCAGCGTCGGTGCCTCGGCTTCAGATCCGGTGGTGAAAACCGAATACAGACCATTCCAGACGGCGGTCAGGGCATCAGAGATCAACGTGCTGCCGGTCGGAGCATCCGCTTCGGCCTGAATCAGGCCCGGCAATTCCGCCACGGTCGAGGAACCGCGAGTCCAGCCGATCAACGTGCCGGTGCTGTCATAGACGAAGACTTCGCCGCCCTCGGGGATGCTCAGCCCGGCAAGGGTCGCCTTGACGTTCAGGTCAGAAGCGTCCCGCGATCCGGCGACCTGGCGCAGTTGTGCCTCGAAGACGTTGCTGACCAGTTGCGCATCGCCAATGAGGTCTCGCGCCGTTTGCTGGACCCTCTCTTTTCGGGTGTCGTCCAGGTACAGCAGACCTGCGACCAAGATCACCAAAGCAATCAGGTTGAACGTGATGATCTTGCGCGCCAGCGGCGAGTTGCGCAGCGTGAACAGAGTACGCCGCGATCGCCGCGCGCGCAGCTCGGCCGACTCGGGGTCTTGCGGGATGACCCAATCATCGCCCAGAACGACGTCACCGTCGCGCAACTCGCTGGATTGCTCGGTGTCACGCACGAAACAAATTCACCTTTGCAGAAAGCCGGCCCGGCTTATTCCTCGTTGTAACGGTACCCGATACCGTACAGCGTTTCGATAGCCGAAAACTCGGGATCAGCAGCACGCATCTTCTTGCGCAGACGCTTGATGTGGCTGTCGATGGTCCGGTCGTCGACATAGACCTGATCGTCATATGCGACATCCATCAGCTGATCGCGGCTTTTGACGAAGCCGGGGCGTTGCGCCAAGGCCTGCAGCAGCAGGAATTCCGTGACCGTCAGCGAAACATCGGTCCCCTTCCAGCTGACCGCGTGACGCAGGGGGTCCATGCGCAGATCGCCGCGCTCCATCACCTTTGCGTCCCCGGTGGTTGCAGCCGACGCATCCCCGTCAGTCGCTTCCTGACGGCGCAGCAGCGCACGGATGCGCTCGACCAGAAGGCGTTGAGAGAACGGCTTTTTCACGTAGTCGTCCGCGCCCATCCGCAGGCCCAGAACCTCGTCGATCTCATCGTCTTTGGACGTGAGGAAAATCACCGGCATCTGGGTTTTCTGCCGCAGCCGCTGCAGCAGATCCATGCCGTCCATGCGGGGCATCTTGATGTCCAGAACCGCCATATCCGGCAGTTTCTTGTTGAACGCGTCAAGGGCTGCCTGCCCGTCATTGTAGGTTTCGACCTCGAACCCTTCGGCCTCGAGCGTCATGGATACGGACGTCAGAATGTTCCGATCGTCATCCACCAGTGCAATCTTAGACATAGGGCTGCCCCTTTACCTGCTCACTCACGATATATTTTTGCTTTTTGTAGGGCATTCTTGGCTTTTTTAAGGCCGCGAATCAATCCGGATGTACGAATCGCGCCACATTGTTCACGATCCTGCGACAAAAAGGTCGTCCTGCGCTTCCGAAAGTGCCCGGGTTTTCCGACCGGAAAATCTTGGTTGCGCTAAACCCGGCCTTGGTTGCGCTAACTGTGCCAAACCGTCCTGTTCATGCCCTAAACGGCCGTGATATGAGGCCCTTATCCGCCGGACTAACCGGCACTACGCCTCATGAGCGCAGACGGCCCCAACCGCCGCAGCGCCGCCACAGGAGAAGACACGAATGACATTTGGACGGGTAAACCCGCAGTTCCGCCTCGAAGATCAAGGCATCGAGGGGCTGGGCAATGTCTATTACAACTTGATGGAGCCGGCGCTGATTCAGAAGGCGCTCAAGCGGAATGAAGGCACGCTGGGCAATGGCGGAGCGTTTCTGGTGTCCACCGGCAAGTTCACGGGCCGGTCACCCAAGGACAAGCACGTCGTCCGGACCGAAAGCGTGGCGGACAGCATCTGGTGGGAAAACAACGCGGAAATGAGCCCCGATGGCTTTGACGCGCTGTACGCCGACATGCTGGCCCATATGAAAGGCAAGGACTACTTCGTTCAGGATCTGGTTGGCGGCGCTGATCCTGCCTATGCGATCAATGTGCGCATGGTTACGGAACTGGCCTGGCACAACCTGTTCATCCGGCACCTGCTGCGTCGCCCGGACCGCGAGGACCTGGACGAATTCATCGCAGATTACACCATCATCAACTGCCCCAGTTTCCAGGCGGACCCGAAAAAGCACGATTGCCGAAGCGAAACGGTGATCGCGCTGAACTTTGACCGCAAACTGATTCTCATCGGCGGCACCGAATACGCGGGCGAGAACAAGAAGTCCGTGTTTACGCTTCTGAACTACCTGCTGCCGGAAAAAGGCGTGATGCCGATGCATTGCTCGGCCAACCATGCGGTGGGCAACCCCGTCGACACCGCCGTTTTCTTCGGCCTGTCCGGCACCGGAAAGACCACGCTTTCGGCTGATCCGGCACGTGTTCTGATCGGCGACGACGAGCACGGCTGGTCGGATCGCGGGACCTTCAACTTCGAAGGCGGATGCTATGCCAAGACCATCAATCTGAGCGCCGAAGCGGAACCCGAGATCTACGCGACCACGTCGAAGTTCGGCACGGTGATCGAGAACATGGTCTTCGATCCCGAAACCCTGAAACTGGATTTCAACGATGACAGCCTGACCGCGAACATGCGGTGCGCCTACCCGCTGGAATACATTTCGAACGCCTCCAAGACGGCGCTGGGCGGGCACCCGAAAAACATCATCATGCTGACCTGTGATGCCTTCGGCGTCCTGCCGCCAATCGCGCGGCTGACCCCGGCGCAGGCGATGTACCACTTCCTGTCGGGTTTCACCTCGAAGGTGGCCGGAACCGAACGCGGCGTGACTGAGCCGCAGCCCACCTTCTCGACCTGCTTTGGCGCCCCGTTCATGCCGCGCCGCCCCGAGGAATACGGCAAGCTGCTGCGCGACAAGATCGCCCAGCACGGCGCAACCTGTTGGCTGGTCAATACCGGCTGGACTGGCGGCGCATACGGCGTTGGCAGCCGGATGCCCATCAAGGCCACCCGCGCCCTGCTGACTGCGGCTCTGGACGGCTCGCTGGCCGATGCCGAGTATCGCAAGGACGCCAATTTCGGCTTCGACGTTCCGGTGACGGTCCCCGGCGTGCCCGAAGTTCTGCTGGATCCGCGCCGTACCTGGGACGATCAGGCCGCTTTCGACAAACAGGCGGAAAAGCTGGTGCACATGTTTGCCGAGAACTTTGAACAGTATTTGCCGTTCATCGACGAAGACATCAAAGCCGTCGCTATCGGCTGAACCGACATGCAGGGGCGCAGTTGCGGGCCCCTGCGCGCACAATAACGGGTCCTTGCAGTTATTTGTTCTTCCTGCAGTTGTAATGTGACATTGGCATGAACAAATTCGTTGCCCGCCTAAAAATCATGCAGTAAATCAAGGACCCATTACAAGGAAATAGCCCGGCGCAAAATGCACCGGGCCAAGACTGAAAAAACCTTTGGGCAGCTCGCGCGCGGACACTCACACTCGCAAGATGAGCAGCCTAATCAAGGCGGTAGTGTATTATCGAGGGGATGAGTGTCAACATGAGATGTGCCGCGTGATAGGCGACTATCATGGGTCATTTGACCAAGCGGATATCAACTGGTGGCACTGGTAAAATCAGGAATGGAAATGACCGAGATCTCGAAACTGGCGGAACTGCGCAAGTTGATGCAGAGCATGGAACGCACGTTGGGGCTCGAAGAGCTTTCTCCGGTAGAGCGTGACATTTATTACGCGGCCGAAGAATTGTCGAAAGACACGCGCGAAGTCCGGACCTATGGCCTGATCGAGCACACTTTGGTGCAAAGCGTTTCGCGCCCGACCTTCTTCCGCGCCCTCAAGTCGCTGGTACAGAAGGGCTACTTGTCCCAAAGCGGAAACGCCAACCGGGGACGGTATGTCGTCAACGCCCCGCGTTGACCGCTGAGCAATCCTGAAAGAAGCATGACGTGATGCGATCGTGGGCCTCTGACACGTTTTATGCTTCGTTGGCCTATATCGGCGCATCGTTTCTGACCTTTTGGGTTTTGATGCCCATGCAGAACGTGTTCTTTCCAGAGTACCCCAGCCGCGCCAGCCTGTTGTTTCTTCCGCACGGCGTGCGGGTCCTCGCGGCGTGGCTCTTGGGGTGGCGTGCGATACTGGCCATGCTGCCCGGTGTCTTTCTGGTTTTCGCGACACTCGGTGGCTCGGACGTTTTTCTGACCAGCCGACTGCTGGCCATCTTGATTGCGGTCACGACGGCGCCGGCCGTATTCTATTTGTTGAAATGGCTAGGATGGGATCTGTTTCCCGCCGCTGATCGGGCGCCCTGCTGGGCCTGCATCATGGGGGTCGGAGTCATCACGTCAATCCTGGTATCCGGCCTGACCAACCTGGCTTTTGGCAGCGCGACGGCCGAGTATTTTGCCTTTTTGATCGGCGATCTTTCGGGACTGCTGTTCCTGATGTTCGGACTGTTTTTTGCCTTCCGCTATTTTGAACGTAAGGGTTGAGCGTTCAACCGAACACCCCCCTGCGCAGCAAGTTCGCACCTGCGATCATCAGAACCAACAAAGTCGCCTTGCGGAACGTGGCCTGATCAATCCGATCATGCATCTGCAATCCCAGCCACATGCCGGCCAAAGCCGGAAGGGTCAGCGCAGCCGAGAACGGCACGGTTTCAGCCCGCAACACGCCTGATCCAATATGCGCCACGACCAGAGCCAAGGCTCCCAAGCCATAGATCACACCCTGAATGCGCAATTGTTCAGATTTGGGTGTATTCAGCGCAGTCAGATAGGCAACGGTCGGAGGTCCCCAAACGCCTGATATGCCGCCAATGAACCCGGTAACCGCACCGACTGCGGCCTCGATCTTCGGCGATTGTTCAGACAGGCTCAGTTTAACGCCCAGCAGTTGGATCGTGGCAAAGAACGTGACTGGAATTCCGATCATCAGAAGGAAAGCCTGCGATGGAACCAGGCTGATCAGCTGAGCGCTCCCCAACAGAAAGACCAGCCCGACGGAAAGAAAGACCCGGAACTGCCGGATCGAAGACATCGCTGCCGCGCGTCCTTCTCTCAAGGCCTGGATCCCGTTCGTCACAACCGTTGGCAGGATCAGCCCGGCCAGCGCAAGCTGAGGCGGCAGCATCATGCTGAGCCCCGAAATCAGGACCATCGGCATGGCGAAACCGACCATGCCTTTCACCGCTCCGGCCAGAAAGGCGACCGCGAACGCAAGGTAGAGTTCGGGCAGGGACATCAAAGAAAACAGATCCATTGCCCCTACATACCACCGCAGATTTTCTCTGCACCGCAAAATTCGTTACGTAATTTTTGGACCTTTTCGACGCATTCTGTGAATTTTTGTTGCGCTGCAGTTGCAGCATGATATGACCAGATAACCCAGCAAAGGACGTGATTCATGGCCCATGACGGACAAGATATGACGAACATGACTTCTCAGCCGGTTCTGCCTGATCTTCTGACCCTGACGGGGGCCGCGCTGCCGGCGGTTCAGTCCGTCTTTGAGCGGGCGCGCGATGTGGTGCGCGAGATGGTATCGGCCGAGGGTCGCGTCTCGGGCGCTTTGGTCGAGGCGAACCAGACCGCCGCGCATGGGCTGGCCTGGCTGGCGACCTACAACCAGTCGCTGCAGCAGATGCAGAAATGGGCCGAGGCGCTGGACGCCCAGGGCAAGTTCGGCGAGATGGAACAGTTGCTGCACCAGATCGCCTTTGGTGAATACTTGCACCAGGTCGCCGGCGGCATCCCGATGAACCAGGGTGAGGTCGTGCGCCTGCAGGATCTGGGGCTGGGCTGGGATGCGCTGTCGGGCTTCCAATGCGCCGAGGTACAGACTCTGATGGCACAGGCCAACAGCCAGGCCGCGCGCAGCCGTCTGGTTCAGCTGATGCAAGAGCAATCCGGAGCCACCATGTTCGGCGCCTCGGGCCTTGACGAAGAGCTCGAGATGATCCGCGAGCAGTTCCGCCGCTATGCGCTGGATCGGGTCGAGCCAAACGCCCATGAATGGCACCTCAAGGACGAGCTGATCCCGATGGAAATCATCGAGGAACTGGCCGAGATGGGCGTATTCGGCCTGACCATCCCCGAGGAATACGGCGGGTTCGGCCTGTCCAAGGCGTCGATGTGCGTGGTCTCCGAAGAACTGTCGCGCGGGTATATCGGCGTCGGCAGCCTTGGCACCCGGTCCGAGATCGCGGCCGAGTTGATCATCGCGGGCGGCACCGACGACCAAAAGGCCCAATGGCTGCCCAAGATCGCCAGCGCCGAGATCCTGCCGACGGCCGTGTTCACCGAACCCAACACCGGCTCGGACCTCGGCAGCCTGCGCACCCGCGCGGTCAAGGACGAGAATGGCGACTACAAGATCACGGGCAACAAGACCTGGATCACCCATGCCGCGCGCACCCATGTGATGACGTTGCTGGCGCGCACCGATCCCGAAACCACCGACCACCGGGGCTTGTCGATGTTCCTGGCCGAAAAGACACCCGGCACCGACGACAACCCCTTCCCGACCCCCGGCATGACCGGCGGCGAGATCGAGGTGCTGGGCTATCGCGGCATGAAGGAATACGAGCTGGCCTTCGACGGCTTCCACGTCAAAGGCGAGAACCTACTGGGCGGAGAGGAGGGCAAGGGCTTCAAGCAGCTCATGGAAACCTTCGAATCCGCGCGTATCCAGACCGCCGCCCGCGCCATCGGTGTTGCCCAAAGCGCGCTGGACATCGCCATGCAATACGCACAGGAGCGCAAGCAGTTCGGCAAGGCCCTGATCAACTTCCCGCGCGTGTCCGGCAAGCTGGCGATGATGGCGGTCGAGATCATGATCGCCCGTCAGCTGACCTATTTCAGCGCCTGGGAGAAGGACAACGGCCACCGCTGCGACCTGGAGGCCGGGATGGCCAAGCTGCTGGGCGCGCGCGTCGCCTGGGCCGCGGCCGACAACGGGTTGCAGATTCACGGCGGCAACGGCTTTGCACTGGAATACAAGATCAGCCGGGTGCTGTGTGACGCCCGCATCCTGAACATCTTTGAAGGCGCCGCCGAGATCCAGGCGCAAGTCATCGCGCGGCGTCTGCTGGCCTGAGCGCCCGCCCGCCGCGGTTTCCCCAACTTGACCCGGCCCAGCGCCGGGTCTTTTCTTTTCTGGCAAGCTAAAAGCGCCGGGTGACCAGATCTGCCCTGTTCATTTCACCCGACCGGACCCACCGGACACATTGGCGGGGAAAATTCCCCCTTGGGTCCCGGCACAGGTTTCGGCTAAGTAGCGGTCGAACTGCATCATGCTGCGCCGCGGCTACGCAGATGCCGAACCGATCTTTGCGGAGTGACCATGGCGCGCTTTCTGATCCTTGTTCTTGGCCTGTTGATCACGGGCTGCAGCACGCCGTCCGGCACACCCTCGGGCGATGTTGCTGGTCTGACCCGCGCCATTCAGAACCTCAGCCCCGATGTCGATCCGCAGGAAGCCGCCCGTGCGGCGCAGATCGCCCATGACTATGCGCTGCAGCTGAGGGCCGAGTATCGGGTCACCGATCCGGCGATCATCCACAACGCCAAGGTCATCAACGGTTTTCGCGAACGCGGGTTGTGCAACGATTGGGCCGAGGACATGCTCAAGCGGCTGCGGCAAGAGAACTTCCGCACGCTGGACCTGCACTGGATCACCTCGCCGCCGACCCCGTTCCGGATCATCCACCACTCGGCCGCGATCAGCGCCAAGGGCGAGGGGCCCTATGACGCGATCGTTCTGGACGGCTGGCGCAACGGGGGTGACCTGTTCTGGGCCCCGGTGCGCGAGGACACACGCTACAACTGGCGCTCCCGGATGGAGGTGCGCGCCGAACTGCTGGCGCAATGACGCCAAGTCGGGATAGAAAGCCCTCATGCTGCGCCTAAGCCTGATCCTGCCCGCCCTTGCCCTGCTGCAATGTGACCGCGACGAAAGCGTCGCCGCCTATGGCGCGGCCGACCGCACCTGGGTGCTGCAAGAGGTGAACGGCCAGCCCTATAACGCCAGCGCCCTGCTGCGCTTTCCCGAAGACGGCAAGATTGCCGGAAACGCGCCCTGCAACAGCTACTCGGGCACATTGAACGCGCCCTATCCGTGGTTCGAAATCGCCGACCTGACCGCCACCCGTGCCGCCTGCGCCGGGCTTGAGGCCGAAGGATTCTATTTCGCCGCGCTGCTGGCGATGACGCAGTCCGAGGTGTCGGGCGACGTGCTGATCCTACGCAACGAGGACGGGCACGAGATGGTGTTCAAAGCCGCCGAGTGAACTGATCGACAAAGCGGGCGCGGGCTTCGGGCAGCGGCGTGTGACCCAGCGATGGCGCCACGCGATGCGCCAGGAAATAGCCGGTGGTGCGCAGCCCGGCGGCGATCTCGTCATCCGGGGCGGCCCCCTGCCCGCGCAGCACCGGCGGCAGAGGCAGCAGGCGGTCGGCCCAATCCCCGGCGCCTTCGGCACTGACCGCCCGGCCGGTCTTGGGCGAGACATAGGCCAGCCCCTCGGTAGTGCCGGTCACGGCACAGCGGGTCAGGTCCAGCCCAAAACCCAGCTCTTCAAGCAGGGCCAGTTCCCAGCGCAGGTAAGCCAGCGGCCAGATCTCGTCCTGGCCCAGCAGATCCATCAGCTGTTCCGTCTGTCGATAGATTGCGGGGTGTGGTTCGCGCTCAGGCAGGCAGAAGGACAGCAGCGCCACGACCGCGTTCAGCCCCGACAGGGCCAGCCGCCCCGAAAACGCCGCCGCCGCGCGCGAGCGCAACGGCTCGACCTGGAAGGTGCCAATATGTTCCTGCAACCGCGCCCGCCACAGCACGTCCAACTGCGCGCCGGGTTGCAGGATGGGCGCGATCTTGCGGCTGGCACCCCCGCGAACCACGCCCGCATGGCGGCCATGGGTTTCGGTGAACACCTCAATGATGGCCGCGGCTTCGCCGTGGCGGCGGGCGGTCAGAAGAATGCCATGGTCGCGCCAGTCCATGCGGGGCCCTTGGGTTGCCTTGAGATCGCGTCGGACCGCGACGGTACGGCGCGGCGCGGAAAGAAGCAAATTCAATCGAAGGACGCCGACTGACGTGCCGGAATTGTGGACTTGGCCCCGGGGCGATATTACCCAGCACGGGCAGCCACGAGACGAGACATGACCGACGCGACCTTTCCCAGCATCTCCCCCGCCTTCCGCCGCGCGGACATGACTGTGCATGCAGTGGGCCTGGCTTTGATCTTGATTGCGGGCGGCTTGCTGGTGGCTAAGGCGGCAACCCATCTGCAAGCCGCGCTGGTGGTCGCCGTCGTGGTTTACGTCTTGTGTGCGCTGGCGTCGAACCTGGCGTCCTGGGCTTATCACTTTCTACCGCTGCACGAGCGGCGCACACTGCTGCGGCGCATTGATCACGCGGCGATCTACCCCAGCATAACAGGCACCTTCACACCGTTCTTCGTTCTGGCTGGAACGCCTTGGACCCTGGGCCTGCTGGTGGTGTGTTGGGCGCTGACAGCGGTGGCAGTTTGGAATAAGATCACCAACGAGACGGTGAAATCACGCTGGTCGACGGCATCCTACTTGGGGTTGGGCGCGCTGGGGCTGCTGGCCCTGCCCGATCTGCGGGGTGTACCGGTGGCGACGCTGTGGTGCATCCTGGCCGGGTCCGGCTGCTATGTGGTCGGAACCGCGTTCTACGCCCGCAAGACGCTGCCCTACCGCTATGCGATCTGGCACATCTGGGTGAACCTGGGCGGGATCGCCATGTTCGCGGGCGTCTGGCTGGCGCTGTCGCCTTTGTGGGTGCCCGGAGCATCCTGACAGACGCGGAACGGCCCGATCAGGAAATAGGAATAAGTGTTTTTCAACGCAGATCCGACTGATAGAAAGCACTCGGAACGGGGAACAAAAACGGGATCCAATGCCATGGACTGGCCGAATTACCTTCTGCGCGACATCTTCAATGACCCGGACACCCCCAACAAGATCAGGAAACGCATCCGCCGCGAATTGAAACCCACCGAGTTCGATTATCGCGGGTGCCGGATGCGTATTCATCCCGCCGACAACAACACGGAATTTCAGATCTGGCGCATGGGGCGCACCCAAGAAGAACGTGCTTTGCGGCATATTCTGAAAGACCTGCCCAAAGACCGCCCGATCGTTGCCTATGACGTTGGCGCCAATGCCGGGGCTCACACCCTTCGCCTGGCAGCCGTCGCGGCGCCTGGATCGGTGATCCACGCATTCGAACCCAACCCTGTCATGCGGGCGCGGTTGGAAGAAAACATCCGCCTGAACGCATTTGACTGTATCCGGGTCCATGATTGCGCGGTTTCGGACAATAGCGGCGAGATGGAGCTGTTCGTGCCAGCGCAGGGAAACCTGGGGTTGGCCAGACTGGGCGAACCGATGCGCGGCGCCAACGGTATATCGGTTCAGGTGCGGACGCTGACCGAGTTTCTGCCATCCGACCCGGATACGCCGATCGATCTGGTCAAGGTGGATGTCGAGGGCCAGGAAGACCGGGTGCTTGCCCCGCTGATCACCGAAGCCTCGGCCACCCAGAAACCCAAGGCGATTTTTTTCGAACTCCAGCACGAACGGTTCTGGTCGGTCGATATTGCGGGCATACTGGAGCAAAACGGCTATGAATTGCGCGGAAAATTCGGACGTAACGCGCTGTATCGGCAGACCTGAAAGGTCCAGGTCTCAGTCCAGTCCTTCCTCGTTCAAGAGATGCCGGCCTTGCCGGTCTTCGACCTCGATCACCCAAAGATCGGGGTCAAAGCTGCGCTGCCGGGCGATGGCCTCGTCCACCTCGGCCTCGGGGCCTTTGGCCAGTTCGATCCATTTGCGTGCGCCGCTGAGCAGGTCAAAGCTGCGCTGAAAGGCGGTGGCATTGCCGTCGAGCGTGTTGAGCTTGACCAGAACCGCGCCGGCAGTGTCGTCGCCATGGGCGACGACAAAGGCGGGGATCTCGTGCAGGCGCAGCCGGGCCAGATAGGCGTGGACCCAGAACTCGGCCGTCAGGCGGGTCATGCGTTGCCGTCTTTGAAGTCCAGCCCCATTTCCGAGTAGCGCTCGGCCTCTTCCAGCCAGTTGGGCCGGACCTTCACCTGCAGGAACAGGTGGACCTTGCGATCAAGAAATTCCTCCAACTCGGCCCGGGCGGTCTGGCTGACGGCCTTGATCGTCTCGCCGCGCTTGCCCAGCACGATGCCCTTGTGGCCGTCGCGCATGACATAGATGATCTGGTCGATCTTGGCCGAACCATCCTTGCGCTCTTCCCAGTTCTCGGTCTCGACCGTCAGCTGGTAGGGCAGCTCCTGATGCAGGCGCAGGGTCAGCTTCTCGCGCGTGATCTCGGCCGCAATCATGCGCAGCGGCAGATCGGCGATCTGGTCTTCGGGATAAAGCCAGGGGCCTTCGGGCAGATGCTGGGCCAGCCAGGCACGCAGGTCCTCGACGCCGTGGCCCTTTTCGGCCGAGATCATGAAGGTTTCGGCAAAGGCGAAGCGGTCATTCAGGTCGCGGGTCAGGGACAGCAGCGCGGGGGCTTCGACCCGGTCGATCTTGTTGATCGCCAGTGCCACCTTGCGGCCCTGCGCGATCTCAGACAGGCCATCCAGGATGCGCTCGACGCCTTCGGTGATACCGCGATGCGCTTCGACCATCAGCACGATGATGTCGGCATCGGCCGCGCCGCCCCAGGCCGCCGCGACCATCGCGCGGTCAAGCCGGCGGCGGGGTTTGAACAGGCCCGGCGTATCGACGAAGACCAGTTGCGCATCACCCTCCATGGCGACGCCGCGGATCCGGGCGCGCGTTGTCTGCACCTTGTGCGTCACGATCGAGACCTTGGCCCCGACCATGCGGTTCAGAAGGGTGGATTTGCCTGCATTGGGCTCTCCGATCAGGGCGATGAATCCGGCGCGTGTCGTCATTGTGTGGTGATCCTGTTTTCAAGTGCGCATCCCTATCGCAGAAAGGCACAGCGGGCCAGAGGCATTTGTCGCATTGCCGGGCCGGTACAGGAATGGCAGGACAGGCGCACAGGCCAAGCCGATCCCAGCCAGGCCGCGACCCGCATCTTGAGGATCAGGCATGAAACGACGGGAGTTTCTTTTATCGGGCGGCGCCGCAATGGGGGCCGCGGGCTTGGGTGGACTTGCATTCGCGTCCAATAGCTCCGATCAGGAACTGGTGGTTCAAAGCGCCAGCTACATGTTTCGGGACCAGCCTACGCACGGAATGGTCAGCCTGAGCCCCGACGCTCCTCCGCCCATCCTTTTTGGACGTCAGGGTGAAGCGATGAGACTGACGGTCAAAAACACTCTGTCCGATTATACCTCGATGCACTGGCACGGGATGCGCATCCGCAATGATATGGATGGCGTGCCTTATCTGACCCAGATGCCGCTGGGACAAAACGAAAGCTTCACCTACGAGTTCACACCCCCAGACGCCGGAACCTACTGGTATCACCCGCACTGCATGACGATGGAGCAGATGGCGCACGGCCTGACCGGAGTGATGGTCATCGCCGAGCCTGAAGACGTCGGGTTCGACAGTGAGCAAGTGATCAACCTGCGGGACTTTCGCCTGGACGAGACGGGGGCATTTCTGCCCGCCCACACCCAGCGGGGCGCGGCCAGAGCCGGAACTTTCGGCAATGTGCAGACCGCGAACTGGCACCAGCATCCAGTCTATGATCACGCGGCCGGCGGCCTCGTGCGGCTGCGACTTCTCAATTCGGATACGACCCGGATCTACAAGTTGCACCTGACGGGCGGAAACGCGCAGATCATCGCGTGGGACGGTCACCCGGTCATCGCCGAACTGCCGATGCCGAGTGCAGATGATCCCTTGCAGGTGGGCCCCGGTCAGCGTGTGGACTTTGCCGTTGCAATGCCGGACGGCGAAGGGGCGCAGGTCGATCTTATGGCCAAACTGCCCGGTCAGCCCATGCGGACGATGGCCAGCCTGCGCTCGGTAGGGCAATCCGCGAACCGGGACCTGAGAGAACTGAAGCCTTTGCCGAAGAACCCGGTCGCCCTGCCCGATCTCGGCAAAGCTCAGGTGCACGAATTCGTCTTCGGCTGGACGCCAGAAGGTGAACTGCCGGACAATGGGTTCTGCGGGTCTCTTGGATACAATTTCTGGTCGATCAACCGGGTTCCCTGGCCCGGAGATGCTGCTGCGGACGTCGGGCCACTGGCGACGCTGGAACTGGGCAAAAGCTATGTCTTGAGGCTGCGCAATGAATCTCCGAACCTGCATCCGATCCATCTGCACGGGCTGGTCTTTGTGCCGTTGCGATCAAACCTACGAGAATTGCCGCCGCTGGTGACGGACACCATGCTGCTGTTGAAAGACGAGGTCGTCGAAATCGGGCTGGTCGCAGACAATCCGGGCGACTGGGCCTTTCACTGCCATGTGATCGAACACCAGAAGACCGGGCTGACCGGGTTCTTGCGGGTCGTTTGAGCGGCAAGGTCTAGCCGTTGCAGACGTGGTTCGTGATAGGTGGACAGCCCTCGCGGACATTCCCGGACAGATCAAGAGCAGGTAACACCGCGATCGAAGAGATCAGCTTGTCACACGATCCAGCAGAGCCTGCGCAGCCGCCTGTTCCGCCTGGCGTTTGGAGCCGGCCGTTGCTTGGGCCTCGGATCCGTCCTGCAGCCGGGCCGCGATGGTGAAAACAGGGGCGTGATCCGGGCCGCTGCGCGAAATCTCGACATAAGCGGGCGGTTTCTGCCCGCGCGCCTGCGCCCATTCCTGAAGCGATGTCTTGGCATCGCGCGCATCCGCTTCGACCGTGTGGATCCGGTCGCCCCACAGCGACAAGATCACTTTCTGCGCGGCCTCAAAACCGGCATCGCGATAGACCGCAGCGATAACCGCCTCCATGGCGTCGCCCAAAAGCGCCTGTTTGCGGCGCCCGCCCGACAGCATCTCTGACCGGCCCAGCTTCAGAACCGCGCCGATATCGATCTGGCGGGCAACGTCGGCACAGGTTTCCTTGCGCACCAATGCGTTGAATCGGGGGGCCAGTTGGCCTTCGGTGGCCTTCTGATCGGCCTCGAGCAAAGCGGTGGCCATCACAAGCCCCAGTACACGGTCACCCAGAAACTCGAGCCGCTGGTTGTCCGGACGTGTCGAAGACGAGACCGAACCGTGCGTCAGCGCCCGAACCAGTAGTTCGGGATTGGCGAACCTGTGTCCAAGGCGTTTTTCGAACGCCTTCATGTCGGTCGACAGCTTCAATTGACCGCCTTGAAAAACCGGTCACCGCGCCAGGTCCAGAAGAACAGCATCGAACGCCCGGCGGACGAGAACATGATGCGGTCGGCTCGACCGATCAGGTTTTCATAAGGAACGTAGCCGACGCCGCCTGCGACCTGCGGCACGCGGCTGTCACTGGAATTGTCACGGTTGTCGCCCATGAAGAAGTAGTGCCCTTCCGGCACGGTGTAGACACCCGTGTTGTCGGTACTCTGGTTGCCGATATTCAGGATCTCGTGTGACACGCCGCCCGGCAGCGTTTCGATCATCCGGGTCTTTTCACAGGTGCCGCCAACGCCGACCGGGCCATTTTCACAGCGCGGCCGAAGGCGCTGAGGCCCTTGCGGCTCGGCGATTTCGGTAAAAGTGCCATCCGGGGTCTGCTTGGCTTCGGTGCCGTTGATGTAGACCACGCCATCCTTGATCTGGATCTTGTCTCCGGGCAGGCCGATCAGGCGCTTGATGTAGTCGCGCCCCGAAACCGGATGGCGGAACACGATGACGTCGCCCCGCTCGGGCTCGCCGCCCAGCAGTCGGGTATTGTCGCCCCCCATCCAGCCGCAGATGTCCTCGGCATCGACATCGAGGCCGACGCTGGGGATGATCAGACTGGGGCAGGACGCGTAGGAATAGCCATAGGCCATCTTGTTGACGAACAGGAAATCACCGATCAGCAGCGTGGGTTTCATCGACCCCGATGGAATCCAGAACGGCTGAAAGAACAGAGTGCGGAAAACGCCCGCGATCAGCAGGGCATAGACGATGGTCTTGATCGTCTCCCAGATGGCGTTTCCGGATTTGGCTTGCTCGGCCATACTGCTCTCCAGTCCTTGCTCGGCTCGGGGGTTACATGCGGCGCGGTCGCGGGGGTGTCAAGGCCGCTGCGTCGGGATCACCAAGCGGGCGCGCCTCGATCACCACGAAGGCCTGCGCCCATGGATGATCGTCGGTCAATGTGACGTGGATGATCGCCTCGTGCCCTTCGGGCGTCATTTCCTTCAGCCGTTCGGCGGCCCAGCCGGTCACATGCATCACGGGCTGACCTGTGCGCAGATTGGTAACTGCCATGTCCTTCCAGGCGATGCCCATACGCAGCCCCGTGCCCAGCGCCTTGGAGCACGCCTCTTTTGCGGCCCAGCGCTTGGCGTAGGTTCCGGCCGTATCCCGCCGGCGCTCGGCCTTGCGCTGCTCGGTCTCGGTGAAGACACGGTTGCGGAACCGGTCACCAAACCGATCGAGCGTGCCCTGAATGCGCTCGATATTCGCAAGATCCGTACCGATGCCGAGTATCATGAGTTCGACTCTTTCTTTGCCCTTTCAAGAGCCTTGAACGCAGACCGGGCGCCCACCCACAGGAATAGCCGCGAAATGAGAAACGCCACGACAAAGGTGATCGTGAAACCGATCACCAAAAAGTTCACCGGGATACCGGCCAATCCCTCGGACATGCCCGGAACGACAAGAAAGAACAGCCCAGCCATGACTAGGTTGGTCAACATGCCGACGATACCCATCCATAGTGCGGCGCTCCACATGTCCCCGCTGCCCGGCATGATCTGGTGCGTCTGAACCTGTCGGTGTCCTTCGAAAGTCGCGGCGGCCAAAAAGGGGATGAACGGCAGGAAACTGCTGGACAAGTCAATTCCGAACACCGCCGAAACGCCAAACAAAACAGCCGGGACCGCGATCGAGGTGATCACGAAGACGACAAGAAATCTGGGAATGTTCAAGCGCATCGGAAGATCCAGAAGAAGGAGGCTTCAAGGCAGCGAGTCATTGGCGCGCCTCATCCATCAGGCGGCGCATTTCCTGAATGGCTGGGGTGAGGCCCCGGAAGATGGACTCGCCGATCAGGAAATGACCAATGTTCAACTCGCGCACTTCGGGAAAGGCGGCAACGGGCTGGACCGTGTCATAGGACAGGCCATGGCCGGCATGCACTTCAAGGCCCAGCGAATGGGCAAAGGTGGACATCTTGCGCAGCGCCTCCAGTTCGCGTTCCGCATCGTCCACCCGACCGTCGGCATGGGCGTCGCAATAGGCACCAGTGTGCAGCTCGATCACTTCGGCGCCGATGCGGTGGGCGGCCTCGATCTGCTTGGGGTCTGCGGCGATGAAGATCGACACCCGGCAACCGACGTCACGAAGCGGCGCGATGAAATGCGCCAGACGGTTTTCCTCGCGCGCGACTTCCAGGCCACCTTCGGTGGTACGTTCCTCGCGCTTCTCGGGGACGATGCAGACGGCGTGCGGCTTGTGGCGCAGAGCGATCTTCTGCATCTCATCCGTAGCCGCCATTTCAAAGTTCAGCGGAACCGAAAGAACTTCCATCAGCCCGTCGATATCGGCATCCGAGATATGCCGCCGGTCTTCGCGCAGGTGCGCGGTGATGCCGTCGGCCCCGGCCTCTTCGGCAAGTCTTGCGGCGCGAAGCGGGTCGGGATAGGCGCCGCCACGGGCGTTGCGCACGGTGGCGACATGGTCGATATTCACGCCCAGGCGCAGAGGGGTGTCAGACATCCTTCGAATCCTTTTTGTTCGCGTCGCCCGAGCCTATCGGGTTTGGTCGGAGAACGGCAGAGCTTGCATCGGCCAAGCGTTTGATTTCTTCGAACTTCGCCTTGATCTTTGCGCGGCGGCGCATCTGATAGGTTCGGATCACCGGCAGGCTGATATAGGTGCAGATCACGCCGGCCACGATGCCGGGAATGATGCCCCCGATCATGTAGGGAAAGAACACGTCGTCATAAAACTGCGACAGCCCGTGCCAGTCAGCGACCCGATCGGAAAACATCGCCAGGAAGTTATCCTTGAGGTCCCCCATCGCGCTGGCAAATTTGCCCATCAGCCCCTTGGTGTCGCCCTCTTCGTATTCGGTGCCCAGCAGGAAATGCCCAGTTTGCAGGCAGACCACGCCGATCGGAACGTAGGTCAGCGGGTTGCCGAAAAACGTGCCGCTCAACGCGGCAAGGATGTTGCCGTTCAGCATCCGGGCCAAGACCGCGGCAACCAGAAAATGAAGGCCGTAGAATGGGGTGAAGGACGCGAACACCCCGGCCCCTACCCCACGGGCAATGCGTTCGGGCGAGTCCGGAAGACGACGGACGCGGTGTTTGACATAGTGGAAGGCGCGGGTCCAACCGCCGCGAGGATAGACCAACTCGGACAGGACCTGGAGTACCGAGCGGCGATCACGGCGCTTGAAAACCACTCCTGATCACCCCTTCTCAGCCAGCTGCGACCGCAGCGCTTGTCATGTCCCGATACCGTTCGACCGCAGCCACGTCACTTTCCGCCTCGAGCATCAGCATCAGCGAATGCAGCTGTTCAAGATCCCGCACCTCGATACTGATCAGCAGACGATAGAAATCTGGCTTCCGGTCCACGAATTCCAGGTTCGAAATATTGGCCTTTTTCTCGCCGATCAATGTGCAAATACGTCCCAGCACGCCGGCGTCGTTGCCGATGGTCAGTTCCAACGTGGCGCCGTAGGCGGCCGGATGCGTGCCGGTATGCCAGTGGAGGTTCACCCACCGTTGCGGCTGATCCTCGAATTCGGCAAGGCGATCGCAATCGATGGAATGCACCACCACGCCCTTGCCCCGAGACGTGATGCCCACGATGCGTTCGCCCGGCAAAGGCTGGCAGCACGGCGCGCGTTCAAACCCCTGCCCCGGCTCAAGCCCGATCACGGCGCGACGCAAGGGGATTGCTTCGCCCTCGTCGCGGGTCAGGTCGGGATAGACCGCGGCCACTACATCATGGGCGGTCAGTTCGGCACTGCCGACGCGGGCCAGCAACTCATCGCTGTTCTTGATGCGCAGGTGTTTGGCGGCGGTTTCCAATGCCTTGTCGGTCGCCTTGCGGCCAACATGTTCGAACCCCGCGCGGACCAGTTCGCGTCCCAGTTTGATGAACCGTTCACGGTCAACCTCGCGCAGGGCGCGGCGGATGGCGGTGCGGGCCTTGCCGGTCACGGCAATCTCAAGCCAGGTCACCTGCGGGGTCTGGCCGTCGGCGGTGATGATGTCGACCGATTGGCCATTCTTGAGCCGCGTCCACAGCGGCACACGGATACCGTCCACCTTGGCTCCGACACAGGCATGGCCGATACGCGTATGGATCGCGTAGGCGAAATCGATCGGGGTCGCCCCGCGCGGCAGTTTCACCACGTCGCCCTTGGGGGTGAAGCAGAAGACCTGGTCCGAATACATCTCGAGCTTCACCGCCTCGAGGAAATCTTCGTGGTCTTCCTCGGTATCGAACTGCTCGGTCAGGTTGGCGATCCACTTGGCCGGATCGACCGCAAAGGGGTTTTCCGTCCGCACACCGTCACGATAGGACCAGTGCGCGGCCACACCTGTCTCGGCGACATCATGCATCTGACGGGTACGGATCTGCACCTCGACCCGCTTGCCGTCACGGCCCGAGACCGTCGTATGGATCGAGCGGTAACCGTTCGATTTCGGCTGGCTGATATAGTCCTTGAACCGCCCCGGCACCGCGCGCCAGCGCTGGTGTATGGCCCCAAGGGTGCGATAGCAGTCTTCTTCGGTCTGGGTAATGATGCGGAAGCCATAGATGTCGGACAGGCGCGAAAAGCCCTGATCCTTTTCCTGCATCTTGCGCCAGATCGAGTAGGGTTTCTTGGCGCGACCAAAGACTTCGGCCTCGATCCCCGCTTTCTCAAGCTCGTGCCGCATGTCGCCGGTGATCCGGTGAATCACGTCGCCGGTTTCGCGCTGCAGTGTGATGAAGCGGCGGATGATCGACTGGCGGCCTTCGGGATTGAGGACGCGGAACGCCAGGTCCTCAAGCTCTTCGCGCATCCACTGCATGCCCATCCGGCCGGCCAGCGGCGCGTAGATGTCCATCGTTTCGCGCGCTTTCTGCACCTGCTTTTCAGGGCGCATCGCCTTGATCGTGCGCATATTGTGCAGGCGGTCGGCCAGCTTGACCAGGATCACCCGCAGGTCCTTGGACATGGCCATGAACAGTTTGCGGAAGTTCTCGGCCTGCTTGGTTTCGCGACTGGAAAGCTGCAGGTTGGTCAGCTTGGTGACGCCGTCGACCAGCATCGCCACCTCGTCACCGAACAGTTCGGCGATCTTGGAATAGCTTGCCTTGGTGTCCTCGATCGTGTCGTGCAGCAGCGCGGTGATGATCGTGGCATCGTCCAGGCGCTGCTCGGTCAGAATGGCGGCAACTGCGACGGGATGCGAAAAATAGGGCTCGCCCGAATGCCGGAACTGCCCTTCATGCATCTGCATTCCGAACTCATAGGCCCGGGCGATGCGATCGGCATTTGTCTTGGGGTTGTAGTTGCGGACCAGCGCAATCAGGTCTTCAACAGAAATCATCCGGTCCGCACCTTCGCTTGCAGGGCTTACCCCTGCCCCTGGGCCTCCATCA
This sequence comes from Ruegeria sp. BC6, assembly GCF_056539185.1. Lineage (NCBI taxonomy): Bacteria > Pseudomonadati > Pseudomonadota > Alphaproteobacteria > Rhodobacterales > Roseobacteraceae > Ruegeria > Ruegeria sp. BC6. Next base: position 33,615 of record NZ_JBQFUM010000006.1, read on the forward strand.
GGGCACGCAGGAGTTTCTCTTCGGACATGTCGTCATCTGCCGGCTTGTCCGACTCTGCACCCATCAACAGCGCCATCTGATCTTCTTCGGGCTCGTCGACCTCGATCTGTGTCTGGTTGGCCTCGATCAGACGTTCACGCAGCTCGTCCGCCGTCTGGGTTTCTTCGGCAATCTCGCGCAGAGCCACGACGGGGTTCTTGTCGTTGTCGCGGTCAACGGTGATCGATCCGCCAGTGGAAATCTCGCGCGCACGATGGGCGGCAAGCATCACCAGTTCGAACCGGTTCGGTACCTTGTCTACGCAGTCTTCGACCGTCACGCGGGCCATGAGGCGCTCTCCACAAATGAATCCGTGTCAGGAAGGGGTTTATCTAAGCGCGATTCTCTGCCTTGACAAGCGGGAAATGCCCAGCATTGGCGGCTCAGAGGGGGGTTACGGCGGTAACCTCGTCCGCAGGCAGCTGTCCGATCATTTCCCGGACGGTCAAATCCAGCACCGGATGGCGCCAATCGGGCGCGACGTCAGCCATCGGAACCAGCACGAAGGCGCGGTCCTGCAGGCGCGGGTGCGGCACGATCAGTTGTTCGGGCGCGGATCGCACCTGCTGCTCCATCGGCAAATCCAGCCAGCGGCGGTATCCGTCCAGGTCCGGCAGAACGCGGTCGTCCCAGCAGACAAGATCAAGATCAAGTGTGCGCATACCCCAACGCTGAACCCTGGCGCGGCCGAACTCGGCCTCGACCTCGTGCAGCAGGTCCAGAACACCGCGCGGATCCAGTTCCGTCTCGATCACAGCGGCTGCGTTCACGTAGTCCGGGCCGGCGCCCGCAGGGAAGCAGGGGGTCGAAAACAGCCGGCTTTTGGCCCGAATCACCAGCCCCTTGGCCTCCATGACCTCGAGAGCCTGCGCGAGTGTCACCTTGGGCCCGTTTCCTCTCAAGGTGAGATTTGCCCCCAACGCCACGACCACTTTTGACATGGATTTGACCACTTTTATCCCCGTATTCCGTTCAGAGAATACTTGCGATACAGGTCAAATAGCCTATTTTAAAGGCATCAATGCGCGAATTTATTTTTTTCACTCACAGACACCTCCGCGCGTTGAGCGATACCGGAAGGACAAATTAATGTTTTACAAGGACGAACGGCTTGCGCTGTTCATCGACGGCTCGAATCTGTACGCCGCCGCAAAAGCACTGGGGTTTGACATCGATTACAAGTTGCTTCGCCAGGAATTCATGCGTCGAGGCAAGCTTCTCAGAGCCTTCTACTACACAGCGCTGCTAGAAAACGACGAATACTCACCGATCCGTCCGCTTGTCGATTGGCTGCATTACAACGGCTTCACCATGGTGACCAAGCCGGCCAAGGAATACACCGACAGCATGGGGCGCCGTAAGGTCAAGGGGAACATGGACATCGAACTGACCGTCGATGCCATGGAGCTTGCGCCGCGCGTGGATCATATCGTGCTGTTTTCGGGCGATGGGGATTTCCGCCCGCTGATTGCCAGCCTGCAACGTCAGGGCGTGCGCGTGTCGGTCGTCTCGACCATCCGCAGCCAGCCGCCGATGATTTCGGACGAGCTGCGTCGTCAGGCCGACAATTTCATCGAGCTTGACGATCTGCGCGACGTGATCGGACGCCCTCCGCGGGACGTGTCCGATGAACCGCGCACGGTAGCCGTCGCAGGAAAATAAGAACTCCGCCATCCACCACTCACACATGTGGAGCAATCGCGCGGTCAGGACTTCGTGTCCTGGCCGCGCTTCTTTAATCAAGAACCCGTGCTCAAACGGATATTGGCTAACAGGACTTCATGTCAGCATGATGACAAGGCTGTCCTGACTGGACCAACAGGTGGAAAAGCCTTACCTGTCCCTTTCAAGGAGACAGACGCATGACCAAGCCCCCCCTGACCCTGTATCTGGCCGCCCCGCGCGGGTTCTGCGCCGGCGTGGACCGCGCGATCAAGATCGTGGAAATGGCCCTGCAGAAATGGGGCGCCCCGGTCTATGTCCGGCACGAGATCGTGCACAACAAGTTTGTCGTGGACGGGCTGCGCGCCAAGGGTGCCGTCTTTGTCGAAGAGCTGGACGAATGCCCCGATGACCGGCCGGTAATCTTTTCCGCCCACGGCGTACCCAAATCGGTGCCCGCCGCAGCAGCCGCGCGCGAGATGATCTACGTCGACGCCACCTGTCCGCTGGTCTCCAAGGTCCATATCGAGGCCCAGCGCCACGCCGAGGCCGGGTTGCAGATGATCATGATCGGCCACAAGGGCCACCCCGAAACCGTCGGCACCATGGGCCAGCTGCCCGAGGGCGAGGTTCTGCTGGTGGAAACGGTTGACGATGTGGCCGGGGTGCAGGTCCGCGACCCCAAAAAACTTGCCTTCGTCACCCAGACCACCCTGTCGGTGGACGACACGCGCGATATCGTGGCCGCGCTGCAGGACCGGTTCCCGGCCATCGTCGGCCCGCACAAGGAAGACATCTGCTATGCCACCACCAACCGGCAGGAGGCAGTGAAGACCGTTGCGCCCAGGTCGGATGCGCTGCTGGTGGTGGGTGCGCCCAACTCCTCGAATTCGCGCCGCCTGGTCGAGGTGGCGTCCAAGGCGGGCTGCACCTATGCCCAGCTGGTGCAGCGCGCCACCGACATCGACTGGCGCGCGCTCGAAGGGATTTCCAGCATCGCCATCACCGCCGGTGCCTCGGCCCCCGAAGTTCTGGTAAACGAGGTGATCGACGCCTTCCGCGACCGCTATGACGTGACCGTCGAAACCGTCGAAACCGCCACCGAGAATGTCGAGTTCAAGGTGCCCCGCATTCTGCGCGTGCCCGCATGAGCGGCATCCCCCGCGCACCCTTGGTTCTGGGCCTGGCCGGTTTGATCCCCTTCGTCTGGGGCGCGCTGACCTACCTGAGCGGAGACCTGAACGACTGGGGCAGCCGCGCGCTGGGTCCCCGGTTCGTGGGGCCCTATGTGCAGCTGTTTTATGGCGCTGTGATCCTCAGCTTCATGTCCGGCGTTCTTTGGGGTTTTGCCACCAAGACCTCGGGCAGCCGGGCGGCGCTGTGCTATGGGTTGTCGGTACTGCCGGCGCTGTGGGCGTTCTTCACCACCGGCGGCGGGCCGGTCGACGCGGGCACCAACCTGATGATCGGCTTTGCCGGGCTGCTGGTGCTGGACGCGCTGTTCTGGTCCTGGGGCCTGACCCCGCGCTGGTGGATGAAACTGCGGCTGCTGCTGAGCGCCGTCGTGCTGACTTGCCTGGCCGTCGGAGTAGTCCTGTGAGCGACAAACGAACCATCGACGCCTACACAACCCGTGTGGACGACTATCTGAAAGTGCCGCTGCCGCCCGAACAGATCGAGGCGCGCGCAGCATTTGCGCAGGCGGTCGGCGACGGGCTGGTGCTGGATCTGGGGTCGGGTCCGGGTTCGGACAGCGGTTTCTTTCTGCGCCAGGGGCTGCGGGTTCGGGCGCTGGACGCCACACCTGCCTTTGTCGAACACGCCCGCGCAAATGGCGTGGACGCGAATCTGGGCACGTTCGACGACGTGACCGAAACGGCTGAATACGATGGGGTCTATGCCAGCTTTTCCCTGCTGCACGCCCCGCGCGCCGATTTCCCGCGACATCTGGCCGCCATCCACCGGGCCCTGAAGCCGGGCGGCGTGTTTTTTCTGGGCCTAAAACTCGGCACTGGAGAGCATCGCGACGAACTGGACCGCTATTACACCTATTTCACGCGCCCCGAGATCGAGACCGCGTTGGTCGAGGCCGGGTTCGTCATTCACCGTGTCACCACCGGTATGGGAAAGGGGCTGGCCGGTTCTTATGACGGTTTCATTCTGGTGCTGGCCCATGCCTGATCTGTTTGCCTATACCGATGGTGCCTGTTCCGGCAATCCCGGCCCGGGGGGCTGGGGCGTGCTGCTGCGGGCGATGGATGGAGAAACCGTCCTGAAAGAGCGCGAGTTGAATGGCGGCGAGGCCGAGACCACCAACAACCGGATGGAGCTTCTGGCCGCGATCAGCGCGCTCGAAACATTGGAGCGGCCCTCGAAGATCACAATCGTGACCGACAGCGCCTATGTGAAAAACGGGGTGACGGGCTGGATCCACGGGTGGAAGCGCAACGGCTGGAAGACCGCAAGCAAGAAGCCCGTCAAGAACGTGGACCTGTGGCAGCGGTTGGACCAAGCCCAACAGCGCCATGACGTGACCTGGGAATGGGTCAAGGGCCATGCCGGCCACCCCGAAAACGAACGCGCAGATGAGTTGGCACGCGCGGGCATGGCCCCGTTCAAGCCGAAAAAGGCCCGCACATGAGCGGTCTGGCCCTGCTGGACTATGCCTCGGTTCTGGTCTTTGCGCTGACCGGGGCGCTGGTGGCCAGCCGGGCGCAGCTGGACCTTGTGGGATTTGCCTTCATCGCCTGTCTGACGGCGGTCGGCGGTGGCACGGTGCGTGATCTGCTGCTGGATCGGCACCCGGTCTTCTGGGTGGGCCAACCTGACTATATCCTGATCGCGGTGGCAGCAGCGGTGGTCGTGTTCTTCACCGCGCATCTGGTCGAAAGCCGCTACAACTGGTTGGTCTGGCTGGACAGTTTCGCGCTGTCGATCGCCGTGGCCGCGGGAACGGGCGCGGCGCTGGCGCTGGGTCAGTCGGGCGTGATCGTGGTGTTGATGGGTGTGACCACCGGTTGCTTGGGCGGGCTGATGCGCGACGTGGTCTGCAACGAAGTGCCGCTGGTGCTCAAACAGGGCGAGCTCTATGTCTCGTGCGCCTTCACCGGGGCGCTGGTGGCCGTGGTGGCCACCCGTCTGGGGCTGGAGACGCTGCTGGCACTAGGCCTGTGCGCGCTGGCCTGCTGGGCGCTGCGGGCCGGATCGCTGCTGTTCGGCTGGCAGTTGCCGGTCTATAAGGCACGCCCGCCACGAAGCTAGAGGCCGCGCCAGACCTCTTCCTCGGTCAGGTTGAGAGATGTGAAATCTTCGGCCCGCAACGATCTGTCAGCCTCCCACTCCATGAAGAACTCATCCAGTTGCGGTGGAGCGATCTTTGTGTCCGAAAGCATCGAATGCACTTGTCCCCGATGGTGAATCTGGTGCTGCAGCAAGTGCAGGATCGTGCGGTCGTACCGCTCGACTTGCAATACGTCCCCACGTGGAATCCTGACGCGTGCAGTTTCATCCAAAACCTTCTCATCACGGCAAACATCCACGAAACGTTGGTCGATGGCGCGTTGGTGCGCCGAAAGCTCGGGCAAGTCGGGATAGGGAGTTTCCGGGTCGAAGGCGTCCAATCCCATTGGCCGGCCTTCCAGAGCGGTGACGTAGAAAAGATCAACCGTATAAATGTGATTGAGAGTCTCGATGATGGACGGGAAGAAACCAGTACGGTGCTTCGCCAGTTCCTCGGGGGGCAATTGCGCGCAAGCCTCCAGAACTCGGTGGTTGGCCCATGCGTTGTTATAAGCTTGTGGCAAGAAATAGTTTTTCATTGCCGATGCCTAGTTGATTGCCAAAGCACTGTCTAGCGTGGCCTGCGACCTGCCGCATCAACGCCGGAAATAGGTCTTCCAGATCCAGATCAGCAGCAGCGCGCCCAGCACCGCGCCGACGAATCCGGGCATCCAGCCCATGACCGTCAGCAAGGCGCGCATGATCAGCCCGCCCACCACAGCCCCGGCGATGCCGATCAGCAGGGTGGTGGGGATGTCCGCCTCGATCCGCATCAGGCGGGTGGCCAGAAATCCAGCCGCGGCGCCGATGACGATCAGGGCAAGGACGGGCATCTCATTTCCTCCAATGCGTGGGAACGATGATCAAGGCCCCCACCGACGAGATCACCGCATCCAGCCCCGGCGGTCCAAAGCTGATGCCGAACATGATGCGGACGAAATAGAACAGGAAGGCCCCGCCCACGCAGATGATGATGGATTGCAGATAACCGTTGTGGGTAAAGCCCGTCACCTCGGACAGATAGCCGACGATGCCGGCAATCACGACGGTACCCATCATCACCATGAACATCAGGACATCTCCGAGCCGAGGCGGGTCTCGGCCGGGATCGGCCAGCCCCGCAGGAAGGTTTCCCTATCCTGCGCCGCCTTGCCCGCCCGTTGCAAGCGCAGCAGTTCGACCGCGCCGCTGCCGCAGGCCACGCGCAGCGTGTCGTCCAGCACCTCGCCCGGCACGCCCTGCCCGTCCGACAGACGCGAGGCGAGCAGCTTGACGCGCTCGCCTTCGATCTGTGTCCAGGCGCCGGGAAAGGGCGACAGGCCGCGGATCTGGCGATCGACCTCGGCGGCGGGGCGCGACCAGTCCACGCGGGCCTCGGCCTTGTCGATCTTGGCGGCATAGGTCACGCCGACCTCGGGCTGCGGTTCGGGGGTCAGCTCGGGCAGGCGGTCCAGTGCCTGCACGATCAGATCGGCGCCCATCGCCGACAGGCGGTCATGCAGCTGGGCGGTGGTTTCCTCGGCTCCGATCGGAGTGGCCTGACGCAGTAGGACGGGGCCAGTGTCCAGACCGGCCTCCATCTGCATGATGCAGATCCCGGTCTCGGCATCGCCCGCCATGATCGCCCGGTGGATCGGCGCGGCCCCGCGCCAGCGCGGCAGCAGGCTGGCGTGGATGTTCAGGCAGCCATGCCGGGGCGCGTCCAGAATCGGCTGCGGCAGGATCAGCCCATAGGCCACGACCACGGCCACATCGGCCTTCAGCGCGGCAAAGGCAGCCTGTTCCTCGGGCGATTTCAGCGAGGTGGGATGGCGCACCGGCAGGCCCAGCGCCCCGGCGCGGGCATGCACCGGCGTGGGCCGGTCCTTCTTGCCGCGACCGGCCGGACGCGGGGGCTGGCAATAGACGGCGGCGATCTCATGCCCGGCCTGCACCAGCGCGTCCAGCACCGGCACCGAAAACTCGGGCGTCCCCATGAAGATGACGCGCATACCGCCCTACCCCGCCTTTTTCGCCTTGCGCAGCAGCATGTCGCGTTTGACCTTGCTGAGACGGTCAAAATACATCCGGCCGTTCAGATGGTCGATCTGGTGCTGCACGCTGGTGGCTTCGATGCCGACGAAATCGCGTCGGTCAATCTCGCCTTTTTCATTGAGGAACCGGACCGTCACCGCGCGCGGGCGTTTGATCTTGGCCGACACACCCGGCAGGTTCGGGCTGGCCTCGTCATGCTCGCGCAGCTCGATCGAACTGTGCAGGATTTCGGGGTTGGCCAGGCGCACCGCGCGGCCACGCTCGGTCGAGCCGTCCACGACCGCCAGCCGCAGCATCACGCCGATCTGAGGCGCCGCCAGACCGACGCCGGGCATCGCCTCCATCGTGTCGATCATGTCGTCCCAGATGGCGCGGATTTCGTCGGTGATCTCGGTCACCGGCTCGGCCTTGGTGCGCAGGCGCTTGTCGGGCCACGGCAGGCAGGGACGGACGGTCATGCGCGGGCCAGCTCACGCTTGAGCTTGACCATCTTGCGCGTGATCATCTGCCGTTTCAGCGGCTTGAGATAGTCGATGAACAGCTTGCCGTTCAGGTGGTCGATCTCGTGCTGCACGCAGGTGGCCCAGAGCCCGTCGAAGGTTTCGCGCTGCGCCTTGCCGTTCTGGTCCATCCAGGCCACTTCGACCTCGGCCGGGCGGGTGACCTCGGCGAACTGATCGGGGATCGACAGGCAGCCTTCCTCGTACACACTGGTTTCGTCCGAGGCCGAGATGATCTCGGGGTTGAACATCACCAGCGGGCGGGGGGTGGCGCCTTCCTCTTTGACGCAATCCAGCACGATCAGCCGTTCCAGCACGCCGATCTGGGGCGCGGCCAGCCCGATGCCCGGCGCGTCATACATGGTTTCCAGCATGTCGTCGGCCAGCGCGCGCAGCTCGTCCGACAGGTCGCCGACGGGCGCACAGACCTTTTTCAGGCGGGGATCGGGATGGATCAGGATGTTGCGTTTCATGGGGCTGATTTAGGTCATCGCGCGCGTGGCCGCAACGCCCCCCTTGCACCGGGCGAATTTCCCGATAGCTTTCGGGCCAACGAATGGAGCAGACATGACTTTCAACGACCTGATCGACCGCCGGGGCACCTTCAGCTCGAAATGGGACAAGATGGAGAAAATCTATGGTGTCTCGCCCGAGGACGGGCTGGCGATGTGGACCGCCGATTCCGACTATGCCACCGCGCCTTGCGTGATTGAGGCGGTGCGCCGTGCGGCCGATCACGGGGTGTTCGGCTATTCCTGGCAGCACCCGGCCTATCTGCAGGCGGTGCAGTGGTGGATGCAGAACCGTCACGACTGGGCGATCGACACCGATTGGATCCTGACCTCGCAAGGTCTGGGCAACGCCATCGCGCTGAGCCTCGATGTGTGGAGCGAACCGGGTGACGGGGTCGTGATCTTCACGCCGGTCTACCACGAGTTTGCGCACAAAGTGAACAAGACCGGCCGCCGGGTGGTAGAATGCCCGCTGGTGCGGGCCGGCGATACCTATGAGATAGACTTGGACGACGCGCAGTCGCGGCTGGACGGGTCGGAAAAGCTGTTGCTGTGGTGCTCGCCACAGAACCCGTCGGGGCGGGTCTGGACACCGGACGAGCTGCGCGCGGTGGCGGCCTTTGCCGAACGCAACGGGCTGATCCTGATCTCGGACGAGATCCATCACGATCTGGTCTATCCCGGGCACAAATTCGTGCCGATGGACGTGGCCGCGCCGGATGCACGGCCCTGGACGGTGACGCTGACAGCGGCGTCCAAGACCTTCAATATCGCAGGCCAGCGCACCGGGAACATGATCATTCCCGACGACACGCTGCGGGCGCAGATGCGTCACCGGCTGAACACGTTGGACTATGACCCCAGCGCACTTGGCGTGGCGATGATCACCGCGGCCTACACGCCCGAAGGTGCGCAATGGGTGGATGCCCAGATCGACCACCTGAGGGGCAACCGCGCGATATTCGATGCAGCGATCTCCGAAATCCCCGGTCTGTGGTCGATGCCCTTGCAGGCAACCTACCTGGCCTGGGTCGACTTCTCGGGCACCGGCATGGATCACGCCGAATTCGTGCGCCGTCTGCGCGATGATGCGCGGATCGCAACGTCATCCGGCCCAGGTTTTGGAACGGGAGGCGAGACCTTCGAACGGTTCAATCTCGCTACTCAGCGGGCGCGGGTCGAGGACGCGTGCGCCCGTTTGAAACTTGCTTTTTCCGACCTTCAATAAGGCCGCGTGAACGATCTGCCCTAGTCGTCTTTGTCGAGAAGGGCGATTGGGGCATCCGGCGCGCGATAGAAATCCAGTGGCGCCTTGTCCGCCGCGACGGTGCTGCGCTTGAACTCATATCGCATCTGGCCGCCGTCTTCCTCGTCAGCGACGATCAGGCATTGATACAGGTGGTTGGCGCCATCAAAAATATCGACCAGTCCACGCAGACGCGGTGTTGTCTCGGCCTCGACGGCGAAACCATCCTTCCACAATTTGAGGATTCTGTAGGTATTGTCGCCCATTTCCACCCGCAGGCGGCTGGACTTCTTGAGCGATGCGATTCGGGCCGCATCCAATTCGGCGCTAATTTCCTTGGAAACATAAGTACTCATCAAAATTCCCCCCAAGCTATGCTATCTATTGTGGGGGTATCTTCGTAAAAATCCAGTGAAGCCCGACCGTTGCCGTGGACCTGTGGGCGATTTGTTGCACAGACATCCCTGGCGGCACTGTGCGACTGCGCAGAGATGCTGCGCGCCGTCGGCGATGTGAACTGCGGCTCTGTCGCACTAAGCTTTGTCCGGACACGGAAACGGAGGATCCAAGATGGGCCTGTTGGTCGACGGCACCTGGCACGACACCTGGTACGACACAAAATCCACCGGCGGAGCGTTCAAACGTTCGGCTGCCCAGTTTCGAAACTGGATAACGACCGATGGCAGTGCAGGTCCCTCGGGCAAGGACGGTTTCAAGGCTGAAGCCGGGCGATATCACCTGTATGTCAGCCTGGCCTGCCCATGGGCGCATCGGACGTTGATCTTCCGCCAGCTCAAGGAACTTCAGGACCTGATCACCGTATCGGTGGTTCATCCGGACATGCTGGACCGCGGATGGACTTTTCAGACCGACGATCACGGCGCCACCGGCGATGCTTTGTATGGGCTGGACTATGCCTATCAGGTCTACACACGCGCCGACCCGAACTACTCGGGCCGGGTGACGGTGCCGATCCTGTGGGACAAGGTGCAAGAGACCATCGTGTCCAATGAAAGCTCGGAAATCATCCGCATGTTCAATTCGGCCTTCGACCAAATCACCGGCAACACCGACGACTACTGGCCTTCCGAGATGCGCGACGAGATCGAAGAGGTCAATGCGCGGGTCTATTCAAACGTGAACAACGGCGTCTACAAATCCGGCTTTGCCACCACGCAGGAGGCCTATGACGCGGCCGTGCACCCCCTGTTCGACACGCTGGATTGGCTGGAAGATCGGCTGTCCACCAACCGTTACCTGATGGGGGATCGCCTGACCGAGGCCGACTGGCGCCTGTTCACGACCCTGATCCGGTTCGATCCGGTCTATCACCTGCATTTCAAATGCAACCGCAGGCGGCTGATCGAATATTCCAACCTGTGGGCCTACACGCGCGAACTGTATCAATGGCCGGGCGTGGCGGGCACGGTGAACCTGCACCATATCGTGCGGCACTATCACTACAGTCACGACAGCATCAATCCGCACCGGATCATCCCGATCAACCCTGTCCTGGACTATTGGGAGCCGCACGGACGCGATCAACGCCCCGCGGCGTAGTGTTCGACCATCGCCGCCAGATCCTCGGGCGGCGTTCCGCTCTGGACATAGGCGCAGGCGTTGGGGCTGTGGGCAAAGATCGACCCGTCGGAGAAGAACGTGGTATTTGTGACGAAGATCACCCGGGCATCCGGGCGGCGATAGCTGGCGAAATCGGCGACCGCCAACGCGCTGCCCGAATCCAGAACCAAGTCTAGGATTATGATGTCGAAGGGCGTGCCATAAAGTGCAAGGATCGCTGCCTCCTGGCTTTCGACCAGAGAAACCTCAGCGCCCTGCCGTTCCAGGTGCCGCTGCCAGACCCGACCCAGGTCGGGGTTACTCTCAACAATCAGAACTTTCATTTGCAACAACCTCGGCACTTGATAAGGTGAGTGGTGCCGACCCCCATAAGCTGTGATCACGTTATTTCGTTAACAAAGAGTTAACGGTCGCTCCAGCGCTCCTCTATGAACCGGATTTGCTTGTAAAAACGGCGTAAATCCGCTTGAAGCGGGGTAAATTCGGCGTTTTGGACGATTCCGGCATGACTGACCGCACAGACGACTTGAACCCACGCGGCAAGCGTGACCACGGCGGTGGGCTGGACGACGCCATTGCCCGTCATGGCGGAGCGCGAACGGAATGGATCGACCTGTCGACCGGTATCAACCCACACCCCTATCCTGTGGCGGACCTTACGTCTGAGGACTGGACCGCCCTGCCGGATCACGGGGCATTTGCCCGGCTGAGCGCCACGGCCCGTCGCTTCTGGGGTGTGCCGGACGGCGCGGCAATCCTGCCCGCACCGGGGGCCTCGGCCCTGATCGCGCGGATCCCGGCGCTGGCCCCCGTTGGTGCGGTCCAGATCACCACGCCCACCTACAACGAACATGCCGCCGCCTTTGCCGCGCAGGGCTGGACGGTGCAGCCCGGCGGCCCGACGCAGGCGCGGGTGATCGTGCATCCCAACAACCCCGACGGCCGAATCTGGCAGGCTAAGGACGCCGATGCGCCGCTGACCGTGATCGACGAAAGCTTTTGCGACGTGACGCCCGATGCCTCGCTGATCAGCCTGTCCGAGCGCCCCGGCGTGATCGTCCTAAAAAGCTTTGGCAAGTTCTGGGGCCTTGCGGGCCTGCGGCTGGGCTTTGCCATCGGGCATCCCGACCTGATCGCGCGACTGAACGATCTGACCGGCCCCTGGGCGGTGTCCGGCCCGGCCCTGCGCATCGGCGCGCAGGCCTTGAGTGACACGTCCTGGGCCGAAGCCACGCGCACCCGACTGGCCCGTGATACGGAACGGCTGGATACGCTGATGACCGGCAAGGGCGCGCATTTGGTCGGCGGAACGACCCTGTTCCGCCTGTATGACGTGGACGATGCCGCCGCCTGGCGGGACCGGCTGGCTCAAGCCCATATCTGGAGCCGCATCTTCCCCTATTCCGATCGGTTCCTGCGGCTGGGCCTGCCGCCCGAGCATGGCTGGTCGCGGCTCGAGGCGGCGCTGTGAGCAGCGCGTTGACGCTGGCCCTGGCGATGTTGCTGGACGCCGCATTGGGCGAGCCCGATTGGCTGTGGTCGCGTATGCGGCACCCGGCGGTGCTGATGGGCAACGCCATCGGCTGGCTGGACCGCCATCTGAACCACGGCACGCATCGCCGGGCCAAGGGCGTGCTCGTCGCCCTTCTGCTGGTCTTGGGCGGCTGGGTGATCGGTGCGGCGCTGGCGTCGCTTGGCTGGGGGGTCGAGGTCGTGGTCTGCGCGATCCTGTTGGCACAGAACTCTCTGGTGGCGCATGTCCGCGCCGTGGGCGTCGCGCTGCGGCAATCCCTGCCCGAGGGGCGCGCGGCGGTGGCAATGATCGTGTCGCGCGACACCTCGCAGATGACCGAGGCACAGGTGGCGCGCTCGGCCATCGAGAGCGCCGCCGAGAACCTCAGCGACGGGGTGATCGCCCCGGCCTTCTGGTTCCTGCTGGGCGGCTTGCCGGGGCTCCTGGTCTACAAGGCGGTGAACACCGCCGACAGCATGATCGGCTACCGCAACGACACGTACCGAGACTTCGGCTGGGCCGCCGCCCGGCTGGACGATCTGCTGAACCTGATCCCGGCCCGGCTGACTTGCCTGATGATCGTGGCCCTGTCGGGACAGAGGCGCCAATGGCGGGCCATCGTGGCGGACGCGCAGCACCACATTTCGCCCAATGCCGGCTGGCCCGAAGCCGCCATGGCCCGCGCGCTGGACGTGGCACTGGCCGGGCCCCGCAGCTATGACGGGCAGTTGCGCGATCTGGCCTGGGTCAATGGTGAAGCTCGGCGCACGATCGGCGCAACGGAGGTTTTCCGCGCATGCGGAATGCTTTGGCAGGTTTGGGGGCTTGCGTTGGCCGGACTGACGGTGTGGGTTGGTCTGAACACGGTTTTCTGAGGATGGTTTTCGTCATGCGCTTTGTCTCGGGCCTTGTGGCCGCTTGCCTGTTCGCCGCCCCGGCCCTTGCCCAATGCGGCGGCGGCTTCAACGCCTTCGTTCGCGGACTGAAGGCCGAAGCGGCACAACAAGGCTTCGACGCGGCCACGGTCGATGCGTTCTTCAACGGTGTGCAGCAGGACCCCAAGGTGCTGAAGGCCGATCGCGCGCAGGGCGTGTTCCAGAAACCGTTCATCGAATTCTCTCGCCGCCTGATCTCGCAGGATCGGATCAGGCGCGGCCAAGCGATGGCACAGAAATACGATGCCGTGTTCGACCGGATCGAGGCCGAATACGGCGTGTCGCGCGGGGTCCTGCTGGCCTTCTGGGCTTTCGAGACGGATTACGGCGCGTTCCAGGGCGATTTCAACACCCGCAATGCGTTGGTGACGCTGGCCCATGATTGCCGCCGCCCCGAACTGTTCCGGCCGCAGATTTTCGCCGCGATCGAGCTGTTCCGGAACGGCGATTTCGACCCGAACCGCACCACCGGCGCATGGGCGGGCGAGATCGGCATGGTGCAGATGCTGCCCCGTGACATTCTGGAAAACGGCGTGGACGGTGATGGCGACGGCCATGTGCGGCTGAAAACCTCGGCCCCCGACGCGCTGATGTCCGGGGGCAAGATGCTGTCGCATTTGGGCTGGCAGCCCGGTCAGCCCTGGCTGCAGGAGGTCACCGTGCCCGCACAGATGGACTGGTCGCTGACTGGGCCGGGCAAACCGCGCCCGGTCTCGGACTGGCGGGCGATGGGCGTGCAGGCGCGCAGCGGGTCATTGGCTAACCTGCCGGCCTCGCTGATCCTGCCGCAGGGACGCAAGGGGCCGGCCTTTCTGGCCTATCCGAATTTCGATGTCTATTTCGAGTGGAACCAAAGTTTTGTCTATGTCCTGACCGCAGCCTATTTCGGAACGCGGCTCGAGGGCGCGCAAGTCTATGCCGCGGGCAACCCCGATCCGGGCCTGACCGGTGCCCAGATGAAACAGCTGCAGGCGAAACTGCAGGCGCGCGGGCATGACGTGGGCAAGATCGACGGCATCTTGGGGGCCGGAACGCGCGCTGCAGTACAGGCTGAACAGGCCCGGCTGGGACTGCCTGCGGACGCATGGCCGACGGTTGACTTGCTGAACCGGCTCTAGCCGCTCAATCCGTTGGGTCGTGGAACACCAGCGTGAATCCCTCCTCAGGCGTCGGTCCGGCGTAATGCCTGGAAAACCGGCGGAACTGTTCTTCGGTCGCGGCAAAGGCGTGGTCGCCCGCTGCGTTTCGTGCTTGCAGTCGGGCCAGACAAACGGCGTCGGGCGTGGTCAGCACGTGCATCTGATGCGCTGTATCGGTCTGATCCAGAATTTCGCGCATCCAGGCGCGGGTTTCGACCGTGTTGGCCGGGAAATCCAGAACAACCGACATGCCCGCCTCAAGCAGAGTCGTGACATGCGGACCCATCGCCGCCCGCAGACGCGTGGAACAGCGCAGATAGTCGGCACCTGTCACCATCTGATCGGCAAAAAGCGGCTTCAGCCAGGCGTCCTCGGAAATCAGAACTGTGCCGGGCTGCCTCGCGAGCTGGGCGGCAAGCGTCGATTTTCCCGCGGCGATCTTGCCGCAAAGCATGTGCAGGGTCGGAGCGGGTCGGGTCATCGGTCGATTCCTGGTTGGGCACGGCGGGTGAAGGAGAGGCCCCGATCACTCGGGTCGCACCGGGTAACGTTCACCTTTTTCGGTGATCAGGATCAACCGGCCATTGTTGCGCACGTACAGATCGCAGCGGTCGAACCCGTTGCGGTACTGCACACAGATGCTGCCATCAGCGGCGATCGAGTAGGTTCCGAAGGCCGTTCCGCCGCCATTGACCGCCGAATAAGTATAGGAATAGGCCCCACCGGCCGAGTATTTCGACTGCCCGTCGTCATAGAAAGTCAGCGTCCGCCCGGCCAGCGCGTCCAGTTCAGCGGGGCTCAGGGGGACATCGCCGGGGCGGGTGACCCATTCGACAGCCCAGAGCGGCGAGGCGGCGCAGGCCGCGGCAATCAGCAACAGGTGTTTCATGCAGCCAGACTAGCCCGGCCCGGCCCGATCGCGGAATAACGTTGCGGTGAGCGGTCAGGCGACCATCTGCTCGGCCTTCTTCAGATCGACCGAGACCAGTTGGCTGACGCCCTGTTCCTGCATGGTCACGCCGAACAGACGGTCCATCCGCGCCATGGTCACCGCGTGGTGGGTGATGATCAGGAACCGCGTGTCGGTCTGGCGGCACATCTCGTCCAGCAGATCGCAGAACCGGGTCACGTTGGCATCGTCCAGCGGCGCGTCGACCTCGTCCAGAACGCAGATCGGTGCCGGGTTGGCCAGGAACACGCCGAAGATCAGCGCGGTGGCAGTCAGGGTCTGTTCCCCGCCCGACAACAGGCTGAGGGTCGACAGCTTCTTGCCCGGCGGCTGGCACATGATCTCGAGCCCCGCATCCAGCGGGTCGTCGCTCTCGACCATCACCAGATTGGCCTCGCCACCACCGAACAGATGCTTGAACAGCATGGCGAAGTTCGCGTTGACCTGTTCGAATGCAGTCAGCAGGCGCTCGCGGCCCTCACGGTTGAGGCTGGCGATGCCGCTGCGCAGCGCCTTGATCGCCTCTTCCAGATCGGATTTCTCGCTGTTGAGCGTGTCGAACTCCTCCTGAACCTCCTTGGCGTCCTCCTCAGCGCGCAGGTTCACCGCACCCATGGCATCACGCTGACGCTTGTGGCGGTTCACCTCAGCTTCCAGGGCATCGGCGGCGGGCATGTCGTCGGGGTTCACGTCCAGCTGGTTCAACAACTGGTTCGGGGTCAGTTGCTGATCCTCGGCGATGCGCTCGGCGGCGGCGGCGACACTTTCCTTGGCCGCCTCGAACCGCGCCTCGGCCGCGGCGCGGGCTTCGCGCGCCTCCGAGGCCTTGCGCTCGGCCTCGCGTTCGGCCAGCACGGCCTCGCGTTGCAGCGCTTCGGCCTGGGCCAGCTTGTCGGCGGCCTCGGCGCGGCGGGCCTCGGCGGCCTCGATCATCTCGTTCAGCTCTTCGCGTGCCTCGGCGATCTCGGCGGGCGCGGCCATCGCCTCGGTCAGCTCTTCCTCGGAACTGGCCTTGCGCTCGGCCAGCTCGGCGATGCGCTTCTCGGCGGTTTCCAAGCGGTGTTTCCAACCGCTCAGGTCCTTGGCCACCTCCTGCGCGCGGCGGGTGCGGGCCTCGCCCTCGCGGCGCAGCTCGTCATGGGTCGAGCGGTGCGTCAGCATGGTGATCCGCGCGGCCTCGACCGTCTGCTTGATGTCCTCGACCCGGGCGCGGGCGGTGTCCAGATCGCCCAGTTCGGCCAGCGCGGCCTCGGCCTCGCGCAGCTGGGCGCGGGCCGCCATCGCATCCTGCTTGTGGCGGTCGACCGCAAGCGTCAGGTTCTCCAGCTTGCCCTGCGCCAGGTTGCGGTCGGCCTCGGCCCGGCTGAGCGCGCGGGCCGCTTCGGCCATGCGCTGATCGGCGGCGCGGCGGGCCTCGCGGGCGCGGCGGTCGGCCTCGGTCACCTCGGCCAGTTGTCGCGACAGGGCCTCGTGCGCGGCGCGAGCGCCGGCAGCCAGCGCTTCGACCTGCGCCAGCTGCTGTTTCAGCGCCTCAAGCTTGTTGAGCTGCTCGAGCCGCAGCGCCGCGGCGCTGGGGGCATCCTCGGCCCAGGCGCGGAACCCGTCCCAGCGCCACAGATCGCCCGAGCGCGATACCAGCCGCTGGCCGGGTTTCAGCAAGGGTTGCAGCCGCGCGCCCTGATCTGCGTCGATCAGGCCGATCTGCGCGATGCGACGGCTGAGGCGGTCCGGCCCCGAGACGTGCAGCGCCAGCGGCTCGGCCCCGTCCGGCAACAGCTGATCGGCATCATAGCCCAGCACCTGCACCCAGCCCGACGGGCCATCGCCTTCGACCAGCGGGGCGCGGAGGTCATCCGCCAGCGCGGCCCCCAGCGCCTTTTCAAAGCCCGGCTCGACCCGCAGCAGGTCCAGCACCTGCCCGCCCTCGGCGGTGTCGCGCTCGACCAGCTTGGCCAGCGCGGTGGTCTCGGCCCGGATCGCGCCTAACTCGCCCTCGGCCTCGGAGCGTTGAGCGCGGGCCTCGGCCTCGCGCGCCTGCGTTTCACCGCGCAGTTCGTCGGCGGCGGCCAGTGCTTCCTCGGCCGCTTCGGCGGCCTCGCGCGCCTCTTCCTCGGCGGCTTGCGCGGCCTCGAACGCTTCGTCGGCGCGGGTCAGCGCGGCGCGGGCCTCGGCAACGGCCGCGCGGGCCTTTTCCTCTTCGGCCTCGGAGCGTGCCAGCGTCTTGCGGCTGTCCTCGACCAGGCGCTGCGCCGATTGGTGACGCGCGACCAGGCGGGCGGTGTCCTCGGTCTCCTGCGCCAGCAGATCCTCGCGCTCCTGCAGAACCGCGGCGGCTTCGCGGGCGATTTCGGCGGCTTCGGCCAGCTTGTCGTCATGGCCCTCGGCGGCCTTGGCCAGTTCGCGGGCCTCCCATTCCAGCCGTTCGATCATCTCGCCGGCGTCGCGGTTCAAACCGGTTTCACGCTCGATGTCGCGGCCCAGTTGCTGGATGCGGGCGGTCAGGGTTTCGATGGTCTGGCGCGCGCGGGTTTCCTGATCGGACAGCTGATCGCGCTGTACCTGCTGGCGCTGCAGGACGGCGGCGGCGATGGCTTCCTCCTCGCGCAAAGGCGGCAAGGTTTCTTCGATCTCGGCGCGTTTCGCGCTGGCGGCGCGGGCTTCAGCCTCGGCGCGCGCGGCTTCGGTGGTGCGGTCGCGCAGACGCTCTTCGGCCTGCTGTCGGGCCATGTCGGCCTCTTTCCAGCGGCGATACAGCAACATGCCCTCGGCCTGGCGCAATTGCTCGCCGATCTCGCGATACCGCGCGGCCTGACGGGCCTGCCGCGCCAACTGCGCCAGCTGCGTGCCCAACTGTTCCAGCACGTCATCGACGCGGGTCAGGTTGGCCTCGGTGCCCTTGAGCTTCAGTTCGGCCTCATGCCGGCGCTGGTACAGACCCGAGATGCCGGCGGCCTCTTCCAGAATGCGGCGGCGGGCGCGGGGTTTGGCATTGATCAGCTCAGCGATCCGGTTCTGCCCCACCAGCGCGGGGGAATGTGCGCCGGTCGAGGCGTCGGCAAAGAGCATCTGCACATCGCGGGCGCGCACGTCCTTGCCGTTGGCCTTGTAGGCGCTGCCCACGTCGCGGGTGATGCGGCGCACGATCTCGATCTGATCGCTGTCATTGAACCCGGCCGGGGCCAGACGTTCCGAGTTGTCCATGGTCAGGACGACCTCGGCGAAGTTGCGCGCCGGACGGGTGGCGGCACCGGCAAAGATCACGTCCTCCATCGCACCGCCGCGCATCGATTTGGGGCGGTTCTCGCCCATCACCCAACGCAGCGCCTCGAGCAGGTTGGACTTTCCGCAGCCGTTGGGCCCCACCACACCGGTCAACCCGTCCGCGATGATCAGATCGGTCGGGTCGACGAAGCTTTTGAAGCCGGTGAGTTTGAGTTTGGTGAAGCGCAAAGGCCGATTTCCATGATTCCCGTTCCTTGAAAGTCTGGACAAGGGAAGGCCCGCGAGTCAACGCAGTTGCGCAGGATATGGGATATCGGGCCGAGTTATCCACAATATCTTGCTGATTTGGGCGGAATTGCGCAGAGTCAATAAGGCGAACACTCGAACACCTGGTATCCGGTGTCCGACCCGCTGTCATAGGTTCCGAAGTCAATGCATTCATAGTTGGTCGGCGTGACCGCAGCCAACAACAGCCGGTCCGACGCCCTGCGGTCGCAGGCGAGGATGCCCACGGTCACCGCCGCGTCGCCCAACACATCGGCGACCGGACAGCCCGAGACCTGGGCCATGGCCAATGCGGCCCGATCCCGGATCGGCCCCAGCCGCGGGGCATATTGGCTGTTGACGCGGACCGCCTCGGCCAGGTCACCGCGCAGGCGCACGTCGAACACGCTGCCGTTCACGGCCACGCGGGTTGCGGGCAGGTCGCGGAAATGGGTCGTACCGGCCGAGCAGCCGGCCAGCACCAGCAAGGCGAAGAACCGGATCATGCCGCAGCTTTGCGGCAAAATGGTTAACGAAAACTTTCCCGCGCTCAGCCGCCCAGGACCGCGCCCAACCGGGCAATACCCTCGGCAATCGTGGCCTCGTCCGAGTTGGAGAAACTCAGCCGGATCGTGTTGGCGCCGCTGCCATCGGGGTGAAAGGCCTGTCCGGGCACAAAGGCGACCTTGACCGTCTCAAGCGCGCGGGCCAGCAGTTGCGCGCCATCCGAGCCGGGCGGCAGGGTCAGCCAGATGAACATGCCCCCCTCGGGCCGGGTCCATTGCACGCCTTCGGGCATGTGCCGTTCCAGCGCCGCCAGCATCGCGTCGCGGCGCGCACGGTAGGTTGCGCGCACTTTCGGGATGTGGCTGTCGAAACAGGTTTGGGCCACTTGGTGCACGGCCATCTGGTTGATGGTGGCCGAATGCAGGTCGGCGGCCTGTTTCATCAGCACAAGCTGCGCGATGACGGGCTGCGCCGCCACGACCCAACCCACCCGCAACCCGGGCGACAGGGTCTTGGAAAAACTGCCACAATAGATCGTCCGGCAGGCTTGCAGATCGCCCTTCCGCGCCAGTTCCAGCGCAAGGATCGGCGGTATCGCCTGCCCGTCATAGCGCAGGGCCTGATAGGCGCCGTCCTCGATCAGGGCGCAGTCCAACTCTTCGGCCAGATCCAGAAGGGCCTCGCGCCCTTGCCGATCGACGGTCTCGCCGGTCGGGTTGGCAAAGTCGGGCGAAAGATACGCGTATTTGACCGCCCCCGGCCCCGCCGCGCCCCGGTATTGCGCCGCGCCCGCGTTGCCGCCTGCGCGCAACCGGTCAAAGCGTGGCTCATAGGCGTTGAACGCCGCCAAAGCCCCCAGATAGGTCGGCCATCCGACCAACGCCGTGTCGCCCGGTGACAGAAACAGCTTGCCCAGATAGTCCAGCGCCTGCTGCGAGCCCGAGGTGATCAGAACGTCGTCGGGGCCGCAGTCGATGCCGATCTGGCGCATGTGGCCGGCGATCCATTTCCGCAGCGGCATGTACCCTTCGGACACAGAATACTGCAACGCCTGTGCGCCGCTGCCAGCCCCAAGCGCCTGTTGGAATGCCTGAGAAAACGCCTCGGCCGGAAAAAGCGCCGGGTCGGGGATGCCGCCGGCAAAGGAAATGATGCCGGGTTGATCCAGCAGTTTCAGCAGCTCTCGGATTTCGGATGCCTTCATTCGCGCGGCGCGCGTTGCAAATAGCTGGTGCATGGGCCGAGCCTCCTCCGCTGGGTCGGACTGACGCTATGACCTCTGCGCTTAAAGTCAATAATACTGACCTAGTGTTTCAGCCAATGTGATCGCGGCCCGTTCTTGCGCGGGCCGGGCATGTGTGGTCATATGATTTGACCAATTTTCAGCGATGATCCGATGCCCTTTCAGAAAGTCCAGACCGAGAAACTGTCCCTGGCCGTGGTCAAACAGATCGAGTTGCTGATCCTGCGCGGGATCCTGCGCCCCGGCGAACGCCTGCCGTCCGAGCGCGAGTTGGCCGATCGGCTGGGCGTGTCGCGCCCGTCGCTGCGCGAGGCGATCTCGCAACTGCAGGAGCAGGGCCTGCTGACCGCCAAGGCCGGATCAGGCATCTATGTGGCAGAGGTTCTGGGCTCGGCCTTTTCGCCGGCGCTGATCCGTCTGTTTAGCAGCCATGACGAGGCCGTGTTCGATTACCTGTCGTTCCGCCGTGACATGGAAGGACTGGCAGCCGAACGCGCCGCGCGGCTGGGCTCGGACAGCGACCTGAAGGTGATCCAGGCGATCTTCGACAAGATGGAGGCCGCCCATGCCCGCAACGCGGCCGATGACGAGGCCCATCTGGACGCGCAGTTCCACATGGCGATCATCGAGGCCAGTCACAACGTGGTGATGCTGCACATGATGCGGTCGATGTTCGATCTGTTGCAGCAGGGCGTGTTCTACAACCGCCAGATCATGTTCCACCAGCGCACGACGCGCGACGCGATCCTGAACCAGCACAGGGCAATCAACGCAGCCCTTCAGGCCCGCGACCCCGAAGCCGCCCGGCAGGCGGTGGAACAGCATCTGAGCTTTGTCGAACGCTGCATGGAAGACCAGCAGAAGGCCCGGCGCAACGAACTGATCGCGCGGCAGCGCCTGGAACATGAGACGGGCGTATCCTGACGAACGCGCAAAGCCGGGCTATGGCTGTGCCTGACTGATC
Source organism: Ruegeria sp. BC6 (assembly GCF_056539185.1). Taxonomy (NCBI): domain Bacteria; kingdom Pseudomonadati; phylum Pseudomonadota; class Alphaproteobacteria; order Rhodobacterales; family Roseobacteraceae; genus Ruegeria; species Ruegeria sp. BC6. The sequence goes on from NZ_JBQFUM010000006.1 coordinate 55,204, forward strand.
TTCTCGTAGAGCGCAGCATATTGCCGTGCGACTACAGGGAACGCATACGAACGCACGGCATGTTCGCGGGCTGCCGCGCCCATTGGCGTGATTCTTTGATCCCGGTGGGCAACTTGATGTTCCAAAACGGCATCAATACACTGGGCCAGTTCCTGGGCGTTGAACGGCTTGGCCAGACGCCCACATTGGGAATTCGGAACCAGATCGGGCAATCCGCCGATCTGGAACCCTGCGATGGGTATGCCGCATGACAGCGCTTCGACCCCCGTATTGGGCAGATTGTCCTGACGGGACGGCAGCGCGAACACGTCAGCGCAGGCGTAGGTCATTCGCAAGTCTTCGGGGTCTGCGAGTTTTCCGGCGATGTGAACCGGAAACGGCAGATCGGCATCATGCGCGTCCGCGCCGAAAACAAGCGCCCTAACATCGGGCCGTGTTTCGCGAAGGATCGACAATGCTTCCTGAAGGTACCTGAATCCCTTACGCGGGTCGTCACCGCCGCCCATTGCCCCAAAACCGACAACCTCAACATCCGCGGGTAGCCCCAGACGCGCACGCGCTTCGGCTCGCGACGCGGGGCGCCAGGTTTCAGTATCGATTGCGTTCGGTATCACCGCAGTGGGCCAATTCCGCATCAGCCCGCTTTCCCGCGCGCAGTCCGCAAGCCACTGGCTGGGGGCAACAATATGGAACGGCCGCTTCCAGAACTTCCGTTTTTTCTTCCAGACGCGGAGCTTCAATGCTTCGATAGTACCGGGCTTGGCAGCTTGATATCCGTCCTGCCATCCGTGTCCTTCAGTATAGTGCTCCGCACCACAGAAGGGCCACATATCGTGCATCGTCCAGACCACAGGATGGGAAAGGCCGCCGATTTCGGGAATTGACATGAAGTCGGAATTTACCCAATGCAGGTTCAAAACCTGTCTGGATTGGCCGTTCAAATGGCGTCCTAGCCCGGATTGCACCATCGCGAGCGACAGCAACCCGGCAGCTTGCGCTTCATGCTTGCGCCTGAGGTGTCTCGCATATTCCCGCTCGACGATCCGACGAAGGGTCCGCCTGCGTTCAAAGATCTGGATGCCCGGACCGGGCTGCCCGCCCGCAACGGTCATCGCCGAGTTCGCACCACTGGCCCGCAATGCAAGATGCAGTCTTCTGGCCGCAATCGCAGCTCCTCCCTCCGAGCTGCTGAAACTGATGTGGTTTACCTTGAGCACCGCAACTCCATATGTCCGGCTTGAAATCTCGTCGCGTGCCCTGGAATCATGAGGCTTTGTTCCGCCCGTATTCTGGCACATAACGCACGCGAAAGAGGCACGTCAGCCCTGTTTCTCGTGCAGGTACAAATAGTCGGTAGTGCCATTTCCATAGACGCAGACATACCCTGCCGCCCTGAGTGCCTTGTCTGCGGCATCAACGCGCTGAAAGGCTTTCTTTCCGGGCCGGTTGAGTTCGTCGTATTCGACGCAGATCTGCCGAGGCCGCAGCCCGTCCGCCAGAATCTGCTTAAGAACCTCGACTTCCGCTCCTTCTATGTCGAGCTTCAACAGCTGAACTTCCTCAACCGGAATTGCGTGATCGTCCAGTATTTCCCGCAATGTACCGGCCTGGACCATCAGGTGATCGGTATCCTGAAGATAATCGTTCTGGAAATTGACGATCGAGTGCGACACATGCTCGGGGTTCTCGGGAAGAAAGAAACGCAGTGTCTCGTTGCGGCACCAAAGGGCGCGATCGACCATTATCAGGTTGTCTTCACTGCAGGTGCTCAGGTCGTAAGCTTCAACGGGCTGTGAACCACCTGGAACGTAGCCCGTTTCCCCCCCTTGGCCGAAACGCTTTTTCATCGCGCCAAAATGGGCCACGGCCCGAGGCGTCGGATCGATGATCACGACCCTTGCGTTGAAGCGGTTCGCGAACTCGACGTCGAAGGACGCGTCCTCTCCAAGACCAGCGCTGACGATCGTGCAGCCCTGCAGGCTCTCGTCCTCGTGGAAAGTCCAGCCACCATAGTCAGAGCCGGGTGCGACGCGGCGCAAACCGTGCCTGGCCCGAACCGACTGCAGCTTGTGCCGCTTGTAGCGCTTTTCGCGAAGCCAGTTTCTAACGCGCTTTATCATCTTCCCCTCGTGGACATGAGCCTGCCGACAAACCTGTTGAGCTTGCGCCTGAGCTTTTCCAGTTTGCCGGGTTTGGTCAGGTAATACAGTTTCACCTGCTCCACCGCGTCGGTGTTTTCCGAAATCTGCGTTGGAAAATTCGGGGCAACATCTGTATTCAGGCGGACGCGCGTGTAGGATTTATTCACCACGCCGTGACTGCCGGATCCATCAAAACCAATGTTCTCGACATAGGAAAAATATGGCGACAGGCACAATCCGCGATTCCGGAAAATGGTCGCGTACCAGAAAACCGCCCATGTGTTCAGCTCCCCGGTCTGGTTCGCCAGAACCTGTGACCAATAGTCCTGTGCCCCGTCGAGGTTGAAGCGGGCGATGTCCGCTTCTGAAAACTCATCCACCAGCGCGTCAGGGCCGCGGCTGAAATGCGCCCAACGGTCCGCCCAGGTTGCCCATCCCCAGCAACTCATGAAACGCCAAAGATATGCGCCCTGCGCTCGGCGAAAGGCAGGCACGTCCTCATTGTAGCCGGCAATATGCCAGACCGCGTGCTCGTCCTTGTAGCGGTCCAGCGCAAGGTTCATATAATGAAGAAAGGCTGGCGACGTGAGTATATCATCCTCGAGAATGATCGCGCGGCCATGCTCCGCCATCATCTGCGAAACACCCTCCTCGATCGATACGGCCAGCCCTGCATTCCGGTCACGTCGGCGCAGCTCGATACTGGCAAAGCCCCGCTGCGTTTCGGCCACCTGCGCAACAGCGTCAACAATCGGCTTTTCGGCATCATTGCGGGGGCCGTCGATGAATACGGTCAAGGATGTCGACGCGGCCAAGGGCGATTGGGCCAGGGCGTCCAACGTCCGCCGCGTATGTTCGGGTCGGTTGAACGCGAACACGCACACAGGGGCGGGATCAACAATCTTGGTATGTCCGGATGTCATCGTACCTCACCGAAACGCCACAAGCTGACTGCCCTGAATCAACAGACAATGACACGGGCTACAAGCAAAAAAACCCGAAAGCAGGCAGCTTTCGGGTTTTGGAAATTGAGATTGGGTCACGCCGAACAGCTCAGTGCAGCTTGTCACCGACCTCGGAGATCGCCGAGTCAATCAGCTTGTTGGCTTGCGCCGCAGTCATCTGCTTGGCCAGCACGGACTTGGCCGCCGCAACGGCCGCAGTAACAGCCTGGTCGCGCACTTCCTTCACCGCCGAGGCCTCGGCCGATGCGATTTGATCCTGTGCGGCAGCCAGACGACGCGCGATGGATTTCTCCAGATCCGCCTTTGCCTGTTCGGCAGCCAGAACCGAATCTTCCTTCGCCGCGGCCACGATGGCTTCGGCCTGAGTCTGAACTTCGCGCTGCTTGCGCTCGTATGAGGCCAGCAGGCTGCGCGCTTCTTCATGCAGGGCACGGGCCTCGTCCAGCTCGGCCTTGATGCCTTCGGCGCGGTTGTCCAGCGCCCCGCCGATCATCGACGGAACCTTGAAATAGAACAGGACCGCGATGAACACGATGAAGCCCAGCGTCACGACGAAGTCGGTGTTCGCCAGCGAGAAGAACGGGCCGCTTGCGGCCAGCGCCGGGCTGGCGAAGCCTGCGGTCAGGATAAGAGCAAGTGTATTCCGCATGTCACTTATCCTTTCATCTGTGCGCTGACGGCACTGCTGATGGCTTTGGCATCCGCCTCGCCGCCCAGCGCAGTCACCAGTTCGGCCGCCGTATCGTTGGCAACCTGTTGAATGCTTTCCAGCGCTCCGGCACGGATTTCGGCAATTGCCTTCTCCGATTCTGCCGCCTTGGCCGCGATTTCCGCATCTGCCTTGGCAATCGCATCATCCAGGTCCGCCTGGATTTCGGCGCGCGCTTCGGCTGCGATCCGCTGAGCCTCGGCACGGGCATCGGCCAGCGCCTTGTTGTAGGCTTCTTCGGCCTCGACCGCTTTGGCCTTCAGGTCTTCGGCCGCGGCCAAGTCATTTGTAATGGTCCCCTGACGCTCGGCCAGGATCGCCGCGATGCGCGGCAGGGCCACGCGGGACAGGACCAGAAAGATGACGACCAGCGTAATGACCAGCCAGAAGATCTGGTTGGGGAACCAATCGAAGCAGAGCTGCGGCATTCCGATGGCCGAGCCATGGGAATCGACGCATTTGCCGACTGCTTCTGCAGCTATGGGTTCTGTCGCCATGATGTCCTCCGTCGGAACGTTGTCTTTACAACAGGTGGGCCGCTATGGCTTGGGCCCACCTGCGCGTAAGGATCAGGTTCCGCAGATTATACGGCGAACATCAGCAGCAGCGAGACCAGGAATGCGAAGATCCCCAGGGCTTCTGCGAATGCGATACCGATGAACAGGGTTGCGGTCTGCGAAGCAGCCGCCGAAGGGTTGCGCAGAGCGCCGGCCAGGAAGTTGCCGGCCACGTTGCCCACCCCGATTGCGGCCGCGCCGGAACCGATTGCTGCCAGGCCTGCGCCGATGTGTGCGAGATCGCCTTCCATGATGTATCTCCTTACGAATTGGAAGTTTCGATTTTGGGTTATCGTTCCTGTGCCGGGGTCACGCCCCGATCAGTGATGCGGATGCAGAGCGTCCTTCAGATAAACACAGGTCAGAATGGTGAATACGTAGGCCTGAATGAAGGCCACCAGGACCTCGAGGCCGTACATTGCAGTGATCGCCAGAACGGACACGGGCGAGATCACGGCGACCGCGGCGAAGCCGGCGAAAACCTTGATCACGGCGTGGCCCGCCATGACGTTGCCCGCAAGACGAATGGAGTGGCTGACCGGGCGCACGAAGTACGAGATCAGCTCGATGATCGCCAGGATCGGGCGCAGCGCCAGCGGCGCGCTGGACACCCAGAACAGGCTGAGGAACCCGGCGCCGTTCTTGACAAAGCCCAGAACTGTCACGGTCAGGAACACGGCCAGCGCCAGCGGAATAGTGACCGCGAAATGCGATGTCGTGGTAAACGAGGTCGGGATCAGGCCCAGGAAGTTCGCGGTGACGATGAACATGAACAGGGTCATGACATACGGGAAGTATTTGACGCCTTCCTTGCCACAGATGTCTTCCAGCATCTTGTAGATGAAGCCGTAGGCCAGCTCGGCGATCGACTGCATGCGGGTCGGAACGATGGCGCGCTTCGAGGTGCTCAGCACCAGCAGGCCGATGATGGCCAGAACCGCGAAGAACAGCCACAGGGTCACGTTGGTGGGCGTGTACCAAGCCATCTCACCGCCGAAAAGCGGCTTGACGATGAACTGGTCCATCGGATGGAAAACCAGGCTGCTGCCTTCTGCTGCGGTGGTCTCGGTCGCCACGTTCAGTCCCTCTCGTCCTTCTCGGCCTGTGTCGAGGCCGCTTGTTTCTCTTGAGCTTCTTGCGCGCTGCGGAGCATGACCTTCACGCCCGCGACAAGGCCCAGCAATGTGAACAGCACCAGGAAGATCGGGATCGTCCCGAACAGGCTGTCCAGCCCGTACCCGATGCCAAATCCGATCCCCAGACCGGAAACCATCTCGATGACCATCCGCCAGGCCAGCTCGCCCCCGGATATGTCAGCGTCCGCACGAGGTTTCGGCGCTTTGGCCTTTTTTGCCGCGTCGATCTTGGCCGTAAGCTGCGTCAGGCGCTGCTTTGGGTCGTCATCGGTCACGGGCGTTTCCCTCGCACAGTCTTGGCGCAGTTGCTAAGCGGCCTCGCGCGCAGAGTCAACGCTGTTGATGGCTCCAATTGACGCAGCTTAAGTCTATGCTTTCAAATGAATTTTATGGACACGTTCTGACTGACGATCGGGCCGCGAACAAACCATGCCGCTGGAAACATCGGATTCCACATATTCAACCAAATGGTTGACCAAACTTTCCCGCTGTGGTTCAGCGGGGTCATGTCCGATGACCTCGATACCGTCTTTGCGGCCCTGGCCGACCCCACGCGGCGCGCGATACTGGCGATGCTGCTCGAGGATGACATGGCCGTCACCGACGTGGCCCAGCCGTTCGAGATGTCGCTGGCGGCGATCTCGAAGCACCTGACGATCCTGACCCGAGCCGGGCTGATCAGTCAGGAAAAGCGTGGCCGGGTGAAATGGTGCAAGCTGGAACCCGACGCCCTGCGCGCGGCCTCGGTCTGGATGCAAGGGTTCGGGCAGTTCGAACCCGTGAATCTGGATGCGTTCGAGCTGTTCCTAGAAAACCAGCTTTCCGCGGGTGATGAGGCCTAGCGCACCACGAAGACCGACATGCTGGCATGTTTGGCCAGGTATCCGGCATGGCTGGACAGGATGAAGTCGGTAATCCGCGGCGCATGGGTGCCCACCACGATCAGGTCGGCACCGATCTCTTCAGCGGTGCGGGCCAGGTCACCATCCACTTCGACCGCCACATCCACCGAATGAATGTTGCGGAAATCAACTTGCGCTCCGCTAGCTTGGGACAACTCGTCCGCCAGATCGGAAAGATGGTCCTTGATCGCGGTTTCCGTTTGCGTGGGGTCCCCGGGCTGGTTGCTTGTCACGCTGACGATGGTGATCCGCGCCCCCTGCCACCGGGCGACCTGTGCCGCGACTTCAGCCGCTTTGCGCACTTCGGGTGGCAGATGCAGATCGACGGGAAACATTATGTGTTTGAACATCAGTCCCTCCTTTCACGCCGACAGCTTAGCGGCTTTGACATAACCGGCCCTTGATGTGGCTCAATCCAAGAGGATCAGCCTTGCTGGCTGTACTCGACCCCTGTGACCACGCCGCTGGGATCGGCGCGGCACAGCCATGGGGCCTGAGCGCCAGCCACTATGACCTGTGTGACGGTCCCCGCCGGCTCGGCAGTTGTCGACAGAGCCTGGACATCCGCGGGGCTCCGGTTTGCCTCAGCAGCAACCAACGCCTCGCAGCTGGCTTGAAGGGTTGAATTGTCGGCGGTGTCCTGCGTACACCCAAAAACCAGCATTAGCGTGGCCGAGGCAATCAATCTGTGCATGTTCCGGTCCTTTCGGAGTTTGCCTCACCCTGACACGAACGGGCGCTTTGGCAAAGGTCAGTCCGGCGCGGTTTGTTGCCGAGCCATCCCCAGGTCATCCCCTTTCAGCAGCAGCACAAGGGCAAAGATCGTCAGCCCGATCCCCACTAGAACCAGAAGGCCCGGCGCCGGCTGGCCCAGCGCGATCTGCCAGATGATCACCCAGCTGGGCGTCAGGTAGGTATAGGCCATGACCTTGGCCGATGGCAGCAGCAGCGTGGCGTATTGCAACAGAACGAAGGTGGCGGCGCTGGCGCAGATGGCGACATAGAACAGGCCGATCCAGACGATCGCCGGCAGGTTGACCCAGTCGGTCGCGCGGATGTCGGACCAGCCGAACACCGTCAGCACCGCGCACCCGGCCACCAAAGTGCCGAAGGTGAACACGACCGGCGGCTCGCCCCGGTTCAGCTTGCGCACCATGGGCGTATAGATCGCATGGGCCACGCAGCCCCAGAAATAGATGATCTCGCCCCGCCCGATCTCGAAGGCGCGAAAGGCCAGCCAATCGGCGCGGAACACCACCCACAGCGCGCCAACCGCGCCAACGCTCAGCGCAAGAGCCATGTGCGGGGTGGTGATCTGGCGCAGCAATACCCACCCCGCCGCCGCCGACAAGATCGGCGTCAGGGTGAACACCGCCGCCGCGCTAACCGGCGGCGCGGTCTTCAGCCCGTAGAACATCAGCACGAAATAGGCCGAGAACAGCCCGCCCAGCACCAGATAGCGCCACGGCGCACGCGCCGCGCTGCGCGGCAGGCCGGTCGTCATCAGCGCCGCGATGCCGATCACCACGCCGGCAATCGCGAACCGCGCGGCGTTCAACGCCGCCGGCGCGATCTCGTTGGCGATCATCGAACCCAGCGAGAAACTGCCCGCCACCAGCGCCGAGAACACCAGCATGGCCAGATGGCCACGCGCCTGCGGGCTCATGGCAGCCAGTCCTTGGCCTGCTCCTTGAGGAATTTGAGAAAGGTCTGCACCTTGTTGGTGCGGTGCAGGTCCACATGGGTCACCAACCACAGGTTGCCGGCCCATTCCGGCAGCGGCTCCATCACTTCCTGCAACTGCGGATGGCGGGCGGCCTCCCACCGGGCAATGAAGCCGATCCCCGCCCCGGCCAAAACCGCCTCGGCCACGGTGAAGTTGTTGGAGCAGCGGAAGGTGATCGCCTCGGCCGGGACATTGGCGCGCAGCCAGCGCGAAAAAGGCGCGCGGCTGTTTTCGTCATCCGCCCCGACGAAGGCGTGGTTGGGGAAATCCTCGACGCCCGCAGGCAGGCCGCGCCGCGCGATGTAGTCCTGACTGGCATAAAGCCCCACCTCTTGCGTCATGAAGGGCTGCACCACATTGTCCGGCTGGTCGGGGACCGCACCGGCGCGGATGGCCACATGCGCCTCGCCATATTCCAGTCGGAACAGGCGGTCGCCGGTCAGATAGCGCACGATCAGGTCGGGATGGTCCTGCTGGAACGCGGTCAGCGTGGGCACCACCAGCGGCGCCAGCGAGGCCAGCGAGGTCACCACCAGCTCGCCCGAGACATCGTCTCCGCGCCCCTTCAGCCGCCCGACCAACTGGTTAAACTGATCCTCGGTGGCCTGGGCCACGCGCAGCAGATCCTCGCCCGCCTCGGTCGGGGTGTAGCCGCGCGCGTGGCGCTGGAACAGCTTGACCTTCAACCGGGCCTCGATCGCGTCGATATGGCGGATCACCGTAGCGTGGTGCACCCCCAGAACCTCGGCAGCGCCGCTGACCGTGCCCATGCGCGCAACCTGATAGGCGGTGCGGACCTCGTCCCAATTGTCCATGACAAAACCAATTCTGTGCAATTTCCAACAATGCCTGTTGATTTATCCCAGTTTCGTTCGCTCACGCAATACTCATATTGGGCTCAGACGCAAAATCCGAACCCTGAGAAGGACCCACGCCATGACAAAGACCATCCTGCATATCGACGCCTCGGCCCGCCGCACCGGCTCGGCCACCCGCGACCTGTCGGCCCGCATCGTCCAGCACCTGGGCGCCAGCCGCATCATCCGCCGCGACCTGGCCACCCCCCTGCCACTGCTGACCGAGGACTGGATCACCGCCAACTTCACCCCCGCCGATCAACGCGACGCCACCCAGCGCGACCTGCTGGCCCTGTCGGACGAGTTGGTCAAGGAACTGCAGCAGGCCGACACGGTGGTGATCGGGCTGCCGATCTACAATTTCTCGGTCCCGGCCGCCTTCAAGGCCTGGATCGATCTGGTCGCCCGTGCAGGCCTGACGTTCTCGTATACCGAGAATGGCCCCAAAGGCCTGCTGGAGGGCAAGCGCGCCATCCTCGCCATCGCTTCGGGCGGTACCGCAGTGGGGTCCGAGATCGACTTTGCAACCGGATACGCCCGCCATGTTCTGGGCTTCATCGGCATCCATGACGTGGATGTGGTGGCCGCTGACCGCATGGCGCTGGACCCGGAAGCAACTCTGAGCAACGCCCAGAAAGCCGTCGCCGAACTGGCCGCCTGATCCGGCCACTGGCCATCCCCGGTCAAACCGTCCAATCTGTCCCCGAGCGGGATCGGCAGATTGGACGGTTGTCATGAAGAAGATCGGAATTTTGGGCGGGGTCGGCTGGGCGTCGACAATAGACTACTACCGCGCCATCGCCGAGGGCGCCGGACGCCATTTTGCAGACCGTGGGCACGGATCACCGCTGCCTGTTCCTCCGATGACCATCGAGTCCGTCACCCAGGCCAAAACCCGCGCGCTGCGCGGAACCGCCGGCGACGAAGCAAGCTGGGCCGCGTTCGATGCCGTTTTCCGCGATGCACTGCTGACGCTTGAGCAGGCGGGATGTGATTTCGGCATCATCGCCTCGAACACACCTCACGCCCGTTTGCATGCGATCCGGCAGGGCGTGACCATCCCGATCCTGAGTATCTTTGATGCAACCGCCGTGGCAACCAAAACGACAGGCGCCAAAAGCGCGCTGGTGCTGGGAACCTCGGTCACGATGCAAGCGCGCCACTATGCGGAACGGCTGGCGGCTGAAGGCATCACAGCCAATGACCGACTTCCCGAGGACCAGATCGCGGAAATGCAGGCCATGATCGACACCGAGTTCTACGGCGGTGCCTCGGCCAATGCCCGCGGCCGTCTGCTGGCATTCTGCAATCGGCACGCCGCCCCCGGAACCGCGATCCTGCTGGCCTGCACGGAATTGCCGCTGGCCTTTCCCCAACATCTTGATGACCCGGTTTTTGAGGCCGACGGGCACCTGTTCGTCAATCCCTCGGCCGCCCATGTCGCCGCCGCGTTGAAAGAGGCGCTGAGCGAATGATCACGGCAGCCAGGTGACCTCGCACCCGATCCGGTCGAAGAAGGCCATCAGGTCGTCGCGCGCCATGGCCACCGTCCGGTCGTTGACCAATGGATGCATATAGATCACGTCCGCGCGCTGCGCCGCGTGGTCCATGAAGAACCGTACACCGTTGCCAACGCCGTTTATCATGGCCAGCGGGCTGACCGCGCCGGGACGGATGCCGAGGTTCTGCATCAGCCGATCCGCCGACCCGAAGGACAGGTTGCCTACACCCAGTTCGGCGCCCAGCGCCTTGAGGTCGATCTCGCGGCTTTGTTCCAGCGTCACCAGGTAGTTCCGCTTTTTCTTGTCGCGCAGATACAGGTTCTTGAGCCGCAACGCGTTTTCGCCCGGCACCATGAACTGATCTTCGACCGCCTTCGACTCTTCGACCGTCCGCAGCGGGACGTGGCTGTGCAGACGATAGGGCAGCCCCCAATCGTCCAACTGCGCCAGCAAGGCGTCCGAACTGAGCGGCAATGAGTCCTGAAAGGCGGATGAGGCGTCCATGGTCTTCTCCCGAATATCGCGCCAGTGATGGCCGACGGGGCCAGACGATGCAACCCGGCAAGCGCGGATGGTTGACTCAGGCGGCTAATGGGCCTAAACGCCAACGCAACATCCGGAAGCGTCTGTTCTTCCGGTCCCTTGAGTCGTTCAGGGATCGCCCCCCACCAGCGAGTTTCGCCCGTGGGGGCGTTTGTGCATTGACCCGTCCGCCCCTATCTATGGGGCGCCAACCGACAACCGGCGAAGGAGGCCGAAGGCATGTTTGAAAATCTATCCGAACGCCTCTCTGGCGTCTTTGACCGGCTGACCAAACAGGGCGCCCTGTCCGAGGAAGACGTCAAAACCGCCCTGCGCGAAGTTCGCGTGGCGCTGCTTGAGGCCGACGTATCGCTGCCAGTGGCGCGTGCGTTCGTCAAAAAGGTTCAGGAACAGGCGACCGGCCAGGCGGTGACCAAGTCAATCACGCCGGGCCAGCAGGTCGTCAAGATCGTGCACGACGCGCTGGTCGATACCCTGCGCGGCGAGGACGACCCGGGCAAGCTGAAGATCGACAACCCGCCCGCGCCGATCCTGATGGTCGGCCTGCAGGGCTCGGGTAAGACGACGACCACCGGCAAGCTCGCCAAGCGCCTGAAAGAAAAAGAGGGCAAGAAGGTCCTGATGGCCTCGCTGGACGTTTACCGCCCGGCGGCGATGGACCAGCTGGCGGTGCTGGGCTCCCAGATCGGGGTGGACACCCTGCCGATCGTGCCGGGCCAGAAACCGGTGGACATCGCCAAGCGCGCCAAACAGCAGGCCACGCTGGGCGGCTATGACGTCTACATGCTCGACACAGCGGGCCGTCTGCACATCGACGAGGTCCTGATGGACGAGGTCGAGCAGGTCCGCAACGTGGTCGACCCGCGCGAGACCCTGCTGGTGGTTGACGGCCTGACCGGTCAGGTCGCCGTCGAAGTGGCCGAGGAGTTCGATGCCAAGGTCGGCATCTCGGGCGTGGTCCTGACCCGGATGGACGGTGACGGCCGCGGCGGCGCGGCGCTGTCGATGCGCGCAGTGACCGGCAAGCCCATCCGCTTCGTCGGTCTGGGCGAGAAGATGGATGCGCTGGAAACCTTCGAGCCCGACCGCATCGCGGGCCGGATCCTGGGCATGGGCGACATCGTCTCACTGGTCGAAAAAGCCCAGGAGACCATGGAGCTCGAGCAGACCGAGCGCATGATGAAGCGCATGATGAAGGGTCAGTTCAACATGAACGACCTGAAGATGCAGCTGGAACAGATGATCCAGATGGGCGGCATGCAGGGCATGATGGGCATGATGCCGGGCATGGGCAAGATGGCCAAGCAGATGGATCAGGCCGGGCTGGACGACCGGATCCTGCGCCAGCAGATCGCCATGATCCAGTCGATGACCAAGAAAGAACGCGCCAACCCCGCGTTGCTGCAGGCCAGCCGCAAGAAACGCATCGCGGCCGGGTCGGGCATGGAAGTCAGCGACATCAACAAGCTGCTCAAGATGCACCGGCAGATGTCGGACATGATGAAGAAGATGGGCAAGATGGGCAAAGGCAAGATGCTGAAACAGGCCATGAAAGGCATGTTCGGCAAAGGCGGCCCCTCGCCCGAAGAAATGGCCGCGGGCATGGACCCCAAGGCGCTGGAAGCCGCGGCCAAGGCGATGGGCGGCAAGATGCCCGGCGGCATGACCGGCATGGGCGGCGGCATGGCCCTGCCCCCCGGCCTGAGCGGATTCGGAAAGAAGAAGTAAGTGACCGCGCCCGTCGCATATCCCTGGGAGGCTCCGGCCACCGGCCCCGCCGCCGCGCTGTCGGCGCGGCTGGCTGCGGACTTGCCGCGGCTGGAGACCGCGCGGCTGGTGCTGCGCGCGCCGCGGATCGGGGATTTCGACACCTATGCCGACATCCTGATGTCGGACCGTGCCAAACACATGGACGGCCCGTTTAACCGGCAGGCGGCCTGGCTGGATTTCTCGCAATACGTCGCGGGCTGGCTGCTGCGCGGCGCGGGAATGTGGGCCATCGAGGACCGCGCGGGCGGTCAGGTTCTGGGTTTCGTGTCGATTGGCATGGAATTCGGCGACCGCGAACACGAGCTGGGCTATCTGCTGACCGAAGCCGCCGAAGGGCGTGGCATTGCAACCGAGGCAGCCGAAGCCGCTCGTGACTTTGCACTGGGGCCGCAGGCCCTGCCGTCACTGGTCAGCTATGTGGACCCCGACAACGCAGCCTCGGCCAGCGTGGCCGAGCGCCTGGGCGCCCAGCGCGACCTGCAGGCTGAGTCCGGGTTCGACGAGTCGGTTCTGGTCTATCGTCATCTGCCCGGCGACGGCGATGGCGGGATGGAGGCCTACGCATGACGACCTTCACCATCCCGACCCTTGAGACTGAGCGCCTGATCCTTCGGGCACCGCATCCGGACGACCTGCCGGCCATGACGGCCTTCTACGCGACCGAGCGCAGCCACATGGTGGGCGGCCCCAGGGATGCGGCGGGCTGCTGGAACGGACTAGCGAACCGGCTTGGCCACTGGGCGCTGCGCGGCTATGGCCTGTGGCACCTGACCGAAAAGGCCAGCGGTGCTTTCGTGGGCTGGACCGGCATGATCTATGTGCCGGGCTGGGACGAACCCGAGCTGGGCTGGACCCTCATGGAGCAGGCCGAGGGCAAGGGTCTGGGCTTCGAGGCCGCGCAGGCCGCTCGCGACCATGCGGCGCGCCATCAGGGGCTGAACGGCGTCATCAGCTACATCGCCCACGCCAATGACCGCTCGCGCGCTCTGGCCCAGCGTCTCGGTGCCACCTACGAGCGCGAGGGCGAAGTGCTGGGCAAGTCCGCACAGATCTGGCGGCACCCGAAACTCGACACGTCAACGACCGATCTGAACACCGAAAGGACCGGCCAATGAACAATCCCGTGACGCGGGCCGCGGCCTTGCTGAAAGACCACCGCGAAAGTATCGACCGGCTGGATGCGATCCTGGTCTATACGCTGGCCGAGCGGTTCAAGCACACGCAGGCCGTTGGCAAGCTCAAGGCCGAACACGAACTTCCCCCGTCCGATCCCTCGCGCGAGGCCGCGCAGATCGCACGGCTCGAAGACCTGGCGAAAGAGGCGGATCTGGACCCCGATTTTGCCAAGGCTTTCCTGAATTTCATCATTCAGGAAGTCATCCGACACCACAAGAAACACCAGAAGTGAACCCGAGGTTCAACAAACACCAGAAATAGCCGGAGCAATCCGGCCAACGCCATCCAAAGGAGATACCACAATGGCAATGAAAATTCGTCTGGCCCGTGGCGGCTCGAAAAAGCGCCCCTTCTACCGCATCGTTGCAGCGGACAGCCGCATGCCGCGTGACGGCCGCTTCATCGAGAAGCTGGGCACCTACAACCCGCTGCTGCCGAAAGACAGCGAAGAGCGCGTGAAGATGAACATGGAGCGCATCCAGTACTGGCTGGACCAGGGCGCGCAGCCGACTGACCGGATCGCCCGCATGCTGGAAGCCGCCGGCGCCAAAGAGAAAGCCGAGCGCAACAACCCTCAGAAGGGCACCCCGGGCAAGAAAGCCCAGGAGCGCACCGAAGAGAAAGCCGCCAAGGCTGCTGAAGCCGCAGAGGCTGCTGCCGCTCCGGCCGAAGAAGAAGCTGCTGCTGCAGAAGAGTAAACAGGCGGGCGCGTGCAGGATCAGGCTTTCACCGAAGATTTCCGCACGCAGTTCGATCTGTTGATGCGGCTCCGGCGCGATGTACGCCGGTTCCGCACCGACGCGGTGGACGAGGCAGTGCTGACGCGCTGCCTCGACGCGTTTCAGCTGGCCCCTTCGGTGGGGCTGAGCGAACCGTGGCGCGTGATCCGCGTCGAAAGCCCTGCGGCCCGGACCGCGGCGCTGGAGAACTTCAAGGCGGCCAATGACGCGGCGCTGGCGGGCTACTCCGGTGACCGAGCGCAGTTGTACAGCCAGCTGAAACTGTCGGGCATGCAGGAAGCCCCGGTGCAGCTGGCGGTGTTCTGTGATGATGCCACCGACAAGGGCCAGGGGCTGGGCGCCGGCACCATGCCCGAGATGCGCCGCTATTCGGTGGTCTCGGCCGTCACTTTGTTCTGGCTGGCGCTGCGCGCGCATGGGCTGGGGCTGGGCTGGGTCTCGATCCTCGATCCCGACCGGCTGGCCCGCGACCTGTCGGTGCCGGAACGCTGGCGGCTGATCGGCTATTTCTGCGTGGGCTGGCCCGAGGACCGTTCGGACACGCCCGAACTGGAAACCCTGGGCTGGGAATGCCGCCGCGGCAGCCTGCCGGTGGAAACGCGGTAGGGTGGCATGTTTGGATTGATACGCCTTCCCATCCTGCTGCTGATCGCCTTTATTGTGGGCGTGTTCTTCGAACGCAGCAACCAGCGCGAAGCCTGTGACGAAATCGGTGTCTGGGAAAGTGGAATATGCGTGACAACGGAAATGCCCAATGACTGATCTGATCTGTGTCGGCAGCATCGCCGGGTCCTTCGGCGTACGCGGCGAGGTCCGCCTGAAAAGCTACTGCGCGGTACCCGAGGATATCGAGACCTACTCCCCTCTGACCGACGAGAGTGGTGCCCAGCGCTATCCGCTGATCATCACACGCGCGATCAAGAACGGATTTGCCGCGCGTCTGGGCGGGGTCGAAACCAAGGAACAGGCGGACGCCCTGAAGGGGCTGCGCCTTTATGCCCGGCGCGAGCAGTTGCCATCGCTGCCGGATGACGAATTCTATCACGCCGACCTTTTGGGGCTTGAGGTCTATGACACCGGGGGAACCCTGCTGGGGCGGGTCAAATCGGTGCAGAACCACGGCGCCGACGACCTGCTCGAACTGCACGGGCCCGGGTTGAAATCCACTGTATTTCTGCCATTCACCAAAGCGGCCGTACCCACGGTTGACCTTGAAGCCGGGCGTATCGTCGCCGACCCTCCCGAGGGCCTGCTGTGACGCGGCGCATCCTGCTGCATCTGGGCCTTCACAAAACCGGCACGACCGCCGCGCAATCCTTTCTGTTCGAGAACCGGGCACTTATCTGGCCGCGCCACGCATTGGTTCTGCCATATGTCACCCGCAAATCCGGGTTATCCGAAGCCGCCACGCGCCATTCGCTGTATGGGACATTCGGCACGCTGTCCGAATTCGGCAATCGCTGGCGCGAACTTCTGGCGACGCTGGATTTCGGGGAAAAGCGCGGCCTGATCCTGAGCGAGGAGAACTTCTCGGGGCTTCGCCCCAGCCGCAATTTGGTTGTGGGATACGCCGAAGCCCCAGATCTGGCCGCCTGCGTGGTCGATACGCTCCGCAACCGGCTGGTCGGGTCGGAACTGGACATCACCGTCTATCTCTCGCTGCGCCAGCGCGGCAGTTGGATCCGCAGTCTCTGGGCCCATGATCTTCAGCGCACGCGGTTGGTGCAGGATTTTGACACGTTCCGCGAGAGGCTCGAAGAGCTCCCTTCGCTGCAGCAGACTGCGGACGCCGTTCGTGATCGGCTGCCCTCGGTTCGAGTGCAGACCGAATGGCTGGAAGACCTGCGTGAGCATAGCTTTGGCCCCGGCACACCTTTTGCCGAATTCCTGGACCTGCCGCCCGAGAAGGCCACCCTGCTGGTCAAGCCCACTCGGTCAAACCCGGCATTGCCGCAAGAAGCGCTGTCCGAAATGCTCGAGTTGAACCGATCGGGGCTGGACGAGGCGGCGCTGGTCCGACAGAAAGCCCGCATCGTCGAACGCGCTCAAATCAGTCTGACCACGAACACATGACGGACAAACCTGCAAAGTCATATGGCCGCAAGGCTATTCGCCCCACGCTGAAACCGCGTGAGCTGCTGACGCCCACGCCGGACCTGCATGGCGTGTGGAAGGCCAAGGTGATCACGCTGTTCCCATCTGCCTTTCCTGGCGTCTTGGGCGAAAGCCTGACCGGCAAGGCGCTGCAGGAGGGTCTGTGGCAACTGGAAACGGTCGATCTGCGGCAGTTCGGTGTCGGCAAGCATCGCAATGTCGACGACACGCCCGCAGGCGGCGGTGCCGGCATGGTGTTGCGGCCGGATGTACTGGGGGCCGCCATTGATCACACTATGGATGGGGTGCAGGGCAACTGGCCGCTGATCTACCTCAGCCCGCGCGGGCGCCGGATGGATCAGCGCATGATGCAGAACTTGGCCCGTTGCGATGGCATAACCCTGTTGTGTGGCCGCTTTGAAGGCGTTGATGAACGGGTTTTGGAGCACTACGGCATCCAGGAAGTCTCGCTGGGCGATTTCGTCATGACCGGAGGCGAGATTGCCGCGCAGGCGCTGATCGACGCCACCGTGCGACTGCTGCCCGGGGTTCTGGGAAATCAGGCCTCGACCGAGGAAGAGAGCTTTTCGTCCGGCTTGCTGGAACACCCGCAATACACTCGGCCGGCCGAGTGGAACGGGCGCGAAATCCCCCCGATCCTGATGTCTGGACATCATGGGCGCATCGCCGAATGGCGTCACCAGATGGCGGAAGAGATTACCCGCGCGCGGCGCCCGGACCTGTGGGATGCCTACCTGAAGGCGCGCGGGGAAGCCGAAGACTAGGGTGCGCCCGCCTTCCAACGCGCCCAAATATCAGGTGAGCCGTTGAAGGCGTTGATGTCCACCCGCCCCTGCACGCCGGGAACCAAACCGGTGCCCGTATACTGCCAGAACCGCCAGACTGCCTTGGGATAGACATTGCGCGGATGCCCCGCGACCGAGCGCAGCCAGAACTCGGTCTTTGGCAGCCGTCCGATACCTGTGTCCTCGTAGAAATCGACGGTGGTGTAGACGATCGGCCGGCGACCGTAATGTCGCTCCAATATGTCGAGGAACCTTTCCGCCTCGGCCCGCACCGTCTTGCCATCGGGGCGCAGGGTGCAGGTTTTGGAATGGGGGGTCCATTCCATGTCCAGCACATGCGGCAGGTCGGCCACTCGGGGAACGTTGCGAATGAACCAGCGGGCCTGCTCGGCCGCGGGGCGGCAGAAGTAGTAATAGTGATATGCACCCCACGGAACCCCAGCCGCCCGGGCGCCCTGACTGTGATCCTGGAACATCGGATCGGCCACGTCGCCCCCTTCGGTCGCCTTTATGAACACGAAACTGACCCCCGAGGCCTTGGCCTGACGCCAGTCGATCGGTCCCTGCCAGCGCGAGACGTCGAGCCCATGCACGGGATAGTGCTCGGGCCGCCGCCGCTCCCAGTCATGCGGGTCGGCATCCGCAAAGGCTGGGTACAGAACCGAAGGTCCGGAAAGTCCCGCGACCACCGGTTGGTCTAAGATTTGGGGCGCCGGCGCACGACGCCCGCAAGACATCAGTGCCAGCGTAAGAACCACGCAGAAAATCGCTTTGCTCATCGTGTTGCTCTGCCTCTAAACCTGCCCTCAAATTATGACCCAGAATGCCCGATCCCCGGCACAAGGCAACGCCGCGGTACGTGTGACGGCGGATTCCCACCAAATCCACCGCGATTTGGCCTGAAAACCGGCGATTTGGGCTTGATATGCTCGTCCGACTTCCCTAAACGGGCGCAATCCGGTGCCGCCTTTGGGGCGACTCCGGTGTTTTGGGTTGATCGCAGGAACGCACCTGCCCTTCTTCGGATCAGGGAAGCTGTGGAATAACCCGGACCAAAAGGAACATTCGACCTGACCTCTGGCGGGCTGCAGATCGCGGGACCCGGAGAAGACCAAGAGCTCTCAGATCGTGCCCAACTTCGTGGACCAACCACGAGCAGATAGGAGTAACTGCGATGGACCTGATCGCACAGCTTGAGGCGGAACAGATTGCCGCCCTGGGGAAAGACATCCCCGACTTCAAAGCCGGTGACACCATCCGTGTCGGCTACAAGGTGACCGAAGGCTCGCGCACCCGTGTGCAGAACTACGAAGGTGTCTGCATCGCGCGTAAAAACGGCGACGGCATCGCCGGATCGTTCACCGTTCGCAAGATTTCGTTTGGCGAAGGCGTGGAGCGTGTGTTCCCGCTGTATTCGACCAACATCGACAGCATCACCGTTGTCCGTCGTGGCCGCGTCCGTCGCGCCAAACTTTACTATCTGCGTACCCGTCGCGGTAAATCCGCCCGTATCGCAGAAGTCACCAACTACAAGCCCAAGGCTGGCGCCGAGGCGTAAGGAGCGGAAAGATGAAAAAAGACATCCATCCCGACTACCACATGATCGACGTCAAACTGACCGACGGCACCGTGATCCAGATGAAATCGACCTGGGGTGCCGAAGGCGATCAGCTGGCCCTGGAAATCGACCCCTCCTCGCACCCCGCGTGGACCGGTGGCTCGTCGCGTCTGATGGACGCCGGCGGTCGCGTCTCGAAGTTCAAGAAGAAGTACGAAGGCCTGGGTTTCTGAACCAGCGCCTTTGCGGAAATTCCAAGGCCGTCCCCGAGGGGGCGGCCTTTTTCGTTGGCCGCTTCTATTGCGCGTCCGGCACGTCTAGGTCAAAGACGATGATCCCGTCGGCACCATTCTGACACAGATCACACAGCTGACCGCCCAACCGGCGGTGTGTCGGGTGTTCGGCGTAAGCCTTCACGGCGGGTTGATCCGCAAAGCGGATCACGAACCCATCGCGATAATCCTGCGACTTTCCTTCGAAATCGAGATTGGGGCCGCTTTCAAAGGCCAAGGCCCCGTCCAGATCAGCGCATAGCTCGGCCAAGCCGGTCAGAACGGCGCGGCGCGCGTCCTGCGGTGCATCTGATCGGAAAGTGAAGAACACGCAGTGCAATATCATGATGTCGGTTCCTGGTTGGGCAAAGTCAGATCCAGTAGGCCAAGGCGAGCGGCAGCACCAGGATCGTCGTCAAGGTTGAGACCATGATGTATCCGGCCACTTCCGGGCCATATTCCGGAACATGCTGGTCGATGAACAGGTATGTCGCAACCGAGGACGGCATCAGGCAGCACAGGATCAACGCTCCGCGTTCGACCCCGGTAAAGCCGAACAGCCAGACAAGCGTGGTGGCGATCCCGACGGCCAGAACGAGATGCAGACCTGTCAGAACGACTGCCCGGCCAAGGCTGCCCGTCCGAAGCGTGGCCAGCGTGTGACCCAGTGTCAGCAACATCAGCGGGATCGACAGCCCGCCCAGAATGTCAAAGGATTTGGCGATCGGTTGCGGCAGGGCAGAACCCGTAGCCATCAGCGTCAGCGCGATGGCAACCGCATAGATGATCGGAGATGTTGCAAGCTTGCGCGCCGAGAACTCTCCGGCCGGGATCCACATGCCTACCGTGAAAATGCTCACCAACACCACGACGACAAAAGCCATCGTATAGGCCATGCCCGCATCGCCCAGTGCCAGCAAAGTGACCGGCAATCCGATATTGCCCACATTGCCATGCATCAGCGGTGTCAGAAACGCCCGCACCGGCCAGCGCAACAGCCGCAACGCCAGAAACCCGAGCACGCCGAACGCCGCAATGGCGAGGGCAGCAGCCGCCATCATGTCCAGAAACGTGGCAATCTGGATCTTGGTGGCGGACAGATGAGAGATGATCAGTGTCGGATATCCCACCTTCGAGACAATCCCGCCGATCACCTTGTTGTCGAACGGTGCGCGCGCGACCGCCAGCCCGTACCCCACACCGGCACAGATCAGCACCGGCAGAACGATGTTCAATACGTTCAGGAATACGTGCTCCAAGCCGGGTCCTTGCGTCCAAGTCAGTTTGCAGACTGTGGCGGCGCACGCCCCGTTTGGCAACAACCAAGCGTCAAGCTGCGGGTATCGCGAAAAAATCCAATTTTGACACTGATATTGTCCCGCAGACCCTACAGGACCGCTTTTCTTCGCGGATCACACAACATATAGTGGGTTCAAACAACGTGTAGGCAAACACGGCGCGACTTGGGAATACAGGTATGGCACATATCATCGTTGTGGGGAACGAAAAGGGCGGCGCAGGCAAGTCGACGGTTTCCATGCATGTTGCAACCGCGCTTGCGCGTTTGGGCAACAAGGTCAGCACCCTGGATCTGGACCTGCGGCAGCGCAGCCTGGGCCGCTATTTCGAGAACCGCCGCAATTTCCTTTCCACGGAAAAGCTGGAGCTGCCCAGCCCGCGTCACCATGACCTGCCCGAGATCGACGCAAGCAAGCTCAAACCCGGCGAGAACATCTATGACCACCGTCTGTCGGCCGCCGTGGCCGAGTTGGAGAGCGACAGCGATTTCATCCTGATCGACTGCCCCGGCTCACACACAAGGCTGAGCCAGGTGGCTCATTCGCTGGCCGACACGCTGATCACGCCGCTGAACGACAGTTTCATCGATTTCGACCTGCTGGCCCGGATCGACTCGAAGGGCGAAAAGATCCTCGGGCCCTCGGTCTATTCCGAGATGGTCTGGAACGCGCGGCAATTGCGGGCGCAGGCCGGGCTGAAACCGATCGACTGGGTGGTGGTGCGCAACCGCGTGGGCACCCAGCGCATGGTCAACAAGGAAAAGATGCAGCGCGCCATTGAGATGCTGTCGCAGCGTATCGGCTTCCGCGTCGCCTCGGGCTTTTCCGAACGTGTGATCTTTCGCGAGCTTTTCCCGCGCGGGCTGACCCTGCTGGACCTCAAGGATATCGGGGTGAAACAGCTCAACATTTCGAACATCGCTGCCCGTCAGGAGTTGCGCGACATGATGCGTGAACTGAACCTGCCTGGGGTCGAGATCGACTTCTAGGCCGTCGGCGCGTAGATCGTGAACAGCTCTTTGGGTTCGGGCACGCCGCGCAGCATATAGCGCCCGACCGAGATCAGGTCCTGTTCGCAGGGCTGAGCGGCACGGGCCACGTCATCCGAGATCAAGATACGCCGGTCCAGCGAGCGGTGCATGCCTGCGATACGCGCGGCCTGGTTCACCGCCGGTCCGATCACGGTGAAATCCAGCCGGCTTTCAGCACCGATATTGCCATAAAGGATCTCGCCCGAATGCAAGGCAAGTGTGAAATTGGCGACCGGCAGGCCGGCGGCGGCCCGTTCCGCGTTGAGCTCGGCCATACGCGTCTGCAGGACGCCAACGGCGGCCAGCGCGGCGCGGGCGTCCTCGTCGATCTCGCCCACGTCGAACATGGCCATCAGCCCGTCGCCCATGAATTTTAGGATATTGCCGCCACAACCCTGAACGACCTCGACCGCCACGGCCAGATAGTCGTTCAGCATGGCGATGATGTCTGACCCGGGAAGGCGTTCGGCCAGGCCGGTAAAGCCCTCGAGGTCGAAGTTCCAGATCACGGCGTCGATCTGCTGCAACGATCCGCGCCGGATTTCCCCCGACAACACGCGCCGACCCGCATCCCGCCCCAGATAGACGCGCAGCAGATCCTGCGCCATTTTCCGGTTCGAGGCCGATTTCAAGGCCAGCCCCAGATGCGGCAGGGCATATCGGATCAGATTCAGGTGAATGTCGTCGAACCCCTCGGCATGGTCCGTCGTCCACGACATCAAGACCCCCTCGGGCATCTGATCCAGGGCAATCCGGTTTTCGGGCTCGACCTTCTGCAGAACCAGACCGGATGCAAAGTAGTCTGTGGCACCTTTCTGGTGCAGTTCGTTCAAAAACGGAAATCGGCTGGGTTCGTTCTGGTCTTTCAGCCTTTCACGCAGCTCCTTCGCGCCGGACTGCAGCATCTCGTAGAGCGGGCTGGAAACCCACTGATCAGGCAATTCCTCGCGGTGCTCGTAATTCTCGACGCTGCCCCCTTCGTCCCGGTACCAGTTGAAACCGGTGCCGCCGTAAGTGGGGTGATAGGCGCTCTGGGCGGCGTGAAACCGCATCAGGGGAACGCCCGCATCTACAAGCCGCAGGCAATAGCCTTCGAGTATTTCCGACTGTTCGGCCCCTTCCAACCCCCGGTCCAGCAACCATCCAATCAGATCATCGGCGCGGGCTTTGGGGTCGGTGGATGGCATCTTGGGGCTCCGTCTGGTCTGCACCCCACTTGGGGGCTGCGGGGCCAGATTACCAGAGGTCAGTCCATCCCGGCCAGCCGCCGCAGCATCATCCGCAACAGCGCCGCCTCGCCCGTGGTGAACATGCCCGCCAGCCGAGCGTCATAGTCGCGGGCGATGTCGCGCAATTCGCGGTACACCGTCAGACCGGCGGGTGTCAGGGTCAGCCGCTCCATCCGGCGGTCGTTTTCGTCGCGGGTGCGCCGCAGGTATCGGCGCTGTTCCAGCTTGTGCACCGCGCGGCTGATCTTGGTCTTGTGCATCTTGGCACGTTCCCCGATCTGCTTGGCGGTCATCTCTCCGTAATTGCCAAGGTGGAACAACACGCGCCATTCGGTGCGCAGCATCCCATAGCGGTTCTTGTAAACCTTCTGGAAATCCAACGAGCTTTCCTCGGCCGCCTGGTTGAGCAGGAAGGGCAGGAAATTTCGCAGGTCGAAGTCATCTTTTTCGGCGGAATCTGGCTGTGTCATGGTTGTTAGTTACAAAATCAACTATTATCCGACAAGCAGCAAACGGAGGAACCCCGATGAATCGTCCGACTGACCCGCACGCTCTGACCCAAGCCAGCACGCCCGTTGGCACCCATGCAGGCTATATGCCCGGGTTTGGCAATGACTTTGAAACCGAGGCGCTGCCCGGCGCGCTGCCGCAGGGCATGAACAGCCCGCAGAAATGCAACTATGGCCTATATGGCGAACAGCTTAGCGGCACCGCCTTCACCGCCAACCCGCCCGAGCGCACCTGGTGCTATCGCATCCGGCCATCGGTCAAGCATTCGCACCGCTATGAAAAGATCGACCTGCCCTATTGGAAAAGCGCCCCGAATGTCGATCCGGACGTGATCAGCCTGGGCCAGTACCGCTGGGACGCGGTGCCCCATTCCGACCAGCCGCTGACCTGGCTGACCGGCATGCGCACCATGACCACCGCCGGCGACGTGAACACCCAGGTCGGCATGGCCAGCCACATCTATCTGGTCACCGAATCGATGGTGGACGACTATTTCTTCTCGGCCGATTCCGAGCTGCTGGTGGTGCCACAGGAAGGCCGCCTGCGCTTTGCGACCGAGCTGGGCATCATCGACCTGAAACCCAAGGAAATCGCCATCATCCCGCGCGGGCTGGTCTACCGCGTCGAGGTGCTGGAAGGCCCCTGCCGCGGTTTCGTCTGCGAGAATTACGGCCAGAAATTCGAGCTGCCGGGCCGCGGCCCGATCGGCGCGAACTGCATGGCCAACCCGCGCGACTTCAAGGCGCCCGTGGCGGCCTTCGAAGATCGCGAGGTGCCCTCGACCGTGACGATCAAGTGGTGCGGCCAGTTCCACACCACCAAGATCGGCCACAGCCCGCTGGACGTGGTGGCCTGGCACGGCAACTACGCGCCCTACAAATACGACCTGCGCACCTACTGCCCAGTCGGGGCGATCCTGTTCGACCACCCGGATCCGTCGATCTTCACCGTGCTGACCGCGCCTTCGGGCGTGCCGGGCACGGCCAATATCGATTTCGTGCTGTTCCGCGAACGCTGGATGGTGATGGAGGACACGTTCCGCCCGCCGTGGTACCACAAGAACATCATGTCCGAGCTGATGGGCAATATCTACGGCCAGTATGACGCCAAGCCGCAGGGCTTCGTGCCGGGCGGCATGAGCCTGCACAACATGATGATCCCGCATGGCCCCGACAAAGAAGCCTTTGAAAAGGCGTCCAACGCCAATCTGGGGCCGGACAAGCTGGACAACACCATGTCCTTCATGTTCGAGACCCGCTTTCCGCAGCACCTGACCGCCTTTGCCGCGAACGAGGCGCCGCTGCAGGATGACTACATCGATTGCTGGACGGATCTGGAAAAGAAATTCGACGGCACGCCCGGCAAGAAATGACACCGGTGGCCCCACGGCCACCGCACCGCACAAGGAAACGCAATGCCTTTGATGAAATCCTGGGTGGCCTCGGCCAATGACGCGAACCACCCGTTTCCGCTGAACAACCTGCCCTATGGCGTCTTTTCGACCGCAGGGTCCGAACCGCGCTGCGGCGTGGCCATCGGGGACATGATCCTCGACGTGTCCGCCGCCGAGGCCGAAGGGCTGATCACGCTGGGCGACGAGCCGCTGTTCGACCTGCCCTTCTGGAACCCGTTGATGGAACAGGGACCGGCCGTCTGGGCCGCGCTGCGCGAGCGACTGACTGCCCTGCTGGCCAAAGGATCAAAAGAACAGGACAAGGTCGAACCGCTGCTGGTTCCGCAGGCCGAGGCCCAACTGCACATGCCCTTCGCCGTCAGCGAATACACCGATTTCTACGCGGGCAAGCACCACGCCACCAATGTGGGCACCATGTTCCGCGGCCCGGAAAACGCGCTGCCACCCAACTGGCTGCACATCCCCATCGGCTACAACGGACGGGCCTCGTCGGTGGTGGTTTCGGGCACCGATATCCGCCGCCCGTGGGGGCAGTTGAAATCGCCCGACCATGACCGACCCGCCTTCCTGCCCAGCCGCCGCTTCGACATCGAGCTGGAGATGGGGGCCATCGTCGGCACCCCGTCCGACGGCCCGATCACCGTGCAGGAGGCAGACGACCACATCTTTGGCTATGTCCTGCTGAACGACTGGTCGGCGCGCGACATCCAGGCCTGGGAATATCAGCCGCTGGGCCCGTTCCAGGCCAAGGCCACCGCCACCTCGATTTCGCCCTGGATCGTGACCAAGGCCGCGCTGGACCCGTTCCGCTGCGACACGCCCCCGCGTGAGGTCGAGTTGCTGGACCACCTCAAGGACTGCGGCCCGATGCTCTATGACATCGAGCTCGAGGTGACGATGGCGCCCGAGGGCAAACCGGTGTCCACCATCGCCCGCACCAACTACAAGGAAATGTATTATTCCTCGGCGCAGCAACTGGCGCATCACACCACCTCGGGCTGCCCGATGAACGTGGGCGACCTGCTGGGTTCGGGCACGATTTCGGGTCCGACGAAAGCCAGCCGCGGCTCGCTGCTGGAACTCAGCTGGGGCGGCAAGGAACCGATCACGCTGGACACCGGCGAAACCCGCAGCTTCATCGAAGACGGCGACACGCTGACCCTGCAGGGCGCCGCCCGGGGCGACGGCTACACGATCGGTTTCGGCGACTGCACCGGCACAGTGCTGCCCGCCCTTGAAGATCCATACGTACGATAAGGAGCGCCACATGGCCAAGGCATTCGCGTCCCAGGGGGACATGACCGAAAAGAAGATCTCGTTCACCGAGGTGGGCGAACGGCTCTATGCCTTCACCGCCGAAGGTGACCCGAACTCGGGCGTGATCATCGGCGATGACAGCGTGATGGTGGTCGAGGCCCAGGCCACGCCGCGCCTGGCACAGAAGGTGATCGACTGCATCCGTTCGGTGACCGACAAGCCGATCACCCATGTGGCGCTGACCCATTACCACGCGGTCCGCGTGCTGGGCGCCAGCGCCTTCGGCGCGCAGCAGATCATCATGTCGGACATGGCCCGCGCCATGGTCGTCGAACGCGGGAAAGAGGACTGGGATAGCGAGTTCCAGCGCTTTCCGCGCCTGTTCGAAGGGCACGAGAACATCCCCGGCCTGACCTGGCCCACCACCACCTTCAACGACACGATGACGGTCTATCTGGGCAACCGCCGGATCGATCTGATGCATCTGGGCCGGGCCCATACCGCTGGTGACATCGTGATCCACGTGCCCGACCAGAACGTGATGTTCACCGGCGACATCGTCGAATATCACTCGGCCTGCTATTGCGGTGACGGGCATTTCAGCGACTGGGGCGACACGCTGGATCAGATCCAGTGGTTCGACGTGGACGCCATCGCGCCGGGGCGCGGCGATGCGCTTGTCGGCAAGGAAATGGTGAACGCCGCCATCGAGAACACCCGCGATTTCGTCGAAAGCACCTATCGCCCGGCGGCCAAGGTGGCGGCACGCGGCGGCAGCCTGAAAGAGGCTTGGGACGCGGTGCGTGCGGAGTGCGATCCGAAATTCTCGGACTACGCCATCTATGAACACTGTCTGCCCTTTAACGTGGCCCGCGCCTATGACGAAGCGCGCGGCATCGACACCCCGCGCATCTGGACCGCCCAGCGCGATCTGGAGATGTGGGAGGCCCTGCAAGGCTGAGAAATGGCCCGGCGACTTGATCCAGATCGTGTTGCCGGCCTGAAAACGATGCGACCATGGAGGAGAGCCATCGGCGCCCCGCGCCGGTGGGCAGGGAATGTGCGCCCGGCGCACAGAACTTGGGGAGAGAGCCCATGAACAAGATTTTTGAACAGCCGCTCTATGCCTATGCCCGCAGCGCCGATCAGGATGCCCCCGCCCCGGTGCGGCATCAGGTGATCGTGATCGGCGCAGGGCCGGTCGGGCTGGCCGCCGCCATCGACCTGGCCCAGCAGGGCGTCGAGGTGGTGGTGCTGGACGACAACGACAAGGTCAGTTTCGGCAGCCGCGCCATATGTTTCGCCCAGCGCACGCTGGAAATCGCCGACCGGCTGGGGTGTGCCCGGCCGATGGAGGACAAGGGCGTGCTGTGGAACACCGGCAAGGTGTTCTTCGACGACCGCAAGGTCTATGAATTCAACCTTCAGCCCGATGAGGGCTATGCCCATCCAGCCTTCATCAACCTGCAGCAATACTACTTTGAGCAGTTCATGGTCGAACGGGTCCGCGCGTTGCAGGCCCAGGGCGCGCCGATCGAGATCCGTGGCCGCAACAAGGTCGAGGCGATCGGCACCCATGACGACCACGTCAAACTCGAGGTGGAAACGCCCGAGGGGTCGTACACCGTCGAAGCCGACTGGCTGATCGCCTGCGACGGGGCCAATTCGCCCACCCGCCGGATGCTGGGGCTGGATTTCGTGGGCCGGGTGTTCGAGGACAACTTCCTGATCGCCGACGTGATCATGGAGGCCGATTTCCCCTCCGAGCGCTGGTTCTGGTTCGACCCACCCTTCAACCGCGGCCAGTCTGCCCTGCTGCACAAACAGCCCGACAACGTCTGGCGCATCGACCTGCAACTGGGCTGGGACATCGACAAGGAGCGTGAAAAGCGCCCCGAAAACGTGATCCCGCGCCTCAAGGCGATGCTGGGCGCGGATGTCCAGTTCGAGCTGGAATGGGTCAGCATCTATACCTTCCAGTGCCGCCGGATGGAGAAGTTCCGCCACGGCCGCGTCCTGTTTGCCGGCGACAGCGCCCATCAGGTCAGCCCCTTCGGCGCGCGCGGGGCCAATTCGGGCCTGCAGGACACCGACAACCTGTGTTGGAAGCTGAAGATGGTCCTGGACGGTACCGCGCCCGACAGCCTGCTGGACAGCTATGACGTCGAGCGCATCCATGGTGCGGACGAGAACATCCTGAACTCGACCCGCTCGACCGATTTCATCACGCCGAAATCGGAAATGTCACGCATCCTGCGTGACGCAGTTCTGGACCTGAGTGAGCACTACGAGTTCGCCCGCCCGCTGGTGAACTCGGGTCGGCTGAGCGTGCCCTGCACCTATGGCGGATCGCCGCTGAATTCGGCGGATGCGCTGGGCGGCCCGGCCGAAACGCGCCCCGGCTCGCCCTGCCCCGATGCGCCGCTGGGGGATGAATTCCTGTTGCCCAAGCTGGCAGGCAAGTTCACCCTGCTGACCATCGACGCCGACGCCCCGGAAACGATCGAGGAAGAGGGCGTGACGGTCGAGCGACTGGCGCTGTCGGTCAAGGATGACCGCACGCTGGCGCTGAAGCGGCGGTATCTGGGCGACGCGGAAGGTGCGGTCTATCTGATCCGGCCCGACCAGCATGTGGCGGCACGGCGCGACAGCTATGAAGACAACGCGTTCCGGCATGCGATCCGCCGGGCCATCGGCAAGGAGTAGGCACAATGGATGAACTGATCCTCACCCCGAATATCGACGGCGCGGATGATTTCTATGCTGATCTGCTGGCCGCGCACGACGGTCTGGACAAGGCCGAAAGCGATGCGCTGAATGCGCGGCTGGTGCTGGTGCTGGCCAACCATATCGGCGACCGGGCCATCCTGAAACAGGCGATCGACGCGGCCAAAGCCCGATGAGCGACGTCGTCCTGTATGACTACTGGCGGTCCTCGGCCAGCTACCGGGTGCGCATCGCGCTGAACCTGGCCGGGATAGACTATCGGGCGCAAACCGTCGATCTGGTCAAGGGCGAGCAGACCGCGCCCGCGCATCTGGCGCGCAACCCGCAAGGCTTTGTGCCCGTGCTCGAGATCGACGGCGTGCAACTGACCCAGTCGCTGGCCATTCTGGACTATCTCGACCGGACACGGGGCCTGAACCTGCTGCCGGACGAGCCGGTTGCGCGAGCCAAGGCGCAAGCGCTGGCCCATGCCATCGCGGTGGATCTACACCCGGTCTGCAACCTGAAGGTCGCCCGCCACGCCGCGCAGTTGAGCGGCGGACGGGGCGACATGCCCGGCGACTGGATGCGCCATTTCATCCGCCCCGGCCTACTGGCCTTCGAGGCGATGCTGGAAGGGTTCGAACAGGCCCCTTATTGCACGGGATCGGCGCCCGGGCTGGCCGATCTCTGCCTGATCCCGCAGATGTACAACGCCCGGCGCTGGCAGGTCGATCTGTCGGACATGCCACGCATTCTGGCGGTCGAGGCGGCCTGTGCCGACCTCCCTGCCTTTGCAGCGGCCCACCCGGACGCCCACGCGCCGGGCTGAGCCGCGCACAGGGTCTGTGTGCCGATGCGTCTGTGCACCGGCGCCGATCGGGCCTAGCCTTGTGCCGGAAATCACCGCACGAGGCCCCCGATGCCACAGATCACCAGCTATCACGCCCATGTCTATTTCGACGCCGAAACGCAGGAGACCGCCCGCCGTGTCTGCGAAGTGGCTGCCCGCCTGTTCCCCGTCCAGATGGGCCACATGCACAGCCGCAATGTCGGCCCCCATCCGCGCTGGAGCTGCCAGTTGAGTTTTGCCGCAGATGCCTTCGACAAGGTGATTCCATGGCTGATGCTCAACCGGCAGGGGCTGACCGTGTTCACGCATCCTGAAACCGGCCAGCACCTGCCCGATCACCGCGACCGGGCGATCTGGATGGGCGAGATGCTGGACCTGGACCTGTCGATCTTTGACCGGCTGGGCGCCTAGCCCAGCGCCCGCGCCTGATCCCTGAGCTTGAACTTCTGGATCTTGCCCGTGGATGTCTTGGGCAGCGGCCCGAACACCACCGTCTTGGGTGCCTTGAAATGGGCCATGTGGTCGCGGCAGAACGCGATCAGATCGGCCTCGGTCGCCTCGGCGCCTGGCTTCAGCTCGACAAAGGCGCAAGGCGTCTCACCCCATTTCTCGTCCGGTTTGGCGACCACGGCGGCCTCCATCACCGCCGGGTGCTTGTAGAGGATATCCTCGACCTCGACCGACGAGATGTTCTCGCCCCCCGAGATGATGATGTCCTTTGACCGGTCCTTCAGCGCGATATAGCCGTCGGGATGCATCACCCCCAGATCGCCCGAGGCGAACCAGCCGCCGCGGAACGCTTTCTGCGTGGCCTCGGGGTTCTTGAGATAGCCCTTCATCACGATATTGCCCTGCATGAAGATCTCGCCCATGGTCTCGCCATCGGCCGGGACCGGCTCCATCGTCTCGGGGTCGGCCACCATCAACCCGGACAGCGCCACGTATTTCACCCCCTGCCGCACCTTGAGCGCCGCGCGCTCGTCGGTAGGCTTGTCGTTCCATTCGTCCTTCCACGCGCACACAACCGACGGACCGTAGGTTTCGGTCAGGCCATAGACATGAGTGACCTCGATCCCCATCCCCTCCATCGCCGCGATCACCGCGGCGGGGGGCGGGGCGCCTGCGGTCATCACCTTGATTTCATGGTCGAAATCCTTGAGGTGATCGGGTGCGTTGGCCAGCATGTTCAGCACGATGGGCGCACCGCAGAAATGGGTGACCTTCTCATCCCGGAACGCCTTGTAGATTGGCTCGTCCCGCACCGCACGCAGGCAGACAGACGTGCCCGCGTTCGCGGCCATGGTCCACGGAAAACACCAGCCGTTGCAGTGGAACATCGGCAGCGTCCACAGATAGACCGAATGCTGCGGCATGCCCCATGTCAGGATGTTCGACGTGGCGTTCAGCGCCGCGCCACGGTGGTGATAGACCACACCCTTGGGGTTGCCCGTGGTGCCCGAGGTATAGTTCAGCGCGATCGCGTCCCATTCATCGGCGGGCAGAGACCAGTCGAATTCCGGGTCGCCCTCGGCCAGCAGCGCGTCATAGGTCAGCGCGCCCAGCTTCTCACCGCCGTCGAAACTGGGATCCTCGATGTCGATCACCAGAATGTCGCGATCCACCTGCTCCAGCGCCAGCTTCACCACGCCCGAGAATTCGGGATCGACCAGCAGCACCTTGGATTCGGCGTGGTTCAGGATGAAGGCGATGATCGGGGCATCGAGCCTTGTGTTGATGGTGTTCAGCACCGCGCCTGCCATCGGCATGCCGAAATGCGCCTCGTACATCTCGGGGATGTTGGCGGCAATGATCGACACCGTATCGCCCGTTCCCACCCCACGCGCAGCCAACGCGCTGGCCAACCGGCGACAGCGCGCATAGGTCTGCGCCCAGCTTTGGCGCCGGTCGCCATAGACCACGGCCGGATAGTCAGGGTAAACGGCCGCCGTCCGCTCGATATAACTAAGCGGGGACAAGGCCGTGAAATTGGCCGAGCCTTTGTCCAGATCGCGATGATAAATGCTGTGGGTCGCCATCCGCCTCTCCTCCCCAATTCGTCGGATTTTTCGTATTGAGCACAAAGGTTGCCGCAAAACAAACCCGTAAAAATACCCGAGACGAATATACTGGAGCTACGCGATCGGGTAATCTGGCCCTACTGCGTACCGGGCTTTCGGGCTGATCTGCGGTATCTGGTTCATCCGCGCCCGCCGGGCATCGTGATTCCCGCGCGTCGCGTCTTACTGAAAGGACATGTCATGGACGGCACGTTCAACGAAAACGATCTTTCCCGCGTGGTCGAGGCCGACCGCGCCCATATCTGGCACCACTTGATCCAGCACAAGCCGTTTGAGACGAACGATCCGCGCATCATCGTCGAAGGCAAGGGCATGCGCGTCTGGGATCAAAAGGGCAAGGAACACCTGGATGCCGTCTCGGGCGGCGTATGGACGGTGAACGTGGGCTATGGCCGCGAATCCATCTGCAAGGCCGTCTACGACCAGCTGATGAAGCTGTGCTATTTTGCGAACTCGGCGGGCTCGATCCCCGGGGCGCTTTTCGCCGAAAAGCTGATCGAGAAGATGCCAGGCATGAGCCGGGTCTACTACACCAACTCGGGGAGCGAGGCGAACGAGAAGGCGTTCAAGATGGTCCGCCAGATCGCCCACAAGAAATACGGCGGCAAGAAGACCAAGATCCTGTATCGCGACCGCGATTATCACGGCTCGACCCTGGCGGCGATGTCGGCGGGCGGTCAGGATGAGCGCAACGCGCAATACGGCCCCTTTGCGCCGGATTTCGTGCGCGTGCCGCACTGCATGGAATACCGCAAGCACGAACTGGACGGCGCGCCCGACGAGAACTTTGGCGAATGGGCCGCCAATCAGATCGAAGCCGTGATCCTGCGCGAAGGTCCCGACACCGTGGGCGCGCTGTGCCTTGAGCCGGTGACTGCCGGCGGCGGCGTGATCGAAGCGCCCGAGGGCTATTGGCAGCGCGTGCAGGAGATCTGCAAGAAGTACGACATCCTGCTGCATATCGACGAGGTCGTCTGTGGCGTGGGTCGCACGGGCACCTGGTTCGGGTACCAGCAATACGGCGTGAAACCCGATTTCGTGACCATGGCCAAAGGCGTGGCCTCGGGCTATGCCGCGATTGCCTGCATGGTGACCACCGAGGAGGTCTTCGACATGTTCAAAGACGATGCCGCGGACCCGATGAACTATTTCCGCGACATCTCGACCTTTGGCGGCTGCACCGCCGGGCCGGCGGCGGCGATCGAGAACATGCGCATCATCGAAGACGAGAACCTGCTGGGCAATTGCGCCGCGATGGGGGATCGCATGATGGGCAACCTGCAGGCACTGATGGACAAGCACAAGGTCATCGGCGACGTGCGCGGCAAGGGCCTGTTCCTGGGTGCCGAACTGGTCGCGGATCGGGCGTCCAAAGAACCGGTGGATGAAAAGCTGGCCCAAGCGGTCGTGGCCGATTGCATGGCGCAAGGGGTAATCATCGGTGTCACCAACCGCTCGGTCCCCGGCCGCAACAACACGCTATGCTTCTCTCCGGCTTTGATCGCCACGGCGGACGACATCGACCAAATCACCGATGCGGTTGATGGCGCACTGGGGCGTGCGTTCGGGTAAACCCAGCGCGGGATAAAAGACCAAGTGAAGCCGGCGTTCTTCGCGCCGGTTTCTTTTTTGAGCTCCATTCGCTCAGGCAATAGCCTTTGTTTGATTCAATCAGCGCATCCAGACCAAAATTCTAGGATTTGCGCCCGCTGATGACAAAATGGGTTAGAGAAAAGAAAAACCGGC
Organism: Ruegeria sp. BC6; assembly: GCF_056539185.1. NCBI lineage: Bacteria > Pseudomonadati > Pseudomonadota > Alphaproteobacteria > Rhodobacterales > Roseobacteraceae > Ruegeria > Ruegeria sp. BC6. The sequence goes on from NZ_JBQFUM010000006.1 coordinate 88,780, forward strand.
CCCTCTCGGCCAAGGATCTCTGCTCATCCGCCCATTCCTTGGCTTCCTGATCCGGAACGAGCTTGTTGGACTCCGCGAACCTTTTCATCAGGGTGATCATCATATTGGCCAGCCCGTCTGGCCGGAGTTCGTTATCGCAAATCGTGATCGGCGTGATGCTTTCCACAGTGAAACCCGCGTCTCTCAATATCGGTGGCAGTCGTGCGGGCACGTCTCTCCCGACAAAGTGCTCGTCCCAGGCTTTTATCATCTGATCCATTCTTGCCGGATCATCACTGTACCAAACCAGACTGTCGAAATGGATGTCGCCCACGACAAGCAGACCAGCCGTCCTGAGACAGCGATGGGCCTCCGCCACCGCGGCGGCAATGTCGTCTAAATACTCGTAAACCTGAACCGATACCGCCTTGTCGAGTGACGCACCCTCGACCGGAAGTTGGCCTGCCTCACCCTCTATGATCTGGACCCAGTCATATTCATGGCAGCGGTTTTTGGCGGAACTCCGCATCGCCTCACTTGGATCGATCCCCAAAACACGCCCGGTCGGACCAACCGCCCGCGCGAGCTCTGCTGTCAAAAGACCGTTGCCGCATCCAACGTCCGCAATGGTATCACCCGGGGCTGGTCGCAACGCGTCAAAAGACCCTCGCCGCCGCCGGGTGACATCGGCACCTTGATACACGCTATCGAGTAGACGCGTTGTTGCTGCATCAAATTCAAGCATGGGACTCGCAAAACCATTGTTGGTCAATTCGGCACGCGCAAGCCTAGCGGTTTTTGGTCTGATTGTCTGCCTTCGCAAAAAGGCGGCACTCAGGCATCAAGAAAAGCCGCACCTAGTGGGGCGGCTTTTCTTTCACTGTTTAGCGAATAGGGATCAGGAGGCCAGAGGGGCATGCACCCAAGCGACGACACCACACGCTTTGTTCTGGCCGAAGCGAGGATTTCATGGGAAACCGTGTCGTCGGGAGTATTCAACGGGGTCTTCCTGGATGATGTAATCATGGTGACTTATGCCGGACCCGGAAATGGCGTGGCGTTTGCAGCGCAATTGATGAAGAAGGGCCCCAAATAGCACCCCCAGCAATCAACGGATTGACCAGTAGGTTTCGTCGTCGATCTTTTCTGCTATTGGGTACTAAGCAACTTAACTACATCGCCGGATGAAACTGCAACAAACATGTAATTTGTCCCAAGGCCTGCCATGTCTGCCCTATTGTGCATCGGGGATTCACACACTCGTCTCATCGGCTCAAAGCCTGAAAACTCCCGTTTTAAGTATGGCCGCCTTTGTCCCGCCGAAGTACCCGGTTTCAGGGCGACCTACCTATTGAGCCTAAAAGGCGCTACCGCTGCTGGATTTCGACAAAAGGATCATCAAAACTCGCCTTTTGCGAAAGCAACCAAAGCAATAAAGCGCCTGAACCCTGATTTTTTGGTTTTTGGGTTCGGGCAAGTTGACGCTGAACTAAGCTGTTACTTCGTTGCCCTGCGCGATTCTATTAATTTGGAAAGCGCTCTTGAGACGCGGATTGCTAAATTGGGTTCCTATCTTGACGCCTGCAAAGATGTCGCGGATGGTCGGCCGTTTTTAATAAAAGGACTGAACACTTCGACACTGCACGAAACGGCAGCCTTGCACCGAATGGTCGCCAGAAACCTTCATCAGGAACTCGGCCTTATGCAACGGCAGGTGGTGCGGGCCCTGCGTCTGCGTAAGATCACAACCGACGTTCACCGTCAGCTCAACACTCAGCTCACCACGGCTCTGAGCGACGCAGCTCAGGCAAGAAACTTCCCATACGTCGACTTACGTGAGACAACTGGTCTGAAGGAACGTCCCGGGCTGTCAAAACCATCGTTTTGCGCAGGAGGGACTGATATCCATCTAAGGCTGGCCCCTGAAGTTGAAAGCGGATTCGCACAGGCTATTGCCAATAAGGCCAAAGAACTGTTGGGAACGCGCCTTTCGTAACACAAAAGCCGCCCCGAACGGGACGGCCTTTCTTTCACTGTCTCTCGAAAGAGGATCAGGCAGCCAGAGCGGCCTGTGCCTTGGCGACGATCGCGCCGAACGCTTCCGGTTCGTGCACGGCCAGGTCGGCCAGGACTTTGCGGTCCACTTCGATACCGGCCAGGTTCAGGCCGTTGATGAAGCGGGAATAGGTCAGAGCTTCGTCATGCGAACGAACAGCGGCGTTGATGCGCTGGATCCACAGGGCGCGGAAGTTGCGCTTGCGGTTCTTGCGGTCGCGGGTTGCGTACTGGTTCGCCTTGTCGACGGCCTGACGGGCAACCTTGAAGGTGTTCTTGCGGCGGCCATAGTAACCTTTGGCGGCCTTGATGACCTTCTTGTGACGGGCGTGAGTTACGGTTCCACCTTTAACGCGGGACATATCGGTATCTCCTCTTAGCGGTCGTAGGGCATGTAGCCCTTGACGATCTTGGCGTCGGGGGCGGACAGGGTGGTGGTGCCACGGGCGTCGCGGATGAACTTTTTGGTCCGCTTGATCATGCCGTGCCGCTTGCCGGCCTGAGCCGACATGACCTTACCGGTCGCGGTCACCTTGAAGCGCTTCTTGGCGCTCGATTTTGTCTTCATCTTTGGCATTTCCGTCTCCTTTCAGGGTTCGGTCCGAAACGCGACTCGGCATGCCACATCGGCCGGTCACGCGATCAGATGCGCCGTTTACGCAAGTTCGGTCATACTGGCAAGGGGGTTTGGCCCAGAATCTGCGCTTTTCGCAGTGGCCTTGGCACCGGGGCAGCACAGGGCCGCCCCGGTGAAGTGTTTAGTGGCTGAATTTGCGGATTTCGCCGCTCTTCAGACGTTCGGAGTAGGACGCCAGCTCCTGACGCACCACTTTCATCAGGAAGTAGAGCGCAAAGACGTTCACAACCGCCATCGCAAAGATCGCCGCATCCGAGAAATCGATGACCGGGCCAAGGTTGGCCGCCGCACCGATGACAACGAAGATGCAGAAGATGATCTTGAAGACCAACTCTTTGGTGTGGCCTTCGCCGAACAGATAGGTCCATGCCTTGAGGCCATAGTAGGACCAGCTGATCATGGTCGAGAAGGCAAACAGGACCACGGCAATCGCCAGAATGAACGGGAACCAGCTGAACGCGCTGCCGAAGGCCGCCGAGGTCAGGCTGACGCCGGTATTGCCGTCGACCGTTGCAATCGCATTGCCCGCTTCGTTCAGCATGTAGTTGCCGGTTGCCGGATCAACGATCAGCTGCTGGGTGATGATGATCACCAGCGCAGTCATGGTACAGATCACAACCGTGTCGATGAACGGCTCAAGCAGCGAGACGAAGCCTTCCGTGATCGGTTCTTTGGTCCGTACGGCTGAGTGCGCAATCGCCGCGGAACCCACGCCTGCTTCGTTCGAGAACGCCGCACGACGGAAGCCCTGGATCAGCGCACCGACCATACCGCCAGCAACGCCGAGACCGGTGAAAGCACCTGCGAAGATCTGACCAAAGGCCCACCCGATCTGGTCTGCATGCATCAGGATGATAACCAGCGCCGCCAGCACGTACATGACACCCATGAACGGCACGACTTTCTCGGTCACACGCGCGATGGATTTCAGGCCACCCACGATCACCGCAAAGACGATGCCCGCAAAGACCAAACCTGTGATCCAGCCTGGATAGTCTCCGACAATCCCAGCAATCTGCTGGTGCGCCTGATTGGCCTGGAACATGTTGCCCCCGCCCAATGCGCCAAGGATACAGAAGATCGAGAACAGCACGGCCAGGATTTTACCGCCCGGCAGGCCCAGTTCCGCAAAGCCCTTTGACATGTAATACATCGGGCCACCCGAAACGGTGCCGTCTTCATATTCATTTCGGTATTTCACACCCAAAGTACATTCGGTGAATTTCGACGCCATGCCCAGCAGGCCGGCGACGATCATCCAGAACGTGGCACCCGGTCCACCGATCCCGATGGCAACCGCCACACCGGCGATGTTCCCAAGACCAACGGTCCCCGACAAAGCGGTGGCAAGGGCCTGAAAATGGCTGACCTCACCCGCGTCATTGGGGTCGGAGTAATCGCCTTTAACCAAGCTGATCGAGTGTCCGAAGAATCGGAATTGCACAAAGGCAAAATAGAGCGAAAACACTGTGGCCGCGACGACCAGCCACCCCACGATCCATGGGAATCCAGTGCCCGGAAACGGCGCGAAGATAAAGCTAACGAAGGGGCCGGTAAAATCCGCGAAAGCCTGATTGATCTTCTCGTCCAGACCGGGCGCCTCTTGCGCGAAAGCGGGGCCAGACATCAGAGCCATGGTCGCACCAAGGCCCAGTTTTTGAAGCATATTCATCCTAATCCCTCCGCTCAGTTCACGACCGTGACAGGCACGTCGGCATGCATGACCAAGTTCTGAGTCGAGCTTCCAAACAGCCGTTTCTTGAACCCATCCGCCGAGGCGCGGCCGACGATGATCTGAGTGCCGCCGTTTTCGACCGTGATCGCGTTCAGCGTCTCGGCCACGTCGCCATGGCGGACAATACCGCGGGCGCTGAAGCCTGCGGCCTTCAGGGCCTCGACGGCGGGTTCCACCACGCGGCTGGTGGCAAGCGCGATCTCCTCCTCGCGCCGCTTGTGCCGCAAGGCGTTTTCCTCGGGAGTTTGGAAAGTATAGGGCGACCATTCGATGACATAGGCAACCAGCAGTTCACACGATCCAATCCGACTTGCCAGATCCTTGGCAAAGCCGACCGCGCGATCCCCGGTCTCTGTCCCGTCCAGTCCTATGACAATTTTCGTTGTCATCTCGTTCCTCCGTTTTTGTTGATTTGGCCGGGGCCCGTGCCCCCGGCAGGGCAGCCGGAACCTGGAACTCGTTTTACAAGACTGCCCTTCGGTCAAGTATCAGGAAAAATCACTAGGAAAAGGAGATTTTTTCGGTCTATTTTCAGGAAAATATGCCGCCAGACCTCAAAAACGCAGGGAAATTGCCTGATGGACAGGGATTTGGATAAGATCGATCAACGGATATTGGCCGAGCTCGAGGCCAATGGACGCCTGCCAATAGTCGAACTGGCGGCCCGAGTAAACCTGACCAACACGCCGTGTTCCGAGCGGGTGAAACGGCTGGAAAAGAGCGGGTACATCACCGGCTACAGCGCGGTGATCGACAAGGAGAGGCTGGGACTGGGGCACTTGACGGTGGTGCAGGTTTCGCTGACGGCCACAGCCGAACACTCGCTGGATCGTTTCAACGAGGCCGTGCGACGGGTACCTGAAATCGAAACCTGCCTGATGGTCGCCGGATCATTCGACTACATGCTGACCGTGCGGACACGCGACATCGCGCATTTCCGAACGGTTTTGGGCGACAAGATCAACAAGCTTCCGGGGATACACCAGACAAGCTCTTTCACGGTGATGGAAACCGTAAAAGAACCTGTCGGCGCCAAAGCAAGACCCGGCGGACCGGGTGGCTGATCCTATTCGGGATCCGTCGAGTAGATCAGACGCTCGTCGCAGGGGGCGACGCGCAGGATGTTTGTCGAGCCTGGCACGTTGAACGGAACACCGGCGGTCACCACGATCTGATCCGAGGCGCCGGCAAATCCGCTGGCACGCGCCGCGCGCGCCGCATTGACCACGGCGCTTTTGAACCGCTCGAGCTCGGGCGTCATCACGCAGTGACAGCCCCAGCTGAGGCACAGACGCCGCGCGGTGCCCCGCAGCGACGTCATGGCGATGATCGGGACACCGGGACGCTCGCGGGCGGTGAGCAGTGCGGTGGTACCGCTTTGGGTAAAGCAGCAGATCGCCTTGATGTCGGTCTTTTCGGCAATTTCACGGGCCGCGGCCACGATGCCGTCGGCAACGGTCGTTCCCTTGGTCTGGCGCGAGGCGTCGATGATCTGTTTGTATGTTGGGTCGGCTTCGACCTCGATCGCGACCTTGTTCATGGTCTGAACGGCCTCGATCGGATACGAGCCCGCGGCCGACTCGGCGCTCAGCATGATGGCGTCGGTTCCCTCATAGATGGCGGTGGCGACGTCCGACACTTCGGCGCGGGTGGGAATCGGGCTTTCGATCATGCTTTCCAGCATCTGGGTGGCAACGATCACCGGCTTGGCGGCGGCGCGGCACTTGCGGACCAGTCGCTTTTGAATCGGAGGCACGGCCGATACCGGCAGTTCGACCCCCAGATCGCCACGGGCGACCATGATGCCGTCCGATGCGTCGAGAATTTCGTCGAACGCCTCGACCGCGGCGGGTTTTTCGATCTTGGACAGGATGGCGGCGCGGCCGTCGGCCAGGGCGCGCGCTTCGTACACGTCCTTGGCCCGCTGCACGAAGCTTAGCGCAAGCCAGTCGACACCCAGCTGGCAAACGAACTCCAGATCGTCCCGGTCCTTCTCCGACAGGGCCGCCAGCGGCAGTACTACGTCGGGCACGTTCACACCCTTGCGGTTCGAGATGGTCCCGCCGATTTCAACTTTGCAATCCGCGAAATCGGGGCCGCATTTCTCAACCACAAGCCGGATCTTGCCGTCGTTGACCAGCAGATGCGCCCCCGCTTCCAACGCCTGAAAAATCTCGGGATGCGGCAGGCAGACCCGGCTGACATCGCCCGGAGTTTCGTCCAGATCCAGACGGAACGCGGCACCTTCGACCAACTCTTCTGCATCATTCGCAAACACACCGACCCGCAGTTTCGGGCCTTGAAGGTCAGCCAGAATGGCGATCGGACTGTCGAGATCCTTTTCGATCTGACGAATGATCCGGTGGCGTTCACGGATTTCGTCGTGGCTGCCATGGCTCATGTTCAGGCGGAAAACATCGGCGCCGGCCTCGTGCAGAGCACGGATCATATCATAGTCGTTGGACGCCGGGCCCAGCGTCGCCACGATTTTCACATTTCTCAGGCGTCGCATCGATCTTGCTCTCCTTGATGGTCGAATGTTACCGCAAACAATGGTCGGTTTGCTTATTGCGCAATTCCCTTTCCGAGGCAACTGTCCTACACCTGCGGCAAACTAGATGACAGGCTCATGACATACACTCCGTTTTATGTGCACGGGGCGGATCGCCCGTCCCGCTGGCTGATCACGTGCGACCACGCCACCAACACCGTACCGCCGCAGATCAACGGCGGCGACCTGGGCCTCCCTCGTGAGGACATGGAGCGCCACATCGCCTATGACGTGGGCGCCTACGAGGTGTCGAAACATCTGGGCGAGATCCTGAACGCGCCGGTGATCGCGGCCAATTTCTCGCGGCTGGTGATCGACCCGAACCGGGGCGAGGACGACCCGACCCTGTTGATGAAACTGTACGACGGGTCGATCATCCCGGCCAACCGTCATGCCGACGCCGCCGAGCGCGAACGGCGCCTGAACCTGTGCTATCGCCCCTATCACGAGGCGCTGGCCAAGATGGCCGCCCTGCCCCACGCCGTGATTGTGTCGATGCATTCCTTCACGCGCCAGTTGCGGGGCCGCCCGCCGCGCCCCTGGCATGTGGGCATCCTGCACACCGCGGACGAACGGTTCTCGGCCCCGCTGATCAACCGGCTGCGGGCCGAGGAGGATCTGTGCGTCGGCGTCAACGAACCCTACACCGGCGTGTTGCCGGGGGATGCGATCGACCGGCACGCCACCGCCTTTGGTCGCCCCAACGCGCTGATCGAGCTTCGCAACGACCTGATCGCCGATCATGCCGGGCAGCGCGCCTGGGCCGAGCGGCTGGCCCCAATCCTGAACGATGCGCTGGCCGCAAGCGGGCTGTAACGCTGGAAAAATCCGCGACCAAACGACGCCCGCGCCCTTGCGCGGCCCACGGGCAGCCCCCATTTTCCGGGGTGAAAGGAGGCCGTCATGACACCTGAAACCCTGACAGCCTTTTTTGGCTGGATGACCGTTCTGAACTTTGCGGTCCTGCTGCTGTCGACTCTGATGGTGGTGGCCCTGCAGGACCGCATCGCCGCCATTCACGGCCGCATGTTCCAGATGGAAAAGGCCGAGGTCAGAAAGGCCTATTTCAAGTATCTGGCGAACTACAAGATCCTGACCCTGATCTTCTGCCTCATGCCCTGGATTGCCCTCAAGCTGGTCTGAACCGGCGCGCGTTGTGCAATGGCCCCGCGCTTGCTAGGTCTGGACCAAATCCCTTCAAACCGGAGCCCGCCCATGGACCGCCAGACCGAGATCGAACTTCAGGCCGCCGCTTTCCGCCGTCTGCAGAAACACCTGATGCAGGACCGCACCGACGTTCAGAACATCGACATGATGAACCTGGCCGGGTTCTGCCGAAACTGCCTGGCGCGGTGGTATCAGGAGGCCGCCAATGAAAAAGGCATCGAAATGGGCAAGGACGAAGCCCGCGAGATTTTCTATGACATGACCATGGATGAGTGGAAATCCAAATACCAGACCGAGGCCAGCCCCGAGAAACAGGCCGCCTTCAAGGTCGCGTTCGAAGAGAACGTGGGCAAAACAGACTGACGCCTTAACGAAAAGGCCCGCCAGATCGGCGGGCCTTTGCATTCAGATCGCTGCCTTCAGGCTTTCGTCCAGATAGATCTCGCGCAGCCGCGTGGCGATCGGGCCCGGCGTGCCGTTGCCCAGCACCACGCCGTCGATCTCGACCACAGGCATTACGAACGCGCTGGCCGAGGTGGTAAAGGCCTCGTCGGCTTCTTTTGCTTCGTCGATGGTGAACAGGCGCTCCTCGACTTCCATCTGCGCCTCGGCCGCCATGCGCAGTACCGCCTTGCGGGTAATCCCGTGCAGGATGTCGTTCGACAGCGGGCGGGTAACGATCTTGCCGTTCTTGACGATATAGGCGTTGTTGCTGGTGCCTTCGGTCACATACCCGTCTTCGATCATCCAGGCATCATCGCACCCTGCGGCCTTGGCCATCATCTTGCCCATGGAGGGGTACAGCAGTTGCACCGTCTTGATGTCGCGCCGGCCCCAGCGGATATCCTCGATCGAGATGATCTTGGCCCCTTTCTTCGCCGCCGGGTTGTCAGCCAGCCCGGGCTTGTTCTGGGTGAACAGCACCAGCGTCGGCTTGGTGTCTGCCGAAGGGAAGACAAAATCGCGGTCGCCATCGCTGCCGCGGGTGACCTGCAGATAGACCAGCCCCTCGTTGATACCGTTCAGCTCGACCAGCTTGCGGTGGATTTCGAGCAGCTCGTCCTTGGTGCAGGGTTCGGCCATCTGTAATTCGTCCAGAGACCGCTTCAGGCGCACCGCGTGACCCTCGAAGTCGATCAGCTTGCCGTCCAGCACGCTGGTCACCTCATAGACGGCATCCGCCATCAGAAAGCCTCGGTCGAAGATCGAGACCTTGGCTTCGGTCTCGGGCAGGTATTCGCCGTTCACGTAAACGGTGCGGGTCATGTCATATCCTTCTCGTCCTTGGTCTGCGCCCATTCCTCGCCTCAGCGCGTCACCCCCAGAGCGCCGCCTGCGGCGGGTGTACTCCGGCCTCGTCGAAAACCAGCGGGGTGTCGCGGTCTTCGGCCAACAGAAGCGGGCCGTCAAGGTCCGTCACCAGCGCACCCTGCGCCACCAGTGTCGCAGGTGCCATCGCCAAAGAGCTGCCGACCATGCAGCCTACCATGATGCCATAGCCCTCGGCCTGCGCTGCGCGGCGCAGTTCCAGCGCCTCGGTCAGACCGCCGGTCTTGTCCAGCTTGATGTTGATCACGTCATATTTGCCCTTCAGACCGGGCAGGCTGGCGCGATCGTGGCAGCTCTCGTCGGCGCAGACCGGCACCGGGCGATCGAGTCCGATCAGCGCCTCGTCATCGCCGGCGGGCAGCGGCTGTTCGACCAACGCGACGCCCAAACGCACCAGATGCGGCGCCAGATCGGCATAGACCTCGGCCGACCAGCCCTCGTTGGCATCCACGATGATCTTTGCATCCCGTGCCCCGGCTCGCACGGCCTCGAGCCGCGGCATGTCGTCGGGCGTGCCCAGCTTGATCTTCAACAGCGGACGATGCGCGTTCTTCGCCGCCTGCGCCCGCATGGCGTCGGGCGTGTCCAGCGACAGGGTATAGGCAGTGATCTCGGGTTTGGGCGCGGGCAGGCCGGCCAGTTCCCAAGCGCGCTTGCCCGCGCGCTTCGCCTCAAGGTCCCACAGGGCGCAATCGACCGCATTGCGCGCGGCACCGGCGGGCAGCAGGTCCATCAGCGACTGGCGCGTGAAGGCCTCTGGCAAACCGCGGATCTCGGCCTCGACCGACTCCAGCGTTTCGTCATACCGGGCATAGGGCACACATTCACCCCAACCCTGATGCGTCCCATCCGTCAGGCGCACCGTCAGTACTTTGGCCTCGGTCCGCGACCCGCGCGAGATGGTGAACACCTGCGCCAGCCGGAACACATCACGAGAGACGTCGATCTGCACGCGCGCCCTCCTTTGTTTTTGCAGTTTCCAGCGCCGGAGGCAGGTATCCCCGCCATCGGCGCCCCGGTTGGATCACATCGCGGCCAGCGCGTCCACCAGCTTGCCCGCGCCGAACCGGTACGGATCCGTGGTCGGCAGGCCCATCTCGGCCTCGACCTTGGCGATGTAGGCTTTCGCGTCCTCCTCGCTCAGGTGCTGCGTGTTGATCGACACACCCGCGACCTGACAGGCGGGGTTCGCCACGCGCGCCAAAGGCAGGGCCGTGTCGCGCAGCTGTTCCAGCGTCGGCAAAGAGTATTCCGGCAGACCGCGCATATGGGTGCGGGTCGGCTCGTGGCACAGAACCAGAGCATCCGGCTGACCGCCATGGATCAAAGCCATGGTCACGCCGGAATACGAGACATGGAACAGCGACCCCTGCCCCTCGATGTGATCCCAGTGATCGGGATCGTTCTCGGGCGTCAGGTACTCGACGGAACCGGCCATGAAATCGGCCACCACGGCGTCCAGCGGAACGCCCTGCCCGGTGATCAGAATGCCGGTCTGGCCGGTGGCGCGGAAGGTCGATTTCATGCCGCGCTTGCGCATCTCGGCATCCATCGACATGGCCGTGTACATCTTGCCCGCCGAACAATCGGTGCCCACCGCAAGACAGCGCTTGCCGCTGCGCTTGCGCCCGTTGGCGATCGGATAGCCCACCGTGGGCACGCGAACGTCATGCAGGGTGCATCCATGGGTCTGGGCCGCGGCCACCAGATCGCCTTCGTCGCGCAGCAGGTTGTGCAGGCCCGAGGCCAGGTCATAGCCCATTTCCAGCGCGGCGATCAGGACCTCTTTCCAGGCCTGGCTGATGACGCCACCGCGGTTCGCGACACCGATCACCAGCGTCTTGGCGCCGGCGGCCTTGCCTTCGGCCAGGGTCATGTCGGTCAGGCCCAGATCGGCCTTGCAGCCATCCATCCGTAGCTGACCCACGGCGTTTTCCGGGCGCCAATCCCGAATGCCGATCGCGACCTTGGCGGCCAGTTGGTCGGGGGCATCGCCCAAAAACAGCAGATACGGTGTCTCGATCATCGCGCGCTCTCCTTTTCTTCCGCCCCAACCTATTGAAGGCCGTCAACGAGCGTTTCTCGTTTTCCTCCGACCTCCCGCACCTCGACCGGAGAATTTTGCAAGATTCCCCCGCGCGGCGCAAAAAGCTTCGAAATTTTCAAAACGATGAAACTTTGACCGCCGCGTTCCGGGGGTTGCGCACAGCTTTCTGCAACAGCATTGCCGCAGTTGCACAATCAGGCTTGCGCAGGGTCGCGCAATTTAATACCCAATTGCCAACTGAAATCGCAATTTCATTACCCAGCGAGGTGCCGATGAGCTTTCGTATCCAACCCGCCGCCCCGGCGCGACCAAACCGCTGTCAGCTGTTCGGCCCCGGTTCCAACACCAAGCTGTTCCCCAAGATGGCCGCCTCGGCCGCGGACGTGATCAACCTCGACCTCGAAGATTCGGTGGCCCCGTCCGACAAGGACACCGCCCGCGCCAATGTGATCGAGGCGCTGAACACCGTGGACTGGGGAAACAAGTACATGTCGGTGCGCATCAACGGGCTGGATACGCCCTATTGGTACCGCGATGTCGTTGACCTGCTGGAACAGGCCAGCGACCGGCTGGATCAGATCATGATCCCCAAGGTGGGCTGCGCCGAGGATGTCTATGCGGTTGACGCCTTGGTCACTGCGATCGAACGCGCGAAGGGCCGCACCAAGCCCATCAGCTTTGAAGTCATCATCGAATCCGCCGCCGGCATCGCCCATGTCGAGGAAATCGCGGCCTCCTCCCCACGCCTGCAGGCCATGAGCCTGGGCGCGGCCGATTTCGCCGCCTCGATGGGGATGCAGACCACGGGAATCGGCGGCACGCAGGAAAACTATTACATGCTGCGCGAAGGACAGAAATACTGGTCGGACCCGTGGCACTGGGCGCAGGCGGCCATCGTGGCGGCCTGCCGCACCCATGGGGTGCTGCCGGTCGACGGTCCGTTCGGCGACTTCTCGGACGACGAAGGCTATATCGCGCAAGCGCGCCGTTCGGCGACGCTGGGCATGGTCGGCAAATGGGCGATCCACCCCAAGCAGATCGCGCTGGCCAATCAAGTCTTCACCCCGTCGGACGAGGCGGTGGCCGAAGCGCGCGAGATCCTGGCCGCGATGGAGCAAGCCAAGGCCAATGGCGAAGGCGCCACGGTCTACAAGGGGCGGCTGGTCGACATCGCCTCGATCAAGCAGGCCGAGGTGATCGTGGCACAGGCGGAACTGATCGCCGCAAACGGCTGATGGGGGCTTCAAAAAAAGGCGCTCGTTTCGAGCGCCTTTTCCTGACTTCGGTTGGCCTCAGCGGCCGAACACGTTGTTTGGGGTCCAGGTAAATTTCTCACCCTGCTTGCCGGATTTCATCATCAGGCAGGACGTTCCCAGCTTCTGGAAATAGATGATCTTCAGAGGGTACCAGCCCGCCTTTGGAACCTCGACCTCGGTGCGCTGGTTGGCTTCGCACCCCTGGATCCCGGTGACACGGCCGATCTGCTGGCCACCGACATAGGCCTCGATCCCGTCATTGGACCAGGTTTCAAGCTCGTAAATGCCCGGAGAATCAAAGCGCATGTACCCGGTGATTTCAGCGGCAACATTGTAGGGGTCCGTGAATGTCAAAACCGGCTCGCCCTTGTTGGTGTCGGCATAGTCCAGCCCGCGCAGTGGCTTGCCCGGCTTGGCCTTGGACAATACGCTTTTGGCCTGGCTCAGATCGCGGATCTTTCTCTGAGTACCCTGCCCCACATATTTCACGTTCAACCCCGCCTTGGGATTGGGCTGCGGGTTGGCGGGCTGCAATTTCAAAGGCGCGGCAAATGCGGCACCGGCGACAATCGCCACCACGGCCGCCAATGCGCCTGTCCGAACAAAACTCATGATCGTGTCTCCCTGACATCGCGCACTGTTCGATCTGATGCCGAATTTCTGGCGCTTTCAGGCCGACGATATTCCGGGATACACATGCCTGCAAGGCCCTAGCGGCAGTGGGCTCAAGCTCAGGCCCGCAGGTCTTTCGGGGATCCCATGACCACGTAGGACGTGATCGAGGTGACATGGGGCAACGTGCCCAATACGTCGGTATGGAAGGTCTTGTAGGCCGACAGGTCGGCGCATTCCACCCGCAGCAAGTATTCGATCGTACCGGTGATGTTGTGGCATTCGACCACTTCGGGCGCCAATTGCACCGCTTTTTCAAAACCTTCCTGAGCGGCCTTTGTATGCTCACCCAGTCCGACGCCGATATAGGCGACAAAACCGACGCCCATCGCCGCAGGGTTCAAAACGGCGCGATACCCGCTGATAATGCCCGACCGCTCAAGCTCTTGAACCCGGCGCAGACAGGCAGACGGCGAAAGCCCTACGCGGTCCGCCAGTTCAAGGTTGCTGATCCGGCCATTCCGGGCCAGCTCTTGCAATATTTGCTGATTCTTGAGGTCAATATTCGCCATTTGTTGCAAGCTTTATGTAATCGAGCGCGAAATCGCAATTTCATTTGACCAAACCTGAGCGATCTTTGCGCCATGACTTACGACATTCTACTTGCGCTGGTCGCCTTTGCCTTTGTCTCGTCCATCACGCCGGGACCGAACAATCTGATGCTCATGGCCTCAGGGGCGAATTTCGGGTTCCGGCGAACAGTCCCCCATATGCTGGGTATCGGCCTGGGTTTCATGCTGATGGTTTTGTTGGTCGGCGCAGGATTGGTGCAGGTGTTCGAGGCCTATCCCATCAGCCACGTGATCCTCAAAATCGCGTCGGTGGCCTATCTGCTATTCCTCGCGTGGCGAATTGCCAATGCGGCTCCTGCCAAGGGCCCGGGGCACGTCGGACGGCCCATGACGTTTCTGCAGGCGGCAGCGTTTCAGTGGGTGAACCCCAAAGCCTGGGCCATGGCGCTGACGGCAACGACGGCCTATGCCCCGGGCCAGACCCTGCAAGCCATTGCGCTGGTTGCCCTTGTATTCGGCTGCGTGAACTTGCCATCTGTCAGCACTTGGACGGTTCTGGGCCAGCAGATGGCACGCGTGCTGACCAGCCGGCGACGTCTGACCGTGTTCAACTGGTCGATGGCGGCTCTTCTGGTGATTTCGTTGTACCCTGTGCTGTGGCCAGGCTGAGGTCGCAGGCACGCGTACCATGTCGACGCGCGCGGGGAAACGCACCCCGACACGCGGTGCCGAGTTGCATCCGGGGCGACCTCGGGTCATATAGCGGAGAACTTTCGCGTTGAGAGGCGTCATGACCCAGTATCTGGATTTCGAAAAACCGCTGGCCGAGATTGAAGGCAAAGCCGAAGAGCTGCGCGCCCTGGCCCGCGCCAACGAAGAGATGGACGTAGCGGACGAAGCCGCCGCGCTGGACGCCAAGGCGGCCAAGCTGCTGGACGAGTTGTACAAGGACCTGACGCCCTGGCGGAAATGCCAGGTGGCCCGCCATCCCCAACGTCCGCACTGCAAGGATTATGTCGAGGCCCTGTTCACCGAATTCACCCCGCTGGCTGGCGACCGCAATTTTGCCGACGATCTGGCGGTCATCGGCGGCCTGGCACGGTTCAACGACCAGCCGGTGATGGTGATCGGCCATGAAAAAGGCTCGGACACCAAATCGCGGATCGAGCGCAACTTCGGCATGGCCCGCCCCGAAGGCTATCGCAAAGCCGTGCGCCTTATGGAAATGGCTGGTCGGTTTGGTCTGCCGGTGATCACCTTGGTGGATACTGCCGGCGCGTATCCGGGCAAGGGCGCGGAAGAACGCGGGCAATCCGAAGCGATCGCCCGTTCAACCGAGATGTGTCTGAAAATCGGTGTGCCGCTGGTGTCTGTCATCATCGGCGAAGGCGGCTCGGGCGGCGCGGTGGCCTTTGCCACGGCCAACCGGGTGGCGATGCTGGAGCACTCGATCTATTCGGTGATTTCGCCCGAGGGCTGCGCGTCGATCCTGTGGAAAGATGCCGAAAAAATGCGCGAGGCCGCCGAGGCGCTGCGCCTGACCGCGCAGGACCTTCAAAAGTTGGGCGTCTGCGACCTGATCATCCCCGAACCCAAAGGTGGCGCGCATCGCGACCGCCCGGCCACGATCGAATCCGTGGGCAGGGCGATCGCCAAGATGCTGAAGGATCTGAACGGCAAGGATGCCGCCGCGCTGATCAAGGACCGGCGTCAGAAATTCCTGGACCTGGGGTCCAAGGGACTGGCGGCCTGATCCGTCAGCCCCCCAATGAGCGCAACAAACTGACCGAGGGCACGCCCGTAACGGGCATGCCCTTGGCTTGCTGATACGCGGTTATGGCCGCGGTGGTATTCTTGCCAATCACCCCATCAGCGCCTTGCGTGTCATACCCGGCAGCAGTCAGACGACGCTGCAACTCTTTGCGATCTTCCAGCGTCAGGCCGGTTTCGTCGGGCCCGAAAGACGCCAGAAAGGGTGCGCCACCGGCGATCCGATCCGACAGGTGCCCGACCCCGATCGCGTAGCTGTCCGAGTTGTTGTAGCGTTTGATCACCTGGAAATTGCGGAACACCGCTATGCGCGGCCCGGGTTTCTGCGGCTGCAGGATTGCAACCGGTGTGCCCGAATTTGCCGCCGCAGATCCGACCTCACCCCCCCAAGGCTGGCCCCGCACCCAACCCGCCCGCGACAGGTAGGCAGCCGTCGAAGCCAGCGAGTCCGTCGGATCGTCGGACCAGATGTCGCGTCGGCCGTCTCCGGTGAAATCCACGGCGTAGGCCAGATACGAGGTCGGGATGAATTGCGTATGCCCCATGGCACCGGCCCAGCTGCCGGTCATGTTCGCCGGGGAGGTGTCACCGTTCTGAAGGATCTTCAACGCCGCAATCAGCTGGCTTTCAAAGAACGCCCCGCGACGCCCGTCATAGGCCAGCGTGGAAAGGGCCGAAATCACGGGCACATCTCCCCGCCGCTGCCCATAGCGGCTTTCCAGCCCCCAGACCGCCACCACGACCTCTTTGTCCACGCCATAGCGCGACTCGACCTGCGTGAGGGTCGCGTTGTGGCGTTGCAGCATCTGCTTGCCGGTACTGATCCGCTCGTCTGACGCGGCGATGGCCAGATAGTCTTCGAGCGAGCGCTTGAACTCGACCTGGTTGCGGTCGCGTTCGATCACATCTGGCAGGTAACCGGCCCCCTGAAACGCCCGGTCGATCGTCGCTTGCGAAATACCCTGCCCCGCCGCGCGCGCCTTGAAACTTGCAACCCAGGAATCCCAGCCGGCATTGGGCACTGCCCGCATTCGCGACGCGGTTGTTCCGGTTGGCGCGGACCCGCCCGCGCAGGCGCTCAGGAAACCTGCACCGAGGCCCAGTGAGAATGTCCGTCGATTGATCATGGCTGAAATCTGCTCTTGTTTGTTGTTGGCAGCAGCGTAGCGCAGCAAATGCCTTGAGGCTAGCTTCGCAACCGCCGCCCGTTTGGATTTCGCACTTTGAGCAAAGGCCCGCTCAGCTGACCAGCAGGCGCAGACCCTGGGTTACATCCGATCGCACCGCCAACCGCAAACCCGGTTCGTCCCCCGCCTTCAGAGCGGCGATGATCAGCTTGTGGTAATGTGGCGGCTCGGTCCGTCGCAGGCGGCCATAAAGAGCCCGCATGGTCGGACCAAGCTGCAGCCAGACGGTTTCGGCCATCGCAAGCATGGCCGGAGCCTGCGCCCGCAGATAAAGCGTGCGGTGAAACTCGAGGTTCGTTCGGATGTAGCCGACCGCATCGCGCTTGGTCACCATTTCGGCCACGGTCATGTTGATGCTCTGCAACCGGTCGATCAGAGCCATATGCGCCCGAGGCAGCGCACGGCTGGCCAGCTCGACCTCCAGCAGGGCCCGCAGCGCGGCCAATTCTTCGATCCGGTCGTTGCTGAGTTCGGGCGTGGAAACCCGACCCGAGTTCGACAGAAACAGCGCCCCTTCGGCGGCCAGACGGCGAACGGCTTCGCGCGCCGGCGTCATGGACACGCCGAACTCCTTGCCTATTCCGCGCAGCGTCAGCGCTTGACCGGGCGGGATTTCTCCATGCATGATTCGAGACCGCAGGGCGCGGTATACCTGATCATGGGTCGCGATCTGGGAGTCGGAGCTGCGGGTTGTCAACATCCCCTCATGTGATCACAAATCCCAGTAACGTCAACCGGGGGGCGCATCGAACCTGTAACGGTGCAGTTCGGCTCCATTGTCGCGCAGCCAGTGCCGGGCCGCTTTGTACGGCCCAAAAAGCCGCTCGACCTGCGCCCAGAACGCCGCCGAATGGTTCATCTCGGCCAGATGCGCGACCTCATGAGCCGCGACATAGTGCAGGATTTCGGGGGGCGCCAGAATCAGCCGCCACGAAAACATCAACCCTCCCGCTGCATTGCACGACCCCCACCGCGACCGTGTATCGCGCATCGTCAGACTGGAGTAGCCCCGCCCCAGCATGGCCGCATAGTCGTCGCAGGCTTCGGTCAAGCGATCACGCGCCAGCTCTTTCAAAAAGCGGGCGAGGCGCCGCGCTTCGGCCCCTTCGGGCACCGCAACCTGATCGGCGTGCAAACTGACCCGGCGCCCCTCCGCCGGCACGATTCGCCTTGGCACACCTTCGACCGGCAGGGTTTCCCCGAAGCCGACCGACGCCGGAACGGGCCGCGCGCCCAGATGCTGGCGGATCCAGTCCTCCTTTGAGCGCGCAAAGCCGATCGCCTCGGATTCGGACACACCCTGCGGATAAGTCAACGTAACCCGGCCGTCCAACTGGGAAATCCGCAAGCTTATGCGGCGTGCCCGCGCCGATTTGCGCAAGGTCAGCGCAACGGGAGGCTGTCCGGGCAATGAATGTCGCCCCATGGTGCGATCTCCTTGGCGCAAAGGCTTTGACAGTACCCGCCGCATGTGGCAGGTGACCTGAATCGTTGATACGACTCACCTGATATCAAGGGGAATTGACATGCCCAAGGAAGAATGGGGCGTAAAGCGCGTTTGTCCGACCACTGGCAAGCGGTTTTATGACCTGAACAAGGACCCGATCATCAGCCCCTATACCGGCGAGATCGTGGAATTGGAAACCGGCAAAAGCCGGATGATCGCAGCCGACGCCGAAGATGCAGCGTCGGTCAAGGCGCGCGAAGCCTCGTCCGATGACGAACTGCTGGACGATGATGACGCAGTCGATGTCGATCTGGACGACGATCTGCTTGAGGACGACGACGAGGACAACGTCTCGTTGGACGACATCACCGACGTCGCGTCGGAAGACGAAGACTCGTGATCCGGCCGGGGCGGCGCAGGCTGCCCCGCGCCCCGATGCGCCCCGTGCGCCGCGCATCTTTTTTCACCGAATCCGATTTTTTGGTCTTGCACTCGCGCACGTCGTTTCATAAACGTCCGTCCACCGCACAGGCGGTACCGGAAAGGGGCCTTAGCTCAGTTGGGAGAGCGCTTGCATGGCATGCAAGAGGTCAGGGGTTCGACTCCCCTAGGCTCCACCAAATCCCCTCCCATGGCATCCATTCCGCCACTCGGGCTACACCTGCGCCGATCCGATGCCCGTGGTTCTTTCCAGTATGTCCACGCCCTGCTGTTTCCAGAAATGCAGAAGGTCGATGAAGATCCAGTTCTCGGCCAGCTTGTCGCCTTCGCGGCGATAGATGTCGATCACCCGAAACTCACCGGGCGTTTGGGTCGCGGGCATGCCCATGAACCCTCCGGTCGGAACAGCCGTGAAGTTCGGCCAGCCGAAAAACCCGCCGTAGTGACCTTCGGCCAGCCGGCAGACATGTTTGGTCTTTGACCGCTCGGCGAATGCCGCGCGGAAAGGACCGGCATGTTGCTTGCCATACCGATCAATCGTGTAGGTGGCGCCAATTCCCTCGGGCCCCCACCAGATCATGTCGTCATGCCAGGTACGGCGCAGCTCTTCGCTCAGGGTCAGGCCACTTTTCCACTGGCCCAGGTCAGAAATCATGGCGTTGATCAGCGCCAGAGTCTGCTCTCCTTCTTCGGCGGGTTGATCCGTGCCCAGGATACCGTCGTGTGTCAGGGGCCCGGGCTGTACAAGATGGGCTGCGGTTTGGGGCGGAAACGGGTTCTGACCAGCCTGCACCATCAGATGCGGGATATCGAAATACATCGCGGTCTCGACGATCTTGCCGTCTTGCACCTTGTTGAACTCGCAATAGCGCAGGAATGCCATTTTGCCTGTCGGTCGAATGCCCAACCAGGAATGGTCGAACAGACCCATCAGATGGCCCATGGAAACCACCCAGACCTCGCGCTCGTCGGTCAGCGAGTTGCACCCCGCAAAAAATATGTCCTGACGCCGCTGCATGCGTTTGAGGCTGGTTCGAAGAGGGGCCCAGAAGTTTTCCGCTACGTCGTGGACCCCCGAAATCTGACCGAACGGATGAAAGCCGCGCCACAGCAGATTCGGCGCACAGAATCGCCCCATGACATCTGACAGCTTGTCGTTGGTGGCCAACTGCAGGCCCTCATAGAACGCCTTCACCAGATCTTTCTCTTTTTGAAAGCTCATCTGTTTTTCATTGTTTTGCAGCATCTTGCGCCTGTTGTTGCCTGGGGGTGAATCACTGATCTCCGGCATATTTGCATACGTATGCAAAAATGTCTTGCCAGAATTGGCAAACCAAGAATACCCTTTTGCAAACGTATGCAAAACGATTCCTTCCCGGGGGGCTTCATGGCGGAAATTCAACTGCGCAATGTCGGCAAGCGATGGGGATCGTTTGTTGGGGTTCACAACTTCGATCTGACGATTGCCGATCGCGAGTTTCTGGTTCTGCTTGGCCCGTCCGGCTGCGGCAAGACCACGACAATGCGCATGATCGCGGGGCTTGAGGACGTGACCGAGGGCGACATCCTGATCGATGGCAAGGTGGTCAACGATCTTGAGCCTAAGGACCGCGACGTGGCGATGGTGTTCCAGAGCTACGCCCTCTACCCCAACATGAACGTCTATGAAAATATCCGCTTCCCGCTGAAGGTCCGCGGGATCGACCCCGCAACCCATGACGAAAAGGTGCGCCGCGCCAGCGCCATGGTCGAGCTGGACGATTTTCTCCATCGCAAGCCCGCTGAACTGTCGGGCGGTCAGCGCCAGCGGGTCGCCTTGGCCCGCGCGATCGTGCGCGAACCGAACGTGTTCCTGATGGATGAGCCGCTGTCCAACCTGGACGCCAAGCTGCGTGTATCCACCCGCGCGCAGATCAAGAATCTCAGCCACGAACTGGCCGTCACCACGATCTATGTCACCCATGACCAGATCGAGGCCATGACGCTGGCCGACCGCGTTGTGGTGATGAAAAAGGGAATCGTGCAACAGGTCGGCAGCCCGACCGAGATCTACGACCGCCCGGCCAACACTTTCGTCGCCAGCTTCATCGGCTCGCCCGCCATGAACCTGATGGATGGTCAGGTCGAGGGCGGCGTTTTTTGGACCAAGGGTGTCGAAATCCCGGGACTGGACGTTGCTGATGGCCCGCTGACCTTGGGGTTCCGCGCCGAGGATGCGACATTGGCCGAAGGTCAGGGCCAGATCACTGCACCGATCTACACGCTCGAGCTGCTGGGTGACGCGACCATGATATCGGTCAGGGTCGGCGGTGCACTGGTCTCGGTCAAAGCCGACAAGGCATTCCGCGCCGAAATAGGCGAGATGGTCTCGTTCTCGGTGCCGAAAGAAATCTGTCACCTGTTCGAAGCAGAGAGCGGTGCGCGGATCGGGGGCTGACCCCAACCAAAGCCCGAAAGGGCCAACCAACGGTCCGGACGTCGACGACGGACCGATCCTGACAGGGAGAAACGCATGAAACTCAAGACAATTCTGATGGCAGGCGCCATGACCATGGTGACCAGCACTGCATGGGCGGCGTGTTCGTTCGAGAACACCGTTCCGCTCAAATCACTGTCCGCCGGGTTCGAAGCCTGGAAGGCCGTCACCGACGCGATGGCCGAGTGCGGCAATTTCGGCGCATCGCTGGACCAGGAGTTCCGCGAGAAGCAGCCCGAAGCCTTCGCGGCGGATCCGGCTCTGTACCAGATCGGCGGCGTGTCGAACGCAACGCTGGTGCCGTTGCTGAACGCAGGCACCATTCGCCCGCTGGATGATCTGGTCGCGAAATATGGCCAGGACCTGCTGCCGAACCAGCTGATCAAGGTGGACGGCCAAACCATGGCGATCGCGATGATGGTGAACGCCCAGCACCTGATGTACCGCAGCGACGTTCTGGCCAATCTGGGGATCGACGAGCCCAAGACCTATGATGATGTTCTGGCCGCTGCAGCCAAGATCAAAGAAGCCGGCGTCATGGATTACCCCATCGGCGGCACCTTCAAGACCGGCTGGAACCTGGGTCAGGAATTCGTGAACATGTACCTGGGCGAAGGCGGTGAGTTCTTTGCTGACGGCAACATGCCTGCGATCAACAACGATCAGGGCGTGAAGGCTCTGGAGACGCTCAAGGCCATGACCGAATACATGGACCCCGAGTATCTGGTGTCGGATTCGACATACGTTCAGCAGCAGTTCCAACAGGGCAAGATCGCCATGGCCAACCTGTGGGCCAGCCGCGCTGCCGCAATGAACGATGAGGCCGAAAGCCAGGTCGTCGGCAAGGTCGTCATGGCGGCCGCTCCGATGGGCTCGGCCGCTCCGGCAACCACGATCTGGTGGGACGGCATCGTTCTTGCCTCGAACATGAGTGACGAGGAAGCCGATGCCGCGTTCCGCGTGGCGCTGGAAGGCATGGATGCAGAAATGGTCGAGGCCAACAACAACGCCGCCGTCTGGCTGAACCCGGCCTACAAGCCCGGTGATCTGGCCGCAGGTGCAGCCGCTTCGGCAGAAGCCGGCGCCAAAGCCTATCCCGCATCTGGCCCGATGGGGATCATGCACACCGCGCTTGGCAATGGCCTGGCCGATTATCTGACCGGCGCCAAGGACGCACAGACCACGCTGGCAGACATCGAGGCGGACTATCTGACCGCCGCGAAAGAGGCCGGACTGGTCAACAACTGATCCTGCCGCGGGAGGGCCTCGACCCTCCCGCACCCAATCCAACGAGAACCATGAGAAAGGCAGAGCCATGAATTTCCGGACATTTGCCGCCTTTGTCGGCCCCTCTGTCTTTATGATGCTTCTCTTTATCGCTTTCCCGCTGGTCAGTGTGTTCAAGCAGAGTTTCTACGTCACCCAGCCCATCTATGAGACGGTCGAGGTCGAGACCTGCACGCCGGGCTTCCTGACCCAGACCTGCGTGACCGAGGAAAAGTCCATTCCGAGGCTGGACGAAGAGGGCGAGATCATCACGCAGACCCAGTTTGTCGGGCTGGAAAGCTATCGCAACGTGCTGGAGCCCGAACGCGCCTGGCGCGCGATCAGCGAAGGCAGCTGGAGCGTGCTGTCCACGATCAATTTCTGGAAGGCGCTGCGCTTTACGTTGACCTTCACCTTGATCACTTTGCCCTTGGTGATCGGTACCGGGCTGCTGATCGCCATCGTGATCAACAATGCTGCATCGGCAATACGTGGTCCGGTGATCTTTGTGTCGCTCCTGCCCTTCATCATCACGCCGGTCATCGGGGCCCTTTCGATCAACTGGCTGTTTCGCGGCGACGGTATCCTCACGGCCCTGCTGGAATGGTGGCTGAACCGCGACATCGCGCTGTTCGCGCAGGCCTGGACGATCGAGTTGCTGATGATGCTGTACCGCGTCTGGCACGTCGCACCCTTTGCCGCGATCGTGTTTTACGCCGGTCTTCAGACCGTGAACCAGGACAGCCTTGAAAGCGCGGTGATCGACGGCGCAAGCCGCTGGCAGCGCCTGAAATACATCGTCATCCCGCACCTGATGCCGCTGATTATCTTCGTGTCGATGATCCATCTGATGGACTCCTACCGGGTGTTCGAAGAAATCGTCGGCTTCTCAAGCCAGGGCTACGTCATCTCGCTGCAATGGCTGACCTACGACTTCCTCGTGCCGGATCAGGCGGGCAACCGTTCGATCAGTCGGGCTTCGGCCAGCGCCATGCTGACCATGGTCGGCATTGTCATCCTTCTCATCGCACCGCTGCGCCGGACATGGCGCGACCACAAAGGAGGTCACTGATATGTCCTCGCGCGCCCTTCGCCAACCGCTCGGCCTGCGCCTGTCGTCGAACCTGTTTCTGGCGTTCTGGTGCCTCGTGGCGGCCTTCCCGATCTTCTGGATCGCGGTGATGAGCTTCAAATCACCCGTGGACGCATTCGACAGCAACGCGCTGAACGTGATCTTCGGTCCAGCGACTCTTGCGACCGGGGAAGGCCTTTCCATCCTCGACATCATCCTCGGCATCGTCACCATCTGGGTCGCGGTGATTGCGACGACCAAGACACTGCCCTCGATGGTCAGGACCTACACCAAGCCGGGTCAGGCCTGGTTCGGCTGGATCATCGGCGGTTTGGCCTTGGTGATGGGTTTTCTGTTGGTGTTTTTCGTGATCTTGCCGGCCGTTCTGAACGTGTTGAACCCACTGTTCGGCCCGCTGGGGCGGGACGTGGTTGGTCTGACGACCGAGCACTACAAGACCGTCTGGATCGACCGCGGCTTTTCCAACAACTTCAAGAACTCGCTGATCGTTACCGCGGGCGTCGTGACCGTGTCGCTGACCGTGGGCACGCTGGCGGGTTATGGGCTGGCGCGGTCGGGCTCGACGCTAGCGTTCTGGATCCTGATTGTCGCGTTGGTGTTTCGCGCGCTGCCGCACTCGGTTCTGGTGGCGGGCTATCTGCCCGTCTTCATCAACTCGGCCGAATGGCTGCGCCCGATCCTGGGGGAAAACGCGCCCACGCTGTACGGCAAGCCCTTTGCCGTGATCGCGGTTCTGGTGGCGATCAACCAGCCCTTTACCATCTGGATGCTGCGGTCGTTCTTCCAAAACATCCCGGCCGAGCTGGACGAAGCCGCGCGCGTGGATGGCTGCAACCACTTCCAGGCCTTCCGTCGGGTGATCATGCCCGTGATGTGGCCGGGCGTCATCACCACCGGTCTGTTCAGCTTCCTGCTGGCCTACAACGACTTTCTGGTGACCTCGCTGCTGCTGGACGCGCAGAACCAGACCATGGTTCCGGCCATCGCCGGCATGTTCAACCGCGAAACCACCACTACCGACCAGGTCGTCGCCGTGGCCGCCGCCGTGTCGATCACCGCGCCGCTGTTCTTCCTGGTCATGATCTTCCAGCGCCAGATCGTCAGCGGCCTGACCGCCGGCGCGGTCAAAGGCTGATGAGCCGCCGGTTCCGCCATAACGCCCTGACGCGCCATCCGGCGCTGAACAGGTTGCCTAGGGATTTTCCCGGATTTGGGGGCATGTCCCCCCGATCCCCAATCCCTGACAACCTGACAAGGACAAGACGATGAAAGGTTCCCGACCTGAACAAGCGGTTCTGACCCGCGACACTGACCTGACCAAGACCGAAGACACGCGCCGCGTGATCGAATCCATGGTCGACGGCCTGAATGACCACCGCATCAACGACATCGGCGAGTTCTTCGCCGAAGGGTTCCGCTGGATGGGCAACCAAGGCTGCGGCACGAAGAACGGTCTGCAAGAGTTTCAGGACAACTGGCAGCACCCCTTCCAGGCCGCGTTTTCCGACAAGGTCTGCATCGACGAGGCGCGGCTTTACATGGGAGAATGGGCCGCGGCCTTTGGCCGGCAGGAGGCGACCCATTCGGGCGAATTTCTGGGCATCCCGCCCACCGGCAAGCGGGTCGAGATCCGCTACATGGATTTCTGGAAAGTGGTCGACGGCAAGATCGTCGACAACTGGGTGAACGTGGATTTCGCCCATGTCGCCGCGCAGCTGGGCGTCGACCTGTTCCAGGGCCACGGCTGGGAAGCATATGACCGGGGCGAGAAAACTCCGCCCCGCCCCGACAACTGAGGATCAAGACAATGGCAATCGAGTATCTCAAACGCGGCAAGTCCGACGCAGACCGGGCCGAGGATGACGCCAAGACCCGCGCCGTGGTCGAGGCGACCCTGAAGGATATCGAAACCCGTGGCGATGCCGCGGTGCGCGAGCTGAGCGAGAAGTTCGACAACTATTCGCCCGCCTCGTTCCGCCTGTCGCAGGACGAGATCGACGGCCTGATCGCTCAGCTGTCAGACCGCGAACTGGCCGATATCAAGTTTGCGCAGGAGCAGGTGATGAACTTTGCCCGCGCGCAACGCGCCTCGATGACCGATATCGAGGTCGAGACCCTGCCGGGCGTGATCCTGGGCCACAAGAACATCCCCGTGCAGTCGGTGGGCTGCTATGTGCCCGGCGGCAAGTTTCCGATGGTGGCCTCGGCCCATATGTCCGTGGCCACGGCCAGCGTTGCGGGTGTGCCGCGCATCATCGCCTGCACACCTCCGTTTCAGGGCAAGCCGAACCCGGCGGTGATCGCCGCCATGCATCTGGGTGGCGCGCACGAGATCTATGTCATGGGCGGCATCCAGGCCATCGGCGCGATGGCGCTGGGGACCGAAACGATCGACCCGGTGCACATGCTGGTCGGACCCGGCAACGCCTTCGTGGCCGAGGCCAAGCGCCAGCTGTTCGGCCGTGTCGGCATCGATCTGTTCGCCGGCCCGACCGAGACCATGGTGATCGCCGACGAAACCGTCGACGCCGAGATCTGCGCCACCGACCTGCTGGGGCAGGCCGAACACGGCTACAACTCGCCCGCGGTTCTGGTCACCAATTCGCGCAAGCTGGCCGAGGAGACCCTGTCCGAGATCGACCGCCTGCTGGGCATCCTGCCGACGGCCGACACCGCGCGGGTCAGCTGGCAGGATTATGGCGAGGTGATCCTGTGCGACAGCTATGACGAGATGCTGCAGGTCGCCGACGAGATCGCCTCGGAGCATGTTCAGGTCATGACCGACCGCGATGACTGGTTCCTGGACAACATGACCTGCTATGGCGCGCTGTTCCTGGGGCCGCGCACCAACGTATCGAACGGCGACAAGGTGATCGGCACCAACCACACGCTGCCCACCAAGAAGGCTGGGCGTTACACCGGCGGTTTGTGGGTGGGCAAATTCCTGAAGACCCACAGCTATCAGAAGATCCTGACCGACGAGGCGGCAACTCTGATCGGCGAGTACGGCTCGCGCCTGTGTCTGCTGGAAGGGTTCGTGGGGCATGCTGAACAATGCAACGTGCGGGTGCGCCGCTATGGCGGCATCAACGTGCCCTATGGCGCACCGGCCCCATACCGGGATGCCGCCGAATGAGTGACAGGCATACGCAGCACAAGGCGCTGATCGCGCCGCTTCGGGCGGCGATGTATGATTTCGACGAATCCGGCGTGCGGGAAGCACTCGCGCAGGTGACCGCGCCCGACGCCCTGTTCCGCCTTTGCCACCCCTTCGGTGACAGCACCGGCAGCGAGGCGTTCTACGATCTGGCCTACAAGGGCCTGCTGGATGCCTGGCCGGACCTCGAGCGGCGCGACTATATCGTGATGGCCGGGCCGGACGAGTTCGGCGCCGACTGGGTTGGCTGCGGCGGCTACTACACCGGCACCTTCACCGGTCCGTGGCTGGACATCCCGCCGACCGGTCATCAGGTCACCATGCGGTTTCACGAGTTCTACCGGTTCGAAAACGGCCGGATCGTTGAAATGCAGGCCCTGTGGGACATCCCCGAGGTGATGATGCAGGCCCGTGCCTGGCCGATGGCGCCCAGCCTGGGCCGCGAATGGCATGTGCCCGGCCCGGCCACGCAGGACGGTCTGGTGCCGGGGCCCTATGACGCCGACAAGGGCCGCGCCACCTGCCAGCACATCATCGACATGCTGGAACATCTGAAGAAGCACCCTTCGCAGGGCGGGCCCGAGGTGATGGAGATGGAGCGGTTCTGGCATCCGCGCATGAACTGGTACGGGCCTTCGGGCATCGGCACCGGGCGCGGCTATGCCGGGTTCCGTAACTGGCACCAGATCCCGTTCCTGAACGGAATGCCGGATCGCGGGCAATATGTCGATGACATCACCTATCATTTCTTCGGCGATGGCGATTACGCGGCAGTGACCGGCTGGCCCAACATGATCCAGACCGTCACCCATGACGGGTGGATGGGCATTGCGCCCTCGGGCAAGCGGATCACCATGCGCAGCCTCGATTTCTGGCGGCTGGAGAACGGACGGATCCGCGAAAACTGGGTTTTGGTCGATCTTCTGGACGCCTATGCGCAGCTTGGCGTTGACGTCTTTGCCCGCCTGCGGGAATTCAACAAGGCCCGGAACCTGGGCCGCATTGAAACCCCGGATGGAATGAGCTGATGACCCAACTGCCCCGCACCCCTTCGTTCTCGCTGAGCGGCAAGACCGCGTTGGTCACCGGCGCATCTTCCGGCATCGGATTGGGTTGCGCTGCCGCTCTGGCCGAAGCCGGGGCGCATGTGGTCTGCGCTGCGCGCGGGGCCGAGCGGCTGAACGAAGCGGTGTCCGCCCTGCAGGCGCAGGGCTGGTCGGCCGAGGGGCGGGTGCTGGATCAGGGCGACCTGACCGCGTTGCAGGCGCTGTTCGACGAGCGGGCCTTTGACGTGGTGGTGAACTCGGCCGGGACCGCGCGGCACGGGCCGGCGGTCGACACCACGCCCGAGGATTTCGACGCGGTCACGAGTGTCAACCTACGCTCGGCATATTTCCTGTCGGCCTACGCGGCCAAGGCGCTGATGGCGGCCGGGCGGCCCGGTTCGATCATCCATATCTCCAGCCAGATGGGCCATGTCGGCGGCATCGACCGGGCGCTGTACTGTGCGACCAAGCACGGGCTGGAAGGTATGGTCAAGGCGATGGCGATCGAATGGGGCAAGCAGGGCATCCGCATCAACACGGTCTGCCCGACCTTCATCCGAACCCCGCTGACGCAATCGACCTTCGACAACCCCGAACGCGCGGCCTGGATCATGGACAAGATCAAGCTGAACCGCGTGGGCGAGGTCGAGGATATCATGGGCGCGGTTCTCTATCTTGCCTCCGACGCCTCGGGTCTGGTCACCGGCACGTCGATGCTGATCGACGGCGGATGGACGGCGGACTGATGGCGGACAAGGTCACATCACTGCAAGTTGCGCAACTGGCCGGCGTCAGCCAGTCGGCGGTCAGCCGGGTGTTCACGCCCGGCGCTTCGGTCAGCAAGAAGACCGAGGAAAAGGTGCGCAAGGCGGCGGCCAAGCTGGGCTATCGTCCCAACGTGCTGGCGCGGGCGATGGTGTCGGGCAAAAGCCGGATCATCGGCCTGGTGGTCGGCTACCTGGACAACTACTTTTATCCCGAAGCGTTGGAGAAACTGTCCAACCGCCTGCAGGAGCATGGCTATCACGTGCTGATCTTCATGGCTTCGCGCTCGGCCGGAAACATCGACGACGTGATGGAGGAAATCTTAGATTATCAGGTGGACGGGGTCATTCTGGCCTCGGTGCCGATGTCGTCGGATATCGCCACCCGCTGCCAGCAGGCCGGCGTTCCGGTGGTGCTGTTCAACCGCAGCCAGGATCTTGAGGGTATCACCACCGTGACCTCGGACAACTATGCCGGCGGCCGCAAGGTGGCCGAGTTCCTGCTGGCGGGCGGGCACCAACGCATCGCCTATATCGCGGGCTGGCAGGGTGCCTCGACCCAGCGCGACCGCGAGGCTGGTTTCCTTGCCGCACTGCGCGACGCCGGGAGCGATCTTTTTGCACATGGGATCGGCGAGTTTCACACCGAAAATGCCCGTGCGGCGGCCCGAACCATGTTCGACGTGGCACCGGAGCGCCGACCTGACGCGGTTTTCGTCGCCAACGATCATATGGCTTTGGCGGTGATGGATGTTCTGCGCTTTGAGCTGGGCCTGCGCATCCCCGAAGACGTCTCGGTCGTGGGGTATGACGATGTGCCCCCTGCCGGATGGCCCGCATACAATCTGACGACGATCCGGCAGCGGGCGAACCTGATGGTCGCGGAAACGGTTGCCGCGCTGCTTGATCACATCGAAGAACCCAAGACTTCTGAACCCCGCAAGGTGGCAATTGACGGACCGCTGATCGTACGAACCTCGGCCCGGTTGCCCAAGGGATGGAACCCGAAAAGGACGAACACATGAAGGGATTTGACCCCAATTTCCGGGATTTTCCCGACTATATCATCGGCATCACCAAGGAAATCTGGGAAGATCGCGGGATCGCCACGCTGCATGAATATTACAGCGATGACATCGTTGTCCGTTCACCGGGTTCGGTCGTGCTGGGCAATCAAAACGTCATCGGCGCGACTATGGCGACCCTGGCCGAATTTCCCGATCGGGAGCTTCTGGGCGAAGACGTGATCTGGTCGGGCACGCCCGAAGAGGGGATGCTGAGTTCCCACCGCATTATCTCGACCGCCACGCACCTTGCCGAAGGTGTCTATGGCAAACCAACCGGAACCAAGCTTCGGTACCGGATTCTGGCCGATTGCCATGCGATCGACAATCAGATCAACGATGAATGGCTGATCCGCGATCAGGGGGCCATCGTGCGCCAGATGGGCTGGGACCCAAAGGAATACGCCGCCGACCTTATCGCTCGCGAGGGCGGGCCGGAAAACTGCGTGAAACCTCTGACGCCCGAGATCGACCGGCCCGGCCCTTACAAGGGTCGAGGCAACGACAGTGAATGGGGCCAGCGCTATGCCGATATTCTGACCCGGATCATGAACGCCGACATGGGCGTGATCGGGGCTGAATACGACCGCGCGGTTCAGTCGGAATATGTCGGCGGGGTCACCGGACACGGTTGGGACCCGGTCGACCGGTTCTGGATGGGATTGCGGGCCAGCTTCCCCAACGCCGAGTTCCGCATCGAGCACCAGATCGGCCGCGACGATCCCAACATGCCACCCCGTGCCGCACTGCGCTGGAGCCTGTGGGGCAAGCATGACGGATGGGGGGTGTTCGGAGCCCCCACCGGAGCGCAAGTCTATGTTCTGGGCATCAGCCATGCCGAATTCGGTGAACTGATCAATGGCCAGCCCAAGCTGCGCCGCGAATACACCCTTTTTGATGAAACCTCGGTCTGGAAGCAGATCCTTCTGCAGGGCACAGAGGTCTGAATGCTCGCTCCGGTCGAATATCGTGTTCTGGCCTGTGGCCTGCGCGAGACCGGTGCAAGCCGGCGCTTTCATCTATTCCGGCAAAGCCTTCGAGCGCGCCGCCTGAATTTGCGGCCTCCGGGAACGTGATCGAGCACCCGCCGACCATTCCCTCAAACGCAAAATCCGGAACCAGAACCATGACACAATCAACCATCGCATCACGCATCGTCCGCTATGGCGAACTCAAGCCGTGCAAGACGGCCTTCATAGATGCCCACACGCCGGGCAGCGATCAGAAAGAGAACTTTACCATCATCGGCGGCGGTGTTTCAGAGTCGCCGGATCAGCATGTGCACATAACAGACAAGATCGGCTTCAATATCGGGGCCGCCGGCCAGCCGCCCAAATGCCGCAACTCGCTGCACAGCCATACGACGGCCGAGGTCTTTTTTGTCGCCAAGGGCCGCTGGCGGTTTTTCTGGGGTCGCTATGGCACGGCGGGCGAGTTCATTGCCGAGGAAGGTGACATCTTCAACATTCCTACCGGCATTTTCCGCGGGTTCGAGAACGTGGGCGACGACTACGGGATGATCATGTCCATTCTGGGCGGTGACGATGCCGGCGGCGGCGTAACGTGGGCACCTCAGGTCATTGAAGACGCCCGGGCGCATGGGTTGATGCTGGGTGACAACGGCGTGCTCTACGACAGCAAGAAGGGTCAGGACCTCCCGCATAACGTCCGGCCCATGCCCCTGCTGACCGAGGAGCAGCTGAAATCCTATCCCGAAGTGCCGGTCGAAGCCGTGATCGGCAAATACGTGGCCCGCTATTGGGACCTGATGGCGCTGGCGGCCGACAAACCCGCCAAGGTGATCGGTGAAAACGGTCTGATCAAGGACAAGCCCGGCTTTGAGGTCGACTTCCTGACCCGTGGCTCTGGTGTTCAAGACCCCACCAAATCGGCCAAGCCCGTCGTGCTGATGCCGGCAAGCGGCCATTGGCGGGTCACCGTCGAGGATGTCGAAACCACGATTTCGGGCGGGGATACGGTGCTGGTGCTGCCCGGCGAAGCCTATACCATCACTCCATCCATGACCGGTACGGCCGGGTTGTACCGCATAACCGCGACCGACGATCCTGCTGGCGCAACCTGGACCGGCGACTGATCAAGAAAGGACCTCGCATGACAAAGATACTCACCACACATGTGGGGTCTCTGCCCCGATCCCAGGAAGTTGTCGACTTCATCTTTACGCGCGAGCGGCACGAGCCCTATGACGCCGATGCGTTCGACAGTTGCATGACCAAGGCCGTGTCTGAAACGGTTCGGCGTCAGGTCGAGGCCGGTGTGGACATCGTCAGCGACGGAGAGACCTCAAAAATCTCGTACGCGACATACGTAAAGGACCGCTACACAGGTTTCTCGGGGGACAGTCCACGGAATGCCCCCGCGGACTTGAAGATGTTTCCCAGTTTTTTGCAACGTCTTGCCAACGAAGGGGGCACACCCCAATACGCCCGGCCGCAATGCACGGGCGACGTTCGCTCGAAAGGCCAAGACGAACTGAACAAGGATATCCGCAACCTCAAGCAGGCAATGGCTGAGCACGGAGTCGATCGTGGCTTCATGAACGCCGCCTCGCCCGGGGTGATTTCTCTGTTTCTGCAGAACGCCCACTACCCCAGCCGTGAAGCCTATTTGGCCGCGCTCGCGGATGCGATGAAGCAGGAATATGAAACGATCGTCGCAGCGGGACTGGATCTTCAGTTGGACTGCCCCGATCTGGCCCTTTCCCGGCACATGCTGTTCGCTGACCTTTCCGATGCCGAATTCATCGCGATCGCCGAGATGCATGTCGAAGCCCTGAACCACGCGCTGCAGAATGTCCCGCAGGATCGGGTCCGGGTGCATATCTGCTGGGGGAACTACGAAGGCCCGCATTGCTGCGACATTGCGATGGATCAGGTGTTCACGACCCTGATGGCAACCAAATCCCGCTATGTTCTGTTCGAAACGTCGAACCCGCGCCACGCCCATGAGTGGACCGTCTTCCGGGATCGCAAGAGCGAAATCCCGGACGACAAGATCCTTGTGCCCGGCGTCGTAGACACGACAACGAATTTCATCGAACACCCCGAGCTGGTGCGGCAACGCATCGAGCGGTTCACCAACATCGTCGGGCCGGATCGGGTCATCGCCGGGAGTGACTGCGGGTTTGGTACATTTGCCGGCTTCGGTGCGGTCGACCCGGACATCGCCTATGCCAAGCTGGCCTCCCTGGCCGAAGGTGCCAGATTGGCATCGGCATGACGCCCCTGGTTCTTCTTCCCGGAATGATGTGCGATGCCCGACTGTTCGGGCCGCAAATCGAAGCCCTGTCCGGACGGGTGCCGCTGATGACCCACCCGCTGAGCGCCCAGGACAGCGTCGAGGCAATGGCCGCCGATGTACTGAGCCATGCACCGCCGATATTTGCCCTTGCGGGGCTTTCCATGGGCGGGATCGTTGCCATGGAGGTCCTGCGCCAGGCGCCAGAACGTGTTGAACGGCTGGCCCTCCTGGACACGAACCCGCTGGCCGAAACAGACGAGGTCAAAACCCGGCGAGGTCCGCAGATGGAGGCCGTGCGCCAAGGTGGATTGCGGCAGGTCATGCGTGACGAGTTGAAGCCGAACTATCTGGCCGATGGCCCTCGACAGGGCGCAATTCTTGACCTTTGCATGGCCATGGCAACCGATCTGGGCCCCGAGGTATTTCTTCGCCAGTCCATCGCACTCATGGGCCGCCCGGATCAAACGGACACCTTGTCCGTTTATCAAGGTCCAAGCCTCGTTCTATGCGGCGAGGATGACAGACTATGTCCGTTGGAGCGGCACGAACTGATGCACAAGCTTCTCGGAAACAGCACGCTGGAGGTCGTAATCGGTGCGGGGCACCTGCCCACCCTCGAACGACCACGGGAAACCACAGCGGCGTTGCGCCGTTGGTTGGAGGTTCCATGACACCGTCCCTACTTGCCTTGCTGCGCAAGGTCGACACACCCACAGTCTGCAACGCCATCGAGATGGCACAAGGCAAGCGCGGGTTTAACCAATTCACGCGTGGTACGATGTTCTGCTCGGCCCCGTCCGAGGGCGCAATCGTCGGATTTGCCCGTACGGCCAAGATCGCTGCGGTGCAACCGCCCTCCGAAGCGCCGGAAGTCATCAGGCAGCGGCGAATGGACTATTACAGATACATGGCCGAGGCCCCGGCTCCCTCAGTTGCAGTGGTTGAGGATGTCGATTTCCCCTCTTGCATCGGCGCCTATTGGGGCGAAATCAATACGTCTGTGCACAAAGGGTTCGGAATGGCCGGCGCACTCACCAACGGGGTCATGCGGGACCTTGGTGACATGCAGCAAGGATTCCCGGTCATCGCCGGCTCTATCGGGCCCAGCCATGGTTTCGTTCACGTCCGAGAAATCGACACGCCTGTTTCGATCTTCGGCCTGACGGTCAATCCATCGGATCTCATCCATGCGGACCGGCATGGTGCTGTTGTCGTGCCCGCCGATCTGATCGATCGGCTCGAACACGCCATTCTCAAACTCTTTGAAACCGAACGAATAATTCTGAGCGCGGCTTCTGAACCCGGCTTCAATTTCGAGAAATTTAAAGTCGCTTGGGCCGCATTTGAAAAAGCGCGCGTTTAAGAGTGTACGCGGTCTGACCGATCGCTGACGTGGTTCGTTTGTCGGTCGTAGCCTACGTCTTGGGAGATCCGATTGCGCTTTTTGCGCGTTTCTTCTCTTTTTTTGTCGGCGATTGTTGGGTTGGTGCTGAACGAGCGGTGGAAAACGAGCAAAGCCGCCCTTGGG
>NZ_JBQFUM010000007.1:0-106148 GCF_056539185.1 Ruegeria sp. BC6
CCGAAGGCACCGAGATGGTCATGCCCGGCGACAACGTGTCGTTCGGCGTCGAGCTGATCGCCCCGATCGCCATGGAAAACGGTCTGCGCTTCGCCATCCGCGAAGGCGGCCGCACCGTCGGCGCAGGCGTCGTGTCCAAAATCATCGAGTAAGGCGCGCCTGTCGCGCCCGGTTGCGGCAGGTGGTTTCCCAAAGCGAAGCCAGCCGAAAGCAACTCGGTGAGAAACCAAAGAAGGCCGTCCCAATCCGGGGCGGCCTTTTTCGTTAAGTCCCCAAAACATTGGTTGCACACATCTTGGTGTCGCACGCGAATACGCCAAGCTTGCGTTGAGTGGCGCCCCTCGACACAATTGCAGTCAGAAATGTCCTGTAGGGGAGGATAATGGGATGACCAAGCATGTTGAGATCGGCCGGACTGGGGTCAGGTTGCCGCAAATAGGGTTCGGTTCAACAGGGCTGGGAAGCATTCCACAGATATATGGATACGAAGTAGACGAAAGCCGTGCACTGGATACCATCAGGACAATTCTCCAACGTCCGGATGGCTTCATTGATACAGCGCGCGGGTATGCGTTGGGCCGAAGCGAAGAACGTATCGGGCAAGTCATTCGTGAGCTGGGCGGGTGGCCCGAGGGCCGGGTTCTGTCCACGAAACTGGACCGCGACATGGAGAGCAACAGGTTTGATGCGACACAAGCGCGAAGGTCGCTTGAAGCAAGCCTTGAAGCCCTTGGCGTCGACCAGGTGGACGTTCTTCACCTTCATGACCCTGAATACGCCGCAGATCTTTCCGAAGTGACCGGCACGGGCGGCGCGCTTGATGAGCTGTTTCGGATGAAGGAAGAGGGCTTGGCCAAAGCTGTGGGGCTTGCCGGTGGTCGAATTGACGTCCTGATGCCTATGCTACGCGATCGTGAGTTCGACGTCCTTCTGACGCACAACAGGCATACAGTCGTCAACATGAATTCCGCTCCGTTGATTGAACTTGCGCGTTCCAAGGGAGTGACCGTTCTGAATGCGGCGCCCTATTCCGGAGGAATATTGGCCAAGGGAAGTTCCGCTCATCATTTCTACGTATATCGGCCTGCAACCGAAGCTGTTCTGGGCCCGGTTCGTGCTGTCGAGAGTCTCTGTTCCCGCTACGATGTCCCGTTGGGGGCGCTAGCGTTGCAATTCTCGGTCAAAAACGCAGATATAGCTTCGATAATCTGCGGCGCGACATGGCCGCAGCACGTGGACCAGACATTCGAATGGGCCGACTGGTCTATCCCGGATGCGGTCTGGACAGAGCTGGCGGAATTGGGGCAATCCCAAAACGATCCTGAAGCCGGGTAGGGTCTTCAAGATTCAGCGCGGCGGCTCAACGCTCGTTGGACAATCCGCATTTGGGACTTGGTGGCATTTCCCCCTTGCCAAACAGCGCCAACCCCACTAAACCGCGCGAGTTCTCGGTGAGAACGCGAAGGCGGGGTGATTCCCGCCTTTTGGGTTCGATGAGGGTTGGCGATGAGCGCCCGTCCTCCTCTCAACTCCAACGCCTGAAAAAAGGCTGTTAATATGCAAAGCCAAAACATCCGTATTCGGCTGAAGGCATTTGACTATCGCGTCCTGGATGCCAGCACGCAAGAGATCGTCAACACTGCAAAGCGGACCGGTGCGAACGTGCGCGGCCCGATCCCGCTGCCGAACAAGATCGAGAAGTTCACGGTTCTCCGTGGCCCTCACGTTGACAAGAAATCCCGCGATCAGTTCGAGATCCGTACGCACAAGCGTCTCTTGGACATCGTAGATCCGACCCCCCAGACCGTGGACGCGCTGATGAAGCTCGACCTGGCTGCTGGTGTGGACGTCGAGATCAAGCTGCAGTCGTAAGATCGGAGGGTATTGATGATGCGCTCTGGTATTATCGCAAAAAAAGTCGGCATGACCCGCCTGTTCATGGAAGACGGCAAGCAGATCCCTGTGACCGTTCTTCACCTGGACAACCT
This sequence comes from Ruegeria sp. BC6, assembly GCF_056539185.1. Taxonomy (NCBI): domain Bacteria; kingdom Pseudomonadati; phylum Pseudomonadota; class Alphaproteobacteria; order Rhodobacterales; family Roseobacteraceae; genus Ruegeria; species Ruegeria sp. BC6. The sequence continues at coordinate 1,989 of NZ_JBQFUM010000007.1, forward strand.
GCAGGTCGTTGCACAGCGCACCGCTGACAAAGACGGCTACACCGCCGTTCAGCTGGGAGCCGGTGCTGCCAAGGCAAAACGCACCTCGAAGGCCATGCGCGGCCACTTCGCCGCCGCCAAGGTCGAGCCCAAGCGCAAGCTGGCCGAGTTCCGCGTGTCGGAAGACGCGCTGATCGAAGTGGGCGCGGAGATCTCGGCAGATCACTTCCTGGCCGGTCAGAAAGTTGACGTTTCGGGCACCTCGATCGGTAAAGGTTTTGCCGGTGCAATGAAGCGCCACAACTTCGGTGGTCTGCGCGCCTCGCACGGTGTTTCGATCAGCCACCGTTCGCACGGTTCGACCGGTCAGTGTCAGGACCCGGGCAAGGTGTTCAAAGGCAAGAAGATGGCCGGTCACATGGGTGCTGCCCGTGTTACCACCCAGAACCTCGAGGTCGTCAAAACCGACGCCGACCGTGGTCTGGTCTTCATCAAAGGCGCCGTTCCCGGACCGAAATCGGGCTGGGTTACCGTCAAGGACGCCGTCAAGAAGAAAGCACCGGAAGGCCTGCCATTCCCGGCTGCTGTGAAATCGGCTGCAACCGAAGCACCTGCGGAAGAAGCACCCGCGGAAGGTGGTGAAGCATGAAACTTGATGTAATCAAACTGGACGGCAAGAAAGCCGGAAACATCGAGCTGGATGCGGACCTGTTCGGCCTGGAGCCGCGCGCGGACATCCTGCACCGTGTGGTCCGTTGGCAGCGCAACAACGCGCAGGCTGGCACCCACAAGGTGAAGACCCGCTCGGAAACCAGCTACTCGACCAAGAAGATCTACCGCCAGAAGGGCACCGGTGGCGCACGTCACGGTGACCGCAACGCGCCGATCTTCCGCAAGGGTGGCATCTACAAGGGTCCGACCCCGCGTTCGCACGGCCACGACCTGCCGAAGAAGTTCCGCAAGCTGGGCCTGCGCCACGCACTGTCGGCCAAGGCCAAAGCCGGTGAGCTGGTCGTGATCGAAAGTGCCGAAGCCGAAGGCAAGACCGCCGCACTGGCCAAACAGGTTGCAAACCTGGGCTGGAAGCGCGCTCTGGTCATCGACGGCGCCACCGTGAACGAAGGGTTCGCCCGCGCAGCCCGCAACATCGAAGGTCTGGATATCCTGCCGTCGATGGGCGCAAACGTCTATGACATCCTCAAGCGTGACACCCTGGTGCTCACCAAGGCGGGTGTCGAAGCACTGGAGGCTCGACTGAAATGAGCGCGAAGGCAGAACACTACGACGTGATCCGCAAGCCGATCATCACCGAGAAAACGACCATGGCGTCCGAAAACGGCGCGGTTGTCTTCGAGGTCGCGATCGACAGCAACAAGCCGCAGATCAAAGAGGCCGTCGAGGCGCTGTTTGGTGTGAAGGTCAAGGCGGTGAACACCACCGTGACCAAAGGCAAGGTCAAGCGGTTCCGCGGCCAGCTGGGCAAGCGGAAAGACGTCAAAAAGGCCTATGTGACCCTGGAAGAGGGCAACACCATCGACGTGACCACCGGTCTCTGATCGGACCCGTCTTTGGAGAGAGACGAAAGCCCCCGCCGAAAGGCGGGGGTTTTTTGATTTTAGACCTAAGTTGACTGACTGTGTTTCAAGGTGACCGAAACTAATGCGCAAAGAAGCGATTGAACTTGAGTTTGAGGTCTGACAGATTTCGACCCAGTGTCGTTCAACAGTCTTGCGATAGAAGAAAAACTAATGATCCCCAAGCCAGCTCAGCAGGCGCGGTCGGACGGCCGCCGCGATTTTTGGAACCAGTTCTATCAGAGTTCTGCAGATTCGTGGGAGTTGTCGCTACCATCGCAGTTCGCTGCGTTTGTGGCCAACGAAATTGATCGGAAGGCGCATGTTGTTGACATCGGGTGCGGCAACGCTCGTGACAGTTTTTTCTTTTCGCGACACGGGTTTCTAGTGACCGGATTGGACGCATCAGAAGTCGCTGTTGCCTCAGCCAGAGAACACACAAAGACACAGGGTGGAGACGGTCTAGAATTTGCAATTACAAACCTCAAAGACGGTATGGTTCAACAGGTGCTATCCAATCGGCGCGCGAAGGCGGTCTGTATCTATGCGCGCTTCTTTTTGCACGCAATCACTGATGACGAAGAAGATTCCTTGATCGATGCCCTGCATGAGGGGTGCCAGCCGGGGGACATTGTTGCGTTCGAGTATCGGACGCTGGCGGACCGCGACACAACAAAAGTAGCACCGCCGCATTTCCGGCGCTATCTATGCGCCGCGGAGCTGGACGAAAAAATGAAGCAATTTCAGTTTACCAAACGATACGGTGTCGAAGGAGTCGGGTTCGCAAAATACAAGGCAGAGGATGCGATCGTCGCCCGGGCAATCTATGAAAAAGGCCTATGACCGAAACAGAAATCATCAAAAAGCTGGCGTCGCTTCGTGCTGTTGTGTTTGAACATGCAACAGCACAGTCCGCCCTTCCGCGTCCGCGCAAAATCCGTCTGGCCGTTCAAGCCTTGCAAGATCCTGTTCGGGACTTGAACAACCCGGCGTTGTTTGACGATTGGGAAGAAATCGATCTTCTGCTTTGTTGTCACCGGCGATCAAGGGCCGCGCGAACGCATGGCAGACTCAAGCGGATGGAAAGACGCTATGCGCGCAAGGGGCAGGAAGCGCGGTTTGCGGCGTTTTTCGAGTGTGTCAAACAGGCTCTTCACCCCGATTTCATCACGCCGCATGGCTATAACAGAACCTTCGGGGAAATGAATACCGGCGACATTTTCCTGAAGCTCGAAGCTGAGTTGGCACCCGTCATCCAACTCGGAAAATCGATATTCCTTTACGCTGGTGCGTTGCTGGGCTACGTGCGCGATGGTCGATTGATCGACCATGACGATGACGTGGATTTTGCGGTGCACATGGGTGAGTCCACGCTTGAAGACATACCCGAAAAATGGGCCATGTACCAAAAAGCCCTGTTGGAAAGCGGCTGTCTGGATGCCACGCCATCAACCCGAAGCTCTCCTATATTCAAGGTGAGAAATGGGTTGGGGATCGACATTGATCTGTTTCCGGCCTGGACTGAAAACGGACGCTTCAGCGTCTACCCCTACTCTTTCAACGGCGTGCCCGAGAGTTCGATCTTTCCGCTCAGAGCATTAAGTGACGGGCAGATTATGCTGCCGCATGACCCGCCGGCCCTGCTGGTCCAGAGTTATGGGGAAAACTGGCGCATACCGGACCCGCTTTTTCACTTTGACTGGTCAGGCGCACGCCGCACGTTCGCTCCCTTGATCCAACATGATTTCAGTATCAAGTGACAGTGCTCACTAAGAGAGTGTGTTGCACCCTATTGCCCCCCGCCCCCAACCCTGCTACACGCTCCCAATCTTGCGGCCTCGGATTCGTTCCGGGGCCTCTGATATTTGAAACCGGGGACCTTCGGGGCCCTATAACCTGGGCACCTACGGGGGCCTCTCACATAGCGGGGATTGATCCTCGCGCTTGCTAAACGGAAGACAGAAAGCATGGCACTCAAGTCGTACAAACCGACGACGCCGGGCCAGCGCGGGCTGGTGCTGATCGACCGTTCGGAGCTTTGGAAAGGACGTCCGGTCAAGTCTCTCACTGAGGGTTTGACCAAATCGGGCGGCCGGAACAACACCGGACGGATCACTTCACGCCGCCGTGGCGGTGGCGCAAAGCGTCTCTACCGGATCGTTGACTTCAAACGGAACAAACTGGATGTGGCGGCAACCGTCGAGCGGATCGAATACGACCCGAACCGGACCGCATTCATCGCACTGATCAAATATGACGACGGCGAGCAGGCCTATATCCTGGCGCCGCAGCGTCTGGCGGTTGGCGACAAGGTCATCGCTTCGGCCAAGGCCGACATCAAGCCCGGCAACGCGATGCCGTTCTCGGGTATGCCGATCGGTACCATCGTGCACAACATCGAGATGAAGCCCGGCAAGGGCGGTCAGATCGCGCGTGCAGCGGGCACCTACGCCCAGTTCGTCGGCCGCGATGGCGGCTATGCCCAGATCCGTCTGAGCTCGGGCGAGCTGCGCATGGTGCGCCAGGAATGCATGGCCACCGTCGGTGCCGTGTCGAACCCCGACAACAGCAACCAGAACCTCGGCAAAGCCGGTCGTATGCGCCACAAGGGCGTGCGTCCGTCGGTCCGTGGTGTTGCCATGAACCCGATCGATCACCCCCACGGTGGTGGTGAAGGCCGGACCTCGGGTGGCCGTACGCCGGTTACGCCTTGGGGTAAAGACACCAAGGGTAAGCGTACCCGCAACAAGAACAAAGCGTCCCAGAAGCTGATCATCCGCTCGCGGCACGCCAAGAAGAAAGGGCGTTAAGACATGTCTCGCTCTGTTTGGAAGGGTCCTTTCGTCGACGCTTACGTGCTGAAAAAAGCCGAAGCTGCGCGCGAGTCGGGCCGCAACGAAGTCATCAAGATCTGGTCGCGTCGTTCCACCATTCTGCCCCAGTTCGTGGGTCTGACCTTTGGTGTGTACAACGGCCAGAAGCATATCCCGGTAAACGTCTCGGAAGACATGATCGGTCAGAAGTTCGGTGAATACTCGCCGACCCGGACCTATTATGGCCATGCCGCAGACAAAAAAGCGAAGCGGAAGTAAGTCATGGGCAAGGAAAAGAACCCCCGCCGCGTGGCTGAAAACGAAGCAATGGCAAAAACCCGTATGCTTCGCACCAGCCCGCAGAAACTGAACCTGGTTGCGCAAATGATCCGCGGCAAGAAAGTCGAGAAGGCTCTGACCGACCTGACTTTCTCGAACAAGCGTGTCGCGCAGGACGTCAAGAAGTGCCTGCAGTCCGCAATCGCGAACGCCGAAAACAACCACAACCTGGACGTGGACGAGCTGATCGTCGCCGAAGCATGGGTTGGTAAGAACCTGGTCATGAAGCGCGGCCGTCCGCGTGCCCGTGGCCGTTTCGGCAAGATCATGAAGCCGTTCTCGGAGATCACCATCAAGGTGCGTCAAGTTGAGGAGCAAGCCTAATGGGACATAAAGTCAATCCGATCGGCATGCGCCTTCAGGTCAACCGTACCTGGGACAGCCGTTGGTACGCAGATACCAAGGACTACGGTGATCTTCTGCTGGAAGACCTCAAGATCCGTGAGTTCATCAAGAAAGAGTGCAAGCAAGCCGGCATCGCCCGTGTGATCATCGAACGTCCGCACAAGAAGTGCCGCGTCACGATCCACACCGCGCGTCCCGGTGTCATCATCGGCAAGAAAGGCGCGGACATCGAAGTTCTGCGCAAGAAGATCGCGCAGATGACCGACAGCGAACTGCACCTGAACATCGTCGAAGTGCGCAAGCCGGAACTCGACGCGCAGCTGGTTGCCGAGTCGATCGCTCAGCAGCTGGAGCGCCGCGTTTCGTTCCGCCGCGCGATGAAGCGGTCGGTTCAGAATGCCATGCGCATGGGCGCCCTGGGTATCCGGGTGAACGTCGCTGGTCGTCTGGGCGGAGCCGAAATCGCACGGACCGAATGGTACCGCGAAGGCCGCGTGCCTCTGCACACCCTGCGTGCCGACATCGATTACGCACATGCCGAAGCGATGACCCCCTACGGGATCATCGGGATCAAGGTCTGGATCTTCAAAGGTGAGATCATGGAGCACGATCCGCAGGCACGTGACCGTAAAGCACAGGAACTCCAGGACGGCCCTGCACCTCGTGGTGCTGGTGGCGGTCGTCGCTAAGGAGGGAAAGATATGCTTCAACCAAAGCGTACAAAATTCCGCAAGATGCACAAAGGCCGGATCAAGGGCGAAGCCAAGGGCGGCTCTGATCTGAACTTTGGCACCTACGGTCTGAAAGCCTTGCAGCCCGAGCGCGTCACCGCACGCCAGATCGAAGCTGCTCGTCGTGCCATGACCCGTCACATGAAGCGTCAAGGTCGCGTCTGGATCCGGATCTTCCCGGATACTCCCGTGACCTCGAAGCCTACCGAAGTCCGTATGGGTAAAGGTAAAGGCTCGGTCGACTATTGGGCAGCCAAAGTGAAGCCCGGTCGCGTGATGTTCGAGATCGACGGCGTCAACGATGAAATCGCGCGCGAGGCTCTGCGCCTGGCTGCGATGAAGCTGCCGATCAAGACCCGTGTGGTGGTCCGCGAGGACTGGTAAACCGGTCTTGCCAAGACTTCAGAAAACCCCGCCGACCGGCGGGGTTTTTGTTTTTCGGATGGTTTGGGTTAGGCTCGGCTTCAGCTTTTGATATTTCAGAAAAGCCTAGAACAGGGGGCCTCAAATGGTTTCGACGTCAGAGATTGAAAAGATTGACGACGGCTTCTTTGCCGCACTGAACGCAATGTTCGCGGGTGACGTTGCGCCGATGGAGGCGCTGTGGTCGCATGCGGACGATGTCATCTATATGGGGCCGTCACCCGATCTGTTCCACGTCGGGTGGAAAGTCACGGATCAGGATTGGGTCGCGCAGGGTCGGGCGCATCTGGGCGGGTCGATCAAAGTGCTGAACCGGCATGTTGTGGTTGGGGATACGCTTGCCACTGTGCATCACGTCGCCGAAGCATCGGGGCAGGGCGATGGGGCCGGTATCCGGATGCGCGGCACGAATGTCTATCGCCATGAAGGTGGAGCGTGGAAGCTGATCGCGCATCACAGCGACCCGTTGCCCTATATTGACTTGTGACAGCAGCAGGGGTTTCCCCGATTCGAAGAAAGTTCCTCTATCGCGCCTTGGTGTCGAATGGGGTAATGGACGCCCATGGCACAGATTGAATCACTCTTCGTTACCCGTCTCTACCGCGCCGCTCTGTCTGAGTTCGAACCAAGGATCGATCCGGAGGAGCTGGAGAACTCGTGCCTTGTCATCGCTGAGGATGACGAGGCCGGGCAGGAGTGGTGCGAAAAGAACGGCTATCCGGGTTACACCAGCTATGCCTCGTTGACTGATCTGCCCTGGCGGTTTCCGATCTTTCAGGACTTGGTGAAGACGTTGGATCAGCACGTGGCTGTATTCGCAAAAGACCTTGAGTTTGATCTGGATGACCGGGAATTGAAGCTGGAGGATCTTTGGATCAACATCCTGCCCGAGGGTGGAATGCATGCCAGCCACATCCATCCACACAGTGTGATTTCTGGAACGACCTATGTGTCAATGCCGGAAGGCGCCAGCGCGCTGAAGCTTGAAGACCCCCGCTCGGGCCGCATGATGGCCGCGCCGGTGCGCCGCAAGGGCGCCCGACGCGAACTACAGCCCTTCATTTATATGAAGCCGAAGGTCGGCGACGTTCTGCTGTGGGAAAGCTGGCTGCGCCACGAGGTGCCGATGAACATGGCCGAAGAAGAACGGATTTCGGTGAGCTTCAACTACAAGTGGGAGTGAACCCTTAGGGGCGTATTCAACTGCCCGCATTGTGCCGGTTTGATCTGCGCCGATAGGCGACGACTGTCGTCGTCCTGCGAACCGAAATCGATGCGTGACCGAAAGCCCCATTCCGCAGTCGTTCTCTGGCGCCGGTCGGTTCGAGATGCCTATACCTTCCCTGTGAAAAGAAAGGCAGGTCCAGCGCAAGCCCCCTTTTGACCAGCTCCGCGCCGATGTCCTGCCCATTGGGTAGGTATCCAATTCCAACTAACCGGTTGTAGGATGTTTCGCCGTTCAGCTTGACGGTAATCTCCTGACCTTTGCAGATTTCGACCATCGTCCACTTTGCCTTTAGGCCCCATGGCATGTCCAGCTCGGGCGCATCAATGCCGGCTAGACGGATCTTTGTTCCACGGACAATGATTGTGTCGCCATCGATCACATAAGCGCGCCCCGTCAGAACGCGGTTGGAGGGAACAACACTCGGCTGTTGTCGCGGGATTGCGCGTTTCCGTGTGGAGGCTTGCGGAGGTTTTTGATGGCCTCTATGACGGGCGACAAGGCGTGGCTTTCTTGATATTAAAACAACTAGAAGTGCCGCAAACCCAATTAGGACAACCAGTTCCATTTTTTTCCACCGTTCCTAAGTCAGCGGGCTAAAGATACTTCAAGGGTTTCACGTGTCTTTTGAGTTTCGGCCAAACCCGTTTCCACAGAAGACAACGCGCAAGTGGTCAGGTTCTGACGTGACCGGTTGGTTGCCCGGTTCTGGCTGCAAAACTTTCCCTTGCCACCCACCCATCAAACCCTTATACGGCGGCATCCTGCGGTCTCCCGGCGTTGTCGGGCGATTCGCATGTCTATCATTCATCCACCAGGTCCAAGGTGACCCGTGTACGGGGCCTTCTGGTGTTTTGAGCAAAGGAAAAGGCGATGAACGCCCAAGAACTGCGTGAAAAGACCCCGGACCAGCTCCGCGAGGAACTGGCCAACCTGAAGAAAGAAAGCTTCAACCTGCGCTTTCAACAGGCCACCGGTCAGCTGGAAAACACTGCTGGTATCAAAGCGGCCCGCCGCAATGCTGCCCGCGTCAAAACCATTCTGAACGAAAAGGCCGCTGCCGCGGCATCCGAGGAGTAATCAGATGCCCAAGCGTATCCTGCAAGGCACCGTGACCAGCGACGCCAACGAACAGACCATCACCGTTCTGGTCGAGCGCCGTTTCAAGCACCCTCTGCTGCAGAAAACCGTTCGTAAGTCCAAGAAATACCGGGCTCACGACGAAAAGAACGCCTTCAAGGTCGGCGACACCGTACGCATCATCGAATGCGCGCCGAAATCGAAGACGAAACGTTGGGAGGTTCTGGAGGCCTAAGCCTCCGGGACTTTTCCATTTGTCGAAACCCTGGGGGATTTAACAAGACCAGCCCCCACAGGTCGGGAGAAACCACATGATCCAGATGCAGACCAATCTGGATGTCGCTGACAACTCCGGCGCCCGCCGAGTTCAGTGCATCAAGGTCCTGGGTGGTTCCAAGCGTAAATACGCCTCCGTCGGCGACATCATTGTCGTCTCGGTGAAGGAAGCCATCCCGCGCGGCCGCGTGAAGAAAGGTGACGTCCGCAAGGCCGTCGTCGTGCGCACCGCCAAAGAAGTCCGTCGCGAAGACGGCACCGCGATCCGCTTCGATCGCAACGCCGCCGTCATCCTGAACAACAACAACGAGCCCGTCGGTACCCGTATCTTCGGCCCCGTTGTTCGTGAACTGCGCGCGAAGAACTTCATGAAGATCATCTCGCTGGCTCCGGAGGTGCTGTAATCATGGCTGCTAAACTCCGCAAAGGCGACAAGGTCGTCGTGCTGGCCGGCAAGGACAAGGGCAAAGAGGGGACTATCACCTCGGTCGACCCCAAAGCCGGCAAAGCTGTCGTTGATGGCGTGAACATCGCCATTCGCCACACCCGCCAGTCGCAAACGTCGCAAGGTGGCCGCCTGCCCAAAGCTCTGCCGATCGACCTGTCGAACCTGGCCCTGCTGGACAAGAACGGCAAGGCAACCCGCGTCGGCTTCCGCATGGAAGGTGACAAGAAGGTTCGTTACGCCAAGACCACGGGGGACGTGATCGATGCTTGATGCTGCAACCTACACCCCGCGTCTGAAAGCTCAGTACGCTGAAACCATCCGTGCCGCTCTGAAAGAAGAGTTCGGCTACAAGAACGATATGCAGATCCCCAAGCTGGAGAAGATCGTTCTGAACATCGGCTGTGGTGCCGAGGCGGTGAAGGACTCGAAGAAGGCGAAAGCCGCGGTCGAGGATCTGACGGCGATCGCCGGTCAGAAGGCCGTTTCGACCAAGGCGAAGAAGTCGATCGCGGGTTTCCGCGTCCGTGAAGACATGCCGCTGGGCGCCAAGGTGACCCTGCGCGGCGACCGGATGTACGAATTCCTGGACCGTCTGATCACCATCGCGATGCCTCGCGTACGTGACTTCCGCGGTGTGAAACCGTCCTTCGATGGCCGTGGCAACTTTGCCATGGGCATGAAAGAGCACATCGTGTTCCCGGAAATCGACTTCGACAAGGTCGACGAGGTCTGGGGCATGGACATCGTAATTGCCACCACAGCGAAAACCGACGCTGAAGCAAAGGCACTGTTGAAAGCTTTCAACATGCCGTTCAACGCGTAAGCGCCGGGAGGATTGAGACATGGCTAAAAAAGCAATGATCGAACGCGAGAAGAAGCGCGCACGCCTGGTGGCACAGTATGCCGAAAAGCGTGCGGCTCTGAAAGAGATCGCGAATGACGAGAGCAAGCCGATGGAAGAGCGCTTCAAAGCGCGTCTGAAACTGGCGAAACTGCCGCGCAACAGCTCGGCTACCCGTCTGCACAACCGTTGTCAGCTGACCGGTCGTCCCCACGCTTACTACCGTAAGCTGAAGGTCAGCCGTATCGCGCTGCGCGAGCTGGGTTCTGCTGGTCAGATCCCCGGCATGGTGAAATCGAGCTGGTAAGGGAGAGACAGATATGAACGATCCTATCGGCGATATGCTCACCCGCATCCGCAACGCGCAAATGCGCGGCAAGTCCACCGTGATCACTCCGGCGTCGAAACTGCGCGCCTGGGTTCTGGACGTGCTTGCGGACGAAGGCTATATCCGCGGCTATGAAAAGACGACCGGTGAAAACGGTCATCCGGCTCTGGAAATCAGCCTGAAATACTACGAAGGCACCCCTGTCATTCGCGAACTGAAGCGGGTCTCGAAGCCCGGCCGTCGCGTATACATGGGCGTCAATGACATCCCGCAGGTTCGTCAGGGCCTGGGCGTGTCGATTGTCAGCACTCCGAAAGGTGTGATGTCGGACGCAAACGCTCGCTCCAACAATGTTGGCGGCGAAGTGCTCTGCACCGTCTTCTAAGGAGGTCTGCAATGTCTCGTATTGGTAAGAAACCGGTCGAGCTGCCCAGCGGCGTTACCGCCTCTGTGTCGGGTCAGACCATCGAAGTCAAAGGTCCGAAAGGCACCCGCAGCTTCACCGCAACCGATGACGTCACCCTGACGGTCGAAGACAACGTGGTCAAAATCGACCCGCGTGGTTCGTCCAAGCGTGCGCGTCAGCAGTGGGGCATGAGCCGCACCATGGTCGCCAACCTGGTGACCGGTGTGACCGAAGGCTTCAAGAAGGAACTGGAAATCCAGGGCGTGGGTTACCGTGCTCAGATGCAGGGCAACACCCTGAAGCTGAACCTGGGCTACAGCCACGATGTTGATTTCGTTGCTCCGGAAGGTGTCACCATCACCGCGCCGAAGCAGACCGAGATCGTTGTGGAAGGCATCGACCAGCAGCTGGTGGGCGAAACCGCGGCGAAAATCCGCGAGTGGCGCCGTCCCGAGCCGTACAAAGGCAAAGGCATCCGCTACAAGGGCGAGTTCATCTTCCGCAAGGAAGGCAAGAAGAAGTAAGGACGAACACAATGGCAAACAGCAAAAGAACCCTGTTTCTGAAGCGCCGCCTGCGCGTTCGGAACAAACTTCGCAAGGTCAACGCGGGTCGTCCGCGTCTGTCCGTACACCGTTCGAACAAGAACATCTCCGTTCAGCTGATCGACGACGTACGTGGCGTGACCCTGGCCTCGGCCTCGACCCTGGAAAAGGATCTGGGTGTTGTTGGCAAGAACAACGTCGAAGCGGCCACCAAAGTGGGCGCAGCCATCGCCGAGCGGGCCAGGAAGGCCGGCGTCGAAGAGGCTTATTTCGATCGTGGCGGCTTCCTGTTCCACGGCAAGGTGAAGGCAGTTGCCGACGCTGCGCGTGAAGGCGGCCTGAAAATCTAAGACCTGTGGGCGGGTTTCGATCCGCCCCGATGATCCGGGGGCCTCGGCGTTAGCCGAGGCTCACTTGGATTGAAGAAAACGGCGCCAAGCGCCACATGAGAAAAGGGATGCCAAATGGCAGAACGTGAAAACCGTCGGGGCCGTGGCCGCGACCGTGAAGAAGCACCGGAATTTGCCGATCGTCTGGTCGCAATCAACCGCGTGTCGAAAACCGTAAAAGGTGGTAAGCGCTTTGGCTTCGCCGCTCTGGTGGTTGTTGGCGATCAGAAAGGCCGCGTGGGCTTTGGCAAAGGTAAAGCGAAAGAAGTACCTGAAGCCATCCGCAAGGCGACCGAGCAAGCCAAGCGTCAGATGATCCGCGTGCAGCTGCGCGAAGGCCGGACCCTGCACCACGACATCGAGGGCCGTCACGGCGCCGGTAAAGTGGTCATGCGCACCGCGCCGGAAGGTACCGGTATCATCGCCGGTGGTCCGATGCGTGCTGTGTTCGAAATGCTGGGCGTGAAGGACGTTGTGTCCAAGTCGCTGGGCTCGCAGAACCCGTACAACATGATCCGCGCCACCATCGACGGCCTGAAGAAAGAACAGAGCCCGCGTTCGGTTGCCGCGCGTCGTGGCAAGAAGGTCGCCGATATCCTGCCCAAGCGGGATGAAGCACCGGCTGAAGCCGAAGCGTAAGGAGAGCGAGCAATGGCAAAAACCATCGTCGTCAAGCAGATCGGTTCCCCGATCCGTCGCCCCGCCGAACAGCGCGCAACCCTGATCGGTCTGGGCCTGAACAAGATGCACAAGACCCGCGAATTGGAAGACACTCCGTCGATCCGCGGCATGGTCAACAAGATCCCGCATCTGGTTGAGATCATCGAAGAGCGCGGCTGAGCGCCAACTTCGAAAGCCTAATGAACGCCTCCGATTTGATCGGGGGCGTTTTCATTTTTGGCCGTCGCCTGCGCGGAATGTCGGAAGACCGCCTTTTGCGTTGAACTTGGCCAAGGCCTGGCCAGGAACTCACAGGTAGACACCTTTTTTGCCCTCTGTCCTGACCTTTAAATTTAAAACATAGCCAAACGGCTAACTTTTTCTTGACGCGGGCGGCGCGTTGAAATACTTAGCCTAATGGCTAACAAACTCGATACATTTTTTTCTGCGCTGGCCGATCCGACCCGGCGTGCCGTGATCGAACGGCTGATCACTGGCCCAGCGGCCGTGTCAGAGCTGCACGAAGCGCACGACATGGCTCTTCCTTCGTTTCTGAAGCATCTCGGCAAACTGGAATCCGCTGGAATGATCCGTTCGGAGAAGATCGGTCGGGTTCGCATGTTGCATATCGAAGCCGCCCCGATCGCCGAGGCGGAAGGTTGGTTGAAACAACAACGTCACCTCTGGGAAGGCCGGCTGGATCGCCTGTCTGCACTTGCCGAGCAAATTGAAAAGGAATCCGATGATGGCTGATTACGAAACTTTGATCCTGGAACGCGAGATTTCCTGCGCTCCCGACCGGCTGTTTCAGGTGTTGACCGACCGCGAGTTACGCCAGAAATGGGCCGCACCAGACGATGAAAGCGTAGTTCTGATTGATGTTTTTGACTGTCGACCCGGAGGCCGTGAGGAAACGCGGTGTGGACCGAAAGAGGCGCCAGAGTTCAATACGACCAGCCTGTTCCACGTGGTCTCGCCGGAGTTTCTTTCATTGACCGAAACACTGGTCATTCAGGGAGAGTTGGTCTCGGTCTCGCTGTGCGGACACGAAATCATGCCGAATGGCCAAGGCAGTACGCTGCGCGTCACGTTGCAGATCACAAGCCTGGCCGGGCCAGAACTATTTCAGGACTACAAAGGTGGCTGGTCTGCTGCTTTGGACAACCTGTCCCGGCTTGCGGCCGGTAGCGGTCACTCCTGATTTGCGCCGCTATGCCAAAAATGCATAGCGGCCAGTCCAAAACCATCGTTGTTAGCGATAACTGAACTCCCTATCTCAACCCTGTCCAAGACAGGAACCAAGTAAGTGACATCGGGGAATACGCCCCGACATTCGAAAGGAAATGAGATAATGGCACACACAGCGACCCTGACACATGGCGGCTTCAACCTGACCGCCCGTATCGCAAACCTGATCGAGCGCGTGAAAGAAAACCGCGCCCGGGCCAGCGAGTACACCCGCACGTATACCGAGTTGCAGCGTCTGAGCGACCGCGAGTTGAACGACATCGGCATCCGCCGGTGCGACATCGCCGACATCGCCCGTGAGCACGCCTACTGCTCGTAAGATACGGGACGACAACATATGAAGCAGAGGCGCCCAAGTGGCGCCTCTTTTGTGTTTACGGATCCCACACGGGCAGGAAAATAGCTGGTACCACAACTGCGACGTTGCACGGCGCCGGGAATTGGGTCACTCCAATGCAGGCAAGCCGTCAAGGCATGAACACATTGGGCAGAGAGGGCAGAGAGGGCAGAACATGGCACGGGACTTCCAGATTGCAATGCTGTGGGTCGAGGGGCCGCTCAGCTTTTTGGAACTGCTGTGCATCCAGTCGTACTTGGATATGGGCCACAGCGTGCGGATTTATACCTATAGCAATGTGACGAACATCCCCGAGGGTGTCGAGCACCGTGATGCCCGCGAGATCCTGCCGGATTCCGAATTTATCACTCATGAGCGGACCAATAGCCCCGCGCCGCATTCCGACAAGTTCCGCTACCGGATGCTGGCTCAGGAGCCCGACCTGATCTGGGCCGACACCGATGCCTATTGCCTGAAACCCTATTCAACGGCGAATGGTCATTACTATGGGTATCTCGAGGGTGAGGTGGCGATCGGGGTTCTGGGCCTGCCGCAGGACAGTGAAACCCTGGCCAAGCTGATCGAGTACACGAATGATCCCTACCTTATTCCGCCTTGGTTACCCCCGCGCCACCGCCGACCGCTGGAAGAGGCGCGGGACGCCGGAAATCCGACCAACGTTCCCGAGGCGTTGTGGGGCGTGTGGGGGCCGAAGGCATTCGCTTGGGCACTCAAGCAAACGGGCGAAATAAAATATGTCCTGCCGGAGCATGTTTTCTATCCGATCAACTTTTCGCGCCGACGAGCCCTTGCCCGGCCGAACGAAAATCTTGACCGGTTTTTTCACGAGGATACCGTCTCGATCCATTTGTACGGGCGCCGGATGCGGGCGATCATGCGCAAGAACCATGGTGGAATACCACATCCCGACAGCCTGGTCGGGCGACTTGTGGCCAAACATGGAATTGTGCCCAAAGACGCGCCCATTGCTGGCCGCGACGACTGAGCCGCTGCTGCCGGGCAATCAAAACTTGCAACTCGGGGCGCGAGGCTGTACTGCGCTCCGGTGGCGTGTTTGCCACGAGAATCAAAACCAAGAAATGCCGTGTTTGGCCCATTACGCTTCGGGGTCATATCCGGCTTAGGAGAAGCGACATGAAACTGCACGAATTGCGCGACAATCCCGGCGCTGTCAAGAAACGCACCCGCGTTGGCCGTGGTCCCGGCTCTGGCAAGGGTAAAATGGGTGGCCGCGGTATCAAAGGCCAGAAATCTCGTTCGGGTGTGGCCATCAACGGCTACGAAGGCGGCCAGATGCCGCTGTATCAGCGCCTGCCCAAGCGCGGCTTCAACAAGCCGAACCGCAAGGAATTTGCCGTCATCAACCTGGGCCTGATCCAGAAATTCGTCGACGCCGGCAAACTGGACGTTAAATCGGCCATCACCGAGGACGCACTGGTTGCCTCGGGTCTGGTGCGCCGCAAGCTGGACGGTATCCGCGTTCTGGCCAAAGGCGAAATCAGCGCCAAGCTGAACCTGGAAGTGACCGGCGCCTCGAAAGCGGCGATCGAAGCCGTGGAAAAAGCGGGCGGTTCACTGAAGGTCACAAAAGCCGCTGCGGCAGAGTAAGCGCTTGTGAGCGGGCGCCGACCCGCTTACATAGACCTCAGAGTTTTCCAAGACGCCGCCCGAGCCGGAAAACGGTTCCGGGCGGCGTTTTCATAAGAGAGACCGATTTATGGTATCAGCAGCAGAACAAATGGCAGCCAACACAAGCTGGGCTGCTCTGGGCAAGGCCACCGATCTGCGCAACCGCATCCTGTTCACGCTGGGTTTGCTGATCGTCTATCGTCTGGGCACCTTCATTCCGGTGCCGGGGATCGACGGTCAGGCGCTGCGCGAGTTCATGGAACAGGCGGGGCAGGGCATCGGTGGGATGGTTTCGATGTTCACCGGCGGGGCGCTGGGGCGGATGGGTATCTTTGCCCTCGGCATCATGCCCTATATCTCGGCATCGATCATCGTACAGCTGCTGACCTCGATGGTGCCCGCGCTCGAACAACTCAAGAAAGAGGGCGAGCAGGGCCGCAAGAAGATCAACCAGTACACCCGTTTCGGCACCGTGGCGCTGGCCACTGTGCAGGCCTATGGCTTGGCGGTTTCTCTGGAATCGGGCGATTTGGCCACCGATCCGGGTCTGTATTTCCGCCTGTCGACGATGATCACTCTGGTCGGCGGCACCATGTTCCTGATGTGGCTGGGTGAACAGATCACCGCGCGCGGCATCGGCAACGGCATCTCGCTGATCATTTTTGTCGGCATCATCGCCGAGGTTCCTGCCGCGCTGGCCCAGTTCCTTGCCTCGGGCCGTTCGGGCGCGATCAGCCCGGCCGTGATCGTCGGCGTGATCGTGATGGTGATCGCCGTTATCACCTTCGTGGTGTTCATGGAACGCGCGCTGCGCAAGATCCACATCCAGTACCCGCGCCGCAATGTCGGCATGAAGGTCTATGAGGGCGGCTCGAGCCACCTGCCGGTCAAGGTCAACCCGGCCGGCGTGATTCCGGCGATCTTCGCCAGCTCGCTGCTGCTGCTGCCGGTCACGATCTCGACCTTTTCGTCGGGCGCTGCAAACGGACCGATCATGTCGTGGCTGCTGGCCAATTTCGGACCGGGACAGCCGCTTTATCTGCTGTTCTTTGCGTCGATGATCGTGTTCTTTGCCTACTTCTACACGTTCAACGTGTCGTTCAAACCGGATGACGTGGCGGACAACCTGAAAAAGCAGAACGGCTTTGTGCCCGGCATTCGCCCCGGCAAAAAGACCGCCGAATATCTGGAATACGTGGTCAACCGCGTACTGGTTCTGGGCTCGGCCTATCTGGCGGCGGTCTGCCTGCTGCCTGAAATTCTGCGCGGCCAGTTCGCCATCCCGTTCTATTTCGGCGGCACCTCGGTTCTGATCATCGTCTCTGTGACCATGGACACGATCCAACAGGTTCAGAGCCACCTGTTGGCGCATCAATACGAAGGGCTGATCGAAAAGTCCCAGTTGCGCGGTAAAGGCAAGAAACGCGGCAGGAAGGGACCCGCTCGTCGATGAATATCATTCTTCTGGGCCCCCCGGGGGCAGGCAAGGGTACGCAGGCACGTCACCTGGTTGAAACGCGGGGCATGATCCAGCTCAGCACCGGTGACATGCTGCGCGAGGCCCGCAGCTCGGGAACCGAGATGGGCAAGAAGGTGGCCGCGATCATGGACGCGGGCAAGCTTGTCACCGACGAGATCGTGATTGGCCTGATCGAAGAGAAACTGACCACCGAAAAGGGCGCAGGCTTCATCTTCGACGGCTTCCCGCGAACCTTGGCCCAGGCTGACGCCTTGTCGGCCCTTCTGACCAAGCTGGGCCAGTCGCTGCACACCGTGATCGAAATGCGCGTGGATGACGAGGCCCTGGTTGATCGGATCACTGCCCGGTCGACCTGTGGCGGTTGCGGCGAGGTCTACAATGACAAGACCAAACCGATCCCGGCCGATGGTAAATGCACCAATTGCGGCAAGGAAAACGATTTCGTCCGTCGTGCCGACGACAACGAGGAAAGCCTGCGCACCCGGCTTATGGAGTATTACAAAAAGACCTCGCCGTTGATTGGCTATTACTACGCCAAGGGCGATCTTCGACCGGTGAACGGGCTGGCGGACATCAAGGAAGTCCGGGCCTCGATCGCAGCCATATTGGGTTAAGCTTGCAAAGGGCTTGACGCCAAGCGCAAAAGCCCATATCGACCCCCATCCCTTTGGGGAATCAATCGCGCACGCGGGATTCGTTCCGCATGTATAGACCACCTCGAATAATGCTGAACCCTCTGGCCACACTGCCACGGTTAGGCGTTGTGAAAAAAGGTTCTGGAACTACGGAACCGCAACGAAAGGAAAGTGACACGTGGCACGTATTGCCGGCGTAAACATCCCGACTGCAAAGCGGGTACCAATCGCCCTCACATATATCACCGGTATCGGCAACACCTCGGCCAAAGCGATCTGCGAAGCCGTTGGCATCGACACGACCCGTCGCGTCAATGAACTGTCGGATGCCGAAGTTCTGGCCATCCGCGAATACATCGACGCCAACTTCACCGTCGAAGGTGACCTGCGTCGCGAAGTTCAGATGAACATCAAGCGTCTGATGGACCTGGGCTGCTATCGCGGTCTGCGTCACCGCCGCAACCTGCCGGTTCGCGGTCAGCGTACCCACACCAACGCTCGTACCCGCAAAGGCCCCGCAAAGGCCATTGCTGGTAAGAAGAAATAAGGGAGGGTCTGACTGATGGCACGTGACAAGACTCGCGTTAAGCGCAAAGAGCGTAAGAACATCGCATCGGGCGTCGCCCATGTGAACTCGACCTTCAACAACACCAAGATCCTGATCTCGGACGTGCAGGGCAACGCCATCGCTTGGTCGTCGGCCGGCACCATGGGCTTCAAGGGATCGCGGAAATCGACCCCCTACGCCGCTCAGATGGCTGCAGAAGACGCAGGCAAGAAGGCGCAGGAACATGGCGTCAAGACGCTGGAAGTCGAAGTTCAGGGCCCCGGTTCGGGTCGTGAATCGGCTCTGCGTGCGCTGGCTGCCGTGGGCTTCAATATCACGTCGATCCGCGACGTGACCCCGATTGCCCACAATGGCTGCCGCCCGCCGAAGCGCCGCCGCGTCTAACCGATCGAATTACCAGGCTGGGGCCGTGTTTTTACACGGCCCCGGTTCGCCGTTTTGAAACCTCGGGCGTCTGCACCTGATTGGTCATGGGGCGCAGACAGGAATGGAGGGATTACATGATCCACAAGAATTGGGCAGAATTGATCAAGCCGACCCAGCTGGAAGGCAAGCCGGGCAACGATCCCGCGCGGCAGGCAACCCTGGTTGCGGAGCCGCTGGAGCGTGGCTTTGGTCTGACCCTGGGCAACGCGCTGCGCCGTGTTCTGATGAGCTCGCTGCAAGGCGCGGCCATCACCAGCGTCCAGATCGACAACGTCCTGCACGAGTTCAGCTCGGTCGCAGGCGTTCGTGAAGACGTCACCGACATCATCCTGAACCTCAAGCAGGTTGCTCTGCGCATGGAAGTCGAAGGGCCCAAGCGCCTGTCGATCAATGCCAAAGGCCCCGCAGTTGTCACCGCCGGTGATATCAGCGAAAGCGCCGGCATCGAGGTTCTGAACCGTGATCACGTCATCTGCCACCTGGACGATGGCGCCGAGCTGTTCATGGAACTGACCGTCAACACTGGCAAAGGCTATGTCTCGGCCGAGAAGAACAAGCCCGAAGATGCACCCATCGGCCTGATCCCGATCGACGCGATCTATTCGCCGGTCAAGAAGGTCGCCTATGACGTTCAGCCGACCCGTGAAGGTCAGGTTCTGGACTATGACAAGCTGACCATGAAGATCGAAACCGACGGCTCGATCACACCCGAGGACGCGCTGGCCTTTGCCGCGCGCATCCTGCAGGATCAGCTGTCGATCTTCGTCAACTTCGACGAACCGGAATCGGCTGGCCGCCAGGACGAGGACGATGGTCTGGAGTTCAACCCGCTGCTGCTGAAGAAAGTGGACGAGCTGGAGCTGTCGGTCCGTTCGGCAAACTGCCTGAAGAACGACAACATCGTCTATATCGGCGATCTGATCCAGAAGACCGAAGCCGAGATGCTGCGCACTCCGAACTTCGGCCGCAAGTCGCTGAACGAGATCAAGGAAGTGCTGTCCGGCATGGGTCTGCACCTCGGCATGGATGTCGAGGATTGGCCGCCCGACAACATCGAAGATCTGGCGAAGAAATTCGAAGACGCGTTCTAAGCGCGTCTTCGCCAATGCCCGGGCTGCCGGGGACCGTATGGGCATTTCCGCCCCAAGGAGAGCCGGTGACACGCATCGCCGGCCAGACAAAGCAAAACGCGAAAGAAGGAATTGAAAAATGCGTCACGCACGTGGTTACCGCCGCCTGAACCGTACTCATGAGCACCGCAAGGCCCTGTTCTCGAACATGGCCGGCTCGCTGATCGAGCACGAACAGATCAAGACGACCCTGCCCAAGGCAAAAGAACTGCGCCCGATCGTTGAAAAACTGATCACCTTGGGCAAGCGCGGCGATCTGCACGCCCGCCGTCAGGCCGCAGCTCAGCTGAAGGAAGACAAGGACGTCGCCAAGCTGTTCGAAGTTCTGGGCCCCCGCTATGCCGAGCGTCAGGGCGGTTACGTCCGCATCCTGAAGGCTGGCTTCCGCTATGGCGACATGGCTCCGATGGCGATCATCGAATTCGTTGATCGTGACATCGACGCCAAAGGCGCAGCCGACAAGGCCCGCGTCGCCGCCGAAGAAGTGGACGTTGACGAAGAATAAGAACCGGCTGCATTGCCGCTTCAAGGCCCCTGTCCGGATATCCCGGTCAGGGGCTTTTTCTTGTGGATCGCCTCGCTCACGGCGGACATGGCAGCGGCAAGGTTTCGCGTGCTCTATTGCATTCGCGTGCCGACCTCCGCATATCTTCGGCGGATGATGAACGGAGCTGTCATGATACGCACGATCCTGGCCGTATGCCTGATGACACTGGCCACCCATGCCGGTGCCGAGACACGGGTTCCTCAGTCACAGGTCGAGATTTCGATGGGTTTTGCCCCGGTGGTCAAAAAGGCGGCCCCGGCGGTGGTGAACATCTATGCCAAGATCGTCCGGCCTGGACGCAGCAGTCCGATTTTCACGGATCCGTTCTTTCGCGACTTTTTCGGCGGTGGGTTCGGTGCACCGCGGCCGCGGGTGCAAAACTCGCTGGGGTCGGGCGTCATCCTGACCGAGGACGGCTATGTCGTCTCGAACTATCACGTTGTCGGCACCGCGACCGAGATCCGGGTCGTGACCACGGATCGTCGCGAGTTCCAGGCCGAGGTCGTTCTGGGCGACGAGGAAAGCGACATCGCCATCCTGCGCCTGCAGGATGCTCAAGGACTGCCGTTCCTGCGTCTGCGGGATTCTGACTATGTCGAGGTGGGGGAGTTGGCCTTGGCCATCGGCAACCCGTTCGGCGTGGGGCAGACCGTGTCGTCTGGCATCATCTCGGGGCTGGCGCGGTCTGGCACCGCCACCGGCAATGCACGGGGCTATTTCATCCAGACAGACGCGCCCATCAACCCGGGCAATTCCGGTGGCGCCCTGATCGACGTGAATGGTGACCTGATCGGCATCAACACCTCGATCCTGACGCGGTCGGGTGGGTCCAATGGGATTGGCTTCGCCATTCCGGCCAATCTGGTCGCAGAGTTTCTGCGGCAGGCCCAGGAAGGAAACGATGGTTTCGTCAGCCCTTGGGCGGGTATGGCCGGACAGACCATGAGCGCCGACATCGCCGAATCCCTTGGGCTTTCGTTGCCGCAAGGCGTTGTGATCTCGGACCTCCATCCGCTCAGCCCGTTGGCCGAGGCCGGCCTGCGGGTCGGGGACATCGTCACGCATGTGGACGGCGAAGAGGTGAATTCTCCGGCTGAGATGAAGTTCCGCATGTCTGTGGCGGGTGTTGGTGGGACATCCGTTCTGACCCGGCTCCGCGGTAGCGAGCGTGCTGAGGTCAGCGTCGATCTGGTGCCCGCGCCCGAGACGCCTCCGGCCGAGGAAACCACTCTGGACGATCGCACGGTTCTGCCGGGTATGACGGTTGCGCGCATCAACCCGGCAATGATTGCCAAGATGGGCCTGCTTCTGTCGCAGACCGGGGTGGTCGTGGTCGACCCCGGCCCATATGGTGCTCGGGCCGGCTTGCGGCCCGGCGATGTCATTAATGCCGTGAACGGGCGACATGCTGAACGCCCGCGCGACATCGTTCGGGCGTTGCGCGATCCGGGGCGGCGGGTGCAGATCGACCTGGTGCGCGGTGGCAAGCCTGTGTCGTTGCGGTTCAGGCTCTGACGGCATGAGTGACCTTTTCGACACCGAAGGCCAGTCCTCGGAACCGGCCCCGAACCGCCCGCTGGCCGACCGCCTGCGGCCCCAGGCGCTGTCCGACGTGATCGGGCAGCAACAGGTTCTGGGCTCAGAGGCGCCGCTGGGGGTGATGCTGGCGTCGGGCAGCCTGTCCAGCCTGATCTTCTGGGGGCCACCGGGGGTGGGCAAAACCACGATCGCGCGGCTGCTGGCCAAGGAAACCGACCTTCATTTCGAACAGATCAGCGCGATCTTCACCGGTGTTCCTGACCTCAAGAAGGTGTTCGAGGCCGCCAAGTTGCGGCGGCGGAACGGCAAGGGGACGCTGTTGTTCGTGGATGAGATCCATCGTTTCAACAAGGCCCAGCAAGACGGGTTCCTGCCGCATATGGAGGACGGGACGATCCTTCTGGTGGGCGCGACCACCGAAAACCCCTCGTTCGAGTTGAACGCCGCCGTGCTCAGCCGCGCGCAGGTGCTGGTGCTGGAGCGGCTGGGGCTGGCCGATCTGGAACGCCTGACACAGCGTGCCGAAAAAGAGCTGGGCAAGGCGCTGCCCCTGACACCCGCGGCGCGGGACGCGCTGCAGGAAATGGCGGATGGAGACGGCCGGGCGTTGTTGAACCTGATCGAACAGATCGCGGCCTGGTCGGTGGACGCGCCGCTGGACCCCGACGCGTTGGCCAAGCGCCTGATGCGCCGCGCCGCGAAATACGACAAGTCGGGGGACGAGCACTACAATTTGATCTCGGCGCTGCACAAATCGGTGCGCGGGTCCGACCCGGATGCGGCGCTGTACTGGTTTGCTCGGATGCTGACCGGTGGCGAGGATCCGCGGTACTTGGCCCGCCGCATCACCCGGATGGCGGTCGAGGACATAGGTCTGGCCGATCCGCAGGCCCAATCGATCTGCCTGCATGCCTGGGAAGTGTACGAGCGGCTCGGGTCGCCCGAGGGTGAGTTGGCGCTGGCGCAGGCCGTCGTCTATCTGGCGCTGGCGCCCAAATCCAACGGGGCTTATGTGGGCTACAAGGCGGCGATGCGCTTGGCCAAGCAGTCGGGCAGCGAGCCGCCGCCCAAACACATCCTGAATGCGCCGACCGGGTTGATGAAGGATCAGGGCTACGGCGCGGGCTATGCCTATGACCACGATGCTGAGGACGGGTTCTCGGGGCAGAACTACTTTCCTGAGACCATGAAGCGCCCGGTCCTGTACCAGCCGGTTGAACGCGGGTTCGAGCGCGAATTGAAAAAGCGTCTGGACTACTTTTCGAAACTGCGCAGTCGACGCAAGGGGCCGTGACGCAAGGTCAGATCAGGCCGTGCCGTCGCGTTCTGCGCGACACCCAAGGCGTGCCCGGGTTTCCCTAGGGTTACATGCCGCCAGGGAGGAGCACAGATGACCGTTTCCATAGACAAAACAGACGACGTGTGGACCATCATCCACGACCGGCCCCAGGCCAGAAACGCCGCGGATGCCGAACACGCGACAGCACTGGCCGAGGCCTTCATCGCCTTCGAGGACAGCACGGCCAAGGCCGCTGTGTTCTGGGGCAAGGGTGGCAATTTCTGCGCGGGCTGGGACCTCAAGATGGCAGCCACGCTGTCTGACCCGGACCTGCGCGAGCCCTATTTCGACAAGCACGCTTTTCCGATCGGGGCGGCGCCGTCGTTGCTTGGGCCGATGGGCCCATCGCGGCTGGAGCTGTCAAAGCCGGTCATCGGCGCAATCGAGGGTGCCGCAGTGGCCGGCGGCATGGAACTGGCCCTGTGGTGCGACATCCGGGTGATGGCTGAGGACGCCTATATGGGCGTCTATTGCCGCCGCTGGGGGATCACACTGATGGATGGCGGTTCGGTGCGTCTGCCGCGGCTGGTCGGGCAGGGCAAGGCGCTCGAGATCGCGCTGACGGGGCGCAAGGTCAGGGCTGACGAGTGCGAACGGATCGGGCTGGCTGAGAAAATCGTGCCGCAGGGTGAAACCCGCATGGCGGCCGAAGCGATGGCGCACGAGATTGCCCGGTTCCCGCAGGAGGCCGTCCGCGCCGACCGCCGCTCGATCATCGAAACCCGGGGGATGCCGATGCGCGAGGCGTTGAAGGTCGAATGGGCCAACGGGCTGGACGCCATCCGCCGCGAGGGCACATCCGGCGCGGCTCGGTTCCGCGATGGGGCCGGGCGGCACGGGGATTTCACCGATATATGAGCGGCCTTGGCCCGCGAACCCGTAAGCCTGCTTGACTCTTGCCGTGCGGCGCGCGACAGACGCGGATGTTTTCTGAGGCACTGACACGGGCGATTTTCCGGGCGCGCAGCATCCGGTCGCAAGGGGTATTGGCATGAGCGGCGTACAGATGATCACGGTCGAGCCGGGCGACGGCGACCAACGGTTGGACCGCTGGTTGCGGCGCCTGTTCCCGCATGTCAGCCAGGGCCGGATCGAAAAGATGTGCCGCAAGGGTGAACTGCGGGTGGACGGGGGGCGGGTCAAGGGCTCGACCCGGCTGCAGGCGGGGCAGGTGGTGCGTGTGCCGCCCCTGCCGGACCCGGATCACAAACCGGCCCCGGCCCGCCCGCGCGTGACCGATGCCGATGCGAAAATGATCCAGTCCTGCGTGATCTATCGCGACGACCACGTGCTGGCCCTGAACAAGCCCCACGGCCTGCCCGTTCAGGGCGGCAGCGGTCAGGCCCGGCATGTGGACGGCCTCGCCGAGGCGCTGCGCTTTGGCTATGACGAGAACCCGCGGCTGGTGCACCGGCTCGACAAGGACACCTCGGGCGTGCTGCTGATGGCGCGTACGCGCGAAGCGGCCAAGGGGCTGACCGCAGCCTTCCGGCACCGCAATACGCGCAAGATCTACTGGGCTCTGGTGGCTGGTGTGCCGACGCCGTATCTGGGCGAGATCAAGACCGGGCTGGTCAAGGCCCCCGGCCATGGCAAGCAGGGCGAGGGCGAAAAGATGATCGCCGTCCACCTGAACGAGATCGACAGCACGCCGGGCGCCAAACGGGCCCATACGCTTTATGCCACGCTGTATCGGGTGGCGGGGCGTGCATCTTGGGTCGCGATGGAGCCCGTCACCGGCCGCACGCACCAGTTGCGCGCGCACATGGCGGCCATCGGGCACCCGATCATCGGCGATGGTAAGTACGGCGGCTCGGGTCAGGAAAACCTGGGCGATGGCTGGGGCGCACAATTGGGTGGGGTCATCAGCAAGAAGCTGCATCTGCACGCCCGAACTGCGTCGTTCAACCATCCGATGACCGGCAAGCAGGTCACGATCAACGCCCCGCTGCCGCCGCACATGAAGGACAGCTGGGATACTTTGGGCTGGACAGAGGATCTGGCCGCCGAGGACCCGTTCGAGGAGTTGCAATGACCGCGCCTCTGCGCCTGGTTCTGTTCGATGTCGACGGGACGCTGGTGGACAGCCAGGCCAGCATCGTGTCAGCCATGACCGCCAGTTTTCAGGCTCTGTCCCTTCCGGTGCCGGATCGCGCGGCGATCCTGTCGATCGTGGGGCTGTCCTTGGCGATTGCAATCGCGCGCCTCGCGCCGGATCAGTCGCCGGCAACTCAACACCGTTTGGTCGAGGGTTACAAAGAGGCGTATCACGCTCATCGGCTTGAGATGGGGGCAGCAAGTTCACCGCTCTATCCCGGCGCGCGCGAGGTTATCGGATCGTTGCAGGCCGTGCCCGAGATCCTTCTGGGCGTGGCGACGGGTAAATCGGAGCGGGGGTTGGATGCCTTGCTCGAGGCGCACGGGTTGGATTCGGTCTTCGTTACCCGTCAGGTGGCGGACCATCATCCTTCCAAGCCGCATCCCTCGATGATCGAAACGGCGCTTTTTGAAACAGGGGTTTCGGCCGGTGACGCCGTGATGATCGGCGACACAAGCTTTGACATGGAAATGGCGCGGGCCGCCGGGGTTGCAGGGATCGGTGTGGGCTGGGGCTATCATGAACGGTCGCAGCTGGGTGCGGCGTCCGCGGTGATCGACCGGTTCGAGCAGTTGCCTGGCGTCCTGGCCGAAGTCTGGGGATAACGATATGAGTGAGTGGAAACCGAAACGCTTTTGGACAGCCAGTGCAGTGGTCGCGACCGATGGCGGCTATACCGTCGAGTTGGACGGCCGCCGCGTACGGACACCGGCCAAGGCTGCTCTGGTCCTGTCCACCCGGGCCATGGCCGAGGCGGTGGCCCGCGAATGGGATGCGCAGGAAAAGGAAATCGATCCGGCGACAATGCCCTTCACCCGCTCGGCCAACGCGGCAATCGACAAGGTGCA
The DNA here is from genome assembly GCF_056539185.1 of Ruegeria sp. BC6. NCBI lineage: Bacteria > Pseudomonadati > Pseudomonadota > Alphaproteobacteria > Rhodobacterales > Roseobacteraceae > Ruegeria > Ruegeria sp. BC6. The sequence goes on from NZ_JBQFUM010000007.1 coordinate 28,236, forward strand.
GCATCAGCACGCGGAAGTGGCCGACATGTTGTCGGACTATGGCGATTCGGACCTGCTGTGCTATCGCGCAACCCACCCCGAAGTCCTGATCGAACGTCAGCGCCGCGAATGGGATCCCGCGCTGGACTGGGCCGCGGAAACGCTGGGCGCCAGACTGATCCCGGTCGAAGGCGTCCGGCATCAGCCTCAGGCCCCCGAGGCGCTGGATCGGCTGCGTCGGCAGGTTCACGACCTGGACGCGTTCCGTCTGGCGGCGTTTCACGACCTTGTGAGTCTGTCGGGTTCGTTGATTCTGGGTTTTGCCGCTGCCCAAAACTGGCGCAACCCGGACGAGATATGGCGCATTTCTCGGCTGGATGAATCGTGGCAGGCCGAGCAATGGGGGGATGACGACGAGGCGGTCCAAGCCGCCGAACTGAAGAAGATCGCCTTTTTGCACGCGAAAACCTTCTATGATCTATCGGTTTGAGCCTTTCTGGTCCTGATTTGAGAGGCTTGGGCAGTTGCCTTGCCGGGAACATATCGTTTTCACTGATCCGACCCTTGACGTTTGTTTATGAATGCGCCCAAACTCGGGCGCACTAAAGGGGAGACACCTTTGGGGTAACCTATCCGGCTACCTTTGTGTGTCGGACAAGATCCGTCCCGGGATGGGGCGGGAAATCAGGAAGAGGTAAAAATGAAAAAATCCGTAATCTTGGGCGCGGCGACGATTGCCGGTCTTGCTGCCGGCGCGGCCGCGGCAGGAACCATGGACGACGTCAAAGCGCGCGGCAAGCTGAACTGCGGTGTGACCACCGGCCTGGTTGGCTTTGCTGCACCTGACGCGAATGGCGAATGGCAGGGCTTTGACGTTGCAGTATGCCGCGCAGTAGCCGCCGCCGTTCTGGGTGACGCGAATGCTGTTGAATTCGTTCCCACCACCGGCAAGACCCGCTTCACCGCTCTGGCTTCGGGCGAAGTTGACATGCTGGCCCGTAACACCACCTGGACCTTCAGCCGCGACGTCGACTTGAAGTTCGAATTCGTGGGTGTGAACTACTACGATGGTCAGGGCTTCATGGTTCCCAAGGCACTGGGCGTCAGCTCGGCCAAGGAACTGGACGGCGCCACTGTCTGCATCCAGACCGGCACCACCACCGAGCTGAACCTGGCGGACTTCTTCCGCTCGAACAACATCAGCTACGAGCCGGTTCCGATCGAAACCAACGCCGAAGCGCAGCAGCAGTACCTGGCAGGTGCCTGTGACGTTTACACCACCGACGCTTCGGGCCTGGCCGCAACCCGCGCCACGTTCGAAAACCCCGGTGATCACGTTCTGCTGCCCGAAATCATCTCGAAAGAGCCGCTGGGCCCGCTGGTCCGTCACGGCGACAACGAGTGGGGCGACATCGTTCGCTGGACCCTGAACGCGTTGATCTCGGCCGAAGAGCTGGGCATCACCTCTGCGAACATCGACGAGATGGCTGCAGGCACCGAGAACCCGGAAATCAACCGTCTGCTGGGTAGCGAAGGCACCCTGGGCGAGATGCTGGGTCTGGACGCACAGTGGGCCATGCGCGCCATCAAGGCGGGTGGCAACTACGGCGAAGTGTTTGCCAAGAACATCGGTGAGGAAACCCCGATCGGTCTGGCACGCGGTCTGAACGCACAGTGGACCGATGGTGGCCTGCTGTACTCGCCGCCGTTCCGCTAAAATCCACGGAAAAGGGCGCAGGGTAACCTGCGCCCTTTTACGCAGAACAGAATGCTACGGGCTGCTCGGGAGCGGGGAAAACCCTGCCGGGAAGGAAGCGTCCGAAAAGCACGGGGATCCCAAAATATGTCGACTATGACTGACCCACCGAAGGCTGACTTTCGGTTGTCGATGCTCATAAACGATACACGCTATCGCTCTCTTACATTTCAGGTGATCGCGGCAATCGTTATTGCGCTCAGCATCTGGTATCTTGGCAACAACCTGATCCAGAACCTTAGGGCCGCAGGGCTCAACATTTCCTATTCTTTCCTGGGCGATCCGTCCGGGTATGACATCAACCAGCGTTTGATCGAATATGACAGCCAGTCCTCGCATGGGCGTGCGGCTGTCGTCGGCATTCTCAACACGCTTTTGGTTGCATTCCTGGCTTGTATCACTGCGACGGTGTTTGGCGTGATCGCAGGCGTTTTGCGCCTGTCAAACAACTGGCTTGTATCCAAGCTGATGGCGGTCTACGTGGAAATATTCCGGAATATTCCGGTTCTGATCTGGATCATCATCATCTTCACGATCATGACCGCCGTGCTGCCGGGACCGAGGGAGTTCCGCGGCGATAACCCAACATCCAGCATGCTGTTTGATCTGTTCGCCTTTACCAACCGCGGCGTCTATGTCCCGCGCCCAGAGTTTGCGAATGGGCTGTTCGGTTCGACCTTTCTGAATTGGCTGCTGGTCATCGCGGTTTTGGTCGCTTCCTGGTTTGCGTCTCGTGAAATTGAGAAACGCGCCACGCTCAAACAGGAACAGACGGGCGAGCGTCCTAAGACCGGCCTTGTGAAACTTGCAGTTTGGCTCGTGCCTTTTGCGCTGCTGATGATTTTGATGGGCCTGACCTGGGACGTCCCCGCACTGAAAGGTTTCAACTTCAGCGGTGGTATCAAGGTCGGCGGCCCGCTGATCGCATTGTGGTTCGCTTTGTCGATCTATACCGGCGCCTTCATCGCAGAAAACGTACGTGCGGGTATTCAGGCGATTTCAAAAGGCCAGACCGAGGCTGCGGCCGCGTTGGGCCTGCGTCCCGGTCGGATCATGAATCTTGTGATCCTGCCTCAGGCGCTGCGGGTCATCATCCCGCCGTTGATCTCGCAATATCTGAACATCACCAAGAACTCGTCGCTTGCGATTGCAGTCGGCTATGCGGATATCACCGCAACGCTGGGTGGCATCACGCTGAACCAAACCGGTCGGGCGATCGAGTGCGTCTTGCTGCTGATGCTGTTCTATCTGACAGCCTCGCTGCTGATTTCGATGGCGATGAACATCTACAACGCATCCGTCAAGTTGAAGGAGCGCTGAGCCATGGCTGATCAAACAACAAATCCGATCGCATTTGTGGCCGACGGCACCATTCCTCCGTCGCCTCCGCCGGCGAACCAGACGGGTATCGTCAAATGGCTGCGTGAGAATCTTTTCTCGGGTGTCACAAACACGATCCTTACCCTTCTGTCGATTCTGCTGATCTATGTGCTTCTCAAGAACACCTTGCCGTGGATTTTGAACGGCGTTTGGAATGCGGACTCGCTGGCGCAATGCCGCGAGATTCTGGACGGCAAGACCGGGGCCTGTTTCGCAGTTCTGACCGAACGCTGGCATCAACTGATCTACGGGTTCAAATATCCAGTAGAAGCGTATTGGCGCCCGAACCTGGCGTTTGTGCTGATGCTGGTCGCTGTGGCACCTGTTCTGTTCTTCGACCTGCCTCGTAAGTTGCTGCTGTTTACGGCGCTCTACCCGTTTATCGCTTTCTGGCTGATTTGGGGTGGAACCATCATGGTGCCCATCGTGGCCCTGCTGGGCTGTGTCGCGGCAGGCGTGGTGTTCCAGAAATTTGGCCGCAACAGCTTTGCAGCCGGGTTCTTTGGGGCCATTGTCGTGGCGCTGGTCGTGTGGAATGTCGGCGGGGCACTCATTCCCGAAGACGCCAACGAAGGTGCGCTGCTGACTGCGGTGCCCAGCCGTGACCTGGGTGGTTTTATGCTGAACCTGATGCTGGGCGTGACCTGTGTGTCGCTGTCCTTGCCCCTGGGTATTGCACTGGCTCTGGGTCGTCAGTCCGATATGCCGCTGATCAAGTGGGTTTGCGTCATCTTCATCGAATTCATCCGTGGCGTGCCTTTGATCACGCTGCTGTTCGTGGCTTCGGTGATGCTGGCCTATTTCTTCCCGCCTGACAGCACGGTCGACCTGTTCCTGCGCGTCGTGATCATGATTACAATGTTCTCTGCCGCCTATATCGCTGAGGTGATCCGCGGCGGTCTGGCTGCGCTTCCACGCGGTCAGTATGAGGCAGCAGACAGTCTGGGTCTGGACTACCCGCAGGCGATGCGTCTGATCATCCTGCCGCAGGCCTTGAAGATCTCAATCCCTGGTATCGTGAACGTGGCCGTTGGTCTGTTCAAAGATACCACGCTGGTTTCGGTCATCTCGATGTTCGATCTGGTGGGCATGATCCGGGGTCCCATCCTGGCGTCGACCGAATGGAACGGCGTCTATTGGGAGCTTCTGGGCTTTGCCGCGCTTCTGTTCTTCGTCGTCTGCTACGGCATCTCTCAATATTCCCAGTGGCTCGAGCGTCGCCTTGCCACGGATCATCACTAAGGAGTTCAACACATGTCTGAACTTGCAATCGACCGCGAAATTGACCGCTCTAAAATGCAGGTGAGCGACGAGGTCGCCATCGAAATCACAAACATGAACAAGTGGTACGGGTCCTTCCACGTGCTGCGCGACATCAATCTGACCGTCAATCAGGGCGAGCGGATCGTGATCGCGGGGCCGTCGGGGTCGGGCAAATCCACTCTGATCCGCTGCCTGAACGCGTTGGAAGAACACCAGCAGGGCAAGATCGTGGTGGACGGCACCGAGTTGTCGAACGATCTGAAGAACATCGACAAGATCCGGTCCGAGGTTGGCATGGTGTTCCAGCACTTCAACCTGTTCCCGCATCTGACCATTCTGGAGAACTGCACGCTGGCCCCGATCTGGGTGCGTAAAACGCCCAAGAAAGAGGCCGAGGAGCGCGCGATGCATTTCCTTGAGAAGGTGAAGATCCCCGATCAGGCGTTGAAGTATCCGGGACAGCTGTCCGGTGGTCAGCAACAGCGTGTGGCGATTGCCCGCTCGCTGTGCATGATGCCGCGGATCATGTTGTTCGACGAGCCGACCTCGGCGTTGGACCCCGAGATGATCAAAGAGGTGCTCGACACCATGATCGAACTGGCCGAGGAAGGCATGACCATGCTCTGCGTGACGCACGAGATGGGCTTTGCCCGCCAGGTGGCAAACCGGGTGATCTTCATGGATGCTGGTCAGATCGTTGAACAGAACGAGCCGGAAGAGTTCTTCAACAACCCGCAGAGCGAACGCACCAAGCTGTTCCTCAGCCAGATTCTGGGTCACTGACGCGGGTTGAGTACTACGTTGGAAAGGGCGGGGTGATCCCGCCCTTTTTTCATTCCAGCAACGCGCGCGGCGTGACGAATTCGATCACCTGGCCGTCGTGCCAACCTATTCCGGACCAGTCCGCCAGATCAAAACGAAGAACCGTGGTCGCACAGGTCGGATAGTCGAGGAACCGCGGGTGCTCCGGTGCAGACTGAGCAATACGTTCCGCGAATTCCGCGATCCCCGGATTGTGGCCCAGCAGCAGGACCGTTTCACCCGTCGCCCTGGACAGAGCCTGCCGGATCTGATCGGGCGAGGCATGATAGAGTTCGGGGAGGAACCGGATGTTGGACGCACTCAATCCCATCCGAAGCCAGGTCTCGCGCGTGCGTTCGGATGAAGAACTGAGGACCTCGTCGGGCTTATACCCCTTGCGCCGCAGCCAATCGCCGATGGCGGAGGCGGAGGCTCGGCCGCGCTTGTTCAACGGTCGGTCATGATCGGGCAGGTCGGGATGGTCCCAACTGGATTTTGCGTGGCGGGTCAGGATAAGCGCGCGGGTCATTCCGGGTGAAAGGCTCTCATGTGATGGGCGGATTGCTCGGCCCGACGTCCGGCCCCCGCGCTGAACGGACAGGCCAGCCGGGCCGCGCATCCCTGTGTCATGCAGGACTGACCCGGCGGAGTTCTCAGGTAGCCGTGGCAGGCGTCGACGTCATAGAACGACTTGGCGTTCAAAGCCCCGACCGGGCAGGCCGATGCGCAGGGCGCAGGGCAATTGATACAGGGTGAAGGGTCGTCTGCGACGGGAATGTCGAACTCGTGATCAAAATGCAGGGCTCCACGGAATGAAATCATCATTCCCACCGTGTCGTGCACCAGAGCGCCCACCGGGCTTTGAAACGTACGTCCCGATTTCAACGCCCAATCTATGAATGGCGCATACGGGGGGCCGCCGAATGGATACCACGCTTGGGCGCCCAGGTTTTCCGCAAGGGTGCCGACCACTCGGAGCGACCAACGGTCGACCGGGTCCGGCTTGCCGGCCAACCACTCGGCCGAAGCGGTGAGGACTGGCCAAAAGCTGCTGCCTGCCCCGAGCAGAATAAGCGTGCCAGTATCCAACTGTTTGGCGCCACTCACCCGCGGGTGTTGTGCGCCCATGACGATCAAGCCCGCGGCCTCGGATGTGGACACCACTTGATCATAGGTCACTTGCGCCGAAACGGCAGAGCGAGGCTCCACCCCAGCTTCGTCGGTCGATCGTCCTGCCATTCCAGCCCCACCGTCATGTCATCGTGGCCGGCCTCGGGCTGTGCCACATACGTCCCCATCAAACGGTCCCAGATGGATAATGCAAAGCCATAATTGCTGTCATGTTCCCTGCGCAGCACCGAATGGTGGACCCGATGCATGTCCGGCGTGACCAGAATTCGGCGCATGGCGGCATCCACGGCGGCGGGCAGGCGGATGTTCGAATGGTTGAACAAAGCGGTGCCGTTCAGCAGGATTTCGAACAGGATGACCGCCAGCGCGCTGGGTCCCAGCAGGTAGACGAGACCGATCTTCAAACCCATCGACAAGGCGATTTCGACCGGGTGAAAGCGAACGGCCGTGGTGACATCCATATCCCGGTCGGCGTGGTGCACACGATGAAGACGCCACAGGATCGGCACCTTGTGGGTGATCAGATGTTGCGCCCAGATTGCGAAATCCAGCACCAGTACACAAAGGGTGACCTCGACCCATTTGGGCCAGTCCAGAGTGTTGAAAACTCCGACGCCCAACCGGCCGGCATCCAAGGCCGCCCCGACCGCCAGCAAAGGGAACCCGATCGCCATCGCCCGCAGTGTCAGTGTGTTCAAAAGGGTGACCGTCAGGTTGGTCAGCCAGCGGCGCGATCGAGGCACGCGTAGCGGGCGGCGCGGGGCAAGCCTTTCAGCCAACGCGAAGGTCAGAAACAGCGTCAGAAAGATACCCAAGCGGATGATGAGTTCACGCTCCATGCATTCAGATTTAAGCATGTGAATGTGAACTGCAAGGGCGGGCTTGCTCGCGTCAGTCGGGGCGGATCAGAGACCCCGCACCATGTTCGGTGAACAGTTCCAGCAGCACGGCATTGGGGGCACGGCCGTCCAGAATGACCACGGCGCGCACGCCGCTGTGCAGCGCGTCCAGCGCGGTTTCGGTCTTGGGGATCATACCGCCTGCGATGGTGCCGTCGCGGGTCATCTCGCGGATCTGGCCAGCCTTCAACTCGGTCACGACCTCTCCAGCGGCGTTCTTGACGCCGGACACGTCCGTCAGCAGCAGCAGGCGATCGGCCTTCAGCGCCGAGGCAATTGCGCCGGCCGCGGTATCGCCGTTCACGTTGAACGTCTCGCCATTGCGGCCCGCCCCCAGCGGGGCGATCACCGGGATAACGTCATGCGAGAACAGATCATGCAGGATCTTGGGGTTCATTTCGGCGGGCGTGCCGACATAGCCCAGCGACGCGTCGGTCTGGTCACAGGTCATCAGGTTGGCATCCTTGCCCGACAGGCCAACGGCCGTTCCGCCCTGAGCATTGATGGCCTGCACGATGCGCTTGTTCACCACGCCGGACAAAACCATCTCGACCACTTCGACCGTGGCGGCATCGGTGACGCGCTTGCCGTTCACGAAGTCCGACTGGATGTCCAGCTTGTCCAGCATCGCGTTGATCATCGGCCCGCCGCCATGCACGACAACCGGGTTCACGCCGACCTGACGCATCAGCACCACGTCGCGGGCAAAGCTCTCCATCGCTTCGTCGCTGCCCATGGCGTGCCCGCCCAGCTTGATCACGACGATTGCCCCGTCATAGCGCTGCAGATAGGGCAGGGCGCTGTTGAGCGTGGCGGCGGTGGCTATCCAATCCCGGTTCATGTCCTGTTTCTTCATGGCTGTCGTCCCTCTGGCCTTCCCTGTTAGGGCCTTTGGCCGGACCTGCCAAGCCCGGAACGGGCTGGCCACAGGTTTTGTTGCGTGGCGCGCCAAAAGGGGGACGCTGTCGCGCCACGCAGACGGGCGGCACCACAGGGGCACCGCCCGAACCGGTCAGTTGAATGCGCGCCGAACCGCGGGTATGTTGCTGAACACCAGCAGGTCGACGGCCAGCACCGCAAGCAGCGTCAGCCCGACCAGCGGAAAGGCCATGGCCGTGAACAGCCCGACCAGCACCGCGCCCTTCCACAAGGGCATCTCGGCCGGCATCGGCGGCGCCGCCAGACGGCTGGCGCCGGAGGGCCGCCGCTTGATCCACATGACCACGCCGGACACGCAGACAAAGATCACCGACAGGCAGAACACCACGTTCAGGACAAAGTTCCACAGACCCGCCAGACCCATATGCAGCGGAATGCCCACCGCCATGGCCTTGCCCATCAGCGAGTAGTCCTGAAACCGCACGTCGGCCAAAATCTTGCCGGTGTACTGGTCGACATGGACGGTGCGGTCCTCGGTGGCGTTGGTTGAATCGCCGCTCATGCTGTCGCGGTTCAGGGTCCACACGCCCGTGTCGCCGTTGGGATAGGCGACGCGGAACCGGTTCTGCATGCCCAGGACCTCGCCCAGCGCAACCATCGCATCGATATTGACCGGAACACCCGTCGGCACCCCGGCGACGCCCGCTTCCGAACCCGAGGCCGGCATCGGTGTCTGTTCCAGTGCCCAGGGCACGTCGTTCTGGCTGCTGTGGTTCATGCTGGCATGCAAATCGTGCGACAGTGGGACATTGTCCCATTTCTCGGCCGGAAAGCTGCTCCAGGCCTGCACGAACTTGCCGCCCCAAATCCCGGTCCAGGACATGCCCGAGATCAGGAACCCGACCAGCAACAGCGACATCCAGAACCCGGTGACCGCGTGCAGCGATTTCCACAGGGCCCGGCCCCGCGCCCGCAAGTCAGGCACCAGGGCCGCCACAACGTTTCCGCGCGGCCACCACATGTAAAGGCCGGTGAATACCAACAGCAGCGCCATCCCGGCCGCGATTTCCAGAATGCGATCGCCGGTATCGCCCATCAGCAGGGTCGAGTGGATGTTGTCGGCCAGATCGTACCACCCCGCGCGGCGGTCCCAGACCTGGATCACCTCGCCGGAATACTGGTCGATCGCCACCATGCGCTGGCCGGTTTCGGCCTTGACGCGGAACACGGTTGCCAGATCCGGCGCCTTGGGGCCGATCCATTCGACCACGCGGCCCGGTACGCGGGCCTGCACCAGATCGGCCAGCTCGGATGCGGGCATCGCCTGGCCCGTGATCTCGACCGCGATCTTTTCTCCGTCGCGGCCATCGGTTTGGGTAATGAACATCATCATCAGGCCAGTCACCGCCAGGATGATCAGGAACGGGACAACAAAGAGTCCCGCATAGAAGTGCCACCGCCAGGCGGCCCTATAGAATTTTTGCGCATTCTCGCGCCGGGCCGTCTGCGCGACCCCGGTTTGGCTGTCTTGTGCCATTTCAGTCTCCAGAAATTCGGAACGTCCCCGGCCGGGCGGCCGAGGTTTCAGGTCTTGTTCGCGGTTTCAGGAGAGGTGGGGTGGACCCCGGGCATCGTACCGGGCGTAAAAGCCCGCGCTGCGATGGGTGAAATCCACATGCGCCCAACGCGCGGCAATCGGCCAGTCGGCGGGCAGCACTGCTCCGACTTCGGGCAATTGGCCTGCCAGAACAATCCCGCCATAGGGGCAGGCGCTGCGTTCGTCGGTTTCGTTGTGGTCCGGGGCGTCCTCGCCCGGATCGATCCAGCGCTCGACCGGGCCGTCGCCGGTGCAGATCACCATCAGGATCGCCCCGTCCGAGCTGCGCGAGGGCATCCAGCCCATCGGGATTGTACCGGCTACCATCACGGCAACCAGCGTCAGCACCGAAATGACGCGCATCCGCAGCATCATTCCAAATTGGCGATGATCGAACGTAGGGTTGGGATGCCGTCGCCCTTCTCGGACGAGGTCAGCACGATCTCGGGATAAGCGGCGGGGTGCTTGGACAGGGCGCCCCGCACCTGTTCCAGAACCTTTTCGCGGTCCTTGGCCTTGACCTTGTCGGCTTTGGTCATCACGCATTGAAAGGTCACGGCGCTGGTGTCCAGCAGTTTCATGATCTCGTCATCCACGGGTTTCACGCCGTGGCGGGAATCGATCAGCACGAAGGCTCGGCGCAGGGTCTGCCGCCCGCTCAGATACTGTTTCAGAAGGCGTTGCCACTTCTCGACCACCTTGACCGGCGCATTGGCATAGCCATAGCCGGGCAGGTCAACCAGATACAGGTCGGGCCCCTGGGTGAAGAAGTTGATCTCTTGCGTGCGGCCCGGCGTGTTCGAGGCGCGGGCCAACCCCTTGGTGCCGGTCAGAGCGTTGATCAGGCTGGATTTACCCACGTTCGACCGGCCGGCGAAACAGACCTCAAGCCGGTCGGGGGCGGGCAGGCCGTTCATCGCCACCACGCCCTTGACGAACTCGGACGGTCCGGCAAACAGCTTGCGGCCGGCCTCTTTTGCCTGCTCGTCGGGATCGGCCGCCAGGGGAAATGGCAGAGCTGTCATAGAACCTGCACCTTGTCTCCGGGGCGGATCGTGCCTTGGCGAATGACTTCGGCGTATACTCCGAAATCCTGATGGTCCCAGCTGCGCAGAGCGCCTAGCGTATCCGCGTCCCGCACTCCGGTGTCGGGGTTCGCAGTCGTTGCCATGCAGCGCGTAATCCGTTCGCGCACGTGAAATACGGCCTCGCCGATCTGCACATCCTTATCCAGCCAATCGAATTCTTCCCAAAGAGGAAGGCCATCGAACCAGATGTTGCCACGCCAGCGGCAGATCGACAGTTCGCGGCCCAGACGCTGCTCGACCGCCCGGTGCGAGGCCCTGTTGCACAGGCTGACCGAGGGATAGTCACTGTCGGTCATACCACGGCCAGGAACCCGGACGATCCGTGCCGATGCGGCGCGGTCGGCGGGCATCAGCGGGCGGACCCACTCCAGAAACAGGTCTTGTTCTGTGTCCGGGCGAAAGATCAGTTCGGGCCGATCCGGGTGGCTGAGGGTCACGCGATCCCCGTCCAGAACGGCCGATATCGCCATCAGCTGGGGCACCTTAGAGCCGCGGCTGAAATTGGCGCAGGGCGCCCACTCGGATCCGTCGGCCTTGGACATCTCATGCGCCACCGCCCAAACGCGATCCCCGGGCATGGTCTGCCCGGGGATAACGGTGGCTTCCTGCAGGAGTTCCCTGCCATGGCTCTTGATCGGATGGCGCCAGATCTGCGTGACTTGTCCGGTCATTTCTTGTCCGTCTTGGGGGTTTTCTTGAACCCCGACTTGATGTTGCCAAACACATCCGGCGTATAGCCCTGGCTGCGCATGATCAGGTATTGCTGGGTGAACGTTATGGTGTTGTTTGCGATCCAGTAAACGACCAGCCCGCTGGCAAAGCTGCCCAGCATGAACATGAATACCCATGGCATCCAGGCAAAGATCATGGCCTGGGTCGCGTCGGTGGGCGCCGGGTTCAGCTTTTGCTGCAGCCACATCGAGATCCCCAGCAGCAGCGGCAGGATGCCGATGAAAATCGTCGCCATCAGCGTGCCCGGCTCAGGTCCGGCCCACGGCAGCCAGCCGAAGAAGTTTATGATCGAGGTTGGATCCGGCGCACTCAGGTCCCGGAAAGGGCCGAACCAGGGGGCTTGCCGAAGTTCGATGGTGACGAAGATCACCTTGTAGAGAGAAAAGAAGATCGGGATCTGCATCAGGATCGGCAGACAGCCGGCGGCCGGGTTCACCTTTTCCTTCTTGTATAGCTCCATCATGCCCTGCTGCATCTTCTGACGGTCGTCGCCAGCAGCTTCTTTCAGGGCTTCCATCTGTGGCTGCAATTCCTTCATCTTCGCCATCGAGACGTAGGATTTGAATGCCAGCGGGAACAGGATTGCCTTGATGATCAGGGTCAGCCCGATGATCGACCAACCCATGTTGCCGATCAGGGCGTTGATGTTGTGCAGCAGCCAGAAGATCGGCTTGGTCAGGAAGAAGAACCAACCCCAGTCAATGCTGTCGATAAACTTCTGAACGCCCTGGGCCTGATATTCGCGAATGGTCTCCCATTCCTTGGCCCCGGCAAACAGTCGGGTGGTAACCTCGGCGGATTCGCCGGGGGCAACCGTCATCGTCGGCAACACCGTTTCCGCTTGGTAGATCTTCCGACGCGCGTCATATTTTGCGGCCGCCTTGAAAGCCGACCCCGGATCGGGGATCAGCGTGGTCATCCAATAATGGTCGGTAAAGCCGATCCAGCCGTTTTCCTTGACCTGATAGACCTCGGCCTGCGCCCGTTCGTTGGGGTCGATGTCGAAATCGCGGACATCGCCATAGTCGACCTCGGACAGGGTCCCGTCGGCCATGCCGATCACACCTTCATGCAGGATGAAGAAGTTCTTCAACCCCGGCAGATCGCCATCCTCGCCGATGCCGTGGCGGGCCAGAATGCCGTATGGGGCCATTCCGACCTCGGCTCCGGTGCCGTTTTCGACGGATTGGGTCACGGTGAACATGTAGTCCGCATCCACACCGATCGTGCGGCGGAATGTCAGGCCCGCGCCATTTTCCCATTTCAGGGTTACGGGGCTGTCTACCGACAGGGTCTCGCCCTGTTCCAGTGTCCAGATGGTATTCGGGCCCGGCACGTCCGAGCCAGCCAAACCGGCACCGGGCGCCCACCCGTAGAGGGCGTAATAGGCCGAGTTGGACCCAACGGGCGACAGCAGTTCGACGATGGGAGCGCCTTCGTCGATCGAGACCTTGTAGTCTTTCAGATACAGTTCGTCGATCCGTCCACCCGAAAGCGACAGGCTGCCCGACAGACGCGGCGTGTCGATTTGGATCCGCGGCGCGGTGGCTTCCGGCAGGGTTTCCTCTGCGGTGGCGGTTGCCTCGCCGACAGTCGTGCTTCCGGCGCTGGGCGTCTGAATCTCTTCCCCCTCCGAGGCGCTGATTTCAGCCTGCTCAGGAGTTGTGGTCGGTTCCGGTGGGGGGAACAGCACAAACCAGACCAGGATCACAAGGAAACTAAGCGCGGTTGCAAGGATGAGATTCTTGTTCTGATCGTCCATCTGGGACAGCCACCTTGAGCAGTGAAAGACACCGCAGGGTTCAACAGAGTGCAGCCCAAAAGGTCAAGCGGAATCGCCCCGGAAATCGTGAGTGTAGGGCAATCCAGTCCCCGAAATCAGGATTTCCGGCCCATTTCGCGGCCAATCCGCGGTGCGCCTTCCAGTTTCGCGCGGCGGTCCTTTATCCAGCCGAGCGTATGCTCGACCGGCATCGGCTTACCGATCCCAAAGCCTTGGACATGGTGACACCCCAATTGCGCCATCAGCGCGTGCTCGCCGGGGGTTTCCACCCCCTCGGCCAAGGTTTCAAGGTTCAACCTCTCGGCCATCATCAGAATGGCGCTGACCATTTGCTGCTGGGACGGATCCCGGTCCGCATTGGACACGAAAGACCGGTCGATCTTGATGCGGGAGACATCAAAGCGTTTGATCGACGAGAATGATGCGTGACCAGTGCCGAAATCGTCCAGATCGATGCAACAGCCGAGCTTGGACAACTGGGTCACGTTGCGGGTGATGACATCATCGGGGCGGCGCGAAAAAACGGTTTCAAGGATTTCCACGGCCAGCCGGTCCGGCGAAAGGTCGAACTGGTCCAACTCCCATCGCACCCGGTCAACAAGTGAGGGGTCCCGCACTTCGTCCGACGAAAAGTTGATGCCGATCCGAGGAATGACGGCGCCAGCGCAGTCCCAGTCACGCATCGCGCGAAAGGCGTGGTGGCGGATCGTCTGGCCCAGCTTGTCCATCAGCTTGGCCTGTTCGGCAAAAGGCAGAAACACCTGCGGCCCGACAACTCCCTTGGAAGGGTGTTCCCATCGAGCAAGGGCCTCAAACCCGGTGATGTCGCCGGTGTCCGTTGAAATCTGTGGCTGAAACCATGGGCGGATCTGACCGGTTTCCAGAGCGGTCTCCAACTCCTTGCGGAAATTGATATGGGCGACTGATCTGCGTCGCGTGGCCTCGGAGTAGGCGCGGATCGTGGACGGCCCGTTCCGCTGTGCTTCGGCAAGCGCGGCCCGTGCGGCCTCGATCCAGCCGTCCGGCGCTTCATCGGCAACGGCAGAGTGCAGGCAAAATCCGGCGGAGCAGAACAGATAGAGGCTGGCATTGTCCAAAGGGATCGGTTCCTCCACCGTGCTTTGTATGCGGCCCGAGGTTTGGATGCAGCTTTCCAGGTCCAGATGCCGTGAGGGGCGCAACCCGATCAGGAACGTGTTTCTCGACAGGCGTGTTGCAATGTCCTCGCTCCGGATCACCGCCAGGAGGCGGTCGCAGAAGCGCCCTGCCACATAGTCGGCTGCCGCGGTTCCGTGCAGCTCTTCGATATCGTCGAAATCATCCAGTGACACAACGATGCAGGCTGAATCCTCTCCGGTTGCCCGCGATGTGCTGTGCAAATACTCCATCTCGGCGTAGAAAACATCACGTGGCAACAGTCCCCTGGGCCGCATGTGCGTCGCCGAACCAAGACCTGCGCCCGGTTGAAGCCGTTGGGCGGCCGAAAACAAGAGAGGCAGTCCTAGAGCGACAACGACCAACGCCGTGTCGCCGCCCAGCCAGAAAGCAGCGAGGCACAATGCAGGTACGAATGCCAAAACCTGCGGCATTGCCAGAACGGTCAGCAGAGCATTCTGGAGACTCTGGGGTGAGAACCTTTTCAGCATCGATTCCGGCCTTCCAATTGGGCGAACTGCGTCCAATCGGAGGCTAGGAAATCATTCTGAGTCAGACGTTAACGCAGAAGCGGAATTTCTTCCGAATTTTCGCCGTTTTTGCCGGGATCCAGCATCAGGCCGGCAAAATCGAACAGCTTCGAATCCAGAAGGTGCGAGGGCCGGGCATTGGTCAGCGCACGGAACATCACCTGCCGGCGGCCGGGGCTGTTCTTTTCCCACTGGTCCAGAATCTGTTTGACCTGCTGGCGTTGAAGGCCGTCCTGGCTGCCGCACAGGTCGCAGGGGATGATCGGATAGTTCATCGCCTTGGCGAATTTCTCGCAGTCGGCCTCGGCCACATGGGCCAGCGGGCGATAGACGAACAGGTCGCCTTCTTCGTTCACCAGTTTCGGGGGCATGGTCGCCAGACGGCCGCCGTGGAACAGGTTCATGAAGAAGGTTTCCAGAATGTCATCGCGGTGATGCCCCAGCACCACGGCCGAGCACCCTTCCTCGCGCGCGATCCGGTAGAGGTTGCCACGGCGCAGACGCGAGCACAGCGCGCAATAGGTGCGCCCCTGCGGCACCTTGTCGACCACGATGGAATAGGTGTCCTGATACTCGATCCGGTGCGGCACGCCCATGCGTTCCAGAAACTCGGGCAGCACGGTGGCCGGAAAGCCCGGCTGCCCCTGATCCAGATTGCAAGCCAGCAGGTCCACGGGCAGCAGGCCGCGCCATTTCAACTCGTACAGAACGGCCAGCAGGGTATAGCTGTCCTTGCCGCCGGACAGGCAGACCAGCCAGCGCGGCGGCTTGCCGTCCTTGTCGTGGGCCGACGGGTCAACCATGCCGTATTGCTCGATCGCCTCGCGCGTCTGGCGCACGATGCGTTTGCGCAGTTTCTTGAACTCGGTGGTCGAGGGCGCACCGGTAAACAGCGGATGGATATCGTCGGCTTCGTCAAACATGCGCAGCCCCTACCGCAGATGCGCCGACCGGGCAAGGCCCGCCTAGCCGGACAGCCGGCCCAGCAGGGCGTCGGTGTCCAGCCCCGAAACCGATCCGGGTATGCGCCCGCTTTCGCCCAGAACCCGGGTGGCGATGTATCCATCGGCCACCGCAGCGGGCGCGTGGCGCAGCAGCAGTGCGGCGGTCAGCAGATGCGCGGTGGCATCGGCGAACCAGCGGGCCTCGGCCCCGGGGGGCAGGGTCGGCCAACGGTCGCGATGCGCCTTCAGGGCGGCGTCATAGCGGCGGTCGGCTCCGGTTGCCGCGTCCAGTTCGGCCTGCACGGTCTGCGCGGCCAGCGGGTCGCGCGCAAGGCTGCGCAGGATGTCCAGGCAGATCACGTTGCCCGACCCCTCCCAGATGCCGTTCAGGGGCGCTTCGCGATAGAGCATCGGCATCGGCGTGTCCTCGACATAGCCCATGCCGCCCAGCACCTCCATCGCCTCGACCGCCACGACCGGGCAGCGCTTGTTCGACAGGAACTTGGCCAGCGCCACCCCGATCCGGGCAAAGGCGCGGTCTTCGGCAGTGTCCCCGTCAAAGGCGCGGGCCACGCGCAGGCCCAAGGTCAGCGCGCCCTCCCAGTCCAGCACCAGATCGGCCAGAACGGCCCGCATCAGAGGCTGGTCGATCAGGCGGCGCTGAAAGGCGCTGCGGTGGCTGACCCAGTGATGCGCTTCGGACAGGGCCGCGCGCATCAGGCCGGCGGGTGCCATCGCGGTGTCGAGCCGGGTGTGATGCACCATCTCGATGATCGTGCGCACACCGGCCCCCTCGTCCCCCAATTGATAGGCCAAAGCGTCGTGAAACTCGACCTCGGACGAGGCATTGGCGCGGTTGCCCAGCTTGTCCTTGAGGCGCATCAGATGGATGGCATTGCGCTCGCCCTCCAGCCAGCGGGGCAGCAGAAAACAGGTCAGCCCGCCCGGAGCCTGCGCCAGCGTGAGGAACCCGTCGGACATCGGGGCCGAGCAGAACCATTTGTGGCCGCGCAGCCGCCAGGCATCGCCGTCGCGGGTGGCGGTGGTGGTATTGGCGCGCACGTCCGAGCCGCCTTGTTTCTCGGTCATCGCCATGCCCAAGGTTGCCGAGCGTTTTTCCCGGATCGGGCGGGGGGCTGGGTCATAGGTGTCGGCGGTCAGTTTCGGGCGCCAGATTTCGGCCAGTTCGGGATTGGCGGCCAGCGCCGGCACGGCGGCATAGGTCATGGTCAGCGGGCAGCAATGGCCCGGCTCGACCTGGCTGGCCAGATAGACCATCGCGGCATGGGTAGCGTGACCGCCCGGTGCTCCGTCCCAGGCAAGCGCGGCATAGCCTGCCGATTGGCTCAGATCCATCATGTGATGATAGGCCGGGTGGAACCGCACCTCGTCCAGGCGGCGGCCGCCCCGGTCGAACAGGCAGAGTTCGGGCGGGTGCAGGTTGGCGTCGCGCCCGGCGTCGCGCGTTTCGGCCCGGCCCAGAGCGGCCCCGTAGGCGGCCAGTGGACCGGGGCGCGCCCCGGCGCGCGTGGCGCAATCGCGCAGAACCGGGTCCGAGGTCCACAGGTCAACGTCGCCGCGCTCGGGCGGTTGGTTCGTCACCTCATGCGTGGGCAGAGACTGGCGGGCGTTGGATCTGAACATGGGCGCCTCGGACGGTTGTTGCTGAAACCGATGTTCAGCGGCGCACCCCCCTTGGGTCAAGCGTGACGGGGTGTCAGATCAGGGGGCGTCGGGGGTGTCGTCGGGCACCGGGTCATAGCCGTCGCCGCCCCAGGGGTGGCAGCGCCCGATGCGGCGCGCGGCCAGCCACGCGCCCTTGATCGGGCCGTGCTTTTCCAATGCTTCCAGCGCATAGGCGGAACAGGTCGGCTGATAGCGGCAGTTGAATCCGACCCACGGGCTGAAGATCAGCCGATAGGCCCGGATGGGCAGCGCGAGGATATGGGCAAGCAGGGTCATCTGCTCGGGCTGTGGATCTTGCGCAGGGCCTGACGCAGATCGTCCAGCAGGGCGTCAAAGGGGCGGGCGGCGGTCACCTCGGCCCGTCCGATCAGGACGTAGTCCCACCCGTCCCGGCCGTGGTCCGGCAGAACGGCGCGGGCCGCCTCGCGCAGGCGGCGCTTGGCCCGGTTGCGGGCCACGGCATTGCCGACCTTTTTCGAGCAGGTGAACCCGACACGAATGCCCTCGGCCTCATCCGGTGCGCGCTTGCGGGCCTGCACCATCATGGAAGGCGTGCCCTGTCTGCGCGCCCGTGCAGCCCTGAGGAAATCGCTGCGCTTGCGCAGTACCGACAGGGCAGGCGCGCAAACGGACGCCGCCGGGGGCATATCCCCGGGGTGGTCAGTGCCATCCACAGGGGCCTCCGGCGGCGTCATGTTCAAAACCTGAAAGGTCGCGCGGTTTATGCGCTCAGCGACTTGCGGCCGCGGGCACGGCGAGCGTTCAGGATCTTGCGGCCGGCCTTGGTGGCCATGCGCGCGCGGAAACCGTGGCGGCGTTTGCGAACCAGGTTCGAAGGCTGATAGGTGCGTTTCATCGCTCCGTCTCCAATCTTTGGCGGTCGGGTGCGGCGCGGATTCGCCTGCCCGTGGTGTTCGAAGCCCGTCCTCTACTGGGAACCGGCGGGCAAGTCAAACCCCATCGCAACGGTTTTCGTGCCTTTTGCAACAATTCTGTCGGATGACTGGGCAAAAGTTTCAGAATCAGCCCGAGGACGGCGAATTTTTCACATTGAACCGGTGCGTGTTCAACCCGGCGTGAGGACCCTGTTGCACAGAAGTTCAAGCGCGCATCTTGTGGGGCAGATGAAGCATTCGAACCCGGACGACGAGATGACCGAAACCACCCAGGTGCCGCGCAGCGGGCTGGCGCGACATATTCCCTTGCTTGTGATCCTGATGGTTGCCGCTGTCGGATTCTTTGCGCTGGGCGACTACCTGACCTTTGAAACCCTGCGCGACAATCGCGAGGCGCTGTTGGCCTGGCGCGATGCCAATTACTGGTCGTTGGCGGGCGTTTTCATCCTGGTTTACGTCCTGATCGTCACCTTTTCACTGCCCGGTGCGGCCGTGGCCTCGATGACGGGCGGGTTCCTGTTCGGGCTGTTCGCGGGCACCGTGTTCAACGTCTTTGCCGCAACCGTGGGGGCCTCGGCGATCTTTCTGGCGGCCCGCTGGGGGTTGGGCGAGGCGTTGACGGCTCGGCTGGAGGCGTCGGAAGGCACCGTCAAGCGAATCAAGGACGGGTTGCGCGAGAACGAGGTTCCGGTGCTGTTCCTGATGCGGCTGGTGCCGGTGGTGCCGTTCTTCGTCGCCAATCTTGTGCCGGCGCTGGTGGGGGTGAAGTTCCGGAACTTTCTGCTGACCACGGCGCTAGGCATCATTCCGGGCGGCATTGTCTATACCTGGATCGGCGTCGGCCTGGGTGGCGTGTTCGACCGAGGCGAGACACCAGACCTGTCGCTGCTGACCGAGCCGTTCGTGATCGGCCCGATCCTGGGGCTGTGCGCACTGGCGGCTCTGCCGATTCTCATCAAACTCATTCGCGGCCGAAGGGGCCTTTGATCCATGCAAGAGCTAAAGACCGACATCCTGGTGATCGGGGCCGGGTCGGGCGGCCTGTCGATGGCCGCCGGGGCCAGCCAGATGGGCGCCGACGTGATCCTGCTGGAAGGGCACAAGATGGGTGGCGACTGCCTGAACTATGGCTGCGTCCCGTCCAAGGCCCTGCTGGCCAGCGCCAAGCTGGCCCATGCACAGAGCCATGCCGCGCCGTTCGGCGTTGCCGACCACGCGCCGCAGGTGGACTATGCCGCCGCCAAAGACCATGTTCGGGACGTGATCGCGCAGATCGAGCCCATGGACAGTCAGGAACGGTTCGAAGGGTTCGGCGTGCGCGTCATTCGTGACTGGGGAAGCTTTCTGTCGCCCACGCAGGTTCAGGCCGGCGATTTCGTCATCACCCCCCGCCGCGTGGTGCTGGCCACGGGCTCGTCACCGCTGGTGCCGCCGATTCCGGGGCTGGATGGCGTGCCGTTTGAGACCAACGAGACCATCTTCGACCTGCGCGACAAGCCCGACCACCTGCTGATCATAGGCGGGGGCCCCATCGGCATGGAAATGGCGCAGGCGCATGTCCGGCTGGGCTGCAAGGTGACGGTGATCGAAGGTGTGCGGGCGCTGGGCAAGGATGACCCCGATGCGGCCGCCGTGGTATTGGAGGCTCTGCGCGCCGAAGGGGTCGAAATTCTGGAACACGCGATGGTGGCCCGGGTGCGCGGGAAGGCCGGCGCGGTCGAGGTCGTCACCGAGGATGGCGCGGTCCATGCGGGCTCGCACCTGCTGCTGGCGGTGGGACGCAAGGCCAACACCGACCGCCTGAACCTGCAGGCTGCCGGCATCGACCAGACGCGTACGGGCATCAAGGTGGATGACAGCCTGCGCACCACCAACCGGCGGGTCTATGCGATTGGTGACGTTGCGGGCGGGCTGCAGTTCACCCATGTGGCGGGGTATCATGCCGGGGTCATCATCCGTTCGGCCCTGTTCGGGCTGCCGTCCAAAGCCAAGACGGCGCACATCCCCTGGGCAACCTATACCGACCCCGAACTGGCCCAGCTCGGCCTGACCGAGGCGCAGGCGCGCGACCGCCATGGCGACAAGATCGAGATCGCCCGGTTCGACTATGCCCACAACGATCGCGCCGTGGCCGAACGCAAAACGACCGGGTTCATCAAGGTCATGG
This sequence comes from Ruegeria sp. BC6, assembly GCF_056539185.1. NCBI lineage: Bacteria > Pseudomonadati > Pseudomonadota > Alphaproteobacteria > Rhodobacterales > Roseobacteraceae > Ruegeria > Ruegeria sp. BC6. The sequence continues at coordinate 48,902 of NZ_JBQFUM010000007.1, forward strand.
TCGTCAAGGGGCGCCCGGTGGGGGCCACAATCGTGGGTCATCAGGCGGGCGAACTGATCAACTTGTGGTCTCTGGCGCTGGCCAATAACCTGAAGATGAGCCAGATCGCGGCGATGGTGTCGCCCTATCCCACGATCGGAGAGCTTAACAAACGGGTGGCGGGCGCCTATTTCTCGCCAAGACTGTTTGAGAATCAGATGGTTGAACGAGTGGTCAGGCTGGTCCAGCGCTGGATCCCCTGATCGGGAAAGGAGCGCCACTTGAACTCGCTGTCGGGTCGTTTCCTGATCTTGACGACGGTCTTCGTGATGTTGGCCGAGGTGCTGATCTTCGTGCCGTCGATCGCGCGCTTCCGCGAGGATTTTCTTCTGAACCGGCTGGAACGCGCCCAGATCGCCTCGCTCGCGCTGCTGGCAGACGACATGCTGGCCGACGAGCTGGAGGCCGAGCTTTTGGCCAATGCCGGGGTCTACAACGTGGTGCTGCGCCGGGACGAGGTGCGCCAGCTGATGCTGTCTTCCCCTATCCCAGACCAAGTCGCCAAGACCTATGATCTGCGAGGCGCCGGGCCTTGGGTTCTCATTCGGGACGCGATGATCCGTTTCTTCACGCCCGAGAACCAGGTCATTCGCGTCATCGGGCAGCCTGTCCGGGATGCGGGCCTGCTTATCGAAGTCACCATGGACAGCGCGCCCCTGCGTATGGCGATGATTGATTACGGCCTGCGCATCCTCGGCTTGTCCTTTGTCATCTCGATCATCACCGCGTTTTTCCTGTTCCTTGCGGTGCGGGTGGTTCTGGTCCGCCCCATCAAAAGCGTGGTGGGCTACATGCAGCGTTACGCCCGTGCACCCGAGGATGCGCGCGGCATCATCTCCCCCCAATCCAAGGTGACCGAACTGCGCGAGGCTGAAGAAGCCCTGCAGATGCTGCAGACCGACCTGACCCAGGCCCTGAAACAGCGCGAGAGGCTGGCTCAGCTGGGTGGCGCGGTGGCCAAGGTCAGCCACGATCTGCGCAACATCCTGACCTCGGCCCAGCTGTTCACTGACCGGATCGAAGCCAGTGACGACCCGCTGGTCAGACGGATGGCGCCCAAGCTGGTCAACTCGATCGCCCGGGCGGTGTCCCTGTGCGAAAGTACGCTGGCCTTCGGGCGGGCCGAAGAGCCCGCGCCCGCCCTGACCATGGTGCGGTTGCGCGATATCGCTGCCGACGTAGCGTCCAGCGAGGCTCTGGCCGTAGACGGTGGCTGTATCGAAATTGCCAACGACGTTCCGGACGATCTGGTCGTTCGGGCCGATCCGGAACAGATGTTCCGGGTCATCATGAACCTTGTGCGCAACGCACGCCAAGCACTTATGACATCCGGCCAACCGGGAAAAATCACGATCTCGGCCTCCGAAGATCAGGACGCATGGGTCATCGAGGTTCGGGATACCGGCCCCGGTTTGCCGCCACGAGCGCAGGAGAATCTGTTCACGCCTTTTCAGGGTGGTGTGCGCAAAGGTGGCTCGGGCCTGGGTCTGGCGATTTCGCAGGAACTGGTGCGCGGCCACGGGGGAGAATTGGTGCTGACCAGCACCGGCCCGGAGGGCACGGTCTTTGAAATAAGGCTCCCAAGGGGGGAGATGGGTTTTTGAAATATTTTTGAAGAATCGGGTTGCACGTCCCGAACGCCGGGTCTAAATACCGCCTCACCAACGCGGACCGATAGCTCAGCTGGATAGAGTACTTGACTACGAATCAAGGGGTCGGGGGTTCGAATCCTCCTCGGTCCGCCACTTGGTAATTCTCCCTGATTTCGATGAGATACACTAGGTCGTTTGAACCTTTGTGTTTTATGGCCATAGTCGTGCTTCTGGGTTTTGTTGGCTTTTGTCCGGTCATACTCGTATACTTCCATTGAGTGGTATATTTTGTGGTATTTTCATGTCTGCGCTCAGCGGGAAGCTGACAAAAAAGCTGGTAGAGAATCTGGGCCCGGGCCGGCATGGCGACGGTTCTGGCTTGTATCTTGTTGTTGATCCATCAGGTGCACGGCGTTGGATCGTACGCGTAACGGTCAAAGGACAGAAGAATCGCAAGGGCGCTCCGCTGAGAACGGACTTCGGTTTGGGCGGCGCCGACGTCGTCACATTGAACCAGGCCCGAGAAAGAGCGCTCGAATACAGGCGAATGGCGAAAGCTGGGTTGAACCCTCGTTTTAATGCCCAGCGTAAAATTCCTACTTTCGAAGAACTCAGCCGTCAGGTTCACATCGACCGGTTGCCGACGTGGAAGAATGCCAAACACGGTCAGCAGTGGCTCAACACTTTGCGCGACTATGCGTTCCCCAAGATCGGACGAATGCCTGTGGATAGCGTCGATCAGCCCGAAGTGCTGATGTGCCTATCGCCCATCTGGACTGAGAAACACGAAACCGCAAAGCGGCTGTCGCAGCGGATTAAGACGGTGCTCGACGTGGCAAAGTCCAAGGGCTTCCGCTCGGGCGAGAACCCGGTGACCGCGATCCGCGAAGGCAAGGTGCTGCCCACCGTCAAAGCCAAGGTCCAGCACCACGACGCAATGCCTTGGCAAGAGGTGCCCGCGTTCTATGTCGAGTTGCAGACCCGCTCGGCCATGGCAGCCAAGGCGCTGCAGTTCACTATCCTGACCGCTTGCCGGACCTCAGAGGCCCTGGAGATGAAATGGCCCGAGGTCGATGTCGATACGAGACTTTGGATCATACCTGCGGAGCGCATGAAAGGCGGGCAGGTCCATCGTGTTCCTCTCACCGACGAAATGCTGGCCATTCTAGAACCGCTGCGCGCGTTGGCCTCTGACTATGTGTTCGAGGGGCAAAAGCGGCATCAGCCCCTGTCAAACATGTCCATGCTAATGTTGCTGCGCCGGATGCGGCAGGGTGGCGTTACCGTGCATGGCTTCCGCAGTTCGTTTCGGGATTGGGCGACAGAGGCGGCGAACGCGCCGCGCGAACTGGCAGAGGCGGCCTTGGCTCATCAGATCGGGTCCGATGTGGAGCGGGCCTATGCACGGTCGGATTTGTTGGAAAGGCGGCGCGAATTGATTGAGCGCTGGTGCAGGTTCATTTGCTAACGACATGATCGGAGGAAACGAGTTTATTGGAACGTTTTTCGGAAGAAGAAATTGAACGGTTAAACAGAGTTCTTTCCTATGAACTAAACCCATTCGTTCATGGCGAGGGTAAAAAGAAACCAGTTCCAATTGGCAGGAAATCGAAGGACTGGTTATTCGAAACTCGAATGAATTTACCTTCCGATGCGAATGCCGAGCTCGACCGGATTGGTTTCGACGAGCTGCCAGATCAAGTTCGCATCCAAATTTTGAACGAGATTTTGGAAGAAAGACAGGTTAGTTCTGCGCCCAAATGGTGGGAGATGAATTTCTTTCAGTTTTCCATAGATGACCTCTGGGATTTTTTCGTGGAGCAATGTCGAAAGAACTATGAAATCGACCACATGAGAGAGTATTTTGACTTTCTAATTGCATCTCTAGATGAGTTGGAAGAGGCTCGGCATATCCTTCGAGTTAGTAAACTAAACAAAACCAAATACTCCCAAGAGCAGATAGATGCCGCGCTCGCAGTTTTTGATAGAAGCTACCCTCTTGACTTCAGCGACTACGAAGAAGTTCCACAGCGTTCGAGGAGTCCGCTAGACAAACTAAGAGAAGCGTTGGCATTCGAGCTCAAGAAGCTCGATTCAGTATTCAGCAAGCGTTGGTTTGAGTTCAAAATACTAGACGAGTTAGCGGGGTTTAAAAGTTACGTTCATGATGGTTCAAGGGATAGCGAGCTGAGCAAAGCCTTAGCTGGGCAATTGCGACACTATATGTACGGCGAACTCATGGCATTGGGTCGGATGGTTGAACATTACCGCTGGAAGTTCAGCTACGAGGATGCAGCAATAGCAGGAATGCAGTCGGCCAATATTCGAAAAAGGGCAGGTGACGCAGGTGCGCGTGCGTCCCGGGAACGCAGGTTGGCCAACCTGGAAGTGCTGTTGCAAGAGATCGAGAAACTGGGAAGTGCCGCTGGTCTCATTAGCGAAGATCGCATTGTGGCCGAGGCTTTTGAACGTGCGCGCAAACAAAACCCTCAAATGCCTCAGTCCAATAAAACGGCGGAAAACTACCTCACTACTCTGAGATCTGAAGAGCCTTTCAAATCAAGGTACGAAGCGGTGTTCAGAAAAAACGCTTAAGCATTTTCTCACGTCGGGAAGACGCTTAAGCGCTGGAAAAAGTCTGGTGACACTTCGGCAAAGCTGCCCATAATCGGGAGCCATCGCAACTGATCCAAGAGGATTCTAACGATGGCAAACGTCTTCAATGACGATCGGGTCTATTTCCCAGAAGACCCTGAAATGCAACTGCTGGGAAACCGCGAAAAGCTGGCTCAATGGCGCCACCGCATGTGTGGTCCGGCCTTTATCCGCATCGGTCGGCGGATCGCCTATCACGGCGCTGACCTGAACGCCTGGCTTGCGGCGCGGCGCACCGATCCAAACAACGAGGCTGCATAATGAAAAACCCCAACTCCAAGCGCGGAGATGGGGCTTTTCCAGTGACATCGACTGCCACCCTAGCAAGTCCAGTTGATGCCACAGGATGCCCCGCGCCGACAAGTCAAAACGAGCGCCGGTACTACTGGTCGCCCCTGAGCCACTCGGTCGAACGGGTGATCGTACGGAAAGGACGGATCGAGCATGGCTGATATGTCCTTTTCCAATTCTACCAATGCCAGTCGCGAAAGGGGAGCCGAAACCGGCCCTCTTCCACAAATTGATCATCGGGAAACCGCCGAGAACTACAGCGGCGAGCTCTTTCGCCTCGGCATTTACCGGGTTGCCGTATGCCGAGATGGCGTCCAATGGCTGTTTCAGCGTCAGAGACCCCATTTTCCGGCCGGGGGAGCGGCCTGGGACACGCTCGGCTACTGTGTGTCCAAATCCGGCCTAACTAGGCTCGTCCGGGCACATGTCGGCTGTGACATACCCGAACTGGATGCTTTGCCCGAGCATTTCCCGCGGAGGTCTCGCGATGAGTAGGCGGAGGTCTCCGGCGGGTAAACGATCAGATGAGGGTCAATACGTCCCTCTGCCCTACGCAATGATCAAGTCCCCGGCGTGGCGGGCTCTGTCCGGACCTGCGGTGAAGCTCTGGCTGGAGCTTCACACCCGCTTCAATGGCGGCAACAACGGCAAGGTGTTTCTGTCGATGAACGAGGCGGCAGAAACCTTGGGGTTGGGCAAGGCCACCGTTCAACGCGCTTTCGAGGATCTGCAGGACAAAGGCTTCCTTGTGCTGGAGCAGGAAGGCAACTGGTATCATCGGCGAGCGCATGAATGGCGGTTGACGACCAAGGCGACGCAGGCCCGGTCCGGCAAGAAAGCCGCCACAAACGACTGGCGCTTTTGGCAGCCCGAAAAAACAAAACGCGGTTCTGGGACGGACCCGTCACCATCCTCTGTGGTTCCGTTTGAGAACCCAAAGACCTCCCATGGTTCCAAATCAGAACCCGTCAGGCCGGTTTCTATCAGGTCCCTCGGTGCTGAAACGGAACACTAATACTAACCACTCCCTGCTATGCGAGGCGGAAATGACCAAGGCACCGAAAGACGAAGGCAACGATCTGCAGACAAAGAACTCCGAGCTTACCGAAGCGGAGACCATTGCTGTTGCCGATTTGAGGGAACGGAAGAGATCACGCGTTAGGGCACCGGACATCAAGTTGGATTTTGATGAGGGCACACGCCGGCTCACGGTTGGGCACAAAGGAAATGATCCAACGACGGCTTGTGCTTTAGCAATGCATGAGCTTGGCACAACAGACTGCCGATTCTTCGAAGGCGTCATGGATCAAATCGCGACTCTTGGGCAACAAGACAGCTCTGTCTCAGAGACGGCATCGAACTTTGTGATGTCGGTTGTCGCTGGGGTTAAGCCGCAAGACGAGATCGAAGCCATGCTTGCGATCCAGATGGGCGCGATCCATCAGGCCACGATGATGTTGGCACGTCGCCTGAACCACGTAAAAACTCTCCCGCAGCAAGATTCTGCGGAACGAGCGCTCAACAAACTTGCGCGGACCTTCACCAGCCAGGTTGAAACCCTGAAACGATATCGATCCAAGGCAGATCAAACCGTCCGGGTCGAACGCGTGGAAGTCAATGAAGGTGGGCAGGCAATCGTTGGTAACGTCCAAAACAGGGGGCGGGGTGAATGAAAAAAAACAACGACAACCTCATAAACCCCACCAAACGGCTCAATGATGCGCCCAGATGCACCGCTACGGCGAAATCCACTGGCAAGCGGTGCCGCGCACCCGCCGTTAAAGGCTGGAGTGTTTGTCGCATGCATGGGGCTAGAGGTGGGCACGTTGCTGGGCCAAGCCATCCGTCCTGGAGACATGGACAAAGGTCCAGAGAAGCTGAGGAACTGCGCAAAACGATCACTGAATTGATCCGAACAGACAAGACGCTGCAGAAGCTGATCCATTGAATGGGCAGGGGCTGGTAACCGACACAAAGTAGTCATTCGACAGAACTAGTCGGATGTCTGCACCGAGCCCCTTGCGATCATTGTTGCACGCTGGGGCGCTGCGGGTTCATTGGATCGCTAGCAGCCCTAAGCAGAAACCATTTCGTAAGGCGAGCAAAATTGCCTCTCGGGAGAATCTGGCCGTTAGAGTGGCTCACAGTGCGAGATATCTAGTGCTCGATCACCGCCTTGGCTTTGAAAAGTATGCTCCTCTCCATGCGCCAAACTCATCTGCATATCTATGGTTGTGCCAATCAGATCTTAACTTTGAGTAGCTTAGAATCCGATGTTGATTTTTGTTGAGTAAGGGGTCGCGAATAAAAACAACTTTACGCGCATCATCGTATCCGATCACAACAAAAGTGTGCCCTTCTGGACCTTCTAGATCAACATCTATCATTACTGGATAGCCTTTTCGAAGGTGTCGCTTGATGTCCCTGAGGCCCTGCGAAAAACCAGTGCTCGTTTTTTTGTACCACTTTTGCTGCCACCTATGCCCGACGCTCTTTAGCGCTACATCCATGTCCGACCAAAGAGTAAAACTGTTCCTTTCGCTTGGTGGCTTGTGGTTTTCCGCAAGGTTTTTAAGTTTGAGTGGCTTATGGTTTTCACCGTAGTATGCCAAAATCATTGAACTAGAAGTCGGAACGCACATGTCGTGTCCTTGCTTCATGTGAGGAACGTCCAACAATACAATGGACTTCGCTTTTTGTGGTGATGGCAGTTTCTTCGAAGACACAACACCTTCACGTAACCCAATTTCAGAAATGGATGTGGCCGGAAACACAAACGTGAGACACACAACTAAGGAGAGAAGTGCCAGCTTGGGGCGGTATTTCATTTTTCATCTTGCTCCTGAACAGTGTTTTATCCAACTAGTTGAAAGGTTTTTGCATCATCTGGATATTCGCAAATTCTAGCACAAAAGCATTTGCATTTCCCCAGTAATCGCCCCATTTGTCGGAAACCTTGGGTGCGGAATCCTCGCTAATTGCTCCTGTACTGTTCATAAAAACCGCAATGTGCTCTTCGTTGTTCCAGTTGTTTGGCTGGCTCGGCAACCAGTTTGTATAGTCAGTTTCCTCACCACTCTGCCAAACCCACCCCTGATCAGGTTCACGGTAACCAACTTTCTGGTGAAATCCAATCGCAGGGCCAATCCAGGATGTCTTGATCCCGTCTGGATGCCAGAACGCTGGATCCGTAGATATCATTTCAAATACAAACTGGTTCTCGGCGCGGGAGGTAATCGAAACTATGTGGCCATTAAGCTCGCCAGCGAGTTGGGCAATTTCTTTCCAGGACCTTAGGGTTGGAGCTTGAACCGCGACATAGAGGTTGTCTTCAAAGACTTCGAAAGTCAGTTTGGAGTGCTCAAAGACCTTCGCAATCTCGACCAATTGTGGGGAAAACCCCGCCAAAGCTAAGTGGTCAGGCTTTATTGGCCTGGCAAATTTTTCAGAGACTAGCTCGGCTATTGAAAGGCTTCCGTCCAGAGGGTTCTTTAGACCTAAACGCTCAATGGTTCGTGGCGTCAGTACTCCAGTCTCTGGGAGTCCGTTTTCCGATTGAAACTCCAAAACTGCCGACCGCGTTTTGTGGTCAATATCGCCTGAAGCTAAGCCGTCATAGAAGCCCAATTTCGTTAACTCTTGTTGGGCCTTCGAAACGACTTGCGAAAGTAGGTCTATGCTGGAAGGCTTCGTAGATGAACTTGTAATCCATACGAAAATAGAAACACCTAGCAGAAAAACGAAGAAGGACACGGCAAAAAGGTAGTTCGCCGTTACCAGCCTCGAGCTTGCGTATTGCCGGTTACTGCTGTCGGTGGCTAAGTTTACGGCGTAAGCTCGAACAGGTTTAGCTATATTCTTCAGTCGTTTTTGACCTAGTGAACGATAAGAGACCTCAACCTGGTTTTTCAACAGATCGTAGGCAGTCCCTGAGATGATCAAGCCTCCAGGGTCTGCTAATGGCTCAAGGCGAGCGGCTATGTTGACGCCATCTCCATAGACATCACCTTCATCGAAGATCACATCACCTAAGTTTATCGCCATCCGATAGCGAATTCTCTGTTCCGGCGCTTGATCGGATTCTCGTGCTCGCAATTCTTCTTGGATCTGTACAGCACATTGAACAGCTTCAACAACGGAAGGAAACTCTCCGAGCCATCCATCTCCAGTGAACTTGATAAAGTTCCCATTGTGCTTTTTGGTGAGTGGTTCAACGATGTCTAACCTGTACCTTTTTTGCCTAGAAATGGTCCCTGTCTCATCAACCTCTGTTAAGCGACTAAAGCCAAACATGTCGGCAGCTAAAATGGCTGAAACCCTACGCTCCAAGGCTGGACCTCCCGTCTAAAAATGGTCTTTCTAATGCGAAAACCTAAATTCCTCGCCTAACTCCCGAATTAACACAAATCCGCCATCTCGTTCGACGGTATACGCGACTAGATCCAATACTGGCATCGATCAACCTTACTTTGACCTACGAAAGAGACGAGTGCCGCGATCAAATACAACCACACTACAACCGTTTAGAGTGTGCAAGTTTCCACTCTAAATTTTTTGCCACGGTCAACCTCCGGAAACTGGTCGGATTTACAAAGTGGGTCTTCTGCGCTTTGCTAGAATCAATGCACTGAGCGGCAGTTTTGCACTTTGGGCTCTCCACGGCCGAACGCTAGCGCGGCACGCAGTCCAACCACGGCGCTATGCGACCAGCCGTGCGCAAAAACGGCCAATCTGTTGACTTTTTGCCGCTTGATCCGGCACCCCGCCGTTCGCATTTTGGCAACCTCTGTTCATGCCAAGAGTGGCGAAACCGGGTAATTGAGCCCAATGTTGCCGGAGGTTTAGCTGCATCCCCCGTACGCTTGACATGCGTCCACCATATAGCAGAGTAGCTAGGGTTTTTTGTGGAGGGTTACTCTTTGAAAGAACTTTGTGCGGGGATAGCAACGGCCATCTTGACTTCAGTGACGCCGACTTTCGCTCAGGATATCGCAGCTGGTTCCCGAGTTACTGTGACCTCAGACTGGCACGCGCAGAACGGGGGGCCATACAGTCCAAACATCGTATCTTGCAATTCGAACAGCGGCTTGTGTCTGCGAGACACCAATACTTCTCCTGTCGACAATCCTATGACAAAAACTAAGAATGGCTTGCAGGTCGTCTTCAAGGATGTTGGTGTCGTCTATTTGTTCAGACCGGGTGGAAAGGGCTCTTTTCACGATATGACCGGCAAACAGACTGGAAAATTCAAGTGGACACAGTGACGATTTGACAACTGGATAGATCGTTCCACTGCTCAACATTGATGAATACCCACTTTGTCCGCGTCTGAGTTATCGGACCAAGCTGCGGCGAAAGAAGGGTATAGGTTCGGACGAAATCTACATCCGCGAATAACCGAAATGGTGACCCACGACGCGCCGCAAAAACCCTCGCACTTCGACCGCAAACTGATGCTGCGTTAGTGGAGCCCGAAGGTCCAATGTTGGAAAAGTCCGCGTAGCCGTCATTCGTCCAAACTCTGCGAGCGACTGCTCCGAGCCCGTTCTGCTCACTGGCTAAAGGCGCAGCATTCGACATTCGGGGACGATAATTTCCGTTTGCTGAGAAGGCAAAGTGCAGATTTTAAACCTTAGTCTCGAGCCATCAAACCAGGTCGATCAGACGATATTTCTTTGCCAAGTTTCATCAACAATCGCCTGCACATCTGACTTCGGATGCAAGCAACTTGCTTGCACCCAACCAAGCCACACTATGCACCGCCGCCCCCGGTTACCTCAACGATCGTCAGATAATTCACTGCGGCCGCGACCACGCCCGCGATCAACCCCAGCAGGATCACCGCAAACACCAAACCCACTTCGACCGTCCCGAATGCCCACTGCCATAGCACCGCCAGGGCGACCACCGTGCCAAAGGCGACCAGCCCGTGTTTGAACACCAGCCTCAATGTGGTCGGCACAAACGGCTTCTTGGGGCCCTTAACCGTGACATGGGCCACAGCAGTCAGGATCATCGCGAGCGAAACCGCCAGTAAAACCGCGCCACCCAGAACCGAGTGACTGCCGCCACTGATTGAATCCAAAGTGAGCGGGATCGGCGCCGTCCCGCGCAAGATGAAATACTGAATGATGCCATTGATAACTGCATTGATCAGGCCGGACAGAATTGCCCCACGCAGTATTTGATCCGACGCCATCGGCAGCTCGCTCGATCTGGTCATCTTGTAACGCTCCATTTGTTCGGGTTCGCGTGCAAGCAACCTCACTGGCCCTGCCGCGCGACCTCGTCAAGACTGGGGAAGAACACCTGGCGGCAACGATCGAGGCGGCTTGCCCGGTTCTCGTAATTCGACCGGGCAATGCGCAAGTCGACCTCTCGCTGCAGCAAGGTGGCATCAGAGAGGTTTCCTCGGCTGTTCAGTTCACGCGCACGTTGCAGTGCCTTCTCCGCATAGGCCATCCAAGCTTCGTTCGCCCGCACCTCAGCAGGTCCCTTGTCGCAACCCGCGTTCCAGCCTTCCAGATAGGCGGAATAAAGATCGTCGAGCGGCACCGACTTGCCCGCGAAATGATCCCCGATCAACTGCAACGCCGCCACCTGCGCCGCCACCGTGGTCAGGTTCTTCTCGGCAACAACCAACTGCAACCGGTTCCAGGCATCCTTCAGTTGCGAGATCTCCAACTCAAGCTCGGAAATGGCGCTGCGCTCAAACAGTTCCAGATTTCGCGCCAATATGGCCGCGTCCCGGTCCACCTGTGCCTTAAGCGTTTCCAGGTGAATGGCAATCAACATGCTCTGGAACCCGACCGATCGACCCTGATCGGCAAACATCATCATGAAAATTTGATCGTTGGTCACAGGCGCGCCTTTGTCCGGCTGTGCTGCTTCCTGTGCCGAAACCCAAGGGGAAGCAATCGCAAGAGTGGCCGTGATGATTGACGCTCCTACCAAGCGCAAAGACAGAAGTTTCACGGCGCGGCCCTCAGCTTCCGAACAAGCGCACAACGGCGCCGCCGCCATGCACATTGATCGTTTGCCCGCTGACCCAACCCGCTGCCGGCGAACACAGGAACAGCATCGCGTTGGCAATGTCTTGCGGGCGGCCTGGCCGTCCGGTCAGGTTGTCGGGATGGGCCAGTTTTTCCTGCATTTCAGGAGAGATGCCCGCATCGCCATAGCCGGCTGTCATCACCGTGCCGATCAGCACCGAATTCACGCGCACCCGCTTGTTCAGCATGTGTGCCAACGACACCATCATCTGGTTCAGGGCCGCTTTGGCCGTGCCATAGGGCAGGATGTCATAGGCCGGTACGGCCGAGGAAAACGATCCTGAGTTGGTGATCGACCCGTTCTCGGCCTTCTCGAGATACGGCAGGCAGGCCATGCTCATACGGTAGGCGCTGATCGTGTTGAGTTTGTAGGAGTTGATGAACTCTTCTTCGGGGATCGCCGCTGGATCGGGTTGACGACCGCCCCAGCCCACGTTGTTGACAAGTGTCGAGATGCCGCCAAAGGCGTCCGCAGTTGCTGCCACAACGGCGTTGATCTGATCCGCGTCGGTCACGTCACAAGCCATTCCGAGACACGCGTTACCGGTTTCCCCGGAAATCGTTGCGGCGGTTTCCGCGGCCATGTCGCCGTTAAGGTCGGCAATCATCACCTTGGCTCCCGCCCCGGAAAGAGTCTTGGCGATGCCCGCGCCGATATTCTGCGCACCACCGGTGATCAGGACGGAATGTCCGTCCATGCGAAATTCTGCAAAAGCGTCAAAGCTCATATGTCATGCCCTATCTTGGAATGGGTTGAAAAACCGTTAGTCCAGTTCCTGCACGCCGCCGCCCGAAACGGTCAGCACCTGACCGCTGATCCATGCTGATGCAGGTGCACAAAGGAAAAGCGCGGCATAAGCGATGTCGTCGGGCTCGCCCAACCGCCCGAGAGGAGTATGCTTCAGCATTGCCTTCTCGATGTCGTCATTCAGCACCGAAGCCAGCGCGTCGGTTTTGATCGCACCAGGTGCAATGGCGTTCACCCGCACACCCATCGGCCCCAGATCGAAGGCCACGTTGCGGGTTAGATGGTTCACAGCCGCCTTGGATGAACCGTAAGACGCCATGCGCTGGTTCTTGTTCTCGCCAGCCATCGACGAGATATTCAGGACTGCGCCGCCGCCGGCTTTTTGCATGTGCGGAGCAGCCAACTGCGTCAACCGAAACAGTGAAAACACGTTCAACTCATAGGCCCAACGGAAGTCATCCATCGGCATGTCAAACGGCTTGGGCCCTCCGCCCCCGGCATTGTTTACCAGAATGGACAATCCGCCGAACTGCGTTACAGCCAAGTCCACCGCCGCTTGAAGGTCGTCTTCGACCGTCACATTGCAGGCCAGCGCAGCAGCTTTCCCGCCCGCGGCATTGATGTCATCTGCAACTGCCTGCGCGGTCTCGGCTTTGAGATCACTCACTACGACCGCAGCGCCGGCCCCGGCAAAAAGCCGCGCCACGCCTCGACCAATTCCTGCTCCAGCGCCGGTGACAAGTGCCACCTGACCGTCCAGCCGAAACCGCTTTGCATCGAACATAAAACCCTCCTGAAGCTTTAACGGTGTTACGCCGGGGCGATACGCAGGGGAGCCGGCGCTGGATCAAATATCTTCCGCTTTACTTTGTCGGAAGAACCGCATTGTGCGGTGCGTTCTTTTGCAGAGATGTGGGTGGCGGGAGCGCTCCCGGGAGGCTGAGTGCGCCATCAATCTTGCTTCCGGTTTAAACAAGTGTTTTTAGCCTTAAGGTGGTTCGGAGGGTGGCTCCGAACCAAAGTCAGACCTTAGGCTGGTTTGGTGCCGAGCAGTGTTTTTGTTATACGTCGCCGATTTGGCAAACGGCACATGAGCAAACTACGACTCGGTTGGTGCTAACGCATCCCCCGAACCGCATTCAGGGGCAAGACGGTTTTGAGCTTGAAAGATGCACGCAGTGCCGCCTTCCGATCCTAAAAGCCGAACCTGTTCCGGATGGTCAATCGCCGATACCTGAAGCTGCGGAATGAATGATAGGGGGCCGTGAATGACGGCCTACTCTCTTTTTTGCTTCCACCCGAATGCAGACACAGATCGACACTGCGGCGAAAATCTACTTTGTCCGCAGAGCGGCCATTGGTGGACCATGCGGCGAAGGGTTACTTCGCCGCAGGGTTGTGATTTTGGCGGCCACAGAGTTTCAATACTGCGGCGAACTGGTGGTTGGACGAGCCGAGGGGCAGGGAAGGGTTGGCTGGCTCAGTTCCGGTGCCTACCCGATGCCCACAGCCAGACTTACTCCAACTTGACCCAAGCCGCGTTTCTGGACGAGCTTTGCACACAAGCGGCTACAAATTTGACGCCGTCTAGCCCGTCATACACGGTTGGGTAAACAACGCGTGCCTCAGGTGAAATCCCATTTCGGAAAGCCTGGATCGCCTCAGCAGCCTCTCCGTAAATATTGGCGAAGCCTTCAAGATATCCTTCGGGATGGCCCGGAGGAACTCTGCTCAAGCGATTGGCAGCGTCACCAGCTCCAGCGCCATTGCGGGTGATCAGACGCTTTGGTTCGTTGTAGGGCGTGAACCAGAGATAGTTCGGGTCTTCCTGAGCCCACTCCAGCCCACCTTTTTCGCCGTAGACCCGCAACCGAAGTGCGTTTTCGTTGCCGGGAGCCACCTGAGAGGACCACAGCATACCCCGCGCACCGCCCTCGAAGCGAAGCAATACGTGGGCGTTGTCATCGACTTGGCGCCCCGGGACGAAGGCTTGCAGATCCGCCGCAAGGCTTTCCGCCCTCAGCCCGGTCACAAAACAAGCGAGGTTGTAGGCATGGGTTCCGATGTCACCGGTTGATCCGCCCGCGCCCGAGCGTTCGGGATCGGTTCGCCACTCCGCCTGTTTGAAATCCTGCTGCTCGGTCAGCCAATCCTGCGGGTATTCAACCTGGACGACGCGGATTTTGCCGATATCGCCGTTGGCAACCATTTCACGCGCCTGCCGAACCATCGGGTAGCCTGTGTAATTGTGGGTCAATATGAACAGGGCATTCGCGCTTTCCGCCGCTTTGACCAGTTTTTTTGCATCGGCAAGGGTCGAGGTGAGTGGCTTGTCGCAAATGACGTGAATCCCGCGTTTCAGGAATTCACGCGCGGCGATATAATGGACGTGATTTGGCGTGACGATTGAGACCGCCTCGATCCCGGATTTGAGCCGGGCTTCCCGGATCGCCATTTGTTTGAAGTCTTCATAGACCCGTTCGAGACCCAATGCCCGGCCGCTTTCGACGGATTTTTCAGGCGTCGAAGACAAAGCGCCGGCAACCAGCACGAACCTGTCGTCCAATCGTGCTGCTATGCGATGAACGCCGCCTATGAAGGCGTCATTTCCGCCGCCGACCATGCCAAGCCGAATGCGTCCCGAGGCTTCTTCACTGCGTCCTGTAACCATTATTCGATTCCCAGCATTTTGCGATTGGCGGCTTCGTCAGCGCCACCGTCCGCGAAATCATCAAAGGCTTTCTCGGTCACACGGATGATGTGATCCGACACAAACTGAGCGCCCTCACGCGCTCCATCCTCGGGGTGTTTGAGACAGCATTCCCATTCGACCACAGCCCAGCCATCAAAGTCGTTCGCCGCCATTTTTGAGAAGACCGCCCCGAAATCGACTTGGCCATCGCCAAGCGACCGGAACCGGCCGGCACGATCGACCCAGCTTTGGTATCCTGAATAAACCCCTTGCCGCCCGGTCGGGTTGAATTCGGCATCTTTGACATGGAACATCCGGATCCGATCCTTGTAGATGTCGATATTGTCCAGATAGTCGAGGCATTGCAGTACGTAGTGCGAGGGGTCGTACAACATGCAGGCCCGTGGGTGATTGCCTGTCCGTTCGAGGAACATCTCGTAGGTCACGCCGTCGTGGAGGTCCTCTCCGGGGTGAATTTCGTAGCAGACATCGACGCCGCATTCTTCGGCGTGGTCGAGGATTGGCACCCAACGGCGGGCGAGTTCATCAAATGCCGTTTCGATCAAGCCGGCAGGGCGCTGCGGCCAGGGATAGACGTAGGGCCACGCCAACGCGCCCGAGAATGTCGCATGCGCCGAAATGCCCAGGTTCTTCGAAGCGGACAATGCTTTTTTGACCTGGTCTACGGCCCATTCTTGCCGGGCTTTCGGGTTTCCTCTGACTCTCTCGGCGGCAAAGCCATCAAAGGCGCTGTCATAGGCCGGGTGAACGGCCACAAGCTGACCCTGAAGGTGCGTTGACAGTTCAGTGACTTCGACGCCATTTTCCCTGGCTTTGCCTTTGAAGTCATCGCAGTAACCGGTGCTGGACGCGGCCTGTTCAAGGTCGAACAACCGGCCATCCCAACTGGGAACCTGGACGCCCTTGTATCCACAGTCAGCCGCCCATTTGGTAATCGCGTCCCACGAATTGAACGGTGCTTCGTCCCCTGCGAATTGTGCAAGAAACAATGCTGGACCTTTGATCGTTTTCATAAGTTTCCTCCCCAAAACCTAAGCCGCTATGGCGGTAAATTTTCCCTCAGATAGATGTCGATACGGATACGTTCCTGCGCTTTGTTGAATGGGACTTTGTCCGAAGTCGCACGCAGAAGGCGGACGGCTGAACGAACAATGTGCCCGGTGTCTTGCGAGATCAGGGCGTCAAACGTGCCAAGCTTCAGAGCCTCTCGACTAAGCGGAGTCAACTCATGCGCTATGATCACCAAATCCTTGCTGAGCTTGTTTTCCGAAAGGAATTGAATAAGGCCGGCATTGCCCGCTGCTGACGAGTATATTCCGACCAGATCCGGGTAGGTTTCGAAGATCTCGGGCATCATCTTGTAAATCAGATCCGGGTCATCCCGGCCCTCAACAGACGCCACGACCTCGAGATGCGGAAACTCCTCGGCCACAACAAGATCAAAGCCCTGGCGACGCTCTAGGTGGTCACGTGCCAAACGAGAGCCAGTCAGAACCAGGACCTTGCCTTCCCGATGCACGAAGCGCCCCATCAATTGACCGGCGGTTCGTCCTGCGGAAACGTTGTCAATTCCTACAAAGTGGTCTCGTTCGGAACTCGGCAGGTCAGACACCAAGGCAACCACCGGAACCCCTTTGTCCTTGAGCCGTCTCACGGCATCGCGAACAGAAGGCGTTTCGGGTCCGAAAACGGCAACTCCATCAACATCCAAACTATCGACAGCATCCAGAATGTTGACGATATCCTGCGGTTCAAACGGAGCGACCCTTTTGATCGTAATGCGTGTCCGCTCGATAAACTGGTCACGGGATTGCTCTGCGATCTGGTTGCTGATCGCTTCCACAAATTCGTTGTCGGTGTCCGGCAAAACAAAGAGGAAGTTGTAAACCCGGTTTCGTGCGAGGTTGGCCGCGGCGGTGTCGCGCACATACCCCAGTTCATCAATTGCCTTTTGTACTTTCTGAACGGTTACTGCGCGCACGCCGGGGCGCCTGTTCAAGACCCGGTCCACAGTCGCAAGACTGACACCCGCAACCCGCGCGATGTCATTGACGGTTGGCTTCTTCACCAATTCTAGTTTTTGTTTTTGGTCTGCCACGTGTTCCTCAGCCCTCAAGCTCCCGCGCCAAGCCCTCGAACAACAAGGCAACGGCCTCAGCGCCGGGATCGTTATGTCCAACTAGGTTTTCTTCGGGAACATAAGCTGCTCGGCCCGCCTTCGCACGGCGAATTTTGGCTGTATTGTTTGCACCTTCGCGGGCGGCATTTGCGGCATGGGTCAACCCCGATGGGAGAGCGGCAAGCGCCGGTGCCAAGGCGTCAATCATCGTTCTGTCGCCGACCTTGGCGCCTCCAACTTGGCTGACGCGTTTCAGGCCTTCTTCCAGGGATTTGGCTACGGTTGCCCCATTGGCACATGCATCACCAGCTGCGTTGAAGAAAATTGCTAGTATCACACCGGAGGAGCCACCCATTGTCTGGCTCAATTCATTGCCCAACGCCGGAAACAGCTGAGTCAAATCAGCGAGCGGCATGCGGTCAAGGCTACCTTGCAATGCTCTTGCGGCAGTGGCCAGTGTGCTTCCTGTATCGCCATCTCCGGACTTCGCATCCAGCTCGTTTAGGGTTTTCTCGGCGTTGATCAGCAGCTTAGCCAACCGGGTGATCGTTTCCTTTGTTGCGGGATTGTTCGAAGGAATTGGATCGATTGGGGTCAGGCCATCAGGCAATGGTGCTACTTTGATCGGGTCGATGGAATTGACCCCGGGCCACGCGGCCAGATCAATGGGAGCTTCAAGGGCTGACAAATCGTCCTGATCCACGGGCAGAATGGAAACCGAAAACCCGTGCATATCCAGCGATGTCATCATGGGGGCCGGGCCAATGATATGCTGGGCAATCCCGGTTTCGGACAAGGCGTGGGTGAGGACAGCCATTTCGAGCGGAGTAGTTGAACCGAGGTTGTTGACCAACGCCACGCAATCCCCGGACCCAACCCTTTGCTTCAGCTTTTCTACGACTGTGGACATAGCCGAAACAGCATTTGAGAACTCGACTTGCTGTACGCCGGGCTCACCATGGATACCCAAGCCGAGCTCTGCTTTCCCGGGTGCGATCCTGTCTTCTTTCGGAGAACCCGGAACGGTACAGGTGTCCAGGCTCATACCGATGCTGACAACCTTTGCTATAGTGCATCTCGCTGCGGCGGTGACGGTGTCCAAATCGGCACCGCTTTCGGCAAGCGCGCCGGCGATTTTGTGGACGAACAACGTACCCGCGACGCCGCGTGGTTGCGGTAAGTCAGGCAGGGCGATGTCATCGTCGACGACGACCATTTCAACCTTGCGACCCAAAGCGCGGGCGCGTTCCGCCGCCAGTCCAAAGTTCAACCGATCGCCGGTGTAATTCTTGACGATCAGCAGGCACCCGGCCTCACCCGTGACCGCAAGGATACCGGCCAAAACTGCCTCGACCGAGGGTGAGGCGAACACTTCACCGCACACCGCTGCCGTCAACATACCAGCGCCAACAAAACCGGCATGGGCGGGTTCGTGACCAGATCCTCCTCCGGACACCAGGGCGACCTTCGACTTGTCCCAATCCGACCGGTAAACAACCTTGATATGCGGATAGCCGTCCAGCCGGGTAAGCTGACCGCCAGAGGAAGCCAGAAGACCGTCTATCGCCTCTGTCACCAGGGTTTCTTTTGTGTTGAGGAACTGGGCCATGCTTTTGCTCCTTAGTTCACGCGCGTGCCGGACGCGTCAAAATACAACGGGTTATTGGGACGGATTTTTATAATCTTTCCAGATGGGTAGTCCTGATGGACATCAATCAGGGTCACAACCGGGTGACCATTCAGGTCCAGGTGTAGCCGTGTTTGATCTCCCAGATGCTCGGCGCGTATCACACGAGCCTCGCTGCCTTCGCCTTCAATGATGTTTTCCGGGCGAAGACCAATCTGCGGGCCTTTGTGATCGCCTCCGAACAACTCGGACGGCAGGATGTTTATCCGTGGCAGACCCAACCTGCTGGCCACGTAAACGCTGCCGGGATTTTCGTAGATATCGCGGGGGGTACCGTATTGAACCAGCCTGCCGTTTTCCAACACGCCGATATGCGTCGCCATTGTCATGGCCTCCACCTGATCATGGGTCACATAGAGCAAGGTTGACCCAAGGTCGGCCTGAATCCTCTTCAACTCGACGCGCAAATCCGCTCGAAGCTTGGCATCCAAAGAGCTGAGCGGTTCGTCCATCAGGAATATCTGGGGGTCGCGCACCAGCGCCCGTCCGATCGACACACGCTGCATTTCGCCGCCGGACAATTCGGTGGCTTTGTTGTCCAGCTTGTGCGGGATCTGCAGGATCTCCGAGACTTCGTTGACCTTCCTGGCGATCTCATCCTCTGGTGTCTTCAGGATCGGCGACCGCAGAGGGAAAGACAGGTTTTCACGCACTGTCATATGCGGGTACAGCGAGTATTGCTGGAAGACCATCGCCACGTCGCGCTGCGCGGGTGTATCCATCCCGACGTCGCGCCCGGCAATGCGAACTGTGCCTGAATCCAGCTTCTCAAGCCCGGATATCAATCTCAGCGTTGTTGTTTTTCCCGCACCCGTCGGACCCAACAACACCACGAAGGCACCGTTGGGGATCGTCATTGAGATATCATCCACCGCTTTGATGTCGCCGAATGACTTCGAAATGTTTTCCAGAACGACTTCAGCCATTGCTCAGTACCTCGTCGTTCAGTGCGGACCTCAACGCGCGTCCGGTAGAATTTTCGAAAAGGGTCACTGCGGATGAGCGAAATTCCAATCCAACCGTCTCGCCGGGATTGACGGTTTCGCGTGCATCAATCCGGGCTTTCAACTCTCCGTTTGGGCTTTGCAGCGTCACGATCTGGGTGGTTCCAAGATATTCTGCGGCCAGGACCTTGGCTCGGTAGGCGCTGGCATCCGACAGAAAAACATGCTCGGGTCGAACGCCGAAAACCAAGTCACCTTCCGCACCTTCCATCAGTTTGGGTACGGCTTCGTCATGGCCATTCAGCCGTACCACTTCCGAGCCAGGTGCGACCTTTCCTTGAAACGACAGGAAGTTCATCGAAGGAGACCCGATAAAATCCGCAACGAACATTGTGGCCGGTTTGTCGTAGATTTCCTGAGGCGTGCCGAATTGCTCGATCACAGCGTTGTTCATCACAACGATCTTGTCGCCCATTTGCATGGCTTCCAGCTGGTCATGTGTGACGTAAACAGTGGTTGCGCCCATGCGATCGTGGAGCGCGCGCAATTCTTCGGCCATGTGCTCACGAAACTCGGCATCCAAAGCGCCAAGAGGTTCGTCCATCATGAATGCCTTGGGTTCGCGAACAATTGCGCGACCCAGCGCCACGCGTTGCCTGTCGCCACCTGAAAGCCCACCCACCGGGCTGTCGAGGATGTCGTTTATCCCCAGAATTCCCGCGACTTCTTCGACTTTGGCTTTGACAGCAGCGCGCGGCATGCCCTGCGAAATAAGCGGATAGCTGATGTTCTTGCGCACGTTCATGTGGGGATACAGCGCGAACATCTGGAACACGAAGGCAATGTCCCGCTCTGATGGCGGCCGCTGGCTGATCTCTTCGCCGTCCAGATAGATTTCGCCCGACGTTGGAAGCTCCAATCCCGCGATCATCCGCAGCGTCGTCGTTTTCCCGCAACCGGAGGGGCCCAGCAGCATGAAAAACTCGCCGTCTTCAATCGTGAACGAACTTTCGCGGACAGCCGTGAAATCGCCGAACATCTTCTTTACGTTTTTGACTACGATCTGGGCCATTTCTACTCCGGGAAATGGCTGACGATGATGAACATGACGGTTCCGATCAGCGTGACGATGAAAGAGTAAGTGAAGGCCCAAAGGACAAAGGGCTGCATCAGCATGAAGACACCCAGTGCGATGAGGATGGTTGCGACCATCTCCCATGGGCCGCGGCGGAGCCGCACCAATCCGGAAAGAAACTCGCTCATTTGCGTACGGCTCCGAATGTTATCCCGCGCAGCAAGTGTTTGCGCATCAGGATGGTGAAAATCATGACCGGGATCAGGAAGATCGTCGCGCCAGCCGCAACGGCAGGCCAGTCCAGGCCGCCGATACCGATGATGGTCGGGATGAACGGTGGTGCAGTTTGCGCGTTTGCGGATGTCAGCAGCACGGCGAACGCGTACTCATTCCAGGCGAAGATCAGGCAGAAGATCGCAGTTGACGCAATTCCGGTAGCGGCTTGCGGCAGCACCACTTTGTAGAAGGCCTGAAACCTCGTGTACCCATCGATAAGGGCGGCTTCTTCGTACTCTCTGGGGATTTCGTCGATGAATCCTTTCAGCAACCAGACCGCCAGGGAGATATTCACGCCCGTGTAGAGCAGGATCATCCCGAGATGCGTGTCGCTTAAACCGAGGTTTCTGAACATCAGGAAGATAGGGATGGCGACAGCGACCGGAGGCATCATCCTTGTACTCAGGATGAAGAACAGAAGGTCATCCTTAAGCGGGACCTTAAATCGGCTGAACGCATAGGCAGCCAACGTGCCAAGGAAGATACTCAAGAACGTCGAGCCAAATCCGATGATGACCGAATTCATGAAGCGCTCGCCGAACTTGGAGGGCCCAACGATCACCATGTCGTATTGGCGTACGATCTCATCGGCCCAGTTCTGCGGCGGGTTGGCTTCCAGAAACTCCTGCGTCTGCCTGGTGCGTGTGGTGAAGAGGTTGACGTAGCCTTCAAGCGTTGGGTCAAAGACCACTTTGGGCGGGTAGCTGATCGCGTCGGCCGGAGACTTGAAGCCAGTCAGCAAGATCCAAACCAGCGGGATCATCGTGATCAGCGCATAAGTGATGACCAGGAAGCCTGCGATCCATTTGGACCGGTTCGAAGGTTCAGTGACCGAAAAACTGCTCATCGCTGTTTCACCTTGTTCAGGGCTTTGACGTAGATCGACGCAAGGCCGAACACGGTGACGAACAAGATGATCGCATAGGCCGAGGCGTAGCCCGTCCGCCACTTCTCAAACGCCTCTCGCTTGAGATTGATTGAGGTGAGTTCCGTTACAGATCCCGGCCCACCGCCTGTCAGCTGAACAACCAGGTCGAACATCTTGAAGTTCTCGATCCCTCGAAACAGCACCGCGAGCATCAGGAACGGCAGCACCATCGGAATGGTAATCGTAAAGAACTGCCGCAGCTGGCTGGCCCTGTCGATCTCAGCCGCCTCGTAGATGTAGTCGGGGATGCTGCGCAGCCCGGCCAGACAGATCAGCATCACGAAGGGGGTCCACATCCAGGTGTCAACGATCACGATCGCCCAAGGGGCCAAAGTGACCGACCCCAGCATTTCAAAGCTTGAGGGGTCCTTGCCGGTGAACCAGGACACGATGTAGTTGAACAGGCCGATTTGAGGCTGATACAGGAATTTCCAGAAATTCCCGACGACGGCCGGGGACAGCATCATCGGCAGCACGATGATCGTGGTCCAAAGATCGTTGCCCTTGAATTTCTTGTTGATCAACCACGCCAGCGTGAACCCGATCAGGACCTGGAAAAAGATTGTCCAGAACAGGAAATGCGCTGTTGCCTGCATATTCAGCCAGGTATCCGAGTCCGTCAGGATACGCTCGTAGTTCCTGAGTCCGACGTCTTTGACCTCGCGCCCGATCCGGTTGGCCTTGTAGTTGGTAAAGCTCAGCTGGATGGTCCAGATCAACGGAAAGATGTTGATCGCCAGCAATAGAAAAATCGTTGGGGAGATGAAAATCCAGGCGATCGCGCGGTCGGATAATCCTCGGATTTTTCGCGCAACTCGCTCGGGCGTTGCCTGCGCAACGCGATCTACGGTCCTGTCAGACATCTCTTTGCCAGCTCTTGTTGGTTTAGGACTCACGGGTGAAGGTGGAGCGGGATTGCACCCGCTCCTGCCTGTGTCCGGACTACAGCTTGCCTTCGTCTTCGAAGACTTCGGTCCAGTCTTGGATCAGAAGGTCAAGCGCTTCTTGAGCGGTGCCCTGGTCCGCAACCACGTAGTCGTGGATGCGCTTCTGCATCGCCAGCAGCAATTCCGCATAAGCAGGCTCCTGCCAGAAATCCTGCACCCCGGCCATCGCTTCCAGGAAGTCACCGGCAAACGGCTGGCTGTCAACGAAACCCGGATCTTCCAGTACGGAGTTATGGGCCGAGTAGCCGCCGAGCTCCCACCATTTGGCCTGAACGTCCGGCTGTGCAAACCACTTGATGTACTCAAGTGCGGCGTCTTGTTTGTCAGAGTAGCTGACAACCGAGATACCTTGTCCGCCCAGTGTCGAACCTGCCTGATTTTGTGGTGGGTTCACAAAGAAGTCGATCTTGTCACCGCCGGTATTGGGATCGGCGTAGAGACCCGGGAAGAACGCAAACCAGTTCATCGCCATGGCGACCTGACCGGACTTAAAGGCGTCCAGACTCTCACCCATGTAAGAGTTGGTATATCCCGGAGGCGTCGCCGTTTCGTAGAATTCCTTGTAGAATTCCAGAGCTTCAACCGCTTCGGGCGAGTTCACGGCGCCTTCCATGTCATAGGAACCCGGCGTGTTTTCGTATTTGAAGCCCCAAGGATACAGCGCTCCGGTCACACCCATGGTGATCCCTTCCGAGCCGCGCTCGGTAAAGATGGCTGCGCCATAGACAGTCTTGCCGTCGATCTCACGACCTTGGAAGAACTGCGCGATCTGCAGAAGTTCTTTTTGCGATTGAGGCTCGCGAAGATCCTGACCCGTCGCCTCTTTGTAAGCGGCTTGGATATCCGGGTTTTCGAACCAGTCCTTGCGGTAGAACCAGCCATTCGCATCGCCCATCGCTGGCAGCGCATAGTAGTTCGGCGTGCCCTTGGGCCAGGTCGAGTACGCATAGACGGTGGCCGGCGCGAAATCGTCCATGCTGATGCCTTCAGCATCGAAGAAGTCGTTCAGTTTGACATAGTGGCCATTCTCAGCACCCCCGCCGATCCACTGGCTGTCGCCGATCAACAAGTCGCAGAGCTTGCCCCCGGAGTTCAGCTCGTTCAGCATCCGATCCGCAAAATTCGGCCAGGGAACAAACTCGAAGTTCATCGTGTGACCGGATTCGGCTTCGAATTCCTTTGAAAGCTCGACAAGCGCGTTGGCCGGGTCCCATGCAGCCCAACAAAGCGTCAGATCTTCAGCATTCGCCTTGGTGGAAAGAGTAGTAGCGGCAAGGACTAGTGCGCTGGCCGAGGCCAGTTTTGTGTAAGTCATCCATTCCTCCCTTTTTTCGCCGTCAATCGAGGATGTGCGAATCGCGGCATACCTCCAAGGCTATTTGAGGTACGCACATCAAGTCTAGATATTTTTGAGGTTCGTACCTCAAGCGGACGGCGGTTGACGGTTAGTGCTCCTCTTAGCCGCTGATTTCATGTAATTTTATTCCATTTGGTCGGTGTGCATGTATTTTCAGCAGTGAGGCGTTAAAGGGCCGTACCCGCCAAAATTGGCGCAGCTCACAATCACGGCCATCATGCGGCCAACCGATTTTCGGCACCCGCTTGTGAAGCCCTAGCGGATTATTCGGTCGATACCTTTGAGGATTGGAGATAGCGTCAAACGGCACGGATCACTCTGGGTCGTGCATAACTCGATTGGACAGGTGCAGACGTATGAACGCGCTCTCTATCGTCAGATTGAACCGGTACCCAATCAAAGGCTTGAGTGCCGAGCCGATGCAAACCGTGACGCTGCGGGCAGGGGAGGGGATCCCGGGTGATCGCCTGTTCGGATTTGCGCGCTACAACTCCGGATTCGACGCACAGAACCCTCAGCCACTGCCGAAAGATCGCTTTGTTGTTTTGTTGAATGAGGCCGCGCTGGCAGGCGTTGAGACAAGCTTTGATTTTGAGACCCAAGATCTTGAGATCAAAGCGAACGGCAAAACACAAAGCTTCAATATGCGAACACCAGAAGACCGGATGAATGCAGCAAGTTTCCTGTCTTCAGAAATCGGCTTGAAAGATCCCGAACTGCCGGTATTCGTCTCGTCTGCTCCTCATCGGTTTACGGATGTGTCCGTCGTCTCCCCAAAGATGATGAACGCGATATCCGTTCTTAATCGCGCATCGGTGAGAGAGTTGGGTGAAAAACTGAACGCAGAGATCCAGCCAGCGCGGTTCCGCGCGAATATCGAGATAGACGGCTTGCCTTCGTTTTCCGAGTTGGATGCAGTTGGATCAGTTCTGAGATTTGGCGATGTTGAGTTGAAGATACTATCGCGTACGAAAAGGTGTGCGGCCACTGAAGTGAACCCGGATACGGCCGAGCGTGACTTGATAATACCCTATCTTATTAGGAAGTTGATGGGGCACATGGATATGGGAGTCTATGTCGAGGTGACCAAAGGCGGAACCCTAAGTGTCGGCCAACCCGGGGAAATGCTTGCCTGAATGCCGCCCCCCTCAGTTTGGCGACCTCGGGAAACCCTGTTCCATATTCAATCGTGAAAAAGAACTTCGGTTTTTGCTGGTTCGCCCGGGGTGGCGATGTCTACGCAGCGAGGCTCCCCTGAGAGCCATATTCCAGCCAGTCTCGGTCTTCGGGATCTAGGTGTGCATCCATCATCGCGTCGTAGCTTGCCAGTTCTTCCGCCGTCAGTTTCCCGTGCCATTTGCCGCTCGTTCCGCTGTGGAAAAACTCGGCATCCGACTTGAAGAACCCTTTGCCACCTGAGGGAGCATAGCGTTCTGCTTTGTCCTTCATGTTGTCGAAGGTCGCAGCTTGAACCAATTGATCCATGACTGCCTCTGAATGGGTCGTGCCCAAGATGTCAGCCAGCCTGAAGAACGTTCCTCTCAAGTCCCGGGTCATGTCTGCGTAGTGAAAAAGCGATACGTTCGGCCGGTCGGAAAGCGCCGCAGCAGCTTTGTAATGCCGAATGATATGGGCCAGTGGCATCGCATCGGTATCGAACCCTTCCGCCCCGCCGTCCAGAAAGCGACGGAATGTGATACCTTCTTCATCGTTCTCGGGATACCAGGTGTCAAACCAGGTCATTGGAATGTTTCTGACGTGTTTGCGATACGAGAAATGCGCATCGAGGGGATGACGAAAAACACAGATGTACTGTGCTTGATCATCCAGAGGTAACCCATCCATCGGTGTGTGGCTTTTCATGCTGCGTCGATGCTGCATGGCTTCGAGCCGCTCTGCGACTTCAGGCATTTCTCGGATTCGGATGTCTACCCACGGCATTTTCACGGACAACTCCGTTTCAACTTCGGGATCACCAGAAAACAACAGCGATACGATGGTTTGCATCCAGGTCGTGCCGCATTTCGGAGGTGTTACCACGAACACATCGTTGGGGCGGATGCGAACCATATCCCAGCGTCTATTGTCGGTCAGGGGGCCAAGGTAGAGCTTTCGGTTTTTCACGTCTGAAAACTCCTCCGCGCGAATTGGTTCAGGAAAAGTGGAATGAAAGTGAAAGGCGACTGGTTCTCATGGCAGAAAGCCCAAAAAGCCAGTTGCTGCCTTGTTGAGTCAGGCCGGCAACAGAATGAGAGCGGAGCAGCACCTGTACGTTTTTTCAAAGACCTCTCAGGGTTCTGTCCAGCAAGCAGCGCTCAATACCCGCAAAACGGAACCAAGCCGCCGTTCATTCTTTCCCTTGGACTGCGCTGGTCTTCAGCCCAAGGGGATGATTTACCAGCCTGAATTCGACAAACAGTTGTCTGCGAATTCAGGCTGGTGAACACAGCTCACGGCGTCCCGTTGGTGCTATTGGTTCCCGGCACGGCTTGTGAGTTCCTCCATGACGTTGTCGAGGTTGAAGCTGCCGGGTTTTTGCCTTGGCGGAAACTCCTCGAAGCTTTGCAGCCATTGCCCAACGAAGGCGGAGGCCGGAGCTATCGCGAACATATGCTCGAGGAACCAGCGCTGGTATCCCATAGCGTTCTCTTCTTCGGCTCGCTCGAACGGATCGCTGCGGAGGTTTGCCAGCATCGGTGCGCGCAAGACTTCAAACGGTGAGAGCCATACATCAAGCCCATGCGCATTCTGCTTCAGGAATGTCACTTTGTACTGTTCGTATCGCAAGGCGGCGACGCTGCCATCATCCGTCCAATAGATGAACTCGCTGCGCGGCCACTCATCCGTTTCACCTGAGAGCGACGGCAGAAGATTGTAGCCGTCAAGATGGGCCTTGTATTGGCGACCGATGGCTTCAACGCCACCATCGAGCAACTTTTCTTTGATGTCTGGCTCACCGACCGCAGCCAGAATGGTAGGCAACATATCCGTATGCGATACTACGCCATTGACCTTCGATCCCGGCTCGATGACGCCCGGCCACTTGATGACCGTCGGGACACGATAGCCACCTTCCCACTGCGTGTTTTTCTCACCGCGGAAGGGTGTCGTACCGCCATCCGGCCATGTGAACGTCTCCGCTCCGTTGTCGGTTGAATACATGACGACGGTGTTGTCGGCGATTCCGAGCTCATCAAGTTTATCAAGCAGTACGCCGACATGCCCATCGTGCTCGACCATGCCGTCGGGATAAACTCCAAGTCCCGTCACTCCCTCGGACTCTTCCTTCAAATGCGTGAAAATGTGCATGCGGGTGGAGTTCCACCAAAGGAAGAAAGGTTTGTCCTGTTCGACGGCTCTATCCATGAAATCCAACGCGCTGGCCGTGACTTCTTCGTCAACGGTTTCCATGCGCTTTTTCGTAAGCGGCCCGGTATCCTCGATCGAGCCATCAGCGGTCGACTTGATCACCCCGCGCGGGCCGAAGTTTTCCCTGAAGGCTTCATCCTTGGGGTAGTCAGGGTTTTCGGGCTCTTCTTCTGCGTTGAGATGGTAAAGGTTTCCGAAAAACTCATCGAAACCATGGTTTGTGGGTAGGTGCTCGTCACGGTCACCCAAATGGTTTTTGCCGAACTGGCCGGTCATGTAACCGTGGTTTTTGAGCAGCCCGGCGATGGTTGGGTCTTCGACGGGCATGCCCTCGGGCGCGCCGGGTAGGCCGACCTTGGTCAGGCCCGTGCGGATGGGAGATTGTCCTGTGATAAACGCCGCTCGTCCTGCGGTGCAGGACTGCTCACCGTACCAATCAGTAAATAGCGCGCCTTCTTTGGCTATACGGTCGATGTTGGGTGTCTGATACCCCATCATGCCATGGTTGTAGGCACTGATATTCCAAAATCCAATGTCATCTCCCCAAATAATCAGGAAGTTCAGGGGGGGATCATCTTGTGCGGAAACGGCTGTGGCAGCCGCAGCAAACAAGGCTGCCATTATTGTTGATCTTGTTTTGTATTTCATTTTCGTCCTCCCAAAATTTCTTGTTAATACCGAGTAACCTACCACAAATTTGGCGGTTTTGTCGGTGTTCTTGCGGCTTTCGGGATTTCGGGCGGAAACGCGCAAGTGATCCAAGAGATCCGATCGACTTCGATGGCTTTGATTTACGAGCCGGCCGAAACTTTTCTCCGCGCTTCAAGGCGTGGTTGATCAAGACGAGTTGCACCGAACCTCGGAGCCACGCCAATGCGGTTTCTGGAGCACTTCTTCTGCTTTTGGAGCAAAGAACGGCCTGCTGAACGTTTTTTGGTGTGTGTTCAGTAAGTCTGTCGGTCGTTCCGGCACATTCGATCCCGTGCGTTGGCGACCGAAAAGCGCCGCGCACCGTTGATCAACCCGGCTGTCGGTGCTGCTGCCGTCCATCGTTTGGCCTATCGCCGGCTTCGGAACATTGGTGTTTGGATTCCTTGACAACCGCAGCATCGCGACCTGCGTGCCTCCGCCCCCTTGCCGTCGGAACGCCCAAACCTGCTGCGGGATATGATCCGCTGAAACCGATTTCAGCGGATCAAGGGGCAATGGTCAGTTGGTGATTTCTTGCACCTTCATGACCAGTTCGTTCCAGTTTCGCTGGCTCTCGATATCATGCTCGAGCCCTTGTTCATCGGCAATTCGAAAGCGTTTGACCGCCGGCGTCTTGCTTGTCGCTTGGTACAGCCAATAGGCCTCGGCTCTCAACGCCTCGGAAATAGGTTTGTCGATGGATTCGTAGACCATCTGCTTGCACGCGTTGATGGATTCGGCGGGGAACTGGGCGATGCGCCTGGCCAGAGCATCGACATAGGGACCGATCTCGTCGGGATCCAACGCCTTGTTGATGGTGCCCATGCGCTCGGCATCGTCGGCATCGTAGTCCTGCGCACTCAGGATGATTTCCAATGCCCGGCCAAGTCCGGTTTGGCGCGCCATGCGAGAAGCTCCGCCGCCGCAGGGCAGGATACCCATGCCAACTTCCATCTGCATGAACTTGAACTTTCCGCGTGCCGCAAAACGCATGTCCAGCGCGAGTGCGAGTTCGTGTCCACCGCCACGCGCGAAGCCTTCAAGCTTTGCGATTGTTGCCTGCGGGACCTTGCTCAGCCGTTCGCACACGGACTGCAGGTCCAGCAGCCGGGCGTCTTCACGCGAAACGGCCTCGGTCGAAAGATCCTTGAGCAACTCGGTATCGTAGTGACAGACCCAGATTTCGGGGTTCGCAGACTGGAAGATCACCACTTTGGTTTGCCGGTCCCGCTCCAGCCGCATCGCAAGGCTGTTGAGGTCGGCCAGCATCTCCTGGCCCTGAACATTGACCGCTCCGAAGTTGAACGTCACGGTGGCAATTGCATTCTCGACCGCGACGTCGAAGGTCTGGAAATTTTCGTATTTCATTGGACAGTCCTCTCCTGTTCTCGCCATCAAAGATGCGAGGGTTTGCATGGATTGGCAGGGCGCGGGAGTGCGCCCGGCTTAGCCGTATCGGCGGATAGTGTCTTGAATGGCCTTCATGACGTCGGCAGCGTGTTCGGACTTCAGCGCTGCGGGGTGCGGGTCTGCAAATGTACCGCCGTCATTGTCGAAATAGGCGCCCGACGCCTGCGCGAACCGATCGCTAAGTGCGGCGTCGATCAGGATGTCGGCGCCGATGTTGAGGTCGTTGCCGGCGACTCCGAAACCGTCCTTGACCATTTTGGACGCCAGCAACGAACCCGGATTGACCGCGATCAACGCCGGTCCATCGGGCAGGGCGCGGGCCTGTTCGCGTGTCCAGATCGTGATTGCCAACTTGCTTTGCGCATATGCGCCCATATCGGCCAGCCGCGTTTTGCCGGTCAAAGCATCCACATCCACAGGGGCCTGGGCGGCCGAGGACAGGTTCACGACGCGGCCAGTCTTGGGAATGATCGGAAGCAGAAGTTCGGTCAGCAGATAGGGCGCGAACGTGTTCACGACGAAGCGGATATCGAGACCGTTTTCGAGAGTGGTCTGCGGAGCCTTCAGGACGCCGGCGTTGTTGATCAGCACATCCAGCCGGTCGTGATTGGACCGGATGGCCTCCGCCAAAGACCTCACGGCTGATAGGTCGGACAAATCGGCGCTGTAGGTTTCCGGCTGTCCTCCAACCTCCTGGGCGGCTGCCTCCAGCTTTGCTGAGTTCCGCCCGTGCAACAGAACACGGTGACCGTCATCGGCCAGTTTTTTGGCGGTGAGCAGTCCGATACCATCGGTTGCTCCAGTGATCAGAATGGTTTTGGTCATGTGATCCGTTCCTTATGAAAATTCCGGCAAGATCGTATCCGCCAGGCGTTTGAGTGTCGGTTCGATGGCTGCTTGGTTGAAACGCAGATTCAGGGCGACGTGGTTCATCCCCAACTCACGGATTTCAGCCAAGTAGCGCTGCAGGAAATTCGAACCCGACTGGAACCCCAGATGTATTGGGCGTGCGGGGGCATTTGGGTCTTCCAGCAAGTCGACATAGAGCGACTGCATCACCGGTTTGTCCGGTTGCCCCAGTGTTTTCAGACGGTTCCGGTAATCGGCCACCGCGCGCCCCTGTGAGGCCGCATCGCGCGGATAGGTCATCCATCCATCGCCGTTTTCAGCCACCCAATCCGGGGATTGTCGACTGCCGCCCGTGATCAACAGCGGCAGGCGCGATCCCGAGGGTTTTGGCAGAAGGTCAATGTCGCCGGGCAGATGCCCCTGCAGGCTTTCATGCTTGGGATAGGGTGTTGCCGTCGCACGGATATAGTCGACACTGTCGCGGAACCGCTCACCTCGATCGGGGAAGGATTGACGCATTGCCGGATACTCTTCCGGTCGATCGCCGGACGCCACACCCAACAGCAGACGGCCATCGGACAATACATCCGCCGACGCGGCTGCCTTTGCCACATGGGCCGGATGGCGCAGGGGCAAAACGATGCTGGCGGTCCCCAGGGCAATGCGATCCGTCGCGGTCGCTAGCGCACCCAGATAGACGAACGGGTCAAAGATCTGGCCGGGGTCCCCGAAACTTGGAACATTGAACGGCACGTCGCGCAGCCAAAGCGCGGCAAAGCCCAGAGACTCGGCCAATTGCGCGGCCTTCATGTGGCCCTTCATCGTCGGCTCGGATCCCACAGGGTAGGCCTCAAGCGGCAATACCAGCCCGAGCGTCAGCTGATCTGGCCGAAATACCTGACCGTAGGCCTTGTTGATCGGGGCAAAGGACAGGTTTTGGTTTTTGTCCAACATGATGGTTCCTTGCTCAGTACCGCACCAAAGTGCGGGTCTCGATGCTTTTCCGGATGGTGTTAACGGTCGGGTCCTCGACCATATCGAGCGCGCTGTGCGCGACGGAAGGCAATCCCCGATTGTCGTAGATGTTGAAAATAGCGATTTCATCCGGGCTCATTCGAGACAGATAGACCCAGTCATGCCTTGCATTCCCGACAAGCCCCATGATCTGCCCTTTGCGGTCAGGATAGATCAGGTCAAGCAGGATCCAGTCTTTTGGGTCGACGGACGAAGGACGGACGAATCCCAGCGGCGCGCTGTTGATCGGGTGATCGACAGGCCGCCAGAGATTGACAAAGGCATAGTGCCCTTTGCTCCACTCGGCCGCCCGCTCGGCGCCCAGCAAATCCTCCAGCCGTTGCCGAGCGCCGTCCGCGCTGTAATCGCTGTGGACGTTGCGCGCCGGCTTGCGCGTCGCCTTTGGGTCGTCCACGCGCAAGGTATGGTCGAAGATCACCACCTCGCGAACGCCGATCTTTGCTGTCAGCAGTTGAGCCAGCTCGTGTTCGTAGGTCCCTTTCCACTGATCCCCGGAGAAATTGCAGATCGCACTGGGCGCTTTCAGAAACTCGACGCCGTCGGGGTCAAAGCGCAGGGGCCGCCCGGATGTCCGCATATCAGTCAGGCTCACTTGTGTCGGCAACAGTTCGGGCGAAATCAGGTTGCCGACAATCCCGCCGGCGTCCAGTTGGAACGCCTGCCGTTCAGGTTTGTGAACGTGATAGTTTACGATACCGGTTCGTTGCATCTGTAGCCTCACTGAATTGCGGATGATGCAGCCCCTGGCTTTTTTGACGTTGGCTCAGAACCAGTTCACGGTTTCGGCCATCGGGCGGCGGGTCTTGGGGAATTGCGGATCGCTGGCGCGATACCCGAAGGCAAACATCACCGCGGGTTTCCACGTCGAGGTATCCACCCCGAAATGCTCGGCCAGAGTCTGGGTGGTGAGTTCCATGTCAAACCCTTCGATGGGGCAGGAATCTACACCCATCAAAGCAGCGGTCGTCATCATGTTGGCCAGAACGATGTAGGCCTGTTTGCCGGACCAGTCGGTGATTTCGCGTTCAGTGGTGATGCGATGGTCGGTTGACTGGAACTTGCCATACGCACCGTTGAATAATTCGATGACGTCCTCGGGCAGTTGTTTGACCTTGCGATAGTGGTCCTGCAGATAATCAGACCCAGCGGTCATGGTTGCCGCAGTGCTGGCCAGAATGATGCCAAAGTGGCTGGCTGTCCCCAGCTGGCCGGAGCTGCCGTTCATCATGCCATTGGCGCCCCAGGAAAACTCGCGCAAAAGCTCGCGTTTGTTGGGCGATTGGATGACAAGAATCTTGAATGGCTCGTGCCCGAAAGAGGTGGGCGACAGGCGGCCAGCTTCAAGAATGGTTTCGAAATCGGCGTTGCTGATCTTGCGGTCGGGATCAAAGACCTTTGTCGCGTGCCGGAAATTGAAGGCTTCGAGGATCTGAGACTGAACGTTCGGGCGAACGGACATTTGTGGCTCCATTTGGTTTGTCTTCCGTGGAGCCAGAAATATCACTTGCAGAATCCGATGAAACGGCGGATATCAGGTTTCAGTTTTCGGATTTTGCGTATAATAAGCTAATGGACACACAAGCGCTTCGTCTTTTCGTGCTTGCAGCGGACAAGCTGAACATATCAGCCGCCGGGCGCGAACTGGGTTTGGTGCCCGCAGTCTCCAGCGCCCGACTTGCCAAGCTGGAGCATCATCTGGGTGTCGAGTTGCTTCACCGCTCGACCCGGAAAGTATCGTTGTCTCTGGAGGGCGCTGAGTTTCTACCTTATGCGCGCGAGATTCTGGCGCAGGAGAATGCGGCCTTGGCCGCTTTGGGGCAGGGGTCGGCCCAAGCCACCGGCACACTGCGGTTTACTGCGCCCAGCACGTTTGCACAGCTCTACATTGCTCCGATCCTTGCAAAGTTCCAGGAACAGCATCCGGGTGTGACCCTGGACCTGCGTCTGTCGGATGCTCAGTTTGATCTGATCGAAGGCAGCTATGATCTTGCTTTGCGGAACGCACCGCTGATCGATACCAGCCTCAAGGGGCGCAAGCTGGCGGATGACAAACGCATCCTGTGCGCGGCACCGGATTACCTGTCGGCCCACGGAGAACCCGAGACGCCGGATGATCTGGTGCATCATCGGCTGATCGCTTTTCGCCACACCCGGGCCCGGGCGCTGAAAACTGCCCGGGGAGCTGTCGCAAGTTTCGATCCCGGAGCCACGAAATGTCCATTGATCATGGATGACGGTCTCAGCCAGAAGCTGGCCACGGTGGCAGGGGCGGGGATCTCGATGAACTCACTGTGGAGCGTTCAGGAGGAGCTTGCCTCGGGCAAGTTGCGTCATGTCCTTCCCGAATA
The DNA here is from genome assembly GCF_056539185.1 of Ruegeria sp. BC6. Lineage (NCBI taxonomy): Bacteria > Pseudomonadati > Pseudomonadota > Alphaproteobacteria > Rhodobacterales > Roseobacteraceae > Ruegeria > Ruegeria sp. BC6. The sequence goes on from NZ_JBQFUM010000007.1 coordinate 83,026, forward strand.
TGAGGCGGCGGAAGACAACGTGCTGTGGCTGATCTATCCCAAGTCGAACGTATTGTCGCCAAAGGTGCGGGTCTTCATGGATTTTCTGATCACCGAGATCGGCGTGAAGCCTCCGTGGGAAAGATCATTGGACTGACTGATTGCGTCCAGTTGCTTCGGGCCAGCGCAGCAAAGGCCCGATTAGCCGTTCTGAAAGTAGAACGACAGCTTCCGGCTGACCCCGCCCGGAGGTCTCGGGAAGGGCGATGCGCGGCGGACCTGTTCCTTGGCGGCCCTGTCGACCTCGGTCGAGCCGGAACTGTCGATAATATCGACCCAGGCCAGTGTTCCGTCCGGATTGATTTCAAAGAAGACTTTGGCAAAGCCGCGAACCGAGACATAGACCGGGGGAGTTCTGTTGAGGTGGACAAGAACCTGCCCGGCGTAATTGGTGACATTCGAGTTTCCCGGGCCTCGACCGCCGGACTGATTGGAATTGCTCCCTCGGGTGAAGGCATCGACCCCCTGTCGGCGATAGGTCGTCAGCGGTGAGTCGATCTGCTTGTTGGGAAATCGCAGGTTGTCAAAACTGTCCAGCCGGCTGGCCCTTTGGTCGGGTACCGGGGCCGCAGCAGGGGGCCGGTCCGGAAGGCGCGGGCGGATCGATGTTGCAACCGCCAGATCCGAGACGCCGTCTTCGGTGTCGCTTTCGACCGGTTGCTGCTCCTCCGCCGGCACTGAGGGGTCCGGGATCGGCGAGGGGGCCGGCAGGGCTGCCAGTTGCTCTGGTTCCGAAACCGGGTCCTCTATGGGTTCGACCGGTGCTTCGGGCGCCGCTGCGGACTGCGTTTCGGCTTGGACGGGGGGTGTTTCATCCACCTCATCGGCGGCCTGCCGATCACCTTCGACCGAGTCCGCCGGCTCAACTATTTCCGGAACGGGCTGATCAGGCTGCACCGGGTTGGTTTGTCCGATATCAGGCGAGTTGACCTTTTGCGGGTCCGACGAGGCGACCAGTGTTTCGCTGACGGGTATTTCGGCCCGGTCCGGCTCTGTCGGCTGTTCGACATCGGGCTCCGGCTCTTCTGCGGGGGTTGGCGGCTCGGGCGGGGTCGCGGTTTCCGCCAGATCCTCGAACGCGTTGCCCAAGGCAACCGTGTCCGGTTGCGAACCGGCCGTCGCAGGTTCCGCAGAATCCCGCGCGGCTGGCAGCAGCAGGAAAAGGTGGAGCAGCACCGAAAGCACAACGGCCAGCGCCGCGACAAACAGAGATTCCCGGATCATTCGAGCGCCCGTTCGGTCACCGCAAAGACTGCGGTGGCGCCGAGACGGCGCAAGGCGCCGGTGACTTCGATCAGGCGTGCCCCGGAAACGTTCCGGTCAGGCACGATCCGCACGGGTTCTTCCCCCCGGCCGGTCATGTAGGTCTGCGGATCCGTCGGGGTCCCGCGAAAGCTGAGCGTCCCGTCAGCGTGAAGAACCAGTGCATCGGGTGGTTCGCGGCCATCCAGATCGGATGTGTTGACCAGTTCCAAGTCCGGGTCCAACGGTTGAGCTACGGTTCCGGCGATCAAAAAGAAGATCAGCATCAGAAAGACCACGTTGATCAACGGAATGGTCGAGTCGCGCTTGCGGCTTGGGCGGTCGTGGCGGATCATGGCATCACTCCAGAACCGTTACCGACAGACCGTCGAGGCCGCGCAGTTTCACCAGAAAGTCAACAAGCCGTTGGGCGGTGACGTCGCCGTCAAGACTGACCAGCACCTGTCCGGGCTGCAGTGCCTGTGACAATTCATCCAGCGAGAGCGGTGCTCCGTTCAGCACCACGCGGTCCGCCCCCAATTGCACAAAAGCGCGATCCGACGGGGCGCTGGGCTCTGATGGGCCCGCGGCAGCGCTGCTGAGTTGAATTTCTCCGAATGTCGAAAAGGTCGACGTCAGCATGAAGAACAGCAAAAGCAGAAAAATCACGTCGATGAGCGGTGTCATCGACATGGCGCGCCGAACAAATGGGGCCGCGTTACGCATGTCCCGGCGCGGCGACAAACGCGGTGCTTGTCGTTGCTGTAGGCAGCGCCTGGGTCGGTACGAGGATCGTGCGCAAGGCCTTGTCTGCGAACACCCGCTCGCGCGCGGTGCGGCTTTCGAACCAGGAGAGGACCATGGATGTGGGCATCGCAACCGCCAGACCCACCGCCGTCGTCACCAGCGCAACCCAGATCCCACCAGCCAGCAGCGACGGATCCACACCGGCTCCGGCCGTCTGCAGGCTTTGGAACGCTTCGATCATGCCCAGAACCGTACCGAACAACCCCAGCAACGGGGCCAACTGCGCGACCGTATCCAAAAGCCGGAAACCGCGCTCGAGCCCGGCCAACGCCAGTCCGGCTTCGGCGTCCAGCCGTTCGTCCAGCCCCACCGTATCCGGGGCGTTCATTGCCGCACCCACGATCGGGGCAAGGTAGCTGCTGCTGGCGGCCAGACGCTCGCGCGCAGTGTCGTGGTCTCCGGCATCCCAGGCCGCCAATGCCTGGGACAGCACCCTATGGCGGCCGACGCCACAGGCCGCAAACTGCCAGAGCTTGTAAATCGAAACCGCTACGGTCAAGATCGACATCACAAGAAGGATCGCCACTACTGGCCCGCCCAGTGCAAGGATCTGGCCAAGCGCGTTGAAGATGTTCATCCCAAAAGCTCCATTTCCAAGCGGCTGGTCACCGACAGGGCCGAATTGCAAAGATCACTCTCGGAACCGCCTGTTACGCAGGAACTGGCTCCGTTTATCAGAACGCGCCCGACCGTTGCGCATGGTCTGTCAGGCAGGTCGAACTGGCGCACACGCGGGCGGTCCTGCGGCAAATCCCGAAAATCGAACAATGACAGTTTGATCACCGAACCCTGCGTGTCGAAGATCACGGTTTCGAAAACGGCTTTGTCGATCGCCTGTCCGGTTTCGTTGGTGATCAGAAATGACAGCCGACAGGCCTGCCCCACATCCTGCGCCGCGTTGAGTTCCAGTGACAACCCTGCGCCATCGGCGTCAGATGATTGCGCACTGGCCGCAAACGGGAGGGCTGACCATGCGATAAGGGCGGGAAAAAGGTGACGCAGTTTCAATGATAGAACCTCATTCTGAACACGTGGTACCTGCAGCCCGCCAAGCAGTGCTAGCGCCGTGCCTGTAATATCTTAGACCGGCTGTACGGGGAAGGGTTGGCGGGGGCTTTGTGATCGTTCGTCAGGCGAAACCTCGCCAATATTCTTGTATGTCCGCGGCTGTCGCTCAGGTTTCGACAAGATATCTGTCCGACAGAGGCAGGCTGGCTGCCCCCAGGGCGCGGGCATCCGGACCAACCGACCCGGCCAGAACCGAGGGCTGCTCGAGCCCGGTAAAGTTCAGCCGGCAGAGATGCGTCTCAACACGTTCGATCAAGCGCGCGGTAACGCTCTCGGGCATCCAGCCATCGATTTTCACCGTTTCAAAGTCGATCAGGCTGCAGGAAGACAGGATCGCGTAGGCCAGACCTTTCGCGGCCTCGTCCATCCATGCCTCTAGAAGCATATCCGGGATGTCCCAATGGTCCGGGGTCTCCCACATGTGGAAGGGATCCAGCCCTGCGGCGACAAGCTTCTGCTCAAGCACGCACAGGCTGGCGACATCGATCAGGGGTTTGACTTCGCCCGAGCCGACGGGAACCGGCAACGGACCCAAGGCGCCTGCATTCCCGCGCCCGGAAAAAATGACGCCGTTCAGGACGACTCCCCCGCCAATGAAGTACCCCATGTAGAAATACAGAAAGTTCCGCGGCCTTTCGGATGGCCCGAACACCAACTCTGCCCCGCAAGCCGCGGTGGCATCATTCTGCAAATAGACGGGGATGTCTCGCGCTTGGGAAAGACTGGCTTGCAGATCGGCTGAGCGCCATGGATCCATCCTTTCTTGTGGGACATTCAGGGTCTGCGCCCAATCCCAGAGATAGAAGGGCATCGCAATGCCCAACCCGGCAACCCGGTCACGCGATGTTGCCGGCATCTGGTGTATCATCCGGTCCAATGTGCCCGTGGCGAAATCCAATGTCGCACCGGGGGTGGGATAGTCATAGGTCTCGCGGGCGCGATCCCGTACTTTGCCGAGGAAATCGGTCAATACCAGCTCGGTGCTGCGGCGGCCGACCTTCAGCCCCAGAAAATAGGCCCCATCCGGATTCAGGCGCATTGGCACTGAGGGTTGCCCAACCTTGCCACGTTGTGGCTCGCCCCTCAGCAGCAACCCATCGCTTTCCAGTTGGCGCATGATCACCGACACAGTCTGCGCCGACAATCCGGTCATGCGGGCCAGCTCCGATTTGGCGAGCGCTTGGTGCCGGCGAACCAGCGACAGCACCAGTCGCTCGTTGTGGGCGCGCATGCCACTTTGGTTCGTCCCGCGCACGGTCGAAACACGCTCGGGCGGATTGCTCTGCGCTGATTGTTCCTCGGGCACGGGCCGCTCCTCCTTCAGTCAAGAATGTGGATGCGCCTACCCAGTGTCAATAATAAATAAGAGTGATTTATTTATTGACAGAACCCGAGAATCACCGGATGGTTTTACACATGGGAGCCGGCAGAATTCCGTTCGGATTCCTTAGATGCCCGTCGGGTATCGGAGATATTGGGAGGAAAAGCCTTGAAGATTTCAGCATTTGCCGGCGCGACCGCGCTGGCCTTTACAGCCATGGCAGGCGCTGCCGCCGCGCAGGACACGGTCTGCCTGATCACCAAAACCGACACCAACCCCTTCTTCGTGAAGATGAAAGAGGGTGCCACCGCCAAGGCCGAAGAGCTGGGCATGACGCTCAAGGCGTTTGCCGGCAAGATCGACGGCGACCATGAGACACAGGTGCAGGCGATCGAGACCTGCATTCTGGACGGCGCCAAGGGTATCCTGTTGACCGCATCCGATACCTCGTCGATCGTTCCAGCCGTCCAGCAGGCGCGCGACGCGGGTGTGTTGGTCATCGCGCTGGATACACCGCTCGAACCGATCGACTCGGCGGACGCGACTTTTGCAACCGACAACTTTCTGGCGGGCGAACTGATCGGCAAATGGGCCGCAGCCACGCTGGGAGACGAAGCCCAGAATGCGAAGATTGCCATGCTGGACCTGGCCGTCAGCCAGCCCTCGGTCGGGGTGCTGCGCGACCAGGGATTCCTGCAGGGCTTCGGCATTGACTTGGGCGACCCGAACAAATGGGGCGACGAGACCGACCCGCGCATCGTAGGCCATGACGTCACCGCCGGGAACGAAGAGGGTGGCCGCAAGGCCATGGAGAACCTTCTGGCCAAGGATCCGATGGTCAACGTGGTCTATACGATCAACGAACCGGCTGCCGCCGGTGCGTATGAGGCGCTCAAGGCCATCGGCCGCGAAAACGATGTGCTGATCGTTTCGGTCGACGGCGGCTGCCCCGGTGTGCAGAACGTGGCCGACGGTGTGATCGGCGCAACCTCGCAGCAATACCCGCTGCTGATGGCGTCGCTTGGCGTCGAGGCGGTCAAGAAATGGGCCGACGAGGGCGTGAAGCCCGAGAACACGCCCGGCAAGGACTTCTATGACACCGGTGTTGCGCTGGTGACGGACAAGCCGGCCGAAGGCGTCGAGTCGATCTCGGTCAAAGAGGGCATGGACCTCTGCTGGGGCTGATCTGATCCCTTCAGGGGCCGCAGCACGCGGCCCCTGAATTGAACCACGACCTCACCCGAAATTTTGCTAGAGTCGCCCCAAGACGGGAGCTTGACGCATGGGGGAACCTCACTGATGTCCGAAACATCGAGACAGTCCGACGATTTCGAAGCCGCGGCCAAAGGCAGCCCGGAACAAGTTGCCGAATTCGAAGATCACCACCGCGGTTTCATAGGGACGGTCCAACACTTTCTGCATGTGAACCCGTCGCTGGTGCCGCTGATCGTTCTGGTCGCGGCGATCCTGATTTTCGGCGCCTTGCTTGGGGCCAAGTTCTTTTCGCCATTTGCACTGACCCTGATCCTGCAGCAGGTGCAGATCGTCGGCATCGTGGCCGCCGCCCAGAGCCTGGTGATCCTGACCGCCGGGATCGATTTGAGCGTGGGCGCGATCATGGTCATGTCCTCGGTGGTGATGGGCCAGTTCACCTTCCGCTATGGGCTGCCGCCCACGGTGGCGATACTGTGCGGTCTGGCCATCGGGACCGCCATCGGCGCGGTGAATGGTTTCCTGGTCAGCCGGGTCAAGTTGCCGCCCTTCATCGTGACGCTGGGCATGTGGCAGATCGTACTGGCCGCCAACTTCCTGTATTCACAGAATGAAACCATCCGATCGCAGGAAATCGAAACCAACGCCCCGATCCTTCAACTGTTCGGCGCCAAGTTCAATGTCGGCGGGGCTGTGTTCACGGTCGGGGTGATCTTCATGCTGGTGCTGATCCTGGTTCTGGCCTATGCGCTGCGGCATACCGCGTGGGGGCGCCATGTCTATGCCGTGGGCGACGACCCCGAAGCCGCCGAGCTGTCGGGCGTGAACGTCCATCGCACGCTGATGTCGGTCTACATGCTGTCAGGGCTGATCTGCGCCTTTGCCGGCTGGGCGCTGATCGGGCGCATTGGCTCGGTCTCGCCCACCTCGGGGCAGTTGGCCAACATCGAAAGCATCACCGCCGTCGTGATCGGAGGCATTTCTCTGTTCGGGGGGCGCGGATCGATCCTGGGCTCGTTGTTCGGGGCGCTGATCGTTGGCGTGTTTACCCTCGGACTGCGGTTGTTGGGCGCGGATGCGCAGTGGACCTTCCTTCTTATCGGTATCCTGATCATCGCCGCCGTGGCCGTGGACCAGTGGATCAGAAAGGTAGCAGCGTGATGGAACCCATTCTCAAAGGGCGCAATCTGGTCAAACGCTATGGCAAGGTCACGGCGCTGGATCATTGCGATTTCGACCTGATGCCGGGCGAGATCCTGGCCGTGATCGGCGACAACGGGGCGGGTAAATCGACCCTGATCAAGGCGGTTTCCGGTGCCGTCACCCCGGATGAGGGCGAGATCTGGCTGGAAGGCCGCAAGGTCGATTTCCACTCGCCCATCGATGCTCGTGAAGCCGGGATCGAAACGGTCTATCAGACGCTGGCCATGTCGCCCGCTTTGTCGATCACCGACAACATGTTCATGGGGCGCGAGATCCGGCGCAAGGGACCGTTGGGTTCGGTGTTCCGGATGCTCGACCGTCCGGCGATGGAGAAGTTCGCCCGCGACAAGCTGAACGAACTGGGGCTGATGACGATCCAGAACATCAACCAAGCGGTCGAGACTCTGTCGGGTGGACAGCGTCAGGGTGTGGCCGTGGCCCGGGCCGCGGCGTTCGGGTCCAAAGTCATCATCCTTGATGAACCCACCGCGGCGCTTGGCGTCAAGGAAAGCCGGCGGGTTCTGGAACTGATCCAGGACGTGAAATCGCGTGGCATTCCGATCATTCTGATCAGCCACAACATGCCCCATGTGTTCGAAGTGGCCGACCGCATCCATGTGCATCGGTTGGGCAAGCGGCTCTGCGTGATCGACCCCAAGGACTACACCATGTCCGATGCCGTGGCCTTTATGACGGGCGCCAAAGAGCCCCCGGAACAGGATCGCGCGGCATGACGGCCGAAGGGTCATCGCCACAGGCGCTGGCCGAGCGGATCGCCGACGCCGCAGCCGGGCTGGCGAGCGGCGAAGCGCGCCAGCTTGTCGCCGTGGCCGGGCCGCCGGGCGCGGGGAAATCCACGGTGGCCGCGCTTGCCCAACAGGCGCTGCAGGGGCGCGGCATTCCGACCGGGCTGCTGTCGATGGATGGTTTCCACTATGACAACCAGATCCTGACGGCACGCGATCTGCTGCCGCGCAAGGGTGCGCCCGAGACATTCGACCTGCCGGGCTTTCACGCCTTGGTGCGCCGCCTTCAGGCCGAAGACGAGGTCGCCGTGCCCGAGTTCGACCGCGTGCTCGACAAGTCCATCGCCGCCTGTTCGTTCGTGACCCGCGACCAGAAGGTGGTGATCGTCGAGGGAAATTATCTCCTGCTGGACGAACCGGGATGGAACGATCTGAGCGATCTGTGGGCGCTGACCGTGTTTCTGGACGTGCCCCTGCCGACGCTCGAGGCGCGGTTGCTGGACCGTTGGATAGGGCTGGGCCTGCCGCGCGACGAAGCCGAGAGCCGAGCCTTCGCCAATGACATTCCCAACGCCCGGCGCGTGGTGCAGAACTCGGGCGCGGCCGACCTGGTGCTGCGTTAGCCCAGCGCCTTGTACATGTAGGTGGTGGGTTCGAACACGGGTTCGAACGGGTTGCGGCAATAGCCGGGAATCTCTCCGGCAGTTTCAAAGCCCAGGCTCTGGTACAGGATGCGCGACGGGTCGGTGCTGCGCGTGTCCAACACCAAAAGGGTTCTGCCCAGTTCGGTGGCGCGCTTTTGCAGGGCGTGCATCAAGGCGCGGCCCAGCCCGCGCCGCCGTGCGTCGGGATGCACCAGCAGCTTGGCCACATCGGCGCGGTGCGGCTGGTTGGGCATCGCAGCCGGAATCAGCTGAACCGTCCCTTGGATGCGTCCGTCGCCATAGGCCACGAAAAGATCCAGATCTCCGGCTGACAGCGCCGGGCGCACGCGTTCCTGCCAATAGGCGCGCGCGGCGTCATGGGAAAACGGCAGAATGAACCCTATACTGGCGCCGGCATGCACGCAGCCATGCAGGATATCCGCCAGATCCTCCACCGCCTGGTCAAAGGTCGTTTCGGTCAGGCGTGTAATCATATCAGCACCAGGATGTAGCGGGCGCCGCGGGACGCCTCGGTTTCAAAACGGGTCGCGCCTGACAGATGATAACGCAGGCAATCACCCCCGTTCAGCGCATGGGACGTTCCATCAACGGTCAGGGTCAGTGCGCCATCCAGCACGATCAAGTGATGTTCCTGCCCGGGACGAGGCGGTGCGTCATAGGTGATCGTTGTGCCGGGTGGGAGGTGACATTCCAGAACCTCGCCCGTCAGCCCCGCCGAGGGGGGCGACACCGACCGGCGCGTGAACCCGGTTTCGGGGTCGCGCCATTCGATCTGCCGTTCGTAAGGAACCTTGGGGTCGAAGCTGTCCTCGACCATCATCAACAGGCGCGACATAGGCAGCCCGTAGGCTGCGCATAATCGGCCAAGATTCTCGGCCGTCGGGCTGACCTCGGCCTTCTCCATGCGCGACAGGGTGGCCCGGCTGACCCCGCTGGCCTGCGCGAGTTGTTCAAGCGACCAGCCCCGGCTGCGGCGCAGGTCGCTCAGATGGCGCGCGAGGCGGCTGGACAGGTTGTCTAGCATTTCTCATATCCGAGAATCAGTTTCGATAATGAGAAATGTAGCAGAAATAAATCAAATAAAAAGGGGCGCCTGTGCTGCGCCCCTTCAACTGCTCGATATGATGTCGGCTTACTTCCAGCCAACCTCGTTGAAGATCTTCTGGGCCTCGGGGATGTCCTTGGCGACTTCAGACAGGTTCACTTCATCGGCCTTGAATTCACCCAGAGCGGCCACGTTCTCGGCCAGCTCAACACCTTGGACGGCGGGGAATTCATCGTTGCCGTTCGAGAAGTAGACCTGTGCCTGATCGCTGGCGAGGTATTCCAGGAACTTGACCGCATTGTCCTTGTTCGGGGCATGGGCCGCGACGCCCGCACCCGACAGGTTCATGTGTGCGCCTTCGGCATCCTGCGCGGGGAATTGAATTCCGATCATGTCGACGCTGTCCGACAGGCCCTTGACGTCTTTGCGCAGGGCACGTGCAAAGTAGTACGAGTTCGACACGGCGATTTCGCATTCACCGGACACGATTCCACGCAGCTGATCGGTGTCGCCGCCCTGAGGTTCACGCGCCATGTTGGCCACGACGCCCTCGGCCCATTCTTTGGCCTTTTTGGCACCATGATGGGTGATGATCGAGGCCAGCAGGGTCTGGTTGTAGGTGTTGCTGGACGACCGGATGCAAACCAGCCCTTTGTATTCAGGGTCGGCCAGATCCAGGTAGGTGGCCGGCGGTTTGGTCACGTCATTCTTGTCGTAGAAGATGATGCGCGCGCGCTGCGAGAAGCCGAACCACTGGTTGTCTTCGTCCTGCAGGTTGGCGGGGATGCGCTCTTCCAGAACGTCGCTGTCGACCGCCTGCAGCAGGCCGGCGTTCTTGGCCCGCGCCAGGCGCGAGGTGTCCACGGTCAGCAGGATGTCGGCGGGCGAGTTCGCGCCTTCGGCTTCCATCCGCGCGATCAGCTCGTCGGCCTTGCCTTCGATGCGGTTGATCTTGATGCCAGTGGCTTCTTCGAAATCGGTGTAGAGACGCTCGTCGGTGTCGTAATGGCGCGAGGAGTACAGGTTCAGCTCGCCTTCAGCGGCGGCCGATCCGGCGATCAGGGCCGACAGTGCGGCGGCGATAAAGCTCGTGGTTTTCATCTGTGGATGTCCCGGTTGTCGAATCTCATGAGCGGGGTATTTCCCGACTGATTTGCTCAATTAAACGATTCCGGGTGGGATGCAAGAAAATCCGACAAAATTACTTGGTCTAATTTGCCGCAGCGTGTTTAAGTGCGCCGGACAGGCATGGCTAGCGCGCGCGTTGAATTGTCTCGACCGACAAAATGGTCGGCAAATGCCTGGCGATCTCGGTCCAGGTTTCGCCTTCGTCGGCGCTTGCAAACACCGAGCCGCTGTTGGTTCCGAAATAGACACCCGCAGGGTCGCAACAATCTCCTGCCATCGCCTGGCGCAGAACCGTGAAAAAGCAGCTGGTCTGCGGCAGCCCTTCGCGACAAGCGGTCCAGCTTTGGCCACCATCGGTCGATTTCCAGACCGCCGCCGCCGCATCCGGCGGATACCGTCCGATGCTGTCTCCATTCAGGGGAATGGTCCAGATCGTATTGGGATCGTGGGGATGGACGTGGATTGGGAATCCAAAGGTCGACGGCAACCCGCCCGAGATATCGTCCCAGCTGCGCCCGTCATCGGACGAACGCCAGACACCATGATGGTTCTGTTGATACAGCAGCCCTTTGGTGCCGGGCGCCCGGACCATGTTGTGTACGCAATGACCGATTTGACCGTCCCGCGGCGCGGCCGGATGGTCGTGCTGCCCGCAACTCTCGGCGTTCGACAGCCGGTTGCGCCGCTCCCACGTAGTGCCGCCGTCTTCCGAGGCGAATACTCCGGCCGCCGATATGCCCACCCACAGCTTTTGCGCATCGTCTGGATCGGCAACGATCGTGTGCAGCACCAAGCCTGCGGCCCCCGGTGACCAGTCTTCGGCTGAGGGGTGATCGGTCAGGCCATTGACCGTTTCCCAGGTCTGCCCAGCATCCGAACTGACCAACAACCGCGCCGGTTTTGTTCCCGCGTACAATGCCCCGCCCGTATGATGCAGCGACCAGATCTGCGAGAACTCGTCGCCGAACGGTGCTGCTTCCCCGGTCCATCCGATTAACTCGGCAAAGTCGGGATCGTTCGCGGCCCACTCGTCCTGCTGCCCTTGGGTGAGCTTGGTGACCTCCCAGCTCTGGCCCCCATCCTCGGAGCGCCATACGCCGGCTCCGTGCCAGTCGCCGCCGCCGCCGGCCCAGAGTGTCCCGGTTTCGTCATCTCCGACGACGTGGTTGATGGGCCAGCCACCGCAATGCGGACCCGTAACGCGCCAAGATGCGCGCTCGCGGTCTCCGATGATCACGAAGGCACCCTTGGTGGTGCCCACCAGTATGTCGATGCAAGAGTGTTTCATCCGTTTCGCGCTCCCGGCTGTTTTCAACAGCCTAACACGAACGGTCAGTCTCGGCGCGCGGCACAAAAAAACCGCGCCCGGAGGCGCGGTTCTTTGAAACAGCGATTTGCCGTTCTCAGCCCTGACGAGCTTTGAACTTGCGCTGCGTCTTGTTGATCACATAGACGCGGCCTTTGCGACGCACAACCCGGCAGTCGCGGTGCCGGTTCTTGAGCGAGCGGAGCGAGTTCTTGACCTTCATGGTCTCTCTCCAATTCTGCGGCGCCTTCATCAAGGACGTGGCCAGCGCCTGGGTTAGCGGGTGCCCCGGGTCAGACCCGAAACAGTGAAACGATGGTGGGCGGTACAAGGATCGAACTTGTGACCCCTTCGATGTCAACGAAGTGCTCTACCGCTGAGCTAACCGCCCACTTTCCCTTTGCGTATCCTGCCCCATAACGAAACGGGGCGCGGATCTCCGCGCCGGTGGAGGGGTCTATAAAAGGAGTCGCGAAGGGGTTCAAGGGGTTTGGTCCAACAATTTTCCGGTCTATGTTATCGGCAAAGAAGGAGAGGCCATGCACAGCGCCGCATACGCTTTGGAAATGCCCGCAGAACGCACGTCGTGCGTTGTTTTTTCTTCGCCACATAGCGGCCGGAACTATTTGCCGGGCTTTCTGGATCGTTCGGTTCTGAACCGCAATGTGATTCGCTCTTCCGAAGATGCCTTTGTCGATCAACTGTTCGCTTCCGCCTCGATCCATGGCGCACCGTTGATTGCGGCGCAGATGCCGCGCGCGTTCCTTGACCTCAACCGCAGCGCCGAAGAACTGGATCCTGCGTTGATTCTGGGCGCGCGCCGCCAGGGGCACAACCCGCGCGTGGTATCGGGGTTGGGCGTGATCCCCCGTGTCGTATCCAACGGTCGCGCAATCTACAGCGGCAAGCTTACGATGGACGAAGCGCGCCTGCGCATCGACACCTATTGGCGCCCCTATCACGCCCGCCTGAAGTCTCTTTTGGCCGAATCGATCGACATGTTTGGACAGGCCATTCTGATCGACTGCCACTCGATGCCGCACGAGGCCGTTGCCATGGCCGGGAACCCCAAGGGGCGCCGTCCCGAGATCGTGCTGGGGGATCGATTCGGTGCCTCGGCATCGGGCGTCATTGTTGATCAGATCGAAGCGGCCTTTTCGTCCGCCGGTCTGACCGTGGCCCGCAACACGCCCTTTGCAGGGGCGTACGTGACCCAGACCTACGGGCGTCCTGCCCGCCATCAGCATGCGATTCAGATCGAGATCGACCGGGCGCTCTACATGAATGAGAACACGATCGAGCCCAACGCCAATTTCCTGGCGTTCAGGGATATCCTGGAAGAAGTGATCGCGGATATCGCCCGAATTGGTCCTCAGCCGGCACGGTTGGCCGCCGAATAGTAAGAGCTACCGCAGCGCTCGGCCCTTAACGATTGCATCAGTTCCATATTTTCGGCGGATCTCGTCTGTCGCACGTTCTGCTTTCGAGCGTTGCGTGGCTCCGGGGTCCAGCAGGTCGCCGGATATGTCGGCCTGATCTTCGGCGCACAGGTCTGACAATCCGCAGCCCAGCAGACGATAAGGGCCCTGATCGCCGACCTGATCGAACAGCCCGCGGGCGGTGCGGTAGATGCGGTCGGCCATCTGCGTCGCATCCCGCAAAGAGACCCGGCGGGTCAGCAATTTGTGGTTGGCCTTCTTGAGCTTCAGCGTCACGACCCGCCCGGCCAGCCCCTTGGCCTTCGCACGGTCGGCCACCTTTTCGGCCATGCGCCAAAGGTGGCCGTCCAGAGTGTCGGGGTTGGCGGTGTCCTCGAAAAACGTTGTTTCATTGCTGATCGACTTCATCGGCTCGTGGGCTGAAACGCGCCGCTTGTCCTGCCCTCTGGCCAGGTGCCACAGCCGATAGCCCATCGAGCCGAAGCGCGCCGTGAGGGCCTCTTGATCCCATCGCAGCAAGTCCGAGAATATGCGAATGCCGGCCCGTTCCAGTGACTCCTGCGCAGCCGGTCCGATGCCCCAGATCAACCGCACCGGCTTGTCGTTCAGAAACTCGGCGGTTTCCGCCTTGCCGATCACGGAAAACCCGCGCGGTTTGTCCAGGTCGGACGCCACCTTGGCCAGAAACTTGTTGTGCGAAAGCCCGATCGAGCCTGTCAGGCCCAGCTCGTCTTTCATGCGTTTGACTAGCCGTGCCAGCATCACCGCGGGCGGCGCGCCATGCAGTCGCTGGGTGCCTGACAGGTCCATGAACGCCTCGTCCAGTGACAGGGGTTCGATATCCGGCGTCAGTTCGTCCATCATCGCGCGGATCTGCCGTGAGACCTCGACGTAGACGGACATGCGCGGTTTGATCACCACTGCGTCCGGGCAAAGTTTCAGCGCCTGAAACATTGGCATCGCCGAGCGTACGCCGCGAATACGCGCCACATAGCAGGCCGTTGACACCACGCCACGCCGCCCCCCGCCGATGATCACCGGCTTGTCCGCCAGTTCGGGGTTGTCGCGCTTTTCGACCGAGGCATAGAACGCATCGCAATCCATATGGGCGATGGTCAGATCGAACAGCTCTGGATGCCGCAACACCCGCGGGCTGCCGCAGGAGGGGCAGCGCCGTTCGTCGTGAAGACTGGCAAGGCAATCGCGACAGAGAGCGGGCATCATTTCCTTTCCACGGGCACCGCGAATGAGCGGTCTGTCCGAGGTGCCAAAAGTACAACACAGCACGCTGCAGCGCAAAGCGATTGAACGAAAAGGTGGGGCCGACAAGAAGACCCCCCGCAGTTTCGCGGGGGGAGGTAACGGGCCTCAGGAAGACGCGGCCCGTTGGGGAGTGTCTCTTGATCAGAATCGCCCAAAAATGTCGATTTCGATAGGCCTACGAAACAGGTCCCAAAACTCGTGTTTTTCATGTGTGTTTTGGGGCACAGAGGCAATTTGGCGCGGCAGCGGCCAAAAGTGACGCAAGGTCAACCGCTTGCGGGCCAAATCGTGCTTCTGGAATCGGGATTTGACGCGACTTGCCCTCGAAATGTTACACCGAACGCAACTCGGCCAGTACGGCGTCGGCTGCAGCTTTGGGGTCGGCGGCCTGATAAATCGGCCGCCCGACCACGATGTGATCGGCCCCGTCACTGATTGCGGCGGCGGGTGTCGCGACGCGTTTCTGATCGCCAAGATCCGATCCGGACGGCCGCACGCCAGGGGTGACGATCAGTCGGCCGTTGGCCTGGGGCAGGGCGCGGATCGGGGCCGCCTCTTGCGGACTGGCGATCACGCCGTCGGCGCCCGCCTCGAATGCGCGGGCCGCGCGTTCCAGAACCATGTCCTGCATGTCGCCGGACTTCATCAAACCTGCATCCAGATCGTCACGGTTCAGCGAGGTCAGGATGGTCACCGCCAGGATCTTCAGGTCCTTGCCTGCTGCGCCTTCCTTGGCGGCACGCACAACGTGGGGGTCGCCATGCACCGTGAGGAAATCCAGATCGAACTGCGCCAGCCCCCGCACTGCATTCTCGACCGTGTTGCCGATGTCGAACAGCTTCATGTCCAGAAAGATGCGCTTGCCGTGCTCCTGCTTCAACTCGTTTGCCAAGGCCAACCCACCACCGGTCAGCATCCCCAGACCGATCTTGTAAAACGATACCGCGTCGCCCAGCGTCTCGGCCATTTTCAGCCCTTCCAGTGCGTTGGGTACGTCGAGGGCGACGATCAGGCGGTCATCTGCGGTTTGGGGCAGGGCTTTGGGCATTGTTTCGACCTTTCAGGCTTGACGGGATCGGCGCTTCTGTAGAGCGTGTGGCGCAATCAGACAAGAAAAGACGCAGGGAAGTAAGGGATGATACGGTTGGGTGTGGTGGCTTCGGCAGCTGTTTTGGCCGGGGCGGGCGCTGTCTGGGCCGGCGAAACGGATTGCGGAGAGGCCCGGCTGGTCTGGGCGGACGTCAAAGACAGCGGGTCGGCGGCGGCCATCCAAAGCTTTGCCGAGGTCTATGCGGAGTGCCCGATCTACTCGCAGCTTGCACGCGAGCAACTGGCCGAATTCAATGGAGGTGCTCCCGAACCGGAGGAGGTCAGCGTCCCCAAAGAAGACACACGACGCCTGCTTGTCACCGACCTGCGACCCCGGCCGGAACCAAACCCCGACGATCCGCCATACGAGCCCGACTATTCGGACGGAGAATATGAGTGCCTGATGGCCGCTGCCGCTCCGGGCCAGTCGCCCTATTTCGACGGGGTGGAATGGGCGGACATGGACGCTGAGGACGCAATCGGCATCTGCGCCGATACCCTGTTGAACGCGGACGAAGCTGATGCCGAGGTTGTGGCGGCGTTTGCCCGCGCGCTTCTGAAGGGCGGCGAATTGCAGATGGCGCTCGAGTTTTCCGAAATGGCTGCGATGGAGTGGAGCGGGCTCGCCATGAACACGCTCGCTTCGCTCTATAACGAGGGTCAGATCGTTCCCGAAAACGATGAAACGGCGTTCGGGTGGTACATGGCGGCCGCCGATGCCGGCCTGTCCATGGGAATGCACAACGTGGCATACGGCTATGAACACGGGGATGGTGTCGCGCCCGACATCGACAAGGCGCTCGAGTATTATGAACGGGCTGCGTTCTTTGGGTATGATCCTTCTATGGTCCGCCTTGGCATCTTCCATCGCGACGGAATGCATGTCGCACAGGATATGGACCGCGCGGTCGACTATCTGGAGCGGGCCGCCGATCACGGAAACGTCGATGCTGCGGTGCATCTGGGCTTGATCTACGAAACCGGCCAGAACGGATATCCCAAGGATATCGAAAAGGCGCTGGAGTATTATTTCCGGGCCGCCGAAGAGGATGACGTCGTGGCTCTGCATAATCTGGGGTCGCTGACCTATCACGGGCGGGACGGCGTGCCCCAGGACACGCAGGCGGCTTTTGTCCTGTGGGGCAGAGCGGCCGAACTTGGCCATATGGCCTCGCAGCGTAAGTTCGGCCGGCTGCTGCACGAGGCGGGCGAGATCGAAGGCGCGTTGAAATATTACCGTCTTGCGGCCGAGCAGGGCGACGACGTTGCAACAAAACTGATCCGGGAAATCGAAGGCGATTGACCGCCACGGCTGGCAGGGGAGGCCCTGGTTTCCCCGCTTTGGCCCAACTGTGCTATGATGCCGCCATTCAGGACCAAAAATTGCACCAAAGGGACAGACCATGAAGCACCTATTTCCGCTGGCCGCCGTGGCCGCGCTCGCCGCTTGTGACGACACCCCTCCACAACCCGAGACGGGCGCTGCCCCGCCACCCACCAACGACGATTTGTACCTGGTCGGCGGCTATCGGTCCGAAGATGACTGGTGCCAGTTGACCGGCGAAACCGCCTTTACCGTCAATTTCCTGGACCACACGGCCGACCTTGTCTCGTGCCCCACCGGCAGCGCCGCCGCGCAGTCGTTGGTCGAAATGCAGAATGCTCAGCAGGTGGCCGAAACCGGCGGCTATACCGTCTATACGATTCCCCGCGGCTGAGCGTTTTTTCGCCCGCTACCCTCTTGAAGCAGCGGGAACATTTCCCAAATTGATCCATGAGGCCCGGACCACTGCGTGCTGCCAAGCAGGCGCAAATTTAACGGGCGCTTGGAAAAGGAGAATGCCATGGACTTGAACAAGTTCACCGAGCGTGCACGAGGTTTCGTGCAGGCGGCGCAAACCATTGCGCTGCGCGAGGGACACCAGAGACTGGCTCCCGAACATATTCTGAAAGCACTGATGGATGATGACCAGGGGCTGGCCAGCAACCTGATCAAACGTGCGGGCGGCGCGCCCGAGCGCGTGGTCGAGGCGCTGGATGTTGCCCTGGCCAAGATCCCGAAGGTCAGCGGCGACGCGGGCCAGGTTTATCTGGACGGTCAGACCGCCAAGGTTCTGGACGAGGCCGAGAAGATCGCCAAGAAGGCCGGCGACAGTTTCGTGCCGGTCGAGCGCGTGGTGATGGCGCTGTGCATCGTCAAATCCAAGGCCAAAGAGGCCCTGGAAGCTGGTGCCGTGTCCGCCCAGAAGCTGAACGAGGCGATCAACGACATCCGCAAGGGCCGCACCGCCGACAGCGCCAATGCCGAAGAAGGCTATGACGCGCTGAAGAAATATGCCCGCGACCTGACCGAGGCCGCCCGCGAGGGCAAGATCGACCCGATCATCGGCCGCGACGAGGAAATCCGCCGCGCCATGCAGGTTCTGTCGCGCCGGACCAAGAACAACCCGGTTCTGATCGGTGAGCCCGGTGTGGGTAAGACCGCCATCGCCGAAGGTCTGGCTCTGCGCATCGTGAACGGCGACGTTCCGGAATCGCTGAAGGACAAGAAGCTGCTGGCGTTGGACATGGGTGCCCTGATCGCCGGTGCGAAATACCGTGGCGAGTTCGAGGAACGCCTGAAGGCCGTTCTGAACGAGGTCACCGCCGCCGCCGGCGAGATCATCCTGTTCATCGACGAGATGCACACGCTGGTGGGTGCCGGCAAATCCGACGGTGCGATGGATGCGGCCAACCTGATCAAGCCCGCGCTGGCGCGGGGCGAGTTGCACTGCATCGGTGCCACCACGCTGGACGAGTACCGCAAATACGTCGAGAAGGACGCGGCCCTTGCCCGCCGGTTCCAGCCCGTCTACGTGCAGGAACCCACGGTCGAGGACACGATCAGCATCCTGCGCGGCATCAAGGAGAAATACGAGCTGCACCACGGCGTGCGCATATCGGATTCGGCGCTGGTGTCGGCCGCGACCTTGTCGCACCGCTACATCACCGACCGTTTCCTGCCTGACAAAGCGATCGACCTCGTGGACGAGGCCGCCTCGCGTCTGCGCATGGAAGTAGACAGCAAGCCGGAAGAGCTGGACCAGCTGGATCGCCAGATCCTGCAACTCCAGATCGAGGAAGAGGCGCTGAAGCTTGAAGATGACGCGGCTTCGAAAGATCGGCTTGAAGCCTTGCAGAAGGAACTGGCCGAGCTCAAGGAGAAATCCGCCGAGCTGACCGCCCAGTGGCAGGCCGAGCGGGACAAGCTGGCCAGCGCCCGAGAGCTGAAAGAGCAGCTGGACAAGGCGCGCGCCGAGCTGGAGATCGCCAAGCGCGAGGGCAACCTGGCCAAGGCCGGTGAGCTGTCCTATGGCGTGATCCCCGAGCTGGAGCGCAAGCTGGCCGAGGCCGAAAGCCAGGAAAGCAACGCGGTCATGGCCAAGGAAACGGTGCGTCCCGAACAGATCGCGGCCGTGGTCGAACGCTGGACCGGTATCCCGACCTCGAAGATGCTGGAAGGCGAGCGCGAAAAGCTGCTGCGCATGGAAGAAGCGCTGCATACCCGCGTGGTCGGCCAGGACGAGGCCGTGCGCGCCGTGGCCAATGCCGTGCGCCGGGCCCGGGCCGGTCTGAACGACGAGAACCGCCCGCTGGGCTCGTTCCTGTTCCTCGGCCCGACCGGTGTGGGTAAGACCGAGCTGACCAAGGCCGTCGCCGAATACCTGTTCGACGACGAACAGGCGATGGTGCGGATCGACATGTCCGAGTTCATGGAGAAACACGCCGTCGCCCGCCTGATCGGTGCTCCGCCGGGCTATGTCGGGTATGAGGAAGGTGGCGTTCTGACCGAAGCCGTCCGTCGCCGGCCGTACCAGGTGGTGCTGTTCGACGAGGTCGAGAAGGCGCATCCGGACGTGTTCAACGTGCTGTTGCAGGTGTTGGACGATGGTGTCCTGACTGATGGCCAGGGCCGTACGGTCGACTTCAAGCAGACGCTGATAGTGCTGACCTCGAACCTTGGGTCGCAGGCGCTCAGCCAGTTGGCCGAAGGGGCCGACACGGCGCAGGCCAAGCGCGACGTGATGGACGCGGTCCGGGCGCATTTCCGGCCCGAGTTCTTGAACCGTCTGGATGAGACCATCATCTTCGACCGGCTTCAGAGGTCGGACATGGATGCAATCGTCGACATCCAGCTGTCCCGCCTGCGGAAGCGGCTTGCTGGGCGCAAGATCGATCTTGTGCTGGACGATGCCGCCAAGGAGTGGCTGGCCAACGAAGGCTACGACCCGGTCTTCGGGGCGCGTCCGCTCAAGCGCGTTATCCAGCGTGCCCTGCAGAACCCGCTGGCCGAGGCTTTGCTGGCCGGCGACATCCGGGATGGCGACACCGTGCCGGTAACTGCCGGACCTGATGGTCTGATCATCGGCGACCGGTTGGGCACCAGCGACCGCTCGCGCCCGGACGAGGCCGTGGTCCACTAACCTGCGGCTTGGCTGAAACAGGAAAGGCCCGCCAGAAATGGCGGGCCTTTTTCATGCGCACCAATCAGTCGTGGTTCTGACGGCTTTTGCGCAATGCTCGCAAGTCGTCGGCACTCAGGCGCGGACCGGACTCGGGCGATGGTGGTGGTGCCGGCGGAGCCATGCGCTGGGCCGGATCCACCATATGGCGGCTGGGGCGCCCGCCCTGCAGTTTCAGATAGGCCAATACCGCGCCAGCGGATTGCAGGCTCAGCCCCCAAAGCCCGACCAGGATAAAGCTGAGAAACAAGGCCACTGCAGGCCAGATCGGGTTTTCGATGGCGCCACCGCGGAATAGGCCTTCGATTTCGGTAACGGACGTTGCCAACGCCGGTAGCCCCGCCACGAAGGCCACGGCCAGAAAGGCGAGGACGTAAAGCACCATCATCGATACATAGCTGATGGCTACCAAAGCAAAGAGCGGCCAAAAGGAGGCACCCAGATTGCGGAAGGGCGTATAGGGTCGGTCGTCCGGGTCACTGCCCAAGGCTGCGGCGGCCAGGGGAACCAGCAGACTGGCCCGCGCAGCCGAGGCTACCGTGAATACCGCAACCGTGACGACGAGGCCCGCCACCGAAACCGACGCGCCGGCCGAGGTCAGCCAGTCCAGGGCCGGTGTTTCGGGGGTCTTGGTCAGATCGACCAGATTCGGCGCGACCTGAACAAAGGCCAACCCGACCACTGGCGCAAGGATCAGGCCGATCGCAAGAGACTCCGCCGCGCCATAGGCAATGGCGGGAACGATCAGCTTGCGATAGCCCACACCGGGTCGGATCAGCTTCGACTGGAACCCGAACCGGGCGCCGACCATGATCGGGATCACGCCGGATGAGGCGCTGATCAGGAAGGTTGCGATGAACAGTGTTCCGGGCAGGATCAACCCGATGACGAACCCGATCACGCCACCCAACGCGCCGTATAGAAAAAGGCCGATGAGCAGGATCGGGAACGTCACCGCAAAGCGCCACAGGATCGAAAGGGACAAAGGAATGGTTTTGGTCAGTAACACGGGGCGGCCTTCACACAGTCTCTGGTGGTTTTGGCGATACCTTATCGGATGTGCAGCTTCCATCCCGTTGATGCCGTTCCAAACAGGTGTTCGTCTGTGCGCGACGGGAATGCAACGTAGGCTTCGTTACAGTCCCGTCTCTCAATCGTGACGCAAGTTGCGTTGGTCCGGTGCTAAAACGGGGCTAACTCAAGGCTGATTTTTGTAATTGAACGGAGAACGGAATGGCGCACCGCTGGATCAACACCCTGACACATGCCGATACGACCCCGCGGGCGGCGTTCCTGAACCGCCGACAGATCATGGCGGGACTCGCCGGATCGGGACTGGCGATGATCGCGGGCCGTGCAGGTGCGGAAGATGCGCTGGAGCAGAACACGTGGGAAGAGATCACGTCCTACAACAACTACTATGAGTTCGGGACCCGCAAGGACGACCCTGCGAAATACGCCCATACCCTCAAGACCGAACCATGGAGCGTCACGATCGACGGGTTGGTTGACCGTCCGGGAGAGTACGATTTCCAGGACATCATGTCCGAAATGACGATCGAAGAACGCATCTACCGTTTCCGCTGTGTCGAGGCCTGGTCGATGGTCGTGCCGTGGAACGGGTTCGAACTGGCCGATCTGCTGAACATGGCCGGTGTGCAGGAGGGGGCGAAATACGTGGCCTTCGAAACCGCGCTGCGCCCCGACGAGATGCCGGGCGTTGCATATCCGGTTCTGGACTGGCCGTATCGGGAAGGTCTACGGCTGGATGAAGCCATGCATCCGTTGACGATCATGGCGACGGGTATCTATGGCCGCCCGATCCCCAATCAGAACGGCGCCCCGCTGCGCCTGGTGGTTCCGTGGAAATATGGCTTCAAGTCGATCAAATCCATCGTACGCATCACTTTGACCGAGGAAGAGCCGCCAACCAGTTGGAACATGGCCAACCCGCGTGAATACGGGTTCTACAGCAACGTGAACCCGACCGTGGATCATCCGCGGTGGTCTCAGGCCTCGGAACGCCGCATCGGCGGCGGGTTGTTTGCAAAGCGACAACCAACACTGATGTTCAACGGTTACGAAAAAGAGGTCGCAGGGCTTTATAACGGCATGGATCTCAGGGAATACTACTGAGGCCATGCACAAGCTGAACCACATACTGCGCCGCGTTCCTGTCTGGGCGGTCTACATCGCCGGATTGGTTCCGGTGCCCTGGTTGTTCTACCAAGGCATGACCGGTGGCCTTGGGGTCGAACCGATCGAGGCTTTGGAACATGAATATGGAGAACTGGCGCTTCAGTTGTTGATCCTGGGTTTGGCGGTCACGCCGCTGAGGCGGCTCACCGGCTTGAACCTCATGAAGTTCAGGCGGGCCATTGGCGTTTTGACCCTATCCTATGTGGCGTGCCATCTTTTGGTTTGGCTGGTTCTGGACGTGCAAGACCCAGGTCAAATCTGGGCAGACATTATAAAGCGACCCTACATTACGGTCGGCATGGCGGCATTCGTTCTGATGCTGCCGCTTGGGATCACGTCGAACAATGCCTCGGTCCGGTGGCTGGGGGCGGCTTGGCGGCGCCTGCACAAGCTGGTCTACCCGGCAGCCATTCTTGCGGGGCTGCACTACGCCATGCTGGCGAAGGGCTTTCAGATCGCGCCCCTGATCTACCTGTTAGTGATTCTTGTCCTGTTGCTGCTGCGCCTGCCCAAACCGGCATTCAATACGGCGTCCCGGCACGCCGATTCCGCGTGACTCGGGCGCTGGCCTGTGGGTAACCATGTGGGCAAGTCATACAGTGAGTGTTTTTGCACTGCGAGGCCTGGGCGAAAACTGAGTCCAGGGGAGACGTGACGGGATCAATATACTGAAAATAAACAATTATTCTTGTTTTCGCGATTTTTTCCCAATTCCTGTCATTTTCTGCTTGCGGTGATTTGTAGTTATCCTTAGAACGCCCTTCACCGGCGCTGCTGAGGCGGTGTTGGTTGGTCGGAGTGACGGCCTGACGGACTGGAAAGACGGTTGAGACGCCTGGGAGAGACCGG
>NZ_JBQFUM010000008.1:0-99258 GCF_056539185.1 Ruegeria sp. BC6
GCTTCGGCTTCGGCTTCGGCTTCGGCTTCGGCTTCGGCTTCGGCTTCGGCTTCGGCTTCGGCTTCGGCTTCGGCTTCGGCTTCGGCTTCGGCTTCGGAAGGGCTTTGTTCAACCCGATCTTCCGGGTCAAGCGTGTAGGCGTCAGTCTTGGCGTCGACCGCTTCGGGCACCTCATCGACCTTGGGGTCGTCGGCCGGTTTCTGGTCTGTGTCTTTCTTGGCAGCCACCGTCACTTCCCCCTGTCGATTCCCATAAAACCTGACGCGCAGACGCAACCAAGTTAATCCGCGCCCATCGCACCCTCAAGCCGGATCGCGTATTTAACGAGTTTTTTCACGGCTTTCCGCATTTTCTTGGGCGTCGGGCGTTTGGCAATCCGCAAGCGGGCAATCGCCAAGTTTTTAAGGGGCTCGGCGGTCGGGCCGCTCATCGCGGCGACCAAAAGCGGCGCCGGTCCGGGCCAAAGGTCGGCAAATTGTCGCGCGGTTCGCGGCGAGAACAAGGGCGCAATCACCGGGGCCGAACCAACCGCAGCCGCCCGGGCCTCGGGCGTCAAAGGCAGCAGCTGCTGGCGATAAACCGGCTGTTCCCGCACGGTCAGGCCCAGTTCGGTCAGCCGGGCCGCGATGTTTCCCCGGCTGTGTTCGCCGCGCAGATGCAGCAGCGAGCTGTCCGGGCGCTCTTTGAGCAGTTTGGCGACCAGTTCCTCGGCGGTTTCGCCGGCCATTCGGGCCTCCCACCCGGCCTGGCGGGCCGTTTCGGTGGTGGCCGGCCCCACGCAATAGGCGGGCAGATCCCGGCGCACATCCTGCGCCGCGGCGGCCGCCACGCCATTGGCCGAGGTGAAGATCAGGCCCCGAATTCCAGTCGTGTCCACCGCCTGTTCCATCGGTCGGATATCCAGCAGCGGGGAATAGACCACCTGAACCCGCGACCGCAAACGTTCGGGCAGCTGCGCCACGAACCTTTCCGAGGCGGCGCGGGGGCGGGTCATCAACAGGTACACGGGCGGGCGTTCGGGCCTTGAGGATTGTTTGCTGCGGCGCGGGGTGATACCCCGCGACCAGATCATGATGCAATGGTTCAGGCCGATGGTGCAAACACTTACCGTTCTGGGATTGGAAAGCAGCTGCGACGACACGGCGGCGGCCGTGGTGCGGCAGACCGAGGGCGAACCGGTGCAGGTTCTGTCTTCGGTAGTGCATGGCCAGACGGACCTGCACAGCGCCTTTGGCGGCGTGGTGCCCGAGATCGCGGCGCGCGCGCATGCCGAAAAGCTGGATGTCTGCGTGCAGCAGGCGTTGGAGCAGGCGGGCCTGACTCTGCAGGATATAGACGCCGTGGCCGTGACCGCCGGGCCGGGACTGATCGGCGGGGTCATGTCCGGCGTGATGTGCGCCAAGGGGATCAGCGCGGCCACCGGTCTGCCGCTGATCGGCGTCAACCACCTGGCCGGCCACGCGCTGACCCCGCGCCTGACGGACGGGATCGCCTTTCCCTACCTGATGCTGCTGGTATCCGGGGGGCACTGCCAATACCTGATCGCCCACGGCCCCGAGCGGTTTACCCGGCTGGGCGGCACCATCGACGACGCCCCGGGCGAGGCCTTCGACAAGACCGCGCGCCTGTTGGGCCTGCCTCAACCCGGCGGCCCCTCGGTCGAGGCCGAGGCGCGCGATGGCGACCCCAAACGCTTTCGCTTTCCGCGACCACTGCTGGATCGGCCCGGATGCGATCTGTCCTTTTCCGGGCTCAAGACCGCCTTGATGCGGATGCGCGACCATATCGTGGCCGAAAAAGGCGGGCTGACGCGTCAGGACCGCGCCGATCTGTGCGCCGGGTTCCAGCAGGCGGTTGTGGATACGCTGGCCGAAAAGACCCGCCGCGCCATCGCCCTGTATCTTGAAACCAACCCGGCCGAGCCGGTCATCACCGTGGCCGGGGGCGTTGCGGCCAACACAGCCATTCGGTCTGCGTTAGAGTCTGTTTCCGCGGATGTCGGCGCGCGGTTTACCGCCCCTCCGCTGCACCTGTGCACCGACAATGCGGCGATGATCGCCTATGCGGGATTGGAACGATTCCGGCTGGGCGCGCGTGACGGGCTGGACCTGACCGCCCGTCCCCGCTGGCCGCTGGACCAGACTAGCCCGGCCATGCTGGGCGGCGGGCGCAAGGGGGCCAAGGCATGAGCGTCTCGGTCCTTGGGTCGGGCGCCTTCGGAACCGCGCTGGCGATCTCACTGGCGGGCAAGGGTCCGGTCACCTTGTGGGCCCGGTCGGGCGAACGGGCGCAGACGATGCAGGCGACCCGCCGCAATAATGCCCGCCTTCCGGGTGTCACCCTGCCCGACGCCATCACGGTGACCGCTGAAATCATGCTGGCCTGTCAGAGCGACGTGGTGTTGTTGGCTGTGCCCATGCAAAAGCTGCGCGATGTCCTGTCGGACCATGCGGCGGACTTGCAGGGTCGCACCCTTGTGGCCTGTTGCAAGGGTATCGAGCTATCCACCGGCCTCGGTCCGATTGCCGTGATCGAACAGGTGCTGCCCAGCGCCCGCACTGCATTGCTGACCGGGCCCAGCTTTGCCGATGACATCGCGCGCGGGTTGCCCACGGCGCTGACCCTGGCCTGCGGCGACGCAAAGCTCGGCGCCCGGTTGCAACAGGCGCTGACCACCGCCAACCTGCGGCTCTACCGGACCACCGACGTGACCGGGGCCGAGTTGGGCGGGGCGCTGAAGAACGTGATGGCCAACGCCTGCGGGGCCTGCATCGGCGCCGGTCTGGGGGACAGCGCCCGCGCGGCCCTGATGACGCGCGGCTTTGCCGAGATGCAACGCTTTGCCGCAATGCGCGGTGCCCGGCCCGAGACCCTGATGGGCCTGTCGGGTTTGGGCGATCTGGTTCTGACTTGCTCGTCCGAGCTGTCGCGCAACTTCCGGTTCGGCCTGTCGCTGGGCCGCAACGAGTCCTTTGACGCCGCGACCACCGTCGAAGGCGTGGCCACGGCAAATGCCATGGCCGCCATCGCGTCGGCCGAAGGGCTGGACATGCCCATCTGCCAGACGGTGGCGCAGCTCAGCCGTGGCGCCTACAGTGTCGCCGAGGCCCTGCAATCCCTGCTCAATCGCCCACTCAAGGAGGAATGACATGCTTATCGCCCTGATCGCCCGCGACAAGGACGGCGCCCTGCAGACCCGGCTGGACAATCGCGCCGCGCACCTGGCCTATATCGAAGAAACAGGCGTAGTCGCACAGGCCGGGCCGCTGCTGGATGGCGATGCCATGATCGGGTCGCTGGTCATCCTGGATGTCGAGGACCTGGCCGCCGCACAGGCCTGGGCCGACAACGACCCCTATGCCAAGGCCGGTCTGTTCAAGTCGGTCGAACTGATCCCGTGGAAGAAGGTCATCGGCTGATGGCGTATTGGCTGTTCAAATCCGAACCCTCGACCTGGAGCTGGGACCAGCAGGTCGCCAAGGGCGACGCGGGCGAGGAATGGGACGGGGTGCGCAACTATCAGGCTCGCAATTTCATGCGGCAGATGAAGCTGGGCGACCGGGGGTTTTTCTATCATTCGCAGAAGGACAAGGCGATCGTCGGCATCGTCGAGGTTTGCGCCGAGGCCCACCCCGACAGCACCACCGACGACGACCGGTGGGAATGCGTGGACATCAAGGCGGTGCGCCCCTTCGCCAAACCGGTCACGCTGGACCAGATCAAGGCCGATCCACGGCTGGCCGATATGGTGCTGGTCAAGAACTCGCGCCTGTCGGTTCAGCCCGTCTCGGATGCCGAATGGGCGGTGATCTGCGAATTGGGCCAGGCCCTGACGGATTGAGAAAAAAGGGAAGGCCCTGACGATGCAGAACCTTCCCTACCCCGCGTGCTCCCTACTCACCACACGCAAAGAAATCTCTGGTTCTGACCGTCCTGGTCACGGGTTGAATGTAGCCCAAGGCGCAGCGGTTTTTCAAACATGAAATCAATAGATTATGATTCAAATGCAAAACGCCCGCCGAACCAGTCGGGCGGGCGTTTCCGAATGTCGCGGCGCGATCAGCCGTAGACAGACTCTTTGCCGAAATGCTTGGTCAGCATGTAATAGACCACCGCGCGGTATTTGTTGCGCTCGGACATGCCATAGGTCTCCATGACCTTGTTGATCGCTGCCATCAGCTCGGGACCATCCGACAGGCCCAGTTTCTTGATCAGAAAGTTGTTCTTGACGGTCTCCAGCTCACCTTCCTGGCTGGCGGCGACGGTCGCGGCATCCGCGTCATAGATGGCCGGGCCGCATCCAATGGTAACCTTGGTCAGCAGGTCCATGTCCGGCGTCACACCGCATTTGTTCTTCAGATCATCCGCGTATTTGGCGATCAACTCGTCACGTTTTCCCATTGTCCTCTCCTGTGTGGGTTGGGTTCCGGCCTTTGCGGCGCTGGCTGAACGGTAACGGCTGACAGCTTTTCAACAAAGGGAAAAATCCGACGGTTTCCCCCCAAGGCAGGGATACGCGCACCCGCGGGTTGATCATTGTTTCACTTTTATTTAACATTTTAGTTAATCATTGAGTCGCGGAGACTGCCATGACCATCGCCCTACCGAACGAAAGCGCCGAGTACCGAACCGCCCGAAATGCCCTGTTGGCCGCCGAAGCCGATCTGCGTGCGCGGGTCGAGGAAGTGGCCGCGCTGCGCCGGACCTTGCCCAAGGGCGGCCAAATTCCGCAGGATTATGCCTTTCGGGACCTCGGCGGCAAAATTGCCCCGATTTCAAGCCTGTTCGGTGATCATGACACTCTGGTCGTGTATTCGCTGATGTTTGGCCCCAAAGCGAAGGACCCCTGCCCCATGTGCTCGGCCTTTCTGGACGGGCTGACCGGACAGGTCGCACATCTGACCCGAAAAACCGCCTTTGCGGTCGTGGCGCAGAATACACCGGATGCCTTGGCTGCGCTGAGCCAGCGCATGGGCTGGCAGGATCTGCCGCTGTATTCCGCGTTGGAAACGACGTACCAGCAAGACTATCTGGCCGAGACCGAGGACGGAAACCAGTTGCCGATTCTGAACGTGTTTCAACGCGATGCGCAGGGAATCCACCATTTCTGGAGCTCCGAGCTGTTCTTTCAGCCCAGCGACTGGCATCCACGCCATGTCGATGCTGCCTGGCCCCTATGGAACATTCTGGACCTGACGCCGCAGGGGCGCGGCGATTTCGTGCCGCCGCTCCGCTGAGCGCAACAAAAAAGGCGGCCCAGATGGCCGCCTTCTCCGCGTATTTCTGACGGATCAATACCGGTAATGCTCGGGCTTGAACGGGCCTTCGGGCGTGACACCGATGTAATCCGCCTGTTCCTTGTCCAGCTTGGTCAGCTTGACGCCGATCCGATCCAGGTGCAGGCGTGCGACCTTCTCGTCCAAGTGCTTGGGCAGGATATAGACCTTGTTCTCGTACTGGTCGCCTTTGGTGAACAGTTCGATCTGGGCCAGAACCTGATTGGTGAACGAGGCCGACATCACGAAGGACGGGTGTCCGGTGGCATTGCCGAGGTTCAACAGACGGCCTTCGGACAGCAGGATGATGCGGTTGCCCGAAGGCATCTCGATCATATCCACCTGGTCCTTGATGTTGGTCCATTTGTGGTTTTTTAGGCTGGCCACCTGAATCTCGTTGTCGAAATGGCCGATATTTCCGACGATGGCCATGTCCTTCATCTCGCGCATGTGCTCGATGCGGATCACGTCCTTGTTGCCGGTGGTGGTGATGAAGATGTCGGCGGTCGAAACCACGTCTTCCAGCAGAACCACCTCGAACCCATCCATGGCGGCCTGCAGGGCGCAGATCGGGTCGACCTCGGTCACCTTCACGCGGGCGCCCGCGCCGCGCAGCGAGGCGGCCGAGCCCTTGCCCACGTCGCCATAACCGCAGACCACGGCAACCTTGCCGGCCATCATCGTGTCAGTGGCGCGGCGGATACCGTCGACCAGCGATTCCTTGCAGCCGTACTTGTTGTCGAATTTCGACTTGGTAACGCTGTCATTCACGTTGATCGCCGGGAACGGCAGGTGGCCGTCCTTGACCAGCTGGTACAGACGGTTGACGCCGGTGGTGGTTTCCTCGGACACGCCCTTGATCTGATCGCGTACCTTGGTGAACCAACCCGGGCTGGCGGCCATCCGCTTCTTGATCTGCGCCTTGATGACTTCTTCCTCTTCCGAGGACGGGACGGGAATGATGTCCTCACCCGCTTCGGCGCGCGCGCCCAGCAGGATGTACAGCGTGGCGTCGCCGCCATCATCCAGGATCATGTTCGGACCGTCTTCGAACAGGAAAGACTTGTCGAGATAGTCCCAATGCTCTTCCAGAGTCTGGCCCTTGATGGCAAAGACCGGAATGCCCGCCTCGGCGATGGCCGCCGCCGCGTGGTCCTGGGTCGAAAATATGTTGCACGACGCCCAGCGCACGTCCGCGCCCAGCGCGACCAGCGTTTCGATCAGCACGGCGGTCTGGATCGTCATGTGCAACGACCCGACGATGCGCGCCCCTTTCAGCGGCTTGCTGTCGCCGTATTCCGCGCGCAGAGCCATCAGGCCCGGCATTTCGGTTTCAGCGATATCCAGTTCCTTGCGGCCGAACCCGGCCAGTGAAATGTCTTTGACGATGTAGTCGCCAGCCATCAGATGCTCCATTCCGATCAACAACGGTTTGGGCAGCCCCTAACACCGTTGGGGAAAAGTGGCAATGTGGGTGGCAGTGGACCGCGAGCGGCGCTCAGTTCAACTGGGCGTCCCCTCGGCTTGAATCTTTGGGATCGCTTCAAAGAAATCGGTGCCGGCGGCGACAATGCAGCTGATGCCGTTGGCGTGGGTCACCAGAACGGTATAGGTCCCGCTTTCGCGTGACGCCCATACCTCCATGACCATTTGTCCGCCTCGCGAGTTCTGCAAGCCGCCAAAGGCAAGCTCCTCTGAATAGGTTTGCTGCAGTTTGGCGATCACATCTCCGCGCAAGGCGCAGTTCTGTGCCAATGCAGGCGGCGCGGCCGCAGCCATTCCAAAGACAAGTGCCAGTCCGAATACACGCTTGAACATGACAGGCTCCTTTCGGTTGGGTTTCAATCCGAGAGGGGCACACTGGGAGGAGCGCGTGCCCCCCTCAGTCTTCATGTCGTGATCACAAGGTGCCGGTTCAAAGCACGATTGCTCAAGAAATTGTTGGCAGCCAGTGATCAGGATGGCTTAAGCATAGCATAAAACCGGGTCTCGGGCACGGTGGACAAGATGGGGCATGGCAGAATGGCAACACAACCCAGGGCATGGCAACGGATGCTGTCGGGCCGCAGGCTGGACCTGCTGGACCCGACACCGGTGGATATCGAGATCGAGGATATCGCCCATGGTCTGGCTTTCGTGGCGCGCTGGAACGGCCAGACGGCGGGTGATTTCGCCTATTCCGTGGCCGAGCATTCCCTGCTGGTCGAAGAGCTGTTCGGCCGGATCGCCCCCAAGGCGCCGGTGAAATGGCGGCTGGCGGCGCTGCTGCACGATGCGCCGGAATATGTGATCGGCGACATGATCTCGCCGGTGAAGGCCGCGGTCGGCCCGGGTTACGGCGCGCTGGACGACCGGCTGGCGGCGGCAATCCACATCCGCTTCGGCCTGCCCGCCGCGGTGCCGAAAACGGTGAAACGTCAGATCAAGAAAGCCGACAAAATCAGCGCGTGGATGGAGGCTACCCAGATCGCGGGGTTTTCCGAGGCCGAGGCAACCAAGTTCTTTGGCCGACCGGACGCGGCGGTGATGGAGAGGTTGCAGATCACACTCAGGCCACCGGTTGAGGTTCGGCAGGCATATACGGCGCGGCACGCGGAGCTGTTGGCGGAGCTATGAAACTCGAATGGTAACGGAATCTTGCTTGCCCCCAGCCGCATATTTGCCTTTGCGGCGCCCACGCAGTCCGTGTGACTAAACTCCGAAGAACGGCCTCATTTACTCAATATCGTTCCGCAGAGAAGACACTGTTTGAGCCAAAAAAAGCGGCTCCAGCGTTCGCCGGTTGACAGAAGAACGACACCGTCAGTCTAATGAGGCGCAACCGAGCCGAGTGATCGTCGTTGTATGAAACGCCTCAGAATTGGAACTTCGGATCTACCGCGCGCATTCCGGCTTCTGTGTTTATCCACGATGATGTTGCTGGGAGCGGCTTCATGCGGCCGCCCGCCGGAATTGGTAGGGATCGATAATCCAAGACTTCCTGCATCTGAGGTAAAAGAGGCCAAGCGCCAAACAGTCTTCATTGCCACGACGCGTCAAGCGTCCGGTGCAGAAGGGGTCTTCTTTTCCGGTGACCGCGGTGAGGGTTTGGGCTTGGCTTCAGTAGTCGTCACCATCCCGCCAATTCACAAAGCAGGGAAAATTGAAAGAGCCAGCTCTCTGCCACCTATTGCCTCAAAGCACTTCACCATAGTTGAACCAAAAGTCTATGTTTCGGAAGCCGCCTTTGTTTCTGAAATGGACAATCAATTACTGAACCTCAGCGTTTCCGACAGAAACGTTCTGGTCTTTGTGCACGGCTACAACACGACCCTGAGCGATGCCATCCTTAGATTGGCACAGTTTGTCGAGGATACCGAGTATGACGGGATCCCCGTATTGATGTCATGGGCGTCTGCTGCAGAGACTCTGAAATACGTCTACGATATCAACAGCGCCCTCGCTGCCAGATCAGACTTTTTGAACGCCGGTGAGATCATTTCGCGATCACAGGCTCAACAATTTGACATACTCGCGTTTTCGATGGGAGCGTTCCTTACGATGGAAGCCATCTCACAAGCCGAAATTGCTGGCGAGTTTAATCCCAACAAAAAAATTCGAAACATAATTCTGGCAGCACCCGATATCGATTTGGCGGTATTCGAAAGCCAGCTCTCAACTATCACCCACGACAATCAGAAAATCTTTGTTCTCGTATCCTCGGACGACGGAGCCTTGAGTTTTTCGAAGTTCATTTCTGGCGGAGTCGACCGTGTTGGCGCAGCCGATGCCGCCGAACTCGCAAGGTCAGGAGTCACCGTTATTGATCTCAGCCAAGTACAGGACTCTCAAAGCACAAGTCACTCGAAATTTGCTTCGTCCCCTGAGGTTGTTCGAATTGCTGGTGAAGCAATCCGCACGAGCGGACGGACCGGCAGGCGTTCTACAACAGAACTTCAGGACCTTATTGGCGAAGGTTCAGTGGAAGTTGTAGGCGAACCTTAATTTCTTGATTTCCCAAGCCTGTTGCCAGAATAGTGCCGATCGGCAAAAAGCTACCGCGGGCTGCGTTTCGCCAGAATCCGCTGCAAGGTCCGGCGGTGCATGTTCAGACGCCGCGCTGTTTCCGAGACGTTTCGGTCACACAGCTCGTAAACCCGCTGGATGTGCTCCCACCGCACGCGGTCGGCGCTCATGGGGTTTTCGGGGGGCGGGGGCAGTTCGTCGCCCTTGGCCAGCAGCGCGTTGGTGATGTCGGTGGCGTCGGCAGGTTTCGACAGATAGTCGGTGGCGCCGATTTTCACCGCCGCCACGGCAGTCGCAATTGCACCGTATCCGGTCAGAACCACGACCCGGCTGTCGGGGCGCTTTTCCCGCAGCACCTCGACCACGTCCAGCCCGTTGCCGTCCTCGAGCCGCAGGTCCACCACGGCAAAGGCGGGCGGGCGGGCGGTGGCGATCGCGCGGCCGGCGGCGACGGATCCGGCGGTTTCCACCTCGAACCCGCGCTTTTCCATCGCCCTGGCGAGACGTCTCAGGAACGGCTCGTCATCATCCACCAGAAGCAGGGATTTGTCGGGGCCGATGTCAAGCTGGGCACTGTCTGCCATGGTGTGGTCTTTCTGCTATTTCATGCCGATAGGCTTTGAGATGAGTAATAGCAGCGCCACACCAAAGGTCAAACCGACGGTTACTCTGCCGCCTGGTCCACAAAACAGGCAACGGTGTCGGCCATCTGCTCGGCCGTCGCGTCGCGTTTGAAAAACTCGAGGAACCCATCCTGCGGCGTGACGAGGTAGGTAAATGTCGAATGGTCGACGAGGTAGTACTCGTCGCTCTTGTCCTGGGCCTTGTAATAGGTCTTGTAGGCCTGGCTCGCGGCCTTGACCTGTTCCGGCGTACCGGTGAGGCCAATCATCTTTTCATGCAGGTTGTAGGCAAAATCCCCCACGACGTCGGGGGTGTCCCGGTCCGGGTCCACCGAGATGAAGATCGGAGTGACCGAATAACCGCGCTCGGTCAGCAGGTCGACGGCCTCGACATTGCGGGTGGTGTCCAGCGGACAGACGTCGGGGCAGAAGGTGTAACCGAAATAGATCAGCGAGGGCTCGGTGATCACGTCCTTGTCGGTCACGGTTTCACCCTTGGAGTTGATCAACTCGAACGGGCCGCCGATGGTTGCGGTGCCGCCTGCAATCTGGCTGGACCGGCACTGCGCAAACTTGTCGTCCGAACCGCCGCCGCGCGTCATCAGCCACATGGCGCCCAGGCCCACGGCCAGCACGACGGTTGCAAGAACGGCATAAAGGCGGGTCATGGCGAAATTCCTGACACATGGGGTTGTTGATCGGTTCGGCCGGGACACCTATCAAGTTGACCAGCGAACGCAACAGGACATAATCGCCCGATGACGGATTCCAACACCAGCCTCTGGCGCGGACAGGAACGCAGCAGCTGGATCCGGCTGCGCACGTTGATCCTGCTGCGGTGGGTCGCAATCATCGGCCAGATCACGGCCATCACCGTTGCCCAGCAGACCTATCACGTCCAGCTGGAGCTTGGGCTGTGCTACCTTGCTATCGGTGTTTCGGTCATGGGCAACCTGACCGCCATCCTGCTGTTCCCGCAGAACAAGCGCCTGTCGGAATTCGAAAACTTCCTCATGGTGATGTTCGACCTGCTGCAGCTGGCTTTCCTGCTGTATCTCACAGGCGGTCTGAACAACCCGTTTGCCCTGCTTTTGCTGGGCCCCGTGACGATTGCGGCCAACGTCATGAGCACCCGGTCGACCCTGATCATCGGGGGCGCCGCAATCGTGTTGGCGACGCTTCTGGCCCAGTTTCACCTGCCGCTGCGCACCGATCTCGGCCTTGTTCTGGACATCCCCGACATCCTGCTGTTCGGCAACTGGGCCGCCATCGTGATCGCGATCGTATTCATCGGCGCCTATTCGCACCGCATCAGCGCCGAAGTTCAGTCGATGTCCGAGGCGCTGGCCGCCACCCATATGGCCCTGGCGCGCGAGCAGAAGCTGACCGACCTCGGCGGCGTTGTCGCCGCCGCCGCGCACGAGTTGGGGACCCCACTGGCCACGATCAAGCTGACCAGCTCGGAACTGATCGAAGAATTGGACGACCGCCCGGACCTGAAAGAAGACGCCGCCCTGATCCGCGAACAGGCCGACCGATGCCGCGACATCCTGCGCGACATGGGTCGGGCCGGCAAAGATGACCTGCACCTGCGCCAGGCACCTTTGTCCGCCGTGATCCACGAGGCGGCCGAGCCCCATATACACAGGGGCAAACAGGTACATTTTGACGAAGGCCCGGGGCCTGACGGGGATGTCCAGCAGCCCTCGATCCTGCGCAAGCCCGAGATCATTCATGGCCTGCGAAACCTGATCCAGAACGCCGTGGACTTTGCCCGCGCACAAGTCTGGGTCGAGGCCGAATGGACGCCGGACCGGATCACCGTCAGCATCATGGATGACGGGCGTGGTTATCCGTCACACATCATCGGCCGTATCGGTGACCCGTTCATGCGCCGCAGACGCGCCGAAAGCGATCTGCGCACACGCCCCGAATACGAGGGTATGGGGTTGGGCCTATTCATCGCAAAAACGCTCTTGGAGCGCAGCGGCGCCGAACTGAAATTTGCAAATGGGTCAGACCCTTACCAGGCGGTGACGGACCAGGCCGAGCGACGCGGCGCGATCGTGCTGGTGACATGGCCGCGCAAGCTGATCGATGCGCAGACAGGCGACAACCCGGTGCCGTCGGGCGTGAACGAACGGTTCCAGGTCTGAGTTAAGACACCGTTAACTATTTAAGCGCAAAGTCGGGTCCGGTTTGTTTTTGGGGTAGGCGGCACTGTGGCCGACTGGATCATACTTGCGGCGATCAGCCTGGTTTCGTCGGGCTTTGCCCTGCAGTGGCTCATGCCGCGCCGTCCGCGGCGCGGTGACAATTTTGGTTTGTCTGCGCCGGCTTCGTTGTTGGATGCGGTGTTTTTGTTCAACGGAAGCCGCCTGATCAGCCACTCCGACATCGCCCTGTCCGGGTTCGAGGCGGTGAATGACTGGGATGATCTCAGGCGCCTGTTGCAGCGCGACTTTCCGGCCTTCCCCGAGACTTACGAAACCGTCCGCCAGCAAGGCAATATCGTGGTTTCGGCGATAGATTGTACGGTCGAGCGCGAGGTTCGGTGTGAATGGATCGACGGCATCGTCCGGGTGCAGTTGCGTGATCTGACCGGCATCACCGAACCGACAAGGAGGGATCCGAACGATCCGATCCGCCTCGCCATGGACCGCGCGCCCTACCCAGTATGGCTTCTGGATCATGCCAACAAGATAAGATGGTGCAACGCCGCCTATGTTGCACTGGCCCGCAAGGCGCGTGGGCAGGACACGGATCTGACCCAACCCATGTTCCCTGAACTGACCGAAGAAGCGCGGCCCGGCAAGAAGACCCGCGTCTCAATTCCGGTGAAGGATAGCAGCAACAAGCTGTGGTTCGATCTGACGCTTGTGGAACTGGACGAAGGTCACCTGCATTACGCGGTCGACGTAAACGCCATTGTCGAGGCCGAGACCGCCCAGCGCAAGTTCGTCCAGACAATGACGAAAACCTTCGCGCAGCTGTCGATCGGCCTGGCAATCTTTGATCGAAACCGCCAGTTGGCACTGTTCAACCCTGCCCTGATCGACCTGACCGCTTTGCCGCCCGATTTTCTGAGTTGCCGGCCGAATATCTCAAGCTTCTTTGACCGCCTTCGGGATCAGCACATGATGCCCGAACCCAAGAACTACCGCAGTTGGCGCCGGCAGATGAACGATCTTCTGGAAGCGGCCGAGGACGGAAATTATCAGGAAACCTGGTCACTGCCGTCGGGCTCAGTCTATTCGGTCAGCGGTCGCCCCCATCCCGACGGCGCCGTCGCCTTTCTGTTTGAGGACATTACGGCCGAGATCACCCTGACCCGCCGGTTCCGATCCGAGATGGACCTTATGCAGTCAATCCTCGACAAGCTCGCGGATGCCGTCGCCGTGTTTGCCGATGACGGGACGCTGGCCTTCACCAACTACGCCTACCAACTGCTGTGGGGAGACTCGGACGAGGTCGGCTTTGAACCAGTCACGGTTCTGGACGTCACACGCCAGTGGCAGTCGCAATGTCAGGCCAATCCAATTCTGGGTGACATTCGGGACTTCGTGGAAATGCGCAACAACCGGGTCGAGTGGAGCTCGGATCTGTACAAGCGCGACGGCACCCGGCTCTTGTGCACGGTCAGCCCAATCCAGAACGGCGCAACCATCGTCCGGTTCACGATCGAACACGCGCTTGGAGAAACGCCGGATATGTTGCAGATCACCGCCTGAACCGGGTTGCAGAGGGTTCGGCCCCCGTTCATTGTGGCGCCATGAATTCGCCCGCTTCGATCACTCTGACATCACCGGAAGAAACCGCCGATCTGGCCAGCCGCCTGTCCGCCCATTTGGCGCCCGGCGACGTTATTTTACTGGACGGCCCAATCGGCAGTGGCAAAACCCATTTTGCTCGCAATCTGATCCAATCGGCCCTGCCTGTGCCCGAAGATGTGCCATCGCCCACATTCACGCTGGTTCAGGTTTACGATGGTGAAGCCGGCGAAATCTGGCACTCCGATCTGTACCGGCTTACCTCGGTGGATGAGATCGAGGAATTGGGCCTGACCGAGGCTTTTGATACGGCGATATGCCTCGTGGAATGGCCTGACAAGCTGGGTCCGCTACAGCCAGCCTCGGCCCTGTTGGTGCAGTTTCATGCCGACCCCGCTGCCGAAGAAACCCGACACCTGACCCTGACGTGGTCCGACCCCAAGTGGACCGACAAATTGAAGAGGATCGCATGACCAACCGCGCAGTTCTGGCCGAGGCGCTGATCGCACGGACCCCTTGGGCCAAAGCCTCTTACGCGCCGCTGGCCGGAGACGCCTCGAACCGCCGGTATGAACGTCTGACCGACCCGGACACCGGGCGGACCGCCGTTTTGATGGACGCGCCCCCGGACAAGGGGGAAGACGTGGAACCGTTTGTCAGGGTGGCAGAATACCTGCGGTCCGTCGGTCTGAGCGCGCCCGAGATTCTTGCCGAGGACGCCGAGAGCGGGTTCCTCCTGCTGGAGGATTTCGGCGACGACCTGTTTGCCCGCCTGATCGAGAAGCAGCCGGAGGTCGAGCGTGAATTGTACGAGGCCGCAACCGACGTGCTGGTCCATCTGCACTCTGGGCCCCTGCCCTCGTTGGAAAGCTATGACCCGTCCCTAATGGCGGAATTGTCGGCCCTTGCCTTCACCAAATATGCCCAAGGGATACAAGGCGCCTATGACGTAGACGCCCATGATCGTTTTCAGCATCGGTTCGCTGACATTTTGCTGCAGGAAACCTCGGGCACGCGGGTGGTGACCCTAAGGGACTACCATGCCGAGAACCTGATCTGGCTGCCTGAGCGCGACGGGGTCCGCCGGGTCGGCCTGCTGGATTTTCAAAGCGCAATGCTGTGCCATCCCGCCTATGACCTGATGTCGTTGCTGCAGGATGTCCGCCGCACTGTGCCCGCCGCAATCGAAATGAGCATGGTCAACCGCTACATCACGGCAACAGGTGTGGATGACCATGATTTCCGCACGGCGTACAGTGTCCTCGGCGCCCAACGCAACCTGCGGATACTGGGGGGATTTGCCCGCCTTGCCACCGACTATGGCAAACCGCATTACGTGGATCTTATCCCGGCGGCCTGGGCTCATCTGATGCGCGATCTCGAGCATCCGGCGCTGGTCTCGGTCGCGGATCTGGTTCGGCAGGCGCTGCCATCCCCAACGCCCGAAAACCTTGCAAGGCTGAGGGCCGGATGACCGATACACCCGAGGCCATCATGCTGTTTGCCGCCGGTTTCGGCACCCGCATGGGCGCGTTGACCCGCACCCGACCCAAGCCGCTGATCCCGGTGGCCGGACGGCCCTTGATCGACCATGCTCTGGACCTGACGGATGCGGCGCGGCCGCGCCGGGTGGTCGCGAACCTGCATTACCTGGCTGATCAGCTGACAGATCATTTGGCGCCACGTGGTGTCCTGCTTTCACACGAACAGCCGGACATCCTGGAAACCGGCGGCGGATTGCGCGCGGCCCTGCCGCTGCTGGGTCCGGGGCCGGTTTTCACGATGAACACCGATGCGATCTGGTCCGGGCCCAACCCTTTGGAGTTGCTGAAGGCGGCTTGGGATCCGGCGCGGATGGACGCTCTGTTGATCTGCGTGCCGATCGCACAGACGATCGGACATGCAGGCCTCGGAGATTTCAGAATCGACCCCCAAGGCCGGCTTGAACGCGGGCCGGGTCACGTCTATGGCGGCATTCAGATCCTGAAGACCGACGGTCTGGCGGACATTCCGGAAAAAGCGTTCTCGCTCAATATCTTGTGGGACCGGATGCACCGCGATGGCCGGCTGTACGGTCTGCAGTATCCCGGGCGCTGGTGCGATGTGGGCCGGCCCGAAGGCATCGCCCTGGCCGAGGAGATGCTGGCCGATGTTTGACCCCAGCGCCACCCCCCGGGTCTTTGCGGTGCCGCCCGGTGCGGATTTTCCGCAGGCGCTGGTGCGTGGGCTGCGGGCGCGCTGCGACGGCCACTCGCCCGAGGCACTGGCCCGCGTGCAACTGGTGCTGAACACCCGCCGCATGGCCCGCCGCGTGCGCGAGCTGTTCGATCAGGGTCCGCCCTGCCTCTTGCCCCGCATTTCGCTGGTCACCGATCTGGGCGAAAGCGTCGATCTTGATCGTGTACCGCCCGCCGTACCGCCCTTGCGTCGCCGGCTGGAACTGACGCAGCTGGTGGCGCGACTGCTGGACCAGCAACCGGACTTGGCCGCGCGGTCGTCGCTGTTTGACCTTTCCGACAGCCTCGCTGCCCTGATCGAAGAGATGCAGGGCGAAGGCGTCCCGCCCGAGGCGATCCGGCAACTGGACGTGACTGACCTGTCGGGCCATTGGGCACGGACGCAGGCCTTCATCGGCATCGCCGACCAGTTCCTGAAGACCGAGGATGGCAGTCTGGACGTGCAGGCCCGCCAACGCCGCGTGGTCGAGAACCTGATCGCCCGCTGGCAGGACGCGCCGCCGCAACACCCCGTGATCCTGGCCGGGTCCACCGGCTCGCGCGGGACCACGCTGATGCTGATGCAGGCGGTGGCGCGGCTGCCGCAGGGGGCGCTGATCCTGCCGGGGTACGATTTCGACCAACCCGCTCATGTCTGGGAACGGTTGGATTCGGCAATGACCTCGGAGGATCACCCGCAATACCGGTTCCGCAAGCTGATGACCGAACTGGGGATAGGGCCGGATCAGATCGCATCCTGGACCCCGGACCAGCCCCCCTCGCCCGCGCGCAACCGTTTGGTTTCATTGGCATTGCGCCCTGCCCCGATCACCGATGCCTGGATGAGCGAAGGCCCGCAGCTGCGCGATCTGGATGCCGCGACTCGCAACATCACCTTGGTCGAGGCGCAATCGCCGCGGGCCGAGGCGCTGGCCATCGCCCTGCGCCTGCGGCAGGCGGCCGAGACCGGCCAGACCGCCGCCCTGATCACCCCCGACCGGATGCTGACCCGCCAGGTCAGCGCCGCGCTGGACCGCTGGAACATCCTGCCCGATGACAGCGCCGGCCTGCCGCTGCAACTGTCGCCACCGGGCCGGTTCCTGCGCCATGTGGCCGGGCTGTTCGCGCGCCGTCTGGATGCCGAGGCACTGCTGACCCTGCTGAAACACCCTTTGTGTCAAAGCGCCGGCGACCGCGGCGCGCATCTGTTGCACAGCCGCGATCTGGAACTGCACCTGCGCCGCAACGGCCCGCCCTTCCCCGACAGCGCCAGCCTGACAGGTTTTGCCGTCGAAAAAGACGTGCCGGATGCGTGGGCTCTGTGGCTGATCCGCAATTTCTGCAACCAGCAGATCAGCGGCACCCTGCCCCTGACCGACTGGGTGCAGCGCCTGCGCGATCTGGCCGAGGCGATTGCTAGCGCCGGAACCGACGGCGCGGGCGAGTTGTGGGACAAGAACGCAGGTCAATCGGCGCTGGCGGTGATCTCGGGACTTGCAGACGAGGCCGAGCACGGCGGCGAGATGACGGCGCTGGATTTCGCCGATCTGCTGGGCGCGCTGCTGGCCGGGCAAGAGGTCCGCGACCGCGACGCCCCCCACCCGCGGATCATGATCTGGGGCACGCTCGAAGCGCGCGTTCAGGGTGCCGACCTGCTGATCCTGGGCGGGTTGAACGAAGGCAGCTGGCCCGAGGCTCCCGCGCCAGACCCCTGGCTGAACCGGCAGATGCGCGACCGTGCCGGCCTGTTGCTGCCGGAACGGCGAATCGGCCTGTCGGCGCATGATTTCCAGCAGGCCATCGGCGCGACCGAGGTCTGGCTGACCCGCGCGGTCCGCTCGGATGATGCCGAAACCGTGCCGTCACGCTGGCTGAACCGGTTGACCAACCTGTTGCAGGGCCTGCCGGATCAGGGCGGCCGCGCGGCGCTGGAACAGATGCGCGACCGGGGCAAGACATGGCTGCGCTGGTCCGAGATGCTGGAACAGGCGCCCCGGATCGCCGCCGCACCGCGTCCTTCACCGCGCCCGCCGGTGGCCGCGCGCCCGCGCCGCCTTTCGGTGACCGAGATCAAGCGGCTGATCCGCGACCCTTATGCGATCTATGCCAAGCACGTCCTGCGCCTGAAACCGCTGGACCCACTGGTACAGGCGCCCGACGCCCTGCTGCGCGGCATCGTGATCCACGAGATCCTGGAACATTTCGTCAAGGACAGCGTGCTGGACGGTGCGCTGCTGACCCGCGACAACTTCCTGAAACGGGCCGAGGCGCTGCTGGATCAGCATGTCGCCTGGCCCACCGCCCGGAAACTGTGGCTGGCGCGGCTCGAGCGGATCGCCGACGACTTTCTGCGCGCCGAGATCAGCCGCCGCAGCGACGGCGGTCCGATCGCCTTCGAGGCCAAGATGCGCCTGACGCTGGAACCGCTTGGGTTCGCCCTGAATGGCCGCGCCGACCGGATCGACCGCAACAGCCGCGGCGCGCTGACCATCATCGACTACAAGACCGGCACGCCACCCTCGGAGTCGCAGCAGGCCAAGTTCGACAAGCAATTGCTGATAGAGGCCGCGATGGCCGAGCAGGGCGGGATCGAAGGATTTGACCCGATGGCCGTGGCCAACGCCGTGTTCATCGGTATGGGCGGCACCTACAAAGAGGTCCCGGCACCCTTGGACAAAGAGCCGCCCGACAGGGTTCTGGCCGAGCTGAAGGAGCTGATTTCCACTTATTTAGAGCCTGATCAGGGGTTTTCGTCGCGCCGGATGATGCACAAGGACAGCGACGTGGGCGACTATGACCACCTGGCGCGGTTCGGCGAATGGGACCGCACCGCCGAAACCAAGCCCGAGGATCTGACATGACCCCGCGCGACGATGCGACCGAACGGCAGGTTCAGGCGGCGCGGCCCGATGCGTCGACCTGGCTGGCGGCCAATGCGGGCTCGGGCAAGACGCGGGTTCTGACCGACCGCGTGGCGCGGCTGCTGCTGGACGGCGTCCAGCCGCAGCACATCCTGTGCCTGACCTATACCAAGGCCGCCGCCAGCGAGATGCAGAACCGCCTGTTCAAACGGCTGGGCGAGTGGGCGATGCTGGACGACGCCGCGTTGCTGCGGCAACTGACCGAACTGGGCGTCGAAGGGGTGATCGACCCCGACCGCCTGGCCCGGGCCCGCACCCTGTTCGCGCGCGCCATCGAAACGCCGGGCGGGTTGAAGATCCAAACGATCCACTCGTTCTGCGCCTCGCTGCTGCGGCGGTTCCCGCTCGAGGCCGGGGTCAGCCCGCAGTTTTCCGAGATGGAAGACCGCGCCGCGGCCCTTCTGCGCGAGGAAATCGTCGAGGACTTCGCCGAAGGCCCGCGGGCCCGCCTGATCGAGGACGTGGCCCGCCACATCACCGATACCGGCTTTGACAAGCTGACCGCCGCAATCGCCCAGAAACGCACCCTGTTCACGCCCGCGCTGCAATGGCCCGACCTGCTGGCCCGTTTTGGCCTGCCCGAGGGTTTCGACGAGGACGCGCTGCTGGCGCAGGTGTTTCTGGGCGGCGAGGTCGAGCTGATCCGGTCGATCCTTCCGGCGCTGGCGGGCGGCGGCAAGACCGACGCCAAGGCGGCCGAGAAACTGTCGGGCTTCACCGAACCCGCGCCGGGTCAGCTGCCCGTGCTGGAAGACGTGTTCCTGACCGGAAAATCCGCCAAAGAGCCCTTTACCGCCAAGATCGGCAACTTTCCCACCAAGGCGCTGCGCGAAGGGGTTCTGGCGGGGCAAATGGATCCGCTCGAGGCGCTGATGCGGCGGGTCGAGGCCGCGCGGGAAGGGCGCCTGGCGCTGGCCGCCGCGCGCAAGTCCATGGTGCTGCACCGCTTCGCGGCGGCATTCCTGCCGGAATATGAACGCCGCAAGCAACTGCGCGGCTGGCTGGATTTCGACGACCTGATCCTGCGCGCGCGCCTGTTGCTGAACGATCCGGCGGTGGCCGCTTGGGTTCTGTACCGGCTGGATGGCGGCATCGACCACATCCTGGTGGACGAGGCGCAGGACACCAGCCCCGATCAATGGGACGTGGTCGAGAAACTGGCGCAGGAATTCACCAGCGGCGAGGGCGCACGGTCTGGGGTCGAGCGGACGATCTTCGTGGTCGGCGACAAGAAACAGTCGATCTATTCCTTCCAGGGGGCCGACCCGCAGGCCTTTGACCGGATGCAGGCCGAGTTCGGGCGGAAACTGCAGGAATCAGGCTCTAAACTGTGGGATTGGACGCTGGAATATTCGTTCCGTTCCTCCAGCTCCATCCTGTCGCTGGTCGATATTCTGTTCGAAAACCGCGCCGAGGCGGGGTTTCAGAAAGAATCCCAGCACCGCGCCTTCAAGGCCGATCTGCCCGGCCGGGTCGATCTGTGGCCGGTGGTGGAAAAGGTCGAGGACGCGGACGAGGGCGACTGGACCGACCCGGTCGATCGGCCCGCGGCGCAGCATCACACGGTGATCCTGGCCAACCAGATCGCCGCGCGCATCAAGGCCA
Source organism: Ruegeria sp. BC6 (assembly GCF_056539185.1). Classification (NCBI taxonomy): domain Bacteria; kingdom Pseudomonadati; phylum Pseudomonadota; class Alphaproteobacteria; order Rhodobacterales; family Roseobacteraceae; genus Ruegeria; species Ruegeria sp. BC6. The sequence goes on from NZ_JBQFUM010000008.1 coordinate 20,417, forward strand.
TGATCGACGCCGGCGAAACCATCCCCGAAGACGGCCCCACGCGCGGCACATTCGTGCGCCGCAAGGTGCGGCCGGGGGATTTCCTGATCCTGGTGCAGCGCCGCTCGGACCTGTTCGCCGAGATCATCCGCGCCTGCAAGGCCCAGGGTCTGCCGATCGCGGGGGCCGACCGGCTGAAGGTGGGCGCGGAACTGGCGGTCAAGGATCTGGCCGCGCTGCTGAGTTTCCTGGCCACGCCCGAGGATGACCTGTCGCTGGCCACGGTGCTGAAATCGCCGCTGTTCGGCTGGTCCGAGCAGATGCTGTTCGACCTGGCCCATCGCCGTCAGGAAAGGTACCTGTGGGCGGCGCTGCGCCAACGCGCCGGGGATTTTCCCGAAACGCTGGCCGTGTTGAACGATCTGCGCGGGCAGGTGGACTTTCTGCGCCCCTTTGACCTGATCGAACGGGTGCTGACCCGCCATGACGGCCGCCGCAAACTGTTGGGTCGTCTGGGCGCCGAGGCCGAGGACGGCATCAACGCGCTGCTGTCGCAGGCGCTGGCCTATGAGCGGTCGGACATTCCCAGCCTGACGGGGTTCCTGGTCTGGATGCAGACCGACGACCTTGAGATCAAGCGCCAGATGACCGGCGTGGGTAACATGATCCGGGTGATGACGGTGCATGGCTCGAAAGGGCTGGAGGCGCCGATCGTGATCCTGCCGGACACCGGCAAGCGGCAGCCGCCCCGCGATGCCGAGATCATGGTCGCCGACGGAACGCCGCTGTGGAAGGTGCCCACCGACCTGTCGCCTGGCCTCGTCGCCCGCGCCCGCGAAGACGCGCGCCAACGCGAGGAGAACGAGCGGCTACGTTTGCTGTACGTCGCGCTGACCCGGGCCGAGAAATGGCTGATCGTGGCGGCTGCCGGCGATCTGGGCAAGGACGGGTCCAGCTGGTACCAACTGGTCGAAGAGGCGATTGGCCGGGCAGGCGCCACCGAGACCCCCGGCACCGGCATCCGCCGTCTGGCGCATGGCGATTGGGAGGGTCTGCCGCTGGACCATCGCCCGACCCCGGAGCCGGTGCAGGATACCCTGCCGGACCTGTTCCACCGGCCCGCGCCCGAGCCGATACCCGATCCCGAGACGCTCAGCCCCTCCGATCTGGGCGGGGCCAAGGCCCTGGCGGGCGAAACCGGGCTTGAGGAAGAGGCCGCCAAGCTGCGCGGCACCCGCCTGCACCTGCTGCTCGAGCATCTGGCCCCGGCGCCGCGCGACCGGTGGGATCAGCTCTGCGCCCGGCTTCTGCCCGATATGCAGGACGGTGACCGCCGCGACCTTCTGGCAGAGGCGGCGGGCGTGCTGACCGCACCGGACCTGACCCCCGTCTTTGCCCCGGACGCGCTGGGCGAGGTGCCGGTCTCGGCCACTCTGGACGGTCGCCGGATCCACGGGGTGATCGACCGGTTGATCGTGACGGATGACGTGGTGCAAGTCATTGATTTCAAATCAAACGCCACGGTTCCCGATCGGGCCGAAACCTGCCCCGAGGGCCTGCTGCGCCAGATGGGCGCCTATGCCGCCGCGCTGTCGCTGATCTATCCCGGCCGCGAGATCCGCACCGCGATTTTGTGGACGCGGACGGCGCGCCTGATGTGGCTGCCACACGATCTTGTGACAGATGCGCTGGTGCGGGCCCAGATATCTTGACCTCCCCAATTGGCACACCTACGTTCGACTCCCAACCGCATGTCATTCAGGAGACAGAATATGTCGACCGTAGCCGTAACCGACGAAACCTTTGACGCCGAAGTCAAGAACTCGGACGTCCCCGTCGTGGTGGATTTCTGGGCCGAGTGGTGCGGACCCTGCAAGCAGATCGGCCCCGCTCTGGAAGAGCTGGCGGCCGAATATGACGGCAAGGTCAAGATCGCCAAGGTCGACGTGGACAGCAACCCCAACTCGGCCGCAGCCATGGGTGTGCGCGGTATTCCCGCGCTGTTCATCTTCAAGGACGGTCAGGTGGTTTCGAACCGCGCAGGCGCTGCCCCGAAGGCCGCCCTGCAAAGCTGGATCGACGAATCCATCTGATACCGAACGGAACTCAACAAAAGAAGGCGCTCCTCATCGGGCGCCTTTTTTGTGCATGGTCTGCGCAAAAAGAACAAGCCGCCCGGAAATCCAAGCGGCCATTCGTCTTTAGTCGAATTCGGTCTGAATTCAGATCTTGGCGATATCTTCGCGGACCAGACCGATATCTTCCAGCTGGGCATCGCTCAGTTGCGACAGCAGCTTGCGGGTCTTGCGGGCGGTGTTCCATTCGGCGACAGCTTCGAAAGCGTGCGAGATGCCGTCCACTACACGCAGGATGGTAGCTGCTCCGAGCGGCGCATGGATATTTGCGGTGGTTGCCATTTGCGCATTCCTTTTTTGAAACAGCCGACCCTGTGTCGGTTGTAAGCCTCATCTAGTCTTGCGACAGGCGACTCACAATTGCTGGTCCGACAACCCCGTGATGCACGGATTGCATATCTTTTAGGCAGTTTGAGAACGGGTTGCGCGGATCGCGCCCCCGGCCCATATAGGGCATCAACGGATACGGAGGCTTGAATGGCGGAGAACGACTTTCCCGGTTGGCACGGCACCACGATCATCGGCGTCAAGAAAGGCGGCCAGATCGTCATCGCGGGTGACGGGCAGGTCAGCCTGGGCCAGACCGTGATCAAGGGCACCGCCCGCAAGGTACGGCGCCTGTCGCCCGGCGGTTTCGAGATCGTCGCGGGGTTCGCCGGATCGACCGCCGATGCTTTCACGCTGCTGGAACGGCTGGAAGCCAAGCTGGAGGCCACGCCCGGTCAACTGGCCCGCGCCTCGGTCGAACTGGCCAAGGACTGGCGCACCGACAAGTACCTGCAAAAGCTTGAGGCGATGCTGATCGTCACCGACGGCCGAGACCTGTTCGTGATCACCGGGGCCGGGGACGTGCTCGAGCCGGAACATGACGTGGCGGCGATCGGGTCGGGTGGCAACTTTGCCCTGGCAGCCGCGCGCGCGATGATGGACAGCGACAAGTCGGCCGAGGAGGTTGCCCGCGAGGCCATGGCAATTGCCGCGGATATCTGTGTCTACACCAACGGCAACCTGACGGTTGAGAGCATTTCGGGCTAGGGGTCAGGCCAGCAGGGCCGAAATCTCCTTGCCCTTCCACCGGCGGTGCATCCCGATCAGCCCCAGAATGGCCGAGGCGATCACGATGTAATAGGGCAGGCGGATATCGATGCTCATCAACCCGCCGCCGATCAGCGACATGATTCCACCCGCCAGGCAGAACACGGCCGTGGTTACGCCCATGACCCAGCCCTGATCCGCCTCGCTGACCGACGAGGAGAACAGGCCCAGAAGGGTCGGGTAGGCCACGCCGAACAGGAAATAGAACAGGAACACCGGCACGTAGCTGAGCACGCCGCTGGGGCTGAAGGCAAAGGCAAAGCCGCAGATCACCATGACGATCAGCGAAACATATATGATGTTGTGCTTGCTGAACCGTTCCTGCGCTGGTTTTACGAGAAACGTACTGGAGAAGGCCAGCGCCACACCAATGACGACCATGGCCATGCTGCCGCCGATCACGCCGTAACCAAAAGCGCTGGTCAGGAAATTGTCCACAAACACGTAGAAGGTGACGTTCGCGATCATGAAGAACGCGTAGACGGGCAGGATCTTCAGAACCATGGGGTGGCCACGTACGGCGACCAGGCTGTCGGTCACATCGCGGGGGCGAAAGACGAAGGGTTCGCGTTCGGTTCGGGTATCCTTGAAAAAGAACAGCACCAGCAGGATCGCGATAAGCACCAGGACAAACGCGCCGTAGAATGGGGTCTTGAGCGTGGCAACGCTGCCCAACAGCGCCGCATCCGACAGGACCGCTCCGATGATCGGGCCGCCGACCAGGCCAAAGCTGACCCCTGTCACGATATAACCCATGTTCCGGTCACGATCGGCCGCATCCGTGCTGCCGTCGATCATGGCCGCCTGCGCAATGGGCTGGTTTCCGGCCGTGAACCCGGTGATCGACCGGCCCACGATCAACAGGATCAGGCTGTTGAGATACAGCGCCGCAATGGTGATCGCATAGCCGGCCAGCGCGCCGCCCAGGCAGACCAGAAGTGCATTCTTGCGCCCGATGGAGTCCGAAACTTTCGAGACATAGACGACGCCCAGAAACCAGGACAGGAAGAAACACCCGATCACCAGACCGTAGTAGAAATGACGGCTGCCCATTGGCGTGCTTTCCGGCAGAAACCCCGATTTCGTCTCCATGATCAGCGAGTTGATGATCGGAAAAACCAGCCCTTGGCCGATCAGGTCCACGAACACCACGAACAGCAGGGTAATCTTGGCAATCTTGGACATTTCACTCTCCGGGTCCCGCGCACATTCCGCCAACCCTATCAGAGGACACCGAAATCTCCCAACACGGAGGTCAGGAAAGAATTGCATTGGCGCCGGGTCATTGTTAACCAACGCGGCCAAATGTGCGGTCTCGGTTGTTTTTGCCGACCCCGTGCTTACCTAAGCCGCAGCTGACTGCCGACCATCGAAAGGACTGCCCTGTGACCGACCTGACCCCGCGCGAGATCGTCTCGGAACTGGATCGTTTCATCATCGGGCAGAAGGATGCCAAGCGCGCTGTCGCCGTGGCCCTGCGCAACCGCTGGCGGCGCAAGCAGTTGCCGGACGACATCCGCGATGAGGTCTATCCCAAGAATATCCTGATGATCGGGCCCACCGGCGTGGGCAAAACCGAGATCAGCCGCCGCTTGGCCAAGCTGGCCCGCGCGCCTTTCATCAAGGTCGAAGCGACCAAATTCACCGAAGTCGGCTATGTCGGCCGCGATGTTGAACAGATCATCCGCGATCTGGCCGATGCCGCTATCATCCAGACCCGTGAATACATGCGCGAAGAGGTCAAGGCCAAGGCGCATCAGGCTGCCGAGGACCGCGTGATCGAGGCCATCGCCGGCTCGGACGCCCGCGAGAGCACCCGCGAGATGTTCCGCAAGAAGCTGAAATCCGGCGAGCTGGACGACACGGTGATCGAGCTTGAATTGGCAGATACGTCCAACCCGATGCCGATGTTCGACATTCCCGGCCAGCCGGGCGGTCAGATGGGCATGATGAACCTGGGCGACATTTTCGGCAAAGCTTTCGGCGGGCGCACCGTCAAGCGCCGCATAACGGTGGCCGAAAGCTATGACATCCTGATCGGGGAAGAGGCCGACAAGTTGCTGGATGACGAGGCCGTCACCCGCGCGGCGCTGGAATCGGTCGAGCAGAATGGCATCGTATTTCTGGACGAGATCGACAAGGTCTGCGCCCGGGCAGAAACCCGCGGCGGGGATGTCAGCCGCGAAGGCGTGCAGCGCGACCTGCTGCCACTGATCGAAGGCACGACCGTGTCCACCAAACACGGCCCGGTCAAGACCGACCACATTCTGTTCATTGCCAGCGGCGCGTTCCATATCGCCAAGCCTTCGGATCTGTTGCCGGAACTGCAGGGGCGTCTGCCGATCCGGGTCGAGCTGCGTGCGCTGACCGAAGAGGATTTCGTGCGCATCCTGACCGAGACGGACAACGCGCTGACCCGCCAGTATACGGCTTTGATGGGCACCGAAAACGTCACCGTCAGCTTTACCGAGGACGGGATCGCCGCGCTGGCCCGGATCGCCGCCGAGGTGAACCAGAGCGTCGAGAATATCGGCGCCCGGCGCCTGTACACCGTGATGGAGCGCGTTTTCGAAGATCTGTCCTTTGTCGCCCCGGACCGTGCCGGCGCGGAAATCGTGGTCAACGCGGCCTTTGTGGATGAAAACCTTGGTGAGCTGACCAAATCCACGGACCTGAGCCGTTACGTTCTGTAACATGATCAGCCGGTTTTCGCCGGTTGATCCTGCGCAATTATCTGGACGCGTCGGCAGGTTACGCTATGCGTAGCACGTAACTGTTGGTCTGGGATCGTTCCGTGCTGCGCTATCTGATCATTTTCGTCACGGTTTCCGTTTTGGGAGGCTGCGTTGACCGATCCATCTCGGTCACCTTGCCCGAAGCGTTGGACGTCGGCACGGCGCAGACCGTGTTCGCGGCGACCACCCGCGCACGCGAGGCCGATGGCTCGTACGGGTATCGTCGCGCTGACCGCCTGCAATTCCTCGAAACCACCGTCTCGATCCCGCCGAACCACCGCCCCGGGACGCTTGAGTTTTCCTATTCGGACCCGAATCCGAGCCGGCAATTCGTTTTGGCCGGTGTGCGAGAATTTCCGTCCGAGCAGGATCTGAAAGCACGGCTGAACGGCGCCAAGGAAGTTACGATTTTTGTTCATGGCTACAACGCCACCCAGACCGAAACCGTTTTTCGCGCGGCTCAGTTGGCTCACGACATCGGCCTGCCGGGCAAGACGTTGGTCTATTCCTGGCCCAGCCGAGGGGCCGGATCGGGCTATGCCTATGATCTGGACAGCATGCTGTTTGCCCGCGACGGGCTTCAACAAACCATCTCTACGCTGAAATCCCTGGGCGTCCCGCGCGTGCTGATCGTTGCGCACTCGATGGGAGGTGCGCTGACCATGGAGATGATGCGCCAGGCTGAGCTGCGCGAGCCAGGCTGGTCTCGGCGCAATCTGGAAGGGGTATTGCTGATCTCGCCCGATCTCGACGTTGACGTGTTCCGGTCGCAGATGGCGGTGATCAAATCTCCGCCCGAGCCATTCGTGATCATGGTCTCGCGCAAAGACAAAATCTTGAACGTGTCCGGACGCCTGCGCGGAACTGCCAAGGGCGAGCGGCTGGGCAACATCAGCTCGACCGAGAAGCTGGCGCCGTACCCGGTCAGCATCATCGACACCACGGCCTTCAACAAAGATGCGGAATCCTCGCATTTCGTGGCCGCCACATCTCCGGCACTTCTGTCGATTCTCAACGCGGCGGGCCGGGTCAGCAGGACCTTTGGCCGGGATCAAGGCGGCATTGATCTTCTGGTGCCGCCGGCCGTGCGAAACGATGCCGGCGCGACCGAGGTTGTTCTGACCGAAACCGGGCAGGTGCGGGTCAGCACTCCGTGATAGGGCGAGGGGTCCGCCTTTTCCTTGCGGACAATGCTCCGTGGTTGGGCGCGGGGGTCTTGCTGACCTTCATGTCCAGTTTCGGGCAGACCTTTTTCATTTCGATCTTCGCCGGGCAGATCCGGGCCGAGTTCGGCCTCAGCCACGGCGCATGGGGCGGTCTTTATTCCTTGGGCACGACTGTTTCCGCGATCGTCATGATCTGGGCCGGAGGGCTGACCGATATCTATCGTGTCCGAGTGCTGGGTCCGGCTGTCCTGCTTGGGCTTGCGTGTGCCGCGCTGGCGATGGCGGTCAATCAGTGGGTGATCCTGTTGCCCGTGGTGATCTTTCTGCTGCGTCTGTTCGGCCAGGGCATGTGCAGCCACATTGCCATGGTTGCGATGGCCCGGTGGTTCACGGCCACGCGGGGCAGGGCACTCTCCATCGCAACGCTGGGATTTGCCGTCGGTGAGGCCCTGCTGCCCGTGCTGTTCGTCGCCGCCATGGCCTTTGTCGACTGGCATTTTCTTTGGGCGCTCTCGGCCGCCATCGCGCTGTTGGGAATACCCGCGTTGATGCGGATGCTGGGTCAGGAGCGGACGCCGCAAAGCCTGGCTCGGGAAACCAGCGCGACCGGGATGCTTGGGCGGCACTGGACCCGGCGCGAAACGTTGTTGAACCCGCTTTTCTGGTTCATGATGCCGGCGCTCATGGGACCTTCGGCATTCATTACTGCGTTCTTCTTTCACCAGGTCCATCTGGCGCACACCAAGGGCTGGGCCCATATCCAACTGGTTGCGTTGTTTCCGGTCTATACTGGGGTGTCGATCTTGGCGATGTTCGCCTCGGGCTGGGCGCTGGACAGATGGGGCACGGCGCGGATGATGCCGTTCTATCAGCTTCCGATGGCTGCCGGGTTTGCCCTGTTTGCGTTTGTCCAGACAATCCCCGGCGCCGTTATCGGTTTGTCCTGTCTTGCCATTTCGGTCGGCGCCAACAGCACGCTGCCCGCCGCGTTCTGGGCCGAGTTCTACGGCACCCGTCACATCGGCGCGATCAAGGCGATGGCTGCGGCCGTCATGGTGCTGGGGTCTGCTGTCGGGCCCGGCCTGACTGGCGGGCTGATCGATCTGGGCGTGCCGCTCAGCACGCAGTTCCTGTGGATCGCCTGGTTCTTCGTGGCGACGTGCGGCATAGTTTGGATCGGTATTCAGAGGGCGCGGCGACTGCTTTAGCGGATCCGCCTCAGATACACGTAGTAAGCCCCATCACCGCCATGGCTGATATGGGCCGGACTGACCTGAAGAACCGCTTGGGCCAGGGGCGGCAAATTCAACCACTGAGGCACCTGGTTGCGCAGCACGCCGCGGGGCGTCGGGATCGGGCCAGGTTCGTCCCTGTCCTTGCCTTTGCCGGTGACCACCAGAACCAGTCGTTTTCCCGATGCCTGCGCCGACAGGATGAACCGGATCAAAGCAGGATGGGCTGTGTCGACCCGCATTCCGTGCAGATCCAGCTTGCCTTCGGGTTTCAGCTTGCCGCGTTTCATCCACGCAAAGGCCTTGCTGTCCATCTGTACGGGTGCGGCGCGCAGGCTGTCGCCGATTGCGGGCTTCAAGCTGTGACCGCGTCCATTTGTCGGTGCATTCTGACCCAGTTCAAAGGTGTCTATCCGCGCTTTGGGGGTTTTTCGCGGCTTGGGTTTCGGCAATGTCGATGGGTGAACGGATTGGGGAATCTCCGGGTGCAGCCGCTCGGTCTGCCGGGTCACCTTGTGCCACAATTCAATCTCGTCTTCGGTCAGCTTGCGGCGGGTCATCAGAACTCATCCGGCAGCATGGCATAGGCACGCTGGATCGGCAGCAGAACGATCATGCGGCCGGGATCCTTGAGCTGGCCCGCTGCCTGTCCTGCGGCGTCCCCGGTTCCGAAAAAGATGTCGGCCCGTTGTGCGCCCTTGATTGCCGAGCCGGTGTCCTGTGCGATCATCAAGCGCCGCAGCGGAGTCTTGCCGTCTTTTTCGACCCAGACCGGCGCACCCAACGGGGTATAGGCCGGGTCCACGGCGATGCTGCGCATTGCGGTGATCGACCGGTTCATTGCGCCCAAAGGACCGCGGTCTGCAGCCACCCGCGACACCTCGCGGAAAAAGACGTAGGACGGGTTGTGCATCAACAGCTCGGCCCCAATCTCGGGGTTCTTGCGCACCCAGGACTGGATCATTCGGGCGCTCACATCATGCGCACCCAGAATACCGCGCCGGACCAGCTCAACCCCAACCGACCGATAGGGGTGGCCGTTGGCCCCGCCATATCCGACACGCACCGAACTGCCATCCGGCAAACGGATGCGCCCCGAGCCTTGAATCTGCAGAAAAAACAACTCGACCGGGTCATCGACCCAGGCGATTTCCAAGCCGCGGCCCTTCATCACGTCACTGGTCAGCAACTCGCGCCGACTGAGCCATTGCCCAGCCGCCCGCGCCTCGGGCGGCATCTTGTAGACCGGGTATCTGTAGGTTTCAGTCCGCGTCCGCGAGCCGTTCAATTCCGGTTCAAAATATCCGGTGAACAGCGGGGCCTTTTCATCCTCGATCAGGATGGGCCGGAAGAACAGTTCGAAAAAGGCGCGCGCGGCATCGGGCTCGTATGTCCGTGCGGCTGCACACAACGAACGCCAGTCCGGATCGTCCAGATCCCCGCAAGTGTCCAGAAAAACGGACAAAGCCGCGCCGTGGTCATCCTCGGCCCAGCCATCAAGGTCAGCAAATGACAGGATGGATCGCGTCGCCTCAGCTCCGGCGGCATTGGCGGCGGTCAGAACCGCCACCAGCATCAGCGACCGGAGCGTTCCGATCATGCGTCCGTGGCGACAAGCAGCCAGTTCGGATCATCCGCGCCCATGACGCGAGCAAAAGTCCAGCTGTCCTTTTGGCGCTTGATCGTGTTGGGGCTGCCTTCGATGATGTCACCGCCCCGGTCACGCACGACCGACGTCAGCTCGCCGACGAACCGCACAGTGATCTCGGCGCGGTTTGAATCCTTGTCGAATTGTGCATCCACAAGGCCCATCTCACGCACACCGATGAACTCGGCCTCGATCGTCAGGCCCTTGTCCTCGCGATCGGCGACAACCGACACGAAGGTTTCGAAAACTTCCTCGGACAGGAAGGGCTGGATTTCATCCAGATTGCCCCGCTCGAACCCCATGACGATCAGCTCATAGGCGCCACGGGCGCCCTGCAGAAACTCGCTGACCGAAAAGCTGGGCTCGACTCGCTTCATTGCGGCCAGCGTCTGCGCCAATTCGCTGTCTTCGGGCACATGGTCGGTAATGTCACGATCCGGACCGCCGTCGATCACTTCGAAATCACGACGCGACTTCCCGGTGTCGGGTTGCTGCGGCACCGGTGGTTTTTCAAAGCCTTCGCGCGTGCCCAGCACGCTTCTGAGACGCAGGATCAGGAAGATGGCTATGCCAGCCAGCACCAGAAGCTGGATCAGGGGTGAATTCATTTCGTCCTCTTTTCAGCACCGAGACTTTGTACACGCGGCCTCGTGCCACTATGTAGGTGACAGTTGGTGGCAAGTCCACAGCCCGGCCTATGGGAAAGGATAGCGCATATGTATCTGTTCTTGGCATTTTTATTGGTGCCGATCATCGAAATCGCCCTTTTTATCCAGGTCGGCGGTCTGATCGGCCTGTGGCCGACGCTGGCAATCGTGGTTTTGACCGCCGTTCTGGGTACCGCGATGGTGCGGACACAAGGTCGCATGGCGATGGGTCAGCTGCAGCGCGCCTTTTCCGAACTGGACGACCCGACCGAACCGCTGGCCAATGGTGCAATGATCCTGCTGTCGGGCGTTCTGCTGATGACTCCTGGGTTCTTCACCGACGCAATCGGCTTTGCGCTGCTGGTTCCCGGGGTGCGGGCCGCGGTTTTTCGGTATCTCAAATCACGGGTCACGATTGCCCAGTTCCAGATGGGTCCCGGCCCGCAATATGGGGCGGCGCGCGATCCGTTCGGTGGGGATGACATCATAGACGGAGAGTATTCGGAAGTGCGCACAAAACCCGCACAACCGTCGAAATGGGTGGAAGGGCCGCACCAGCATTGAGGTGCCCGGCCCAACTTGATAAGCAGTGGCGAATTTAAATTTTGGAGCGGATCCATGACCGAAGAAACCGCCGCCGGCACAACCGAGCCCCAGGCAGCCCCCCAAATCCAGATGCGCATTCTGGGACAGTTCATCCGGGACATGTCCTTTGAAAACGTGATGGCGCAAAAAGGCGTCTCGGGCGACGTGCAGCCCGAGATCTCGGTCCAGGTGAACCTGGATGCGAAAAAGCGCTCGGCAGACCACCAATACGAGGTGTCGATCAAGCTGAACCTCAAGTCCAAGGCCAAGGGTCTGGAGGACATCCTGTTCCTGTGCGAGATCGATTATTGCGGCCTGTTCCACGTAGAAGGTGTGCCGAATGATCAGTTGCACCCGTTCCTGATGATCGAATGCCCGCGGATGCTGTTCCCGTACCTGCGCCGCATCGTCAGCGACATCACCCGCGACGGTGGCTACCCGCCGGTCAACCTCGACAACATCGATTTCGTCGGCCTGTACCGCAACGAGTTGATGCGCCGTCAGGCCGAAGCGTCCGACAAAACCGAAGCGTGACTAGGCAACCCGCATCTGACCCAGGTCAGGTGCGGGACCACAGGGCGTTTTCGCCCAGCTTTTCGACAAATGCATCATGCGCAGCACGCTCATCCTCGGTAATCCGGGGCTGCAGTGGGTTGGGCCGTGGACCGGGGCGCCAGATGTCGCCACCGGTTGAGTTTTCGGCAGACGCCGAGGACAGGCCGAAATCGGGCTGCCGCCCGCCGATCAGTTCCAGATAGACCTCTGCCAGGATTTCCGAGTCGAGCAACGCGCCGTGCAGAACCCGGTTCGAGTTGTCGATGTTGAACCTCCGGCACAGGGCATCCAGCGAGGCGGGCGAGCCGGGAAACCTCTTGCGCGCGATCGCGAGCGTGTCCAGCGCCTGCTCCATCGGAATCGGGGGCAGGCCCATCCATCCCAACTCGGCATTGAGGAACTTCATGTCGAATGACGCGTTGTGGATCACCAGCCGTGCATCCCCCACGAAATCGCGGAAGGCCTGCCCGACCTTCGCAAAGACAGGTTTGTCCTTCAGGGTGATCTGGCCCGGTTCGGCAGGTTGCGGCGGCTCCAGCAGGTCAGGGCCGATGCCGTGCACGCCGAAGGCCTCGGCCGGCATCGAGCGTTCGGGGTTGATGTAGACGTGATAGGTCTCGCCCGTGGCGACGTGGTTCCACAGCTCGATAGCCCCGATCTCGACGATCCGGTCGCCGCTTTCGGGATCGAATCCGGTGGTTTCCGTATCCAGTACGATTTCACGCATCTGTCAGTCCTGCCCTGATCTGCCTGATCACATCCTGCACCTGTGCGCGGGCATGGTCCAGAGTGTCGGTGACGATCACGAAATCCGCCCGCGCGCATTTTTCGTCATTCGGCATCTGCTTGGCGCGGATCTGCTCGAACTGCGCCTCGGTCATCGTGCCCCGCGCCATGACGCGGCTTTTCTGCTCGTCCGGGGGGATCGAAACGCAGGCCACCGCATCCATCTGCGCGTCGCCGCCGGTTTCGAAAAGCAATGGGATGTCAAAGACAAGGATGTCCGACTTGGCCGCCTGTCGAAACGCCTCGCGATCCTGGGCCACCAGCGGGTGCACGATGGATTCGATCCGTTTCAACGCGGTCGGATCGGCGCTGATGATCCGTCTCAGGGCGTCGCGGCTGACCGCGCCATTCTCGATGGCCTCGGGGAAGGCCGCGCGGATCGGTGCGACCGCCGCGCCGCCTGCCGCATACATCCGATGCACCGCGGCGTCGGCATCCCACACGGCGCAACCTTCCTGCGCGAACAGGTCGGCGGTGGTGCTTTTGCCCATGCCGATCGACCCGGTCAAACCCAGCGCAAAGCTCATGCCAGAACCGCTGCGCGGGTTTCTTCTGTAACTTCGGGACGCAGGCCGAACCACCGCTCGAACCCCGGGACCGCCTGGTGCAGCAACATGCCCAGCCCATCGACGACCGTACAGCCGGCAGCCTCGGCCTGTTCCAGAAGGCGGGTTTTCAACGGCGTATAGACCAGATCAGTCACCACCGTTCCCGGCTGCAACCCGTCCAGCGGGACGCGCAGCTCGGGCTGACCCTGCATACCCAGCGACGTGGTGTTCACCACCAGCTCGGCGTTTTCGATCACGTTTCCGGCCTGCACCCAATCAACCAAGGAGATGCGCTGGCCGAATTCCTCTTTCAGGTGGTCGGCGCGCGACCGCGTGCGGTTGGTCAGCAGGATCTCCGGCACGCCGGCCTCGGCCAGCGCCTGCAGCACCGCCCGCGCGGCACCGCCCGCGCCGAACACCACCGCCGGGCCATCCTGCGGCACCCAATCCGGCGCGCCCGCACGCAGGTTCTGCATGAACCCGTACCCGTCGGTATTGTCTGCGTGGATCGAGCCATCGGACCGGAACACCAGCGTGTTCGCCGCCCCGATCACCGAGGCGCGGTCCGACACATGATCGGCCAGGCGCAACGCGGCCTCTTTGTGCGGAACAGTAACATTGGCCCCCACGAACCCGGCCTTGGGCAAGCAGCGCAGGACCGTTTCAAGATCGGCAGGCGCAACATCCATCGGCACATAATGGCCCGGCAAACCATAGGTCTTCAGCCAATAGCCATGCAGGGCAGGCGATCGGGAATGGGCAATCGGGTGTCCAATGACTCCGGCCAGTGGAATGCGTTTGTCGGTCATTGTTCGATCACCCCTCGGACCGCTAGAAAATTGAGCAGCTCCAGCAGGGGCATACCCAAGACGTTAAAATAGTCGCCGTCAATGCTGCTGAACAGGCGCACACCCTCTTCTTCCAGCTTGTAGGCCCCGACCGCGTGGCGAATGCTGTCCCAGTTGCGCGCGACATAGCCCTTCAGATAGGCATCCGAACTGGCGCGCATCCGCAACCGCACCTGTCCGACATGGCGCCAGACCGGTTCGCCATTCTGATAGATCACCGCCGCCGACAGCAGCATGTGACGCTTGCCGCGCATCGCCTTCAACTGCGCCAGCGCGTCTTCGGGCGTTTCGGGTTTCGACAGAAGTCGTCCGTCGAAATCCAGAACCTGGTCACAACCCAGAACCATCGCTCCGGGCGTCTTGTCACTGATCTTGCGCGCCTTGAGCTCGGCCAGTGCATCGGCGATGTCGCGGGGCGGCGCGCCCTCGGCCAGAAGCGCGCGTTTGGCGGTATCCTCGTCCACGCGGGCGACCTGGACGGAAAACGGCACTCCGGCGTTCCGCAGCAACTGCGCGCGGATCTCGGACCCCGAGGCAAGAACGATGGGGACAGTCATGTGGAAAACCCCGTGGGCAAGTGGATCATTGGTCTTGAACGGTTTGTATGGTTTTCCGGTTGACACGCAAGCCCGCGATTTAGGCCTGAAACTTCCCTGAGTCGCTCAAAGACTGTCCGGTCGGGACAAGGATAACTCGGGATCTTGGGACTTCCTATTCATCAAAAGATGTCCCTTGAGTTATCCCCAAGACAGGTCCGCGATGTATAGTTTAAATGCTTGTTTTTATTATGTAAAAAATGAAATCACCAGAATCACCCAGTTTTGGAATTTATTCATCCACCTGGGGAAAACTGGCGGACAAAACAATAATCCACGGATTTTGCCCACCCTACAAAACCATCATCCTTTCTCTTTTCTATTTTTTTTATTAGGGAGGGTCCGACCAGTGCCGGGAAACCCGATGACCGATCTTCTCTTCACACTGTACCCTTGGGTGAAATCGCTGCACATCATGGCGGTGATCTCGTGGATGGCGGGGCTGTTCTATCTCCCGCGTCTGTTCGTCTATCACGTCGAAAAGGCACAAGCGGTAGACGGCGCTCCCGAGATCTTCTTTGAAATGGAAGAAAAACTGCTGCGCGTGATCATGCGGCCGGCAATGATCGTGGCCTGGGTCTGTGGCCTCATCATGGTGTTCACGCCCGGCATCGTCGGGTGGGACTGGTCCTGGCCTTGGGTCAAGGGTGCTGCGGTGATCGGCATGACCTGGTTCCATCACTGGCTGATGGCCCGGCGCAAGGATTTCGTCGAAGGCCGCAATACGCTCACAGGGCGCCAGTACCGCATGATGAACGAGGTTCCGACCGTTTTGATGGTCATCATCGTTCTGGCGGTCATTCTGAAGTTCTGAGGGCTATTTCCGCACCGGTTTGACTCGGGCGGCGACCGGCCTTATGTAGGGGTCAACCCATCCGTCCGGATGGCGCATCTTCCTGTTTGAAATTCAACGCTGTGCCGCACCTCTGCGGCCAAGGTCCGTATCATCATGACAATCGAATCCCTGAACCTGTCCGATCTGAAGGCGAAAAGCCCCAAAGACCTTCTGGCCATGGCCGAAGAACTCGAGATCGAAAACGCCTCGACCATGCGCAAGGGCGAGATGATGTTCCAGATCCTGCGCGAACGCGCGGACGAGGGCTGGACCGTGGGCGGCGACGGCGTGCTTGAGGTGCTGCAGGACGGCTTCGGCTTTCTGCGCTCGCCCGAGGCGAACTATCTGCCCGGCCCGGACGACATCTATGTCTCGCCCGACATGATCCGCCAGCATTCGCTGCGTACCGGCGACACGGTCGAGGGTGAGATTAAGGCTCCGGACGAGAATGAGCGCTATTTCGC
The DNA here is from genome assembly GCF_056539185.1 of Ruegeria sp. BC6. NCBI lineage: Bacteria > Pseudomonadati > Pseudomonadota > Alphaproteobacteria > Rhodobacterales > Roseobacteraceae > Ruegeria > Ruegeria sp. BC6. The sequence goes on from NZ_JBQFUM010000008.1 coordinate 36,271, forward strand.
GCTGACGAAGGTGACCAAGATCAACTTCGAAGATCCGGAAAAGGCCAAGCACAAGATCCTGTTCGACAACCTCACGCCGCTCTATCCGGATGAGCGGTTGAAGATGGAGATCGAAGATCCGACCATCAAGGACAAATCCGCTCGTGTGATCGACCTGGTCGCGCCGATCGGCAAGGGCCAGCGGTCGCTGATCGTGGCGCCGCCGCGGACCGGTAAAACGGTGATCCTGCAGAACATCGCGCACTCGATCGAGCGGAACCACCCGGAGTGCTACCTGATCGTCCTGCTGATCGACGAACGCCCCGAAGAGGTGACGGACATGCAGCGCTCGGTGAAGGGCGAGGTGGTATCCTCGACCTTTGATGAACCGGCGACCCGCCACGTCGCCGTGTCCGAGATGGTGATCGAAAAAGCCAAGCGCCTGGTCGAGCACAAACGAGATGTTGTTATTCTTCTCGACTCGATCACAAGACTTGGTAGAGCGTTCAACACCGTGGTGCCGTCTTCGGGCAAGGTTCTGACCGGTGGTGTCGACGCCAACGCCCTGCAGCGGCCCAAGCGGTTCTTCGGTGCGGCCCGGAACATTGAAGAGGGCGGTTCGCTGACCATCATCGCCACCGCGCTGATCGACACTGGCAGCCGGATGGACGAAGTGATCTTTGAAGAATTCAAGGGCACAGGTAACTCGGAGATCGTTCTGGATCGCAAGATCGCAGACAAGCGGGTGTTCCCGGCCATCGACATCCTCAAGTCCGGCACCCGGAAAGAGGACCTGCTGGTCGACAAGGGCGATCTGGCCAAAACCTTCGTTCTGCGCCGTATCCTCAACCCGATGGGCACAACCGACGCGATCGAGTTCCTGTTGTCCAAGTTGAAACAGACCAAGACCAATTCCGAGTTCTTCGACTCGATGAATACCTGATACGGTCTTGTAACCGACGCGAGGCCTTCGAATGGATACGATATTCGCCTTGGCCAGCGCGCAAGGCAAGGCAGGGGTCGCTGTGATCCGCCTGTCAGGACCGCAGTCGCACCAAGCGGCCAAGGTTCTGTCAGGTGGAGATTTGCCGTTGCGTGGCATGTGCCTGCGTGAGTTGCGGGCACCTGACGGGTCGCGCCTGGATGACGGGCTGGTCCTGACCTTCCACGGTCCGTCAAGCTTTACCGGCGAGGATGTGGCCGAGTTGCAGATCCATGGCAGCACGGCTTCGGTCAACGCGGTTCTGCGCGTCTTGTCCGAAATGCCGGATCTGCGACTGGCTGAGCCGGGCGAGTTCACCCGGCGTGCTCTTGAAAACGGGAAGATGGACCTTGCCCAGGTCGAAGGCTTGGCCGATCTGATCGACGCAGAGACCGATGCACAGCGCAAGCAGGCTCAGACCATCCTGGCCGGCGAATTGGGCGACTTGGCGGAACGGTGGCGGCGGGATTTGATCCGGGCGGCCTCATTGCTGGAGGCCGTCATTGATTTTGCCGATGAAGACGTGCCAACGGATGTGTCACCCGAAGTCCGATCGCTTGTGACTGCTGTCATGGCGGATCTGGAGCGGGAGGCGAAGGGCGTGAGGATTGCCGAGCGGATTCGCACCGGCTTTGAAGTGGCTATTGTCGGCCCACCGAACGCGGGCAAGTCGACCTTGCTGAATGCGCTTGCGGGCCGGGAGGCGGCAATTACTTCGGAATATGCTGGCACCACCCGCGATATTATCGAGGTGCGGATGGACCTGGCAGGCTTGCCGGTCACGTTGCTGGATACGGCCGGGTTGCGCGAAACAGAGGACCACGTAGAGGGTCTTGGGATCGCTCTGGCCAGAAAGCGGGCGGAAAATGCCGACCTTCGCGTTTTTCTGACCGAGGACCCGGAAGCGTTGGGAATTGGTATGCAATCCGGCGACATCCAGGTTCTGCCGAAGTCCGACCTTCGTTCAGATGGGACCGAGGGTGTGTCGGGGAAGACAGGTCAGGGAATAGACCGCCTGATCCACAACATATCGGTAGTCTTGCGAGAGCGAACCGCAAGTTCTGGTATTGCCACCCGGGAACGCCATCGTGTTGCAATGCTGAAATCCTCGGCCGCTCTGTCCGAAGCACTCAGAGTTCTGGATTCCGGCCCGGACCTGTACGATATTGCAGCAGAAGAGCTGCGGATCGCCATCCGCGCGTTGGAGTCTTTGGTCGGTAGAGTAGATGTGGAAAACCTGCTGGACGAAATATTCGCCAGCTTTTGTTTGGGTAAATGAGGAGTGTTTCACGTGAAACATTCGGAGTTTGACGTCGTCGTTATCGGAGCGGGACATGCAGGGGCCGAGGCGGCCCACGCCGCGGCCCGGATGGGTGCGCAGACAGCTTTGGTGACACTTTCGGAAACCGACATCGGTGTCATGTCGTGCAATCCGGCGATCGGTGGACTTGGAAAAGGCCACCTGGTTCGAGAGATCGACGCGCTGGACGGCGTTATGGGGCGGGTTGCAGACCGGGCGGGAATCCAGTTTCGCCTTCTGAATCGTCGTAAAGGGCCCGCCGTTCAAGGGCCCCGTGCGCAGGCCGACCGCTCGCTGTACCGGGCTGCAATGCAGCAGGAAACAAAGGCGCGCAAGAACCTCGAAGTCATTACCGGAGAAGTCATAGATTTCCGAATGGACGGTCATCGTGTTGCCGGGGTGGTTCTGTCCGATGGATCTGAAATCCCTGCAAAAGCGGTTATTTTAACCTCGGGAACGTTTCTGCGGGGCGTGATCCATATCGGCGATGTTCAGAGGCCCGGAGGCCGTATGGGCGACAGGCCGTCTGTACGACTGGCTGAGCGGTTGGATAGCTATGACCTGCCGATGGCGCGGCTGAAAACAGGAACGCCTCCTCGACTTGATGGACGCACGATCGACTGGGACGGATTGGAACGGCAGGACGGTGATGATGACCCGACCATGTTCTCATTCTTGTCCAAAACACCGGTGGCGCCGCAGATTTCTTGCGGCATCACACATACGAACGCGCAAACCCATGAAATCATCGAGAAGAACCTGAGTCGCTCTGCGATGTATGGGGGGCATATCGAGGGAGTGGGGCCGCGATATTGCCCTTCGATCGAAGACAAGATCGTTCGGTTTGCGGATAAGGACTCCCACCAGATTTTCCTGGAGCCTGAGGGGGTAAATGACCACACGGTGTATCCAAACGGGATTTCGACTTCGCTGCCGCAGGATGTCCAAGTCGAGTATGTCCGATCCATCAAAGGCCTTGAGTCGGCAGAGATCCTGCAGCCGGGCTACGCCATTGAATACGACTATGTGGACCCGCGTGTGTTGAACGCGTCCCTGGCCTTGCCGGAGATCCCGGGACTATATCTTGCAGGGCAGATCAATGGAACCACAGGATATGAGGAGGCGGCCGCTCAGGGCTTGGTCGCGGGCCTGAATGCCGCGTTGGAAGTTCAGGGGCGAGATGCGATTCAATTTACTCGAGCCAATAGCTATATTGGTGTCATGATTGACGATCTGACCACACGGGGTGTAGCGGAACCGTATCGGATGTTTACCTCGCGCGCCGAATTCCGTCTGTCCTTGCGCGCGGACAATGCGGATCAACGCCTTACGCCGAAAGGCCTGGAAATTGGGTGTATATCGGATCACCGTCGCCTGGCTTTTGAAACCAAAATGGAAAGGCTGGGTGCTGTGAAGTCAGTACTGACCGAACGGACCTTTACGCCCAAGGAAATCCGCACAGCTGGCATCGAAGTAAATCAGGATGGTAACCGCAGGGACGGAATGGCAATCTTGGCGTTTCCGAACGTTTGCTTCGAGGACCTTGTGCCGCTGATCCAGCAGCTGGAGGACGTCGACCAAGACACCCGTCGGCAGATCGAAAGGGACGCGCTGTACGCCAATTACATAGCTCGGCAACAACGAGACGTCGAAGCCATGAAGCGCGACGAAACCCATGCCATACCCGCGGATTTTGACTATTCCTCGCTCACAGGTCTTTCGAATGAGTTGAAGCAGAAGCTGTCAGCCGCGCGACCGGCGAACATTGCCCAGGCGAGTCGCGTGGAGGGTGTTACGCCTGCTGCTTTGACCTTGGTACTGGCAAAACTCAGAAGCAGTCAGAGAGCAAAAAAGGCATGAACGGCGACTCGTGCGCTTCGCCCGATGGCTTGAATGTTTCACGTGAAACATTCGAAAAGCTGTCAGTCTTTGTCGATCTTCTGCGGAAGTGGAATCCAAAGATTAACTTGGTTTCGCGCAGCACTCTGCCAGAAGTTTGGTCGCGGCACGTAAAGGACTCGATCCAGGTCTTTCACTTGGTTGAACCAAAGAATCACTGGGTCGATCTGGGAAGCGGTGGAGGACTTCCGGGGCTGGTCTGCGCGATACTGGCCTCTGAAGCTTCGCCTGAGACGGAATTTACCCTGGTTGAGAGCGATCAGAGAAAATCGGCGTTTTTGCGCACCGTCATCCGCGAAACCAAGGCCAACTGCTCGGTAATTTCAAAGCGGATCGAGGCTATCGATCCCCTGGGCGCTGATGTCCTGTCCGCAAGGGCGCTCGCAGACCTGACGACTTTATTGTCATTCTGTGACAGGCATTTAAGGGAAGATGGAGTGGCTGTGTTTCCCAAAGGCGCCACCTGGAAAAAAGAAATCGACGCGGCACAACGGGAATGGAATTTCACCACGGAGACGGCTAATAGTTTAACTGACCCCCAGGCTGTCATCCTGAAGATCAAAGGAGTCTCACGTGGTTGATCTGTCGCGCCCTGCAGGACCTCGTATCATGGCGGTTGCCAATCAGAAGGGTGGGGTCGGCAAGACTACGACAGCAATCAATCTGGCGGCGGGTTTGGCCGAGGCAGGATGCAAGGTTCTGGTCGTGGATCTGGACCCGCAGGGAAATGCGTCCACCGGGCTTGGGGTCGAGGATCGTGATTGGACCACGTATGATTTGATCCTGGACGAGGCGCCCTTGGAGGCCGTCGTGCAGGAAACCGAAATCGAAAACCTCAGTATCGTTCCGGCCACGGTTGACCTCAGCTCGGCCGATATTGAGCTGATCTCGAATGAAAAACGCAGCTACTTGCTGCACGACGCGCTCAGGCAACCGGCGATCGACAAGTTCGGTTTTGATTTCGTTCTGATCGACTGCCCGCCGTCCCTCAATCTGCTGACAGTCAACGCGATGGTGGCGGCGCACTCGGTGTTGGTTCCGTTGCAAAGCGAGTTCTTTGCGCTGGAAGGCCTGTCGCAACTGATGCTGACGATTCGAGAGGTTCGCCAGTCTGCGAATCCAGACCTCAGAATCGAAGGTATTGTGTTGACCATGTATGACAACCGCAACAACTTGTCCCGGCAGGTCGAAAAGGATGCGCGTGACAATCTGGGAGAGATGGTATTTAAAACCAAGATACCCAGAAATGTCCGGGTCAGCGAAGCGCCGTCATTTGCACTTCCGGTCCTTCAATATGACTCGGGGTCTCTGGGGGCGATGGCGTACCGGCATCTGGCACGCGAAATCATGCAAAAGAACAAAAAAGTGGCTGCCTGAGCGGCTGTCAGGAGGGCGAAGTGAGCGCCAGAAAAGGAAAACCTCGCGGATTGGGGCGCGGCTTGTCCGCCTTGATGGCGGATGTATCACAGGATCCTGAAGGCCGGGTCACAGCTGAACCACGTCGGCCAGACATGAAGGTTCCGATCGAGAAGCTGCGGGCAAACCCGAATCAGCCGCGCCGCACATTTTCACAGGATCAACTGGACGAGCTTGCTGCCTCGGTCAAAGAGAAAGGGATCATCCAGCCCCTGATCGTTCGCCCGGTCGGCGGCGGCGAATATGAAATCGTCGCGGGTGAGCGCCGCTGGCGCGCCGCGCAGATGGCACAGTTGCACGACATTCCGGTCGTCGTGCGCGAATTTGACGACACCGAAGTACTTGAAGTCGCCATCATCGAGAATATCCAGCGCGCTGATCTAAACGCAGTGGAGGAGGCCGCTGGCTACAAGCAGTTGATGGATCGGTTCGGTCACACCCAGGAAAAGCTGGCCGAAGCCCTGGGTAAGAGCCGCAGTCACATTGCCAATCTTCTGAGGCTGCTGTCCCTGCCAAGTGACGTTCAAGCCCTTGTTATTGAAGGCAAACTCTCAGCCGGACACGCGCGCGCCCTTATCACGGCGGATAACCCGTCCGAACTGGCGAAAATTGTCGTGAAAGACGGCTTGTCAGTCCGCGCGACCGAGGCGCTGGTCAAGAAGCAGCAACAGGGCGACAAAGATCGTCCCGCACCGCGGTCGCGTGACCTGAATGCAGGCAAGGACGCGGACACGCGGGCCTTGGAAAAAGACCTTTCCGCGATTCTGGCGATGAAGGTGGTCATCAACCACAAGCCCGGAACCGAGACCGGGCAGGTCGTGCTGACCTATGAAAACCTGGATCAACTGGATGATCTCTGCGCCAAGCTCAGCCGTTAGGGCGTGACCAGATAAAGATCATCACCGCGCCCAAGGTCACGGCCTGAATAATCAGGACATGGCTGGGCACAGAGACCAGAACCGACAAACCAAAGACGGCGGCAACCGATAGGGTCGCCGCCTTTTTTGCGGCTGGCCGGATCGCGCCCGAGGTTTGCCAATCAAGGATCAACGGGCCGAAGGTTCGGTGAGACATCAGCCAGTCGTGCAGCCGGGAAGAAGAGCGCGCGAAACAGAAGGCGGCCAACAGTAGGAACGGAACGGTGGGCAGCAGGGGCAGGGCAACACCGATCATGGCCAACGCGACGCAGAGCAATCCCAATGTGGCCCACAAATAGTGCATGACTAATCCAGCAACTCACGGATCACCGCATTGAGAACCGCGCGGCCGTCAGCAGTGGCGGAAACGCGGGGGCCGTCTTGGGTGATCATTCCGATGTCTTGCAGATAGTCCAGTTTGGGTTGAGGCAAAGGGTGCCCGGACAGGCAATTGAAACGGTCCATATCTAGACCCTCAGTCAAGCGAAGGCACATCATGAGGTATTCGTTCGCTTGTTCTTCGGCGGTCAGCGGGGTCCGCAGCTTTTCGCCATTTCCTTGCGTGGCAGCATTCAGCCACGCGGTCGGAGCCAAATGGGTTTCGGTTGCGATCCGTTGGCCGTTCACCGTGATCCTTCCATGTGCGCCCGGTCCGATGCCGACATAATCGCCATAGCGCCAATAGATCAGGTTGTGCCGAGACTCGGCCCCGGGAACAGCGTGGTTCGACACCTCGTAGGCGGGCATGCCGTGGGCTTCGCAGATCTCTTGCGTGGCCAGATACATATCGGCTGCGTTGTCGTCCTCGGGCAGGCCACGCAGCTTGCCGACAGAGTAGCGGTCGCCGAATGCGGTGCCGGCCTCGATGGTCAGCTGGTACAGCGACAGATGGTCGATCGCCATCGACAGCGCCTCGGTCAGCTCGGCGCGCCAGGCTTCAAGCGTCTGGTACTGGCGGGCATAGATCAGGTCAAAGCTGACCCGGTCGAAACAGGTGCGGGCGATGTCGAAGGCCGCGCGTGCCTCGGCCACGCTGTGGATGCGGCCCAGCCGCCGCAGATCTTCGTCATTCATCGCCTGAATGCCCATCGAGATCCGGTTCACGCCCGCATCGCGATAGGCGGCGAACCGTCCGGCGTCGACCGAGCCGGGATTGGCCTCGAGCGTGATTTCCATGTCATTGGCGGGCCGCCAAAGGCTGCGGGCGGTGTCGATCACGGCGGCAACGGTTTCGGGCGCCATAAGCGACGGGGTGCCGCCGCCAAAGAAGATCGTGTTCAGAACCCGGTCGGGGGTTTCGGCGGCCGAGCGCTTCAGTTCGGACAGATAGGCGTCAAGCCATTGTTTTTGATCAATATTTCTGGAAACATGGCTGTTGAAATCGCAATAGGGGCACTTGGCCTCGCAAAAGGGCCAATGCACGTACAGGCCAAAGCCCCCGTTGCGCCAATCATCCGCCAAAGCAGCCTTTCACGAACAGCTCGACCGCGCGACCACGATGGCTGATCTTGTTCTTTTCCCAGCGATCCATCTCGGCAAAGGTAATGACGAATCCTTCAGGGACGAACATCGGATCATAGCCGAACCCGTCCTTGCCGCGGATCGGCCAGACCAGATGACCGGGTGCGACGCCCTCGAACACCTCGTCATGGCCGTCGGGCCAAGCCAGTACCAGCGTGCAGCGGAACTGGGCGGTGCGTGGATGCGGAGCGTTGCGCGCCTCAAGCTCGGTGTGGGCGCGGGTCATGGCCATCAGGAAATCGCGGCCATTTCCGGTTTCGGCCCAGTCGGCGGTGTACACGCCCGGCGCGCCATCCAGCGCATCGATGGTGATGCCGGAATCGTCGGACAGGGCCGGCAGACCAGTGGCCTGTGCGGCCGCGTGGGCCTTGATGCGCGCGTTGCCGACGAACGTGTCCTCGGTCTCTTCGGGTTCGGGCAGGTTCATCTCGGCCGCGCCCACGACGGTCACGCCAAAGGGCTCGAGCAGATGGGCCATCTCCTCGAGCTTGCCTTTGTTGTGCGTGGCCACCAGCAGCCTATCACCTTCGAACCGGCGGGTCATGCGGTGGCGGCCTTTTGCGCGGCCACCAGCTCGGACACGCCTTTTTCGGCCAGTTCCATCAGCTGATCCATCTGCGCGCGGCTGAAGACCGAACCTTCGGCGCTCATCTGCACCTCGATCAGCTTGCCCGAGCCGGTCATGATGAAGTTTCCGTCAACGCCGGCCTCGCTGTCTTCGGGATAGTCCAGGTCCAGAACGGGCTGGCCGGCATAGATGCCGCACGATACGGCGGCGACCGGATCGACCAGCGGGTCCGTGATCACGTCGCCGGCCTTCATCAGCTTGTTCACCGCCAGCCGCAGCGCGACCCAGCCGCCGGTGATCGAGGCGCAGCGGGTGCCGCCATCGGCCTGCAGCACGTCACAATCGACGGTGATCTGGCGTTCGCCCAAGGCGACGCGGTCGACCCCGGCGCGCAGGGCGCGGCCGATCAGGCGCTGGATCTCGACGGTCCGGCCACCCTGTTTGCCGCTGGCGGCCTCGCGCCGCATCCGGGTGTTGGTCGCGCGGGGCAGCATGCCGTATTCGGCGGTGACCCAGCCCAGGCCTGACCCCTTGATGAAAGGCGGTACGCGATCCTCGATCGTGGCGGTGCACAGAACATGGGTGTCGCCGATCTTGATCAGGCAGGAACCTTCGGCATGTTTGGTAAACCCGGTCTCGATTGAAACCGGGCGCATTTCGCTTAAATCTCGTCCAGAGGGTCGCATGAGATATCCTTTGTCTGCTGGCTTGGGGATAACGCCCGGCATGGCAGCGATGCAACCCCGATTGACCTTTCTGTTGGCAGCTATTTAATGGCCACCCAGCAAGGGAACCACCGATGAGTGAAGCGAGCAAAATTCTGGACGAGTTGAACGACCGGTCGCGGGAAGTGTTTCGCCTGATCGTCGAAAGCTATCTGGAAAGCGGCGAGCCTGTCGGCAGCCGCACCCTCAGCCGGTCGCTCAGCGAAAAAGTCAGTGCGGCAACGGTTCGCAATGTCATGCAGGATCTCGAATTTCTGGGCCTTTTGGGCAGTCCGCATGTCAGCGCCGGCCGGGTGCCCACACAGGTCGGGTTGCGCATGTTCGTCGACGGCCTGCTTGAAGTTGGCGACCTGGGCGAGGACGACCGCAAGAAGCTGGATGAAACACTGGGCAGCAATTCCGGTGATGTCAGCGGTATGCTGGATCGCGTCGGGGCTGCCTTGTCGAACGTCACGCATGGCGCGTCGCTGGTGCTGACACCCAAGCACGAATCCGAAATCAAGCATATTGAGTTCGTTTCCCTGGGCCATGACCGGGCCCTGGTGGTTTTGGTTTTCGCAGATGGCCATGTGGAGAACCGGCTGTTCACGCCACCACCGGGTCAGACGCCCAGTTCGATGCGTGAGGCCGCCAATTTCCTGAACGCCCTGATCGAGGGCCGGAAACTGTCTGATGTGCGCCGGATGATCCAGACCGAAATCGCAGCGCGCAGGCAAGAGATCGACGTGCTGGCCCGCGAGCTTGTGGAAAGCGGCCTTGCGGCCTGGGAGGGTGAGGCGTCGGACTCGGCGCGTCTGATCGTGCGCGGGCGGGCGAATCTGCTGGGCGAAACCGGTCAAGAAGAGGAGCTGGAGCGAATCCGGGTCCTGTTTGACGATCTGGAACGCAAGCGTGACATTGCCGAATTCCTCGAATTGACCGAGGAAGGCGAAGGTGTGCGCATTTTTATCGGTTCCGAGAACAAACTTTTCTCACTTTCGGGTTCCTCTTTGGTGGTGTCTCCTTATATGAACGCTGATCGAAAGATAATCGGCGCCGTTGGCGTGATCGGGCCGACCCGTCTGAACTATGGGCGGATCGTGCCGATCGTGGACTACACGGCGCAACTGGTTGGGAAGCTGATTTCCGATCGGAGCTAGAGGGTAAAAGATGGCAGAGCCGAAGAACGAAGACTTTCTGGACGACATTGCAACTGCCGAGGCGGAAGAACTGGCCGAGGAGATGGCCGAGATCAGCGAAGAAGCGCTGGAACTGGATGCCCTGAAGGCCGAGCGCGATGAGTTGCGCGACAAGTTCATGCGCGCCCTGGCGGATGCGGAAAACGCACGCAAGCGTGGCGACAGGGCCCGCCGTGAGGCCGAACAGTATGGTGGGTCCAAACTGGCGCGCGACATGCTGCCGGTCTACGACAACCTGAAACGAGCGCTCGAGGCGGCTACGGACGAGCAGAAAGAGGTCGCAGCCGGCCTGATCGAAGGTGTCGAGCTGACCATGCGCGTGTTGAAGGACGTATTCCAGAAACACGGGATCGAGGTGATCACACCCGAGGTTGGCGACAAGTTCGACCCGAACCTGCACGAAGCCATGTTCGAAGCCCCGGTGCCGGGCACCAAAGCGGGCGAGATTATCCAGGTCTCAGCCGAAGGGTTCATGCTGCATGACCGCCTGCTGCGTCCGGCGCAGGTGGGGGTCAGCTCGACCCCGGCCAGCTGACGGGCCAGTGCTTCACTGACAATTGAATGGGGCGGTCAGGATCTGGCCGCCTCTTTCAGTTTGTAGATCAGGTCCAGCGCATCGCGCGGGGTCAGCTCGTCCGGCAGGATCTGGTCCAGCATGTCGGTGACCGGCGAGGCTTTCGCAGCCGGTGGCGGCGGGGGCGTTGCGGCGGAAAACAGCGGCAGATCATCGATCAGCGCTTTTTGCTTGCCCCCCTCGCGCTCGGTCTTCTCCAACTGGTCCAGAACCACGCGTGCGCGTTCGACGACCGAAGCCGGCAGGCCGGCCAGTTGCGCGACCTGCACACCATAGGACCGGTCGGCTGCGCCCTTGTGGACCTCGTGCAGGAAAATCACCTCGCCCTCCCATTCCTTGACCGCGACGGTGGCGTTTTCGACGCCCTCCAGCTTGCCGGCCAGCGCGGTCAGCTCGTGGTAATGGGTGGCGAACAGCGCGCGGCAGCGGTTGGCGGCGTGCAGATGTTCCAGCGTGGCCCAGGCGATGGACAGGCCGTCATAGGTGGCGGTGCCGCGCCCGATCTCATCGAGGATCACCAGCGCCCGGTCGTCGGCCTGGTTGAGGATGGCCGCGGTTTCCACCATTTCGACCATGAAGGTCGACCGGCCCCGCGCCAGATCGTCGGAGGCGCCCACGCGGCTGAACAGCTGGCTGACCAGCCCGATATGGGCGGACTCGGCCGGGACGAAACTGCCCATCTGCGCCAGCAGCGCGATCAGCGCATTCTGGCGCAGGAAGGTCGATTTACCAGCCATGTTCGGGCCGGTCAGCAGCCAGATGGCGGCACCGTCCTCGGCGCTGAGGTCGCAGTCATTGGCGATGAAGGCATCACCAGATTGCTGACGCAGCGCGTGCTCGACCACCGGGTGGCGGCCCGCGACGATGTCGAAGGCGCGTGAGTTGTCCACCTGCGGACGGCACCAGTTCTCGCCCAGCGCCAGATCGGCCAGCGCGATGGTCAGGTCCAGCTCGGCCAGCCCGCGCGCGGCCTGATTGATGCGGGCGGCATGGGCCAGAATCTCGTCAGAAAGCCTTTGATAGAGCCGCTTTTCGATCTCCAATGCCAAATTGCCGGCGTTCAGGATGCGGGTTTCGATCTCGCTGAGCTCAACCGTGGTGAACCGCACCTGGTTGGCGGTGGTCTGGCGATGGATATAGGTCTCGCTGAACGGCGGGTTCAGCATCTTTTCGGCATGGGCGGCCGTGGTATCGATGAAATAGCCCAGCACGTTGTTGTGCTTGATCTTCAACGAGGCGATGCCGGTATGTTCCGCGTATTTCTTCTGAAACCCGGCAATGACCGAGCGGCCTTCGTCGCGCAGGGTGCGGGCCTCGTCCAGCTCGGCGTCGAAACCGGGGGCGATGAAGCCGCCATCCCGCGCCAGCAGCGGCGGGTCGGCGACCAGCGCCTGATCCAGCAGGTCGAGCAGATCGTCGAAGCCCACGAGGTTCTGCACCGCGGTCGCCAGCAGCACCGGCAGGTCCTGACCCGCGCAGATCTCGGCAATCGCCTGCGCCTGCGCCAACCCGTTGCGGATGGCGGCCAGATCGCGCGGGCCGCCGCGCTCCAGCGACAGGCGCGATAGGGCGCGGTCCAAATCGGGCGTCTTGCGCAGCGCCTCGCGCAGATCGGCGGCGATCAGGCTGTCCTGCGCGGCAAAATCGACCGCGTCCAGCCGCGCGTGGATCACATCTAGGTTGCGGGAAGGGCTGGACAGGCGTTGTTCCAACAGGCGCGCGCCGCCCGGGGTCACGGTGCGGTCCGCCACCGACAGCAGCGATCCGGCCCGTCCGCCCGACAAAGATCGCGTCAGTTCCAGGTTCCGGCGGGTGGCCGCGTCGATCTGCACGACGCGATCCTCGGATTCCTTCATCGGGGTCTGCAGCAGTGGCAGTTTGCCCTTCTGCGTGATTTCCAGATAGTCGATCAGCGCGCCCATGGCCGAGATCTCGGCCCGGCCAAAGCTTCCGAACGCGTCCAGCGTGCCCACGTGAAACAACCCGCAGATGCGTTTTTCTGCCGCAGTGCTGTCGAAACTGGCCCGCCCGATGGGGGTGAGGGCGATGCCCAGGTCTGCGACCGTGTCGCGCAGATCGGCCTCGGCGCCATCGGCCACGATCAGTTCGGACGGGGCCAGCCGGGCCAGCTCGGGGCTGAGGCGAACCGAGGTCAGCGGCATCACGTGAAACGCCCCGGTCGAAATGTCGGCCCAGGCCAGCGCGGCCTCGTCGCGCACCTCGGCATAGGCGGCCAGAAAATTGTGGCGGCGCGCCTCCAGCAGGGCGTCTTCGGTCAGGGTGCCGGGGGTGACGAGGCGCACCACATCGCGCTTTACCACCGATTTAGAGCCTCTTTTCTTGGCCTCGGCCGGGCTTTCCATCTGTTCGCAGACGGCGACGCGAAAGCCCTTGCGGATCAGCGTCAGCAGATAGCCCTCGGCCGAATGTACCGGCACGCCACACATGGGGATGTCTTCACCATTGTGCTTGCCGCGCTTGGTCAGGGCGATGTCCAGCGCCTCGGCGGCGTTCACGGCATCCTCGAAGAACATCTCATAGAAATCGCCCATGCGGTAGAACAGCAGGGCGTTTTTGTGGGCCTCTTTGATTTCCAGGTATTGCGCCATCATTGGCGTGACGTTGGACAAGGCTGCTCCCCTCTGGCGTATTCCGGCGCGACCTTACAAATCCCCCAACCGCGACGAAAGGTGAAATCGCATAGTCGTTGAGGCGCGCCCCCGCCTGCGGTATGAGGCGAAAAGCCCCGAAGTCATGGAACCGACCGTCAAAATGCCCAAAGCGAAGATCACCAAAGAAGAGGCGCTGGCCTTTCACCTGGAACCCACCCCCGGCAAGTGGGAGGTGCAGGCCACCGTTCCCATGACCACGCAGCGCGATCTGTCGCTGGCCTACAGCCCCGGCGTGGCGGTTCCGTGCGAAGCCATCGCCGAGAACCCCGAGACCGCCTATGACTATACCAACAAGGGCAACCTTGTGGCCGTGATCTCGAACGGGACGGCGGTTCTGGGGCTGGGCAATCTGGGCGCGCTGGGGTCCAAGCCGGTGATGGAGGGCAAATCGGTCCTGTTCAAACGCTTCGCCGACGTGAACTCGATCGATATCGAGCTGGACACTGAGGACCCCGACGAATTCTGCCGTGCAGTGCGGCTGATGGGGCCGACCTTTGGCGGCATCAACCTGGAAGACATCAAGGCGCCCGAGTGCTTCATCATCGAACAGCGCCTGAAGGAAGAGATGGACATCCCCGTCTTTCACGACGACCAGCACGGCACGGCGGTGATTTGTGCGGCGGGGCTGATCAACGCGCTGCACATCTCGGGCAAGAAGATCGAGGACGTGAAGATCGTCCTCAACGGGGCCGGGGCGGCGGGGATCGCCTGTATCGAACTGCTCAAGTCGATGGGTGCCAAGCATGAAAATTGCATCGTCTGCGATACCAAGGGTGTGATCTATCAGGGTCGGACCGAGGGCATGAACCAGTGGAAGTCGGCTCATGCGGTTCAGACCGAGCTGCGCACGCTGGAAGAGGCGATGAAAGGTTCCGACGTGTTCCTGGGCGTGTCCGTCAAAGGCGCGGTCACGCAGGAGTTGGTCGCCAGCATGGCCGACAATCCGGTGATCTTCGCCATGGCCAACCCCGACCCGGAAATCACCCCGGAAGAGGCACACGAGGTGCGCGTCGATGCGATCGTGGCCACCGGGCGCAGCGACTATCCCAACCAGGTCAACAACGTTCTGGGCTTTCCCTACCTGTTCCGCGGGGCGCTGGACATCCACGCGCGCGCCATCAATGACGAGATGAAGATCGCCTGCGCCCACGCGCTGGCCCGTCTGGCGCGCGAGGACGTGCCCGACGAGGTGGCGCTGGCTTATGGCAAATCGCTGACCTTCGGGCGCGACTACATCATTCCCACGCCGTTTGATCCGCGCCTGATCTATCGCATTCCGCCGGCCGTCGCGAAGGCGGGGATGGACACCGGCGCGGCCCGGCGGCCGATCATCGACATGGAGGCCTATGAGCTGAGCCTCAAGTCGCGCATGGACCCGACCGCCAGCATTCTGCGCGGCCTGAACGCCCGGGCCCGCGCGGCGCAAAGCCGGATGATCTTTGCCGAGGGCGACGATCCGCGGGTTCTGCGCGCGGCGGTGATTTATCAGCGGTCGGGCTTTGGCAAGGCGCTGGTCGTGGGCCGGCCCGACGACGTCAAGACCAAGCTGGAAGCCGCCGGTCTGGGCGACGCGGTGCGCGAATTGGAGGTGGTCAACGCCGCCAACACCACGCATCTCGAGACCTACAAGGACTTTCTGTATCAGCGACTGCAACGCAAAGGCTTTGACCGCAAGGACATCCACCGCCTGGCCGCGCGCGACCGGCATGTGTTCTCGGCCCTGATGCTGGCGCATGGGCATGGCGACGGTCTGGTGACCGGGGCCACCCGCAAATCGGCGCATGTGTTGGACCGCATCAGCCATGTGTTCGACGCCGACGCCGCCCATGGCGCTGCCGGGATCACCGCGCTGCTGCACAAGGGCCGGATCGTCCTGATCGGCGACACGCTGGTGCATGAATGGCCCGATGAGAACGATCTGGCGACGATTGCCGAACGCGCCGCCACGGTTGCCCGCCACATGGGGCTGGAGCCTCGGGTGGCCTTCGTCAGCTTCTCGACCTTCGGCTATCCGGTCTCCGAGCGGACCGAAAAGCTGTACAAAGCCCCGCAGGTGCTGGAGGCGCGCGGCGTCGATTTCGAATACGAAGGCGAAATGACCGTCGACGTGGCGCTGAACGCCCACCAGCAAGAGGCCTATCCCTTCTGCCGCCTGACCGGGCCGGCCAACATCTTGATCGTGCCTGCGCGGCACTCGGCCTCGATTTCCACCAAGCTGATGCAGGAAATGGCCGATGCTACGGTGATCGGCCCGATCCTGACCGGCATCGACAAGCCGATCCAGATCTGTTCGACCGGCTCGACCGCGAATGACATCCTGAACATGGCCATCCTGGCCTCGTGCGACATGGCGTGATCCGATGGCAATCTGGAACCTGGGCTCGATCAATGCCGACATGGTCTATGCGCTGCCGCACCTGCCGGCGCCGGGTGAAACCCTTGCGGCCAGCGGTTTGCAGCGGTTTCTGGGCGGCAAGGGCGCGAACATGTCGGTTGCGGCGGCACGGGCCGGGGCGCATGTGCGCCACATCGGCGCCGTGGGGGCCGACGGGCTGTGGGCGCGCGACCGGTTGACCGAATACGGGGTCGACACGCGGCACATCGCGCAGGTCGATCAGCCCACGGGCCATGCGATCATCGCCGTGGATGCGCAGGGCGAAAACCTGATCATCCTGTACCCCGGCGCCAACCATGCGATCGGAGCCGGTCAGGTTTCCGCCGCGCTGGCAGACTCTGACACGCGCGGTCTTCTGGTGTTCCAGAACGAGACCACCGCACAGGTCGAGGCCGCGAAGCTGGGCCGCGAGCGGGGTCTGACGGTGTGCTATGCCGCAGCCCCCTTCAGCGCAACGGCGGTGCAGGCGGTGCTGCCCTATCTGGATTTCCTGATCCTGAACGAGGTCGAGGCCGCCCAGCTGCAACAGGCCACAGGGATGGCTCCGGCCGATCTGCCGGTCGAGCATGTGATCGTCACGCTGGGGTCAAAAGGCGCCCGCTATCATCAACGCGGGCAGGCGGCGGCAGAGTTTCCCGCCCACAAGGTCAAGGCCGTGGACACGACCGGGGCCGGGGACACCTTTACCGGATATGTTCTGGCGGGAATGGACCGGGGGATGCCGATGGCGCAGGCCATCACCCAAGCCAACCGGGCCGCTGCCCTGATGGTGATGCGGCCTGGTACGGCGGACGTCATTCCCGATCTGAAAGAGGTGCGCGAGGCCGCGCTGGATTAAGATCCGGCAAACGGCGCGGCGTTGCCCCACAATTGCCGGACCCGTGCATCGCGGCCGCAGGCCTTGCGATAGGCCTTGTAGGCATTCAGCTGGCGTTTCGGCCCGAACCGGGTGAACACCAGCTTTTTGCCCTTGTAGTAATCCTGATGATAGGCCTCGGCCGGATAGAACGCCCCAAGCGACAGGACCGGAGTCACGATGGCCTGACCCAGCGCACGCTGTGCTTCGGCCTTGCTGCGTTCGGCCAAAGCTTTTTCGCCTGTGTCAGAGACAAAAATCGCTGTGCGATAGCTCTCACCCCGGTCACAGAACTGCCCGCCCGCATCGGTGGGATCGACCGAGCGGAAAAACAGGTTCAGCAGGGTTTCACGGGAAACGCGGGCCGGATCGAAGGTGATCTGCACCGCCTCGTAATGGCCGGTGCCGCCGCTCGTGACCTGGCTGTAGGTGGGGTTCGGAGTCGTGCCGCCGGTGTAACCCGAAACCGCCTCGATCACGCCGGGCACGGATTCGAAATCGGCCTCGACGCACCAGAAACAGCCGCCCGCCACGGTCAGCGTCTCGGTTCCGGCCGCCGGGGAAGGCTGAGCGCGCAGGATCAGCGCCAGCGCAATCAGCGCAAACAGAAGGGTCAGCTTGATCTGGTCGAGGCAACGGGTCATGGCGGATCTCCTTTCCGCCTCAGGCTGCCGCGCAACGGGGCGGCTGGCAATCGGCTGAAACCGTTTGTCACGCGGTGGTGAGACGAGTTTATCGCCTAGCCCAGCAACTGCCCCAGCTTCATCGCGACGCCCATGTCGCCCGAGATCTTGAGCTTGCCCATCATCACCCCTGTCATCGGGTTCAGCTTGCCGGTCAGCAGTTTGCCCAGGTTTTCGCGCGAGATGCGGATGGTGCAATCGGTCTCGCGGTCCTGGGTGGTGGCCGTATTGTCGGCCAGCACGATCACGCCATCGGCGCCGCAATCAAATTTCAACGAGCCGTCAAAGCGTTTGTCGGCCAGCCCTTTTTGGATTCCCTCGGCGATCTCCTGCAGCATCCCTGCCTCCCTTTTTCGCACTTGCGTTCGGGGTGACAGAGGGCAGGGGCCGGGGCAAGCGTGACCTTACGGGAAACCGCTCAGCCCAGGGCCTGCTGTGTGCGCGGGCAGGGCTGCCCGTCATAGAACGCGCCCAGAACCTCCTGGAATTCAGGCGGAGCATCGGGCACGGCGGCGAACAGGGTCATGGACGACCGCAGCTTCTTGGCGTCCACCTTGCCCAGAATCTCGGCCGGGTCCTTGCCCGCGTGGGTCAGCATCAGCCGGGCCACCTCGGTCAGGCGGCGGCGCAATTCGGGATGGACCAGGTAGGCCGCAGCCTCGTCCAGATCCTCGATCCCGTAAAGCTGCGCCATGTGCGATTGGCCCAGCTCGGCCAGTTGCGGAAAGACGAACCACATCCAATGGCTGGTCTTCTGCCCCCGTTCCAGTTCGCGCAGGACATCGGACCAGACCGTGTCCTGCGCTTCGATGAACATTTCCAGTTCGTCGTCCAGGCCGTCATCCTCGGTCACTTGGACAACCGCTTGTCGCGCGCCGCCAGCAGCTTGAGCCGCAGTGCGTTCAACTGGATGAAGCCCGCGGCGTCTTTCTGGTCATAGGCGCCAGCGTCTTCCTCAAAAGTCACATGCGCCTCGGAATACAGCGAGTGATCCGACCAGCGGCCCACGGTCGAGGCCAGACCCTTGTAGAGTTTCACGCGGACGGTGCCGGTGACGTGTTCCTGAGATTTGTCGATGGCGGCCTGCAGCATCTCGCGCTCGGGGCTGTACCAGAAACCGTTGTAGATCAGCTCGGCATATTGCGGCATCAGCTGGTCTTTCAGGTGCATTGCTCCGCGGTCCATGGTGATGGATTCGATGCCGCGATGCGCTTCCAGAAGGATGGTGCCGCCCGGTGTTTCGTAGATGCCGCGCGACTTCATGCCCACGAACCGGCCCTCGACCAGATCCAGACGGCCGATGCCGTGCTTGCCGCCGTATTCGTTCAGCTTGGTCAGGATGGTCGCTGGGCTCATCGCCTCGCCATTGATGCTGACCGGGTCGCCTTTTTCAAAGCCGATCTCGATATATTCGGGCTCGTTCGGGGCGTCCTCGGGGTGGACGGTACGCTGATAGACATAGTCGGGCGCCTGTACAGCGGGGTCTTCCAGAACCTTGCCCTCGGACGAGGTATGCAGGAGGTTCGCATCCACCGAGAAGGGTGCCTCGCCCCGCTTGTCTTTGGCGATCGGGATCTGGTGCGCCTCGGCAAATTCCAGCAGCTTGGTGCGGCTGCTCAGGTCCCACTCGCGCCAGGGCGCGATCACCTTGATGTCAGGGTTCAGCGCATAGGCCGCCAGTTCGAACCGCACCTGGTCATTGCCCTTGCCGGTGGCGCCATGCGCCACTGCGTCAGCGCCGGTTTCCTTGGCGATCTCGATCAGGCGCTTCGAGATCAGCGGACGCGCGATCGAGGTGCCCAGCAGGTACAGCCCTTCGTACTGCGCATTGGCGCGGAACATGGGGAAGACGAAATCGCGGACGAACTCCTCGCGGATGTCCTCGATATAGATGTTCTCGGGCTTGATCCCCAGCAGCTCGGCCTTCTGGCGGGCGGGCTCAAGCTCTTCGCCCTGACCCAGGTCGGCGGTGAAGGTCACCACCTCGCAGCCATACTCGGTCTGCAGCCATTTCAGGATGATCGAGGTATCAAGGCCACCGGAATAGGCCAGAACAACTTTCTTGGGCGCGGACATCTGACTTCCCCTTATGCGTAAGACGATTGGCCCCTAGCGGGTTTTCGACGTGGGGGCAAGAAGCTGTGGATTGACCGGGCGGCGGAATTGCAGTCAAACGGTATCAACCATGGATTGATTAAGGAAAATTCGGAATGCTCGGATGGAATATTTTTGCGCACTCGCTTCGGATGGTTTTTGGCAATCTCAAGCAGGTGGCGCAAATCGTTATCGGTCCGGCCGTAATCGGAACGGTTGCAATCATCGGCCTGTTCATGGTGTCCGGAATTCCACTCGAAGTATTTGATGACAATCCGAATGGGTTACCGCCGGGGGTGAATCCGGGGGCCCTTATTCTGTTTGCGTTGCTCCTGTTCGTCGTGATGGTCCTCATCATGGGCTGGATCGCGGTGGCCTGGCACAGATACATTCTTCTGGAAGAGTATCCTTCCGGCGTGCTGCCCACCTTTCGGTTCGATCGCATTCTGGCCTATTTCGGACGCGGGCTGATGCTGGGGATCCTGATGGCAATTGCGTTCCTGCCGATGGGGATCCTGACAGGCTTGCTGGGCGAAGGACTGATCGCCATTTCGATCATCCTGACCATCGGCTACCTGGTTTTCCTGGCTATTTGCTTCTATCGGCTGTCCATCATCCTGCCGGCTGCGGCAATCGGCCAGCCGATCACGTTGAGCGAGGCTTGGAACAACACTCTGGGTACCGGAGGTACAATCGTCGTTATTATCGTGATCTCGTTCCTGTTTCAGTTCCTGGTTCAGATGGCGATCGGAGTTTTGTCGATCATTCCGGTACTGGGTGTATTGATCGCCCTGTTTTTCGGGATCCTGATCCTGCCGATGATCAACGTCAGCATCCTGACCACGATGTACGGCGTGTTCATCGAAAAGCGCGAACTGGGCTGATCGCCCGTACACCGATGTATTCCTTGCCCTTGTCGGCCTGATGGGGCAGGGAATGCGGCATGAGTGATTTCATGACCCGCGCCCGCGCCGCCGAACAGGCGATGCGCACCGTGTTTCCTGCAACACCGTTGCAGCGCAATGCCCATCTGTCCGAGAAATATGATGCCGACATCTGGCTGAAACGCGAAGACCTCAGCCCGGTGCGGTCCTACAAGATCCGCGGCGCGTTCAACGCCATGCGCAAGCAGCAGGGGCAGGACCTGTTCGTTTGCGCCAGTGCGGGCAACCACGCGCAGGGCGTGGCCTATATGTGCAAGCACATGGGGGTCAAAGGCGTGATTTTCATGCCGGTGACCACACCTCAGCAGAAGATCCAGAAGACCCGAATCTTTGGAGGCGACAACGTCGAGATCCACCTGACCGGCGACTATTTCGACCACACGCTCGCCGCGGCTCAGGAGTGGTGCGCGCAGCAGGGTGGGTATTTCCTGTCGCCCTTCGACGATGACGACGTGATCGAAGGGCAGGCCTCACTGGCCGTGGAGATCGAAGAACAGCTGGGCCGCCTGCCCGATCACGTGGTGCTGCCGGTGGGTGGCGGCGGCATGTCCTCGGGTGTGGCGACATGGTTCGGCGACCGCACCCATTGCCTGTTCGTCGAGCCCGCGGGCGGGGCCTGTCTGCGCGCGGCGCTGGCGGCGGGCCATCCGGTGGCGCTGGACAAGGTGGACAATTTCGTCGACGGCGCGGCGGTGGGCCGGATCGGAGACAAGCCGTTCCAGCTGTTGCGTGACCGGCACTTGTCGGACGTGATCGTTCTGTCCGAGGACCGCATTTGCACCACCATGATCGAGATGCTGAATGTGGAAGGCATCGTGCTGGAACCCGCCGGGGCCTTGGCGATCGAGGCGGTGGGCGACGTCCAAAGCTTTGTGCGCGGCAAGACGGTCGTCTGCGTCACCTCGGGCGGGAATTTCGATTTCGAGCGTCTTCCCGAGGTCAAAGAGCGGGCGCAGCGCTATTCGGGCGTCAAGAAATACTTCATCCTGCGCCTGCCGCAGCGCCCCGGAGCACTGAAGGAATTTCTGAACATCCTCGGCCCCGAAGATGACATCGCCCGGTTTGAATACATGAAGAAATCGGCGCGCAATTTCGGTTCGGTCCTGATCGGGATCGAGACCAGCAAGCCGGACAATTTCCTGCGCCTGTTTGCGCATCTGGACGATGCCGGGTTCGTCTATACCGACATCACCGAGGACGAGACGTTGGCGCAGTTCGTGATCTGACCGATTACAGGTTGTCCTTTAGGCCGGACATGAATTCTGCGCGCGAGCGGTCAAAAGCCGCGATGACCGCGTCCAGATCGACTTCCGCCCCATGGCCCGCAGCAGCGCGCCGTTCGCCATCCTGACAGAGTTTGGACAGACTCTCAAAACCAAGGCTCAATGCACTGCCCTTGAGGAAATGCAGGTTCTGCTCAAGCGCGGACCGGTCGGTGTCCGACGTCAAGCGGCCCATGACCTCTCCGACTTCATCCAGAAAGATCCGGACGACCTCGTCGAACTCCTCGGGCCCGACTTCGTCACGCAGCTGGCGCACCCTTGGCCAGTGTATCATCACCGTCCTCCACCTTGACCGGTACCGTCTCTGATTACCGGTCCGGGGTAAAATCCGGGTTAAGCCGCTGCGGTGAACAGCTTTCATCGGTTGTTAAGCCGAGCGCCGTAGCTTTGCCCCACCCCCGTTGGAAAATGCGCAGAGGTTTCGCGTGCGAGTGTCCAGCCAAATTGAGGCCAAGGCTGACCTGGATTTTGGAGCCATCCGGACTGTGCTGGTGGTCGATGACAGCCGCCTGCAACGCCTTATTCTGGTGGCGTCGCTGAAGAAATGGGGATTCACGGTTGTCGAGGCCGACAGCGGTGAAGAAGCAATCGAGATCTGCAAAAAGGGCCTGCCCGATCTGGTGCTCAGTGACTGGGTGATGCCGGGCATGGGCGGGCTGGAATTCTGCCGGGCGTTCCGCGCGTTGGAGAACGACCAGTACACTTATTTCATCCTTCTGACCTCAAAAAGTGAGAAGCAGGAAGTCGCGCGCGGTCTGGATGCCGGCGCGGATGATTTCCTGATCAAACCGCTTGAAGCAGACGAGTTGCGGGCCCGCATTTCGGCAGGGGCCCGCATTCTTGATATGCAGCGCGAGCTTTCGGACAAGAACCGGTTGATCGAAACCGCTTTGTCCGAACTGCGCCTTGCGCATGACGCCATCGACAAGGATCTGATCCAGGCGCGCAAGATTCAAGAATCACTGGTGCCGGAACTCTATCGGAAATTTGGCAGGTCCCGGGTCAGCCTGCTGCTCAAACCCTGCGGCCACATCGGGGGTGACCTGGTGGGGATGTTTTCGCCGGGCGCGAACCGGATCGGGTTCTACAGCATCGACGTCTCCGGCCACGGTATCACGTCAGCAATGATGACAGCGCGGTTGGGCGGGTATCTGACCAGCCAGCATTTCGATCAGAACGTCGCAATGGAGAAGCGGTTCAACAAGTTCTACGCCTTGCTGCCACCTGAGCAGGTAGCCGTTATCCTGAATGCCCGCCTGATGGCCGACTCGGGGATCGAGGAATATTTCACCATGGTCTACGCCATCGTGGATCTGCGCAACGGCCACCTGAGGATGGTTCAGGCTGGGCACCCCCATCCACTGCTGTTGCGCCGGACCGGCCGGGCAGAGTTCCTTGGGGATGGCGGCCTTCCCATCGGATTGCTGCCCGATGTGGCGTTCCAGCAGACCGAAACCTATCTGCAGCGCGGTGACAAGCTGCTGTTGTACTCGGACGGCTTCACCGAATGCCGTGTCAAAAACGGTGATCTTCTGGATGAGGACGGGCTGCAACGGATGGCGCTGGAATGCCTAGGAGCGAACAGCGGGCCCGAGTTTCTGGACGACATGTTCTGGCGATTGACTCAGGGTATGCCGCCGGGAACGGGGATGGAGGATGACGTTTCAGCCGTGTTTTTCGAGTACAACGGAAACTAAAGCCCGGATAGATGCAGCCGCGCGAAGTGCCGGTCGCCCGCATTGCCCAACATGTGAACCGCATCGCCGGTGTTCATCCAAACCGCCTCGTGAAAGGGTTCGGTCGGTGGTCCTTTGCGTTGAACCGGGCGGGCCCGATAGATCAGGCAGACCTTCTCGGCCCACAAATCATATTCGGGCATGTAGGTGAACCGCCGGAACGCACCAACCCGCCGCGGATCCGCGATCGACCAACCGGTTTCTTCGAACACCTCGCGATGCAGGGCGACTATCGGCGACTCGCCGGGATCGATCCCGCCTCCGGGCAGCTGCAAGTCGGGTCCGGGTTCGGTCTGGCAGGTCAGCAGCAGGCTGGCCCCGCACGGCAGCAGCGCATAGACGCCGACCCGGCGCGTGTATTTCCGTCCCGGTTCCGGGGTTTCGCCGAACCGTCTGATCATGTAAGGACCCTTTCAACCCCGAATGTACGACCTATATGGTGGCGATATGCCAACTTGCGGCGCTTAAGGAAACCCCATGTCTCTTGGAACGAAAATCGCGTGGGACGATACCGTCCTGCCCTTTCAACTTGATGTATCGGATATTCGTGGCCGCGTGGCCCGGCTGGACGGGGTGCTGGACGGCATCCTGAAGCAGCACAACTACCCCGCGCAGGTCGAGGCGCTGGTGGCCGAGATGGCCTTGCTGACCGCGCTGATCGGCCAGACCGTCGCGCTGCGCTGGAAGCTGTCGCTGCAGGTTCAGTCCAAGGGGCCCGTGCGGATGATCGCAACCGACTATTACGCCCCGCGAGAAGAGGGCCAGCCCGCGCAGATCAGGGCCTATGCCAGCTTTGACCGCGACCGTCTGACCGAAGGTGCGCCCTATGATCAGGTGGGCGAGGGATACTTTGCGATCCTGATCGACCAGGGCAAGGGAACGCAACCCTATCAGGGGATCACGCCGCTGGCCGGAGGATCGCTCAGCGCCTGTGCCGAGGCGTATTTCGCGCAGTCCGAACAGCTGCCGACCCGCTTCTCGCTCAGCTTTGGCCGGTCGACCGAGCCGGGTGTGGGCGAACGCTGGCGCGCCGGCGGCATCATGCTGCAGCACATGCCAAAGGCGTCTCCGTTTGTCGCCAGCGGCGAGGGTACGGGCGAAGTTCTGACAGCCGCCGATCTGGTCGATGGTCAGGAAGAAGAGAACTGGGGTCGGGTCAACATACTTCTGGACACGGTCGAGGATCTGGAAATGATCGGACCATCCGTGGCGCCGACCGATCTGCTGGTGCGCCTGTTCCACGAGGAACAGCCCCGCGTGTACGAGGCCCAGTCGGTGCAGTTCGGCTGCACCTGCTCCGAGGACCGCGTGCGTCAAAGCCTGTCGATCTACTCGGCCCAGGACATCGAGAAGATGACC
The DNA here is from genome assembly GCF_056539185.1 of Ruegeria sp. BC6. Taxonomy (NCBI): domain Bacteria; kingdom Pseudomonadati; phylum Pseudomonadota; class Alphaproteobacteria; order Rhodobacterales; family Roseobacteraceae; genus Ruegeria; species Ruegeria sp. BC6. The sequence goes on from NZ_JBQFUM010000008.1 coordinate 61,352, forward strand.
ACGGACGACGGCACCGTGACCGCCGACTGCCAGTTCTGCGGCGCGCATTACGTGCTGGATCCGAAATCCGTCGGGTTCGAGGCAGAAGATCCGGATGGCGCCTGACCTGATCCCGCGTCTGAGCGCGGCGCTGGCCCGTCCCGGTGACGGGTCCAGCGACTTCGACCTCAATCCCGGGACGGTTCTGCCTGCGGGGCGCAAGCTGCGCCCCGCGGGTGTTCTGATCGCCGTGGACCTGGCCCGCGACGATCCGCGCCTGATCCTGACCAAGCGGTCTTCGGCCCTGAAACACCATCCGGGGCAGATCGCCTTTCCGGGTGGCAAGCAGGATGACACCGATGCGGATGTGACCGCAACCGCCCTGCGCGAGGCGCAGGAGGAGATCGGCCTGCCGCCGGACCTGCCACGCATTCTGGGTACCTTGCCGGTGCATGAAACCGTCACGTCATTCGCCGTGACACCGGTGGTGGCGGTTCTGGAGCGCGGCTTTGACCCGGTGGCCGAACCGGGCGAGGTTGACGAAGTATTTTCGGTTCCTGTTGCGCATGTGCTGAACCCTGCGAATTATGTGGTTGAATCGCGCATCTGGCGCGGAACACGGCGGTATTACTTCGCGGTGCCCTTTGGCCCCTACTACATCTGGGGCGCCACGGCCCGCATGTTGCGCGGGTTGGCGGCACGGATGAACGAATGATGCGGATCACCGAAGACTGGATCACGAACCCGGCCACGCAGAACGTGTGTGCGGCGCTGACCGAGGGCGGCGCGCTGGCGCTGTTCGTTGGGGGTTGCGTCCGCAATGCGCTGCTGGGAGCCCCGGTCTCGGATCTCGACATCGCCACCGATGCCCGCCCGCAACAGGTGATGGACCTGGCTGAACGGGCCGGGCTGAAGGCGATTCCGACGGGGATTGATCATGGCACCGTGACCGTGGTCAGCGAGGGCAAACCACATGAGATCACAACCTTTCGCCGCGACGTCGAAACCGACGGGCGGCGCGCGGTCGTTGCCTTTTCCGACCAGGTGGAAGAGGACGCCGCCCGCCGCGATTTTACGATGAACGCGCTCTATTCCCGCCCCGACGGCACCATTCTGGATCCGCTGGGCGGCCTGCCCGACCTGCAGGCGCGGCGCGTGCGGTTCATCGGTGCGGCCCAAGATCGCATCCGCGAGGACTATCTGCGCTCGTTGCGGTATTTCCGGTTTCACGCCTGGTATGGCGATGCGCAGGCCGGGATGGACCCGGATGCGCTGGCGGCGATTGCGGCCGATCTGGACGGGCTCGACCGGCTGTCGCGCGAACGGGTCGGGGCCGAGATGCTGAAACTGCTGGCCGCGCCCGATCCGGCCCCATCGGTGGCCGCCATGCGCAGCATCGGCGTTCTGGCGCATCTGCTGCCTGGCGCCGACGATCGGGCGCTGCCGATCCTGATCCATCTTGAATCGCAGGCCGGGCTTGCCCCCGACGCGCTGCGCCGTCTGGCAGCCATCGCGGGGCCCGAGGTTGCCGGGACTCTGCGCCTCAGCAAGGCGCAACTGGCCCGCCTGACCCGGATCCGGGACGGCGCGCAGGGCGGTGCCGGGGCGGCCGAATTGGGGTATCGGCTGGGCCAGCCGGACGGACAGGACGCGGCCCTGCTGCGCTGCGCCTTTCTGGAACAGCCCTGGACGGCTGAGACGGGCGCGGCCGTTGAAAAAGGGGCCGCGGAGTCATTCCCGGTCAAGGCCGCCGATCTGCTCGGGCGTTACTCCGGCCCTGCGCTGGGCGCGAAACTGGCCGAACTGGAAAGCCGCTGGATTGCCTCGGACTTCACGCTGGACCGGGACGCGCTGCTGCAAGTTTGACGGGAAGTCTCAAAAGGGGATGACAAGCCTTCGGGTTTCCGGCTAGGGTGCGCCTGTCACATGGATGGAGGACTGCGAATGTACTACGGGATCTGGTTCGGCTAAAGCCAGAACACCTGACCCGTACGGGTGGTGTTTTGGCGCCATCTGCTTTCGCATTTTCAATTTTCCTGCTCAATCGGAGCACCTCCATGTTTCGCTTTTTCGAAAACCTTGTAGACCCTTTTGTTGCCTATGAAGAGGTCGACCGGCCGCCGACACGGCTGTGGCCCTTCATGCTGGATTATTCCCGCCCTTTTCGGCGCGTCTTCTTCTGGGCCGCGCTGATGTCGATCATCGTGGCCGCGGTCGAGGTTGGGCTGATCTACTACATGGGCCGGGTCGTCGACCTGCTGGGCGGATCGCCGTCCGAGGTCTGGCAGGCCCACGGGACCGAGCTGGTCCTGGTCGCGCTGTTCATCCTGTTCCTGCGACCCATCCTGCATGTGCTGGACGTGTTGCTGCTGAACAATGCGATCCTGCCCAATTTCGGCACGCTGATCCGCTGGCGGGCGCACAAGCACGTTCTGCGCCAGTCGGTCGGCTGGTTCGAGAATGACTTTGCCGGGCGTATCGCAAACCGCATCATGCAAACCCCGCCCGCCGCGGGCGAGGTGGTGTTCCAGGTGTTCGATGCAATTTCGTTCTCGCTGGCCTATCTGATCGGTGCGGCGATCCTGCTGATGGCTGCCGATCCGCGCCTGCTGCTGCCGTTGCTGATCTGGTTCGCGCTCTATGCGCTGCTGGTGCGCTGGACGGTGCAGCGGGTGGGGCCGGCGTCGCAGGCCGCGTCTGATGCGCGGTCTACGGTGACGGGCCGGGTGGTCGACAGCTATACCAACATCCATTCGGTGAAGATGTTCGCCCATGCCCGGCAGGAACTCGATTATGCGCGCGAAGCGATCGAAGAGACCCGGCGCACCTTCCAGACCGAAATGCGTATCTTCACCATCATGGATGCCGTTCTGGTCGCGCTGAACGGCGTGCTGATCATCGGTGTGGTCGGCTGGGCCATTTACCTGTGGATGCAGGGCAGTGCCACGGTCGGGGTGGTGGCGGCGGCCACTGCGCTGACGCTGCGGCTGAATGCCATGACCGGCTGGATCATGTGGGCGCTGACCAGCTTCTTCCGCCAGCTGGGCGTCGTGGCCGAGGGGATGGAGACCATCGCCCAGCCCGTCGACCTGCTGGATGCACCGGGCGCCAAGCCGCTGCAACTGACCGATGGCCGGATCGAGATCCGCGACCTGTCGCACCATTATGGCCGCGAGACCGGCGGGCTGGATCACGTCAATCTGACCATCCAGCCGGGCGAAAAGGTTGGGTTGATCGGGCGGTCGGGGGCCGGGAAGTCGACCTTGGTCAAGCTGTTACTGCGGTTCTACGACGTGGAAAGCGGCGCGATCCTGATCGACGGGCAGGACATCCGCACCGTCACTCAGGACAGCCTGCGCCGCAATATCGGCATGGTTCAGCAGGACAGCGCGCTGCTGCACCGCTCGGTGCGCGACAACATCCTGTATGGCCGCCCCGATGCGACAGAAGACCAGATGATCGCCGCCGCCAAACAGGCAGAGGCGCATGACTTCATCCTCGACCTGCAGGACCCGCAGGGCCGCACCGGCTATGACGCCCATGTGGGCGAGCGCGGCGTCAAGCTGAGCGGTGGACAGCGGCAGCGGGTGACGCTGGCGCGGGTGATCCTGAAGGACGCGCCGATCTTGTTGTTGGACGAGGCCACATCCGCCCTAGATTCCGAGGTCGAAGCCGCAATCCAGGAGACGCTGTACGGCATGATGCAGGGCAAGACCGTGATCGCCATCGCGCACCGGCTCAGCACCATCGCCCAGATGGACCGGATCCTGGTGTTGGACGGAGGCCGGATCGTCGAGGAAGGCACCCATGCCGATCTTCTGGAGCAGGGCGGTCTTTACGCCCAGTTCTGGGCGCGCCAATCTGGCGGCTTCATGAACCCCGAGGCCGCGGACGAGGCAGCAGAATGACGGTCGCAGACCTGATCAAACCATTTGAACCCACCCTGACGCCCCCGCCGCAAAGGCTGGGGGCGTTCATTCGCTGGTGCCTGACAGGGGCCTGGCCCATGTTGTTCGCCGCTGCGCTGTTTTCGGCCATGGCAGGCGCGATGGAGGCCGGAACCGCCTGGATTCTGGGCTGGGTGATCGACATCGCGACCGCCAGCGGCCCCGAGAACTTTCTGACACCGCGAAACCTGTGGATGATCCTGGGCGCCGTGGCGTTCTTCATGCTGATCCGGCCGCTGCTGTTCGGGCTGTCCTCGGTGTCGAACAATTATATCGTCATGCCCAACATCCCGCCGCTGGTCCTGGCCAAGCTGAACCGCTGGACGTTGGGGCAGTCGGTCACCTATTTCGACGACGATTTTGCCGGCCGCATCGCCCAGAAACAGATGCAGACGGCCAATGCCCTGACCTCGGTCGTATCGGAAACCATCAGCGCCATCGTCTTTGCCTTGGCCTCGCTCGTGGGATCTTTGCTTTTGTTAGGGTCTATTCATCCCCTCGTCATGCTGCCCTTCGTGGCTTGGCTGGCTGTGTATTTCCTGCTGGTGCGCTGGTACCTGCCGCGCATCCGCACACGCTCGGCCGCACGGGCCGGGGCACGGGCGATGGTGTCGGGGCAGGTGGTGGACACGATCACCAACATCAAGACCGTCAAGCTGTTTGCCCATTCCGAGTTCGAGGATCAGGCCGCGCGCGACTCGATGGTTGCGCTGCGCGACAAGTCGCTGGCCTTTGGCAAACTGTCGGCCAGTTTTCGGTTCATTTTGATGACCTTGGCGGGCGTTCTGCCGGTTCTGCTGTTGGGCGCGACGCTGTGGCTGTGGCAGGCCGGGTCGGCGACCACCGGGGATATCGTGGCGGCGGGCGCCATTTCGATCCGCATCGCGCAGATGACGGGCTGGGTCAGCTTTACCCTGATGGGGATCTACGCCCATGTGGGCGAGATCGAGAACGGCATGAAAACCCTGGCGCGGCCCGACCGGGTCGAGGATGCGCCGGACGCCGCCGAGCTGACGGTGCCCGAGGGCCGGATCGAGTTTCGTGATGTCAGCTTTGCCTATGGTCGCGACGTGGGCGGGGTCTCGGACATGACGCTGACGGTGCAGCCGGGCGAAAAACTGGGGATCGTCGGTGCCTCGGGGGCGGGGAAGTCCACCTTGGTTTCGCTGCTTCTCAGGCTCTATGACAGGGAAAATGGGCAAATTCTGATCGACGGGCAGGACGTCGCCGGTGTCACGCAGGACAGCCTGCGCCGCCAGATCGGCATGGTAACGCAGGAAACCGCGATGTTCAACCGCTCGGCCCGCGACAACATCCTGTACGGCCGGCCCGATGCCAGCGAAGACCAGATGATCGCCGCCGCCAAAAAAGCCGAGGCGCATGATTTCATCCTCGATCTGCAGGACGGGCAGGGGCGCAAGGGCTATGACGCGCATCTGGGCGAGCGCGGCGTCAAGCTGAGCGGCGGCCAGCGTCAGCGCATTGCTTTGGCCCGCGCGATCCTGAAGGACGCGCCGATCCTCGTGCTGGACGAGGCGACCTCGGCGCTGGATTCCGAGGTCGAGGCCGCGATCCAGACCGCGCTGCACCGGGTGATGGAAGGCAAGACCGTTCTGGCCATCGCCCACCGCCTGTCCACCCTCAGCGAGATGGACAGGATCATCGTTCTGGATCACGGGCGCATCGTGGAAAGCGGGCCGCATGACACTCTGCTGGCGCAGGGCGGGCTATATGCGCGGTTCTGGCACCGCCAGTCGGGCGGGTTCATCCAGACCGAGGCCGCCGAATAAGGGTTTTGTTGGCGCATCAGCCCGGCTATCAGGCAGGCCATGACGCAGGAATACACCATTCTCCGCCTCGGGCATCAGGGCGACGGCATCGCCGAGGGCCCGGTCTATGCCCCCCGAACACTGCCCGGCGAGCGGGTCAGCGGCGCGCTGGACGGCTCGGTGCTGACCGATATCAAGGTGCTGACGCCGTCGGACGATCGGGTCAAGCCGCCCTGCCGCCACTACAAAAGCTGCGGCGGCTGCCAGTTGCAGCATGCCTCGGACGCCTTCGTGGCGGATTGGAAGGTCGAGGTGGTGCGCACCGCGCTGGCCGCTCAGGGGCTGCAGGCCGAGATGCGCCCGATCTTGACGTCGCCACCGCAGTCGCGTCGCCGCGCCACCATCGCTGTGCGCCGCACCAAGAAGGGCGCGCTGGCGGGGTTCCACGGCCGCGCCTCGGACGTGATCACCGAGATTCCCGATTGTCAACTGCTGGACCCGGCGCTGACCGCCGCCATCCCCGTGGCCAAGGCGCTGGCCGAACTGGGTGGCAGCCGCAAGGGCGTGTTGTCGGTTACCCTGACCCTGTCCGAAGCCGGGCTGGACGTGGCAGTGCGGGGCGGCAAGCCGCTGGATGGCCCGCTGGAACTGGCGCTTGCGCAGGCGACCGAGCAGCACGGGCTGGCGCGGCTGGCCTGGGATGGCGAGGTGATCGCCATGCGCAACCCACCCGCACAGCGGTTCGGTCCGGCGACAGTGGTCCCGCCGCCGGGGGCCTTCCTTCAGGCCACGAAAGATGGAGAACAGGCTCTAACACAGGCAGTTTTGGAGATCGTCGGCCCGGCCAAACGAGTGGTTGATCTGTTCGCGGGCTGCGGTACGTTCTCGTTGCCGCTGGCGCAACGGGCCGAGGTTCATGCCGTTGAAGGCGCGGCCGACATGACCCGCGCGCTGGATCAGGGCTGGCGCAAGTCCACGGGATTGAAACAGGTCACGACCGAGGCGCGCGACCTGTTCCGCCGCCCCTTGATGCCGGACGAGCTGCGCCGCTTCGACGCCGTGGTTCTGGACCCGCCGCGCGCCGGCGCCGAGGCCCAGGTGGCCGAGTTGGCTCAGGCCCGCCGTCCGGTCATTGCCTATGTGTCCTGCAACCCTGTGACCTTCGCGCGGGATGCAAAAATTCTGGTTCAGGCGGGCTATGCCCTTGAATGGGTCCAAGTGGTTGACCAATTTCGATGGTCATCCCACAGCGAATTGGTGGGCAGTTTCAAACTGGCAGAGAATCCATGACTCGACAGGAGACCCTTCGCATGACGATCCGGCAGCGCCTGCAGGCCTTTGTCGAAAACCCGCGGTTTTCGCAATTCATCACCGGCGTCATCCTGGTGAACGCAGTTCTGCTGGGCATGGAAACCTCGGACGGCCTGATGGCGAAATTCGGGCCGGCGATCGTGCTGCTCGACACCATCTGCCTGACCATCTTCGTGGCCGAGATTGCGATGAAACTGGTGGCCAACGGGCGCCGTTTCTTCCTCAATGGCTGGAACATCTTCGATTTCGTGATCGTCGGCATCGCCTTGGTGCCCGGCGGTGCGGGTCTTTCGGTGTTGCGTGCGCTGCGGATTCTGCGGGTGCTGCGGGTGATCTCGGTTGCGCCACGCCTGCGCCGGGTGGTCGAGGGTTTCATCTCGGCCTTGCCGGGCATGGCAAGCGTGTTCCTGTTGATGGCGATCCTGTTCTATATCGGCGCGGTGATCTCGACTAAACTGTTCTCGGACAGCTTTCCGGAGTGGTTCGGTGATCTGGGTCTGTCGGCCTATACCCTGTTCCAGATCATGACGCTGGAAAGCTGGTCGATGGGCATCGTCCGCCCGGTGATGGAGGTCTATCCCTACGCCTGGCTGTTCTTCGTGCCCTTCATCATGGTCACGACCTTTGCGGTCGTGAACCTGCTGGTCGGTCTGATTGTGAATTCGATGCAGGATGCCCACCATGCCGAGGATGAAGTCAAGACGGATGCCTATCGGGACGAGGTGCTGGACCGTCTTGAATCGATCGAACGCCGCCTGACCGAGCATATGAACAGCAAAAAGTGATTTCCGTTTCTGCCGGATTTTGGCATTATGCGAAAAAACGAGCAGGCAGTGAAATCATGGATCGTCGAGCATTTGGATTGGGTGCACTGGCAACACTGAGCCTTTCGGCTTGTGGAAGTGCGGGCCCCCGGTTTCTGACCTACAACGGACCCGAGGTGACATCCATCGTGGTGAACAAGGGCGCGCGCAAGATGTACCTGCTGCATCACGAGCAGATCTTGCGCGAATATGATGTCGAGCTTGGGTTCGCGCCAAGCGGCACAAAGGTCAAGCGCGGAGACGGTCGCACACCCGAGGGCACCTACCTGATCGACCGCCGCAACCCTCGCAGCCGATATCACCTGTCGCTGGGGATTTCCTATCCCAACAGCCAGGATATCGCCAAGGCAAAGGCGATGGGCTTCGACCCGGGTGGAGACATTTTCATTCACGGCGAACCGAACCTGCGCAAGGAATTCAAGCGCGCGAAGAAGACACCGGATTGGACAGCGGGCTGCATCGCCGTCAAGAACGAAGAGATCGAAGAGATCTATGCGATGGTGAACGAAGGTACGTTGATCACCGTGCGTCCCTGATAGGCCGCCATTTCCCGAATCCGAACTGCAGATAATCGCGCTGATAGGTTTCCTCGGCCAGCGCCTCGAGTTTGCCATCGTAGATCTGATCCAAAGAATAGGGCTGGTCCGGCGCGGGCACGCCGGGCTTCGGCGGGGCATTGTGCCCCAGGCCGCGGGCCAGATCCGGTAGCGCGGTGGCCATCTCTTCCTCGCGCAGTATGAGGTCGGGCAGGGCAAAGCCCGCAATCCCCTCCAGCATGCGGGCCTGCGTGCACCACAGCCCGTCGACCCGGATCGGGGTCTGGCCAGAGAGATTCAGCTGCAGAAACTCAAGAAACGCCGAAAACGCCTGATAGTGCTGCTCGAGCGAATAGTTTCCATCGCGCACCTGGCCCGGGATCGGCAACTTGAACCCGTTGCGCAGCCGGTTTCGGATTCCGGCATATGCGCCGGGCCCGGTGTCGAGGATCCGTTCGCAAAACACCGAATGCGCCCGCGCCAACGGGTGTCGCAGGACCGTGAATTTCCGGTGACCCGGATGCGCCTTCATCCAGCGGCGCACCTGTTTCTGGTTTCGGTCGGTGATTAGCTCGCCGCCATCAAGTTCGGACATCCATTGAACCACGATCTGTTCCGGTCCACCACGGATCGGCAGATACATCAACGGCGTTTCCGCGGCCGCGATATGACGCGAAACGGCCGGGCCCCGTCGTGGTTCAAAGTTCGGCGTTCGGTGCAGGTTGAACCGGTCCAGCGCCGCAAGGGCCGCATCCATGGCTTCGGGATTGGTCACCTTGGATAAGGCCGGTTCCGGGTTCTGAGGTTTGAGATCCGGAGCCAGTTGATCCAGACGCGCCTCAACCGCCAGCCATGCCGCCAGTCCGTTCAGAACATCCAGTTGGGTCAGATCCTCGTAACCGATGTAAAATGCGGTCTGGCCCGTTTTTTGCAGCTGGTTGACCAAACTCAGTTGAAACGCCTGCTGCTCCTCCACGTAGTCCCGGAACTCGTCCGCATCAAACGCAACCTTGGTGGCGCGCCTGCGTTTGACGTTGGTCAGCATCCACTGCTGGGTCTCCCGCGCAATCTTGAGCGAGATGTAGCTGTCCAACGGGTTGCGGTTGAGAATGATCTTTGCGCAGCGCGGATCGTTCAGCGCCATCGCCAGGGCCCGCGGGTCGTGCGAGTGAAAAAACCGGAACCCGTGCAGACCCTCCGGCGCGGAACGCATTGCTTCGATCAGTCGGTCCGGCGCAGCATCCCTGTCTTCCAGTGAAAGTCCCAGCACTTCGGTTGCTTTCGGGTATCCGATGAAGTGCGGATTGAACGCCTCGCCATGACACTGCACGCCGTCCAACGCATTCAGGTTTGCCTCCAGCAGGTTCGACCCGGTGCGCATTTCGGCAAGAATGATGAAATAGTCAAAGTCGGTCGGCATGCGGGGTCATTGCACCAGGTAGGGCTTGCGATACGGGCGGGTCTGATTGCCGAATACATCGTCGGCAGGAAAGTCGCCCATCAGGTGAGGGTGCATTCCCTGGTTCTTGAGGTTTTGCAGGAACTTTCCAAACCCGGACAGATCAACCATCGTCGGCGCCTCGATCAGATGGCTGGGCTGCGTCGCGCCCATCTCCTCAAGAACGGTTTGCAGATGTTCCATCGGAGATTCAACGAATTCGGCCATTGACCAAACATGCACGCGCGCTTTGGTCCACACGGAATCGAGCACCTCAAGCTGTTCGGTCTCAATCTTTTGCAGGCGGGCCGCTTCGGCGCGGATGTCGGCGAAATTCATGTTCGACCGAAACAGGGGAACAGCCCAGGCACCGGTGACCACGCAGACCTGTGCGTTCTTGTCTCTCGCCAGAAACCAATTGATCTTCTGGGTGTCAGCGGGGCCGAATTGAAAACACTGGCGTTCGCCCCGGGTGTTCCAGATCAGGTTCGACAGAAACGCCGTCGGATTGTAGTCGCGCAAAATGGCGTTGTCGCTGAGGGACCCGTTCAGGATAGTCTCTCCTTCGGCGAATTCGGCGCGCTTGGGGTTGAAAAGATGCCCATGGACGCAGGCGCCTGACGCATTGCCCAGCCAGCTTTCAAAGCCCTCAAACAACTCGGAAAAACCCTGAAACACGGAGTAAGGAAACGCGGTCAGGCCGTTTTCGCTGCCATGGCGGGGAAAACGGCTTTGCATGTACAGGCCGTCGCGGCCGCGGGTACGACGCTCGACCGCTTTGGAAAATACGCGGTCAATCTTGCCGGGATTGGGCTCGGCGGGTTTTCCGGCGAGGGACTGATCGTTCAGAAACGCCTGATACAGCCGGTCGGCGCGCGGCCAGATCTTGCGGGCGACGAAACAATCGGATCGGCGCAGCAACTGCAGGTGATCGTCATAGAAGATGTGCGGGCGGCCCTGATAGTCGAATTTCGACAGCGTCAGCGATCGGCTTTCGATCTGGGTGGAATAGAGCCGCGCCAGCGTCTGGAAATAGCTTTCGTCGGGGATCCATACATGCCGGAAATATCGATCATAGACACCTCGCTTGGGGTCCTGCAGGATCGCGGTCAGGGTCTGCCGCGTCAGGCACCACCACTGGCTGCCCATATGCGGGATCAGCCCGTTGGGGATTGTCCGCCGATATCCGACCGCGCGCTGAAGCTTGACGAAGCGGTCAAACAGCTTGCGGTGTTTGCGCCACGAGAAGGGAAACCTCAGGGTAAAGCGTTCAAGGTCCAGCCCGCCCACGGTCCAACTGACATCGGCGGTGGTGGCGCTTTCAATGAAATCCACGCGGGGCCGGTCGCTCAGGTAATCGATCAGGTCCTGAACCGGGCGCAAGGGCAGGCAAGAGCCCGATGACAGAAAGACATGGCGTACGTCGGGAAAGCGCTCCAGCATCAGCGTCGCGGCAGATTGCGAAGCCGCAACGATACCCCAGCCGCCCCACTCGCAGGCCTGGCGGTCGCAGAACAGGATCAGCGGATCATCACCACAGGCCGCGACAAAATCTTCGAACACGGCCGGGTCGACCTTGCGGTCGACGTGGATGACCACCGGACAACCTGCCGCGGTCCAGTGCCGGGCAACCTGCTCAGCCCGGTCCAGCGCAGTGTGGACCAGCATCACGATGCCCAGGGTCCCGCTCATGCCCAGTTCCCTTTGGACATCAGACCCAGAATCTCAAGTTGGCGCCAATTGATGTATCTCTCGGACCATTTGCACCAGAAAACCGGTTTGCTCTCCAACTGATCGACATAGGCCCTGTATTCGCCGGACGCGCGGTAGTGTTCACCGCGCTGCAGTTCTTCGCGGGCTTTGTCACCCAGCGTGTTGATCAGCTTGGCATGCAGCAATGCTCCGCTGGTTTTCTCGCCGCCCCACTCGTCGTAGACCTGGTTCAGGCCGCGTGGCAGCAGCGCGTGGGTCGAGCTGACATAGACATAGCGCCGATCCCATTTGACCAGAGGGATCTTGTTCAGCGCGGGCGCTTTCGCGGGCTTGTCCTGAAAGAAAACCCGTGCCCGTGGCCCGCCCTGAATCCACAGGTTTCCATAGGCCGGGTTCTTGGTGATCATGTAGTTGCCCGAGTCGAACCATGCGGCAATCTCGAACGGGTCCTGCCCCTCGTTATAGGTGGCGTCCTGTATCGGCCCCTCGGGATACATGTCCAGCAGCATCGTCCCGAAACTGCGCACCCCGGTGCCGTCCAGCCAGTCGGTCAGCGCGTCGATAGGACGTGTGTCGCAGAACGGATAGATCAGGAACTCGTCCGGATCTACGGTCAGGACCCAGTGTCCATGGGCGTATTTCCGCAGCAAGTAGTTGGACCAGTCGATCCCGAATGTCGAACGGCGATAGCTGGCATTCGTATACCAGACCGAGACATCGGGCTGCGCCTTGAGATAGTCCAGCGTGCCATCCGTGCTGTCATTGTCGACGAACAGGAAATGCCGGACGCCCAGCTTGCGGTAATAGTCCAGAAAATAGGGCAGGCGGATCTTTTCGTTGCGCACGACGCTCATCAGCAGAACATCACCGGACCGGATCTGCCGGGTGTTGTTGCGGACGGTGCGCAGATCGCGTCTTCGGCGGATGCAGCGCACAAGACGGCGCTTGCGCCGCAGTCTCATCCGGTAAGAATCCAAAAGGCTCACGCGCCGCCCAACCTTCTTGTAATACGCGAGCATGTCCGGGGTCCGCATTTGGTCAGACGGGAGCCGGACACTAACGTTTTATGACATTTTCGCACCTTGCGAAGCAATGTATTTAAAAGCCGTTAGCCAAGCATGGGTTTTTGGGGCACAGGATTCCCCGTTCACGTCCACCCGCCCGCTGACAGCAGTCCAAGGCTCTGCAGATGCGCCCAGCCTGAATACCGTTCTGATTGTGGAGTCCAAAGGTCGGGCCCGGCAATGATGCCATCATAGTATGGCCCGAATTGGTCGGGATCATGAAAATGCTGGCGCCTTTGTTTTTCGATGCGCGACTTCTCGACGACTTGCGGCAGGAATTTCGTGTGCAACAGGACGCCCGAGGGGGTTTGCCCGGAAGGCCCGCCATAGGCAAAATTCAGGTGTCGGGGCAGGGCCGAGTGACAGGAGTTCACGAAGGCATAGCGGCGGTCCCACTTCACCAACGGAATCTTGTTCAGGGTCGGAGACCGGTCCGGGCAATCGGCAAAGAAGGCGCGTTCGCGAACGCCGCCTTGCACCCACAGGTTTCCCAACGGCTCTTGCCGGCGCGCCCTGTAAGGGCCGGGATCGAACCAGCTCAAAGTTTCGGTGGGGTCGGCCTCGGGGTCATAGGGCGCCGTGCCCAACGGGCCTTTCGGGTATAGATCAAGCATCAGCGCGCCAAAGGCCTGCCGTCCGATTTGGTCCAGCCATCCCGTCAGATCGCGCAGGCCGCGGCAGTCGTGATGGGCATAGATCAGCAGTTCGTCCGCATCCACCATCAGGGTCCAGTGACCATGGCCATGCCGCATCTGCAACCAGGTCAGCCAGTCCAGCCCGAACCGCGCCTCGCGATAGCTGGCCCCGGTCTGCCACAGCGATACGTCCGGCTGGTTCAGCAGATAGGTGGTCGAACCGTCATCACTGCCGTTGTCGACCATCAGGAAATGATCGACCCCCAGCCGGCGATAGTGGCGCAGAAACCAGGGAAGGCGCTCGATCTCGTTGCGCAGGGTGATAAATGCCAGAATGTCGGTGGGCGCGATCAGACGGGTCTTGTCCGAAACCGGCGTCAGAGCGTGACGGCTGCGGAAGGACCGCCACAACAGGCGTTTGCGTTTCAGGCGCAGGCGGTATCTGCGCACCCAACCCGGAGCTTTTCCGTCGGTTGTCGAAGTTGCGCCCATGGCATGATCACTTTTCGTAGTGGCCATTTTGATGCCAGCGCCAGGCATCGGCGATCATCACTTCCAGCCGCGACCGTTTGGGCCGCCAGCCCAGTTCCGCCTCGGCCCGGGTCGAGCCTGACACCAGCTTGGTGCAATCGCCCGCTCGGCGCGGACCGACATTGAAGGGCACTTCGCGGTTGGTCACGCTGTGCGACTGCGCGATCACCTCTTTGACCGAAAACCCGGTGCCGGTGCCCAGGTTGAACACCCGGCTGCCCTTGCCCTGTTCCAGCCAGCGCAGGCCCAGCACATGCGCATCCACCAGGTCGCAGACATGAACATAGTCGCGGATGCAGGTGCCGTCGGGCGTATCGTAATCGGTGCCAAAGACAGTCAGCGCGTCGCGCTTCCCGTCGATCGCGTCCAACAACAGCGGAACCAGATGGGTCTCGGGGCGGTGAAACTCGCCCACGTCGCCGTCAGGGTCGGCGCCGGCCACGTTGAAATAGCGAAAGATCACGTGGTTCAGCCCGTGCGCCTGTTCGAAATCGCGCAGGATGTCCTCGATCGCGCGTTTCGAAGCGCCATAAGCGTTCAGCGGGTGTTGCGGCGTGGTTTCGTCCAGCACCACGTTGTCGTGGTCGCCATAGGTCGCGCAGGTGGACGAAAACACGAAATCCATGCAACCGGCGGCCACGGCCGCCTCGATCAGGTTCAGCGATCCGGTGACGTTGTTGCGCCAGTACCGGCCCGGCTCGCTCATGGCTTCGCCGACCTGGCTGAGCGCGGCAAAATGCATCACTGCCGCCGGTTGGTACTTGGCAAAGACCTGATCCAGCCGCGCGCGGTCCAGCAGATCGCCCTGTTCGAACGGGCCGAATTTCACCGCATCTCGCCAGCCGGTGACAAGGTTGTCATAGGTCACGGGCACATAGCCCGCCTGCGCCAGCGCCTTGCAGGCATGAGATCCGATATATCCGGCGCCGCCGGTCACGAGTATGTTTTTCATCCGTGGTCCTGCCGAATGTCTGCCCGTCATGGGTTAGCTGCCAGGCTGCCAGTGAGGAACGGGGAAATTGCGCCTATTCCAACCCCATCGCGGCCATCATGCTTTCGATCTTGGCCACGTCCTGCGGATTGTTCAACTCCCAGAACTGACGGCCTTTGGCCTCGACCTCGACACACAGAACCTTGCGCCCGTTTTCCATGAACCGCAGCTGTTCCAGACCCTCGAGCCGTTCCAGCGGCCCCACCGGCCAGCCCGGATAGGCGGCCAGCGCGTCGGGGCGGTAGGCATAGACGCCCACATGGTGGAACACCGGCGTCGGATCCGACCCGGCATAGGTGTCGGCGGTGAAGGGGATCACTTCCTTCGAGAAATAGAGCGCGCTGTGATCGGACGCGAAGACGGCGGTGGTGCCGCCCACCCGGCCGTGCCTGCGGTCGTTCAGCAGCCCGTTCAGCGCCTCGCCGTCGCACCGCAGCACCGGCGTGGCCACGCCGGCCTCAGGCGCGGCGCGCAGGCCATTGACCAGATCCTCGATGAACCAATGCGGGGTCAGGGGGGCGTCGCCCTGCAGGTTGACCACGATCTCGTACCCGCCGCCCAGCCTGTCATGCGCCTCGGCGCAGCGTTCGGTGCCGTTGGCGCAGCTTTCCGAGGTCATCACCACCTCGGCGCCAAAGCCCTCGGCCGCAGCGCGGATGCGGTCGTCATCGGTGGCCACCACCACCCGGTCGACGCCCGAGACCGACATGGCTGCGCGCCAGGACCGTTCGATCAGGGTCATGGGCTTTCCCGTCGCGCCGGTCAGCGGCACCAGCGGTTTGCCCGGATAGCGGGTCGAGGCATAGCGGGCGGGGATCGCGATCAGAACCGACATCAGGCCTCCTTGAGTTCGACGCCGGGGGCATAGGCGATGAAGAACGGGTTGGCATAGCCCTCTTTGCCGTAGGTCAGCGGCGTCTGGTCGTCAAAACGCACCACGTGGCCCCCGGCACCGGACAGCACCGCGTGGCCAGCGGCGGTGTCCCACTCCATCGTGCGACCGACACGCGGGTAGAGGTCGGCCTCGCCCGTGGCCACTAGGCAGAATTTCAACGACGAGCCCGCCGACTTGCTGTCTTTGACCTGGTATTTGTTGATATAGTCATCCGTAGCCTGGTCGCGATGCGATTTCGAAGCCACCACCAAAAGCGCCGAATTGTCAGGATCAGAGACTGAAATCGGGGTCAGTGTGCCCGGTTCGTCCTTGTCCAGGGCGCCGGTTTCCTCGACCGAGCTGCCATCGGCCAGGGTATAGAACATGCGCCCGCGGGCCGGGGCAAAGACCACGCCGCGGGTGGGCACGCCGTTTTCGACCAGCGCGATGTTCACGGTGAAATCGCCACGTCGGTTGATGAATTCCTTGGTGCCGTCCAGCGGATCGACGATCAGAAAGGTGTCGCCCTGCTTGCTGTGCGACGCGGCCTGTTCCTCGGTCACCAGCAGGATGTCGGGAAAGGCGGCGCGCAGCCCGGCCGAGATCAGGGCATCGGCGGCTTCGTCGGCTTCGGTCACGGGGCTGGAATCGGATTTGACCTTCACGTCAAAATCATCGGCGTCGTAGATCTCCATGATCTTGTCGCCCGCTTCCAGGGCCAGGCGTCTGATCACGGGGATGAGGTCGTCATAGGTCACAAAAATGCTCCGTTTCCATGGTTTGTTGATCCGAAAACCTGACGAACTTATGCTGTGCCGGATACGGAACGGCAAGGAATTCGTGTCACGCTGGCGGAACAAAACCGGGAAAGAGCGTTCGAGTGTTCTATTACAAGCGAAGCAGCAGCCTTGTGGGTGGGGCATTCAACCTTGCGGAACTGGTGTTTCACGCCGTGGTCCGCAACATCCGCTCGCAGCATTCCAACGCCGTAATCGCCATCATGATGAACATCGTCCAGGTCGTTTTGATGGCGACCGTGTTCTATTTCATCATGTCGTTTCTGGGCGGACGGGTGGCCAAGATCCGGGGTGAGTTCATCCTGTACATCCTGTCCGGCATTTTTCTTTTCATGACGCACATCAAGTCCGTCGGTGCGATTGCGGGGCTTGGAGGCACCAACAATCCCATGATGCTGCATTCGCCGATGAACATGATGGTTCTGCTTTTGGCCGCCGCCTTCGGGACCTTGTACACGCAGGTCGTTTCAATCCTGGTGATCCTGTTCGTCTACAGCGTCGCGGTCAATCCGATCGAGATGCAGGACCCGGGCGGTGCGTTCGCGATGCTGATCCTTGCTTGGTACACCGGCTGCGCGGTCGGTTTGGTCTTCATGGCGCTCAAGCCGTGGATGCCGCAGACCTCCACCATTCTCAGCAATGTCTATCGCCGGATGAACATGATCTTCTCGGGCAAGATGTTCGTGGGCAACGCGCTGGGCGGCTGGATGCTTGCCATGTTCGCCTGGAACCCGTTGTTTCACGTGATCGATCAGTGCCGCGGTTTCGTGTTTCGCAACTACTTTCCGCGCAACTCTAGCTGGGAATATGCGCTGTGGGTCGGTATCGCCCTGATGATGATCGGGTTGCTCGGAGAGTTCTTTACCCGCAAGCACATCTCGAAAAGCTGGGATGCCCGCCGCTAGGTTGCCACGCGCAGCGTCAAGTTGATCCGGCCCCCTTTGGGCAGCAGGCGCGAAGACCCGAACCGGATCCGGTCGACGCCGTGATAGGCCAACCGGGCGGGACCGCCCATGACGACCACGTCGCCGGAATTCAGCCAGACGGACTCGGTCTTGCCGCCGCGGGTCGTGTTGCCGATCCGGAACAAGGCGTCATCGCCCAACGAAACCGACAGGACCGGCCACGAGAAATCGGCCTCGTCCTTGTCCTGGTGCATCCCCATCTTTGCGCCTTCGCCGTAATAGTTGATCAGACAGCAATCGGGATCTCGAGCGGTTCCGGCAAGGTCGCGCCATATCGACAGGATTGGATCCGGAATGGCGGGCCACGACATGCCCCTGGGGTGCGCGTCCTGGTACCGGTATCCGGCCCCGTCCGACACCCAGCCCAACGTTCCGGCAGACGTCATGCGAACCGACATCTTGCGCCCCGAAGCGGTGCTGGGATGAAACAGCGGAGCGGCTTTCAGAATCGGCCGCAAAAGCTCGATGATCTGCCGCTGAGCAGCGCCGCCCAGATGACCTTTTCGGATGTCGAACCCCCGTAAATTCAGGCGCGTCATGACAGAAACCTCATTCCTTTCGAAATCCTTGCCAAAAAAGGCCCAAGATTCCCGAAAACCTGCATTTCACAACGCTTGCAGGCCTCAGGCCTCGCCCTTATATACGCCGGGACGCGCGATGGTGTAGACCTGTCGCGCCCAGCAGATCGGGGCAGGGATGCCGTAACGGGTTCCGGCCTCGGGACATCGCCTTGAAAAGAAAGGGATCGAAAAATGGGAAAAGTAATCGGGATTGACCTCGGGACCACCAACTCGTGCGTAGCCATCATGGACGGCGCGCAGCCGAAGGTCATCGAAAACGCGGAAGGGGCGCGGACCACGCCCTCGATCGTCGCCTTCACCGAAGACGAGCGACTGGTCGGGCAGCCGGCGAAACGCCAGGCGGTCACCAACCCCGACAACACGATTTTTGGCGTCAAGCGCCTGATCGGGCGTCGTGTGGATGACGCAGAAGTCCAGAAGGACAAGAAAATGGTGCCCTACGCCATCGTCGATGGCGGCAACGGCGACGCTTGGGTCGAGGCCCGCGGGCAGAAATACTCTCCAAGCCAGATCTCGGCCTTCATCCTCGGCAAGATGAAAGAAACCGCTGAAAGCTATCTGGGTGAAGAAGTCACGCAGGCCGTAATCACCGTTCCGGCCTATTTCAACGACGCTCAGCGTCAGGCCACCAAGGACGCAGGCAAGATCGCCGGTCTGGAAGTGCTGCGGATCATCAACGAACCGACTGCCGCCGCGCTGGCCTATGGCCTGGACAAGCAGGACAGCCAGACCATCGCGGTCTATGACCTTGGCGGTGGTACCTTCGACGTGACCATCCTGGAAATCGACGACGGCCTGTTCGAGGTCAAGTCGACCAATGGTGATACCTTCCTGGGTGGTGAAGACTTTGACATGCGCATCGTCAACTACCTGGCCGACGAGTTCAAAAAAGAACACGGAGTCGACCTGAGCCAGGACAAGATGGCGCTGCAGCGTCTGAAGGAAGCCGCAGAGAAGGCCAAGATCGAGCTCAGCTCGACCACCCAGACCGAGATCAACCAGCCGTTCATCTCGATGGGCGCGAACGGTCAGCCGCTGCACATGGTCATGAAGCTGACCCGTGCCAAGCTGGAATCGCTGGTCGGCGACCTGATCAAGAAGTCGCTGAAGCCCTGCCAGGCCGCTCTGAAAGACGCCGGCATCTCGGCCAGCGATGTGGATGAGGTTGTTCTGGTCGGTGGTATGACCCGGATGCCGAAAGTCATCGAAGAGGTGACCAAGTTCTTCGGCAAGGAGCCGCACAAAGGTGTGAACCCGGACGAAGTCGTGGCCATGGGTGCTGCGATCCAGGCCGGTGTTCTGCAAGGCGACGTCAAGGACGTGGTTCTGCTGGACGTGACCCCGCTGTCGCTGGGCATCGAAACTCTGGGCGGCGTGTTCACCCGCCTGATCGACCGCAACACCACGATCCCGACCAAGAAGTCCCAGGTCTTCTCGACCGCCGAGGACAACCAGAACGCCGTGACCATCCGGGTGTTCCAGGGTGAGCGTGAAATGGCTGCGGACAACAAGATCCTGGGCCAGTTCAACCTTGAAGACATCCCGCCGGCCCCGCGCGGCATGCCTCAGATCGAGGTGACCTTCGACATCGACGCCAACGGCATTGTTTCGGTTTCGGCCAAGGACAAAGGCACCGGCAAGGAACAGAAGATCACGATCCAGGCCTCGGGCGGACTGTCGGAAGAAGACATCGAAAAGATGGTCAAGGACGCCGAGGAAAACGCCGAAGCCGACCGCAAGCGCAAGGAGCTGGTCGAAGCCAAGAACCAGGCCGAAAGCCTGATCCACGCGACCGAGAAATCGATCGAGGAGCATGGCGACAAGGTCGATCCGTCGACCATCGAGGCCATCGAACTGGCGCTGGCGGCCCTCAAAGACGAGGTCGAGTCGGACAATGCCGACAAGATCAAGGCCGGCATCCAGAACGTGACCGAAGCGGCCATGAAACTGGGCGAGGCGATCTACAAGGCGCAGTCCGAAGAGGCCAGCGACGAACCGGCAGCCGCGGATGCGGGTCCCGGCGATGACGACATCGTCGATGCCGAGTTCGAAGACCTGGACGATGACAAGCGCAACTAACGGGTAACCGGGCCAATTCGGGCCGGTCCGGATGCCGGGCCGGCCCGTTTACGTTGAGGCAGAAGGAAATACCGATGTCAAAACGCGACTATTACGAAGTGCTCGGCGTGTCCAAGGGTGCTTCGGCGGATGAGATCAAGAAAGCTTTTCGCCGGAAGGCGAAAGAGCTGCACCCCGATCGCAACAAGGACAACCCGGACGCCGAGGCCCTGTTCAAAGAGGCCAACGAGGCCTATGACGTTCTGCGCGACGCTGACAAAAAGGCCGCCTATGACCGGTTCGGCCATGCTGCGTTCGAGAATGGCATGGGCGGAGGCCAGCGTGGTGGCGGCTTTGGATCGGGCGATTTCTCCAGCGCGTTTTCCGATGTGTTCGATGACCTGTTCGGCGATTTCATGGGTGGACAGCGTGGCGGCGGCGGACGCCGGGCTGCTCGCGGTTCGGACCTTCGCTACAACCTGAGGGTTTCACTGGAAGAGGCCTATTCCGGGCTGCAGAAAACCATCAACGTGCCGACAGCCGTGGCCTGTTCGTCCTGCGAGGGCACCGGCGCCGAGGGCGGAGTTGAACCAACCACCTGCCCGACCTGTTCCGGCATGGGCAAGGTGCGCGCACAACAGGGCTTTTTCACTGTCGAGCGCAGCTGCCCGACCTGTGCGGGTCTGGGGCAAATCATCAAAAACCCCTGCAAATCCTGCCACGGCTCGGGCCGGGTCGAGAAGGAGCGCGCGCTGTCGGTCAACATTCCGGCGGGCGTCGAAACCGGCACCCGTATCCGTTTGGCGGGCGAGGGCGAGGCCGGGATGCGCGGCGGTCCTCCGGGTGATCTTTACATCTTTGTCGAGGTGACGCCGCACAAACTGTTCGAGCGGGATGGCCCGAACCTGTATTGCCGCGTGCCTGTCAGCATGGCGAAGGCGGCGCTGGGCGGTTCGATCGAGGTGCCCACCATCGACGGTGGCCGCGGCCGGGTGCAGATTCCGGCCGGCAGCCAGTCGGGCCGGCAGATGCGCCTGCGCGGCAAGGGTATGCCTGCGCTGCGGGGCGGCGGTATCGGTGACATGTTCATCGAGCTTGCGGTCGAGACTCCGGTCAACCTGACCGCGCGGCAAAAAGAGCTGCTGCAGGAGTTCGACGATATGGGAGAGGACAACCACCCGGAATCGAAAAGCTTTTTCTCATCCGTCAAATCCTTCTGGGAGAGAATGCAAAGCTGATCCCAGCGTTCCAGAGACCGAAAGGCCGGCGTATCATCGCCGGCTTTTTTGTTTTCTAAGTCCAGTTTGGCCCGAAACTGCGCGGAATTGGCCCTTGATTCTCGGCCTCAGCCTTGAGAATGTCCGCGCCAACCGTTGGGGTGCCCCGGAACCGGGGCTGAGAGGCGCGAGCCAACCCATCGAACCTGATCCGGGCAATACCGGCGGAGGGAACGGTCTAAAACACTCAGACGTTTTCCATGCCCGCGTTGCCCCACATGCAAGAAGGGAGCGACATGGCGCATATCGCTTTGACCATCGCAGGATCCGACAGCGGCGGAGGTGCCGGTATTCAGGCCGATCTCAAGGCGATGTCGGCGCTGGGTGTGTTCGGTGCCAGTGTCATCACCGCGGTCACCGCCCAGAACACGCAGGCGGTCACCGCTGTGCACGGTATCCCGCTGGACGTGATCGCCGCGCAGATCGACGCGGTTTTGTCCGATCTGGACGTGCGCGCGGTCAAGATCGGCATGCTGGCCACGCCCGAGATCATCCAGACCGTCGCCGACGGCCTGTCCGGCTTTGCTGGGCCCATCGTGCTGGACCCGGTGATGATCGCCAAATCGGGCGATGCCCTGCTGGCGCGCGAGGCGGTGCAGACGTTGCGCGAGGTGCTGCTGCCCCGCGCCACCGTCCTGACCCCCAACCTGCCCGAGGCCGCCTGTCTGCTGGACCGGCTGGTCGCCGAAACGCCCGAGGAGATGGTCGCGCAGGGCCATGATCTTTGCACCCTGGGGGCTGGGGCCGTTCTGATGAAAGGCGGGCACGGCAAGCGCGATACCTGCCATGATCTGCTGATTGATCAGAACGGCATCATCGGTGAATTCACCGCGCCCCGTCAGGACACGCGCAACACCCACGGCACCGGATGCACCCTGTCCTCGGCCGTCGCGGCCGGTCTGGCCAAGGGGCTGCCTCTGGTCGATGCGGTGGCGCAGGCGCATGACTACCTGCAAGGCGCGATCACCCGCGCGGATGAGTTGCAGGTCGGCTCGGGCCACGGGCCGGTACATCACTTCCACCGGGTATGGCCGGCGTGACGGTTTGGTCGGTCATAGGTGCCGGCGTCGCCGGCTTGGCCGTGGCCTCGGAACTTGTGGCGCGGGGCGCGCAGGTACAGGTGTTCGATCCGGGCGGGCCGCCCGGTCCGCATGGGTGTTCCTGGTGGGCCGGCGGCATGCTGGCGCCGTGGTGCGAATATGAAAATGCCGAGGAACCGGTGCTGAGGCTGGGCCAGCAGGCGATCGACTGGTGGGCGGCCCGCACCCCGGTCGCGCGGCAGGGAACGCTGGTCGTGGCCAACACGCGCGACCTGCCCGACCTGCGCCGCTTTGCCCGCCGGACCGAGGGATTCACGCAGGTCGATCAAGCGAAAATCGCCAAATTAGAGCCTGATTTGCACGGGTTTTCCCAAGGCCTGTTCTTCGCCGACGAGGCCCATCTGGACCCTCGCCGGGCATTGCAGGACCTCTATCGCGGCCTGCAGGACAAAGGGGTCGAATTCCACCGCAAGCTGGCCCCGTCGCGGCTGGACAACGCCATCGATTGCCGGGGCTTGCACGCACGCGACATCCTGCACGACCTGCGCGGCGTGAAGGGGGAAATGCTGGTGATCCGCTGCCCCGACGTGACGCTGACCCGGCCCGTGCGGCTGTTGCATCCCCGGATGCCGCTCTATGTCGTACCGCGGGGCGAGGGCATCTACATGCTGGGCGCCACGATGATCGAATCCGAGGACAGCAGCCGGATCACCGCGCGCTCGATGCTGGAACTGCTCAGCGCGGCCTATGCGCTGAACCCGGCCTTCGGCGAGGCCGAGGTGCTGGAAATCGGGGTCGATCTGCGCCCGGCCTTTCCCGACAACCTGCCGCGGATCCGCCGGCTGGGGCGGACGATCTATGCCAACGGGTTGTATCGCCACGGCTACCTGCTGGCCCCGGCACTGGCCCGGGGCGTGGCCGATCTGGCGCTGAACAACACACATTCGGAGATGGTCGATGAAGATCGTGCTTAACGGCGAGCCGCGCGAGGTGCGCGCCGAAACCCTTGGCGAATTGCTGGCCGAATGCGGCTTTTCCGGCCGCGTCGCCACCGCGGTGAACGAAGAATTCGTGCCCTCCAGCCTGCGCATCGCGCACAATCTGGCCGAGGGCGACCGTGTTGAGGTCGTCGCACCGATGCAGGGGGGATGAAGATGAAGACGTTTTACGGCACCGAACTGCCCAACCCGCTGATGCTGGGCACCGCGCAATATCCCAGCCCGGCGATCCTGGAACAGGCCTTCCGAGCCAGCGGCGCGGGTGTCGCCACCGTCTCGCTGCGGCGCGAGGGCGCCGGTGGGGCCGGTCAGGCCTTCTGGTCGATGATCCGCGATCTGGGCGTGCTGATCCTGCCCAATACTGCCGGCTGTCACACCGTCAAAGAGGCCGTCACCACCGCCCACATGGCGCGCGAGGTGTTCGACACGCCGTGGATCAAGCTGGAACTGATCGGCCACACCGACAGCCTGCAGCCCGACGTGTTCCAACTGGTCGAGGCCGCGCGCATTCTGACCGACGAAGGGTTTCAGGTGTTCCCCTACACCACCGAAGACCTGATCGTGGCCGAACGCCTGCTGGCCGCCGGGTGCCAGGTGCTGATGCCCTGGGGCGCGCCGATCGGGTCGGGGCGGGGCTTGAACAACGAATACGCCCTGCGCGCGATGCGGGCCGAGTTCCCCGATGTGCCGTTGGTGGTGGATGCGGGCATCGGCCTGCCCAGCCACGCCGCCCACGCGATGGAGCTGGGCTATGACGCGGTTCTGCTGAACACCGCCGTCGCCCGTGCAGGCGATCCGGTGGCGATGGCACGGGCCATGGCGCTTGCGGTGCAGGCCGGGCAACTGGCGCATCAGGCCGACCCGATCGAGCCGCGCGACATGGCCGAGCCCTCGACCCCGGTGATCGGAAAGGCCTTTCTGTCATGACGCTCGAACGCTTCTATCCGATCTTCGATCATACCGATTGGCTGCGGCGGATGCTGCCCCTGGGCGTAAAACTGGTGCAGCTGCGCATCAAGGATCAGCCCGACGCGGTGGTGCGCACGGAAATCGCCGCCGCGCAGGCCCTGTGCCGCGACCACGGTGCGGTGCTGGTGGTGAACGACTATTGGCAGGCCGCCATCGACGCGGGATGTGACTGGATCCACCTGGGGCAGGAGGATCTGGACGACGCCGATCTGCCCGCCATCCGCAAGGCCGGGCTGAAACTGGGCGTGTCCACCCATGACGATGACGAGCTTGAACGCGTGCTGTCGATGGACCCGGACTATGTGGCGCTGGGGCCGGTCTATCCGACCATCCTGAAAAAGATGAAATGGCACCAACAGGGCCTGCCGCGCGTGACCGAGTGGAAACGGCGCGTGGGTGACATCCCCCTGGTCGGCATCGGCGGTATGAGCGTCGAGCGCGCACCGGGCGTGTTCCAGGCCGGGGCCGACATCGTCTCGGCCGTGACCGACATCACCCTTAACCCTGACCCCGACGCGCGGGTGCGGCAGTGGATCGAGGTCACGCGATGAGCCGCTATGCCCGCCAGATGATCCTGCCAGAGGTCGGGGCCGAAGGGCAGAACCGCCTTGCCCGCGCGCGGGTTCTGGTGGTGGGCGCCGGGGGGCTGGCCGCGCCCGCACTGCCGCTGCTGGCCGGGGCCGGGGTTGGGTATCTGACCATCGTCGATCCCGATACGGTGGACCTGTCCAACCTACACCGCCAGACGCTGTTCACCGAATCCGATTGCGGCCGCCCCAAGGCCGATGCCGCCGCCGAACGCTGCCGGGCCCTGAACAGTGAGATCACTGTTGAGCCGCAGAAACACCCTCTGACACCGGCGAATGCCGCCGATCTGGTGGCCGAGGCTGAACTGGTTCTGGATTGCGCGGACAGCTACGCGGCCAGCTATACGCTGTCGGATACCTGCATGGCGCAGGGCACGCCGCTGATCAGCGCCTCGGTCCTGGGCCTGTCGGGGTATGTCGGCGGGTTTTGCGGCGGCGCGCCGTCCCTGCGCGCGGTGTTCCCCGACGCGCCCGACAGCGGGGCCAGTTGCGCCACCGCGGGCGTTCTGGGCCCGATCGTGGCGATGATCGGCGCGATGCAGGCGCAGATGGCGCTGGGCGTGATCCTGGGCCTCGATCCCTCGCCCCTGGGCCAGATGGTGCAGGTGGATGGCCGTACCTGCTCCAGCAGCGGATTCCGCTTTGACACCGCGCCGGAGCCGGACGGCCATTTTCCCTTTGTCGCTCCTTCGCAGCTGGCCCCGGACGACCTGATCGTCGATCTGCGCAGCGTCGATGAAGCCCCCCAGCCGATCCACCCTAACGTCCGCCGCCTGACGGTCGACGCGCTGAAAACAGACCCTAACAAGGACAAAATGCTGGCTCTCTGCTGTGCCACCGGGCTGCGCGCCTGGCGCGCGGCCGAGGAACTCCACCCCCATTGGCGCGGCCGGATCGTTCTGGTCGCCGCCGCAACGTCGTGAAGCAAAAGGAAACGCAAACCATGAAGAAGCTGATCACCGCCATTGCCCTGCTGGCCGCAGCGCCTGCCTGGGCGCAGGACAAGATGACCGTCCTGCTGGACTGGTTCGTGAACCCCGACCACGGGCCGATCATCGTGGCGCAGGAGAACGGCTATTTCGCCGAACAGGGGCTTGAGGTCGAAATCGTGCCGCCCGCCGATCCGTCGGCCCCGCCGCGCCTTGTGGCCGCCGGTCAGGCCGATCTGGCCGTGTCGTACCAGCCGCAGCTGCACCTGCAGATCCACGAGGGCCTGCCGCTGAAACGTGTCGGGACGCTGGTCGCCACGCCGCTGAACTGCCTGCTGGTGCTCGAGGATGGCCCGATCAAATCGCTGGCCGACCTCAAGGGCAAGAAGATCGGCTTTTCGGTCGCCGGTGTCGAAGAGGCCATCCTGACCGCGATGCTGAACGCGCATGGCGTGTCGCTGGACGATATCGAGATGATCAACGTCAACTTTTCGCTGTCGCCGTCGCTGATGACGGGACAAGTGGATGCCGTGATCGGCGCCTTCCGCAATTTCGAGCTGAACCAGATGGATATCGAAGGCGTTCCGGGCCGCTGCTTCTACATCGAGGAAGAAGGCGTGCCGCCCTATGACGAGCTGATCTATGTGGCCAACCCCGAAACGATGGACAAGGACATGATTGCCCGCTTCCTGGCCGCCACCGAGAAGGCCACTCAGTATATCGTGAACAACCCGGAAAATAGCTGGGAGATCTTCGCTGCCACCTCGCCCGAGCTGCAGGACGAACTGAACGCCCGTGCCTGGGTCGATACCCTGCCGCGTTTCGCGCTGCGCCCCGCGGGCTTTGATGCCGGCCGCTATGCCCGGTTCGAGGCCTTTCTGAAAGACTCCGGCATGATCGACAGCATCAACCCGGTCAGCGACATCACCATCGACGTGACCGCGCAATGACCGACTATGGCAAAGCCTTCGCACTGATGCGCGATGCGGCGCAGGGACCGTGGCGGGACTATACCCGCCACGCCTTTGTCGAGGGGCTGAAGGACGGAACTCTGCCGCGCGCGGCGTTTCTGCATTATTTGCGGCAGGATTACGTGTTCCTGATCCATTTCTCGCGCGCCTGGGCGCTGGCGGTGGTGAAATCGGAAACTCATGCCGAAATGCTGGCCGCGTCGCGCACTGTGAATGGGCTGATCAGCGAAGAGATGAAGTTGCATATCGGCATTTGCGAGGCCGAGGGCATCAGCCAGGGCGAGCTGTTCGCCACGCCCGAACGCCCCGAGAACCTGGCCTATACCCGCTATGTGCTCGAGGCCGGCTACAGCGGTGATCTGCTGGATCTGCTTGCGGCG
Organism: Ruegeria sp. BC6; assembly: GCF_056539185.1. Lineage (NCBI taxonomy): Bacteria > Pseudomonadati > Pseudomonadota > Alphaproteobacteria > Rhodobacterales > Roseobacteraceae > Ruegeria > Ruegeria sp. BC6. The sequence continues at coordinate 88,516 of NZ_JBQFUM010000008.1, forward strand.
CTGGCGCCCTGCGTGATGGGATACGGGGAAATCGGCACCCGGCTGGCGGCCGAGGCCACCTCGGACACCTATCGCGATTGGATCGACGCCTATTCCAGCAGTGAATATCAGGAAGCCTGTCAGGCTGTGGGTGAATTACTGGATTCGGCTCTGATACGGCGACTTGGGGCGGATTTCCGTACCACACCGCGTTGGGATCGCCTGTGCCAGACCTTCCGCACCGCGACCGAGCTCGAGGTCAATTTCTGGCAGATGGGTCTGACCCCATGACCCCGCCTCCCGATCTGACCATCAGCGGACAGGCCAGCATCGACGGCGCGCCTCTGTTCGCGCCGCTGACCCTGTCGCTGAAGGCCGGGCAATGGACCTGCCTGCTGGGCGGATCGGGGGTCGGCAAGACCACGGTTCTGCGCCTGATCGCCGGGTTGGCGACCGGGGCCGAGTTCACCGGCGAGATCCGCGCCAGCGACGGGCTGCCGGTGGCCGAGCGCGTGGCCTACATGGCGCAGGACGACCTGCTGCTGCCTTGGGCCACGGTCGCGCAGAACGTGGCGCTGGGCGCCCGGCTGCGCGGCGAACGGGTCGATCAGGACCGCCGCGCCCGGCTGATCGAACGGATGCGCCTGCAGGACCACATGACCAAGAAGCCTTCGGAACTGTCCGGCGGGCAGCGTCAGCGCGTGGCATTGGCCCGGACCCTGATGGAAGACAAGCCGGTCATCCTGCTGGACGAGCCGTTCTCGGCGCTGGATGCGCGCACCCGCGCCGACATGCAGGACCTGGCCGCCGAGGCCCTGCAGGGCCGGACCGTTCTGCTGGTCACCCATGACCCTGCGGAGGCCGCGCGTCTGGGCCAGTCGATCATGGTGATGACGCGCCACGGCCTGACCCCGTGTCAGCCGCCCCACGCGCCGGTGCCGCGTCGGGTGGACGATCTGGAAACGCTGGAGACGCAGGGCGCGCTGCTGAAAATGCTGCGCGAGGAGGTGGCATGAAGACGCTCTCGGTCCTTGCCGCAACGCTGTTTGCGCTGGTCTTCTGGCAAGCGATCGTCACCCTGACCGGCCTGCCGAAATTTATCCTGCCCGGCCCGGCATTGGTGGCCGAGACCTGGTGGCAGAACCGCTGGCTGATCGCCGAACACACCTGGATCACCGCCATCGAGGTGCTGATCGGTTTGGCCTGCGGCACCGTGCTGGGCGTCGCCACCGCGCTGCAGCTAGCTAATTCCCGCGCTGCGCGAGTGCTGGTGCAGCCGATGCTGGTGTTCACCCAGGCGCTGCCGGTCTTTGCGTTGGCACCGTTGCTGACCCTGTGGCTGGGCTATGGGCTGTGGTCCAAGGTCGCGATGGCGGTGCTGATCATCTATTTCCCCATCACCTCGTCGTTTTTCGACGGGCTGATGCGCACGCCGTCCGGCTATCTGGACTTGGCCCGCACCATGCAGGCCAGCCCGCGCAGCGTGTTGTGGCATATCCGCATCCCGGCGGCGCTACCCTCGCTGGCTTCGGGGATGCGGCTGGCGGCGGTCTATGCCCCGATCGGGGCGGTGATCGGCGAATGGGTCGGCTCGTCGCAGGGGCTGGGATACCTGATGCTGCTGGCCAATGGTCGCGCCAAGACCGACCTGATGTTCGCTGCGATGCTGACGCTGGGGGTGTTCTCGATCCTGCTGCATCTGGCCGTGCGCCGCGCCACGGCCCGCATGGCCGGTGAGGCGCGTTAACCATTCGGAAACCGATTCTGGGGCAATCATGGGCGCATGACCAAGGACGCTTTTGCCGAAGCCCCATCGCTGTTCGAAACTGACGAAGCGCCGGTGACGCCGCTGCCCACGGGTCGGCTGCCCTCGTATATCAAGGACCACCGCAAGCGCCTGCGTGAACGGTTCATGTCGGGCGGCGCCGGGGCGATGCCGGATTACGAGTTGCTGGAACTGGTCCTGTTCCGCTCGATCCCCCGGCAGGACGTGAAACCGCTGGCGCGGCTGCTGCTGGATACATTCGGCGATTTCAACCGGGTGCTGACCGCCCCTGTGGAACGCCTGCGTCAGATCAAGGACGTGGGCGATACGGTCATCACCGACCTCAAGATCCTCGAGGCCTGCGCCCATCGCATGGCCCGCGCCCGGGTGATGCAGCGGCATGTGATTTCCAGCTGGGACGCGTTGCTGGATTATTGCCACACCACCATGGCGCATCGCGAGATCGAGCAGTTCCGCGTGTTCTTCCTGGACCGCAAGAACGTGCTCATCGCGGATGAGGAGCAGGCCAAGGGCACCGTCGATCACGTACCCGTCTACCCGCGCGAGGTCGCCAAACGCGCGCTGGAACTGAACGCCTCGGCGCTGATCCTGGTGCACAATCATCCGTCGGGTGATCCAACCCCGTCGCAGTCGGATATCGACATGACCAACCGCATCAACGATGCCTGCGCCGCACTGGGGCTGACCTTGCACGACCACCTGATCATCGGCAAATCGACCGAGCTGAGCTTCCGCTCGGAAGGTTATCTCTGACCGCTAGCGCACCCAGACTTCGACACGACGGTTGGCCTTGCGGCCCCATTCCGTGTCGTCGCAGGCCATGGGCATGGCTTCACCGAAACCTTCGACGGCGATCTCGACGGTTTCGGGGACTGCGGTCTCGATCGCGGCCAGAATCGCGTTGCGCACGGTCTGTGCGCGCCGCAAGGCGATGCGGGCATTGGTTTCCGCAGCACCGTCCCCGTCACTGAAACCGACGAAGACCAGTTTGCGCCCGTCATACTGGCCCGATTCAAGCGCCTGCGCCATTTGCAGGATGTTCGACCGCGACTGCGCGTCTGGCCGCGACGATCCCGGCTCGAACCGGAAAGACACCGACAGGCGCGACAGCGGGCGCAGAGTTTCGATCATCCGTTGCAGTTCTTCCAGACCCACCTCGGACCCACCCGAGGTGATGGCGTTGGCCAACCGGTCGCCCTGAAGCCCAAGACGTACCAGTTCGTGGGACTGGTCGACGAAACCGGCTTGCCGAATGACCATCTGTGCCTCGGGGCTTTGGACATAGGCCAGAAACTGGCGGGCGATCTTCGGGAGGCGCCGCTGTGGAAGATACAGGAACATCGGCAGGGTCAGCGGATAGTCCTCGGTCTTGATGGCGGCGCGCGTGGCGCGCAATGCGTGACCGCATCCGCCGGCCAGCGGCAGACTGCGCACGTTTTGCGGGTCAGCGTGGCTGACGATACCGAGTGCGAACGGATCGCGCGCAACCGCTGCTGCCAGTTCCGCGCTGCGGGTGTGGCGGATCACGTCCTCATGCGCCTGCACACCGGCTGGCTGCATCACCTGGTCTTGCACGGCCTGACCAACACCGGTTGTCACATCCGGCAGATGAACGGCGATGGGGGCATCCGGGCCACCGAGCTGTGCCCAGTTGGCGACCTCGCCATTTATGACCCGCGCCAGGTCCGAAACCGAGATCTGCTGGATCGGATTGTCCAATGAGACCACCGGCACCAGCGCGCCAAGAGCCACCACCCGCGACCGGCGCGGTCGGGACAGGTCGCCCAGACCGTTTTCCTGCGCCGCCGCGGCCTCCTGCGGGCGGATTTCGCGCATCGCCAAAGCGATGTCTGCCTGATCGGCGGTCAGATCGGCAAAACCGCGGTCGGTGTCCGAAACGCGCAGGAAAAACCGCGCCAAAGGGGCGGTCCGATCCGGCTGCGTCAGGGCAAAGACAAGCTGCGCAGGGTCCGTGCCTTCGCTTAGCACGTTCAGGTTTTCTCGTTGCGCAAAGCCTTCGATCAAGGCCGGAAGTAGGGATTCGGCCATCACCGATGCGCCAGAGAAGTTCACTTCGGCCACAAAGTCGATCAGGTTGGGGCAAGCCGGACCGTCGCAGGTGACGCCGGATCCATCCACCGTCAGTTCGCCGAACTGGGTGTCCACACGGTAGAACTCACCATCAAACCCCAACAGGTTCCCGGTGATCTCGACCTTGCCGTCATGCGAGGTCAGGGTGATGTCCTGAGCGAGGGCGCCTGAAGCGCCAGCCATCAACGACAACACCGTCATCGTCGCGTGAAGATACTTCATAAAGACCTGTAGACCTGCCTGCCGTTACTTTGCGGCGATTGTCAGGTCTTGGAACAGATTATTCAACACCAGAAAGTCCTGTCCGCTGTCGCAGGCCGGCAGGGTGATCGACAGCTCTCGCGACCGCAGCCCCTGATCGTCCAGCAACTCGAGCGCTTGCAGATCCAGGTCCTGCCCACAATTCCGGGGAGTCACTTCGGCCTCGACGCTCAGGGCGACGGTGCCATTTGCGTCGGCCAGGTTGCGGGGGATCGTATAGATCTCGGCATTGCGCTCGCCGGCCATGCCGAAGTGGACAACCTGCCCGGTACCGGAGCTGCCGGCGTTCGACCAGACATGCCCGGCCTCGCCATAGGATGCACCGAACTCCAACGCGTGCAGTTGCAATTCGGTGTCCCCCATCCATTGCAGCGCAACCCGGTCATAGTCTGAAAAATCAGGAATGTGAGTAGTGGCGACAGTGCCGCGCTGGTTTTTGAACGAGATCAGGAAAATGGCATATTCCGACAGGGCGGGAATGGACAGGTCCAGACGGCCGTCCTTGTCGGTTCGGGCGCTGAACGTCATGCCGCTGTGGTGCAGCTCGACGGTTTCATCGGGGTTGCAGGGGGCTTTCAGGGTCAAACGTGCTGTCGCGTTGGGGGCCGCCATTGCGCGGGCCCGGAGATCGCAGTCGACCTGCGCCTGAGGAACGGCAGGCTCAGCCCGAGGCGGAACCTTGGCCGAGGGTTCGGGGGCCGTGGACGCATTCGGCGTCGCCGAAGTCAGAACGATACCTTCCAACCCGGCAATCACGGTGCCTTCTCCAGACGGCTGGATCATCGCTTGACGTGTTTCCTGCACGTCCGGCTGCGAGGCCGGTCCGTTCTGCATCAGGTAGCCGATGGCCAATGCGCATGCGACCGTGCCACCTGTGGTCACGTAGTTCCGTATTACAAACAAGACACCCTCCCCAGTTGAAGGAGCGAGTCGGAGACTGCTTAACAATCGCGGCCAATATGTGGCCGCGACGCGGACTCATTATGTCGGGAATCTGACCGGATCAGGCAAGCCGACCATGGCAGTGCTTGAATTTCTTGCCGGATCCGCAGGGGCAGGGATCGTTGCGCGACGGATTACCCCAGGTTGACGGGTCGTCCTCGACAAAGCCGGGCCGCGCATCGCCCGACGCCTGCGCCTCGGCCTCCGCTTCGGCCTGTTCGGCGGCTTTCTTGATCTGTGCCTGCTGCGCCTGCATCTGTGCCAGCATCTCGCGCTGCTCTTCTTCGGTCAGCGGGCGGACGCGGGCCAGTTGCTGGGTAACCGTTTCACGCAGGCTGTCGAGCATGTTCTCGAACAGCTGGAAGCTTTCGGTCTTGTATTCGTTCAGCGGATCGCGCTGGGCGTAACCGCGGAAGCCCACGACCGAGCGCAGATGTTCCAGGGTCAGCAAGTGCTCGCGCCACTTGCTGTCGATGGTCTGCAGCAGCACCTGCTTTTCGATGTTGCGCATGTTCTCGGGGCCGAAGGCGGCGGCCTTCTGGGCCATCATCTCGTCGGTCGCCTTGATCAGGCGCTCGCGAACCACGTCGTCATCGACCCCATCCTCGGCCGCCCACTCCTGAACCGGAACATCGATGTTCAGCTTTTCTTTGAGGGCCGCGTGCAGCCCGTCGGTGTCCCACTGGTCGGCGTAGGTTTTGGGCGGCATGTACTGGTCGATCAGATCGTCGATGACCTGTTCGCGCATGTCCGAAACGATTTCGGACAGATCGTCGGTCGACATGATTTCGCGTCGCTGGTTGAAGATCACCTTGCGCTGATCGTTCATCACGTCGTCGAACTTGAGAACGTTCTTGCGCATGTCGAAGTTGCGGCCTTCGACCTTTGCCTGCGCACGTTCCAGCGATTTGTTCACCCAGGGGTGGACGATCGCTTCGCCTTCTTTCATGCCCAGGGTGGTCAGAACTTTGTCCAGCCGTTCCGAGCCGAAGATGCGCATCAGGTCGTCTTCCAGGCTGAGGAAAAACACGGTGCGGCCCGGGTCGCCCTGACGGCCCGAACGGCCGCGCAGCTGGTTGTCGATGCGGCGGCTTTCGTGGCGCTCCGAGGCCAGAACGAACAGACCGCCGGCCTCCAGCACCTTTTGCTTTTCTTCCGCATGGCGCGCCTCTTCCCGGGCGCGCAGTTCGGCCGGGTCGGCGTCGGGGTTTTCGGCCAGCGCCTGCATGACGCTCATTTCCACGTTACCGCCCAGCTGGATGTCGGTGCCGCGGCCGGCCATGTTGGTGGCGATGGTTACCGCGCCCAGACGTCCGGCCTCGGCCACGATCTGGGCCTCCTGCTCGTGCTGGCGGGCGTTCAGGACGTTGTGCTTGATGCCTTCCTTGGTCAGCATCTCGCTGAGCATTTCGGACTTCTCGATCGAGGTCGTGCCCACCAGAACCGGCTGGCCCTTGGCGTTGGCCTTCTTGATCTCCTCGATCATGGCCGCGTATTTCTCGGCCGCGGTGCGATAGACCTGATCGTCCTCGTCGGCACGGGCGATCGGCTTGTTGGTCGGCACTTCGACTACGCCCAGGCCATAGATTTCGGCGAATTCCTCGGCCTCGGTCAGGGCGGTACCGGTCATGCCGGCCAGCTTGTCATAGAGGCGGAAATAGTTCTGGAAAGTCACGCTGGCCAAGGTCACGTTTTCGGGCTGGATCGGCGCGCCTTCCTTGGCTTCGATGGCTTGGTGCAGACCTTCGGACAGACGGCGGCCCGGCATCATCCGGCCCGTGAATTCGTCAATCAGAACCACGTTGCCGTCGCGCACAATGTAGTCCTTGTCCCGCTGGAACAGCTTGTGCGCGCGCAGGCCCTGGTTGACGTGGTGCACCACCGTGGTGCTTTCGGGGTCGTACAGCGACTGGCCCTCGGGCAGCAGGCCACTGGCGTGCAGCTGCTCTTCAAGGAACTCGTTGCCTTCATCGGTGAAGGTCACGCTGCGGGACTTCTCGTCGATCGTATAGTGATCGTCCTGCAGGGACGGAATCAGGCCGTCGATGGCCGTGTAAAGATCGGACCGGTCCTGAGATGGACCCGAGATGATCAGCGGGGTCCGTGCCTCGTCGATCAGAATCGAGTCGACCTCGTCCACGATCGCGAAATTGTGGTGCTTCTGGTAGACCTCGTTCAGATCCGCCTTCATGTTGTCGCGCAGATAGTCGAAGCCCAGCTCATTGTTGGTGGCGTAGGTGATGTCACAGGCATAGGCCGCTTTTTTCTCGGCATCGGGCTGGCCCGACCAGATCACGCCGGTGGTCATACCCAACGCGCCGAACACGTTGCTCATCCATTCGGCGTCACGCTTTGCCAGATATTCGTTGACTGTGACGACATGCACGCCCTTTCCGGTCAGTGCGTTCAGATAGGCGGGGAAGGTGGCGACCAGGGTCTTGCCTTCGCCGGTCTTCATCTCGGCAATGTTGCCCTGATGCAGGAAGATGCCGCCCATGAGCTGCACGTCAAAGGCCCGCAAACCCAGCGCGCGCTTGGCGCCTTCGCGCACGTTGGCGAATGCCTCGGGCAGCAGGTCGTCCAGGCTCTCACCCTCGTTGGCCCGCTTGCGCAGCTCTTCGGTCTTGGCTTTCAGATCGTCATCCGAGAGTTTTTCGAACTCCGGCTCCAGCGCGTTGATCTTTTCGACCAGCGGGCGGGTTGCCTTGATCTTGCGGTCGTTCGGTGTTCCGAACACCTTTTTGGCAAGCGTACCGAGTCCCAGCATGTTCACTCCAGCGGATCTTTTCTTGTCTTGGTTGCGACAGGCTTGCCCACCTTGCGCGCAACCCATAGATAGCTGGGAGGAAAAGATGGTCCTGTCAAAGGCTGCAAGCGATGTAAGCGGCAGGTTCCAGAGTGTCAACGCCACGCCCTGTCGCGGCCAGAATATAGGATGAATTCATGCCCAAAGGTCTCACTTTTCTGCCATCGCTGGCTCTTGCGGCCATGATGGCCCTGCCTGTCGCCGCTGAAACCGAACCCTCTGCCGATACGGTTGTGGCGCGCGTCAACGGCGACGAGATCACTTTGGGTCACGTGATTGCCACTGCGGCTGGCCTGCCGCCGCAATATCAGCAGTTGGAAGACGAGGTCCTGTACCAGTTCATCGTCGAGCAGCTGATCCAGCAACAATTGCTCAGCCAGGAGCAGGACGAGCTGACCCGCCTGAACGCGCTGATGCTGACCAACGAAGAGCGCTCGCTGAAGGCGGTGCAGACGGTGAACCAGATCACCGATGCCCAGGTGACCGACGACGCGATCCAGGCCGCCTATGACGCACAGTTCGCGGACTTCCAGGGCGAAGACGAGTTCAACGCCAGCCACATCCTTGTCGCGACCGAGGACGAGGCCAAGGAGATCAAGGCGCAACTGGATGACGGCGCCGATTTTGCCGAGCTGGCCAAAGAGAAATCCACCGGCCCGTCCGGTCCCAATGGCGGTGCGCTGGGCTGGTTTGGCAAGGGCCAGATGGTGCCCGAATTCGAACAGGCCGTGATCGGGCTGGAAAAAGGTCAGGTCTCGGACCCGGTACAGACCCAGTTCGGGTGGCATGTCGTGATCCTGAACGACAAACGCAAATCCGAAGCGCCCGAGTTTGCGGCGGTGCGGGATGAACTGGCCCAGTCCGTCCGTCAGGAGGCCATTCAGGCCAAGATCGACGAGCTGACCCAGGCCGGCAGCGTCGAGCGCCCCGAGGTCGAGGGCCTGACCCCGGACGTGGTCCGCAAGCTGGACCTGGTTCAGGAGTAAACCCCAGTGGCCAAGATCACCAAGGTGTCTCCGCTGGCCCCTGCGGCCTTCCCTGATCTGCCGGTCATCGACGGTGTGCGGTTCGCCACCGTCGCCGCCGGGGTGCGGTATCAGGGCCGCACCGACGTGATGCTGGCGGTGCTCGATCCGGGCACCGCGGTGGCCGGTGTGTTCACCCGTTCGGCCACACGTGCGGCGCCGGTGCTGGATTGCCAGGACAAGATCGGTGGGCCCAGCGACGGGCCGGCGGCGATCCTGGTGAACTCGGGCAACGCCAATGCCTTTACCGGGCAGTACGGGCAGGCCTCAGTCGAGCAGATCACTGCAGCCGTGGCGCAGGCGACCGGTGTGGCGCAGAACCGCGTGTTCACCTCGTCCACCGGGGTGATCGGCGAGCCGCTGCCGCATGACCGGATCGTGGCCGGGCTGGACGAACTGACCGCCGGCCTGCGCGCCGACGCCTTGGAAGAGGCCGCGCGGGCGATCATGACCACCGACACCTTCCCCAAAGGCGCCAGTGCGCAGGTCGAGATTGACGGCAAAACAGTCTCTATTGCGGGGATTGCCAAAGGGTCGGGCATGATCGCGCCCGACATGGCGACGATGCTGGTTTATATCTTCACCGACGCGAAGATCGACCAATCGGCGTTGCAACGGATGCTGTCCGAGCAGACCGACCGGACCTTCAACTGCATCACCGTGGACAGCGACACCTCGACCTCGGACAGCCTGCTGCTGTGCGCGACCGGCGCGTCGGGCGCGGATGCCACCGGCAATGCCGATTTCGCGCGGGCGCTGGAATCGGTGATGCTGGATCTGGCGCATCAGGTGGTGAAGGACGGCGAAGGCGCCACCAAATTCGTCGAGATCCGCGTGACCGGCGCCGCCTCGGACGCCGATGCCAAAGTCCACGGCATAGCCATCGCCAATTCACCGCTGGTCAAGACCGCCATCGCGGGCGAGGATCCGAACTGGGGCCGGGTCGTCATGGCTATCGGCAAATCCGGCGCGGCGGCCGATCGCGACACGCTCAGCATTTCCTTCGGCGATATCCTCGTGGCCGAAAAAGGCTGGGTCAGCCCGACCTATCGCGAGGAAGACGCCGCCGCCTACATGAAGGGCCAGGAACTGGTGATCGCGGTCGATCTGGGGCTGGGCGAGGGCAAGGCCACTGTCTGGACCTGCGATCTGACCCACCGATACATCGAGATCAACGCGGATTACCGGTCGTGACATCAGAGCTATTCGAGCAGAAGTGGAGCCCGATTTTGCGTCCGGGATTGCGACCATGAAAACGGTTCTCGTCTCTGCCGTCGCCTTGATCGACGTGGATGGGCGGGTGCTGCTGGCGCAGCGCCCGGAGGGCAAGGCCATGGCTGGCTTGTGGGAATTTCCCGGCGGCAAGATCGAGCCGGGCGAAACCCCCGAGGCTGCCCTGATCCGCGAATTGCACGAGGAACTTGGCATCGACACCTGGGCCTCGTGCCTTGCACCGCTGACCTTTGCCAGCCACAGCTATGACGATTTCCATCTACTGATGCCGCTGTTTGCCTGCCGCAAGTGGCAGGGCATTCCGCAGTCGAAAGAGGGTCAGGCGCTGAAATGGGTGCGGGCGAACGAGCTGCGCAACTATCCGATGCCGGCGGCGGATGTTCCATTGATCCCGATTTTGCGGGATTGGTTGTAGGGCGCAAAGCCAGGGACGTTCGAGTTGATAGGTCTGGATGTCTTGTATGCGGACAATGCGGAAGTTAAAAACTTATGCTTTTGTGCATTGAATTGCGCCTTTGGAGCGTTGCGCTCAGAGCCAAGAAATTGCTAGCAAACTCTAGTGAAGCAGCGACGAGTGCGCGTTTTTTGAACCCATGTGTTACTCACTTGAATTAAAGGCT
>NZ_JBQFUM010000009.1:0-55264 GCF_056539185.1 Ruegeria sp. BC6
CCGGTCTCTCCCAGGCGTCTCAACCGTCTTTCCAGTCCGTCAGGCCGTCACTCCGACCAACCAACACCGCCTCAGCAGCGCCGGTGAAGGGGTATTTACGGATTAGGTCCGGGACCTGCAACCCCCATTTTGAAAAAACTTCGCAATTCTCGGCGGAATCTTTCCGGTGTTAATAAAAACAATAGGTTAGATTAACAATTCCCACGGTATTCCCCATTTTTGCGGTATGCGCCGTCCATTTTTCAGGGTCCCTCTACGCGGTGCGGATGGAATCGTCGCCGCGCGTCTTCGCCAGACCAGGACTCGGACACGAAAAACGCCGCCACGGTTTCCCGTGGCGGCGCTGATCGTGGGAGCTGTTCCGCCCTCAAGTCAGGTCGAAGCGGTCCGCGTTCATCACCTTGGTCCACGCCGACACGAAGTCACCAACGAATTTGGCGTCGGCATCTTTCTGGCCGTAAACCTCGGCCAGAGCCCGGAGTTGTGAGTTGGAACCGAATACCAGGTCCACCCGGGTTCCGGTCCACTTCACCTCACCCGAAGCCCGATCCCGGCCTTCATACACTCCATTGGCGTCTGCCGCCGGCTTCCATTCGGTGCCCATGTCCAGCAGATTGACAAAGAAGTCATTGCTCAGAACCCCGACTCGGTCTGTCAGGACGCCATGCGCCGTACCACCGAAATTCGCACCCAGAACGCGCATACCGCCGACCAGGACGGTCATCTCGGGTGCCGACAGGGTCAACAATTGCGCCTTGTCCACCAGCAACTCTTCAGGAGACACGCTGTACTCCTTGCGCTGGTAATTCCGGAACCCATCCGCGATCGGTTCAAGCGGGGCGAAGGATTCGGCATCGGTCTGGTCCTGCGTGGCATCCGTACGGCCGGGCACAAACGGAACATTGATGTCATGCCCGGCAGCCTCGGCGGCCTTTTCGATCGCCGCAACGCCGCCCAGCACGATTACATCCGCAAGCGATACCTTCTTGTTGCCGGACTGCGCGGCATTGAACTCGGCTTGCACCGCCGCCAGAGCATCCAGCGCCTTGGACAGTTTCTCGGGCTCGTTGACGTCCCAGTCCTTCTGGGGCGCTAGCCGGATGCGGGCACCGTTGGCGCCACCGCGCTTGTCCGAGCCGCGGAAGGTCGAAGCCGATGCCCATGCCGTCGCGACCAGTTCCGACACCGACAGGCCACAAGCCAGCAGCCGGGCTTTTAGGTCGGCCACGTCCGCGGCATCGATCAGATCATGGTCCACCGCCGGCACGTTGTCCTGCCAGATGAGCTCTTCGGCCGGCGCCTCGGGGCCGATGTAGCTCGCCTTTGGCCCCATATCGCGATGTGTCAGCTTGAACCACGCGCGCGCGAAGGCGTCGGCGAACTCGTCGGGGTTTTCGTGGAACCGCTTCGAGATCGGCCCATAGATCGGATCCATGCGCATCGCCATGTCGGCGGTGGTCATCATCGTCTTGACCTTTTTCGACGGGTCATGCGCAGCTGGTGCCATGTCCTCTTCCTTGACGCCGACCGGCTCCCAGATCCACGCTCCGGCAGGGCTTTTGGTCAGGTTCCAGTCATATCCAAACAGAAGGTCGAAATAGCCATTGTCCCACTTGATCGGGTTCGCTGTCCAGGCGCCCTCGATTCCGCTGGTCGTGGTGTCGTCACCCTTGCCTGTGCCGAACTTGTTGATCCAGCCAAAGCCCATCTCTTCGATCGGCGCGGCCTCGGGTTCGGGGCCGACCAGCGCCGGGTCCCCTGCACCATGCGCCTTGCCGAATGTGTGGCCACCGGCAACCAGTGCAACCGTCTCTTCATCGTTCATTGCCATCCGGGCAAAGGTGTCGCGAATGTCACGGCCCGAGGCCAGCACGTCCGGCTCTCCGTCCGGGCCTTCGGGGTTCACGTAGATCAGGCCCATCTGAACGGCGGCCAGCGGATCTTCCAGATCGCGCTCGCCCGAGTAGCGGCTGTGCGGGTTTTCGGTCGGGGCCAACCATTCGGTCTCGGCACCCCAATAGATGTCCTCCTCGGGCGCCCAGATATCTTCCCGGCCGCCGGCAAAGCCGAAGGTCTTGCCGCCCATCGATTCAATGGCGCAGTTGCCGGCCAGAATCATCAGGTCGGCCCACGAAATCTGGTTGCCGTATTTCTGCTTGATCGGCCACAGCAGACGACGGGCCTTGTCGAGGTTGCCGTTGTCCGGCCAGCTGTTGAGCGGCGCGAACCGCTGGTTCCCGGTCGAGGCGCCGCCCCGCCCGTCAGCCGTCCGGTAGGTGCCGGCGCTGTGCCAGGCCATGCGGATGAACAGACCGCCATAATGGCCGTAATCCGCCGGCCACCAATCCTGCGAATCCGTCATCAGGTCATACAAGTCCTGTTTCAACGCGTCATAGTCGATCTTCTTGAACGCGTCGGCATAGTTGAAATCGGCCCCCAGCGGATTCCCGGCCGGCTGATGCTGGTGCAGGATCGCCAGGTTCAGCTGGTTGGGCCACCAGTCCCGGTTCGATCGGGTTCCGGCGCCGTGCATGATGGGGCATTTGCCCGTGTTGGGGTTGTCGCTTCCGTCCATCTCAATCTCCGATCCTGGCTGGTGTCTGTCTGTTTGCGAGGCAACCGTGCGTTTTGCACGTGAAAAAGGGGCGGACCGCAGTCCGCTTGAATACACCGAGTCATAGCAAATCACAGTCATGAGAAAAAATTTTGTTTTCGGATTGATTTGATAGCTATTGATTATGGCTCTGCCATGATCTTTCAAACCGATCCCCATTCACATGACGCGGCGTTCCCCGCCGCCCCGATTGCGTTTTGCCGCCGGTGCTTCAAACTGCGGGCCGTGACGCGCGACACCGCGCGGGCCACAGGGGAGGATCGCCATGCAATTCGACTACGTCATCGTCGGCGGAGGGTCCGCGGGATGCGTGCTGGCCAACCGTCTGAGCGCCAATCCGGGCACGCGGGTCTGCCTGCTCGAGGCGGGCGGGGGCGGCAACAGCATTCTGGTGCGGATGCCTGCCGCTGTGGTTGCCATGCTGCCGGGGCGACCCAAGATCAACAACTGGGCCTTTGAAACGGTGCCGCAACCGGGGTTGAACGGGCGAACGGGCTATCAGCCGCGTGGCCGGGCCCTGGGCGGGTCCAGCGCGATCAACGCAATGCTCTATGTGCGCGGGCAGCGGCAGGATTATGACGGCTGGGCCGATCTGGGCTGCGAGGGCTGGGACTGGGACAGCGTTCTGCCCTATTTCAAACGGTCCGAGAACAACGAACGCGGCGCGGATGACCTGCATGGCGCCGACGGCCCGCTTCAGGTGTCCGACCAGAAAGAAGAACGCCCGATCACGCGCGCCTTCGTCGAGGCCGCCGCCCAGTTGCAACACAAGGTGACCGACGATTTCAATCGTGGCGACAACGAAGGCGCGGGGCTGTACCAGGTCACCCAGTTCCATGACCCCGCCAAAAACGGCGAGCGGTGCTCGGCCGCCGCAGCCTATCTGTTTCCAGTCATGGACCGGCCCAACCTGACGGTCATCACCGGGGCGCAGGCGCGCGAGATCACCTTTGACGGCCACCGCGCCACGGGCGTGATTTATCGCCAGGGCGGCAAAGGCGCCGATCTCACCGTCACCGCCACGCGCGAGGTTCTGGTCTGCTCGGGCGCGCTGAAATCGCCGCAACTGCTGCAGCTGTCGGGCATCGGCGACCCCGAGGACCTGAGCCCGCATGGAATCGCCGTCCGCCACGCGCTGCCGGGCGTGGGCAAGAACCTGCAAGATCACCTGGATTTCATCCTGGCCTACAAGACAAAGGACACAGACAATTTCGGCATCGGCGCCGCCGGTACGGTGGGGCTGGTCAAACACCTTTTGCGGTGGCGCAAGACCGGTGTGTCGATGGCGGCCACCCCCTTTGCGGAAGGCGCGGCCTTTCTGAAGACCTCTCCCGATCTGGACCGCCCCGACATCCAACTGCATTTCACCATCGCGCTGGTAGATGACCACGCGCGCAAACTGCACCTGGGCTACGGGTTCAGCTGCCATATCTGCAAACTGCGCCCCGAAAGCCGCGGCACCGTTTCGCTGCACAGCGCCGACCCCTTTGCCGCCCCGGCGATCGACCCGGCCTTTCTGTCCGACCCGCGCGATCTGGACACGATGATCAAGGGCGCGCGGATGACGCGCGAAATCCTCGAGGCACCGGCCCTCGCCAAATACCGCCACAAGGAAATGTTCGGCACCGACACCGCCCGGACCGACCCGGATTGGGAAGGCCATATCCGCGCGCGGGCCGATACGATCTATCACCCCGTGGGCACCTGCAAGATGGGGGTGGACGATTTGGCAGTGGTCGATCCGCAGCTGCGCGTGCGTGGGCTGCAGAAGCTGCGGGTGGTCGATGCCTCGGTCATGCCGACGCTGGTCTCGGGCAACACCAACGCCCCCACGATCTTGATCGCGGAAAAGGCCGCCGACATGATCCTGGCGGATGTGGTCTGATCAGTCGCCGTTCAACGTCTGATCCGCGTGCAGCGCCTCAAGGCCCACGCGGTAGTTGGGATATTTCAACGTCACGCCCAGATCGGTCTTGATCCGGTCGTTCCGAACGCGCTTATTCTCGTTGTAGAAACTGCGGGCCATCGGCGTCAGGTCGGCCGTGTCGAAATCCACCGCAGGCGGCAGCGGCAGGCCCTGAAGTTGCGCGGCATAGCCGATCACGTCTTGCGGCGGTACCGGTTCATCATCGCAGACATTGTAGATCGCGCCCGGATCGGGACGGCGCATCGACGCCTCGAGCACCTGCGCGATGTCCTCGACATGAATGCGTGAAAATACCTGCCCCGGCTTGATGATCCGCCGCAGCCCGCCTTTCTTCAGCTTGGAAAACGGCCCCCGCCCCGGCCCGTAGATGCCCGCAAGGCGAAAGATGTGCAGCGGCAGGCCGGGGATCGCGGCCCAGTCCTGCTCGGCCTGCAAGCGCCAGCGCCCGCGCTCGGCCGTCGGGGTCGCCGGCGTGGTTTCATCGACCCAGCCACCTTGGTGGTCGCCATAGACGGCGGTGGTCGACAGGTACCCGACCCAGTCGAACTGCCCGGCGCGGGCGGTAATCTCATCCCGCAGGGCGGCCAGAACCGGATCACCCTTGGCCGTGGGCGCGGTCGAAATCAGCAGATGCGTGACCCCGTCCAGATCGGGGGCCTCGCCCGGCCAGACCAGCGGTTCGGCTCCGGCGGCGCGGATGGCGTCCTTCTCGGCGGCATCGCGGGTGGTTCCGACGATGCGCCAACCCTTGGGGGCCAGCCGGCGCGACAGGGCGCGGGCGGTATAGCCGTGCCCGAATGAAAAAAGCGTTCCAGTCATGGCCCCTTGATGATCGCGCCGCGGGCGGGATGCAAGCGCCGGATGGCCGCACTTGATTCGAATCCCCGCCTGCGCCTTCATGGTGTCATGAGTGATGACAAACCCAGCCTGCACGCGGCCTATGCGCTGAAAACTCCGGCAGACAACAAACGGCTCTATGCCGAATGGGCCGGAGATTACGATCGCGGATTCGCCGCGCGCGAGGATTACCAGCTGCATATTCACACCGCCCGCGCTTTTGTCGGCGCCGGGGGACAGGGTCCGGTGCTGGATGTGGGCGCGGGAACCGGCCTGTGCGGCGCGGTTCTGGCCGATCTGGGTGTGGGGCCGATCGATGCCACCGACATCAGTGCCGAGATGCTGGACAAGGCGATGCGCAAGGACATCTACCGCGACGCGATCGAGGCCGACCTGAACGAGGGCATCCCCGTTCCGCGCGACAGTTATTCGGGCATCGTGTCGTCGGGTACCTTCACCCACGGCCATCTGGGCCCCGAGGTTCTGCCGGCCCTGCTGCGGGTGGCCCGGCCCGGGGCGCAATTCGCCCTGTCGATCAACGCCAATCACTTCGAGGCGCTGGGATTTGCAACCGCCTTGGACAATCTGCAGGCCGAGGGCCGGATCGAACATCTGACCCTGACCCCGGTTCGCATCTACGGCGATCTGGCCGCCGGCCCCAACAAGGACGACACCGCGCTGATCGCCCTGTTCGAGAAATCCTGATCCGACTCAGCGGCCCTTCCAGACCGGGTCACGCTTCTCGGCAAAGGCACGAGCCCCTTCCAGATTGTCCTCGGAGCCATAGAGCACATCGACCGTGCACAGCTGGCGTTTGGTGATGCGGTTCATGATGTCCTGGAACTTGGAATCTTCGGCCTCGCGCACGATCTCCTTGATCGCGGCATAGACCAGCGGCGGGCCGCTTGCCAGCAGGCGCGCCAGCTCCCATGCCCGGTCCATCAACTGGTCAGCCGGGACGATCTCATTCACCAAGCCCCAGCGGAGCGCCTCTTCGGCGTCGAACCAGCGGCCGGTCAGCAGCAGTTCCATCGCAATGTGATAGGGAATGCGCTTGGGCAGCTTGACGCTGGCCGCGTCCGCCACCGTGCCCGAGCGTATTTCCGGCAGGGCAAAGGTGGCGTGATCGGCGGCAACGATCATGTCGGCGCTCAGGGCCAGTTCCAGCCCGCCGCCGCAGGCGATGCCGTTCACGGCGGCAATCACCGGCTTGTTCATGTCGCGCAGCTCCTGCAGGCCACCGAAACCGCCGACCCCGTAATCGCCGTCCACCGCATCGCCCTCGGCCGCGGCCTTCAGGTCCCAGCCTGGGCAGAAGAACTTCTCGCCGCCCCCTGTCAGGATCGCCACGCGCAGGTCGGGATCATCGCGAAAGTCGCGGAACACTTCGCCCATTACACGGCTGGTCGCCAAATCGATGGCATTCGCCTGGGGCCGGTCGAGGGTGACTTGCAGAATGGCGCCGTCGCGCTTGGTCTTCACTGGGTTCATGAGCTTGCCTTTCGGATCAGGGCATCGACCGCCACCGCGCCCGTCGCGGTGCAGATGAGAGGGTTGATTTCAACTTCGTCCACGACCGCCGCGTTGGCAATGACGTAGTTCTGCACCGCCATGACCACCCGCACGACCGCCTCGATATCCACGCCGGGCTTGCCCCGATATCCGCTCAACACGGGCGCACAGGCCAGCTTGCCCAGCGCGTCGCGGACCGCAGACGGCGTGGACGGGATCAGGATCGAGGTCGAGTCGCGCAGGATCTCGGTCAGAACCCCACCCGCCCCAAGGGTCAGCACATAGCCATGCGCCGGGTCGCGGGTGACGCCGATCAACAGCTCGACAATCCCGGCCGGGGCCATTTCCTCGATCAGAACCTCATCGGTGCCGATTGATCTCGCGACCTCGGGCAGATCTTGTGCAGAAATGCCCAGCCGCACCGCGCCATGTTCGGATTTGTGCGCAAGGCCAACACCCTTGACCGCAAAGGACCCGCTCAGACCGTCCACCGCCTTTTCCGCCCGATCCGCCCGCGCGACGACCGAGCGGGGAATCGGCACGCCGCAAGCGGCCAGTTCGGCCTTGGCCTGGGCCTCGGTCAGAGCGGTTGTGGCCGCATTGGCGGCGGGCAGCAGAACCGGCTCCTGCGGTTGGGGATGCGGGCGGGCCGCAGCGCGTGTCGCCGCCAGCGCCTCACGCAGCCCGGCAAAGGGCACGACACCGCCCGCCATCAACCGCTCGGCTACGTCCTCGGGCATCAGTTCCGGCAAGGTCGCGGCCACGGCAAAGGGACGACCGGTATCGCTTGCGCAGGTCAACGCCGCACGGGTGGCGCAGTCCCAATCGGCGGCATCGGTGTGAGGGTAGTCAACGATCGAGATCGTCATCGCCACATGCGGCCCCGTCATCGCCGACCACGCCCGTGCCATCGCGTCAGCGTCGCGCCAGACATAGGTGTGGTAGTCCAGCGGATTGGCCAGCGCTACCATCGGCCCCAGCGCCGCGCGCAGGCCCGAAACCTGATCCGCGGTCAGCGGCGGAAAGTGCAGGCCGGATCCTTCGGCCATGTCGGCGGCCAAGCTGGCCTCGCCACCGGAACAGCTGATCGTCGCCACTCCGGTCCCGTCCAGCGGCCCGGTGACATGCAACAGCTTCAGTGTTTCCAGAAACTCGGGCACGTCCCCCAGCCGCGCGATTCCCAGCCGGTCCAGAAACGCCTGCGCCCCGGCATCGTCCCCCGCCAGCGATGCCGTGTGCGAAATGGTCGCTGCCTGCGCGTGTTCCGACCGCCCCACCTTGAGCGCCACGATCGGCACGCCACGGTCATGCGCCTTGGCGGCCAGCGCCTCCCACTTGCGCAGGTCGCCAAAGCCTTCGACATGCACGCCGATGGCGGTGATCCGGTCATCCTCCAGCAGCGCCATGGCGATCTCGGCCTGATGGGTCTGCGCCTGATTCCCGCAGGTCAGCATGAAGGCCAGTGGCAGCGCCCGGCGCTGCATGGTCATGTTGATGGCGATGTTCGAGCTTTGCGTCAGGATCGCGACGCCCCGGTCCACCGGGCGCATCCCGTGCTGGTCGGGCCAGATCGCCACCCGGTCCAACCCGTTGACGAAGCCGTAACAGTTGGGACCGAGGATCGGCATGGCCCCCGCCGCAGCGACCAGTTGCGCCTGCAAGTCGGCCCCATCGGCGTCCTCGGCCTGCGCCTCGGTAAAGCCCGAGGCGAAACACACCGCCCCGCCCGCGCCGATGCGGGACAGAACCTCGACCGCCTCGATGGTGGCGCGGCGATTGATGCCGACAAAGGCCGCGTCGGGCGCTTGGGGCAGGTCTTCGATCGTGGCAAAGACGCGCTCGCCCGCCACCTCGTCGGCCTTGGGATGCACCGGCCAGACCGGGCCGGTGAAGCCCAGTTTCCGCACCTGCCGGATGACCTCGGCGCACCATGCGCCCCCACCGATCACCGCCAGCGAATGGAACCCCAGCATCCGCCTCAGCGCGGCGAGCTTTCCCGGCGCGAGCGCACCCGCCGCGCCGCTCAGGCCCGGCGTCATGTTCACGCCCCCAACGCGCGCAGCAGGTCGCGGCTGATGATGTGGCGCTGGATCTCGCTGGTGCCGTCCCAGATCCGCTCGACCCGGGCATCGCGCCAGAAACGTTCCAGCGGATAGTCATCCATCAGCCCCATCCCGCCATGCACCTGGATGGCCGCATCGGTCACCCGCGCCAGCATTTCCGAGGCATAGAGCTTGGCCGAGGCGATCTCGCGGTTGGCGGGCAGGCCCTTGTCCAGCCGGTCGGCGGCGGCCAGGGTCAGCAGGTCGGCGGCGTCGATCTCGGTGATCATGTCGGCGATCTGAAAGCTGACGCCCTGAAACTTGCCGATCTTCTGGCCAAACTGTTCGCGGGTGGCGGCATAGTCCAGCGCATAGTCGAAGGCCCGGCGGGCGCGGCCCACGCACATGGCCGCCACGGTGATGCGGGTGGCATACAGCCAGGTGTTCATCACCTCGAACCCGCCATCGACCTCGCCCAGCACCTGCGCGTCGGGCAGGCGGCAGTCGTCGAAATCCAGCACCATGTTCTTGTAACCGCGATGACTGACCGATTTGTAGCCGTCGCGGATGGTGAAGCCCGGCGTGCCGCGATCGACCAGAAAGGCGGTGATGCGCTTCTTGGGACCTTTCGGCGTCTGATCCTCGCCCGTGGCGATGAAGACGATGATGAAATCGGCATGTTCCGCGCCCGAGATGAAATGCTTGGTGCCGTTCACGACCCAATCGCCGCCATCGCGCACGGCCGAGCATTTCATGCCCCGCACGTCCGAACCCGCGCCCGGTTCGGTCATCGCCAGCGCGTCCATCTTTTCGCCGCACACGGCGGGCATCAGATAGCGTTCGATCTGATCCCCCTGACAGGCCATCAGGATGTTCTGCGGCCGCCCGAAGAAATGGTTCAGTGCCATCGAGCCGCGCCCCAACTCGCGTTCGACCAGCGCGAATTCCAGATGGTTCAGCCCCGCGCAGCCGACGCTTTCGGGAAAGTTGCAGGCGTAGAAGCCGAGTTCGATCGTCTTGCGCTTGATCTCGTCGGCGATCTCTTTCGGTACATCGCCGGAGCGCTCGACCAGCTCTTCGTGGGGATAGATCTCATTCTCCACAAAGCTGCGGACAGTCGAGACGATCATCTCCTGCTCGTCGGTCAGGCCATATTGCATCGCGGGTCTCCGGTTTCTGGGCGTGCGATAATCCTGACGCGGCTTGAGGTCGCAATAATGCAGAACTAGACTTCAATCATGCAGAGATGGACCAAATCACCCGCCGCACCGCAGCGATTCGGGGTACTTCTGTTCGACGGGTTCTCGAACCATTGCCTGGCCAATGCGGTCGAGCCGCTGCGCGCGGCCAACACGCTGTCGGGGCAGCGACTGTATGACTGGCAATTCCTGTCACTGGATCCGAGGCCGGTCACGTCGTCCTCAGGGTTGCAGGTGGCACCCCATGCGGCGCTTACAGATGCGGATGGGGATATGCTGCTGGTGATGCCCTCCTACGGGTTTCAAGCACATGGTGGTTGGCGCACCCAGGCGGGGTTGCGTGCGGCGACGCGGCGCTTTCGCACCCTCGCCGGGCTGGACACCGGCAGTTGGTTGCTGGCCCAGGCCGGATTGCTGAACGGCCACCGCGCCACGATCCATTGGGAGGAACTGACCGCGTTCACCGAGCGATTCCCCGAAGTCGAGACCTGCCGCGAGCGCTATGTCATCGACGGTGACCGCATCACCTGCTCGGGCGCCATGGCCGCCTTTGATCTGGTGATGCACCTGATCGGGCAGGATCACGGTCAGGCGCTGGCACTGGAAGTCGCGCAGCTGTTCATGACGCGCGACTCCGCCCGGTCACATTCCGGCGGCGCAGGCTCGGCCAGTTCGCATGTCAACAAGGCGCTGGCACTGATGCAGGAAAATCTCGAGACCCCTCTGCCGATCCCCGAGATCGCCCGGCGCGTGGGACGGTCGCAAAAAGCACTGGAATCCCGGATGCGGGCGGACTTGGGGGCCGGGCCGGCTAAGGTCTATCGTCGGATGCGTCTGAACCTTGCGCGCAAGCTGGCCGCGGAAACCGACCTGAGTATCGCCGAAATCGCTCTGCGCGCGGGCTATGAAGACCCCAGCGCGCTGACCCGCGCCTTTCGGGCCGAGTTCGGTCTCAGTCCGCGTGCCCTGCGCAGCCGGGCCCGCTAGGTATACATCTGTTTCTTGTAGGCCCGCGTCCGCGTCGTCGCCTCGGCCGACCCGTCGTGGTAGGTGCCGAACCACTTGTCGAACGGGATCTCGGACGTGCCGTAGTTGCACTCGAAATACCGGTGGTGCAGCTGGTGAAAGAAATCGCCTGCCCGTGCGGCATCCGTGTCCCCTGCTTTCAGCTTTTCGAACCCCGAATGGGACAGGACCGGGCTGATCTGCTGGAAATAGACATGAAACAGCAGATGCAACGGGTTTGAGGGCACGATCAGGTGGATGAAATAGGTCGTGAAATACAGCAGATTCTCGTACCAGTGGTTCGAGATGCCCGACCACGGCCCAACATTGACGTTGCGGTGGTGAACGGCGTGCACATGCTTGTACAGTTTCGGGTGATGCTCCAGCCGGTGCACCCAATAGAAATGCAGACCCGACCACATCGGAATGAACAGCATCCAGACCACGCACCAGACCGGCGCGCTGGCCCAAGTGACCGTTGGCGCATACCCGTTGGCCATCGCCCAGTAGATACCCCATTGATAGACGGTTGTCACCGTCATGGCGCTGCCCAGGGTCCACCAGATGTTGTCCCAGACCTGATTGCGGAAGGTGAAGGTTCCGTTGTCGCGGGTCAGGTCGCGGCGATCGAACTTTTTGTACATACCCTGCCCCTTGCGCATGTAGAGCCACCAATGCAGCCCACCCGCAACAAGGATCTGAGGCACCATGTTCAGCAGCCAGACGCGGAACATCCAGCCGGGCGCAAAGCTTTGCATCGCCTCGAGCGGCGGCAGGAACAGCACATAAGCAATCACGGCAAGCCCCATGCAAAGGGTCAGCGCTGTGATCGGCAGCCACGCCCCGGAATACCATTTCAAAACGGCGATCGGGCGCGGTGGCCAACTGAACAAAGGGTTCAACGCAACAGGGTCAGACGGCCGATAGTGCCAGCGGGCGGCTTCGGGATCATGCGGGGCATCGGTCATGACAAAACCCTCTAGGTGGCGTAGTCCGAGCCTTCCGCATCCAGAACGGCCTTTATTTCGCGCAGATGCGCCTCGGCCTGCCCCGGGTAGTCATCCAGCTCCTGCGCGGTCTTTTCGGCGATCTCGTCCGAAAGCACCCGCAACGGCCGGCCCGTCTGAAGGGCGCGTACATAGGTCTCGGCGGCGCGCTCGAAATAATAGAGTCTGTTAAAGGCATCCGCTGCATTGTTGCCAATCACCAGCACACCGTGGTTGCCCATGATCATGACCTTCTTTTTCGGGTCTTGCAGCATTGTCGCGCAACGCTCACCCTCGCTTTCAAAGGCCAAACCGCCGAATTCGTCATCAATGACATAGCGGTTGAAAAAGGTTGCGGTGTTCTGGTCGATCGGCGGCAGGTTGCTGTCGGCCAAGGAGGCCAGGACGGTGGCAAAAATCGAATGCACATGCATCACGCAACGCGCATGCGGGCATCTCCGGTGAATCGATCCATGCAGACCCCATGCGGTCGGGTCCGGTGCTCCGGGCTTGTTCATCGTGTCGGGATCGTTGGCATCCAGCAGCAGAAGGTCCGAGGCGCGGATGCGCGCGAAATGCATCTGGTTCGGGTTCATCAGGAACTGCGTGCCATCCTCGTTCACGGCAAGGCTGAAATGGTTGGCCACCCCTTCATGCATGTTCAACCGCTCGATCCAGCGGAAAGCGGCGGCCATGTCCACGCGCTCCTGCCAGTGGTCGATATTCGGTTTCAGACTGGTAACGCTCATCCGGGGGGCTCCATTCGGCTTGGACAGGTGGCTGGTGAAAACCGTGCCGGGCCGGGGCGCAATTGACCAACGAAAAAATTGGCGTTTTGGCATTAGCTGAACTTATGATTGGATTATGAAACCCCGGACTCCCCTTCCCCCGCTTGGCTGGCTGCGCACCTTCGAGGCCGCCGCCCGCCACCTGTCGTTCACCGGCGCGGCGCGCGATCTGAACATGACGCAAAGCGCCGTCAGCCAGCAGATCAAATCGCTCGAGGGCTATCTGGGCCAGCCCCTGTTTCACCGGCGCCCCCGCGCATTGGAACTGACCGAGGCCGGAATCACCTATCTGCCCGTGGTACGCGAAGCGTTCCGGACGCTGGTGCGCGGCACCCAGGCCGTAACCGGGCAGCAGGAAAATACCGTACAGGTGCAGTGCAACATCACCTTTTCGGTGAACTGGCTGGCCCCCCGCCTGCCCGCGTTCCGTGCGCTGCACCCCGATGTCCACCTGAACATCTTCACCGAGTTGTGGGAGCCGCGCGAGATGGCCGAAGGCGCGGCGGTCGAGATCCGCTATTCCCTGCGCCCGGCCGACACGGTCCGCACCGAGCTTTTGCGCAGCGATCACTACTACCCCGTCTGCGCCCCAGACTATCCGGTGACGCTGGAAACCCTTCAACAACAGCCGTTGTACGATTGTTCGAATCTGCTGTCGAACTGGGCCAGCTGGGCCGAAGATCAGGGTCTAAACTGGGATAGTCCGCCGATTGCCTATGCCACGACCTATATGGTCGGCCTGTCCGTTGCGATGGCCGGCGGCGGGCTGGGTCTGGCCCATGACACGATCGCAAAACGCCTGCTGGACGAAGGCCGTCTGATCGCGCCGTTCGAGCATCGCGCGCCGATGCCAGAAGCCTATTACCTGCTGCTGTCGCCCCAAGCCGAGGAGACCCCGGGTGCCGTGGCCTTTGCCGAATGGATCAGGGCGGAAATCGCGGCCGAGCAACACCGCGCCTGACTTCAGCCGTCTTTGGGGCGGCTGGCGACCCAGGCATAGCCGTTCTCGCACAGGATATAGGTCTCGCGCAGGCCATGGGGCTTGTCGGTCGGCTCCTGCAGCACGACCGCGCCTGCGGACCTGGCGCGCTCCGCCGCCTCGTCCGGGTCGGTGTCGTACAGGTGAATCTCGATCCCGCCACCGCGTGGGGGCGTTTCGGGAACCAGCCCCAGCAGCGGGTTGGAATGATAGGTGCCGTCCGAATGCAACTGAAACACCTGATCGCCATAAGTGACGATGGCAAAATCCGCCGTCACCTGATGGGACTTCAAGCCAAAAACAGTCTCTAAGAAAGCGCATTCCGCTGGAATGTCGCGCACCAGCAGGTTCAGCCCGATCCCCCGCAGGCTGCGGCCGAAACTGTCGGCATCGATGGTTTCGTAATCCATGTCCCTACCAGACCCCGCATCGCGGCGCGGATCAAGCATTTGCTGCCCCGCGCCCGGTCGGATGACGGTTTCATGAAGGTGGCAAAGCAGGGGTTGCACCTTCCGATGCATTCGGGAAAGTTGTGCCATGGAATACGCACCCTTCCCCTCTTGGCCCGACGTCGCCCCCCGCCTGATCGCCGTTGCCGCTGGCCGCGAAGCCGCCGACATGGTCATTCGCGGCGGGATCTGGATCAACGTGCACAGCCGCGAGGCGCTGCCCGATCACTCCATCGCCATCGCCGCCGGACGCGTGGCCTATGTCGGCCCCGACGCCAGCCACTGCATCGGGCCCGACACACAGATCATCGAGGCCAAGGGCCGCTACATGATCCCCGGCCTGTGCGACGCGCATATGCACATCGAATCCGGCATGCTGACCCCGGCCGAGTTCGCCCGCGCGGTGATCCCGCATGGCACCACGTCGATGTTCACCGACCCGCATGAAATCGCCAATGTCCTGGGGTTGGACGGCGTGCGGATGATGCATGACGAGGCGCTGATGCAGCCGGTCAACATCTTCACTCAGATGCCGTCCTGCGCGCCCTCGGCGCCCGGGCTGGAAACCACGGGCTACGAGATCACCGCCGAAGACGTGGCCGAGGCGATGACCTGGCCCGGCATCATCGGGCTGGGCGAGATGATGAACTTTCCCGGTGTGATCAACTCCGATCCCAAGATGCTGGCCGAAATCGCCGCCACCCAGCGCGCGGGAAAGACGGTGGGCGGACACTATGCATCCCCTGATTTAGGGCCTGATTTTGCAGCCTATGTCGCCGGCGGCCCGGCGGATGACCACGAAGGCACCTGCGAGGCCGACGCCATTGCCCGCGTGCGGCAGGGGATGCGGTCGATGATGCGGCTGGGCTCGGCCTGGTATGACGTGGAAAGCCAGATCACCGCCGTCACCGAAAAGGGGCTGGACCCGCGCAACTTCATCCTGTGCACCGATGACTGCCACTCAGGCACGCTGGTGAACGAGGGTCACATGAACCGCGTCGTGCGCCATGCCATCGCCTGTGGCTGCGACCCGTTGATCGCGTTGCAGATGGCCACGATCAACACCGCCACCCATTTCGGGCTTGAGCGCGAGATCGGCTCGATCACGCCGGGCCGCCGGGCGGACGTGATCCTGACCTCGGACCTGACCGACTTGCCGATCGAGATGGTCATCGCGCGCGGGCAGGTGGTGGCCGAAAACGGCGCGATCACGGTGGATTGCCCGCATTACGACTGGCCAGACCGGGCGCGCAACACGGTGCATCTGGGCCATGCCCTGACCGCCGCAGATTTCGAGATCCCCGCCCCCAACGGCGCCAACCGCGTCCGCGCCAACGTGATTGGCGTGGTCGAGAACCAGGCCCCCACCCAGGCGCTGAAGGCCGAGCTGCCCATCATCGGCGGGCTGGTCGAAGGCGAAGGTGACGTCTGCCAGATCGCGCTGGTCGAACGGCACCGGGCCACGGGCGGCGTCACCAACGCATTCGTGTCGGGCTTTGGCTATCAGGGCCGGATGGCCATGGCCTCGACCGTGGCGCATGACAGCCACCACATGATCGTGG
Organism: Ruegeria sp. BC6; assembly: GCF_056539185.1. Classification (NCBI taxonomy): domain Bacteria; kingdom Pseudomonadati; phylum Pseudomonadota; class Alphaproteobacteria; order Rhodobacterales; family Roseobacteraceae; genus Ruegeria; species Ruegeria sp. BC6. The sequence goes on from NZ_JBQFUM010000009.1 coordinate 15,901, forward strand.
TCGGCACCGACCGCGAGCAGATGGCGCTGGCCGCCAATCGTCTGGCCGAAGTGGGCGGCGGCATCACCATCTTCCGAGATGGCGAAGAACTGGCGCTGGTCGAACTGCCCATTGCGGGCCTGATGTCCGACAGCCCGGCCTCCGACGTCGCGGCCAAGGCGCAGAAGATGGTCGAGGCGATGCAGGCCTGCGGCTGTCAGTTGAACAACGCCTACATGCAGCACTCGCTGCTGGCCCTTGTCGTCATCCCCGAACTGCGGATATCCGACCTGGGACTGGTGGATGTCCGCACATTCGAAAAAATTGACCTTCTGGAACCCCTCGCATGACAAAAATAACAACGCCCGACCCACGGGACCCCGAGATTTTCACCGATGCCGTTGCGGCCGTTGCCCGGCTGGAAGAGCTGTACAACGAGGCCACCACCTTTCTGTGCGACAGCTTTGCCGAGGCCATGGAAGGCGGCACGCCCAAGGTCCGTTACAGAGCCTATTACCCGGAAATTCGTATCCGTACGGCGTCCTACGCGCATGTGGACAGCCGTCTGAGCTTTGGTCACGTGTCCGAGCCGGGGGTTCATGCCACCACGGTGACGCGGCCGGATCTGTTCCGGTCCTACCTCACGCAGCAGATCGCGCTGCTGATCAAGAACCACAACCAGCCGGTGACCATCGGCCCCTCGACCACGCCGATGCCGGTGCATTTCGCCGTGGCCGGCAACCCCGATCTGGTGGTGCCGCATCAGGGTGCGGCGGGGTTCACGCTGCGCGACGTGTTCGACGTGCCCGATCTGACCACCACCAATGACGACATCGTCAATGGTGTGCACGAACCGCAGGATGGCGTTGGCCCACTGGCCTTGTTCACCGCCCAGCGCATCGACTATTCGCTGGCCCGGCTGGCCCACTACACCGCCACCGACCCGGACCATTTCCAGAACCACGTTCTGTTCACCAACTACCAGTTCTATGTGTCGGAATTCGAGAACTACGCCCGCGCGCAACTGGCCGACCCGAACAGCGGCTATACCAGTTTCGTCTGGACCGGGAATGTCGAGATCACCGACCCCGACGCGCCGCTGGAACAGCCGCTGAAACTGCCGCAGATGCCGACCTATCACCTGAAACGCGCCGACGGGTCGGGGATCACGCTGGTCAATATCGGCGTCGGGCCGTCGAACGCTAAGACCGCCACCGACCACATCGCGGTGCTGCGCCCACATGCCTGGCTGATGGTCGGCCACTGTGCGGGGCTGCGCAACACGCAGGCCTTGGGGGATTTCGTGCTGGCCCATGCCTATCTGCGCGAAGACAAGGTGCTGGATGACGATCTGCCCGTCTGGGTGCCGATCCCGCCGCTGGCCGAAGTTCAGGTCGCGCTGGAACGCGCCGTAGCCGAAGTGACCGAGCTGGAAGGCTATGAGCTGAAGCGGATCATGCGCACCGGCACGGTGGCTTCGGTCGACAACCGCAACTGGGAACTGCGCGACCAATCCGGCCCGGTGCAACGGCTGAGCCAGTCGCGCGCCATCGCGCTGGACATGGAAAGCGCCACGATCGCCGCAAACGGCTATCGGTTCCGTGTGCCCTACGGCACTTTGCTGTGCGTGTCCGACAAGCCCCTGCATGGAGAATTGAAGTTGCCCGGCATGGCGTCCGAGTTCTATACAACCCAGGTCAGCCGCCATCTGGCGATCGGAATCCGCGCGATGGAACACCTGCGAGGCATGCCGCTGGAACGTTTGCACAGCCGGAAATTGCGCTCGTTCGACGAAACGGCCTTCCTCTGACGCAAAAAAGCAACGAAATCCCCATATTTTTTGGGGTTTCGGTGCTACTATTCGTTGTGTTCGCCCACAATATCCCGTTACAGTTACGCGGTGAGGCCCAATAGATCGGGCACGTTAAGGAGACCAAGAAATGGCAAAGCCTATGACGAAGACTCAGCTGGTTGCTGCTCTCGCTGAGGAAATGGGAACCGACAAGAAATCCGCGAACGCGGCGCTGGAGGCGATCACTGGCCTGATCACCCGCGAAGTTTCGGCCGGAGGCGCTGTGACCCTGCCGGGCGTCGGCAAGATCTACTGCCGCGAGCGCCCCGAGCGTCAGGTTCGCAACCCGGCCACTGGTGAGACCTTCACCAAAGAAGCCGACAAGGTTGTGAAGATGACCATCGCCAAGGCCCTGAAGGACAGCGTCAACAGCTGATCCGCGCCTTAGGGAAAACGATCAAGGGCCGCGATTTCGCGGCCCTTTTTCTTTGGTATTTGTTTACCGGGTCCGGCGGGCCGAGGTCAGTGAACAGTCTCGACCTTGTGGAAATCCAGATCCCGATCTTCGGGCATCGAGTCGATGCTCATCACCTCTGTGCGCTTGACGATCAGGACATAGACCACGCAGGCGAGGTAGAGGCCAACCACCACGGCGCCGATCCACTGAATCTGCAGCCACTGGCTCTGGAACAGAAGCGTCAGCACAAACAGAAGCACCACGTTTCCGGCAACATAGGCCGTCTTGCCAAAGCGTTCGACCGTCATGTTCAGGTTGTCGGTATAGAGCCTGATCAGCGAGTCCAGTGAGTTAATCACGAAGGTCACGCCGACGATCACCATCGCGATGTTGGTGATGCCTGCGGTGCTGATGCCGTTCAGGTGATAGTAGTAAAGCACGCTGAACCAGATCGCCAAGGGGATCGACGGAAAGATCAGCAGCGCCGCCAGCAATTGCCAGGTGGTCAGCCCTCCGACAAAGCGCGAGGTGAACTGACCGATCATGATCGACCAGGCAAACCACCAGAACAGGTAGAAGGCGTGATAGTCGGTCAGAGGCAGTATGAACTTGTGGATATTGGCGAAATACGCCCCGATATTGCTGCTGGTTTCCACGAAACCCGCAACGCCCATACCGGCCGCGGCCCACATGCCAAGGATCAGCGCCAGAAACAGAAACGTCGAGCCGACAGAAAGAATCCGCACGTATTTCAGGTCAGTCGAGGAATAGGCCGCGGCCAGAATGACGACAAATACGATGATGTAAAACGTGGTCACCACGGACTCGCCATCACCAACTTCGGGCAGGTATCCGGGCAGGTAGATCAGGAACAGGCTTGCGGTGAAAGCGCAGGTCCCGATGATCACCACATTGTTGATCAGCTTGACCACCGGGATCTCAAAGAACTGCACTCGGGGCTCGATGACGCAGAAATAGAAGGCCGTCAGGAAATAGAAGGCCCAGATCAGGAAACCCCAGAACCCGAACTCAACCGCCAGCGGGTTTGCGAACGCATAGGCCGGATCTTCGGCATAGCCTCCGAATTCGGTGAGCGGGAACATGATCAGCCCGACATCCAGGCCGGATGTGAACAGGATCGCGATGAAAGTGAACAGATGTACAGGTGTCACGCCCACGCACCGCAGGTTCCACCATTTCACGACGAAGAACGCTACCAGCCCAAGAGCAAGCAGGACCCCGAATGACAGGATGTATTCCAATAGCACCGACAAACCTCCCTTTAGATGTCAGATCACCGAGCGGATATCTTTAATTGGCCAGTCAATCAATAAAACCGGCACCCAGGGAAAACTTGCCCGCACCATGTGTCTTTTTTGACGCTCGGGCGCTTGTGGCCCGAGAGAAAATCGGAAACAGTCGCCGCACATTCAAACAGGAGCGGTCATGGATCTGCGCGCCATCGCCATGGGGCTGGCCTTTGCCTTCATCTGGTCGTCGGCCTTTACATCGGCGCGGATCATCGTCGCGGATGCCTCGCCGCTGTTTTCACTGGCGGTTCGCTTCCTGATTTCCGGCATCCTGGGTGTCGCAATCGCCCGGGCCATGGGCCAGAGCTGGCACCTGACGCGGTCGCAATGGCATGCGACCATCCTGTTCGGAATCTGCCAGAATGCCCTTTATTTGGGTCTGAATTTCTATGCGATGCAAACAGTCGAAGCCTCGGTAGCGGCGATCATCGCCTCGACCATGCCACTCTTGGTGGCGCTGGCCGGTTGGCTGCTGTTCGAGGAACGGTTGCGTCCGCTGGGTGTTCTGGGTCTGCTGGCCGGGTTCGCTGGCGTGGCCCTGATCATGAGCAGCCGGATCAGCGCAGGGATCGACCTGTTTGGCGTTGCCCTCTGCGGGCTGGGCGCGCTGGCGCTGACCTTCGCCACGCTGGCCGTGCGCGGGGCGACCTCGGGCGGGAATTTCATGATGGTCGTCGGTTTGCAGATGTTCGTCGGCTCGGCGGTTCTGTTTGTCGCCGCCCCGTTGTTCGAGACGATCTATGTCCGTCCAACCTGGCCGCTGGCGCTGGCCTTCACCTACACGACCCTGTTCCCCGGCCTGCTGGCCACGTTGATCTGGTTCCTGCTGCTCAACCGGATCGGACCGATCCGCGCGGCGACCTTCCATTTCCTCAACCCGGTGTTCGGGGTCACGATCGCCGCGATTCTGCTGGGTGAACGGTTGGGCGCAATGGATGCCGTCGGCGTTGCGGTCACCACGCTGGGCATTCTGGCTGTGCAGTTGTCACGCCAGCCGGTTCAGCGCAGCAGGGCCTCGACCTGACGGCGCAGCTTGCGGGAGTCCGGCCGCGTCGTCGGCCCAAAGGTCGCGACGACCTCGCCTTCGGGGCTCAGCAGAATCTTGTTGAAATTCCAGCCCGGCACAAACCCGGTTTCGGCCGCGACCGCCCTGTAGAACGGGTGGGCCTGCGGACCGGTCACGGGGGTGATGTCGGTCATGGGCAGGGTCAGGTCATAGTTCAACTCGCAGAACTCCTTGACCTCGCTGGCGGTTTCCAGTTCCTGGTTGAAGGAATCCGACGGGACTGCCAGAACCACCAAACCTTCGCGTCCATAGGTGTCCTGCAGCTTTTGCAGCCCGGAATACTGTCCGGTAAACCCGCATTGCGAGGCCGTGTTGACCACCAGAACCGGCTGGCCGCGCCAGTCCGACAGCGACAGCGTGCCGCCATCGATCGAAGGGAACTCTCCGGACACGGGCGCGGCCTGCACCGTTCGACCGATCAACAACAGGGCAGACAACAGCAACATTCTGAACATGGCGTGACCTCCTCTTTGATATTGATACGCTCGAAGCACGGCGGCAGATCACCCGCACGATCGCGCGAGCCGGATGAAACAGGGCTTTGCTTTTGTCGCGGCGCACCCCAAATATCTCGGCAACGTATGCAATGCCGGAGGACCCATGCCCAAATATACCAAAGATCCATCGGTTGTGGCGGCCCTGTCGCCCGAGGAATTCCACGTTACCCAGCGCAACGGGACCGAACGCCCCGGCACCGGAAAACACCTGAACAACAAGGAACCCGGCATCTACGTGGATATCGTATCGGGCGAGCCGCTGTTCGCCTCGACCCACAAATACGAGTCGGGCTGCGGCTGGCCCAGTTTCACCAAACCCATCGTGCATGACCACGTCACCGAGCTTGAGGACCGCTCGCTGGGCATGATCCGGACCGAGGTCCGCTCGAAACACGGCGACAGCCACCTGGGCCATGTGTTTCCCGATGGTCCGCTGGATCAGGGTGGGCTACGCTATTGCATCAACTCCGCCGCGCTGAGGTTCATCCATCGTGACGACATGGAGGCCGAGGGCTATGGCGAATACCTCGATCAAGTGGAGGACCCGAAATGACCGAACAACGCGCCGTTCTGGCCGGAGGCTGCTTCTGGGGCATGCAGGACCTGATCCGCAAGCTGCCCGGCATTCTGCGCACCCGCGTCGGATATACCGGCGGTGACGTGCCCAACGCGACCTATCGCAACCACGGCACCCATGCCGAAGGGATCGAGATCTGGTTCGACCCCGCGCAAATCACCTATCGCGATCTGCTCGAGTTCTTTTTCCAGATCCACGACCCGACCACCGTGAACCGCCAGGGCAATGACATCGGGATGAGCTATCGCTCGGCCATCTATTACTGCGACGAGACGCAGAAACAGATCGCGCTGGACACGATCGCCGATGTGGATGCCAGCGGGCTGTGGCCTGGCAAGGTGGTGACCGAGGTCGAACCCGTCGGCGATTTCTGGGAGGCCGAGCCCGAGCATCAGGACTATCTTCAGCGTATCCCCAACGGCTATACCTGCCACTTCCCGCGCCCGGACTGGGTTCTTCCCAAACGCAGCAGCGCTGCCGAATAAAGGTCAGCCGACGGCCACCCGCGGGCGGCCGCTGGCTTCGACGGTCAGCATCGCCTCGACGAAGACATCCTTGCCCTCGATCCGGGCGGTGCGGATGTCGCGGTTGACGATCACGCGGATATCCTCGGCCCCGGCCTCGCGCACGGCGCTTTCGGTCTCGCGCCGCAGTTCGGCCTCCAGCAGGGCCAGCGCGGGTTCGGGTGTGGGGAAATCCTGCGGACCTTCATTCAGATGCACGCGGTACCGGCCTTCGGACGGAGCGGTCACCGTGCCCGCCCGCCGCATGGTCAACCGCCCCACGACGGCCCCGATCGCGTTGGCCACCCCGGCATGGTCGGGCAGCACCATGGTACAGCGCAGACGCTCACCGACCGCCGGGTAATAGCTCGGCGCCGAGGCACCCAGCCCGACCACATCCACGTTCAGCCTCGTATCCAACGCCAGCAGACCGCGATGCCCGCGCAAGCCCCGCCGTGTCAGCACATGGCGCGCCAGATCCTCGGGCGGCAGGCCGAACGCCTCGGCTTCTTCCGCAAAAGCAGTCTCTAACAAGGTCAAAACGGTCTGTTCGGTCAACTGATCCACGATCATCCCGGCCAGTTCATCGGCCGAGCCCGCGAGCCGGTCGCCCGACCCCACACGCCGACGCGCAATCAACTCCAGCGCCTTGCGCGCGGCATCGGCATCCCAATCGGACAGACGCCCCAGAACGTGGCTGGCATCCGACGGCGTCACCCCCGAAACCTGAACGATCCCGCGATCCACCAGCCGGGTCAGAGCACCGTTTTCCATCCGGGTGCGCAACAGGGCGCTCAGGGACATAACCTTGTCCCCCAGCCGCTCCAGCAGCCCCGCCTCGCGCGGGCCCAGACCCTCGGCGTGGATGCCGGGCACGCGGCGGGCGAAACGGGTGTCGTGCTCGCCCACCGTGGTCGCGCGCAACTGCTCGTCCAGCGCGGCATGGACCACCCCGGGCGCCTCAGCCGCGATCAGCGACACCGGCAGCACCCGGCGCGGACCCAGGAACACACCGCCGCGCAGGCCCTCCGTCACCACATGCACCTGGCTGTCACCGCCCAGACCATGGGTGCGCATCGCCACCGCCTCGACCATGGTGCGGAACCCGCCAACCCGGGCGCCCGCCGGGTCGATCGCCGGCTTTCTATCGCGGATCAGCGCCACATCGGTCGTCGTCCCTCCGATATCCGATACCAGTGCGTCCTGAACTCCGGTCAGCCAGCGCGCCCCCACGATCGAGGCCGCCGGACCGCTGAGAATCGTTTCGATCGGCCGCTCCCGCGCCTGCTCGGCGCTCATCAAGGCGCCATCCCCGCGCACCACCATCATCGGCGCGTCGACGCCCAGCTCGAGCAGAACATCCTGCGCCCGGCCGATCAGACGGTCGATCATTCCGATCAGACGTGCATTCAGCACCGCCGTCACCGCACGTTTCGGCCCATTCAGCTTGGCCGACAACTGATGCGAGCAGGTCACCGGCGCGCCGGTTTTCTCAGTGATGATCCGCGCGACCTCAAGCTCATGCGCGGGATTGCGCGTGGCAAACTGGGCCGCAACCGCGAACCCGGAAATCCCGGACTGCTGGTCCAGAAATTCGGTCAACGCCCCTGTATCCAAAGGCGCGGCCTCAGCCCCGGCATGGCTGTGCCCACCCGAGATCACCAGCGCCGGGTCACCCTTCAGCGCATCGCGCAGCCCATGCCTGTCCAGATCGCCGTCCCGAAACCCGACATAGATCAGCGCAACGCGCCCGCCCTGCCCCTCGACCAGCGCGTTCGTGGCCAGCGTCGTCGACAGCGACGCCATCGAGATCTGAACGGGCGCGACCTGCGCCTGGTCCAGCACCGCCCGGATCGCCCGCCCGACGCCGATCGCCAGATCCTCGCGTGTGGTCAGGGACTTGGCCGAGGCGATCACCTCTTCCTCGTCCCGGATCAGCACCGCATCGGTGTAGGTTCCACCGGTATCCACGCCCAAAGCCAACGCCATCGGGATCTCCATCCTGTTCGCAGTCACGGGTGTAGCGGTTTGAACCGACGCGTCCAGCCTGTTTGCGGCATTCACGACAGTTGTTCGACCGCCCAGCGCGCCGCGTCGGCCACCGTGGGGTCGGCATCCTCGATCAACGCCTGCGCGACCGGAATCAACTCCGACGACCCGGAATTGCCGATGGCATACAGAACGTTTCGCACGAACCGGTCGCGCCCGATCCGCTTGATCGGAGAACCCGAGAATCTGGCCCGGAACGCCGCATCGTCCAACCCGGCCAGTTCCGCCAACGGCGGCGCCATCAGGTCTTGGCGCGCGGCATATCGGATGTCACTGGCCGCCACCGCGAACTTGTTCCACGGACAGGCGGCCAGGCAATCATCACAGCCATAGATCCGGTTGCCCAGCTTGCCGCGCAACTCCTGATCCACCGGCCCCTTGTGCTCGATGGTCAGATAGGAAATGCAGCGCCGCGCATCCAGTTGATAGGGCGCCGGAAAGGCATCCGTCGGACAGGCATCCAGACAGGCCCGACACGACCCGCAATGATCCACTTCCGGCGGGTCCGTCGGCAGGTCCAGAGTGGTGAAAACAGACCCTAAAAAGGCCCAGTTGCCCCACTCCCGGCTGACCAGATTGGTGTGTTTGCCCTGCCAGCCCAACCCGGCCGCATGGCCCAGTGCTTTCTCGGGCACCGGCGCGGTGTCGACGAACACCTTCACCTCGCCCCCGGCTTCGGCAATCAGCCACCGGGCCAGCCGCTTCAGCCGCTTTTTGACCAGATCATGGTAGTCTTTGTTCTGCGCATAGACCGAGATCGCCCCGCGATCGGGTCGGCCCAGAACCTCGGTCGGATCATGATCCGGCGTGTAACTCTCGGCCAGCATGATGACCGAGCGCGCCTCGGGCCACAGCTGCGCCGGATCCCCCCGCCAATGGGTCCGCTCGGCCATCCAACCCATCTGCCCGTGATAGCCGGCCGCCAGAAAGGCGGCCAACCGCACAGGCACTTCCGGCACGTCCCAGGGGCGGCAGATCCTGCACGACACGAACCCCTCGGCCCGGGCCTGCGCCACCAACCTGTCCTTCAATGCCGTCGCGCTTTTCATCTGGCCCAAAATATCCTCGGGGGTGAATTGGCCCAACGAGCCAAGAAGGGGCAGACAGCCCCCTGCCCCAACCTATCAGAAATCCAGGTCGGCGTAATGGGCAGGCGGGCGGAACCCCGGCACCTGATCCGCCAGGATCGACCGGAAGGCCGGGCGTGACTTGATCTTGGCGTACCAGTCCTTGACCACCTGGCTGCGGTTCCAATCCACGTCCGAAATGTAATCCAGAGACGACAAATGCGCGGCAGCGGCGAAATCGGCCAATGTCATCTGATCTCCGGCCAGCCAGCGCCGCTGATCCAGCAGCCAGGCCATGTAATCCAGATGGAATTTGATCGCCCGCGCGCCTTCCTTGACGTTCTTGCTGTCGGGATAACCCTGACCGGTTACTTTCTTATTCACCCGCTCGTACAGCAGCTTGGATGTCACTTCATGGTGGAATTTGTCATCAAACCAACTGACCAGACGGCGCACCTCGAACCGGGCTTCCGGAGTTTTCGGCATCAACGCCGGTTCCGGCCGTGTCTCTTCGATGTATTCGCAGATCGCCGCGCTTTCTGACATCACCCGGCCGTCCAGCCGCAGAACCGGGACCTTGGCCGCAGGGTTTCTGCGCAAGAAGTCCGGGGATTTTTCCCAGTACTTTTCCTCGACCAATTCGACTTCGATCTTCTTTTCCGCCAGTGACAGGCGGACTTTTCGACAAAAGGGGGACAGGGGAACGTGAAACAAACGCGCCATGTGGATCCATTCGAACCAATTGAGTACCGCTCAGCAATAGCCGCTGACGGGCGGAAGTTTCAATCCTCGAAGCAATCTGCGCGACCATCTGCGCGGATGGTGGCCGCTCCATCGCGGATCGCGGCGGCTCGTCTGCGGGTGTAAACCGACGGATCCGTGACCGAACGGTTTCGCGGTGACGGAAGGATTGCCGCCAGCCGCGCCGCCTGCACCGGGCTGAGTTGGGCGGAACTGACTCCAAAATTCTTGCGGGCGGCCGCCTCGATCCCGAACAGGCCCTCACCGGTCTCCGCCACGTTCAGATACACCTCGAGTATGCGCTTCTTGCTCCAGAAGATTTCGACGACCGGGGTCATGGAGGTCTCAAGCGCCTTGCGCACCCAACTGCGCCCCTGCCACAGAAAGACATTCTTGACCACCTGCTGAGAAATGGTCGACGCCCCGCGGTTGCCACCATCCTCAAGCGCATCGCGGATTGCGTTCACGTCAAAGCCCCAATGCAGGCAGAAATTCGCATCCTCGGCAGCAACGACCGACCGGGCCATGACCGGAGACATATCCTCGATCGCGACCCATTCCCGGTCCACCTTGCCGAGGCGGCGCCACTCGGACCAGATCGTATGGGTGATCGGCGGATTGACCACGGTGTAAAGCAAAACAAGCGCCACGAACGCCGCGGCCAGGGCACCGATGACACGCAGTACCCATCGCCGAATCCGAACGATGAGCGTTTCCGTTTTCCGAGACCGGGTTGCCTTTTTGGACTTACCGCGGGATTTGCGCGCTGCTTTCTTCGCCATGTTCCTGCTATACGCCGCAGCACCGGTATTTGGAACGGAATTATGACGCGATCAGCCGCCCTTCGCGCGGGCGCACCACGGGGCGGGCGGTTTTCGGACCACCGTCTTCCACCACTGCCAACTGCGGGAACAGGCGCAACAGCTCGGCCTGGGTTTCCCGGTCAGACCGCGTGACGGCGTGGCCGGGATAGTAGCTTTCGCTTTTGGCGCCGTTGGCGATGACGATCTCGTGTTGGTCGAACAACAGGTGGAAATACTCGATCTCGCCGCCTTCGACCCGGGTCACCGTCGTGCCGTTGACCAGGGAATGTGCGGCAATCAAAACCTCAGGGTGGCCGTAGAAATAAGCCGCGCGCCAATCGTCGATCAGCATCCGGTGTTGCGGCGAGAACAGAGTGTCACGGTCCAGTCCCAGGACCCCCGCGGCAAAGCGGATGGGGGCGGCGTTGCCCTCGGCCGCAACGGTGGTTCTGCCAACCCAGATCAGAGCCCGCGCGCCATTGTCGACCGTCGTGACCAGGTCACCGGCCTGCAGATCTTCGACGCGGCGCAATCCATCGGGTGTTTTTATCATTGTTCCGGCAGTAAAACACGGCGGCCCAAGCTCACCCGGAACCACCAGGGGACCTTCGGTATTGACGAAAGTCGTCGAGACAAGCGTTCCCTCTTGCAGCACCTGACCGTCCGTCGGGGTGAATACCCGACTGCCATCAGCCAGATAGAAGGTGATTCCCGTGTAGGTGACGTTCCCCACACCGGACACGTTGATCGTCACCGTATCGCCCGGCCAGGATCGGGTGACGTCGATGCCGTTGACCGAGTCATTGTCGGAACTGTCGATGTCGCCATCGTCGTTCTGGTCGACCAGATTGTACTTCTCAACCGTCAGAAGGGTCCCCGTTGCCGGCGGGCTGGCCGGATCCATGGCAAAGAACTGGTCAAGATAGGTCGTGGGCATGCGACGACTCCCTGGCGAAATTGGCGGCAAGCGGAAGCATTGGCGAAATTTCCAAACTTTCCGTGTACAGGCCTAGCGACACGCAATGTTTTTTCAAGAAATCCGGAAACGGGAGGGCACAAAACGAAAACCCCGCGTGTCTTTTCAAACACGCGGGGCGGGCTTCACAGGCGGTCTTACTCGGCCGGAACCGCCGCTGCCTCGTGGCTCAGCGGGTAGCTGAGTTTGTTCAGCATTTCCTTCGGACAGACCTGCAGGAAGTTCGACAGCTCGACATCCCAGTGCTGCAGGATGTCGGCGGCCTTGCGGCTGCCGGTCTCCGCGGCGTGACGCTCGATCAGCGACTTCAGCTGGGTCTCCCAATGCTCGACCGTTACGGGGCAGGTCACCAGGGTTTCCATGTTCATCAGCAACTGCGCCTTGCCTTCGGGGTCGTACAGATAGGCCATACCACCCGTCATCCCCGCGCCAAAGTTCGCACCGATGTCACCCAGAATCACCGCAACGCCGCCGGTCATGTACTCACACCCGTTCGAGCCGCAGCCCTCGACCACCACGGTGGCACCCGAGTTGCGCACGGCAAAGCGTTCACCAGCACGGCCAGCCGCGAACAGGTACCCGTCGGTCGCGCCGTACAGGACCGTGTTGCCGATGATCGTATTCCGGTCGGCCTGCAACGGGCTGACCTGCGGCGGACGCACGACGATGGTGCCGCCCGAAAGGCCCTTGCCCACATAGTCGTTGGCGTCACCCGACACTTCCAGTTTGAGCCCCGGCGCGGCGAAGGCGCCCAGCGACTGACCGGCCGAGCCTTGCAGTTTCACATGCAGGTGGTCCGGCTGGAACGTGTTGCGCATGCCAAAGTTCTGCACGATGTGGCTGGACACGCGAGTGCCGACCGTCCGGTGCGTGTTCTGCACGGCATAAGACAGCTGCATCTTCTCGCCATCCTTCAGGAACCGCGCCGCGTCGCGCACGATTTCAGAGTCCAGCGTATCGGGGACCGCGTTGCGGGGCTTGTCACGGTCATAGACGATGTTTTGCGCGCCATCGACGGTGATCAGCAGCGGATTCAGGTCCAGATCGTCCAGATGCGCCGACCCGCGGCTGACCTGCGCCAGCAGATCGGCCCGACCGATGATTTCGTCGACCGACCGTGCGCCGAGGCTGGCCAGGATCTCGCGCACTTCCTGTGCGTAGAAGGTGATCAGGTTCACCACCTTGTCGGCATTGCCGGTGAACTTGGCGCGCAGGGATTCGTCTTGCGTACAGACGCCCACCGGACAGGTGTTCGACTGGCACTGACGCACCATGATGCAGCCCATAGCGATCAGGGCGGCGGTGCCGATGCCGTATTCCTCGGCCCCCATCATCGCGGCCATGACGATATCGCGCCCCGTGCGCAACCCGCCATCGGTGCGCAGGGTAACCCGGTCGCGCAGGTTGTTCATCGCCAGAACCTGGTGCGCCTCGGTCAGGCCCATCTCCCACGGCAGGCCGGCATATTTGATGCTGGTCGCGGGCGATGCCCCGGTGCCGCCATTGTGGCCCGAGATCAGGATGATGTCGGCCTTGGCCTTGGCCACCCCGGCGGCGATCGTGCCGACGCCCGACGACGCCACCAGTTTCACCGTCACCTTGGCGCGCGGGTTGATCTGCTTGAGGTCATAGATCAGCTGCGCCAGATCCTCGATCGAGTAGATGTCGTGATGCGGCGGCGGCGAGATCAGCGTCACGCCCTTGGTCGAGTGACGCAGGCGCGCGATCAGATCGGTGACCTTCATGCCGGGCAGCTGGCCGCCCTCGCCGGGCTTGGCACCCTGGGCCACCTTGATTTCCAGCTCTTCGCACTGGTTGAGGTATTCGGCGGTCACGCCGAACCGGCCCGAGGCCACCTGCTTGATTTTGGCCGAGGGGTTGTCGCCATTCGGCTCGGGCACGAAGTGAGCGGGATCTTCACCACCTTCACCCGAGTCGGATTTCGCACCGATCCGGTTCATCGCCACGTTCAGCGTCTTGTGCGCCTCGGGGCTGAGCGCGCCCAGCGACATGCCCGGGGTGACAAAGCGCTTGCGGATCGAGGTGATCGACTCGACCTCTTCGATCGGGATCGGCTTGCCCAACGGTTTGAAATCCATCAGGTCGCGCAGATGGATCGGCGGGTTGGCCTGCATCTTGGCCGAATACTGCTTCCACAGCTCGTACGAGGCGCGGTTGCAGGCCATCTGCATCATGTGCATCGAGGTCGCTTCCCACGCATGTGTCTCACCGGATTTGCGGGCCTTGTAGAAGCCACCGATGGGCAGAACATCCAGGCCACTCTCCCAGCCTTTGGCGTGGATTTCTTCGGCCTTGGACTGGATGCCGGTGACGCCGATGCCCGAGATCCGGCTGGTCATGCCGGGGAAATACTCGGCCACCATGGCGCGGCTCAAGCCCACGGCCTCGAAATTCAGGCCGCCGCGATAGGACGAGATCACTGAGATGCCCATCTTGGCCATGATCTTCAGCAGACCCTGGTCGATCGCCTCGCGGTAACGTGCGACGTTTTCGGTCAGGCTGCCTTCCAGCAACCCGCGTTCGATCCGGTCGGCCAGCGAATCCTCGGCCAGGTAGGCGTTCACCACGGTCGCGCCACAGCCGATCAGTACTGCGAAATAATGCGGGTCGATGCATTCCGCCGAGCGTACGTTCAACGAACAGAAGGTCCGCAGGCCCTGACGGATCAAGTGCGAGTGAACCGCGCTGGTGGCCAGGATCATCGGCATCGCCACTTTGCCGGGGCCGGAATACTGGTCGGTCAGCACCAGGTGACCCGCGCCCGAACGCACGGCCTCCTCCGCCTCGGCGCGGATGCGCGCCAACGCGGCGCTCAGCGCGCCGGTGCCGGGTTCGAAGGTACAGTCGATCTCGGCCAGCGGCGCGTCGAAATTCGCCACCAGTTCTTCCCACTGGGCATTGCCGACAAAGGGGCTTTCCAGCACCACGATCTCGGTCTGGCTGCTGTCCTCGTCCAGCACGTTCTTGAGGTTGCCGAACCGCGTCTTCAGCGACATCACGCGGTATTCGCGCAGGCTGTCGATGGGCGGGTTGGTCACCTGGCTGAAGTTCTGGCGGAAGAAATGGCTGAGCGGCCGGTACTGTTTGGACAGAACCGCCGAGGGCGTGTCGTCGCCCATTGAGGCGATCGCCTCTTTGCCGTCCTCGGCCATCGGTGCGAGGATCTGCTCCAGTTCCTCGACCGTGTAGCCCGCCGCGATCTGGCGCTTGCGCAGCTCTTCACCGGTAAACAGCGGCTTTTCGGCAACCTTCGCCAGCTTTTCGTCCAGATCGTTGATCTTGCTGACCCATTCGCCGAACGGCAGGGCCGCGGCCAGCTTGTCCTTGATCTGCTTGTCGCGATACAGCTTGCCCTTCTTCATGTCGACGGCCAGCATCTGGCCCGGACCCAGCGCGCCTTTTTCCTTAACGCTGGCCTCGTCGATCGGGACCATGCCCGCCTCGGACCCGGCGATCACCAGACCGTCGCCGGTGACGACATAGCGCATCGGGCGCAGGCCGTTGCGGTCCAGCCCGGCGCAGACCCAGCGGCCATCCGTCATGGCCAGCGCGGCGGGGCCGTCCCACGGCTCCATCACCGAGTTGCAGTAGGAATACATGTCGCGCCAGGCCTGCGGCAGTTCCACCGCCTGTTTCGACCAGCTTTCCGGCACCAGCATCGTCTTGGCCATCGGGGCCGAGCGGCCCGCGCGAACCAGAACCTCGAACACCGAATCCAGCGCCGCCGAATCCGACGACCCACCGGCGATGATCGGCTTGATGTCTTCGGCATAGTCGCCAAAGGTCGCCGAGGCCATGCGGATCTCGTGGCTTTTCATCCAGTTGATGTTGCCCTTCAGCGTGTTGATCTCGCCGTTATGCGCCAGCATCCGGAACGGCTGCGCCAGCCACCATTGCGGGAAAGTGTTGGTGGAATAGCGCTGGTGATAGATCGCGAAGGCCGACTCGAAACGCTCGTCCATCAGGTCGGGGTAGAATACGGCGACCTGCTCGGCCAGCATCATGCCCTTGTAGATGATCGACCGGCAGCTGAGCGAGGCCAGGTACAGACCCGAAATCCCCGCGGCGGCGGCCGCTTTCTCGATCCGGCGGCGGATGACGTACAGCTCGCGCTCGAACGTGTCCTCGTCAACGCCCTTGGAATTCGAGATCAGGATCTGCTCGATCTCGGGCCGGGTCGCGTTGGCCTTTTCGCCCAGGCAGGTGACATCCACCGGCACATGACGCCAGCCATAGATGTAGTAACCCATCCGCAGAACTTCGGTTTCCACGATCGTCCGGCAGCGCTCCTGCGCGCCAAAATCGGTGCGCGGCAGGAACACCTGGCCCACGGCGATCAGCTCGTCCATCTTGGGCTCGTGTCCGGTGCGGCGGATCTGGTCATAGAAGAAAGGGGCCGGGATCTGCACATGGATACCCGCGCCGTCGCCGGTCTTGCCGTCGGCATCCACCGCGCCGCGGTGCCAGATCGCCTTGAGCGCGTCGATGCCGGCCTCGACCACCTTGCGGCTTTTCTTGCCGTCAACCGAAACCACCAGGCCGACCCCGCACGAGGAATGCTCCTCCTGCTCGGAATACAGGCCATTTTCGGCCATCCACTTGCGCTTGGCTTCCTCGGCCCGGACCCAATCGGCATCATATTTCGTCATTGGTTGTCTCCTTCTTCCGACGGGGCGTACATGGCCATGACCTCGGCTTCGGTCATCTGGCGGCGTTCACCTGCGAACGCGTAACCCTCGGGCTTTTTGTCGATGTAGAGTTCAAGTTTCAGCGTGTTGCCAGCCGCGTTGTCGAACAGGCCGGCCGCGATCTGTGTCTGGCCGTGCATCTCGCCCGGCAGGGTGATCCGGTACCACAGGACCGATCCGCATTCTTCGCAGAAGGCGCGTTCGGCCCAGTCCGAAGAGGTGAAGGTCTTGACCGGCCCCAGCGCCGCATAGCCCGGCTGCGCCGGAAAGGTGACCAGCGCGCTGCTGGTCCAGCGGCGGCACATGTCGCAATGGCAGGCGCCCAGCGCGTCGCGGGCGGGGGTCGCGGTCACGGTGACCGCACCGCACATGCATTGGCCTTGCAATTCGGGCATCCTGTCCCTCCTGTCGCTGGGCTGTAGGTTATTCTGCGGCAAGCGCAGCCTTGCCGTTGAACCGGTCGATGATGGCTTGCGCGCAGTCGCGGCCGTCGCGGATCGCCCAGACCACCAGCGAGGCGCCGCGCACGATGTCACCGATGGCATAGACACCGTCCATCTCGGTCTCGCCGGTTTCGAACGCGGCCTTGATGGTGCCCCAGCGGGTCACGGGCAGGTCGGGCTGGCCGAACAGGGTGGGCAGGTCCTCGGGCTCGAAGCCCAGCGCCTTGATGACCAGATCGGCCTCTTCGACGTAATCCGCGCCCTCGATCACTTCGGGCGCCTGGCGGCCGGTGGCGTCGGGTTGGCCCAGGCGCATCTTCTGCACCATCACGCCGGTGACCCGCTCATCGCCAACAAACCCCTTGGGCGCGCTGAGCCATTCGAAGATCACGCCCTCTTCCTCGGCGTTCTGGGTTTCGCGCTGTGAACCCGGCATGTTGGCCCGGTCGCGGCGATACAGACATTTGACCGAGGTCGCACCCTGACGGATCGAGGTGCGGACGCAATCCATCGCCGTATCACCGCCGCCGATCACGACCACCTTCTTGCCCTCGGCGTTCAGGCGGCCATCGTCGAACTCGGGAACCTCGTCACCAAAGCTTTTGCGGTTCGAGGCAGTCAGGAAATCGATCGCCTTTTCGATACCGGGCAGGCCGCTGCCGGGCATAGACAGATCCCGCGACTTGTAGACGCCCGTCGCAATGATCACGGCGTCATGTTTTGCGTGGATTTCGGCGAACTTGGCAGCGTCGACGTCACAGTTCAGTTCAAAAGTGACGCCACCCTCGGCCAGCAGGTCGTTTCGGCGTTGAACCACGTCCTTTTCCAGCTTGAAGCCCGGAATGCCGTACATCAGCAGCCCGCCCGCGCGATCATAGCGGTCATAGACCGTGACCTGAATCCCGGCCCGGCGCAGCATGTCCGCTGCCGCCAGACCACCGGGTCCGCCCCCGATGATGCCCACGCTTTCGGAACGTTCGGCGGTTGGAGCGACAGGCTTGACCCAGCCTTCCTCCCACGCGGTGTCGGTGATGTATTTCTCGACCGCACCGATGGTGACGGTGCCATGGCCCGATTGCTCAATCACGCAGTTGCCCTCGCACAGACGGTCCTGTGGGCAGATGCGGCCGCAGATCTCGGGGAAGGTATTGGTGGCCTGGCTTGTCTGATAGGCTTCTTCCAGCCGTCCGGTAGCGGTCAGGCGCAGCCAGTCCGGGATGTTGTTGTGCAGCGGGCAGTGCGACTGACAGTACGGCACACCGCATTGGCTGCAACGGCTGGCCTGCTCGGCGGCTTTTTCGGCAGCGTACTCGGCATAGATTTCATGGAAGTCCGCTCTGCGATCGGTTGCGGCGCGCTTTTCAGGCATGTCACGATCGATCTGCACAAATTTCAGCATCGGTTGCTTGGCCACGGTCAGACTCCATGAATTGGCTTGGTCGGATTTCTTTATGCGAAGCCAATTCGGATGAAAAGTCAATTGTACTGACCTAAATTGGAAAAAATCAGAAAGATCGATCTCTTTCGGCGACTTTCTGTTCATTTTTAGGACCACTTCGGACCTAAATCCTGACTTTCTTTTTGCTGGTCGCGCTTATACGCCTTGAATGCAAAGAACGCAGGCGCAAACACGGGCGGGCAGATGAGTCTTTTTCAGCTGATTCTGGTGGCGATCATCCAGGGGATCACCGAGTTTCTGCCGATTTCGTCATCAGGCCACCTGATCCTGCTGCCCAGCCTCACCGGAATGGAAGACCAGGGCCTGGCCATCGACGTCGCGGTTCATGTGGGTACATTGGGCGCGGTGGTTCTGTATTTCTGGAGCGACGTGAAACTGGCCCTAGCGGGCCTGCCACGTGCTTTGCGCGGTCGCATCGACACCCCACAGTCCCGACTGGCCCTTGCCTTGATCGTGGCCACCATCCCGACCGTTATCGTCGGTGCCATCCTGCACCTGACCGGCCTCAGCAGTGCGATGCGGTCCGTGGCGGTGATCGGGTGGGCGATGCTGGTTTTTGGATTGCTGCTGTATTGGATGGACCAGAAGGGCCCCCAGACCAAAGAGGCCGCCGATTGGGGGCTGCGGGACGCGGTTGTTCTGGGTCTGTGGCAGGTCCTGGCGCTGATTCCCGGCACCTCGCGGTCGGGGATCTGCATCACTGGCGCGCGGCACTTGGGGTATACCCGCGAGGACGGCGCGCGCATCGCGATGCTGATGTCGATCCCTACAATCATCGCCTCGGGCGCGCTGCTGTCGCTGGACGTGATCGGGCAGGCCAACGCTCAGCTGGCCAAGGACAGCGCTATTGCAGCCGTGTTCGCCTTTGTTTCGGCCCTGTTGGCGCTGAGCCTGATGATGCGTCTGCTGCGTAGCGTCAGCTTCACGCCATATGTGATCTATCGCGTGATCTTGGGTACGATCCTGCTGATTGTCGCTTACAGCTGATCAGATGCGCAGGTTCCGGGCCGAGTTCTGGATGTCGTCGTACTGACCCGACGGGCGGAATTTCCATAGGTATTCCGGCAGAACCGATTCCAGCGAAGCAGGCTCGATCCCCAGATCGGCAAAACCCTTCGCTCCTTCGGACACCACATTGTCACGGCGCAGGTTCTTCAACTGGTCGCGGGTCAGGATGTTGTTCGGAAACAGCTGGAAGCTGATGAATTTCAGCATGTCCAGAACCCCGGCCATGATCCGCCCAACCCAGAACGGCAGACCGATGATGATGCGGCGGCGGTGGATCACCTCGAGCATCTGCTGCATCAGCTCGCGGAAGGTCTTGGCCTCGGGCCCACCCAATTCGTAGACGCCCGGTGCGGCCTGACCCAGCACGCCCTTGACCGCGGCCTGCGCCACGTCATCCACAAACACCGGCTGGAACCGGGTGTCGGCGCCAAAGATCGGAAGGAAGGGCGAGATACGGGTCATGCCGGCGAAACGGTTGAAGAACTGATCTTCGGTCCCGAAGATCACCGAGGGTCGCAGGATCACGGCATCGGGCATGTGGGTCAGCACAGCAGCCTCACCTGCGGCCTTGGTGCGGGCGTATTCGCTGTCGGAATTCGCGTCAGCACCGACGGCCGAAATGTGGACCATGCGGGAAATACCTTGCTCGGCCGCCAGACGGGCGATGCGGCCCGCGCCTTCGGCTTGCACGGCGCCAAATCCATTCTTTCCCAGTTCGTTCAGAACGCCCACGCAGTTGACGACCGCATCGGCGCCATGCATCGCACTGGCCACCGAGGCATCGTCGCGGATATTGCACAGAATTGGCTCGACCTGGCCCACGACGCCATAGGTCTTGACGAAGATCGCTTCGTTCGGACGGCGGACCGCCACCCGTACACGCCACCCTTCGTTCGCCATGCGTCGCGCGATATAGCGGCCGACGAATCCCGATCCACCGTAAATCGTGACCAGTTTGGACATGGTTGGGCTCCTGCTGTGTAGGTCTTGTTCCGATCTACCGCTCCAAAGCCCGGCAAACAAGGCGCAATAACGCCGCGCATAAGGCAAAAAACACTGCCGGAACCGACGGGATCGCGCCGCGAGAAGGTGACCGAAAAAAAACTTTCGATAATCCGTTCGAATCCTGTTGACGCCCTCGGCGAGTAGGCTTAAACGCCCCTCCACGACACCTGCCCAGGTGGCGGAATTGGTAGACGCGCTAGCTTCAGGTGCTAGTGTCCGTATGGACGTGGAGGTTCGAGTCCTCTCCTGGGCACCATATCCCCGAAAAGATTTGACGACCGCGCAAACCACCCTCGAACGGGTGGTCGGCTCTCATTCCGTCTTCTGCAATTCCTCCATCTCGCGGCGACGGATCTTTGCCTGTGACCGCACCCGCTTGATGAATTGCTGGGGAAGGTCCGGTCCGCGCAGCGCCGCGTAGGCCTTGCTGGTCGGGTCGCCGATCAGGTCGGCGTATTTGACCCATGTGCAGAAGGCGAAGACATCGCGCAGGCTCACATGCTCACGGGTGTTGCTGTCCCGGGCCTGTGCCGGAAGCTTGATCGACCTGAAATAGGCCTTTTCGATAGCGGGCCATTGCGGATCGGGAACGAACTCGGGCGCGTCATCGGTTTCCGGAAATTTGAATGCTGGATACTTCTGCCCGTATTCCGAACATCCGTGCGAGATCTTGCTGCTGATTCCTTCAATGCCATGCTTGGCCTGAAGATCGCGGAACGCCTGCAGGCAGGCGCGCACGTCATCAACGGTGTCGCAATAGATATAGGCCTTGTACGGAAATTTGATCCCGTCGCGCAGCTCGATCATGCATTTGCGGGCGTTGTCATTGGGTAGATCCAGCTTAAGCAACAGGGCATAGGTCTGGAACATCGCACGCAGGTCATGCGGCAAAATCTGTACCTTGTAGCAGTCATTGCAAAGAGCCGGGATAGCGCCGGTCTCTTTGAAGAAGTCCAGAAAAACGCCGCAATAGGCGTTCTGCCCGCGTACCTTGAGGACGCGCCCAGAAAAGACCTGCCCGATCGGCACCGCTTGCGAAACTCCGCGGCTTCGCAATGCAGCCAACCATGCGCGGTACTGTTTGACCATGTGCTCGGGCTCAAATAGATCCGCCTGCCAATCGGCGCCCAGCGAGGTAACGATGTCCGCTTGTGCCGCAGAAAAACGCCCGGCCGAACCCGGAGCCTTGGGCGCATGTTCCAGCCGTGTGACCAGCTGACGAATCGACTTGAGGTCAGCGGGCTTCATCACCAGCCAATTCTCAAGTTCGGCAATTTTCGAGGTGGGGGGCACCACTGTCTCCTGCTGCATCATCGCCAAACGCTATGCAGGTGCATACCCCCCTCACGCAATTCGTCAACCGGAACGGCGCCGGGCGCCTGCGTCAGGCAGCGGTTTGCGCGGCAACGACCTCGCCGAACCGGGTGAAGAACTTGCCCGAGAGCTTCTTGGCCGTTCCGGCAATCAGACGACTGCCCAACTGGGCAATCTTGCCCCCGACATCAACCTTGGCGGTATAGGTCAGAACGGTCTCATCACCATCTTCGGTCAGCGTGACGTCCGCACCACCCTTGGCAAAACCTGCGGCTCCGCCCTTGCCCTCGCCCACCAGCGAAAACCCGTCGGGGGCGTTGGTCTGGTCCAGCGTCACCTCGCCAGCGAAACGCGCCTTCACCGGACCGATTTTCAGAACCACCTTGGCCTCAAGCTCGTTGGGGGCGGTCTGGGTCAGCTCTTCGCAGCCGGGGATGCATTCCCGCAGAACCTCGGGATCGTTCAGCGCGCGATAAACCGCGTCCCGGGGGGCCGCGATGCGAATTTCGTCAGTCAGTTCCATTGGGTATTCCTCTGCTCAGCAACATCTGGGAAAGACGCGCAGCGCCTGTTCCGTGGCATCCTCGGGGGTTTGGGCGGGTCGGGGCGGCCATAGCCGCGCCACCCAGCTACGCAAGTTTTTCATCATGAGTTGTCTCCTCGGCGGTGTTCGCATTTCGCCAGCGCACGATCTCGGCCAGGATGGACAACGCGATTTCATGCGGATCAATGGCCCCGATATCCAGTCCGGCAGGCGACTTCAGGCGCGCAACCTTCTCGGTGTCCATGCCCTGCGATACCAACCTGGCCGACAGCACCTTTGCCTTGCGCTGGCTGGCCACCATCGACACCCGCCTTGCCGGCGTACCCAGCGCCGAGGCCAACGCGGCCCTGTCGTTCTGGCCTTGCGAGGCGACGACCACAAAATCGCGGGGCTCAACCCCCAACGCATCCACGTCGTTTGGGTCGAAACATGATTGCGCCGCATCGTCGCTGGCCTCAAACGAAACGAATACGCGCAACCCGGCCAATGCCGCATGAGCAGCCAACGCATGGGCAATCGGGGTATCGCCAAAGATCACCAGGCGGGGTGCGTGTTGATAGGGTTCGACCAGCAGATCGACCGTACCGCCGGATGGGCAGCCACTCTTGAAGGTCTGAACGCCATCCGGATCGGTCATTGCCACCACCTTGTCCGAGGGTTTCACGCGGATCATCTGCGACGCACCGCTGGCCAGCGCTTCCTGTGCCGAGGCGCGCACCGCCCGCTGGACACAGGCTCCGCCCAGATGGCCGAGAATCCGCCCGTCCCGGGTGATCGCCGCCTTGGCGCCCGCCTTGGCCGAGGTCGCATCTGCCGTCCGCACCACCGTTGCGACGCAGAACGCCTCACCGCTGCTGCGCAACTGGTCAATCGTGTCGAAAATGTCGAAACCAGGCATGATCGGTTCCTCTCACAACTTTTGAAACTCGGGCTCCAACGCGGCCAGCGCCTCGAGCGTGTTTGCCGGAAGGTGCGCATCAAGATGGGGCAAGGCGGCCTGCATGGCGGCGGCAACGGGCTGATAATTCTCCCAACCTTTCAGGGGGTTCAGCCAGACGATCCGGCGCGCCTTGCGCCGGATCCTCGCCAAAGCCGCGCCCAGCGCCTGCGGGTCAGAACTGCAATAGCCATCCGAAAGGATCAGCACGATGGTGCGCCCATTCAGCGCCCGCGCACCATATCCGTCCAGAAAACTTTCGAGACTGCCGGAGATGTCCGTGCCGCCGCCAAAACCATCGGCCATCAGCGACAACCGCCCAGCGGCGCGCAAGCTGTCGTGGTCCCGCAATGCATCGGTGACCCGCATCAACCGCGTGTGAAACAGATAGGCATCCGCATCCGTTCCGCTGGCCACAAGGCCCTTGAGAAAGGCCAGAAATACACGCGAATAGACGGTCATGGACCCGCTGACATCGCACAGCGCGACGATCCGCATCGGGCGTGGCGGTCGGGCACGGCGAAACAGCTCCAAAGGCTCGCCTCCGCGCGCAAGGCTCGCCCGCTGGATGCGACGCATGTCCAGCGCCGGACCCCGCCGCGCCTGTTTGCGCCTGCGCGAACGTCGATCCCGGATCGCCCGCGCCAATGCGAGGGCCGCGGCTTCGGCCCGGCGCAGGGATTGCTCATCCATCAACTCGCGCAGATCCCGGCGTGACAGGTTGTCGGTCCGGGTTGCGATCAGCTTCCCGTCCGTTCCTTCGGCCTGTCCATCCCCGGAATCCGGGGTGCTGGCATCTTGCGCATCGGGGGAATCGTCAGCGGAATCTCCGCGATCTTCGGTCTGCCAGATCATCGGCTTGGCCGACTGAACCCTGACATGGGTGTTCTGTGCCACGCCGCTCCGCTGCTTGCCCGCGTTGAACCAATAGGCATCGAACAAATCGTCAAAGCGCCGCCAATCCTCGGCATCCCCGGACATCACGGCACACAAGGCATTCCGCGCCTGCCCGACATCGGTGGCCTCGACCGAGGTCAGTGCGGCCAGCGCATCTCCGGTCTCCCGCGGTCCGACCCGCAAACCGTTCCCGCGCAGATGCGCCACGAATCCCGCCATCCGGTCGGCCAAGCCGTTCGCCCGCGCTGGAAACCGTGTCACCTGCATCACGCGACCTTTCCGATCAGGCGATCCATCACCTCGGGTGGAACGGCATCGTAATCCGCGGCGGTCTTCAGCAGACAGACCAGAGTGGCCTGTACGGCCTCGGGTGATTGGGACAGATCGTTGACGCCAAGACCCGAGAGGGCCGCGGCCCAATCCAGCATTTCGGCAATGCCGGGTGTCTTTTCCAGATCTTCCTTGCGCAGGTTCTGAACCACTCCGATGATCTGCCGCGCCAGCAGCCCTTCGACTTCGGGCATCCGTGCCCGCAGGATGGCCATTTCGGTCTCGCCAGACGGATAGTTCAGAAAGCTGTACAGACACCGCCGCCGCAGCGCATCCGAAAGATCGCGCGTGCCGTTTGCGGTCAGAATGACAATGGGTCGCGTTTTGGCGGAAATCGTCCCCAGTTCCGGGATCGTGATCTGAAAGTCCGACAGGATTTCAAGCAGATAGGCCTCAAATTCTTCATCGGCCCGGTCAATCTCATCGATCAGCAGAACGGGCGGATCATCGGCGCTGATCGCCTCCAACAACGGCCGCTTCAGCAGATAGTCGTCGGAAAACAGCTGGGCCTCGCTGGTTCCGCCGCGCGCCTCGGAGGCTCGGATGGCCAGCAGCTGCCGCTGGTAGTTCCACTCATAGATCGCGTGGCTGGCGTCCAGCCCTTCGTAACACTGCAAGCGGATCAAACGGGCGTCGCGCCACGCCGCCAGCGCCTTGGCCACTTCGGTCTTGCCGACACCGGCCGGACCCTCCAGCAGCAGCGGTCGTCCAAGGGTCTGGGCCAAATGCAACGCCATCGCCAACCGGTCGTCGGCAACATAGCCCTGCTGGGCCAAACCGTTCTGAACGTCACTCAGTGTCACACCAGGGTCCAATCTTCGTTTGACCAAAATATCCCGAGGGGGTCGGAGGGGGTCAGCACCCCCTCCGTTCGGTCGGACCGGGCCTCGCCGGTCCGAAACCGACTACCCGTGCATCCCCAAACCGTTGGCGATCTTCCAGATCCGCCAATGGTCATGCGGCATGTGGCTCTGAACCAGGCCAAAGGGCCGGAACGCATCATGCACCGCATTCGAGAACGCCGGCACGCCACCCACATTCGGGCTTTCGCCGACACCCTTCGCGCCGATCGGATGATGCGGCGAGGGGGTCACCGTGTAATCGGTCGTATAGTTGGGCGTTTCCCACGCGGTTGGCAGGAAGAAGTCCATCAGCGTGCCGGTCTTGACGTTGCCCATCTCATCATAGGAAATCTCTTGACCCATCGCGATGGCCAGCGCCTCGGTCACACCGCCATGAACCTGACCTTCGATGATCATCGGGTTGATCCGGGTTCCGCAATCGTCCAGCGCATAGAACTGCCGGACTTCCCATTCGCCGGTATCGACATCGATCTCCATGACACAGATATAGGCGCCGAACGGATAGGTCATGTTGGGCGGGTCATAGTAGCTGACGGCCTCCAGACCCGGCTCCAACCCCGGGATGGCCTGGTTGTAGGCGGCAAAGGCGATCTCTTTCATCGTCTTGAACCGCTCGGGCGCGCCTTTGACCGCGAACCGGTCCACGTCCCATTCGACATCGTCGTCGTGAACCTCAAGCAGGTAGGCCGCGATCATCTGCGCCTTGGCGCGGATCTTGCGTGCAGCCATGGCCGTTGCAGCCCCCGCAACCGGCGTGGACCGAGAACCATAGGTGCCCAAGCCATAGGGCGCGGTGTCGGTGTCTCCTTCCTCCAGCGTGATGTCGTCGGCTGGAAGACCGATCTCGCTGGCGATGATCTGGGCAAAGGTCGTGGCGTGACCCTGGCCCTGTGAGATCGTCCCCAGCCGCGCGATGGCTGACCCGGTCGGGTGGATGCGGATTTCGCAGCTGTCGAACATCCCCAAGCCCAGAATATCGCAGTTCTTCACAGGCCCTGCCCCGACGATTTCGGTAAAATGCGTCAGACCAATCCCCAGAAGCTTCCGCGTCTTGCCGGCCTTGAAGTCCTCGACCCGCTGTGCCTGTTCGGCACGCAGATCCTCGTATCCAACCGCAGCCAGCGCCTTGTCCCAGGCGGTGTGGTAATCGCCCGAGTCATATTCCCATCCCAGCGCGGACTGATAGGGGAACTGGTCGGCCTTGATGAAATTGATCCGGCGCAGCTCGGCCGCGTCCATGTTCAACTTGATGGCCAGAACCTCGATCATCCGCTCGATGAAATAGGCGGCCTCGGTCACGCGGAAGGAACAGCGATAGGCCACACCCCCCGGAGCCTTGTTGGTGTAGACGCCGTCCACGGCCAGATAGGCGGTCGGGATGTCGTAGGACCCGGTGCAGATGTTCATGAACCCGGCCGGGAACTTGGTCGGGTCGGCACAGGCGTCGAACCCACCGTGGTCCGCGGTTGTATGACACCACAGGCCCGTGATCTTGCCGTCTTTGGTGGCGGCGATCTTGCCCTGCATCCAGTAGTCGCGGGCAAAGGCGGTGGACATCAGATTTTCCATCCGGTTCTCGACCCATTTCACCGGCTGACCGGTGACGATCGAGGCCACGACCGAACAGACATAACCCGCATAAGCGCCCACCTTGTTGCCGAAACCGCCGCCGATATCGGGGCTGATCACCCGGATATTGTGCTCGGCCAGGCCCGAAATCAGGGACACGACGGTGCGGATCGCATGCGGCGCCTGGAAGGTGCCGTACAGCGTCAGCTTGCCGGTCACCTTGTCCATGCTGGCCACGCAGCCGCAGGTCTCAAGCGGACAGGGGTGGGTGCGGTGGTAGTAGACCATCTCCTCAGCCACCACATCGGCTTCGGCCAGAACGGCTTCGGTCGCGTCCTTGTCACCCTGTTCCCAGGTGAAGATGTGGTTGTGATGCTTGCGCGGCCCATGGGCGCCTTCGGTCTGACCTTCCAGATCCTCACGCAGCACCACGTCGGACTTCAGCGCCTCGAACGGGTCGGTCAGAACCGGCAGTTCCTCGTATTCGACTTCGACCAGTTCGACGGCATCCGCGGCGACATAGCGGTCTTCTGCAACCACATAGGCCACCTCCTGGCCCTGGAACAGGACCTTGCCGTCGGCAAGCACCATCTGTTTGTCGCCGGCAAGCGTGGGCATCCAGTGAAGACCCAGCGGCGCCAAGTCCTCGGCCGTCAGAACGGCCACGACACCGGGCACCGCCAGAGCGGCCTCTTTGTTGACGCTGACAACGCGGGCGTGGGCATAGGGTGAACGGACAAAGGCACCGAACAGCATTCCGTCCAGCTTGATGTCATCGACGTAGTTGCCCTTGCCTTGGGTAAAGCGCACGTCCTCGACGCGTTTGCGCGAGCTGCCCATCCCCTTGAGGTTGGCGGCGCGTTCTTCGGGGGTCATGGTCTGGTCGTTCATTCCGCGGCCTCCTTCTGCGCGTTCAGCATGTCAGCCGAGGCCGAGATCGCCTTGACGATGTTCTGGTACCCGGTGCAGCGGCAGAGATTGCCGGCCATGCCAAAGCGGATTTCTTCTTCGGTCGGGTTGGGATTTTCCTGCAGCAGGCGATGCGCGCGGGTGATCATGCCCGGCGTGCAGAAACCGCACTGCAGCCCGTGATGCTCGCGGAACATTTCCTGCAGCACACCAAGGCTGCCGTCGTCATTGGTCAGCCCTTCGACGGTGGTGATATCGGCCCCGTTCACCTGCGCCACGAAGGTCGTGCAGGATTTGACGGATTTGCCATCGATATCCACGGTACAGGCTCCGCAGTGGCTGGTTTCGCAACCGATATGCGGGCCGGTGATTTTCAGATCTTCCCGCAGGAAGTGGATCAACAACGTGCGCGGCTCGGCCAGGCCTTCGACCTGCTTGCCGTTCACGGTGAGTTTGACATGCATCTTCGACATCTGTGTTCCTCCCCTCAGCCCGCGCGGCTCTGCGCACGGTCGATGGCGCGGCGCAGCATCACGGCGGCCACGTGTTTCTTGAATTCGACGGGTCCGCGGTTGTCGGCCACCGGGTCGATCGCCTCGAGCATCGCGGCCACGCAGCCGTCGACATCACCCGAAGCCAGTGCCGCGCTGGCCGCGTCAGACCAGACGGGCGTGTCGGACAGGTTGGTCATCGCCACAGATGCCTGACCGTTGCCAACCATCACTGCGGCAGCCGCAGTTGCGTAGTCGCCGATCTTGCGTTTCTGCTTTTCATAGGCCTGCCCGACACCGGGGCCGGGAACAGGGATGGAAATCCGTGTCAGTATCTCCTCGTCCTCGCGGGCGGTGAAATAGGCCGCCTCGTAGAAATCGCGGGCCGGGACGCTGCGGGTGCCGTCAGGGCCAGACAGTTCGAACGACGCGTTCAGGCACTGCATCAGACCCGGCATGTCATTGCCCGGATCCCCGTTGGCCACGTTCCCGCCGACCGTACCCATGTACCGCACCTGCGGATCCGCGATCTGCAGCGCCGCTTCGCGGATCAGCGGGATCGCGTCAGCCAGACCGTCGTGGGTGATCAACTCGTGCTGCGTGACCATCGCGCCCAGGGTCACGGTATCGGACCCGACCTCGATGCCTTTGAGTTCCTCGATGGCCTGCAGGTCGACCAGATGGCCCATCTCGGCCATGCGCAGCTTCATCATCGGGATCAGGCTGTGCCCGCCTGCGATCACCCGCGCTTCGTCCCCGTGTTCCTGCAGAATGCCGATGGCCGAGGCGATGTCGCCTGGCCGGTGATACTCGAAACCGGCTGGTATCATGTTTTCCTCCCTTGGCCCGTTCACGTCGGGGCCTTGGGATTAAGCAAAGTCCTGAGGGCGCGCGCAGGCTATCGCGCAGGAACGGGGGGCGCGGGTTGTTTCACGAAATGCGAATGGGCTGCACGAGTTGCGATCAGAGGCCCAGCGCCTCACGGATTTCCGTCAGGCGGGATCGGCTGACCGGCACCTTGCTGAGCGCATCGACCTGGTCGAAATAACAGGTGCCGTTGTCCTTGTGCCGCTCAAACCGGGAAACGTGTCTGGGGTTCACAAGGTAACTTCGGTGGGCCCGCAAAAAGCCGTCTGGTTTCAGGCGGGTTTCGGCCTCGGTGATCGACCAGGGGCAGAACAGTTTCTCAGCGCCCATGTACAAAACGGTGTAGTGCCCCTCGGCCCGAATGGCGGCGATGCGCGCTGGTTCAGTGAAAAAGGTCTGGCCCTCGCGCTCAAACGGGACGCCGGCGCGCAGAGCCGGTTCCGGCTGCGGCGCTTCGGCCACCGGCTCGGGCCCGATAAAGGTGATCCCGGTCAGCAGGAATGCCCCGCAAATCAGGAACACCGCAACGGTCACCCCCATCGCAAGAACCTGATTGTTCAATGCCGGGCCCGCGCCACCTGCGTTGTCACTGGCGGTAAAATCGGTCAGGCCCGTGGCGACGAAGTGCATGGTGAACACGGCCAGGCCAAAACACACCGTGCCCAGCAGGATATTGCGCTGGGTGCGATTGTCGTAGGCAACCCAGATCGCCAATACTGACAGCACCACCGAAGCCACGGTCGCGATCGCAACGTCTGATGCGGTGTAGACGGGGCGACACAGCTCCATCCCGGCCATGCCGATATAGTGCATCACCACAATACCAAGACCCACGATCACGCCGGCGCCGACAATCGTGCCCGGGCTACGCGCGCGGAAATGCAACAGCAGCAGCGCCAGCCCGACCATCAGAATGGCAACCAGGGCTGAGATCAGGGTGATCAACGCGTCATAGTAGAAAAGGATCGGCAGTTGCAGGCCCAGCATGGCCACGAAATGCATCGACCAGATGCCGCCGCCCAGAATGACCGCGGCCAGGGCGACAACGAACTTCCGCCTCTGGTCATCCAGCTTTGAGGCGCCATGCGTCAAATACAGGCCCGTGAACCCGGCCATGAGTGCGACGGCCAACGAGGCCGCTACGAGCCAAGCGTTATGCGAGTAATCCAGCATTTCGGTTTGCACGCCCTCCCCGACGCGAGAGTGACGTTAGCAAAGCGAGGTGTCTGGGACAATCTTCAGCCGAACCCTGCGGGTCACGGGCCGGCAAACGATCCGCCGCCCGACCATTTCGGCGGGCGGCGGACAGGCAGATCAATCGCTGATCGCGCCTTCTTCGTCACGACGCTGGTGCATCTTGGCCTTGACCCGGGCGCCCACGATCAGGGGCAGAACAAAGCCGATGATCGCGATTGTCCACAACCCGATGGACAACGGGCTGTCGATCAGGGTCCACCAGTTGCCGTTGTCGATGGTCACGGCGCGACGCAGGTTGTTCTCCATCGCGTTGCCCAGCAGGGTACCCAGAATGATCGGCACCAGCGGCACGTCCAGCTTGCGCAGGACCCAGCCCATCACGCCGAACCCGATCATCACCAGCAGGTCAAAGCTGGACCCGGAAATGCCGTAGATGCCGACAAAACTGACCATGGCCACGATCGGCATCAGGATGCGCGACGGGATCATCAGCACGCGGGTGAACAGGCCCACCATGGGGATGTTCATGGCCAGCAGCATGAAGTTGGCGATGAACAGCGCCGCGATCAGGCCCCAGACCACATCCGGGTTCTGCGTGAACAGCAGCGGCCCGGGCGTGATGTTCAGCGCCAGCAGCACCGCCAGCAGCACCGCCGTGGTACCCGACCCCGGTACGCCCAGCGCCAGCATCGGTACCAATGCGCCTCCGGCGGCGGCGTTGTTACCAGCCTCCGGCGCGGCCACGCCGCGCGGATCACCGGTGCCAAAGGTGTTTTTCTTGTCCACCAGCCGCTTTTCCATCGAGTACGAAATGAACGACCCCAGTGATGCCCCGGCCCCGGGAAGAACCCCGGCGATGAAGCCCAGGAACGAGGTGCGCAGCATCGTCGGCGTGCAGCTCTTGATCATCGACATCGGAGGGTAGAGCTTGCCGATTTTCAGCTTGCTGCCCTCGGCGTCAGACCCGCCATGCCGGTGTTCGAGGAAAATGAACACCTCGGACAGGGCAAACAGGCCGACGATGGCCACCAGGAAATCGATCCCGTCGTACAGATGCACTTCGCCATAGGTAAAGCGCGGCACGCCCGTTTGGGTATCAACGCCGATGGTCGCCAGCCCAAGCCCCAGCGCGGCGGCAAAAGCCGATTTGGCCTGATTGGTCGACGACACACCGCCAAGCGTCATGAACGCCAGTGCGAAAAGGGCAAAATATTCGGCCGGGCCGAACAGCAATGCCACTTTGACCAGCTGGGGCGCCAGCAGGATCAGGCCCCAGGTCGCCAGGAACGCACCGACAAACGAGGCGATACCGGACAGCGAAAGAGCTTCACCTGCCAGGCCTTTTTTGGCCATGGGATGCCCATCCAGACAGGTCATCATCGCAGGCTCGTCACCGGGGATGTTCAGCAGGATCGACGAGATCCGCCCCCCGTACATCGCCCCGTAATAGACACTGGTCAGCAGGATCAGCGACGGCGTCGCGCCCAGCCCCAGCGTGAAGGCCAGTGGGATTAGGATGGCCACGCCGTTCGACGGGCCAAGGCCCGGCAGCGCGCCCATGACCGTACCCAGAAAGCAGCCCAACAGGGCCAGCATCAGGTTCTGCCAGGTCAGCGCGATGGCGAACCCATCGGCCAAGGATGCAAAAGTTTCCATGATCGCCCCCTAGAAACCCAGCGGCCCTTTGGCCAGCGACAGGCCCAGAACCAGGTGGAAAATGACGTAGATCCCAACCGAGGTGCCCACGCCGACCAGAACGCTTTCGATCGGACCGGACCCCAATCGCCAGGCCAGGTAGGCCGCGGCAAAGGCCGTGGCGATGACGAAGCCCAACTCGGGCAGCAATTCGGCATACAGGATCATGACCACCACCGCGGCGGCGATCTCGACCAGACGGCCAAGGGCCGGCCATTCCGGCTCGGCGTCCGGGCGAAGGGCGATCACCGCGCTGGACACGCCCAGAATGGCGGCGATGATCAAAGGAAAGGCCTTGGGCCCAACGGCATCGGACAGAAAGCTTTCTTCGATCGCCAGCGCGGATATCGCGAAACCAATGGCAAGAAGAAGTCCGACAACCCCGAAGATGCGGTCACTCATCGGTGTCTCCTGTTGTTCGGGTAGAAACAGTGCGGGCGCCACGCTGTCGCGGCACCCGCCTGCACGTGAGTGGTGCGGTTACTTGATGATCCCGATCTCTTTCGAGATGGTCTGGATCTGACCGACGGACTCGGCAACGAAGTTCTGGAAGTCCTCGCCCTGCAGGTCCAGCGGAGCCAGACCGTTGGCGGCCATCACTTCTTTCCACTCGTCCGACGCATACAGGTCACCGATTTTTGCGACCCAGTCGTTGTAGGCCTCGTCCGACATGCCGCCCGGTGCATAGAAACCGCGCCAGTTGGCGCCGATGGCATCCACACCCTGCTCCTTGGCGGTCGGGAAGTCAGCGAATTCACCGGGCAGACGCTCGGGCGCCAGAACCGCGATCACTTTGATGTCGCCGGAATCCACGAAACCCTTGGCTTCGGAAATGTCACCGGTAAAGGCCTGGACCGAGCCGGCCAGCAGCTGGGTCACCGCCTCGCCACCGCCGTCAAAGGCGATGTACTTGACCGAGCGGACATCGTCGATGCCATAGGCATTGGCCGCGATCAGTACCTTCAGGTGGTCCCAGCCGCCCACGGCCGAACCGCCAGCAACCGAAACCGAAGCCGGGTCGGCTTTGATCTGGTCCAGCAGCTCGGGCAGGGTGTTGACGGGGCTATCGGCAGCCACGGCGATCACGCCATAGTCGGCGCCGATCGCGGCCAGCCAGCGGACCTGATCCATGGTGTTGCCCGGATAGGCGCCCTGGGCCAGACGGGTTGCGGTTGCGGCACTTGCGGCGACAATTAGGTTGTTGTCGTCATTGCGCTTGTTCACCACCTCGGCAAAGGCCACGCCACCGCCGCCACCGGCCAGGTTCACGACCTGCATGGTCTGGTCGATCAGGCCCAGATCCTGCAGCGACTTGCCCACCTGACGGCAGGTAAAGTCCCAACCACCACCGGGGTTTGCCGGTGCAATACATTCCTGAGCGCTGGCGGCAAAGCCGGTCAGGGCGAATACGGCAGCGGCTACGACGCCGCCGGTTCCAAACAGTTTCATTTGGTTCTCCTCCTAGGGTCTTCTTGGCCTGCTGTTACGCAGACGAAACCGGTCCCTGCAGGGAGCCGGGCGAGCAGCCCTTCCTTGCAGGTTGATTTTCTTTAACGAATAATGCTGTCACGAACCTGTCATGTTGCGACGGGCGTTCGGGGGGACAATGCGTGTATTGATGATCGAGGATGCCGAGGATCTGGCCGAGGGCGTCGTGGCCCATTTGGGCCGGTCCGGTGTCGTATGCGATCTGGCGACCTCGGTCGAGGCCGCGCGCGATTTCCGCGCGGTCCAAGGCTATGACGCGATCCTGCTGGACATCAATCTGCCCGACGGGTCGGGCCTGGGCTTTCTGGACGAAATCCGTGGCGGGGGTGACCGCATTCCGGTCTTGATGCTGACCGCGCTGACCGCGGTCGAGGACCGGGTCGCCGCGCTGGACAAAGGAGCCGACGATTACCTGGGCAAGCCCTTCGACCAGCGCGAGCTCGAGGCGCGGTTGCGCGCGCTGGTGCGTCGCGACGCTGACCGCAAGAGCGAGCAGATCACGCTGGGCCCGCTGGTCTATGCCCCCAAGGACCGCAGCGCCACGCTGGGCGGCAAACGCCTGAACCTGACCGCGCGCGAGGCCGCCGTGCTGGACGCCCTGATCCGGCACGAAGGGCAGTTCCTGTCCAAGGCGCGGCTGTACGACTCGCTTTACGGGTTCGAGGATGCCGATGTGGGCGTGAACGCGATCGAGCTGTATATCGCCCGGCTGCGCAAGAAATTCTCGGGCAGCGGTGTGACCATCACAACCCAGCGCGGGGTCGGGTACCGGATCGGCCTGCATGGTTAGGCCGCCCCTGCCCCACAGCCTGACCGCCCGGGTGCTGAGCGCGGTGATGCTGATCCTTGTTCTGGGCGGCGTGCTGGTCGGCCTGTCGATCTGGGCCAACGGCCGGTTGGCGGCCCGTCAGGCCTATGACCGGCTGCTGCTGGGCGCGGCCAGCGACATCGCCGAATCCGTGCGCATCCAGGACGGCCAGCCCATCGTCGACCTGCCGGTTTCGGCCTTTGAGCTGCTGGCCCAGGCCCCGGATGACCGGATCTATTACGCGGTGCGCGGGCCCGACGGGCGCTTCATCACCGGGCTGGACCCGGACACGGTGATCGCGCCCCCGCAGCCCGTCAGCCAGTCGGCCCAATATTTCGCGGCAGACCTGAACGGGGAACCGGCCCGGTTCGTCCGACTGCCCCGCCTGTTCGCCGAGCGCGACTTCTCGGGCGAAGTTGAAATCGTTGTCGGGCAGACCTTGCTGGCACGACGCGCGATGACCGCCGG
Source organism: Ruegeria sp. BC6 (assembly GCF_056539185.1). Taxonomy (NCBI): domain Bacteria; kingdom Pseudomonadati; phylum Pseudomonadota; class Alphaproteobacteria; order Rhodobacterales; family Roseobacteraceae; genus Ruegeria; species Ruegeria sp. BC6. Next base: position 50,719 of record NZ_JBQFUM010000009.1, read on the forward strand.
GCTGATGCTGGATGCCCTGCTGCCGATGGCGGCTGCCGGCGCGTTGCTGCTGATCATGTCCTGGTTCGTCACCCGTTCGGCGCTGCGCCCGCTCGAGGCGATGTCGGACGACCTGATCCGCCGCGACCCCTATGACCTGACGCCCGTGGCCAGCGACGGTCTGCCGCGCGAATTGCAGGTCATGATCGCAGCGATGAACCGGTTCATGGGGCGACTGGACCGGCAGGTTCTGTCGATGCGCAACCTGATCGCCGACACCGCCCATCAGTTGCGCACCCCGGTCGCGGCGATCCGGGTCCAGGCCGAAATCGCGCAGGCGGATCCGGATGCCCCAGCTCGCCACCGCGCGCTGGACCGGCTGCTGAATCGCACGCGGTCGCTCGGGACACTTCTGGATCAGCTGTTGTCGCGCGCGATGGTCATCCACCGCATCGACAGCGCCCCGCGCCTGCTGGTCGATCTGCGCGAAGTGGCGCTCGAGGCGCTGGAGCAGAGCGACCACGAGGTGATCGCCCCCGGCGTCGAGGTGCATCTGAAAATCGGGGAAAACCCGGTCTGGGTGCGGGGCGATGCGTTTTCGCTGGGCGAGGCCACCAAGAACCTGCTGGGCAACGCGCTGCGCCACGGCAAGGCCCCGGTCAGCATCGGCGCCAGCCTGGAGGGTGGCCGCGCCGTTCTGTGGGTGCGCGACAGCGGTCCGGGGCCGGAAACGTCGGTCTCTGCCCGGCTGGGCGACCGGTTCAACCGCAACGCAGGCTCGGGCGAGGACAGCAGCGGGCTGGGTCTGTCGATTGTCAAATCCACCGCCGAAGCCTTTGACGGCACCGTCGAGATGACCCGCACCGATGACGGGTTTCGCGTATCGCTGAACTTTCCGGCCGCCACCGAAGGAACAGGCGCATGATACGGTTTCTGATCCCGCTGGCCCTGTGCCTACTGACGTTGGGTACCCGCACCGCGGCGCAGGAAGCAGTTACCGAATTCGGCACCGGGCCCACCCCCCTGCTTGTGCGCTCGACCACGGATATCGGCATTATCCGCCCGGTGATGGAACAGTTCGCGGCGCAGAACCCAGACCTGACCATCACCTATGAACAATGGGGCTCGAACGCGCTGTTCCAGCACAGCAAGACGGCCTGCAAGACCGGCGACAGCCCGGCCGATGCGGTGTTTTCCTCGGCCGTTCAGCAGATGGTCTGGTTGGTCAATGCCGCCTGCGCCCACCGCTACAGCTCGGCCCTGACGCAGGCCTTGCCCCCAGCCCGGCGCTGGCGGGACGAGCTATGGGGGATCACCACCGAACCCGCGGTCATCGTCTACAACAAGGACCGTCTGGACGACCTTGAAGTGCCGCGCAGCCGCTTTGCCCTGCTGGACGCGATGCGCACCCGCCCCGACCTGCTGCGCGGCCGGGTGGCGACCTATGACATCGCAGCCTCGGGGCTGGGATATCTGTTTGCCTATGGAGACAGTCTCGAGGCGACCACCTTCGGGTCACTGATCGAAGGTTTCGCGCGCATAGATGCCATTGCCACCTGCTGTTCCGCCGAGATCATTCGCGACGTTGCCGAGGGCCGGTTCCTGATCGCCTACAACGTGCTTGGCTCTTATGTCGCGAATGCACAGGACCCGGCAGTTGGGGTGATCCTGCCCGAGGACTACACCCTCGTTCTGTCCCGCGCCTTTCTGATCCCGAAGAATGCAGGCAACAGCGCTGCCGCAGCCCGTTTGCTGGATTTCTTGCTCTCTGCACAGGCACAGGACTTGCTCGCAACCTCGGGGCTTGTGTCCCGTATGGACTCGGCCGAGACCGGACTGACGCCCAGCGCACGACGGTTCATCCCTTTGTCGCCCGCCCTTCTGGTGGCCAGCGACCCGAACCGCCGGGCAGAGTTGTTCAAACTGTGGAACGACGCGTTTGACGTCGAAACCGCCCGCTAGGCCGGTTTCGGTCCGGCGTCTTCGGTCTCAGGTTCTTCGGGGGCCTGGTCTGCCATGCTGGCATCGACAATCTCAGGCTCGGGGATATCCTCGATCTCGGCGTCCTCGGCCATATCCGAGCGGTCTTCCAACGCCCCCACGATCAGAGGCAGCATGTGAACACCCGTCGCCGTGGCGATCTCAGGGGTTTTGGGGGTCTGCCAGCTGAGCGTGTCAAAGCTGTGACAGTTGGGGCAGACCGGCGCCCATTCAGCCTGGATGTCATGGCAGTTGTCGCAAACCCATTGCGGCCCGCGCGGCGCATTCAACGCTTTGGCCAGCCAGCCCTGAACCACCGCGTCCGAGGCTCCTTCGCCGCGCTCGATGGCGGCCATCAGGGTATAGGCTCGGGCATCGGCACCTTTCTCGACCACATCGCCAAGCGCCCGGCGGGCCTCGGGAAAGTCTTCGGCGACGATGTTCAGCTCGGCCAGGATCAGGCGCGTTTCCAGATGCTCGGGATGGATGCGCGTCAATGCCGTAAAGCGCTTGACCCGTTCCTCGGCGGTTTCGTCGGGCACGATCTCAGCAAAGGCATGGGCCAGATCCGGATGCGGCTGCGCTTCCCATGCTTTTTTGAGAATCTTTGTCGCGGCGCGCGGCTTGCCCTTGGCGATGTAGGCCCGTGCGGCCATGGCTGCCGCCGGCACCAGGTCGGGTGAGAGGCGGTTCGCCTCGATCGCGCGCTCCTGCTGTTCGACACTGGCAGTTTCATCCAGAATTCCCTTGGCCTCGGACAGGGCCAGAACTGCGTCGCGTCGCTTGAACACATCACGCGGCAGCGCGCCGGACTTCAACTTGGCGGTCAGGGTCGACCGTGCGCCGGCCCAGTCCTGCGCCTTGGTCTGCAGTTTCAGAAGCACATCCTGCGTTTCCTGATGCCGCGGCTTCAGCGCCAGTGCTTTTTCGGCAAGTTTGCGCGCGGTTTCATCATCGCCCTCGGCCAACTTCTGTTTCATGATTCCGCGCACGCCGACGAAACGTGTGGCCTGATCCGTCACCAGTTTCTTGTAGGTTTCCGAGGCCTTTTTGGTGTCACCGACCATTTCGGCCGCCTGGGCCACCAGAAGGTTCGTCAGTTCCGGCTTGTTCAGCAGCCGTTCGGCCTTGTGCGCCATCGTCATGGCCGTCCGCCCCTCGCCCGAGGCCAGCGCCATCAACCCGTCAGCCAGCGCCTGATAGCCCCGTTTCTCGCGGCTGCGGTCGAAATAGCGCGAAAGGGCAGTTTCATCACCGTTGAGGAATTTCAGGGTCGCAATCAGCAGGCTGAGCAGCTTGAAAAACAGCCAAACCGCCAGAACCAGCAGGCCCAGCGCAATCACCGACTGCAGCGGGCTGAGCGTGACCTCGGTTCCCATCGCGGTGATCTGGATGCCACCGCTGGTTTCCATCAGAACGCCTGCCCCCATGGCCAGAAGGCCGACGATCGCGACAAAAACCAGGATCTTCAACAATGACCAGAGCATGGCAGGCCCCTCAGTTCGAGTTCACGCTTGTCACAAGCGCATTGGCGGCTTCGACCGCGGATTGGCGGGTTTTGGCAGCCGCGATCCATTCGGCCATGGCTGGCTGCGCCGATTCCGGAAGCGCGCCCAACTCGGTCAAGGCCGTGCTGATGTCACCTTTGCCCAACGCGGCCTCCGCTCGTGACAGGATGGCGTCGGGGTCATTGCCGTCTTTTGGCGAGACGGACCGGGCACCGGTTTGTCGCTGAAGAAAGGCGACAAGGCCCGTTCCCTTGTCGGCTTCGCGCGCATCTGCCAGCGCAGTTCGGGCGGCAGGCGCAAAACTCTCGCGCAGATCCGTCAGTGTCGGCACACCTTCGCCGGCCGGAGCGGACAGGGCTTCCGGCACCTGCACGCCGCCGGTCTGCAACTGGGCCACCAGATCAGCATAGGGTGCTCCGGCATCCAATTGACCCTGAATCTTGGACAGCACGGCCAGGTTCTCAGCCGCCTGTGCCCGGGCTTGGGCCTGCCCGTCCAGGGTTTGCGCTTCGGCGACCATCTTTTCGACTTCGGCACGCTGGGCGGCCAGCGACTCCTGCAGCTTCTTCAGCTCGGCCTCGACGGCCGCAACGGTTTCGGGCGAGGCGGCGTCGGTCAACGGACGTGCCTCAAGCTGTGCGACGCGTTGCGCCAAGGGGTCAACCTTGCCGGACAGATCGTCGACATTGGATTTGAGCGCGCCAAGATCGCTTTCGATCGGTGTCAGCTTGGCGCTCAGCGCCGCGATTTCAGCGGACGGGTCGGGAACTCCAGACAATTGCTTGCTCAGGTCAGCCAGTTGCTGAGCCTGGTCGGACACCTTGGTCTCAAGCGCTGCAATCGCCTCGGACGGATCGGACCCCGCCGGCCAAAGCAGATCGCTGCGTCCGGCGGCGAACCCCAGCGCCGCCGCGATGACGCCACCGATCAGCGCCGGCATGAACCCGCTTCGCTTGGCCTCAGGTTGCTGATCGGTTGCCGTAGCCCGTTCGGCTTCGGCTTCGGCTTCGGCTTCGGCTTCGGCTTCGGCTTCGGCTTCGGCTTCGGCTTCGGCTTCGGCTTCGGCTTCGGCTTCGGCT
>NZ_JBQFUM010000010.1:0-8332 GCF_056539185.1 Ruegeria sp. BC6
CCAACCCAAAGTGTCGCGGGATGGAGCAGCCCGGTAGCTCGTCAGGCTCATAACCTGAAGGTCGCAGGTTCAAATCCTGCTCCCGCAACCACTTGGGTCGAACAGAGTCTCGAACAAGCCGCCTCAGGGCGGCTTTGTTCGTTCTGGGGCGCTCTCAACGCAAGCAAACCTGCCAGTTCACCAACGAGTTCAAGTGCATATGTCCCATCTTCCGGGACCAATCGAATCTCTGACAACAGGCTTCGAATGATCGAAGTGGCTTGAGCTTGAGAAGAGGGATCGCGCAACGCAGTGGTCAAATTGGCGACCTGTTCCCGATACACATCGGACAGACCGGGGTGCAGCAAAACCGGTGGTTCATCAGAGGCGGCGGCGATCAAGGCTTCGAGTTCGGCTTTGCGCGCTTCCAACGCTGTCAGCTTATCCTTCATGCTGGCGTGAAACATACCGTCGCTGATGGCGTCTATGAGATGTGCGATCTTACGCTCGACCTGCGCCAGATCACGTGTCGCGTTAATCCGCTCCTGCTGAATGGACCCGGCAAGGCGGTTGTATTCCTCTTGATAGGCTTTGGCGAATTCCGCAATCAGATCAGGGTGCAGCAACTGCTCTTTGAGTCCAGAGAGAACTCGATCTTCGAGGTCCGCGCGTTTGATCGTCAGCCGATTATCGCAGGTGCCTTTGTTCCGTTGGCTGGAACACCCGTAATACTGCTTTCCGACTTGGATGACGCCGCCGCCACAACACCCACAGGTCAGCATGCCGGAAAACAGATGCCGTGCCCGCTTGGTGCGGCCCAGCTTCTTGATGCCATCGCTGATCGCGGCATTGCGCGTCTTTTCCTGCCGCGTCTTTACCGCGTTCCACAGGTCGTCGGGCACGATCCTCAGATCGGGTACGTCTTCGATTACCCATTCCTCGGGAGGGTTCGGTTGGGCTTGCCGTTTACCACTATTAGGGTCTTTGACGAAACGCTGCCGGTTCCAAACCAACCGCCCGATGTAAAGTTCGTTGTTCAAAATACCGGTGCCACGTTGGTGATTGCCATAGATGGTTGATGCCCCCCATGTGCCCCGAGGTCCGGGAATGCCTTCTTCGTTCAGATCGGAGGCGATGTTGCGTGGGCTCAGCCCATGGCTGTAATCCTGAAAAATACGTTGAACGATCTGGGCTTGGCTTTCATTGATCCGGCGTTCCCCTGTGGTGATAGACCCGTCTGCGCACATGTCTCGCACAACGTTATAGCCGTAGGTGATCCCACCGGCTGACTTTCCTTTGCGCACACGTCCCTCAAGTCCGCGATGGGTCTTTTGAGCCAGGTCTTTCAGGAATAGGCTGCTCATGGTTCCCTTGAGACCGATATGCAGCTCGGAAATTTCTCCCTCTGCCACGGTGATAATCGGGATGCCTTGAAACCGCATCTGCTTGAAGAAGGCCGCGATATGTTCCTGATCGCGGCTGATCCGGTCGAGACCTTCGGCCACAACGACGTCGAACACGTTGCGCCGAGCGTCCTCCAGCAACCGTTGATATCCAGGACGCAGATGGGACGCTCCGCTCAGTCCCCGGTCTGAATAGGTCTCTGCCTCCTGCCATCCATTGCCATCGATCAGGCGTAGACACAGCCGATGCTGGTCCTCAATGGAGGCGTCACTTTGAAGATCGGTGGAGTAACGGGCGTAGATTGCGGCGCGCATGGGTTGGGCCTTTCGGACTGAGAAACTAGTTGGCCCAACCCATTATAGGCATGGATTGGGCGGTGTCTTCCACTTTCGATTGCAACCCGTTGCAATGAAAAATGCCTTGATCATAGGTATTTGACCGCACCTAAGATCGACGGGTGGGCGAGAAAGCCTACCGTTTGCGACCCAATGCCTTCATCTTTGCCTGCAAGAGATATTGGTAGTCGTCACAGGCAGACAGTCCGGTGGCACGATTGTAGTGCTTCTGGGACATGTCCAACGTGGCATGCCCGAGGATATCCCGGATGATGTTGACGTGTTCCGGGTCCGTCTCGGCGATGCTGGTCGCCGCAATGTGCCGAAATTTGTGCGGTCGCAACTCAACACCGAGCAGGCGCGTTGCTACTTTTGGCAGTTCCCGCGACAGGCCATCTGGTGTGATCGGGTCTCCATACTGGCTGATCCAGAGCGCATTGGATGTTTTAGAGCCAAGGAGGACCGGACGATGAATATCCAGGTAGGATACCATCGGTTGCACCAGAACTTTGGGCAGAGGAAACCAACGAGCTTTTTTGTCCTTAGTGTCTTCCGCCGAAAGATGAACCTCGAACCCTTCGGAGGTTTTGCGCAGATGCTGATCCGATGTCAGCGCCAGCAACGTGCGGCGACGTACGGGCCGCGCGATCAGAAAGGCGATCATCAGGCCAGCGCGAAAGTGGATTGCGCGCTTTAGGTCACTGAGAGACGGATCATTCTCCACATCTTCGAGCCGCTGTAGGCCTTTGTTAAAAATGTCTGCCGCTGAGATGGCGACTGGCTTCGGCAGGCTTTTGCGGTCCGCCAGATGTACCAGACGGTTGGACAGTTTGTTCAACCAGTCCCAATCTCCTGACGGGTCCATGGCCTTTGCAAGCACATAGAGATCACAGATCATGTTTTTGCGAGTCATGAAGCCTACGCGCGCTTTCGCTTCTTCCAGATATCCCCGCACGGAATCGTTGGTAATGCGATCCGTCGGGGAGTAATCCAAAAGGGCAGGCTGATGACGCATAATCCACGACAGCCAATAGCCGTAACTCTGGCACCGTTTTTTGCGGCTGCCTTCGGACCAGCTCGCACAGGGGCCTGTACCGTCAAAGATGTCACCTTCCGCGAACAGGGCGTCCCAGGCGGTTTTATCCGCCTGCGGCCAATTTTGATAAAGAAGAACAAGAGGAATGGGGTTAGTCATCGGACGTCCCCCGGAACTTCGAAAGAACCACCTCATCATAGTGGTCGTGTGCCCATTGGTTGCTGAGCGATGCGTAGAAATCCATCGTCGTTTGGAGCCTCTTGTGCTTGAGCAGGCGGCGGACGGTCTCGAAGTCGCCGGGGCGTTCTTCTAGATAGAGCTTGGCCGCGATGTGGCGGAACAGATGTGGGTGAACCTTCAACCCAGTCTCACGAAAAATGCGACGGGTCAGATCACCGCCAAAGTTTGCGGGCGACCGGGGCTTTCCGTCACTGCTACGGGGGAACAGGGCACGGCCACCAACCTGCGACACCTGCGGTCGGAACTGCATGATATAGCGGTGCAAAATCTTAGAACTGCGGGCATTTAGTTTGACCTCAATCGGCTCCCCATTCTTGACCTCGATCCCTTCGATGCGGATGGAATAATAGGTGTGCGTCCCCGAGCGGGCAGGGATCAAATGCTTGTCCAAATCAAGGTTCGCGAGATTTTTGACGCGCATGGGACAGCTCAGGAGGATCGTCAGTGCCGCCGCATGCATCGCCGCCAATGCGCTGTCGCGACGAGTCGGATTGTCATCCGCCCGTGCCATCAGCGTATCCGGCAGGCTCAACAACAGGGCCACGTTCTCCCAATCATTGAACTGCGCAAGGCGTTCCGCATTCTTGTTGCTCATACCACGAGGGGTTGCTGTAACTTTCTTTTGAATGTCTTTGAGCGCCCTTATAACGTCTTCCGGTGCGCTCAGGTGGTGCCGTGCAATGGCGATACAAGTTGCTGCAACATTGCTCAGCCCGGTCGGCAGACCCTCGTTCCCACGCCGGTCTATAATCGTCCGGAAAGCTGTTTTGAGATTGTTCGCCGTAACCACCACAGACAGGCTGGTGAGTTTTTCCGGGCGTTGCCCCGAAGTTACCAGCGCGTCCAGCATCTGCCGCAGATGGGCTTCGGTGTTGCGCAGACTGGTCTCGCGCAGCGGTTTGTCAGGACCGCCTTCGCTGAACAAATCACGTTGCGCCAAGCGGTCGATATAGGCTTTGATCTCTGCCTGCAGGCTTTCCGGGTAGTCCGTCAGCGGGCGGGCCACATAGCGGTCCGACGATAAGCGGTCCAGCCGGGGAAGATCGAGATCGTGTTTGTCAATCACGTGGTTCCATGTATCGATCATGGACTGAATGTACTTGGCCGGTTCATTCTTCAGCAGCGCAGCGTCGAGGGTTGCCTGAAATGCCTGAACTACGTCGCTGTTGACCTCCGCCGGTTGGATCGACCGGGCACTGCAATAGCGTGCAAACCGCATCAGACCCCAAACCTGATGGGTGGATTGCACAGTTGTCAGAAACGTGTCCCACTCTGGGGTCAGTTCAAATTTTCCTTCAAAATCCTGCAACACCCCGACCGCACGCAACGCGCTTGCCAGATCGCTTTTGGTGGTGCTGAGGGTGTTGGGCTTCACCCCGCAGGCGGCGGGATGCAACGATGCCAGCAGTTTGCGCAATTGCGGGATATCAGTCGGAATGTCTGACGGAGGACGGTTCATGTATGTACTGATGCGCGAGATCGCGGACAGTTTGGATTGTTGGCGTTTCTTGTCGGGGTCTGGATTGGACTTCAGAACGTCCAGAACCTCGGCCAGGGTTGTTGGTAGCTGGATCTCTTGGTGATGTGTCATGATAAACCTCTTCGGTTTTGAAATTGGGGACAAAAGGGGACATTTGGGGACATGCAGACCCATGGCGGCCCTCTTGCGGACATTCGGGAAACCAAAGGCGTGAATTTATAGCCAAAATCCATGACCCCGTTTTCCCGAACGCCGGAAAAGCCGATTTTTGTGAAGGCCTTAGAGAACATGGGCTGCTGCCTGATTGCCGCGTTGCTGGGCAAGGGCGTGCAGGTCGCTGCGCGCAATGCGCCAATCGCGGCCTAACCGTGTCGCAGGCAGTTCGCCGGATTTGATCCAGCGACGAACGGTCTTGGTGCTGATGCGGAACAGCGCAGCGACATCGCGCACGCTGAGATAGGCGGCATCCTCTGTGATCGGCAGATCAACCATGATCCACCTCTGGGTCTTCACCGTTGCAACGGGTTGCGAAATCCGAACGCGCAGCCTCGCGTGCCAACAGCCGCACAAGGTTGATCAGGGGTTCAGGAATAGTGAAATTGGGCGGGTTGCCCTTGGGATCAGAAGACGAACACGTCATCGATACGTTCCTTATAAAGGAACCGCTCGAGACAATGATCGCGATGTTCTGGCTTCGGAGCGCACTCCAGACGACAAAACACTGACCTCAAACGAGATCAGGATCATTGCCATCGAGTGCGTCGAGAACGAAGTGCCGTCCTGTCCAATCCCAATATTGGCGGCCCAGCCATCACGGCTGGTAGGTTGATAGTTCTTTCAGTTTATCTGACGCGTTTAGTTATATCAACCTATTGTTTTGTTTACCTTTTGCTTACTTTTTACAGAAATTATGGTTGCCGTGAGATCGAAAGTACTATGGCGGATTTTTCAAAGTCTTAGTAATAGTTGTTTCTCACAAAAAGCGGCCATTCGTTTGCAGTCCACCGAGCGACTGCTTAGAGCCCGAAGCGGAGGTGCTATTGGTTCGCCTTTCGCAAATGCAGCGAACTTTTTGCCAAATCCAATGACTGCGCCGCAAATTAAATGAGGTCAGTCATTCACAGTGCAAAGAACTTTGGGGCACCGATGTCGGACACTCGGACAAAAGGGCTCAACGGATCACTGCTAAGAATTTACTCGATCGGCCGTTTTGAGAATGCGCTAAACGTTGAAAATATCAGCCAGTCTCGCTCTGTCTGAGACGGGGCGGCGACAGGAAGAGCACCGCCCCGGAACCACCGGGCATATCAGGGGGAGGGGCAGTGCCCGGCGGTGATCTGTAAGACTTGCAGGTGCGTGTTCGCTATTTGATAGGAACGACCTTAACCTCTGAGGTAATTCGGGCCACGTAATCCGTGATAGCTTCGGCACTTTCCGGTTGATAGAGGCGGATGACCTGCGTCCAGCCGAGTTGCACGTCGATGTTGTTTGGCTGCCCCGGACAATTATATCGGAACGTGATGGAGCCGTCCGCGTTCTCTTCCGCCGCCCGATTGTTCAGAGCAAAGTTCTCTTCGACGATCCAGCTTTCTGCACTGTAGGTCGTCACCGAGAAAAACGCACCGTCGTCAAATTTCAGAGGCGGGGACGGCAGGGTCATCTCGGAACATGCGCCTTCAGCCGAAGCGCCCTCAGGAACGATCGTCGAAATGTAGACAGCATCCTTGTAAGGCAAGCCGCCCCACCCTTTCGCTGTGGCAATCAGGAACATTTCCGGGTCAACATCCTCCGGGCGGCCAAAGAACAACTCCGGCTTGTCTGCTTCTGCTGCTCGAGCAACCAGCGAGGCCCTGACAACATCAAGGCTTTCGGTATCGAACCCCTTGGGCGCATAGGGCTCTGTCGAAGCGGCCTCAATCAGGAAGCCATCCTGATGCGCGTGCGCCTCTGCAAGTCCGGCCTCATCCGTTGATTTCAACCCGGTTCGCATGTTGAGAAACACGTAGCGGCCTGTGGTCAGGTCCTCAGGGGTCAGAGTGACGCTCTCGCCAGCATAAAGCACGTGCAGAGTATAGTGCGCCTCGTCGATGATCTGGATCATCGAAAGGTAATCCCAGTCAGGATTGGTGATCGTCGCACCACCCATCGTATCGACGACAGCATGGCTATAGAGCACATCCTTGTTCTCGGTGATTACGAACTGGTTGTCCGGACTGGATGGCTCGCGCGAATGCCGGATTGTGTTCACTTCATGCTCAGCAGAGTGCTCCGACATGTATTTGTCAGTTTCGGCGATCGTAAAATTGTCGAGAGTGACCTGCGTGCCATCAGCCATGGCCGCACCGGCAAAGATCATGCTGACGAAAAACACAGGTGCAAATGTTCGGGTCATCAGTTTGCCTCCGTGACGTCTGGCAATGTGTATGTCCGGTCGAGCACGGCCTGGCCGGGGCGGTAGATGCGCATCAAGAAGTTCCAGCCGTCGCTGATGTCGACGCGGTTGGGCTGTGCGCCGCAGAGCACCTCAGCGCCGTAGTGCACAGTGAAGGTGCCGTCGTCGTTCAGGCTCACGTTGCGGTCATTAACAATGTTGTTGTCGCTCTCCATGAAGCCGTCGGCGCCGTAGACGGTGATCGACCAGAAGGCATCATTGGGCGGCACTTCGTAGGTCGCCGTGTAGCAGGCTTCCGCTGAGGCCGGGCCGGTGTAGTTGATGTAGACGGCATCTTTCTCCGGGAAGAGCCCCCAGGCACCAGCGACTGCGAGATGGCGGGTTTCCTCGTTCACTTCGCCTCGCGGGCCCATCCAGTCGGGCTCGTACTGGCTGAACTTCTGGAATTCCTTTTCGTACTCGGCACGCAGGGCGAGCATGCTGTCCACGTCCCATTGCGGTTCGGGGAAGAGATCGTGGCTTGCCGCTTCGATGACGAACTTGTTCTGCATATCGTTGACGAGCGCCACATCCGCCGGATCGCTCGGGTCCATGATCTGGATCCGCATGATCAGAGCGACATATTTGGTGTCGCCCGGGATCTCGTAAGTGCCCGGCTCGTAGAAGACCACGGGCGCGTAGTGGTCGTTGTCGATGATGAGGATAGAGAAATAGCGGTCATCCGGAAACTCAGGAATCGTGATCGTTGCGCCGCCCTCGGTATCGACCACGGAGCCGGCATAAAGCGTATCGCGGTTCATCCGTACCACGGCCTGCGCGTCCAGTGGCGTCGGCTTGCGGATGTAGTAGAAGCGGTTCACGTCACTTCCAGCATTAAGCTGGAACTGGGAGAAGGACATGTCGACTTCAGCCCGGATGTATGTCTTGGGCGTGACAGTTTCTTGAGCAAGCGCGGGCGCTGCAGCGAAAGTAATGAGACTGGCAGACTTAACAATTTCTTTCATTCACTTCTCCCAATCGTTTTCCGAGTTATCAGCCCCGACGTGACGTAGCTCAATCGAACGCCGCGACAACACCCACTTTGCTTTACTCGTGTCGTCTGACTGCCGGTGATTTTTCATGTATAGCACCTGCAGGGAATGTCTGTTTTGTCCGCAATGCAGTCGTTCAATGAATTTGGCTGAGCGACCGCATCGAGCCCAAAGCGGACCTCAGATTTTGAAAGAACTCACAGTTCTGCAGTGCTGCAGTTGCATCGTTATTGCGATGCGCGGTATCGCTCTACTGAAGTGCTTTCTGAAAAGTCGCTGTAAGCCTTTCGTTCAGTGCGTGATGCGGTTTGGCTGATGAGCCATAATGAAGCTCGGCAAAGGCAGCAATATCATTGAAAATCACGACTGAGCCACCGTCATCGCCCGCGTAAACCAGCAACTTTTGGCAAAATGCATCAAGGCCGATTGCCGGGA
>NZ_JBQFUM010000011.1:0-5983 GCF_056539185.1 Ruegeria sp. BC6
TGGTTGCGGGAGCAGGATTTGAACCTGCGACCTTCAGGTTATGAGCCTGACGAGCTACCGGGCTGCTCCATCCCGCGACACTTTGGGTTGGTCTGTTGCCTATTTGGCTGTTTGCGACCTGGTCGTGTTTTTTGATCGTTTTAGAGAGGGGGGACTTTTCTAGGTTTGGCGGTGACCTACTCTCCCGGGGCTTGAGCCCAAGTACCATTGGCGCTGCAGTGCTTAACTTCCGGGTTCGGGATGGGACCGGGTGTTTCACTTGCGCTATGACCACCAAACCGAGGAAAATCCCCGTCGCTCTTTTTGCTTTGCAAAAAGGCGACGCACGGGAGGCGGCGTATTCGCTTGCGAATGCGCGTTCCCGCACGGTTGTTGTGTCACCCCTTGCGGGGTTTCACATCAATCAACGTTGTCCAACTCAAGGTCAGTGTATGCTTCTGGTGATTTGTCTTTCTGTTACTGGATCAAATCAAGCCTATCGGGCGATTAGTACCGGTCAACTGAACGCATTGCTGCGCTTACATCTCCGGCCTATTGACGTGGTGGTCTTCCACGGCCCTCAGGGAGACCTTGTTTTGAGGGGGGCTTCCCGCTTAGATGCCTTCAGCGGTTATCCTGTCCGATCATAGCTACCCTGCACTGCCGTTGGCACGACAACAGGTCCACCAGTGGATCGTTCACCCCGGTCCTCTCGTACTAGGGGCAACTCCTCTCAAGTCTCCTACACCCACGGCAGATAGGGACCGAACTGTCTCACGACGTTCTAAACCCAGCTCACGTACCTCTTTAAACGGCGAACAGCCGTACCCTTGGGACCTGCTCCAGCCCCAGGATGAGATGAGCCGACATCGAGGTGCCAAACACTGCCGTCGATATGGACTCTTGGGCAGTATCAGCCTGTTATCCCCGGCGTACCTTTTATCCGTTGAGCGATGGCCCTTCCACTCGGGACCACCGGATCACTATGGCCGTCTTTCGACTCTGCTCGACTTGTCAGTCTCGCAGTCAGGCTGGCTTCTGCCATTGCACTCAACGAGCGATTTCCGACCGCTCTGAGCCAACCTTCGCGCGCCTCCGTTACGCTTTAGGAGGCGACCGCCCCAGTCAAACTACCCGCCACGCAGGGTCCCGGATCCGGATAACGGACCGCGGTTAGACATCAAGAATGCAAAGGGTGGTATCTCAAGGGAGGCTCCACAGGAACTGGCGTCCCTGCTTCGAAGCCTACCACCTATCCTGCACATTGCAGTCCTGATGCCAGTGCGAAGCTGTAGTAAAGGTGCACGGGGTCTTTCCGTCTAACCGCGGGAAGCCTGCATCTTGACAGGCAATTCAATTTCGCTGAGTCGATGTTGGAGACAGCGGGGAAGTCGTTACGCCATTCGTGCAGGTCGGAACTTACCCGACAAGGAATTTCGCTACCTTAGGACCGTTATAGTTACGGCCGCCGTTTACCTGGGCTTCAATTCAAGGCTCTCACCTCTCCTTTTAACCTTCAGGCACCGGGCAGGCGTCAGACCCTATACGTCGTCTTGCGACTTCGCAGAGCCCTGTGTTTTTAATAAACAGTCGCCACCCCCTGGTTTGTGCCCCCAGCCCCTAGTTGCCTAGGAACCGGGCCTCCTTCTCGCGAACTTACGGAGGTATTTTGCCGAGTTCCTTCAACATCGTTCTCTCAAGCGCCTTGGTATGCTCTACCAGTCCACCTGTGTCGGTTTAGGGTACGGTCTGATGGAGGGCTATTTCCAGGAACCACTCAGCAGCCCAATCAATCCGATAAGATTGAACTACACCTGTGATCCGTCACATCCTCCTGGCCTAGGAATATTAACCTAGTTCCCATCGCCTACGCCTTTCGGCCTCGGCTTAGGGGCCGGCTTACCCTGCTCAGATTAGCTTTAAGCAGGAACCCTTGGACTTTCGGCGAGAGTGTCTCTCACACTCTTTGTCGCTACTCATGTCATCATTCTCACTAGTGATCTCTCCACCGGATCCCTCACAGGCCGGCTTCATCGAAAGATCCTCGCCTCCAATATCCCCGAAGGGATCAAGGAGGCATGGATCTATGTCACACTACGCTCTGCTACCATGCCTTACGGCATCCTAAGCTTCGGCTCATGGCTTGAGCCCCGTTACATCTTCGCCGCAGGACAACTTGTTTAGACCAGTGAGCTGTTACGCTATCTTTAAAGGATGGCTGCTTCTAAGCCAACCTCCTGGTTGTTTTGGTCGTCCCACCTGCTTTCCCACTTAGCCATGAATTGGGGGCCTTAGCTGTAGGTCAGGGTTGTTTCCCTCTCCACTACGGACGTTAGCATCCGCAGTGTGTCTGCCATCTAGTACTCCCGGGTATTCGGAGTTTGGTTAGGATCAGTAAGCCTGTGGGGCCCCATTACCCATCCAGTGCTCTACCCCCCGGGGTATTCGGATGACGCTCTACCTAAATAGATTTCGCAGAGAACCAGCTATCTCCGAGTTTGATTGGCCTTTCACCCCTAGGCACAGCTCATCCCGATCCTTTTCAACGGATGTGGGTTCGGTCCTCCAGTGCGTGTTACCGCACCTTCAACCTGGCCATGCCTAGATCACTCGGTTTCGGGTCTGATCCCACGAACTCATACGCCCTATTAAGACTCGCTTTCGCTACGCCTACACCTAACGGCTTAAGCTTGCTCGTGAGACCAAGTCGATGACCCATTATACAAAAGGTACGCCGTCAGCTCGCTAGGAGCCTCCGACTGATTGTAGGCGTTCGGTTTCAGGTACTGTTTCACTCCCCTCGTCGGGGTGCTTTTCACCTTTCCCTCACGGTACTGGTTCGCTATCGGTCAGCAAGGAGTACTTAGCCTTCGAAGGTGGTCCTCCGATCTTCAGACAGAATTTCACGTGTTCCGCCCTACTTAATACGTCCGTCAAAGCTTCGAATACGGGGCTGTCACCCGCTATGGCCATGCTTCCCAACATGTTCTTCTCACTTATCCGGCTCGGCTGGTCCCCGTTCGCTCGCCGCTACTAGGGGAGTATCAATTGATTTCCTTTCCTCCGGGTACTTAGATGTTTCAGTTCCCCGGGTTTGCCCTTAAAACCCTATGTATTCAGGTCTTAAGTACCTGTTTAAACCCCATATTGAGTATCAAAGATAACAATATGAAGCTTTCAGGTGGGTTGCCCCATTCAGAGATCCATGGATCAAAGCTTATTCTCAGCTCCCCATGGCTTATCGCAGAGTATCACGTCTTTCATCGCCTCTTGCTGCCAAGGCATTCACCAAACGCCCTTCTCGCGCTTGATTTGATCCAGAAAGAGAAAGACTTGATATTGGCACTACCGCCTATTCGGCTACTTGAGTGCGTTTGACCGCACACAACCAAAGCTGCGCTAGTAATCAAATCAATCGCGACCGCCCAGCTGGTAACTAAAGGCGATCTTTCTTCTGAACCAAAAGCATACTTTCCCGCCTCCCATCCTGGAACCCATGCTGCCGATGTCGGTCGGCCCCGCACGGAGAATGGAAGACATGCATGATCGTCAGATCATGCGGGTTAGTGTACTTGACTTGGACAACTCTGTTCGTTTCAGCCGCGATAGCCGTGGACAGGCGAGGAAACACCCGTGTCACAACCCGCTCACCCGAAGATGAGAACGACTGAGATCAACGCCACACTCGGCGCCAATCAAACAGTGTTGATTGATTTCTCTCTTAACGATGTCAAAGGATACGTCCAATCGGACGGCTGAACACTCAAACAAGTGCTCAACGATCTGATCGAAGCGAGGAATGGTGGGTCGAGGAGGACTTGAACCTCCGACCTCACGCTTATCAGGCGTGCGCTCTAACCACCTGAGCTACCGACCCATCTCTCAATAGGGCCGACTGCAAATCATGGTGGAGCCTAGGAGGATCGAACTCCTGACCTCCTGAATGCAAATCAGGCGCTCTCCCAGCTGAGCTAAGGCCCCTTGCCGGATCCAGCACCAATCGCAGGATCCATCTGTCTGAAGAGATATGAGGACGGCTCGGTCCTTGAGTTTGACCAACTTTGTTTGTTGATCTTCTGCTAAGTGTATCACGAGATCCGCGAACAGATCTAACTAGATACATCCTTAGAAAGGAGGTGATCCAGCCGCAGGTTCCCCTACGGCTACCTTGTTACGACTTCACCCCAGTCGCTGATCCTACCGTGGTCCGCTGCCTCCAAAAGGTTGGCGCACGGCCGTCGGGTAGAACCAACTCCCATGGTGTGACGGGCGGTGTGTACAAGGCCCGGGAACGTATTCACCGCGTCATGCTGTTACGCGATTACTAGCGATTCCGACTTCATGGGGTCGAGTTGCAGACCCCAATCCGAACTGAGACAGCTTTTTGGGATTAACCCATTGTCACTGCCATTGTAGCACGTGTGTAGCCCAACCCGTAAGGGCCATGAGGACTTGACGTCATCCACACCTTCCTCCCGCTTATCACGGGCAGTTTCCTTAGAGTGCCCAGCCGAACTGCTGGCAACTAAGGACGTGGGTTGCGCTCGTTGCCGGACTTAACCGAACATCTCACGACACGAGCTGACGACAGCCATGCAGCACCTGTCACTAGGTCACCGAAGTGAAAGACCCATCTCTGGGACGGTCCTAGGATGTCAAGGGTTGGTAAGGTTCTGCGCGTTGCTTCGAATTAAACCACATGCTCCACCGCTTGTGCGGGCCCCCGTCAATTCCTTTGAGTTTTAATCTTGCGACCGTACTCCCCAGGCGGAATGCTTAATCCGTTAGGTGTGTCACCGAATAGCATGCTACCCGACGACTGGCATTCATCGTTTACGGTGTGGACTACCAGGGTATCTAATCCTGTTTGCTCCCCACACTTTCGCACCTCAGCGTCAGTATCGAGCCAGTGAGCCGCCTTCGCCACTGGTGTTCCTCCGAATATCTACGAATTTCACCTCTACACTCGGAATTCCACTCACCTCTCTCGAACTCTAGACCGATAGTTTTGGAGGCCGTTCCGGGGTTGAGCCCCGGGATTTCACCCCCAACTTTCCGATCCGCCTACGTGCGCTTTACGCCCAGTAATTCCGAACAACGCTAACCCCCTCCGTATTACCGCGGCTGCTGGCACGGAGTTAGCCGGGGTTTCTTTACCTGCTACCGTCATTATCTTCACAGGCGAAAGAGCTTTACGACCCTAGGGCCTTCATCACTCACGCGGCATGGCTGGATCAGGGTTGCCCCCATTGTCCAAGATTCCCCACTGCTGCCTCCCGTAGGAGTCTGGGCCGTGTCTCAGTCCCAGTGTTGCTGATCATCCTCTAAAACCAGCTATAGATCGTAGGCTTGGTAGGCCATTACCCCACCAACTACCTAATCTAACGCGGGCTAATCCAAAGGCGATAAATCTTTCCCCCGAAGGGCACATACGGTATTACTCTCCGTTTCCAGAGGCTATTCCGTACCTTTGGGCATATTCCCACGCGTTACTAACCCGTCCGCCGCTCGCCCCGAAAGGCGCGCTCGACTTGCATGTGTTAGGCCTGCCGCCAGCGTTCGTTCTGAGCCAGGATCAAACTCTCAAGTTGAAAGGCTATTGCTAACCTATCCTTGACGTTCGAACCTCTGCACATCTCATCTGGTGGCTAAACCAGATGAAGTCATCTGTTTGATGCACACAGATCTCCTAAGAAATCAGTGAACCACTCAAACAGTGAAGCTGACACTCTATCATCGGACCGAAACCCTAAGAGCGCGATATACAGACATTCAATCCGTCGAAACGAACCAAACCGCCCACATATCTCTTCAGTATCCAGCAATGTCAAAGAACATAACACCAAGAGCCAAAAACCAGACCGTTGCGCCAATAAATCAGCGCGCCCGCCTAAACCCCAACTCAAGATGCCCCCGGTCTCTCCCAGGCGTCTCAACCGTCTTTCCAGTCCGTCAGGCCGTCACTCCGACCAACCAACACCGCCTCAGCAGCGCCGGTGAAGGG
>NZ_JBQFUM010000012.1:0-1115 GCF_056539185.1 Ruegeria sp. BC6
ATGGCAAAGGAAAAGTTTGAGCGTACAAAACCGCACGTCAACATTGGCACGATTGGCCACGTTGACCACGGCAAGACGACGCTGACCGCAGCAATCACCAAGTATTTCGGCGACTTCAAGGCGTATGACCAGATTGACGGTGCGCCGGAAGAGAAAGCGCGCGGCATCACCATCTCGACCGCCCACGTGGAATACGAGACCGACAACCGCCACTATGCGCATGTCGACTGCCCCGGCCACGCTGACTATGTGAAGAACATGATCACCGGTGCGGCGCAGATGGACGGCGCGATCCTGGTTGTGAACGCAGCTGACGGCCCGATGCCGCAGACCCGCGAGCACATCCTGCTGGGCCGCCAGGTTGGCATCCCGAAGATGGTCGTGTTCCTGAACAAGGTTGACCAGGTTGACGACGAAGAGCTGCTGGAACTGGTTGAGATGGAAGTTCGCGAACTGCTGTCCAGCTACGACTACCCCGGCGACGACATTCCGATCATCGCAGGTTCGGCTCTGGCCGCGATGGAAGGCAACAACCCGGAAATCGGCGAGAACAAGATCCGCGAACTGATGGCGGCCGTTGACGAGTACATCGACACGCCCGAGCGCGCTGTTGACCAGCCGTTCCTGATGCCGATCGAAGACGTGTTCTCGATCTCGGGTCGCGGTACCGTTGTGACCGGTCGTGTCGAGCGTGGTGTGATCAACGTTGGCGACGAGATCGAAATCGTCGGCATCCGCGACACGCAGAAGACCACCTGCACCGGTGTCGAGATGTTCCGCAAGCTGCTGGACCGCGGTGAAGCCGGCGACAACATCGGCGCCCTGCTGCGTGGTGTTGACCGTGACGGCGTCGAGCGTGGCCAGGTTCTGTGTAAGCCGGGCTCGGTGACTCCGCACACCAAGTTCGAAGCCGAAGCCTACATCCTGACCAAGGAAGAAGGCGGCCGTCACACTCCGTTCTTCGCGAACTACCGTCCGCAGTTCTACTTCCGTACGACTGACGTGACCGGCACCGTGACCCTGGCCGAAGGCACCGAGATGGTCATGCCCGGCGACAACGTGTCGTTCGGCGTCGAGCTGATCGCCCCGATCGCCATGGAAAACGGTCTGCGCTT
>NZ_JBQFUM010000013.1:0-956 GCF_056539185.1 Ruegeria sp. BC6
CTCTCGGGGCCTGAAAGCCAAGCTGTCGTTTCGTTCCATTGCGCGTCAGCTTCGTCGAGCGCCTTCAACAATCGGCCGGGAGGTGCGTCGCAATGGCGGTCGACGCGTCTATCGCGCGGCCAGCGCAGACCTGGCGGCCTGGGATCGGGCCAAGCGGCCAAAGCCTTGCAAGCTGGCGGGGCAGCCGCAGCTCTGTCAGACAATAGCAGAGAAACTCGTGCGCAAGTGGTCACCTCAGCAAATTGCAGGTTGGTTGAAGCGCGAGCATCCCAACGACGAAGGCGCGCGCGTGCCCCACGAGACGATCTATAGAAGCTTGTTTATCCAGGCCCGCGGTGTGTTGAAGAAAGAGCTGCTGGCCCATCTGCGCGCAACACGTGCCATCCGTCGATCCCGTCATGCGAGCCTGAAGCGCGATGGGCTTGGTCAAATCAAGGATGCAATCTCGATCCGGGAACGTCCGGCCGCCGTCGAGGACCGCGCCATCCCTGGCCACTGGGAAGGCGATCTCATAGCGGGTTCAAAGAACAGCTTCATCGCGACGTTGGTGGAACGGCGCACCCGCTATGTCATGCTTGCCAAGGTAGGCGGGAAAGAAACGCAGACTGTCGTGGCTGCACTTACCGCACAGGTCCAGCATTTGCCCAGAGAACTTCGCCAGACGCTGACATGGGACCGAGGCAAGGAACTGGCCGATCACAAGAGCCTGACCTTGGCGACCGATCTCGACATCTACTTCTGCGATCCCCACAGCCCGTGGCAACGCGGCACCAACGAGAACACCAACCGTCTCCTACGCCAGTACTTCCCGAAAGGCACGGACCTCTCCGTGCACACCCAAGAGCATCTCGATACCGTCGCCCGCGAACTCAACGAAAGACCCAGAAAGACCTTGAATTACTTCTCACCCGCAGAGAAGTTCCAAGAGTGTGTTGCGGCGATCAGTTGAATCGGCA
>NZ_JBQFUM010000014.1:0-858 GCF_056539185.1 Ruegeria sp. BC6
CTATTGTTCTATCTTGTGGCCGAATTGGTATTCGGCGTGTTGGCCTTTGTTTCGTTGCGAAGAAATGATGAAATCACTTGAGGTTGTTATGACTTTAGTTCGAACCAAGCGTCGATCGCTCGCTGGAGTATCTCTAATTTTCGCTACCGCAATGATGGCGCACGCGTCATCCGTGCAAGAAGCGGTGGACGAAAATATTTCATTGATTGAGGTCGCCATCGAGGAGGCTGGGTTGGCTTCCATTGCCTCGATTGACCACGCTCGGCTCGCGGCTGCCGAAGGCGTAGAGATGCCGCCCTCGCGTGTTCAGATATTCTCGGACCCTGAAGTCAACACACCCATTCTGAAAGAAAACATACGCGCGGGGCTCGACTTACCATTCCGCGTTCTGTCTTACGCACAGGATGGTACTACTGAAGTCATTCACACAGGTTCGGATTTTCTGGAAGTCCGCCATGGGCTCAGAGACAAGTCCGCACTCGACACATTCTCTCAAAGATTAGGAGAAGTAACGCGAGAGCTCGACGGCGATGCAGCACCAACAGATGGGCTCAGCAGAGACTATGGTGTCATCGAGTTGACCTCCGCTCTAAGTGTTGCCGAGGCGGTTGAAAACCTTACCAAGATCGTAGTGGCGCAAGACGACACTGTCTGGTTCGGTGAAATTGACTTTACGGCAGAAGCTGCAACGCAGGACGCCGAACTGCCCGAAGCGGTTCTTTTGCTATTCGGCGGACCTGGGCCTGGTGGTGTGGCGATGGCCGAGTTCCCGGCAATCGGCCTTGATGCATTTTGCCAAAAGTTGCTGGTTTACGCGGGCGATGACGGTGGCTCAGTCGTGATTTTCAATGATATTGC
>NZ_JBQFUM010000015.1:0-630 GCF_056539185.1 Ruegeria sp. BC6
GCGACGCACCTCCCGGCCGATTGTTGAAGGCGCTCGACGAAGCTGACGCGCAATGGAACGAAACGACAGCTTGGCTTTCAGGCCCCGAGAGATCTCTTCGCGTTCCGCCAGCGTCATTGCCAATCGCGAGCGCCGCCTCTCAGGCGGGCGGATACCACCTGTCCGTGCCAGTAGCGGATAGATTGACGATGAGTTCCGATCGAACAACCGACCGATCGAGCTCATCGACTCTCCGCGTTGCCAGCGATCCCAGATTTCCGCCTTTTGTTGGTCCGTAAAATAAATCCGACGTCGATAAGCCATTCCAACACTCCATCTTTGCTCTCAAAGTGAAGTGTTGCGGCGATCCATTGAGACCGCCGCCCAAAGCGGACCTCAGATTTTGAAAGAACTCACAGTTCTGCAGTGCTGCAGATGCATCGTAATTGCGATGCGCGGTATCGCTCTACTGAAGTGCTTTCTGAAAAGTCGCTGTAAGCCTTTCGTTCAGCGCGTGATGCGGTTTGGCTGATGACCCATAGTGAAGCTCGGCAAAGGCTGCAATATCATTGAAAATCACGACTGAGCCACCGTCATCGCCCGCGTAAACCAGCAACTTTTGGCAAAATGCATCAAGGCCGATTGCCGGGA